>NZ_JBIVLV010000004.1:0-601551 GCF_044752725.1 Streptomyces sp. NPDC088707 | reverse complement strand
CCCGCGGAGCGGGTACCACATCGCTGCGCGATGTGCGAGCGAACACCCGCGCTGCGCGCGGGTGTTGCGCTCCCGCTCCGCGGGAGCGCTGGCGGGACGCTGCGCGTCCCGCGCAACCCGACTGCTGCGCAGTCGGGTTGATGCTCCGTCCGCTGCGCTCCCGGAGTTACGGGACTTCGTCCCGCTGCCAGGCTTCCGCTTCGCTCCAGCCTGGCGAAGCGGGTCCGCTGCGCTCCCCCGCTTGACGGCCCTTCCGGCTGCGCCTTCAGGGCCGTGGGGCCCGCTGTCGCGGGCCTGGCTGGCTACAGGAGGTCAGGAGCGGGACCAGCGTCGGCGTCTGCTGGTGGTCGTGTGGCTGGTGCGGGCGGCTCCGATGCCGGCGAGGTGCAGGGCCAGGGCGGTGAGGCCGAGGAGCGTGATGTTCGTGGAGGAGAAGACATCGTTGGTGTCGATGTCGGCTGCGTTGATCAGGAAGGAGATGAAGAACAGGACGGCGGCGGCTATAGCGAGCATGGGTGGGTTCCTTTCCGGAGAACGCTGCTCACGTGTCCCTCGGTGCCCTGGGGCGCACGGGGGTGTGTGAGAGGCAGGGGGTGGGTTCAGGCTTGTTGGGGGTGGCCAGCGTCGCCTTCGACGACCAGGCGATCGATGCCGGGCTGTTTGGCGCGTTCAACGATGGTGACATCGATCTGTCCGTCGCCGGTGGTGTCGAACTGGTACAGGTCGGCTTTGCCGTCACCTGTGGTGTCGGTCATCCATACGTCGGGCTTGCCGTCACCGTTGGTATCGGCGCTGAGGATGACGTGGTGCTCATCGCCCTGAGTCTCGACCGCTTCTTCGGTGTGCGCTGAGGTGTCCATGACCGCCGAATGCCCCAGAGTGAAAGACGGAAACGAGCACGAGTCAAGGCGGCTTTAGACGACGGGAGGGGGGCTGCTTCGTGGGGGCTGCGCACACGGGCGGCGCGGCGGGGGGCGCAGCTTTCGCTGCGCCCCCCGCCCCTGGCGGACTCTTCTGATGGTGTATGGGCTGTCGGCTCGGCCTGCTGACGCGGGCCTGGCTGGCTGCAGAGGTAGGTGCCGGGGGTGGTTATTCGATGTGTCCGGTGGTTGGGTCCACCTGCTTCAAGAAGTCCCGGGCTGACGACTGTAGTTCCGGCTCGCTCAATGCTCTGGCCGGCTGCACGGCCGAAGTGAAGCCGTATCCGGGGTTGGGGCCTGACAGCCAGGTGAAGTCGTATGTACCCAACTCGTCGGGTCGCTCTGTGACCTCGAACGCTTCCCCGTCGACCATCAGTGTCAACCGTCGTGTGCTGCGTCTGTCCATGACTGGCCAGTATGCCGGGGTCCTGC
Organism: Streptomyces sp. NPDC088707; assembly: GCF_044752725.1. Taxonomy (NCBI): domain Bacteria; kingdom Bacillati; phylum Actinomycetota; class Actinomycetes; order Kitasatosporales; family Streptomycetaceae; genus Streptomyces; species Streptomyces sp. NPDC088707. The sequence continues at coordinate 600,199 of NZ_JBIVLV010000004.1, read as the reverse complement.
CATCGCTCGTTCGTGTCGGTGTCTCCGGGGGACCGTGCGATCAAACTGATGCAGCATGTAGCGTTGGAGAGAATGTTACACACCTTGCAGCCACCCGGTCGGGGCACGCTCACGTCATCAGAAAAAGGGAAAGCCGTATGTGGAGTACCTTTGGCGAAAAGAGAGTAGGGGGAGATGTCGATCAACGAGGGAATCCCTGAAGGGCTTACTCGCAGAGCGCAGTACTTTATTGGGTGCCACGGCTACTGGACCGGTCGGGGTGATGTCGAGCGGTCCAGGGCCTTTTGGGGGCTGGAGCATGGGATCCCTGGCGGGCAGATCGATCGGGTGGCCGCCTTCGAGGCTGTCTGGGGTGGCCTGGCCCTTTCCCCTTCTCCTCACTATGACGGAGGCCCTCGGGCGTTCCGTGGGGGCGTTCCGGAAGGGCCGGCCCCTGACTGGCTCTTCGACGCTGGTGCGCAGCGTACGGCTCTTCCGTATTCGTTCGTGGTGGGTCCGAACGGGGAGTTCGGGCTTGAGGCCGGGGAGTGGGTGCCCTTGCATGCGAGCGTCGAGGGGTGGGTGGAGGCTTTGGCGTTGGCGGATCACGCCCGTAGGTGTGCGCGCACGACCACGGTGCTGACAGGCGCTGCTGTGGACGATCTGGAGCTGGACGGGTTCGAGGTCGTGCCAGAGGTCGCTGGCCTTGCGGACGCCTGGTGGCGCGGCACCGACTCGCTGGTCGCTGTCTACCGCGGCGAAGCCGAGATCATGGAATCACCGCGTTGCCAGACCGCCACGATCTACGCCGGACTGGACTCGTGGGGGCTCAGAGGACTTGACGACTTCGGCACACCGTCGAAGTAACCTCACGCCCCGGCAAGCTGAAGTCCGCCCCGGAAAAGGGAACCAGAAAATGCACGTCATCTCACTCAGGGAACACCAGGTCCATCAGAAATCTGCCTTCCGTGCATGGGTCGGATTCCCTGCAAGGTCATCCGTGCCGCCGCAGGGGGCGCGGGGCACGATCGTGTCTGCGACCGGCTCAGGCAAGACGATCACGGCCGCCGCGTGCGCGCTGGAGTCGTTCGCGGACGGCCGGATCCTGGTGACCGTCCCGACCCTGGATCTGCTCGTACAGACCGCCCAGGCGTGGCGTCTGGTGGGCCACCGAGCGCCGATGGTCGCGGTGTGCTCGCTGGAGAAGGACGACGTCCTGGAACAGCTCGGGGTGCGGACCACGACCAACCCGATCCAGCTCGCACTGTCGGCCGGGTCCGGGCCCGTGGTCGTGTTCGCCACGTACGCCTCTCTCGTGGACCGCGAGGACGTCGACGCTCCCGAGGGTCAGCGGACTGTTCGCGGGCCGCTGGAGGCCGCCCTGGCGGGCGGAGAGCGGCTCTACGGGCAGCGCATGGACGGCTTCGACCTCGCCATCGTGGATGAGGCGCACGGTACCACTGGTGATCTTGGTCGGCCGTGGGCGGCGATTCACGACAACACCCGGATCCCGGCGGCCTTCCGGCTCTACCTGACCGCCACCCCGCGCATCCTCGCCGCGCCCCGGCCCCAGAAGGGCACGGGCGGCCAGGAGGCGGAGCTCGCGACCATGGCCGATGACCCGAACGGGACCTACGGTGCGTGGCTCGCAGAGATCGGGCTCTCGGAGGCGATCGAGCGCGAGATTCTCGCCGGGTTCGAGATCGACGTCCTGGAGATCCACGACCCGTCGCCTGTGCTCTTGGAGTCCGAAGAGGCACGGCGCGGCCGGCGCCTGGCGCTGCTGCAGACCGCGCTCCTGGAGCACGCCGCCGCCTGGAATCTGCGTACGGTCATGACGTTCCACCAGAAGGTAGAGGAGGCCGCGGCGTTCGCGGAGAAGCTGCCGGAGACGGCGGCGGAGCTGTACGTCACCGACGCCACGGACGCCGATCTGACGGCCGCGGAGCAGCTGCCGAAGTCCTCGATCGACGCGGAGTTCTACGAGCTGGAGGCCGGCCGCCACGTCCCGCCGGACCGCGTGTGGTCGGCATGGCTGTGCGGCGACCACCTCGTCACCGAGCGGCGCGAGGTGCTGCGCCAGTTCGCCAACGGAATCGACGCCGCGGGCCGGCGGGTCCACCGGGCCTTCCTCGCCAGCTGCCGCGTCCTCGGCGAAGGCGTCGACATCACCGGCGAGCGCGGAGTCGAGGCCGTCTGCTTCGCGGACACCCGCGGCTCTCAGGTGGAGGTCGTGCAGAACATCGGTCGCGCTCTCCGGCTCAACAAGGACGGCAGCACGAAGGTGGCCAGGATCATCGTGCCGGTCTTCCTGGAGCCAGGCGAGGACCCCACCGACATGGTCGCCTCCGCCTCGTTCCGCCCTCTTGTAGCCGTCCTCCAGGGGCTGCGCTCGCATGATGAGCGTCTGGTCGAGCAGCTCGCCTCCCGCGCACTCACCAGCGGCAAGCGCAAGATCCACGTCCGGCGGGACGAGGACGGGCGGATCGTCGGGGCCGGCGGCGCGGGCGACGGCGAGGACCAGGACGACGGCACGCAGGCCGCCGCTGAAGCCGCCCTACTTCACTTCTCCAGCCCGCGCGACGCCGCCACGATCGCGGCCTTCCTCCGTACCCGGGTGTACCGGCCGGAGTCGCTGGTGTGGCTGGAGGGCTACCAAGCCCTCACCCGCTGGCGGAAGGAGAACGAGATCACCGGCCTCTACGCCGTGCCGTACGACACCGAGGCCGAAGTCGGCGTCACCAAGGACTTCCCGCTTGGCCGCTGGGTGCATCAGCAGAGGAAGGCGCTGCGGGCCGGGGAGCTGGAACAGCGGCGCAAGACGCTCCTGGACGCACCGGAGGCCGGGATGGTCTGGGAACCCGGCGAGGAAGCCTGGGAGAACAAGCTCGCCGCCCTGCGGTCCCACCGGAAGGCCACCGGACACCTCGCACCCCGGCAGGACGCCGTCTGGGGCGAAGGCGAGGGTGACAGTGAGCAGCTGGCCATCGGACAGCTCCTCGCCAACCTCCGCCGCAAAGGCGGGCTGGGGAAGGATACGGAGCGGGCCGTCGTGCGCGCGCAGCAGCTGGCTGCAGTCGATGGGGACTGGAACTGTCCATGGCCGCTGGACTGGCAGCGGCACTACCGCGTCCTGGCGGACCTGGTCGACGCCGACGGCCACCTCCCCGACATCGCATCCGGGGTGCGGTTCGATGGCGACGACATCGGACGATGGCTGAAGCGGCAGAAGAACCCGGGCACCTGGGCACAGCTCCTCCCCGAGCAGCAGCAGCGGCTGTCCAAGCTGGGCGTGCAGCCCGACCAGACCCCGCCTCCCACCCCCGTGGCGCCCCTTGCGGCAGGGAAGGGCCCGAGCAAGGCACAGCAAGCCTTCCAACGCGGCCTGACCGCCCTCACGCAGTGGGTCGAGCGGGAAGGCGCCCACCGGCCCGTCCCCCGGAAGGCGGTGGAGGTCCTGCCCGATGGAACCGAGACCAAGCTCGGCATCTGGTACAGCAACACCAAGACCCGACGCGACAAACTCAGCGCCGAGCAACTCGACGTACTCCGGGAACTGGGAGTGCAGTGGGTGTAGAGGGGCCACCCACATGAGGTTGGGCCGACGCTCTCACCGGCTGTCTAGGACGGTCTTCTTTGGCCCCGGGTGAACGGCTTCATGTGGCCCCACCGAGGAACGGTTTGAAGTGGCCCCACCTGACGGCCGGTAGGGCGGGGATGCACTCGTTTGGAGTAGTGCGGTATTGACCCGGATTCGCGACCGGGATCACGCTGTGTGAGTACTTGATTACGGCCGTGTCAGGAGGCCGGGTTTTGCAGCGTGTCGAGTTGTTCGAGCGGATCCGTCGCGACCGGAGGCTGGAGAACGCCTCCGTCCGTGAGCTGGCCCGCCGTTACGCGGTCCACCGCCGGGTGGTCCGCCAGGCCCTGGACAGCGCGTTGCCGCCCCAGCGCAAGGAGCCTGTGATGCGCCGGTCGGCGCTGGATCCGGCCAAGGGCTGGATCGACGAGATGCTGCGGTCGGATCTGACCGCGCCGCCGAAGCAGCGGCACACCAACAAGCGGATCCTGGACCGGCTGCGCGACGAGTACGGCTTCACCGCCGTCGCCTACACCACCCTCAACGACTACCTGCGGGTCCGCCGTCCTCAGATCAAGGAGGAGGAGGCGGACCGGGCCCGGATGATGCACGAGGGCATGGTTCCACAGTTCCACCGGCCCGGGGAGGAGGCCGAGGTCGACTTCGCCGAGGTCTGGGTCCGGGTGGACGGCAAGCCGATGCAGTGCCAGCTGTTCACGCTGCGGCTGTCGTATTCAGGCAAGGCCGTCCACCGGGTCTTCTCCACGTCGGGCCAGGAAGCGTTCATGCAGGGCCACGTGGACGCCTTCCGGATCCTCGGGGGCGTCCCGACCCGGCACATCCGTTACGACAACCTCAAGCCGGCGGTCTCCCAGGTCTGCTTCGGCCGCTCGCGGGTGGAGTCGCAGAGGTGGGTGGCCTTCCGGTCGCACTACGGATTCGACGCCTTCTACTGCCGGCCAGGTAAGGAAGGCGCCCATGAGAAGGGCGGGGTCGAGCACGAGGGCGGACGGTTCCGCCGCACGCACCTGGTCCCGGTCCCCGACGTCGACACGCTGGCCGATCTGAACGCTCGGATCGAGCAGATCGAGGTGGCCGAGGACTCCCGGCACATCGACAACCGGCCCACGTCGGTCGGCTTCGATTTCGACTACGAGGCCCCGCTGCTGGCCCCGTTGCCGTTCGAGGAGTTCGATGTCGGGCTGACGCTCACGCCGAAGGTCGACAAGACCTCCAGGGTCACGGTCCGCCAGAACAAGTACTCGGTTCCGGCCCGGTTCATCGGCCAGAACGTCCGCGTCTCGCTGCGGGCGGATGAGGTCTGGGTCTTCGACCGGCACGAGATCGTCGTCCGCCACCCGCGGCTGGCCGGCCGCTATGGCTTCCGCGATCTCCTTGACCACTACCTGGAGATCCTGCGGACGAAGCCTGGCGCCCTGGAGAACTCCACCGGCCTGGCCGCGGCCCGCGAAAGCGGTCTATTCACCTCGGTCCACGACGCGTTCTGGGCGGCCGCCCGCGAGGCAAGAGGCCGGGCAGAAGGCACCCGGGCCCTGATCGACGTCCTCCTTCTGCACCGCCGGCTGCCCGGCGAAGCAGTGATCGCGGGCATGAACGCGGTCCTCCAGGCCGGGTCGGTCTCCCCGGACCTCGTCGCGATCGAGGCACGCAAGGCCGTCGCCGCAGCCGGCGGACCCCCGCCCGTCGTGATCGCCCCGCCCGCAAGCGCCACTGCCGCCGAGGACGGGCCCGAAGACCAGGACATCGTCTCAGCGCGGGTGATCTCACTGCCCGCACGTCGTCCTGAACTGCCGCCGGACACCCGGCCGGAACCCTCCCTGGCCGCCTACGGCCAGTTGCTCTCTATCCAACCGAAAGGCTCAGCATGACGCAGAGCACCTCCCCCGCCCCGGCGACCACGGGGCGGTGGGGCTCCTTCGGCCTGCCCGCTCAGCGCGGGGCCGACCCGTCGGCCACGATCGACGCGGCCTGCCGGAACCTGGGCCTGTCCACGATCCGCGGCCGCTGGGAGGAGTTCGCCGCCCAGGCCCTGCGCGAGCACGCGTCCTACGCGGACTTCCTGGCCGAGCTGCTGGAGAGCGAGTGCGAGGACCGGGACGAGAGGCGCAAGTTCCGGCGGGTCAAGGAGGCGGGCTTCCCCCGGAACAAGCGGATCGAGGACTTCGACTTCTCCAAGAACCCCAACGTTCCGCCCGAGGTCATCAGCACCCTCGCCCAGCCCGGCTGGGTCCAGGCCGGCAACCCGCTCTGCCTGATCGGCGACTCCGGCACCGGAAAGTCCCACCTGCTGATCGGGCTGGGCACCGCGATCGCGGAGGCCGGCGGTCGGGTCCGCTACACCACGGCGGCGAACCTGGTGAACGAGCTGGCCGAGGCAGCCAGCGACAAGCAGCTGGGCCGCACGATCAAGAAGTACGGCCGGGTCGACCTGCTCTGTCTCGACGAACTCGGCTACGTCAAGCTCGACCGGCACGGCGCCGAGCTGCTGTTCCAGATCTCCACCGAACGCGAGGAACGGCACGCGATCGCGATCGCCTCGAACAGGCCGTTCACCGAGTGGGACCAGACCTTCACCGACAAGGCGGCTCTGCCAGGCCATCGTCGACCGGCTCACCTTCGAGGCCCACATCATCGAGACCGGCACCCAGTCCTTCCGCCTCGCCAGCACCACCGCCAAGCGCAAGGCGGCTGCCGCCTGACCGCGAGAGCGGTCCCGTGGTGAGAGCGATGCATGCCCCTCGCTCTCACCACCCATCGGCACCCACAACGAGCGACACCCAGCTCAAGCCCCCGCACGCCTGACTGAGACACTGAACGAGTTCAGTCTCATGGGTGGGGGTCCATATGAACCGCAGGCTGTTCGGCCTCGCATGCACGCTGGTCCTGGCAGCATCGGTGAGTACGACCGGATGCTCCAGCCGATACTCCCCGTGCCCAGGAGCGGACCAGAGGCCCGAGGGACTGAACACGCAGGACCTGGTCGGCACCTACGAAGACTCTGCCGCACGGTTGACTCTCCGCAACGACGGGACTTTCACGACGGTCGGGTGGCCCGCAGACCTTGAAGGAGCCTCCGGCAACCCCCGGGACAGAACCGGAAGCGGAACCTGGAAGCTGACTCCCGACCACGACGCCGACTGGCCCGTCTCCTTCAGCTTCCACAAGATCAGCGGCTACTGGGACAGCGATGTCAACGGTGGTTACTACGGAAGCGGTCTCTACGTCGGCGGCGGTCGAGAGAACCCACACCTCTACGAATACGTCGGCGATCCCGACAGTTGCGACCTCAACACCCTCACACGGAACAGTCGAGACGTCGGCCCCGCGGCCTCCTTCACCTGGCCAGCGCGTCGTCTGCATGTGAACTAACGCGTCGGCAGTGCCTCAACAAGGCGCCCGCCCGTCCGCATTCCTGTCAGGGGAAGCAGCCGGGCGGGCTCCGTGGACCACACGCTACCGGCCGCCGCGGACCACCGTCCGCACCTGGCAGCCTCCATCCCAGGACGCCGCCGAAACGTCACCCGATCGAGGGGTGGGGCCACTCCAAACCGTTCCTCTGCAGCACCGTCCAGACTCGTCACCCACACGGCTCAAAAGTGGGGCCAGACGAAACCGTTCCGGTGGGGCCAAAACACACCGTCGAAAACACACCGGCGGACTCTTCGGCTTCCGCTACTGACCTCTGTCACGCACCACCGCCCACCGTCGCCTTCCCCCGGTGCCCAAGCCACTCTTATAGCGCCTGCGGGGCGCGCCCGCCCCAGAGTGCTCAGGATGGAGTCTCGGCATCGTCACGGAGGGGGAACAGGCATGCCTGGTCTTGGGTGGGAAGACTGGACGGTCGCGAAAGTGGACCCGAACTGCCTCCCGACCGACTGGGGCTGGAAGGTCACACGCCCCTCAGGCCGCGGCTTCGACGACGACCCTGTCGATTATGGCGCCTCCCTACGCGATCACCGCAGCATCCTCATCGAGGAAGCACCGGGTGTACCGCTGCGCCGCCGCAAGCAGCCATGGCACCGCGCAGCATCACATGCGACAGGCGCCTCCTACTTGCCGTTCACCACCGAGACCCCGTTTGGATTGTGGATCTTCACTCTTGCCCCCAACGACGACGAGGAGCGCTCCGGGCGGACCTGGGGCCAAACGATATGGTCCCGAGTACCGGCCTGGTGGGCGCTGGGGCCGCAAGGGCGAACAGCAGCCGCGCTGATCGCTCGAGTGGAGAAGCTGACCTGGGACGAAGTCCTCGCTCTGCGCCGCTCCTACGACAAGGCATGGCCGACTGACCGCGAAGACCCCGCCTGGTACGAGGCGCAGGACCTCGCTGCGACCACGGGCCGTGCGCAGTTGAAGAACGTACTGATCAAGCACAGCGAAGCAGCACTGCACCGAACGGCGCGCGTCCACGGCAAGCGCGTGCGGGGCTTCTCAGACGAACAGAAATCTGTGTGCTTCGCCGCCAGGGCCCTGGCGATCGAGGACCTCTCCCCCGGCCTCGCCCAACGCCTCCTCGGCCCGCTCCACCTCGCACTCGGCGACGTCCGCACCTACCCCGTACCCCCATGGGCCGACAGCCTGTAGCACTCGTGGAACCGACGCTGACCGTGCTCCAGTCAATCCGGCCCTCGGCATCAGCGTCGGCCTGGACCCGCAGAATTTTCTCCCACGTGCCGTCCGCCGACCACCTTCGATGATGATCGTGAACCGTCTTCCAAATACCGAAGCAGGAAGGCAGGTCCCGCGACGGGAGACCGATCCGCTGCCGGAACAGCGAGCGCGATTCGAGGTAGGCGGTGTGCTGGTGGGGCCGCCCGCGGCCAGGCCTGGTCGGCTGCTACGAAGACTGAGAAGACGCACGCGCCGTCAACTGACCTCAAATATCGTCAGATAGCGACTTACATCGCAGGTCTTGTAGAACACGGAATGAAAGAAGTGCCCGGCCATGAGCGAAGAGACGTCCCCCGTCCCCCCGATGCCCGAGCTTCCTCCGAGAGCGCCGTCGCGGCGCAGGCGCCCGTTCCTCAGCGGCCTGGCCGTCGGTCTGGTGGTGGGCGGACTCGCCGTGGGAGGGGTGATGGCGCTCGTGAACGACTCGGAGCCCAAGGATCCCGCCACGGCCTCCAGCTCGCCGTTGCCTGAAGCGACGACAGAGGCTCCTCAGGAGACCGTCGAGGCCACCCCGGAGGAGGTCTTCAACGAGGCACCGGGTGCGCAGGACTTCACGATTACGCTGAAGACCACCTCCAAGCAGTGCTTCGGCTCCGCCGGGTGCAACATCACCGTCGAGCCGAACCTCTCCTACGGCGGACTGCTCCCCCTCAACCCAGGCAAGACCTACTCGATTACCTACGAGGTGCTCGGGTCGGAAGACGGAGCAGTCATCCAGACGATGGAACTGTCCGATCAGACCTCCCTCACCTTCAGGTCGACCACCGTCTCCACGGCCAGCAGGGGCGTAAAGCTCACCGCCAAGGTGACGGACATCGAGGAGCAGGGATGACCTGGGAGTAGTAACCCGTGTATAGCTCGTAGACCGCGCTCTTGAGTGCCATCACCCGCAGCGCGCCCTGGAGGAGCGGTTGGGCGTCGCGGGTGACGGAGTACTCGTTGACGAGCGGGCCGCCGTAGAAGTCGTCCCACTCGCCCGTGTAGAGGGCGCAGCCCTCGAGGACGGTGGGCATCTCGGAGTCGGCCTGCCAGGCCGCGTGGACTATCCGGGCCCGGTCCGCGACGGCGGTGGGCTCGATGGCGGTGGTGGTCACGGTGGTGCTCCTCTCGGTGGTGGCGCGCGGGTGGTGGCCGTGCCCCCGGGGGTTGCGGGGGTCACCCCGGAGGCACGGCGGTTCAGGAGGCCCCGGTGGGGCGGATGTTGCCCGGCGCGGTGGTCAGGGGGGTGTCCTGGCCGGGCGGGAGGAGGTAGGCGCGGCGGGTCCAGGCGGGGATGCCGGTGTGGGTGGGCTGCTGCTCGCAGCGGACGTCGAGGAGTTCGCCCTCGACGCCGGAGGGTCCCGCACCCTTTGACCGACGAGGCCGAGGACGTCGTTGGGCGTGGTGGTCGTGCTCATCCGGTTGGCTCCGGGGCCGTGCCGTGCTCCTGGGGGGGTGTGCTCGTCGTCGTCGAGGAAGCGGGCGTACCCGGCGCGGGCCCGGGCGATCAAGTCCGGGGAGGGAACGCCGTACGCGGGTTCCTGGGGCGGGATGTCGGGGTGCGTCATGTGGGCATCGCTCCCGGGCGTCAACACGGTGACGGAAGCCGTCTGCGGCGGGGACTGGCGGAGTTGACCGTACGGGCGTGCGCAGTGGGGTAACACTGACCGTGAGTACGGGTTCGCGTACGAGCGCCGAGCCGGAAGGCGGCCCGCGATGGGCAGGCAACCACCACCGCCGAGAGCAGTGGCGGGCTTCGTGCTGCGTCTCGCGCGGGAAAGCGCGGCGCTGACGCGGGCGCGGCTCGGCGAGGAGCTCGCGGTCGATGTCGACACGGTGCAGGGCTGGGAGTCGGGACGGCGGCCGCTGGCGAACGTGAAGGCGGGGGTGCTGCTGGAGATGCGGCGGCGTCTGCCCGTGCTCGGAGCGCAGCCGGGGATCGTCGCGGCGTTCGAGGCGGCGATGGACGCCGATCGGATTCTGGCGGCCGGGCTCGGCATCGGGGGGCGGGTTCATCCGCTGGCCGGGTGGGTGCACACCCGGGAGACCGCGCACCTGCTGTCCTGGCCACTGACAGGCACGACGCCGCCCGTGCTCGCTGGACGTCTCCCCCGGCCCCGGCGCGGGCCGGCCGCTGCCGCGCCTGTCTTGTCCGTCGGGCAGCGCGAGGCGTTCTTCGTTCATCTGAGGGAGACCACCGAGCGGGCGGCCGGGCAGGGTGAGGAAGGGGCGCTGTTGCACCGCCAGGCCCTGTATCTCGCCTCGTACGACCGGGGGGAGGAAGCTGCCGCTTGGACGCGGGCGGCTCTGCACCGCGGTCGCGACGTCCTTGCCCGGCGTGGTTTCTCTCCGCACTGGGCCGGCGCACGGTCGACCGCCACCGCGCTCGCCCGGCAGGGCGACCCACAGCCGCTGCTCGACTTCATCGACCGCGCGCTCGCCGACGACGACACCGCCGAGGCGGCGAACCTGAACTACTGGGCCTCCTGGGTCGGCGCGCTCGGGCCGGCGCAGCCGGACGACACCTTCATGCGCGATCAGACCCTCACCGGCTGGGATCCGGTGACGCTGTTACGCGGCCTGGCCCGCGGGCTGCACGTGGCGCCCGGGTATGTCGACCTGTACGCGCACACCCTGTGGGCGCTCCTCGTGCGGTTCCCGTGGCTGCCGCAGGCCGCCGGGCAGATCGCCGGCCCGCTGCGGGTGCGGACCGGGCAGCTCCTCGATGGGGCCGAGTTGTCGGCACGATCCCGGCGTGAGCTGGGCAGGGTCCATTACGGTCTCGATCACAACCGCTGACGTACGGAGGACCACATGGCCGACGACAACACCGCCCGGGGCACCGCGAGCTTCATCTCCGAGCTCGGCGTGCTGAAGAAGGTGGCGCGGACCGGCTGGTGGTTCACCGGCAACAAGACGCCCGAGTCCGTCGCGGAGCACTCCTTCCGTGTCGCGGCGGTCGGCGCGATCCTCGCGATGATGGAGGGCGCGGACGCGGGAAGGGTGGCGCTGATGTGCACGTTCCACGACAGCCAGGAGACGCGGATCGGGGACATCCCGCACATCGGCCGCAGGTACATCAAGGCTGCCGAGAACGGGGAGGTGACCGCCGACCAGGTCGTCAACGCCCACCCCGCCGTCCGCGCCGGCGTCCAGGCCGCGGTCGACGAGTACGAGGCCCGCGAGACGCTGGAGGCGAAGGTCGCGCGCGACGCCGACAAGCTGGAGTGCCTGTTCCAGGCCGCCGAGTACCGCGAGCAGGGCTACAGCCTCACCCAGAACTGGATCGACACCTCGCTCGCCTCGCTCACCACGGCGTCGGCGAAGGCGCTGGCCGAGGCGGCACTGACCGGCTCCTCCCTGGACTGGCAGAAGAACGTCCGGTCCTGACCCGCTCGGACGGGTGCAGGGGTGAGGACCGCGCGGGCGGGGTGGCACCGGGTTGGTACGGTCGCCGGATCCCGTAACGGAGGCTGATGTGCAGGAGAACCGTATGGCGCGTCCGACGCCCCAGGAGTGGGACGACGTCCTGGCCATGCTGACGGAGGTGCAGCGCACCTTGGGCGCTTCCGTCGATTCCGGTGTCGTGGAGGACCACGACCAACATGTACTGGGGCTGCCGTCCGGTGTCTCCGGCGCGACGCCGGGCGGCGCCCGGATCGAGGCGGCTCTGTACGCCGTGCTGTGCGCACGGCACTTGGTGGAGCAGGCCGTGCACGGGAGGGAGCTGCGTGGCGTGCCGGTCCTGGAGCGCACGCAAAAGTACTTGGCCATCGCCGGTGGGTACGTCGCCACCGCCTGGACCACAGAACAGGACCAGCGGGTCAACCGACGCCCCCAGTAGGCCGGCCGTCTGGTGAATACGCCCTTGGGCTCCGGACCGTGAACAGGTTCGGAGCCCAAGGCGTGCGCGGAGTCGGTCCGGAGGCGTTCATGGTCCGCCCGATCACCTATCAGCAGGCCCATTCACCTGGGAAAACAGGGGGCGGACCTTTCAGGGTCACGGCCGAACTGACCATGGTGAGTTCCACTCACCAGCCGCCCCCGTCCGGCTCGTGCACGTGGAGATGACGGCGAGAAGTGAGAGCGGCGGGCCGCTCTCACTTCAAGGACCGGCAACGCGGACGTGGTCGGCTGAAAAATGTAGTTCGTACGGACAGCAGCAGTCGGAGCTGAGCGTGGCGACGAGGGTTCCGCAGGCACACCGCTGGTTCATTCCGCCGGTCGGGGTTGCTCCGCAGCAAGCGGAGGACGCGTGGTGGTACTCCAGGCCGTGGGCATCGTCCGGGTTGATGACGATGTTGCCTCGCGGGCCCTGTGACACGAGCCATTGCCCGTGCTGGTTGCTTATCGTCCCGTAGCGCGGCATTGCCTGTGCGGGGACCTCGGAGGCCACCAGGGGTGCACCGTATGGCTCTGTCTCTATGGCATAGCAGCCTGCCGGCACAGTCGGCGGCGACGGACCGGGATCCTCGGCGTCCCACCACGCGTAGTACGGCGCCTCGGGAACTGCGGTCAGTCGAGTGAGGGGACCCGTCAGAGGGACTTCACAGGTCACGCAAACAAAGATCACTGCTTCGGCCTCCGTGGGGCCCTCGGCAGCGGGGGCGCGGCGCTGGGCCGCCACCCTGCCAGTCTGGTCCTGGCCTCGTCGGTCGTCCATGCGCTGACCGTACGTGGCGTGCTGCCTGTCTTTACAGCGACCCCGCCAGACACCACACGTCGGGCACCCCGTGTCAAGCGACCAATTGCTTCCGAAACTCATCAATACCGTCTTCCGCGCCCACGGAGTGCTCTCACGCTCGGGCAACACACGCTTTCGCCGCTACTCACCGACAACGCCAGCCTGGGTCCGACGTTCCCCAGCCCGGGTCGCTGAGGGGGCCCCGGTTGGTGTCGTGACTCATGGTGGCCTCCCGTCCGCGGGGGCGTGTGTGCGCCGGTGACGTGACGGTAGTCGCGGGTGGTGTGTGTGACTAGCCTCCGCAATTCGAACAGAAGTACGTTTCTTGTGTGAGCAAGAACGACGCACCCGCCCCGAAGCTGTTGTTCCCCGCGGACTTGCGGGACCTCCAGGTTCGGCTGCACCGTGCCCGCGCCGAGTACCAGGCGCTGTGCAGGACGCTGCCGTGGTCCGTCGAGCCGATGCCGCGTCCAGCGCCTCCGACTCGCCTAGCAGGGACAGGAACGGGCGCACGGCGTTGTAGCGCAGGGCCAGCTTCTCGCGCATCGCTGCCTCGGCCGAGCCGTCGTCCTCGGGGCACCAGATCCTCGACGGTCGCCACCGCCCCGGCCACCGCCGTACGCGGCACCGCCTCCTCGACCGCCGCCCACAGCGCGGCGACGTCCAGGTCCGCGTCGTGCTCGGCGACCAGGTCCAGCTCACGGTTGAGGATCCTCGACGCCTTCGCGAGAATGCGGGCCGCCTTCTCCAGCTGCGGCAGCATCGCCAGGCGTTCCCGGTCCGACGCCCGGCAGGGCTGATCAGCCGGTTCGCCATCAGCACCGCGAACAGGTCCAGCGCGTCGTCGACTGCCAGCGCCTCCAGCTGACGCACCACCGCCGTCAGCAGCGCGGTCCACCGCGGCTCCGGCGCCCGCTCGATGGCCCTGCTCATCAGTCAAGAACTCCACCGGCACGAGCGGACCGTAGCCAGCGCCAACGACCGCCCGGGGCGGGCTGAGCAGCAAGATCCGTGCCGCGGTCGACGCCGCGGGACTGCCCCTGTCGTTCGTGCTCACCCCGGCCAGGCCGGGGACAGCCCCCAGCTCCCGATCGTGCTGGACAAGGTCCGCGTTCCCGGGCCCGTCGGCCGCCCCCGCACCCGGCCACAGGCGATGGCCGCGGACAGGGCCTACTCATCCAAGGCCAATCGGGCCTACCTACGCCGGCGCCACATCACCGCGGTGATCCCGAGAAGATCGACCAACAGGCCAACCGCAGGAAGAAGGGGCCGGCCGGCGGACGGCCGGTCACCTACGACGCTGAACGCTACAAACAGCGCAACACCGTCGAACGCTGCTTCCAGAAGATCAAGACCTGGCGCGGACTGGCCATCCGCTACGACAAGGCACCCGTCAGCTACGAAGCAGGCCTCCACCTCCGCGGATCGGTCATGTGGCTGAAGCTCCTCACCGCAACCACATGATCCGAACCCCACATAGCCCTTAAGCCGCCGCCCGTTCCTCGGGCCGTCGGCGCCGGAGGGCGGTACGCAGGAGGGCCGGCGGCTGGTACGCCATGTCGAGGGTGCCCACGTCCGTTCCCGGCGGCACGATCGCGTCGATGCGGTCCAGCAGGTCGTCGTCCAGGACGCGGTCGGCGCCGGCGAGCAGGTCGTCGAGCTGGGCCATGGTGCGCGGGCCGATCAGCGCGGACGTGACGCCGGGGTGGGCGATGGCGAAGGACATCGCGAGGTGAGTCAGCGGCATCCCCGCCTCCTGCGCGAGCGGGATCAGCCGCTCGACCGCGTCGAGGCGCCGGTCGTCCTTGAGGTGCTGGAAGCCGTAGTGGGCACGATGGGTGGCGGCCTCCCGGCCCTTGCGGTAGCGGCCGGTCAGCATGCCGCCGCCGAGCGGCGACCAGACCAGCGTGCCCATCCCGAACTCCTCGGTCACCGGCAGAACTTCGCGTTCGATGCCCCGGTTGAGGATCGAGTAGACCGGCTGTTCGGTGCGCGGCCGGGCCAGTCCGCGGGACTCCGCCACCCAGTGCGCCCGGACGATGTCCGAGGCCGGCAGGGCGGAGGTGCCGAAGGCTCGGATCTTGCCGGCCCGCTGCAGATCGGTCAGCGCCGACAGGGTCTCCTCGATGTCGGTGCCCGGGTCCGGGCGGTGGATCTGGTAGAGGTCGATGTAGTCGGTGCCCAGCCGGCGCAGCGAGTCCTCGACCGCCTTGAACAGCCAACGGCGGGAGGCCCCTTGGTGGTTGGGCTCGTCCCCCATGGGGTTTCCCGCCTTGGTGGCGAGTACGACGTCGTCCCGGCGGCCGCCCTGGGCCAGAGCCTTGCCGACGATCTCCTCGGACTCCCCGCGCGAGTACATGTCGGCGGTGTCGACCAGGTTGATACCGGCGTCCAGCGCCCGGTGGATGATCCGGATCGACTCCTCGTGGTCGGGGTTGCCGATGGCGCCGAACATCATGGCGCCGAGTGCGTACGGGCTGACCCGGATGCCGGTCCGGCCGAGGGTTCGGTAGCGCATGTCTGCTGTCTCCTGTGGATCGGGGATACCCCCAGCCTCTCCACTCCGACCCGTACGATGAATAGTTGTCTGTCCGAATTTCTTTAGCGAGAGTACGGTAGCGTGGGGGATATGAGCGGTGGCGAGTGGCTGTCCGAGGTCTTCGACCTGGTCGAGGTACGTGGGGTGCTGACCGGCGGGGCGGTGGCCCGGGGCGGCTGGCAGTCGCGGGGACCGCTGTACGACCCGGTAAAGTTCTTCGCGATGGTCAACGGCCGGGCCACGCTCTCCACCGACGGCGTCGACCGGCCGATCGAGCTGGAGACCGGCGACGTGGCGATCCTCACCGGACGCCGCTGGGTGGCGTTCGAGGCCGGGGACCCACCGCGCCGCGAAGTGCGCCCCGAGTCCGAGTTCACGGCAGCCGCCTTCGCAGGCTCCGACCGCGGCGCCGACGACATCCTGATAGGCGGCTGCATCAACCTCAACGAGGCCGGCCGCACGCTGCTCGTCGACTCCCTGCCGCCGCTGGCCCACATCCGCGCCGCACAGACGGGCTCGGACCGGCTGCTCTCCTGCCTGACCCGGCTCTTCGACGAGGCGACGGCCGCCCGGATCGGCTCGGCCTTCGCCGTCCGGCAGTATGGCCAACTGGTGCTCCTGGAGGTGCTGCGGGCGTACGTCGGACAGGCCCAACTGCTTCCAGGAGCCCTGCGGTTGCACGCAGACGAGCGGCTGCGCCCGGCGCTCGACCGGATGCACGCCGACCCCGGCCGGCCCTGGCGTCTGGAGGAACTCGCCCAGGCCGCGGCGATGTCACGGACGACCTTCGCCGAACGCTTCCGCGAAGTCGCCGGGACGCCGCCGCTGAGCTATCTGGTCCGCTGGCGGATGGTGCTCGCCCAGCGCGCGCTGCGGGACGGCGACACGCGCGTCGGAGCGCTGGCCGGCGAGTTGGGCTACGGCTCGGAGAGCGCGTTCAGCACCGCCTTCAAACGGGTCGTCGGCGAGTCCCCGCTTCGCTATCGGCTGCGCGTGCGCGATGAGTCCGCCGAATCCGCCGAGTCCAGCGCCACGGTCTGAGGACAACCCGCGGCTTCGCGCGCCGTACACGCCGTCGACGCGCGCAGGGGTCCTGCCGCGGGAGGAGATCCCGACGGCGGCCGCGCCGCCCCGCCCGGCTCGCCCGGGGCATCTCCACCCGACCCTCCCCTCACTCCGCGGTCCGTCCCCACACCCCACCACGGCATGCCGCCACCCGGGCGCGCCTCCGGGGGCCCAAGGACGGTACCTAGACCACATGATCCGCCCGGGACACCTCTCTCAGCCTCGGCGCGGCAGCACAAGCCGGCCGCGCCGCCCTCGCCCACCTACCAGGCTTCCGCACCGGTGACGCCCTCGCCTCCGCCATCCTCACAGCCGCCGCACCAGACCGCATGGCCATCTACGACCGACGAGCCAACAGCGGACTGCACCTCTCGGCATCACCCTCAGTAAGGCACCCGGCCGCTACAGCCGCTCCATAGAAACGCTCGACCAACTCCTCGCCGCCGCCCCAGCCCCGATCCGCACCTGGACCCCACGCGACATGGACCACGGGAGTGGCTGGAGAGGTTCAGGCCCTGCGCCGCCGGCGTGATGTGAACGCCGGCGGCGCGGTCTGCAGGCCGTCCCCGACACGAAGATGCCGGTCGGGGTGGCGAAGGTGTCGCGCCGTGGACGGGTCGGGGCGGGCGCGCCAAGGCGCCAGGGGCTTGGGTCAGAAGTGCCAGGGGCGGGGCGGGAGGAAGCCGCCGGTGCCGGCACCCGGGTAGAGGCGGAAGCTTCCGGTCTCGGTTTCCTGGGCGAGGAGGTCGTTGCGGCCGTCGCCGGTCCCGACGAGTGATTGGAACACGTGCCAGCCACCCCCGAGGTTTTCACGCGGTCCGTGCCCGCCGGTTCCGTTGCCGTCGTACCGGTACAGGTGGCCGTCGGTGGTTTGTACGGCGAGCAGGTCCGGGGTGCCGTCGGTTTTCAGGTCTCCGACGCCGGCGATCTGGCTGTAGATGCCCCAACCACCGCCGAGCGGCACCCGCAAGGTGTGCCCGCCGGTTCCGTTGCCCGCGTACCGGTACAGCGTGCCGTCCTGGTGGACGGCGAAGAGATCTGGGACGCCGTCGGACGTCACGTCTCCGGCATTGGTCAGCAGCCGGATAGTTTCCCAGCCGCCGCCCAGGATCTGAGGCGTGGCGAGGCCGCCTGTGCCGTTGCCGTCGTAGCGGCGCAGCTGGCCCTTGTCGTCGACGGCGAGGAGATCGGGGTGCCCGTCACCGGTGAGGTCGCCGGCACCGACCAGCTTGGTCATGACGTTCCAGCCGCCGCCCATGAGCTCTGGTTCGCGGTAGCCGCCCTTACCGTCGCCGTCGTAGCGCCACAGCTTGCCCGCGTGGTCCACGGCGAACAGGTCGCGCTGTGTGTCGCTGCCGGTGTCGCCGTCGGCGTCCGTGATGAGCCGCAGCGGTCCGGGGAACCGCGGCCATGCGACCCGCTCGACGACGCGTTGGGTGTGCTCGTTGCTGATCCACAGGGCGTCCCGGGCGGGGTCGTAGGCGATGTTCTCGACGTGCTTGGAGACGCGCTTCCACAACTGGACGGGCTGTCCTGGCAGTGCGCGGTAGATACAGCTGTTCTTCGCCGCCTTGTTGGGCTCGAACTCGGGGCAGGTTGCGGATATGAGGTAGGTGCCGTCGTAGGAGACGACGCCCTGCGCGCCCAGGATCGGCGACTGGAATACCTTGCTGGGCGTGGCGAGGGGAAGCCCGCCGGGGCTCTGGCCGGTGTGCTTCAGCAGCCCGGTGGCTTCGTCGAGGGGCCAGCGGGCGATCACACCGCCGTATCCCACGAAGGTGGTGCCCGTGTGGGAGACCAGTTCAGTACTGACGAGGGCGGGCTCCCCGCCGCTCAGGTCGAGAGAGGCTCCGACGTGGCAGGGGCGGTCGGTGGGATCGGTGCGGTACCACGTCCCGCATTCGGCCTTCTCCGCGTCCTGCGTGCCGTCGTACTTGAGGGGGTCGTAGTACTTGCCGAGGAGAGGCAGGACGTAGGTGTAGCCCTCGGCACCGAAGCGGCCGTCCGTGTCCTTGCCCATGTACGTCTTCTTCGACGGGTCGACCTTCCAGAATCGGTCGAGGTCGAATACCCAGTAGCCCTCGCCGTTGCCCACGTAGAGGCGGTTCTTGTACCAGACGGCCGCGTCCGCGTGGGTCTTCAGCCGCTGGAACGAACCGTTTGGGGTGGGTTCGACGAGCATCACGCGGATGTATGGGATGCGGGAGCGGTCGGTCGCGTCCGCGATCGTCAGACGCGAAGCCTTGTTGCCTTCCCCGTTCTCCTTCTTGAACCAGGACGCGATGACGACCTGACGCCCGCTTACCGGGGCATAGGGGGTGGTGTTGCTGGTGATGCCCTGCGGCATCCAGTCGGCCGTTTCCGTGTCCTCCACGTTCCAGCAGAAGCCCTGGGACATCGCGAGGGCTTCATCGCCGGAGTCGGTGAAGCAGGACTGGCGGCCGGATTGGTCGGAGGCCGCGATGACGGTGTCGATGCCGAGGGGGGCCAGAGAGGCATTGGCCTGTTCCAGCGCGTCCGCGCGGGCGGTGAGGTCCGTGTACTCGAGGCGCGCCTGGGAGCCCGTCACGGAGGTGAGCGGCCCGGCGACGGTAGAGCCGGATGCGACCGGCGAGGCAGCAGCGAAGGCATGCGGCGCGGCGGCGGTCGACTGCACCGCCACAGCAGCGATGATTCCCGCCAGCGCGAGACCCGCGCGGCGTAGGGATGCGTTCATGTGAAGTCCGGGGGAAGGGACGGAGAAGGAAGACCGTCCAGGCTCGGCGCCGGGCCTGGACATAGATACCCGGAAATCACATTCCGGCCAGCGTCCGTTTCCCCCGGTACCGACCCTCAAGCCCCCCAGCCCGTCGGGATCGATGATTGGCGACCGTACGCACCCGTGTTCGGTGCGTCAAACTTCAGCGACGCCCTGCACCCACCTGCGACGGCCGCAAGCAGCGGTGACGTGCACCACTGAGTACTGCTCCCCCGCCATCGACGGAGCCGATAGGACGGTGTGCAGCTGACGGTTGTGCACCTTCGCAGTTCAGAGCGGCAGATACTCGGACGGGAAGCAGATCTCCCGGTCGCTCCTGCAGATCTTCGCCTCCGGGTCGAGGAGCCCGTAGGGGCGGTCGAACGTCAGGAAGGTGACCATGCGACCGGAAGGGAATCTCGCGACCGCCTGGTGCACCGGCCCCATCTCCTTGCTGCGCTTGACGTGGCCGAAGCGTGCCGGTCCGCCCTCAGCGATCACGAAGCTCACGACGCGGACCTCATCGAGATTCTCCTCGCTGGTTATCCGGTCATGCTCGCCCGTGGCCGTGAAGAGCAGGCCGGGCGCGGGTGGCTCGTCAGGGAGCCGGCCGCAGTTGAGCGAGCTGTAGCCTTTCCGGATCTTTCCGTAGCAGAAGGTGCGTCCGTCGGGCATCCAGGCCAGGTCGCCGTACCTTGTGTCCAGACGATGGATCACGATCACTTCGTCGGCCGGTGGAATCTTGTGTCCCCCGGGTACCGGGATCTCGAACGCCGTCCGCAGGAAGGCGTGGTCACGATCGCCGACCGCCCCCTCGCCCAGCGGCCGCGCCGGCATCCTGTCGTACGGCCGCTGCGTGACTGCCGGCCGGGCACTGGCCGAGGACTTCGCCACCACGGGCTTCGAGGAATCCAGCGGCTGTTCCGCCCCCGACGCACAACCAGCAGCCAATGTCGCCAGCAGCATGAATGCGGCACCCTTGAAAATCCGTTGCTTCAAGACAATTCCCCCCGTACGTACGGTTCTAGTCCGGCAGACGATAGCGCTGAGAGGATGATCCGTCCGGCCTGGACCGCCAGCGGCTGGGTAGTCCGCAGGCCGTGACAGGAATCGCTGAGCGGCCGGTACCGGAGGACTACGGGGACGCATTCGCTGTCCGGCCACACGGTTCGGCAACGGGTCATCGTCTTGCCGGTGTGTTCCTCAGGAGCACAAGGCATGCTCAGCAGTGCTGACCAAGGTCGCGGTGACGTGGTCGGGCTGCAGCGCGCGGCCCGTATAGAGCAGGTCGAAGCTGTCGAAGCTGGTCAGCAGCCACAGCACGTCGGCGGCTTGTGCGGCGGTGAGGCCGTCGCGGAGCACGCCTTGCTCGGCGAGTCGGCCGGCGAGGTCGTTCATGCCTTCGGCCCGCCCGCGTTCCAGGCGCTGGACCGCGCCGCCGACCGCTTCGGCGTCGAGCTGTGCCATCGAGAACAGCGCGCGCAGCACGTCCCGGTGCGCCGCGTACATCAGCACGTTGCCGCAGATGCCGCCGCGCAGGCCCTCTCGGGCGTCCGGGTGGAGCACCGCGCGCACCATGTCGGTGAATCCGCCGCGCTGGAGCAGGTCCATGCCGAGCGCGTCGAACAAGCCCGCGCGTGAGCCGAAGACGGTGTAGACGGTCGAGCGCGACACCTCCGCGAGCCTGGCAACCTTGTCGACGCTGACCGGTTCGGCCGGCGCCTCACACAGCCGCTGGTAGACGGCGTCGAGGATGCGGCGTCTCGTCTCCTCCGCGGCCCGGGCGCGCAGGCGCTGGTCGTACTTACGAGTGGGGGGCATGGCTCAGCACCCTAACATTCGCTTGACAGCCTGTCTTCTGAAAGACAGGCTGTCCGACGAAATCTGCGGCCCCTGCACCGCGGAGCGAAGGGAGCGGCATGCGCGTGATGATCCGGTACACGGTCAGACCGGAACACGTGGAGCGGAGCGTGGCGTTCCTGCGGGCCGTCTACGCGGACCTTGAACGGGCCCGCCCGCGAGGCCTGCGTTACGACACCTTCCGGCTCGACGGCGGCGGCGGGTTTCTGGCCCTGATCGAGTCCGACGGCGATCCGGTGGCGGCCCCGCACCACCGGCTGGCCTCGTTCCAGCGCTACCGCGCCGCCCTGAGTGAGATCTGCACGGAGCCGCCCACCGTGGCCTACCTGGACGAAGTCGGCTCCTACCGATCCGAGTGACCGCGGCAGACTCGACCGCCAACGCACCCCACAGCAAGGAGACAGAGCGCATGATCCGGATTGCCGTCATCATCGGCAGCACCCGTCCCGGACACCGGGCCGAGGCCGTGCCCGGTGGGTCGCCGACACCTCCGTCCGCCATGCCGGCGTCGCCGCGGGCGAGGCGACCGTCGAAGTGGTCGACATAGCCGCATACGGACTCCCCCTGCTGGACGAGCCCGTGCCCGCGGCCTTCGGCCGCTACGCCCACGCGCACACCCGCCGATGGGCACAGACCATCGGCGCCCTCGACGGGTTCGTGTTCGTCACCCCGGAGTACAACCGCTCCGTCCCCGCCGCACTGAAGAACGCGATCGATTTCCTCTACGCGGAATGGCACCACAAGGCCGCCGGGTTCGTCGGCTACGGCGTGCACGGCGGCCTCCGCGCGGTGGAACACCTCCGGCACGTGATGGCAGAGGTGAAGATCGCCGACGTGCAGACTCAGCTGGTCCTGGCGATGTTCACCGACTTCACGTTCACCGACCCCACCGATCCCACCGACCCGGGCACCTGCACACCGAGCGCCCGCCAGGAATCGACCCTCGTCACCATGCTCGACGAGATCATCGCCTGGTCCCAGGCACTCAAGCCGCTCCGCGACCCGTCGACGGCACCCGAACCGCTATCCGCCTGACGAGGACATCGGGCCGCCCCACCCCGCCGGTCTGCGTCCCTCGCTGGTCGAGGGGGCGTTCGCGTGCGTCACCGGAGCACCTCGACACGTCGGCCAGCCGCAATCACAGTGCGGAGAGGGAATGCGATGAGCAGCGCGAAAGCGACGAGGAGGCCGCTGGCCCACAGCGGTCCGAGGTTCCCTGCCGCGGTGCCGAGGGTGATCGCGGCAATGAGGGGGCCGATGGCGGCACCGACGTTGAGTGCCGCGGTCGCATAGGAGCCGGCCATGGTGGGGGCTCCCGCGGCCTCGTAGAGGACCCGGGCGATCAGGGTGCTGCCCAGCGCGAACGACAGCGCGCCCTGCACGAACACGAGGGTAAGCAGGGCGACCGGCTTGTCGGCCAGCATCGCCAGGGCGGGCCAGCCGAGGAGGAGCGGCGGACCACCCACTGCGAGGACCAGACCGGGCCGCTGGTCGGACAGTCGGCCGGCGACGGTGACACCGACGAAGGATCCGGTCCCGAAGAACACCAGGACGACAGAGATCCACATCCCGTCCAGCCCGGCGTTCTCGGTCACCACGGGGGCGAGAAAGGTGAAGCCTGCGAAGGTGGCCGCGTTCACCAGCGCGCCGAGCAGCATCACCACGATCAACCGCGGCCGGGCGAGTTGGGCGAGTTCCGCTCGCAAGGCCGGCCTGCCCGTCGCCTCATCCCTCACACGTCCCGAAGGGATTCCTTTCAGGATGCCGACAGCTGCGGGCAGGCAGAGAGCGGCGACGGCCCAGAAGGTTGCCCGCCAGCCGAGCAAGGTACCGAGCACCGAGCCACCGGGCGCACGATCACCCACGCCCGCGACGACATGCACGCCCGCCCCGCCGACGCCCGAGAGGCCAGCGCCCTGGGGCTGCCGGTCGGCTCCCCGATCCTGGCCGGCGCCCACCGATGGTCGGACGCGGAGGGGGTCATCGAGTACAGGGAGTGGTGCCTGCCGCCCCGGTTCACCATCGGCTACGAGTACCAGCCCTGACCGATCCACGCGAAGCGTCCCCGAAAGCCAGCCTGCGGCCTTCGGGGACGCTGTCGTTCACGTGTCTGCCTCAGTCCGCGTCGCGGCCTTCGAGGCGTTCGACACGCTCCTCAAGCTCCTCGATCCGCTCCAGGGCTCGTTCCAGCTTGTAGGCCAGATCCGCCACTCCGGCCACCGCCGGGAACTCCTTCTGCGGGGCAGCCGACGCTTCGTCCGACTCGGCCACCGGCTGCACCGCGACCGGCACCTCTGTGCCGAACTCGCCTCCCACGACGACGTACGCCATCGACCCGTTGCGCTGGTGGGCCTTCTTCATCCTGCCCTCCAGGGTGAGGAAGGTCAGGGCCTGGTCTGCAGATTCTAGGTCGCCGCCGATCGTGTCGATCACGTCGTCCACGGTGACCGTGGCTCCCCTGGCGAGTGAGCCGTCTCTGATCTTGTGGACCAGGCGGCCGTGTGTGAGCTGGGTGGCGAAGCCGTGGTCGTCCCAGTCTCGTACGTAGACCTCGTCGCCGGGCAGTTCGCCGGGGTAGCGCAGGAGGAAGTTGCCCGCCAGCAGAGAAATGGCGTTGGTGACCACGTTGAGCGGCACCGCGTAGTGCTCCGCCAGGACCTCGCGGGCGGGAAGCCTGGCCCCGGGTGCCAGAGTGCCGGTGTAGATCTGCTGCTGGAGGTCACCGGCGACCTTCTCGAAGGCGTCCTCGAAGTCAGCTGAGCGCGTGACGAAAGTGCCGCGCCCCTGGCGGGCGATGACCCAGCCCTCGTTCCTGAGGAGCCGGATGGCCTTCTGCACGGTCAGGCTGGATGCCTTGTAGGTCTGCATGAGCTGGCTCTGCGTCGGCAGGAGCTGGCCTGGACGTAGTTCGCCGTCCCGGATCTGCTGCCGCAGGTCGTCCGCGATGCGTTCGAACGTCAAGCGCGCTTCGTCCGCAGCAGCCATGTCCATCCCCGGTCCGATTCCGATTCCATCCGCCGCGGGCCACCCGCTGCCTGTCGTGTTTCACAGCTCAGCGGCCTCACGGGGTCAGGGTAGCCGCCGGATGGATGGACCATGGCAAGAATGGATGGAACTCAATAGGGATGGACTGCGGATGGAATGAATGTATGGTTGCGGCACGCGATCACCCACACGGGTGACCCGCACCCCTCTACCTGGAGGTTTGCCGTGAAGACCATGCCCATCGACCAGTCCCAGGCCCTGGTGATCCTGGCCTCCGAGTCCCGGCCGCACTTCGAGGACCGCGAAGGCCAGCAGCCCGCGATCGACCGGGGCACCGGCGCCCACCTGCACCTGGTGGACGTGATGTTCGCCTTCAACGGCCGCGCCGAAGTGATCACCGTGAAGGTCCCGGAGCCGGGTCTCGGCAAGGGCCTGAAGGTCGGCCTGCCGGTCGTCTTCACCGGGCTTGTCGCGTCGGCCTGGGAGAACGAGATCAACGGGAAGGACCGGCACGGTATCTCCCTGCGCGCCGACGCCGTCACCGCCAAGGCGGGCGCCTGATGAGCGGCAACCCCCTCGGGCTCGCGCTCCTGGCCGTGGTTTGTCTCGGCGTGCTCGGACTGCTGGGCTGGGCCGCGTTCTGCTTCGCCCGCTGGTACCGGGCCGATGCCGAGACTCGGATCAGCCTGCGGCAGGCGCGGCGGCTGCGGTGGGGCTGGAAGCGGCTCGCCCCGATGCTCGGCCTGGCGGTCAAGGGCGCCACTCCCACCGTGCTCCAGCAGTACGGCCCCCAGGAGCAACCGGCCAAGCCGCGGGTGCTGGTGCCGCGTTTGCGCACCCGTGCCGACGCCTTCGGCGTCACCGTCACCGCCGATGCCCTGCCGCAGGTCGGGCTGAGCGCCTGGCAGGAGGCATCCGAGGGCCTGTGCGACGCCTGGGGGATGCGGCGCATCCGGATCAGCCAGCCCAAGCCCGGAGTGATCGTCGCGCGTGGGTTCCGGCGTGAGCCGCTGGAGGCGGTGATCCGCTCACCACTCATCGACCCCGACGGCTCCCCGGTGTGTCGGCCGGGTCAGTTCGTCTCCACCGATGACGTGCTGCTCGGCTGGGACGAGGACGGCACCCCCATTGTGCTCAACCTCGCCTACTCCGCGCACGCCCTGGTCGCCGGCCTCACCCGCTCCGGCAAGTCGATCACCGTCAACACCCTGCTCGCCTACGCATCCCTAATGGGAGACGTTCGTCTGATCGTCATCGACCCCAACCTTGGCGCGGTCGCGCCCTGGTGGCGTACTGCCTACAAGGTTTCCGATGCCGTCCACCCCGAGGAGCCGACCGAGATCCTGCGCTGGGTGCGCGAGGAGATGCAGCGCCGTGAGCGGCTGTTCTGGTCCGGTCGCACTGACCGCATCACCGAGTTCAGCCCGGAGCTGCCGCTGCTGCTCGTGGTGATCGACGAGGTGGCGAACTACACCCGGCACCCGGACCGCAAGGCCCGCGAACGCTTCGAGGCCGAGCTGCTCGCCATCGCCAGCCAGGGCGCCAAGTTCGGCATCCGGTTGTGGCTCCTCACCCAGAAACCCTCCGCCGACGTGCTCACCACCGCCGTCCGCACCAACCTGTCCGCCCGGATCTGCCACCGCGTCGACACCGTCGAGGACTTCCTGCACCTCTTCCCCGACGGCCGGGAACTGGACATCACCGCCGCCGACCGCACCATGCCCCAGGGCGTCTCCATCGCCTCCGTCGGCGACATGCGCATCCCCGTCCGGCTGCGCTCGGTCTACCTGCCCACCGAAGCCTGCTGGCAGATCAACGACCTGATGTGCGCCGAAGGGCTCAAGGTCCGTGACCTGCCCGACCACATCGACCTGGACAAGGCCACGTGACCGCCGCCTCCTGGTCCTGCTTCGCAGTGATCCCCGGCAAGGGCGTGTAGTCGCCAAACCCTCGCCCCTGCCGGGGCCTCCCTCCCCATCCATCCACGGCACACGCGTGTGCCGCAGCGCAGAGAGGTCCCGCCAGCATGCCACCGCACGACCCCACCACCACAATCCCCCGCCCCAAACCGGCCGCGCCCGCGCTGCCCACGTTCACCGGTTACCGGAACCTGCTCGGCCTGGTACGGCAACTGTCCTCCCTTGGTGGCTGCGCCCAGCCGATCCGGCTCGAAGGCCAGCGCACCGAGATCAACGCCTTCACCGGCGAGATCCTGCGCGAACTGAAGTCCAAGGAACTTCCCGCTGGACATCTCCTGGTCCGCTGCGGCAACCGCCGCACCACCCGCTGCCCCTCCTGCGCCGAGCTCTACCGCCAGGACACCTACCACCTCATCGCCACCGGCCTGCGCGGCGGCAAGAACATCCCCGACCAGGTCGCCATCCACCCCCGCATCTTCGCCACCCTCACCGCACCCTCATACGGTCCCGTCCACGGGCGACGCACCAGCGGGGCCGCGCGCTGCTGCTGCGGGCGCACCCACACCAAGGGCGACCCTCCTCGGCACCCCGCTCGACCCCGAGCGGTACGACTACACCGGTGCGGTGCTGTGGAACGCCCACGCCCCCACCCTGTGGGCCCGCTTCATGCTCCACCTGCGCCGCACCATCGCCGCAGCGGCCGGACTCCCGCAGCGTCTGCTCTCCAAGGTCGTCCGGGTCTCGTACGCCAAGGTCGCCGAGTACCAGCAGCGCGGACTGATCCACTTCCACGCCGTGATCCGCCTCCACGGCCCCGCAGGCAGCCACACCCTGCCGCCCTCCTGGGCCACCCCCGAACTCCTGGCCGACGCCATCCAGCTCGCGGCCACCCGCGCCCGCATCGACGGGCCCGAAATCAACGGCCGCGCCCGCTCCTTCGCCTTCGGCGAGCAGATCGACACCAGGATCATCCGGTCCTCCGACTTCCCACGCGGGACCACGATCACCGAGGGCAAGGTCGCCGGATACGTCGCCAAGTACGCCACCAAGGGCACCGAAGCCGCGACCGGCACCCTCGACCACCGGCTGAAGAGGATCACCGACCTCTGGTTCGAGTCCGTGCCCGAGCACGCCGCCCGCATGATCCGCACCGCCTGGGCCCTCGGCGCCCGCGACGACCTCAAGCACCTGAACCTGCGCAAGTGGGCCCACATGCTCGGCTTCCGCGGCCACTTCTCCACCAAGACCCGCGCCTACTCCACCACCCTCGGCGCCCTCCGAGCCACCCGCGCTGCATGGCACCGCCGCCACACCCCTCCAATCTCCCCGACCACCCTCGTCCTCGCCCACTGGGCCTACGACGGCACCGGTCTCACCCCCGACCTCGAACGCCTCGCCGCACTCATCGGCGGCGGCCCGACACGCGAACAGGTGGTGGCGACTCGTGCGTGACGACGACTCCTCACCGTCCCCGAGGCGATGGCCCGCCTCAAGATCGGCCGCTCCGCCCTCTACGAACTCCTGCGCACCCGCCGCCTGGCCTCGCTGACCATCGGTCGCGCCCGCCGCATCCCCGCCCACGCCCTGGACGACTACGTCCAGCGCCATCTGGAAGAAGTCGCCCGATGACCGTCCCCAAGCGCGGGAAGGCCCGCGCCAACGGCGAAGGCACCATCTATCAGCGCAAGGACGGCCGCTGGGAAGCCGCCGGCTACGTCCTCGCCGCCGACGGCAGACGAAAGCGTGTCCGTGTCTACGGCACCACCCGCAGGAACGCGGCTGACAAGCTCGCCGAGAAGATCGCCGATAGCAACCGCGGGCTGCCGGTCGCCACCGCTGACAGCACGCTTGGTGACTACCTGACGTACTGGCTCGGCAGTGTCGCGGTCCACCGGCTCCGCGAGAACACCCACACACGCTACGCCGCCTGCGTCCGCCTCCACCTCATCCCCGGCCTCGGCACCAAGAAGATCGCGAGGCTCACCGCCAAGGACGTCCGCACCTTCCTCGACCGGCTCCGCACCACCTGTCAGTGCTGCACCCAGGGCCTGGACACCGAACGAAAGAAGTGCTGCACGATCGGCGAGTGCTGCCAGAAACGGCTGTCCCCCTTGACCGTGACCTACGTGCACTCGGTGCTCAAGTCGGCTCTGGAACACGCCGTCCGCGAGGACGAGCTGCCGCGCAACGTCGCCCGGAACGTCAAAGCCGCCACGCCCCGGCCCAGGCGCTTCCGGCCCCTGACTGCGACGGAGGCTCGTCAGTTCCTCGACGCCGCCCGCGCGGACCGGCTCCACGCGCTGTACGAACTCGCGCTGCGCACCGGACTCCGCAAGGGCGAACTCCTGGGCCTCCCCTGGGAAGACCTCGACCTCACAACCGGAACGGCCAGCATCCGCCGCTCGCTCCAGCGCACCCGCACCGGCGGCCTCACGCATCTGCCCACCAAGACCCGGGCGTCTGAGCGCCGTATCGCGCTCCCGACCGAATGCCTCCACTCCCTCAAGGAGCACAAACAGCAGCAGGACAAGGAGCGCGGAACAGCAGGGTCAGCCTGGCAGGACAGCGGCCTCGTCTTCACCACCCCTACCGGCCGGCCTCTCGACCCGGCCAACCTCACCCGCAGCTTCCGCAGCTTCCTCGACCAGGCCGGACTCCGACGCATCCGCTTCCACGACCTCCGGCACTCGACCGCCACCCTGCTCCTGGAACAGGGCATCGACCTCGTCGTGATCAAGGAACTCTTCGGACACGCCCACATCGGCGTCACCGCCGGCGTCTACGCCCACGTCCGACTCCGTCTCCAACGCCAAGCCATCGAAACCCTCAGCAACACCCTCGGCTCAGCGGACGACGGCTCCGAAGACCCACCCGCCGCAGTCGTCGTCCGCTGACGTTGCCGTCAGCGTTGCCGTCAAAGATCAGGATGCCCCTTTCTCCGCCAATCGGGAAAGGGGCATCCTGCCTCACTCTTCGACAGCACCTACGGGCGAGCTAGCTTTCACCCAGAAGCTGCAAGACTCCTTCAGGTCCGCCTGAATCGATAATCCCCTTGAAGAAATCCAGCATCGCAGCCAGACCTCCCTCCGGAATGATCACGAGATCGGGACACTGAAAATATGCCCCGCCGGAGCATTCTCCAGTCTCCCTCCATCGATCCATCACTTGCGCGATCGCTCTCAGCGTCATGAACGTGGCGCTCCACCGTGTCCCATCCGGGAGGGTGAGTTCCGCGTCTACATTCTCAACAGTTTCCTTGTCGTCCTCTGCGCCCAACATGAAGAGTGCGCTGAACTGCTGGTTCTCTACGTGATAGAGAGGGTCACTGACCATAGAGCTGATTTAGCCTCGCAATCACCTTGGACTCGTTCGCTTTATCGGACTTCCCAACGACCTGAATCCCTCCGTCAACGTTCCGGAAGAACAGGCGACCGCCGTTCCTTCCTCGCGCGTAGGTGACATCCGTTCCGGCCAACGCCTTACTTCCGAGGCCCGGATTCATATTTCCGCGCGACAGCTGCTGGAACAGGCTGTCCAGGTCAGCCTGAACCTTCTGATTCTTCCCCGCCTGCTGCGCGGCCTTCACCAGCGCCGAATCCTCGCTAATGACAGAAGACATTGTGAGGGGACAGTTGGAATTGTGAACCAGTACCGGAGTCTCGCCCGCCACCACATAGTACGTGTGGAGGTTGGTGACAGACAAATTGTGGACCTTGGCTCTTGGACTAGTCCACCGCTTAACCTCAGTTATCTGGATGTTAGCGCCATAGTTAGTGCGTAGCCGCTGGCCAGATGTGAGATCTGCAGCCTCGATCCATTCACCTGCCTCGGGAACCCAGAAGGGGTGCCCCGCTGTAGCGATCATCCGGACTGGCCCATCACCATGATCGACCGTGATCTCGACAAGCTGCTTGCGACCGTAGCCCTGAATTTCCGCTGTGACAGTCTCCGACTGCGTAGAACCGTCTCTGGGGTCGCCGGCGAGTACCTCGTCCCCCACTGCTACTTCTTCGATGGGCTTCACAGATCCGTCAGCCATGAGGACCTTGGTCCCCGGAACGAAACTGTTGCAGGGTGTGAGAGACCGAACCTTCGCCGTGAACGCTTTGGAGGCCTGAGCGCCACCCGGACGGCCACCCCCCTCGAATGCGCCTGCCCTGACGCCCTTTTCGATTTCCAGAAGCACTAGGAAATCTCGCATCTCCTTCGAGCAGCTCATGGCATTCCGGCCCTCGCACAGGTTAAGTGCGTCGGAGATCTTGTCGTCTGCGGATGCCTCATAGAACGACTGGGAGGAGGTAGCGCGATCGTTGACTTGACCGCGGAAGGCACGCATAAATTCGTCGTAAACCTTCCCCTTCAGATACTTGGCGGCTGCTGCCTCGATCGCGTCACCCGTTGCGGCGCTTTCGTCGTTGAATGCAATATCGGGGTCGTTATTTGCCCGGAGCTCCGACGCAGGCGTCCCGTTGTATTTTGCGTATTCGCTGGTCTTTCCTACGTTCCATGAGCCGTCCGAGTTGGGCGAGCAGCTGACGCCGTTGTTCGCGCAGTCGTCAGGGGCGAAGCCCGTGGGATCGCTCTTAGAAACGGGGTTTCCGTTGGCGTAGGTGTACCCGTTCATTTGGAGCGGGTCGGTGATGTCGATGAGGGGGTCGGCGGAGATGAAACGGCCGGTGTTCTGGTCGTATTCGCGGGCGCCGATGTGGGTGAGGCCGGTGATGGTGTCGTCGATGCCGACGCCGAGGTAGCTGCGCTTGTCGGGCCAGTCGGCGGGCTTGGTACCGCGGGTTTCACCGTAGGGCTTGAACGCGCGACGAGTGACGGCCTGGGTGCCGTCAGCGTCGACGGACGTATGTGCGGTGCCAAGGTGGTCGGTAAGCAGGACGCTGAGGTTGTGGGTTGCAGAACGATCGACGCTGGTACGCACAACGGTGGGTGCGCCGGCTTGAGCGTAGGTGCGGGAGGCGCGAGTGATGAGCCCGACGGAGTCGGTGGTGAGTTCGGTTTCGCCGAGGTAGAGGGTGCTGCCGGTGTCAGAGTTCTCGAGGATGCGGTTGCCGTCGGCGTCGTAGACGTAGGTGGTCTTGTTGCTGCCTACGGTGTTCGACTCGAGTTTGTCCTCGGGTGTCCACTGGAGCGTCTGTTCCGGGGTGCCGGGTGTGCCGCCGGGGAGATCGCGGGTTTTGGTGGTGCCTGTGGGGTTGTAGGTGTAGGCGCTGTTCTTGCCCGCGGTGGTGGAGGTGGCGGAGGTGAGGGTGTGGGGCTGGGTGGTGCTGTGGTTGTAGGTGTAGGCGACGTTCTTGGAGGTGTCGCCGGCCGGGTCGTGCTCGGTCATTTTGGCGCGGTTGCCGATCCAGTCGTAGGTGAAGGACTGGCGGT
Source organism: Streptomyces sp. NPDC088707 (assembly GCF_044752725.1). Classification (NCBI taxonomy): domain Bacteria; kingdom Bacillati; phylum Actinomycetota; class Actinomycetes; order Kitasatosporales; family Streptomycetaceae; genus Streptomyces; species Streptomyces sp. NPDC088707. Next base: position 568,798 of record NZ_JBIVLV010000004.1, on the reverse strand, counting down.
AGGCGGCCTGGCTGGTGACGGCTCCGGTGAGTGCCTCTGTGGGGGTGCCGGTGTTGGTGGCGATGGTGCCGGCTGCGGGTGCGGCGTTGGACAGGCCTGCCGGTTCGGTGTTCGCGGCGTTGGCGGCGTCGGCGACGGGGCCGCTGGAGGGGGTGCCGGTGCTGTTGTAGCCCCAGGTGGTTCCTGATGCGGCTTTGCAGCCGATGCCGGTTCCGTTGGGCTTGATGTTCGAGGTCCAGGCGTGGACCAGTTCACCCATGGCGTCGTAGGTGAAGCACTGGTTGTCCCAGGTGGTGCTGGTGTCCGTGACCGCGTCCTGGCGGGCGCTGGCGGTGATCATGCCTGCGGCGTCGTAGGCGTAGCCGGTGTCGGAGATGCGGTGGGGGCCGGCCTTCTCGCGGTCGGTCACGGTACGCATCAGGCGGCCGGTGTGTTCGTCGATGAAGTTGGTCGTCCAGACGCGGTAGGGCTGTGCGCTGGAGACGGATCGGAGGACTTCGCCGTACGGCGAGTAGGTGACGTCGGAGGTGTACCAGGCTTTGCCGGAGGTGGATTCGGGCAGGCCGTCTTCGTTGTAGCGGGTGATGACCTTCTCGGCCGCCAGGCCGCCCTTGGCGGGCAGGGTGACGGAGAGGGGCTTTCCCGTGGCGGTGTAGGTGTAGCTGTAGGTGTAGGAGCCGGACAGGCCGGTCGTCATGTCGTTGAGTGGAATGGTGACCTGGCGGCCGGTGGGGCGGTACTCGGCGTCGTATCCGGTGATCTTGGTGGTGTAGTCGCCGTTGCTGGTGCCGTCGGGCTTGGTGGTGTGGCGCGTGGACTCGGAAGCCAGGCCGAAGGCTCCGGCCGGGTCGTAGGTGTAGGACTTGACCGGGTCGTGGAGCTTGGAGCCCTCGTGCACGGCGGTGACGCGGCCGAGTACGTCGTAGGTGGTGTAGGTGGTCTGGCCGAGGGCGTCGGTGACGCTGGTGGGACGGTCGGCGTTGTCGTACTGGGTCTGGGTGATGCCGGTGTCGGGGTCCTTGACCGAGGTCACGCGGCCGCGGGTGTCGTAGAGGTAGGTCCAGGCGTTGCCGGCGGGGTCGGTGACCGTGTCACGGTTGCTGCGCTTGTCGTAGCTGTATGTGGTCGAGCGGTACTTGCCAGGTGCTGTGTGGTGCCTGAGTTCGGTGACGCGGCCCAGGGCGTCGGTGACCGTGGTGGTCGAGGGGACCGTGGAGCCGGCGGGGTCGACGAAGGTCGATGTGTCGCCGTAGGTGGTGGTGGTCCAGGCTTGGCGTGCCTGTCCGTGGTAGGGGATCTGCAGGACGGCGCGTTCCATGCCGTCGTAGGCGGTCCTGACCCGGCTCTTGACGAGGGTGGGTGATTTGACCTTGAACAGGTCGGTGGCGGGTTCGCCCTTGACGAGGTATCCGCTGGTCTGTTCGGCGACCAGGCCGTGGTCGTTGTAGGAGGTGTCGGTGACGATGCGTCCGGGGCCGTGGGCTTCGGACTGGGTCTGGACCTGGCGCATCAGGCCGTCGTAGAGCGTGGTCTGCCGGGCGTAGCTGCCGTCGTCCTTGAGGGTCTTGACGGTGACGGCTGCGGGGTTGGTCTTGCCGTCGGCTGCGACGGTCGCCGTCTGGTAGGCGATTTCGACATTGGGGGTCTGAGTTCCGGCGGACCGGGAGGGGGACCATCCCTTGATGAGGCGGCCGAGGGCGTCGTACTGGGTGCTGGTGATGCGGCCGTTGGGGTCGGTGACCTTGAGCGGCAAAGCCCGGCCCGGGTCGAAGGTCGTGACGGTGGCACGGTCCTTGGTGTTGACCGTCTTAACGTTGGTGACCGAGGTGACCGGGCCTCCGTTGGGCGGGTCGTACTGGGTCTTGGTCTCTCCCACCTCGGGTGCGGTGACGCTGGTGACGCGGCCGAGGTCGTCGTACTTCGTGCTGGTGCTGACGGAGTGAGTGGTGCCGGTCCCGTCGATGCCGTCGACGGAGGTGACGAGGCCCTTGGTGGGGGTGGCGCCGTGGTCGAGGTGGTCGTAGCGGCTCTGGACCGAGCCCTTGAGTTCGGTGGCTTTGTCGGCGCCGGCGTGGTCAGTGCAGGTGGTGGCGGTGGTGCGGACGGTGCTGGGCAGTCCGATCAGCCACGCGGTGGTGTTGTGGACGTAGGACGTCTTGGTGCAGGTCTGCTGGGAGAGCGTCTCTGTGGTGCCGATATGTGTGAGGACAGCGGTCTCGACGGCGGTGGGCAGGCCGTAGTCGTCTCGGTCGAGGGTGGTGGTGCGGACGCCTCGCCAGTTCGCGCCGTCGGCCTGGATGCTGTCGGTCTTTTTGACGGCTGTGCGGTACGAGCGCAGGGCGGGCAGGTTGCTGCCGTCCTCGGCCTGGCGCGCTCGTTCTGCTGTGGGTGGGGACGATTCAGGGAAGGTCCGAGTCCGGTTCTTGAAGACGGGCTTGGTGGCCGGGTCATTGTCGAAGTAGGTCTTGGCGGTGTCGGAGTTGAGGAAAGTGAGGGTTTCGGCGGTCATGCCGGCGTACTGGGGGGCGTCATCGGCGAGGAGAACGGTGCCGTCGACCGAGTCCTTGACCTCGCCGCCGAGCCCCTGGAAGTAGAGCGTCGTGGCGCGTGACTGTGAGGCGGGCGCGTGGGGCGGGTCTCCCAGCTTGGGCGCCGCCGAGGGGGGTGTGGTTTTGGGGCCCTTGGTGACGGTGACCCGGCGGTAGCCGCGCCAGTCGCTGTAGGTGCGCAGGGCAGGGCGGAGGAATTCGTCGTCGTTCTTGGCCCATGCCGGGCCCAGGTAGTCGTAGGTGGTCTTGATGGGCTTGCCGAAGATGTTGGCGATCTTGTCGGTCTCGGTGACCGACTGGACGACGTAGCGGTTGAACCAGGCCTTGGCGGGGGTCTTCTCCTCGCCGTCAGGGGACCAGCGCACCGGGTAGCAGGCGCCGTTGGCCTGTTCCTTGTCGGTGGCGGGCTGGTACTGGCAGCCGCCGATGTACTCGACTTCGATGTCGGCGCCGGCTTCGGTGGCGATGGTTCCGATGCGGGGCCGGGTGAAGCCGGGGCGCTTGTCGTCCTTGTCTCTGGCGACGAGGTTGGGGAGCTGCTCGCCGATCAGGAGGCGTGTGCGGAGGGATTCGTGTGACCGCTTGCCGACGGTGTAGTGGTCGAAGCTGACGCCGTCTTTGGACTGGGGGGTTCCGACGGTGTCACCGGGGGCGTAGCCGCGGCGGGTGATGGAGTTGAGCCAGAGGCCGGGGGCGGTGTCGTACCAGTCCTCGGGGAAGGAGTGGTTGAGGGTGTAGGTGTCGACCTTGCCGAAGCTGGTCTGTCCGTCGGGGGTGGCGCGGGTGGCGTTGGTGGTGACGGTCTTGAGGCGGAGCTGGGTCCAAAAGGAGGGGAAGCCGGGGCAGAGTTTGGAGCCGGATGCGCAGTTGAGGCTGCCGGGGGTGTCCCACCACGCGCGGTAGGCGGTGGGGTTACCGGGCTTGAAGCTGGCTTCTGCGCAGCCGGTGGTCTTCAGGCAGCGCTGGTCGGTGCCGAAGGCGACTGTGGCGGAGGGGCGGGTCAGGTCGGTGGTGCGCAGGCCGTATTCGATGGTGGTGGGGTTGGCTGCGCGTTCGTACGCTTCGGGCTTGACATCCTTGCGCTTACCGCGGACGGCGTAGTGGTTCGTCTCCTGGTTCCAGTTGACGATCATGACGTTGCCGTGGACGTCTTCGACCTTGTCCAGGCCCCATCGCCACGCCTGCTGCTTACCCGCGCCGCAGCGGGAGGAGGCAAAGGTGGTGGTGTAGCAGGGTTCGCCGGGGTGGTTGCCGAAGACGGGGACGGTGGAGACGGAGTTGGTGTCGGCGTGGGTGCCGCCGACCTTGTTGAGGCCGAAGTGGTATCTCGTGCCGTCGGTGGTGGTCACCCGCCAGTACTCGCCGTTGTCATCACCGTTGGTTCCGGGGGTGACGACTCGCTCGACGCGGGTGCCGTCGTCCTTGCGGGGGCGGTAGATCTCGGTGTCGGTGACCGGGTCGCTGTTCGCGGGGGCGCGGACGAGTTCGGTGGTGCTGCCACCGAGGGACATGACAGCGTTGTAGGAGACCCAGCACAGGTCACTGCTGGTCTTGTCGGCCTTGGCGGTGTTGTTGGGGGTGCCGGCGGTGAGGGTGTGGGTGTCGTCCTTGCAGCTGCGGTAGCGGCGCTCGATGAAGCCGGGGCTGTAGTCCCATCCTTCGCCGATCCACGATGCCTGGGGGGAGGAGACTGCGGTCTTGCCGTCGACTGCCTGCGAGTTGTACGACAGCGTGACGTTCGGTGCGGGGCCGGCCGGGGCGGGCGGTATGACCACCGGATAGGACCACGTGAAGGCGCCGGAGGAGCCGCCTGCGGACCACTTGCCGCTTGAGGCCAGGGGGGTGGCCTTGAAGGAACCACCGGCGCCCGCACCGGAGTCGACGGTGCCGATGACGGCTCTGTCGCCGCCCGCGGCCGTGGGAGTGGCGGTGGTGAAGGCGGCCTGCATGACCGCAGGACCGGACGCGGGGGTGGCTTGTCCGGCGAGGGCGGGGATGACGGTGCCGTCGGCGGCGGTGTCGATGGTCGCGGTCACGGTGTTGGAGACAGGGTCGTTGACCGTCTCCAGTTCCTCGTACTCCTGGCACGCGGGCTCGAGGGGCGTGGTCAGGTAGCACTCGGGAAACTGGACCAGGCGCAGCCGGGTGGCCCAGTCGGCTCCGTGGAGGTTCTCGAACTTGGAGTAGTCGATTCCCACAGAGAGCGGAACGGAGCCGGCCGCGGGAGCCTGGACCATGACGACTGATCCGACCTTGAGCGCCTCGTCCCCGCCCTGGCTGAGTTCGCTGCTGCGGTCGACGACGCTGAACTGCCACGTACCGGTCGGGGCGGGGTGCCCGGCAGCCTGTCCGGCGAGAACGGGGATGTTGGGGATCTTCGTGAGGCTGCCTTCCACTGCTGCCGCCGTGGCCCGCGCGTAGGAGGCGGGGCTGACGGGAGCAGAGCCGAAGGTGAAGGACTCGGTGTCAGCTGCAGGTGGCGTCGTCGTTCCCGCCGGCGGCTGCTGCTGGTCGGCGGGGACCTCGGCCTTGAGCGTCTCGAGATCCTTCTCGAATGTCTCACCCTCGACGGGCTTGTCCAGCTCGATCTTCTCCAACTCGAGAGGATCGGCCTCGATGGGCTCACGCCCCGCCTCGATGTTCCCCGGATCCGGCGGCATGGCCAGAGCCTGGGCAGGCAGCAGACCCACCAGCAGCGCTGCGCCGAGCGCGGGGATGACAGTACGCCGAACCCTGCGGCGGGCTTGACGGTGACGAGCGAACAAGGCGAGGTCCCTCCGAACCACCTGGAGCGGAAGCCGGAAGGCGGACTGCAGGTGATTGCACTTCAGATCCCGCAGATTCTGCGTGCGATACGTGAAGGAATTCCAGAGGTGACGTGTCAGACGTGAGGATTGTCACGGTGCGTAGTCGATCGAATGATCACTGAAGCCTCAGCTCCGGATCCATCGCGTATTTACGCAGGTCACCTGCGAAATGATCTCAAGTGAACGCGATACGTGTATCACGCCACGAAGTGACCGATTGCGACGATCTTTCGTCCTGTTTTCATGGGATCTCCACCTGCCCTGCGAGCCGCAACGCCTTCACCTAGGCGATTCCTGGCCCAGTGGCCGCTACCTGGCAGCGAAACGGGGCAGTCCCTGCGCACGTCACCTGCGGGGTGACGCGACGGGGTTGATGGGACATCATCGGCTCGCCCAGCCATGCCCGCGCGGGGGTGATCTTCGATCCGGAGTCCCTCCCTAGGACGTCATGGCCGGCTTCGTGGTTTCAGCCGGTGCCGTCAGCGCCCGGAATGCTGGGAAGAAGGGTCCTCCCCCGATGAGACAGACATGGCAGCGGCCGGCGGCACGGCGCATGAGCGCCATGGTGGTCGCGGCTGCGCTCGCCGCGGGCGGCATCACCTACGCGGGCTTCTGGGCAGGCGCCGGCGACCAGGCTGAGACGTTGCCAGCGAACGATGACAAGGCCAAGTCGGCGGATCGGGCGGTGGACGAGGCGTCGGCGTCCTCCCTGGCTCGCAAGGCCGGCAAGCCCGTCGAAGTCACCGCGCTGCGGACCGCGCGCTCAAGTACCTGGGCGCGTCCCGACGGGCTGATGACGAAGAAGTTGTACGCCTCCCCGGTCTGGGCCAAGGTCGGCCAGGAGTGGAACAAGATCGACACGACGCTGAAGCGGACCGGTGCGGGCTGGGCACCTGCGGCCACGAACACAAGGGTCGTGTTCTCCGGCGGCAATCCTGGCGGGGAGCGGGCATCGCGCGGACAGGTGCACCGGGTCTCGCTCGTCAACAACTTGAAGGCAGAGGGCGAGGCGGGCAGCCCGCTCGTCACGCTCACCGTCGGCGGCACGACGGAGACCCCCCAGACCCACGAGATCCAGCTCACCTGGCCCGGGCCCGTCCCCACTCCCGTCATATCCGGGTCCCGCGCCCTGTACCCGGAGATCTTCCCGGGCGCGGACCTCGTCCTGACGGCCGAGGACGACGGCTTCGCCCAGCTCATCGTCGTGAAGAACCGTCAGGCCGCTGCCGACCCGCGCGTCGCGCAACTGTCGTACGGCCTGGCATCCCCCTCCCTCACCTTCAGGCTCGACTCGTCCTCCGGCATCGTGACAGCGGAGGACCTCGACGGGCAGGACGTCGCGCTGTCGCCGACCCCGCTGATGTGGGACAGCAGCGGTGCGCCGGCCGTCACCGACGGCCAGCTCGGCGCCTCCTCGCAGCCGACCGCCCCGGAGTCTCCCGAGACTCCGGCCGCCACGACCAGTGCCCCGGAGCCCAGCCCCAGCACGAGCACCGAAGCCCTCGCCGACGACAACGTCGACCCCGAAGGCGAGGTACTGCCCACCGCCACCGACGAGGCCGCCCCCACCATCACCGACCAGCCTCTGCCGCCCGTTCCCGCGGAGCCGACGCCGGCGCCGTCCCAGACCGGTGACGCCGCGACGCTGAGCCTGCCCCTGCTCAACGGCCCCTCCCCCGAGTCCCGGGGCGACATCGTCGAAGCCGAACTCGGCGACGGCACCTGGCTGCTCACGCCCAGCCAGGACTTCCTCACCGACCCGGCAACCGCGTACCCCGTCTTCATCGACCCCACGGTCAGGAAGCACACCCAGGACTGGACCACCGCCTACAGCCGCCACCCCAGTGCCACGTTCTTCAACGGCAAGGACTTCAACCAGGGCGGCACCCACGAGGCACGGGTCGGCTTCGAGTCCGACACCTGGGGCACCTCGCGCTCGTACTTCAACATCTCCTACGACAAGAACCTCAAGGGCGCAAAGATCCAGAAGGCCACCCTGCGGATGCTGGAGACGTACTCCTGGTCCTGCAGCGCTCGCGCCATGTCCGTCCACGTCACCAGCCCCATCAACGGACGCACCAACTGGAAGAACGCCCCGCCCCTCACCGACTCCAACCTGGCCGCACCCGCCCGGAGCTTCGCCCACGGCTACAAGACCAACTGCCGCGACGACTACGAGACATTCAACGTCCTTAGCGCCGCCCAGAAAGCCGCCGACCAGGGCAAAAGCATGATCACCTTCGGTATGCGTGCCAGAGACGAGAAGTCGCAGTACGCGTGGAAGAAGTTCCAGGCCGACGGCGACAACGCCCCCTATCTGGAACTGACCTACAACCGGCCCCCCACCGCCCCCACCAACCTCGATCTCGGCCCCGACTTCAAGTGCACCACCAACCCCCCTTACGTCCGCGTCGGCTCCTCCAGCCTCACCTTCACCGCCCGCTCCACCGACCAGGACAGCAACCTCGACTACCTCGACTTCGCCCTGTGGCCCACCAACAAGTGGTCCACCACCGGCGACATGCTCAAATCCACCGGCACCGTCTCCGTCGGCAGCAGCACCGCCGCCGCCACCCGCACCACCCCCGGCTTCTCCACCTCCGGTCTGGTGAACAACACCGTCTACTCCTGGTCGGTCCGGGCCGTCGACTCCGCCGGCAGCTCCTCCGCCTACATGCCGAAGGTGCCCTGCCGCTTCATCTGGGACGAAACCGCCCCCAAGCCACCCCGGGTCACCTCCGACCAGTTCCCCAACGCCGACGGCAACGAGAACACCTTCGGCAACGACCCGGAAGACTCCAACTGGTCGACGATCAAGTTCGGCAGTACCGGAACCTTCAAGTTCCAGGCCCTCGACACCGACGTCATCCGCTTCGAGTACGGCTTCAACGCCAACAACTACCCCATCGACGTCACCCGCCCCACGAACGCCTTGACCTCCACCGTCACCACCGTCTCGGGCGTCAAGCCGCCTGCCGCCGGTCCCAACGTGCTGTACGCACGGACCGTCGACCAGACCGGGCACGTCTCCGAACCCACCAAGTACTTCTTCTACGTCACCCCCCGCGAGAACGCCGACCTCCCCGGCGACGTCACCGGTGACACACTGCCCGACCTGTTCACCATCACCGGCCAGAACAACCTGCGCCTGTTCCCCTCTCAGGCCCTCAGCAGCACCGCCACCACAGCAAAGGGCACCGGCAAGCTCGACTACTCCATGTCCGGCGCCTACCAGCTCAACCCGAACAAGGACCCCAACGGCGGCGACGGCCTGCCCATCTTCATCGCCCCCGCCTCCGCACACTTCAACGGCGCCCTCATCACCCACAACGGAGACTTCTACGGCGGCGACGGCCTGGAAGACCTCATCGTCCGCGTCGGCGGCAAACTGTGGATGTACCCGGGCGACGGATACGGCGCCGTCAACGTCACCAAACGCCGTGAAATTCTCCTCCCCGCCGGTGCCCCCTCCCCCGCTTCCCTCACTCAGATCAAGGCAACCGGCGACATCACCGGCGACAAACTCCCCGACGTCCTGGCCACGTCCGGCGACGAACTGTGGGCCTTCATCGGCTACACCGGCGCCTCCTTCACCGAAGCCCGCCTGATCACCGGCGGCACCTGGACCGACCGCGACATCGTCACCGTCGCGGACTTCAGCGGCGACAACATCCCCGACCTCCTCTTCCGCGGCCCCGTCACCGACAAGGGCCTCGTCCTACGCAAGGGCAAGCCCTCCGGCACAGGCGTCGACCTCGCCTCGCTCGCCACCGAAGCCAGCTCCCTGACCGGCCAGGACACCATCTACGGCACCGGCGGATGGAACGCTGCCCAGATGCCCTTCGTCATTGGCACCCCCGACGTCGACCGCGACACCGCCACCACACCCGACATCTGGGCCATGGCCACCGACGGCACCCTCTACTTCTACCCAGGAGAAACAAACAAGCACGGCACCCGCACCACCGCCAGCTGGGTCAACTGGACCGGCACCCGCGCCTTCGGCTAACCCCACACCTCACCTCACATCGGCGCTTCAGCCACCACCAGCGGTGGCCGCGCAATCACGCGGGCCGCTCCCAGAAGGGGCGGCCTGCGGTGCCTCCCGCGCCGTCCCGACGACAACTCCACCGTCCCAGCACAGGGCCTGCCCCTCACGCCGAAGAACCACGCGTCCCCGCGTGAGCGGGAGCAGGCCCTCGCCGAGATCCGTATCAGCCCGGTCATCGGGGCCATCCCCTCGCGAGCGGAGAGAGGGCCTGCGCCCGGTTGTGGACGCACGTACCGAGGGGACGAACCCCGCGGGCGCGGGGAGAAGCCGGTCAGCGCGGCGGGGCCGGGCAGTGCTCGGCCGAGCGCCGGGACAGAGAATGACTTCGTGACGAACGCGCCCTCGGCTGCAAGGAGCTTCACCGGCCAGCTCTACGCCCCAGCGCGTCCGCCGGGCCGCGGGGGCACTGTCCCCGCAAAGGCCGCGCGCCAGGCCCCCACAGCAACGCGCGCGGCTCGTACCGTCCATGCGTTCATACCCTCATCAGAGGCCCAGCCCCTCTCCACTCGCGGACGCACGGAGCAAAGTGGCAACCAGGAGCCCTGAACTGCTGCCACGATGGGTAGAGGCGTCAGACAGCGTGCGAGGAGGTTCCGTTGAACGAGCCGACGGAGAACAAGGGTCCGAAAGTCCCGCCCAGCTATCCGCCTCGCACACCCCCTCCGCAGAAGAAACCGGTCGAACTCCCCCGGCCCGAGCCGAAGACGAAGCCCGTCAGCAGCACGCTCCCCCTGCCGGGACCAGGCCAGGCCCGCTCGAGACCCGGCGCCCCCGTATGGCTGTCAGGAACCGGCGCGTCCGCAACGGGGTACTCACATCCGACCCCTGGGCGGCAGGCAAGGCAGTCCGCATGGTGACCGAACCGTACGCGGCTGGCACTACAGCCACCCCCAAGACAGCTTCCTGGAGCAAACCGTAAAGCTTCTCGTCGAGGCTGCCGTGAACGTGAAGGCAAACGCCTCAGCATCCACCTGGCCGACCAGAACGGACTGCTCCTCATCGTCGTCCTCAGCCACACCGGGACTCACGACCACGGCACCGTCTTGGCCTCACTCACAGCTGTCACCGGAACAGTGAGCCGCGGCACCGACACCTCCGACGAAGGCCGCATGACCTGGTCACTACTCTCCACCGAACCTCCGCACACCCACACACCCGCCGCCTGGCCACAACGGCCCCACAGTCGAGCCCCCACAGAAAGTCACCCGCACCACAGACCCACCCAGGCGACACACTCGCCTTCCCCGCACACGGCTGGATAGCCCTCCACCGGGATTTGGGGGCTGACCCGTTCACGACGGCGCTCGCTGGGGGCGGTAGGGCCGTCACATGAGTACAGCCCCGCCGAGCTGCTGAGGCCGACAGGCTCCAGGGCCGAATCCTCGACATCCACGCCCAGCTCGGCTTCTCCGAGAGCGAGGACACCCGGATGTGGTCGATCCGCAGGTTCCCGGCCCTGCCGGTCGCCGCGGGCTCGGCGGGAGCGAGCCGGACGACCAGCTCCGTGGGGCCGCCGGCATGCAGACAGGCGGCGTGAGAGTGGTCATGATCGGCGGTTGGGTGGCAGGCCGGCCTTCCCGGAGTCGATGATCTGGTCGGCGGGCGGCGGGGTGGTGTCGACGGGCTTGCCGTAGTCGGTGAACTTCACGTCCATGGAAGCGCGGCCGCCGGTGGCAGTGATCTCCACCGGGTAGGGGCGGATGCCCTTGGAGATGTAGGTGGTGACGACCTCGTTTCCGTCGCGGTTGAAGATGACCGCGAGTTTCTGGCCGTCCCGGGTGACGTCCGCTCCGCGCTCGGTGGCCTTTGACAAGTCGGCCCCGAACTGATTGGTCATCGCGGCGAGGTCGCACATCTTCGAGGGCAGGGAGGTCTCGGCCGTGTTCTCGCTCGCCTTGATCCATCGGCCCTTGACCGCCTTCAGGAAGGCGTTGACCTGGGCGTCCGGCCTGTTCTTGGCGGCCGTCGCCACCGCCATCCGCCAGTACCCCTCGTCCCCCTGGATGAAGTAGGCCTCTGGGCCCCTGATCACATTGAGGGTGCCGGCGCCGGGCATGGTAACCGCGCCACGGCATGAACCGGTGGTATCCAGGACGATGTCCAGCGTGACAGTGCCGCCGGTACGCGGGTTCGGCATATCGCCGCTGACGCGCAGGGACGTGGCCCTCCGAAGCGCGTCCTTGGACCTGTCACTGATCTGGGCGCCGGTGAGACCGCCGAAGGAGTCCTCCGGGTTGGCTGCGCCCGGGCTGACGCTGTCGGCGTCCACAGAACTCTTGGAGTCTGCATCGCTGCCTGCGGGCCCGCAGGCAGCGAGCGTGGTGGCAGTGGTCGACATGAGCATCGCCGCGACGACGCGGCGGTTGATGCGGTACTTCATGGTGTTGGGTTCCCTCCCCTGTTGAACCCGCTCACTGTAGAAGGCGAGGGCGCAACATCCCGAACGCACGGTAGCTTCCGCCGATGATCGGCCGGGCAGTTCCTCGGTGACGTGCCGGAAAATCTGCCAAGCGGTGCTCGGGCCGCCCGATGCGACCGACAGCACCGCAACGTCGTCGATCAACGGAAACAGCAACTCCTCCAGCCTGAGCACCACTTCTTCCACAGCCCGAACTATCGTCCCCACTGCACCCGGTACGGGTCAGTTCCGGGCAACATCCTCAGAGCCCACTCACCGACAGTCATCACTCAGCGTGCATGCTCCACGGAAAGTGAGCCAGAACCCGGAGTGGTGAACATCTGCTGTCGGTTCTCGGGTTCTGGCACGGCTTCTGTGAAGCATCACGCCGAGTGGTCCGCCGTCTTCGAATACTCGGGGCAGTGGAGCGCCGGGGCTCGTATGATCCCTGGCAGGATGGGGCTCGTAGCGCAGGGGTTGTCGCGCCTTCACCACATGTGGGAGGACGCCGGTTCGAATCCGGCCAGCCTCATCCTGCCTCTTCTACGACAGTCTTCTTCGACGTCTGGAAGCATCCCGGCCGTTGCTCAGAGTGCTCAGTCACAGAAGTTGTGCCAGAGCCCCGGATGGGGCGGCGAGCTGGCGACCTGCCGGAAGTTCGCTCCGACCGCCCGGAACTACACCACCTCCAAGCTGATATCCCAGGTCGGGCTGCGGGTCAGCGAAGCGTGCAAGCTCGATCTGGCGGACATCAAGTGGGACCTGGGGCGCTTCGGCAAGCTCCACGTCCGCCACGGCAAGGGAGCCCGCGGCTCGGGCCCGCGCGAGCTGGTGGCCGCTTCGTGGCCGATCGGCCACGAAGCTGAGACTGGCTGGTCAGCCTGTTCACGCTTGATCTGCTGCGCTCGGCTGCGCCGTGGCGGACGTTCCGCGGGCACAGAGGACAGATGCACTACTCCGGCCGGGTGTTGCTTGACCCGGCTGAAGAATCGCTCGACAACGGAGGGGCCGGTGGGCGGCGGAGGGTAGCCATGAGCACGGCGACGGCCCCAAGCAGCGCGCCCAGGCCCACACCCACCGCACCGAGCATGCTGACGATCTCCCACGCCGTATTCTCCGCCGGGCGGCAGCCCGGGTCGCACACCCACGGACGGGCGCCGTCCGTCCGCGCGGCCGCGAGAGCGGACAGGCCCAGCAGCAACAGGGCGATGCCGGACCAGAACAATCTTCGGGCGGCTGCCTCGTACCGTCGCGAGCGAGTGTCGACCATGCCAGCCACGGTCCCACCCCGGAGAACGGGTCAGCAACGGTGCGAATCAAAGAAGACTGGCCGAGGCGGGAAATAGCCACGCGCCTGGGACACAAGCAACGCTATCGGCGTGAGAAAGGCCAGAGAGCTGCAGGCCACAGCGTCGGCATCTGACAAGCGTTCTGAGATCCCACAGGGTCCGCCCTCAGACTAAGCAGACTCCCACCGTGATCGCATACCCCGGATAGAGCGCCTTGCCTGGGCCGGCCGCCTTGAAAGCGTCGGGAGCCCGCCGTACGACGCGTCCCCGGCCCCTTGCTCCGGGGGCGTTGTCGTGCTCAGGTGTCCGCCACGGGCGGCGCTGTCACTCCAGGCCGTTCTCCAGGGCGATGTGGAACAGGCCGCGTACTCCGCCCGCGTCCAGGCGCCCGCCCCCGGCACGTGCACCGACAGCCCACTGGCTGGTGGTCTCACCTGTCTCTCGCTTGACGACAGCGGTTCCTCGGCCCCGAAGCAGCCCACGACCGCCAGCTTGATGATCACGTCAGGTGGCTGACGAGTGACCGCCTGTCAGTGAGGCTCGCTATATTGGTACGTCGCGCGGGATTCGCGCCGTGACCTGGGGGAGGGTCGGCTTTGCCGTTAGTGAGCGGCTACATCAAGCGGAACGGGACCGTGGTCGGGCAGTACTGGAGAGCGCCGGCCGGGACGAGGAAGCAGACCGCGTTGGCCGTCGTAATCGTGGCGGCGGTGTTCGTGTTCGGCGGCTCGCCCACATCGGCGGGCAGCGGGACGGGAACGGAGCGGGTGCCGGCGCCTCGGTCGTCGTCGGGGGTGACCTATCCGATCAAGTGGCCGAGCTCGGGTAGGGCGGCGCCCCATCCGGTGCCGACCGTGTCCTACCCGATCAAGTGGCCCGGGTGGAAGCAGACCGCTCCGCGGCCGGCTCCGACGGTGTCATACCCGATCAAGTGGGACCGGAGCGGGGGCGCCAGGTGAGCCGGCGCCCTGCGCGACGCCGCCCGGCGAGGCGACGTTCCCGCAAGAACGCAGGTGGTGAACAGCTTGTCCTCGTCGGTGGCGGTGTTCTTCTCGTGTGGCTGTTCCTGACGGGTCTGGTGAGGTTCCTCGCCGCCCATCCATGGGTCCCGGTCGTCCTGGTGCTGCTCGCAGGCGGGGTGGTGACTGTCTGGATGGTCCGGCGGCAGCGGGCGGTCCAGTGGGAGCGGGTGCGGTCGCAGGGGCTTCGGTACGCGCTGGCGCAGCTGGACGCGTTGCATCATCGGCAGTTCGAGCACGCGGTTCGGGATTTGATGCACCGTGACGGATGCGCGGATGCCGTGCAGGTCGGCGGTGCCGGGGACAACGGTGCGGATGTGAAGGCAACCGATCCTTTCGGGCGGCGGTGGGTCATCCAATGCAAACACCGCCGGGACGGACTGGCCGGGGCCGCGGTCGGTACCCCGGACCTGCAGGTCCTCAACGGCACCGGCCGCCCCGTCCACGGAGGCGACATCGTCGTTCTCGTCACCAACGGCAGGTTCACCAGGCCGGCCATCGAGTTCGCCCGCGACCAGCGACTGCATCTGGTCAACCGCACAGTCCTCGCGGAATGGGCCGGCGGCTCCACACCCTTGTGGGAGCTGCTGAGGGCCGTGCCTCCCCCTCGGCGACCCACACCCTTGTCCTAGACATCGCCCGAAGACAGGAGCGCCTGGGACAGTGAAGGGCGACCTGTCGTGCGTTTTTCAAGCCGGTGACCGCGGGAGCCAGGTGACCTGGGGCAGACCGGGAGCCTGGCTCGGCGCATTTCCGGGGTCTTCAGCAGTCGGTGGAGACGTCGAAGTCGATCTCGTTGGTCAGCGTGGCGCCGTACTGCGGGTATCTGGTGCGCAAGGCGCGGATAGCGCCGGCGACGATGTCAGCGATCCGCAGCAGGGGCTCGGTGCTCTTGGGCAGGTGGTCGGGGCTCGCGGTTGCTACAGGTCGAACTCGAGGTGTTCGATGTCGGTGAAGCGGACTTCTTCCAGGGAGCCGGCGCGGCGGCCGCCGTCCTGGAAGTACACCTCCTTGAGCGCTTCGGCTGCGATCTCCTGGAGGCGGGCGTCGGTGGCGCCGGCGTCCTGGGCGTCGAAGAGGCGGGCGGCGTAGAGGGGTGGCAGGGCGATGGTCAGGTGGCGGATGCGGTCCTGGTCGGTGGAGCCGATGGGGGCGGTGTAGCCGAGGCGGGCGCGGGTGTCGATGATGATGCCGCCGGTGGTCGCCGCCTTCTGGCGGGCCTTGGCTCGGATCTGGGGTTGCCAGCGGGCTTTGACCTCTCGCTCCAGGCGGGCGGCGAGGGCCGGGCGGGGTTTTCTGATCTGGTCCTTCACGTACCGTTCGACGGTGCGCTGGGAGATCCGCAGCATCTGGGCGACCTGCCGGGTGCCGCCCAGCTTTCTGACCAGGTAGCGCATCCGCGCGCCGGCGCTCTTGGGCGCCGGACGGGTGAACGTCTTGTGCATCGCGGCGTCCAGGCCGTCGCCGAACATGGTCATCGTCGCGTCCCCTTTCCCTATTCGCCGTTGTCGGTGTCGGTGACGCTGCCGTCCTTGATGTACCGGGCGAGGTTGAGCTCGGGTGCGTCGAAGCGGTCGCGGACCTCCTCGCCCCACAGGACCTCCTGCGTGCCCTCGTGCTTGACCAGGCCCGGGTTGACGCCGAGCTTGAAGCCGCCCGGGAGCGGCTTGCCCTGGCGGTAGGGCAGGAAGTCCAGCGGGCTCGGTCCGTTCGCGGCGTAGACGACGCAGTCGGAGAGGATCGCGATGGGGTATTGGCCGGTGAACGCGGCGTGCTTGATCATCTTGCGGTGCAGGTTGACCCGGGTGCGGGCGATGACTGCCGCGCGGATGTCCGGCCGCCACGTCGGGCGGGACAGGGCGCGCCACGGTTCGCCGGGCCGCCAGCCTTCCCCGCGCGGGCGTTCGCGGAGTTTGCCGAGGCCGCCCTTCACCGTCGCCTTGATCGCCGACACGACGAGTCCCAGCTGGGGGTCGCGGTCTTTGTAGCCGTCCATCGCGGTGAGGAAGGCTTCGGGTGGCAGGTCGGCGCTGACGCCGAGGTCCGCCATCGTGGCCAGGTAGGCGTCGCGCAGCCTGGTGTACCAGCCGTCCAGGTAGCGGCCGTTGTCGTGGCGGACGTATGCCTCAAGGGGCGCGACTTCGTAGCCGAGTTCTACCGCGTAGGCGACTGTCGGGGTCGCGTACCAGGCCGGGCCGGTCGGGGTCTCGCCCTTCGGGGTGAACGGGGAGGGCAGCAGGGAGCCGTCGAGCTGGACCCATTCCTTGCCGGCTTTCACCTTCGACAGGTCGACGTGGGAGAGGTCGACCAGCCAGGAGCCGGGCAGCTTCGGGTCGAAGACCGGGCTGGTGACGTGGGTGGGTGCGCCGAGGCCGACGGTCAGGCCGTTGGCGCCGGCGGCGAAGGCCATGTTGACGTCGATGCCGACCAGGTGGCGCAGCGTGCACTCGGCGTCGGTCATCGGACGTGCCCAGTCGTAGGCCTCTTCGAACAGTTTCTCCCCCGGGCCGCGGATGTGGAAGCGCGGGAGGTCCTTCAGGAGCGGGTGGCCGTCCGGGGCTTCGCACGGCGCCGGGTCGACTGCTTCGGTGCCCAGGGAGCCGGGGTTGTGTTCGGAGTGCCGCTTGCCCGCGGCATCGGGCGCGGAGGCGCGGGTCGGTGGGTGCAGGGCGGTCATCAGCTCCAGCCCCGTCACAGCCGTGGAGCCGCGCGGCGTCATCACGCGGGAGGCGTACACGCCCAGGACGCGGGCGAGGTCCGCCGGCGGGAGCTGTGCGGCGTGCCCCCAGTTGCGGGTGTCGAGCGCGTTCCACGACGGGATGCACAACTGCACGCACGCACGCTCCGAACCGGTGGCCGGGCGGTAGATCCTCGCCCACGGCCCCAGCCCGCGCTTGGTCAGCTTCCACTCCGCGCGCAGCAGCTGCTTGACGGCCTTGTGGCCCTCCGGGAGGCGCCCGGCGTGGCGCTCCTCGTCGGTGAGCGTGGCCGGCAGGCCGTAGCGCTCGCACGCGGTCTCGGTGAGGACGAGCAGCGGGTCGGCGTCCTTGCCCGGCCCGGCGAGCTTCGGCGCCCCGAGCGCCGCTTCGTTGAGTGTCCACTCCACCAGGGCCGGCAGGGACTTGGCAGGCACGTCAAGGACCAGGCCGCCGGTGCAGTACGCCAGCACCTGGCCCTCCGCGTTGATGTCCACGACCGCCAGCGGCCCGTTCGCGAACCGCGGATCCGTGCCGTAGGTCGGCGTACCGGCCGAAGCGGCCTTCTTCATCGCCGGGCGGCGCGGCGCTCCCGGCCTGGCCGCGGCCGCCTGACGCGGCGCCGAAGAAGGGTACTCGTGTGTGTGGCGTGGGGTGCCGGACGGCGGCGCAGGAGCGGGCTGCGGCTGACCGGGTGCCGGCCGGGACGGAGCCATCGCCGACGACGCCGGGCCAGGCGGCGCGGCAGAGGGCACCGGCTCGGACGGGAGGGCCGGGGATGTGGGTGGGCAGACCGGTGACGTGGCCGGTTGCAGAGCGGGGTAACGCTGGGCGAGGCCTTCGAGGAGACGCTGGTAGGCCTGCAGGCGTTCGGCTTTCGGCTCCGCCCGCCCCTCCTCCCACGCCTGGATGCTCGGCACACGAATACCCAGGGCCTGGGCGACAGCGGCCTGGGTCAGGCCCGCCGCCTCGCGCAGACGGACCCGTTCGGCGGGAGGGGGCAGCACGGTGCCGTCGTCGACGGCGGCGAGGAGCGCGTCGACAGCGGAGAGCGGATCGGTGGGCGGATGGCTCATGAGAAAGGGGGTCTCCTGCCTTACCGGATGCCCTGGCGGATCTCTTCGAGACGTGTCACCAGCCGTTGATACCGCTGGGACGCAGCCTGAGAGGACTTCATGCCCTGATGGGACGCGATCTGCCGCCACTCCATACCCCGGCGCCGGGCCTCGATGACGACCTGCGCCTCCAGCCGGTCCAACGCCGTCCGCATGTCCTCGAACAGGGCCAAGGCCGCGGCCACATCCTCGTCCGACACCCCCCGCTCCCCCGCCCCGCCGCCCTGACCGGCGTCGGCCAGCAGCCTGCCGAGCAGTGCGGCATCCCGCTGCAAAGCACCCGCAGGCACACCGTCACCTGGCGGAAGGCCAGCCAGGCCGGTACGCGGTTCAATCCCCAAGTCGTCCGACACGACACCCACCCTACCCTCAGGAACAACGAAACAACGGAACGTTGACCCATGGCGCATGGGGAGAGTCCTCCCCCACCTCACGTGCCGCTGCCCGACGCAGCACCGTTTCCCAGCACGGTCAGTCACCGGTGACGTCCCTCCGCCCAGGACTCCCCCGACGTCCGGGCCGGCGGATACAGCGCCTGCACATCGGCGTGCGAGGTGAGAACACGGTGGTCGCAGTGGCGCAGCAAGTGCACCACATCTGCGGGCAGCCGGCGTGATGGACCACCGTCACGTCCGTGGCGCAGGTGCGGTGCAGTGCCACCAGATCGGCCCAGACGCCCCATCCGACGCGGTGTGCCCGCAGGACGGTCAGCCGGCGTACGGCTGCGGCGTTGAGAGCGGCGTGTGCTGAACGCTCCTGCGCGGAGGCAGTGCCACGGGCGGCGCAGGAGGGGGCTCGCAAGCACGGACTGCTGGCAGTCCCGCATCTTGTCCTCCACGGCCTGGCGTTCTGCGAGGTCTCCCGCGGATCAGCAGCTGCCCGGCCGCCACTCCGGGATCAAGGACCTACCGGTCGGGAGTGCATGGTCGGCGGTGTCATCATCACGATGTCGGAGGGGTCGGGTGCGGGGCCCCCGGGGACCTGGCCGGGGTGGTCGACGATGCCGGTCGCCGTGCGGGCGTAGGACTCGGTGAAGCTGCTTTCGCCCTGCCAGTCCCTGCGGAAGCCGTGGTACGCGTACGTTTCGGGGTTGAGGTAGAGGTACTCGCGGGTGCGATGGCGGTCGTGGAAATCGAATGAGATCGTGAGGCTCGGCCGGCCGGCTGCGTCCTTCATCGGTGCGTCGACCAGTTCGGCCCCGGGGATCAGGGCGAGCGCGCGGTAGAGCGCGGCGTTGATCTCGGGGGGGATGTTCGGCGCGACCCGCAGGATGTTGAGGATTCTGGCGAACCGGGCTCCAGGGGTGGCAGCCGGGGGCTGTTCGTCCATGAAGCCGTAGGCATTGTCCGGGCCGGGGTCGGACGGTGCGCTGGGGTCCTGGCCGGCCGCGAAGAAACGGTCCTTGCTCACCCTTGCCAGGAGCTCACCCGGCTCGGTCGGCAGCTGGGAGAGAACCTTCCATGTCTTCTGCGGGTCTTCCCCGACCATTCCTCGTTTCGGGAGCTTGTCAGTCTCGGACACGAGGACGGCCGTGCGGCCCTGCGTCTCGAACGCCTTTCCGACAGAGGCACCTTGGGCCCCGTCGTACCGCCTCCAGGACGTGTAATGACCGCAGGCCGGCTCGCAGACCACGGTATCGGTGTACACCCATTGACGGAGTTCGGGCTCATGGCCCGACCCCTTTGCCGCGCCGGCCGCGGCGGCGTCCAGGACCTGCGCGACCGTCACCGCGCGCACCGGACCGCTCTGCGCTCCCGGTCCACCCGAGGTGGCGACGACGGTGGTGGCGACCGCGGCCGCCAGTCCCGCGAGCGCGACCCCCCGGCGCACGGCGGTCCGCGGGAAGACCCTGCCTGCGGCCTGCGTACCGTGCTCGGACAGCTCCTCGGCGGCGCGTTCGGCCCGCGCCTTCTCCAGGATCGCCAGCTCCGCACCGAGCCGCTCCTTGAAACCGGTCGGGGTGTTCATCGGGTGGCCTCCGCGAGAGGGGTGCTGATAGTGCCGGGCGGGGTGGTGAGCCCGGCGCGCAACGCGGCCCGGGCACGGTGCAGACGGACACGGGCGGTCGCCTGGGAGATCCGCAGCACCTTCGCGGCCTCCTTCGTGGTCAGGCCGTCCACGACGACCAAGTCGATCACCGCGCGCAGCGGCGCGGACAGCACCGCATGCCGGGCCAGCAGCGCCCGGGCCTCCCGCTCGGCGTCGATACGCTCCTCGAAGCGGAGCATGTCCTCCTCGTCGAGCAGCCGGCGTCCGTTCAGCACGGTCACCGCCTCCCGCTCACGCGCCGTGTGACGTGCGTGAGCGGCCAGGGTGTTGCGGGCGATCCCGTGCAACCAGACACGATGCGTACCACGGCTGACGTCGTAGCTGTCGAATGCCTCCAACGCCGCCACGAACACGTCCGCGGTCAGATCCGCGGCCGTATGCCGGTCGGTGGTTCTGCGGGTGACGTATCCGAGGATCGCATCGAAATGCGCCTCGTAGACGTCGCTGAACGGAGTACGGCTCCGTCCGGGATCATGACCGGATCTGTGCACCTTGGTCCTCCACAACGGTTCTGCAGTCTGTCACTCCTCACTTGGTTCGGGAGCAGTGATCCGTTACTTCGCGCAGGTCAGCGGCCTACTGCCGCGCGCAGCCGAGCCACGGCCCGCCCCAGGCCTCAGCCGGTCATGGGAGTGCTCGGCGACCAGCCCGGAGACGTGAGGAAGTCGATGGACCGCCTTCACCTCAAGCCGCCTGAGCGGTGTCGTGCATCAGCGGGGAGCGGCGGGGCTTCCCGTGGGGTCGTGACCACTGCCTCCGATGACGCGGCCAAGCCGGTGCCGGTGCGCGTTGTGCTGCTCGCCGACCCGGTTCTCGAGCACCCGGAGCAGGAGGTCGTGGCGCGGCTGTGGAGGCGGCGGCAGCCCTCGGCGGCTGGCTGTACCTCGCCTGCCGTCGTACCGCAACCTCGAGGACGGCGGCGTGGAGGCCGCGGAGTACCGGGTGTGGGTCCGGGCACCCGAGCACGTATGGCCGGTCGACGACGTCGACTACGACCATGTCCCCACCGAGTCCCCACCGAACCCCTTCCGCCGGAGTCGACGGTCCGCGAGGTCCTCGGCGAGCGCCTGCCTCCGGGCTGGGATCCTGGCGAAGGCCCGCGAGGGAAGGGGCCCGGCCCGGGGTGTGCTGCACGCGCCGGACTGCGAAGAGGCGCCCGAGGGTTCGCCGCTGCTCGATGTGCAGCGCGCCCTGGACGTGGCGGAGAGCCCAGGGACGCAGCTGTGCACGCTGTGCGGGGTGCGCACAGGAGCTGACGCCGATGCTCCGCGGCTTCGACCACATCGGCGACGCCTGACTCGCGCGAGTCAGGGCGTGTCGCCGGAGTAGTGGAAGCGGCACAATACCCCCGGCCCTACTGCCGGGCGCGGGGCGTCGGGGAGCGGGTCGTACAGCGCCCCGGCCGCCGGGCCACCGCCCCCAGCTCGGTCACCAGGGCGACACCGTCAACTACCTCTTCCGGCCGCCAGCCGGTGATGTCGAGCAGCAGGCCGTCCAGCTGGCCGCCGACAAGCACGGCGTACGTCTGGTGCGGCAGCGGGCCCGGGTTGGGGTCGTCGTGGTCGCAGCCGTACACCCGACCGCGCAGCAGCTGCTCGTCATCGGCGTTCATCCGACCAGCGTCCCAGCCACCACCGACAGCGGAAGACTGGCGGCGCCAGATAGTCCGGCCCTTCCCGCCGGGCGGGAGAGGCTGGAGGGACTCTCCCGCCCGGCGGGCATTAAGCGCAGGGCAGACGGTCGGGGACAACCCAATCGATGCGCACCCCGCGCCGGATCCACGCGGTGAAGCGGTCGACCTGGCAGGCGGGCGGCTGCTCCTGGGTGAAGCGGCGTAGCGCCCGGTGCACGCCGTCGCGCAGCTGGCGGTCGGTCATCGTGGCTGCCTGCTCCTGCAGTTCTTCGAGGAGCTGCCCGGCGCGCGCCGCGCGGGACAGCGCGGCGTCGGCGAGTGGTCCTTCGGCGAAGCCGTTACGTACGGACAGGCCGGGCTCGATGAAGGTCATGGTGACGGATCCTCTCCGCCCGACCCGCGCCGGACCCCCGAGGGGAGACGCAGTCGCGAGACCGAGCGGGCGGGAACGTAGGGCACCGAGTTCGTTAGCGTCGCGTCCTGGCCGCCGGCCCCAGGCGGGAGAAGACCTCTCTCCACGGCTATCGCGTACGAAGACACCTCATGTAGTTAAGCCGTCAAGCCGCAGGGGGTCCGCCGCCCCATCGCCCGCGCAGAACCTCGACCCAGTCGCCAGCTTCAGGACCCGGATCCTCCCACGGCGGCACCGGATTGGGAGCCGTCTCGATCAGGTGAACGAGCGTCCAGGCGACGCCGTAGCAGTCGTCGGGGCCGAAGCAGGTGGCCAAGGCAGCGGCCTCTTCGGACGTGACAGGGCGGGAGATCGCCCTCAGCTGGCGTTCACGCCGGTCGATCTCTTCCTCGCTCGCGTCCCAGTCGGGAAGCGGTCCGTCGGCAACGAACGTCTGCACTTCGGGTCTCATGACCGAATGATCGTCTCCCCCGCCGCCCCGGGACACCCCCGGGTGGGGGCGCGGCCCGGGGCCACCGTGACGAGTGACCGCCGCGGCGGTGCGCCCACCCCGGGGCCCGGGCCGACGGTTGGGGGTGGGCGGGTCAGGCCCGGGGGGCGGTGCGGGTGTTAGCGCTGGCGCAGGCGGTGGTCGCCCGGTGGTGGGAGCAGGCCTATGGGTGGGAGTGGGAGACGATCTGGCCGCGGCGCATGCATCTGGTTGCGGGCGGTGACGCTGGGGGTGATCTGGAGTGGTGGCGGATCGTGGGGCGGGACGCGGTCGTCTTCCCGGAGGTGGTGGCGGTCGCCGAGGTGCTGCTGGATCCGGGCATGGCGGAGCTGGTGTGGGTGGACAGTGGGGCGGGGTGGCCTCGGGCGCTGCCTGCGGACGGGATGTTCTGCCGCCGGGTCGGGGAGCGGGTCGGTCGACCGTGGCTCGGGCCGCTGGCCGCGACGGACCACGGCGGGCCGTTCATCGCGTGGACGGGCGGCGTCATCCGCCAGCGCCGCGGAGCCGGCGGGCCGCCGGGATACACGGACGATCCGTGGTGGGTGCACCAGGGCCATCAGCCAGCGACGATGGCGGCGCGGCTGCGGGTGCTCGGCAAGGAGAAGCGGGCGCCGGGCTCGGGGGCGATGTGGAGAGCGGTGGTACCCGACGAGCAGCGGGCGGATCAGCAGCCTCGTCGACGGTGCCGAGGAGCAGCTGCTGCAGCTGCGCGGGGTGCGGAGCGGGCCGACCGCGGAGGTCGCCCGGCAGCTGCTGCGCGGTCTCGGGCACAGTGCCGGTGTGATCGAAGCGGCCTGGAAGCGTACTGCGGTGGCGGCGGTGAACGGCGGAGTGCCGTGAGAGGAGGTGGCCCGGTGGGCGAAGCTGCCCGCCGAGGTCCTCAGGAGCATGCTGACGGCAGGCGGGCAGGACGACGGCGGCTGAGAACGACGGGGCGGGGCATCGGCTGTCAGCTGATAGAGCACTCGTTGGTGGCACACATCCTGAAAGCAGTGGCGTCTGCCGACTCGGCCCGGCCGACGCAGCTCTGGCCAGCCATGTGGTTGGCCGGGGCGGGGCGACGTACCTAGCCCACCGGCTCGCCGAAGCTCGCGGCTGGGGACGCAACACCCGCTTCGCCGTCAACGGGAGCCTGGCCGTCGTCCTCACCGGCCACGTCGAAGGCGACGTGATCCGGCACACGGCAGTCTTCTCCCCGCTACGGGCCCTGGATGACGACATCCTCACCTACGTCGAGACACTGCACGCTCACCAGAGGCGTGACCAACTCGTCGCCGCTACGTTCGCTGCTGACCTGGGCAAAACGGCACAGGCTGGTCTTCCGCAACCCCACCAGCCGCGTCAAGATCGGGCAGAACGCGTACGGCATGCTCCAACCTCTCCTCCCCGAGCAGGTCGAGAACTCCGTCACAGCGGCCACCGCCCCGGCGGCACGGCTCGTCCTGGGCGCTCGCGGCGGTCCACGCCGCCGGGTCGCCCAGACTGCCACCCTCACGCTCGGTGACCTCGACCTCGGCAACCGCCGGCTGATCCTCGCCGGACGCGCCCGGCCTCTGGACGGTCTCCCCCTGAAGCTCCCGACGGACTGGCTGGGCTACCGGCGCCGCCGGTGGCCCAGCACTGCAAATCCTCCACCTGCTGATCAACAACCAGGCCGCCACACGAGCGGTCGGGCCAGCAACCACTGGATCAGCGCGCCCATGCGTGGGCAGACGCTGCCCTGGAGCGGCTCCGCGTCAACCACCAACTCGAAGAGGCCCCTGGCCTGCGGACCCGACCTGCTCCACCTCGCCGAGGTTTTCGGCTTCGACGAGGAGACCGCGATGCGCTACGCGGATTCCCCACGAGCCCTGCTGGAACAGGCCGCTGAACAGCACCTTCGCTGAAATGTGCTCGCCCGGGACGTACCGTGAAGGGAATCATGAGCGAGTGACGTCGACCGAAGCAGCAGCAATCGCTCTACAGGACCATGCCGCCCTTTGGCGTGTGGGGGAGATCAGTGCGAGCGAGGTGGTCGACTCCGCCTGCGACGCGCTCGTCGCCGGACTCGACACCCCCAACCTTCGGATCCTCGCCGCCTGCACGCGCGCCGAGGCGGACTACGACGTCCACGACCTGCTTCCCCAGGCACTCGCCGAACTCGGCCTCACCCTCCATCCGGTCGGCAGCAAGGCCGGCCAAGAAGCTGCCGTGCGAGCGCTCGCACGGCGCATGCTTGCCGGCGAGTTGCAACCTTGGGAGCTCACTTTCCGGATTCACCGGCGCTACGGGCACGAGCTGCCCCTGGCTGAACGGCTCGCCGAGCTCGATGACGAGTACGGCATGCTCGAAGACGGCGACGGAGCAACAGCTCAGGCCGATGCCGAGGTCACGGCGGAAGCCCGCCGCCTCGCGGCCCACCCGGCAGGTGCCGCCGAACCCACGGATCCACCAGTTGATGCACACGGACCGACCCGCGAGTTCCCCCCGAACAAGCTTCGGTTCCCTGAACCCACGGAGCTCCCCGGGTGTGGGTAGGTGCGGTACAGATACCACCGCACCCGGTGGTGCCTGTGGTCGCGGCAAACCGCTTCTGCAGTGGGCGCGGGCAAGGCATCTGACGGCAAGGTGCCCGGTCAGTGGTCTGCAGGCAGGGCAGTCCCCGTTGCCGCCCCTTCGTCTTCTGAAGGGCGGAAGTCGGCCAGCTTCCGATGCGGCCCTGACCGGCGCGATCCCTTGAGGGAACGTCACGCGCACAGTTGTGCACATGGTTTGCCCTGGGAGCGTGTCGTGGAACTAGAGTTCATCGGCATCGACCCCACTTGCGAAGGAGCGCAGATGCGGTCGGCAGCGGCTCCTCAGCGCGACCTGTATGGCCAGCGTGACATTGCGCGATCTGGTCGCGGCCACAGATCTGCTGGCCAAGGGGCATTGCCGGATCAGACGCTGCTCCAGCGCAGAACGGTCTCTGCGTCGGCGGTGAGCCATGTGCCGTCGCCGAGCGGTACGGCGAAGACCCCCGACGTCTCCGGATAGTCGACTTCGGCGAGCGGCCTGAGCGTGCGGGCGTCGAGCAGGAGGTGAGTCCCTTCCTCCGCCCACTGCTCCTCGGCCGCCACGACCAGGACCCGCTTCTCGTCGACGAAGCCCGGGGTGTAGCCGACGAAGACCCACTCCTCGGGAAGAACCTCGCCGGCCTCGACGATGACGCCGTCGGCACCCCCCTGTGTACGGCAGAGATAGTCCCCGCCGACGTCCTGGCTGACCAGCACCCCGTCCGTACCGAGGCCGACGTACGGCTCCTCGGTGGTGCCCGCCGCCCGGACGTCGAGTCCGTCGGTCGTGTAGGTGATCAGGAGGCAGTGCGTACCGTCCTGGCCCATGGACGCGGTGAGTAGAACCTCGGGGCGTGCGTCCGGAAACTGCTGGAAGGCGTACGTCGCTGAGAACGACGGCAGGACGTGCTCGGCGAGCACCTCGCCGGTGGCCACGTCGAGGGCGCGGCAGATGTCGCCCCTGGAAACGCCGTCCCCCCCCGAGGGGTCCGGCCATGGTCGCCAGAAGGACACGTCCGGCCGGGTCGGGCGTGCAGGCGCCGGAGGCCTCGGGTGCATGCTGCCAGCCCCGGTGGTGGTGCTCCCAGCGGACAGTTCCGTCGGGTTCATGGACCGTGACGGCTTCCCGGGCGCTGGTGGCCAGGGCGCCGTCGGGCAGGGGCGAGCAGTAGGTGTCGGAGCCGTCCGCGGCCGGGTCGCTCCACGTGGCACGGGCGGCCACCACCTGAGAGCGGTCGGTGCTGATCCTGCTGGTGGTGATCGTGCCCTGCTGGCGGGTGACGAGCCAGTGCGCGCCGTCGCGCAGGAGCCAGCCGTCCATGTTCCCCAGCGCTTCGGTGATGCCGGGCAGGGACTCGCGGGCCAGGAGGCGTGCGGGGAGGCGGGGGTGGTTCATGTGCTCTTCCCAGTCCGTGTCCGGGGTGTAGCGGCCGGGCCAGTAGAACTGCCGCCGGTGGGTGGGTTCGTCGTCACCATACGGGGGCCCCGCGAGCATGCCCTCGATGCGGATGAGGGGGGCGCAGAAATCGGGGCAGACGCTGCGTTGGGCAGCTCCGTGGGGTGGGCAGACGCTGCGTTGGGCAGCTCCGTGGGTGATTAGCCAGTCGTCCGGGCCTTTGCTGTGCAGGCGGCTGGGGGCACGAGTTCATCGGCATCGTCGAGGACACCGACCCCGAGGTCACCACCGTCCAGCGCGGCGACCTGGTCGTCGCCCCATTCGCGAGCTCCGACACCACCTGCCCGTTCTCCCGCGGGTACCTGTACACCTCCTGCGCTCATGCGCAGGTCGGCTTCCGGGACGTCAGGGCGCAAGAGGGCGGTCAGGCCGAAGCCATCCGCGTCCCGCTCGCCGACGGCACCCCGGTCAAGTGTCCGTCGCGTCGGACTCCGCCCTCGTCCCGTCACTGCTGACCCTGTCGGATGTCTTGAGCAGCGGCTACCACGCCGCCGGCGGCGGCGGCGGCGGCGTCAGCGAGCGCACCCGCGTCACCGTGACCGGCGACGGCGCCGTCGGCCTGCTGGCGGTCCTGTCGGCCAGACGGCTCAACGCGCAGTCCCCACCTGGCCGTCGAGCACGACCTCGACCAGAACTACTGGCGCCCCACGACCCGGCACGAGAAGCGGGCCGCCAAAACCCTACCGAAACTCGACGCCCTCCAACCTCCCTCAACAGGACCCCCCACAACATCGGCTACACCAACGCACACATCCACGACACCGAACAAACGGAAGCAGCCACCCCCCTCATCCTCGACCAGCACACCAACAACGGCAGACAGCTGTGCCTGCAGGCGACGGCTGCCGGAGCAAAGTCCGTGGCCGAGGGATGAGTGGTACCGGCCGGCGGACATTTCGCCCCGGCCGCGCGCCGCCGGTAAAGCAAGCAAGATCCCGCGTTGAAGGTGCCGCAGAGGGCGACGGAGTCGGCCGTAGCATCGGAATCAGCTGTCCGTCACACCGGCTGACCAGTCGCGCCTGCGCCTTGCCGAAGGCCGAACTTCTACGACGCCGCCTCGTCGTCTTCCCCTTCCCGTTCTCCCTCGGCTTGTGACGGGGTGGTGCGCTCGGGTCCCGGATCGGTGTCCCGCCGTCCTTCCTCCTCGGAGCGTTCATCGCTGGCGCGATCGCCTTCTGCCTGTGACGGAGTGCCCTGCTGTGTCATTGCCCTCTTCCTCTCGCCGAGGTGCCCGGAATCGCGGCCCTGTGCAAGAAGGCGGTTACCCCTCCCGGCTGGTCGCAGACAATGCGCCGGCCACCGGTATGGCCACCCTCTGGTCAACGCCCCCGCGCCGCTCCCGCCGCGCCGGGGCCGACATTGCCGAACAGGCCCGCCAGACCCACCAGGCCCCTCGACCTGCTTGGTCTCCTCCAAAAGACCGCCGCCGAACATCCGCGCGAGGTTGTGCGCACGCTGGTCGGCGCGGTCACCGATGCTCACGACGGGGCGCCCACGAGAGACGATGCCACCGTCCTGTGCATCGACTGGTACGGCCCCAGCACAAGCACACACACGTGAGCCCGGATGGCCGGGATACGGGATGACTGCGCGAGCGGGCGCCGCGGCCGACACGGGCTTCCCGGCTTCACCACCCTTGCCGTCACGAACCTCATCGCCGGGGCATCGCTCGCATGCTTCTCCTGAGCGGCCTGGGCAATTCATACAAGCGGACCCATTCCATGGCCTGGGCCACGGCCGCCATCGGCATCTGGACCTGCGTGGCCCCCTGGATCGTGGCGGGCGATGTCGCCCACACCCGCTCGATCGGGAGCAACCTCATCACCGGCGCCATCGCCACCCTCCTCGCCCCCGCCCCCGCCGCCGCCCACGACAAGGACAAGGACACCAGTCGCCACGGTCCCGGCACGCGCGGCGCCATGCCCGGAAACCACTGATTACCTCGGGGGCGGTCACCCCGAGGACGTGCGGAGCCGCGCCCCCGTCAATTGAGAGGACGACGCAACGCCGTCCCGCTTCCCTTACCGCGCCCTGCGAAGGAGACCGATCGTGAGCCAGTCCATCGCGCGACAGAGCGTCCAGCAGCTCGCAGGACTGTCCAGCGTCCTGTCCCGCCAGCGGCGCGACCACGCGGAACTCGACCGCCTCATGGCCCTGTCGAGTCGGGGCGCTTCCTGCGCGGGAACGCCATGAGACCCTCAAGGATGCCTTCCGGCTCACCTTCAGCCACACCTTCCAGAGGAGGCCGTCCTGCGGCCCGCTCTGCGACGGCTCGCTCCTAAAGGATGTTGCAGAAGGCTCAGTTCTGGGCATTTCCCTTGCATGGGTGGGGTGTTGCGGGCTGAGCCGGTGTGGGTGGAGACGTTCACGGGCTTGCGGATCGACCGGTTCGCGAAGCTGGTGAAAGTGGTGCGGGAGCGCGGCGGGAACGGGCCGGGTGGCGGCCGTCCGTGGTGCCTGCCGCTGCCGGACCGGGTCCTGCTGGTGGCCGTGTACTACCGCACGAACCTCACCATGCGGCAGCTCGCTCCGCTCTTCGGGATCTCCCCGGCCACCGTCTGCCGGGTCATTCACCGCTTGCGGCCGTTGCTGGTCCTCGAGGCGGCCCCGCGGCCAGTCGCCGGCGTGGACCGGCTGTGGATCGTGGACGGAACGTTGATCCCGGTCCGCGACCGCACCGTCGCAGCCTCCTCCCGCAACTACCGGTTCTCGGCGAACGTGCAGGTCATCATCGACGCGGACAGCCGCCTGGTCATCGCGGCGGCCCGGCCCGCGCCGGGCAACAAGGCCGACGCCCACGTGTGGCGGGAGTCGGCCCTGCCGGCCACCGCGGCCGGCACGACGGTGATCGCCGACGGCGCCTACCTCGGCACCGGCCTGATCGTCCCGCACCGCAAGAGAGCCGGACGCCCCCTCCTGCGCGGGCAGGAAGAAGACAACGCCGAACACCGACGCGTCCGCGCCCGCGTCGAGCACACCTTCGCCCGGATGAAGAACTGGAAGATCCTGCGCGACTGCCGCCAGAAAGGCGACGGCCTCCACCATGCCGTCCAGGCCGTAGCCACCATGCACAACCTCGCCATGACACGGTAAAACACCAGGCCAGGCACCAATTCGGCCTGCCGAAGCCGGACCTTCTGCAACACCCTTTAGGTCGTGTTTTAGAACTGGGGCCCGTGTCTCGCCTCGCGCCGCGATGATCTCGGTGTGGGGCGAGGGGATCTATCAGATGACCAGTGGGCGGTGTGGGGTTGCCGGTCGCGGGGCTGGGCAGGCCGTCGGTGTGCCGGCGGCGGTTGATCGACGGCATCCGCTGGCGGGTGCGGACCGGCGCCCCGTGGCGTGGTCTACCCAGGGAATACGGTCCGTGGCAGACGGTCTATGGGCTGTTCCGGCGCTGGCAGCGCAATGGCGTCTGGTCGTCGGTGCTGACCGGGCTGCAGGCCCGGGCGGACGCAGCCGGACTGATCACCTGGGACGTGAACGTCGACTCCACGATCTGCCGGGCCCATCAACACGCAGCCGGCGCCCGGCGGGACGGTCAAGCCCAGAAAGAGCCGCCGGGCGGCCACCGGTCCGAACCGGATGATCACGGTCTGGGCCGGTCCCGCGGAGGCTGGACCACGAAGATTCACCTAGCTTGCGAGCAAGGCCAGCGGCCGTTATCGCTGCTGGTCACAGCAGGCCAGCGGGGAGACAGCCCGCAGTTCACGGCGGTGCTCGAAGCTATCCGGATCCCTCGTCTCGGCCTGGGCCGGCCCCGGGTCCGCCCGTTGCGGGTGCGGGCCGACAAGGCCTACTCATCGCGCGCGAACCGTGCCTATCTGCGGCGGCGCGGAATCCGTTGCACCATTCCGGAACCGTCCGATCAGGCCGGCCACCGCAAGCGCCGGGGAACGTTGGGCGGGCGGCCTCCGGCCTTCGACCGTGAGGACTACAAGGCCCGGCACGCGGTCGAGTGCGGCATCAACCGCCTGAAGCGGAACCGGGCGGTGGCCACCCGCTTCGACAAGCTCGCGGTCCGCTTCGAAGCCACCATCCTCATCGCCGCGATTAACGAATGGCTATGACCTGCCGGACGTGTCGGTCCCGCATGTCATTCTGGCCGCGATCAGGTCAGCGGGTTGAGGGGAGACAGGGCCGATGGGGGCTGCGTACTACCGGGCCGAGAGCGAGAGCGGCGACCACATCGACGCCCCGTCCGAGGACGCCCTGTTCATGCTGATCGACGACCTCAACGACTCGGACAACACCTTCGTTGTCATCCAGCCCGACGAAGACGACCCGGTCTGGTTCACCTCCGTCGCCGTCCTGGACGAAGGCGGCTACGAGGTCGTCCGCCGCGACGACACCCGCCGTGAACACGACGTCGTAAGCGAGACCAGCATCGACCGGATCGCCCGCGACCTCACCATCTGGATGGCCGCCCGCGACTTCCCCGGACGACCCACCCAGTACACCAGCAACTTCTAAAACAGGCCTTAAAAGGCTCGCTCCCGGTAATGGGGAACTCACCTCACACCCTGCTGGCCGTGGCCCGCTCTGCGGCGGCGTGGGGATGCCTGGCCGCGGCGGCGAGGGGCTTACTCCACCGCCGGGGGTGCCGCACCGCACCGCTCGCCAGGCCCACGGCCAGAGCGGCAGTGACCACTCCTCGGAACGGCGGCGGCCGCTCTGGTGACGCCCGCGTGGGACGATCCGTAGGGGCCCGTCGTCGCCGGGGCACTCGCGTACGGCACGCCGGTCTGGGGCTTCGCGGTGACCACGTGTGGAGAGGACACGGGTGTGGGGCGGCAGCCCGATGGCTGCCGCCCCACACCCGCACCGCCTCTGCGGCCGCCTCAGAGACGGTTGGAGAGGCCCCCGTAGTAGCCGCCGACCTGCCGGTGGTAGTCCTCGTTGCCGAGGTGCTTGTCCTTCTCGAACTCCGGGGCGGCCTTGATCTGGTCCTTGGTCCAGCCGACGTAGACCTTCTCCTCCTGCGCGTCGACCCGGTCGATCGTGCCCGCCGGCAGAAGAACCTCCTTGCCGAAGATCCACGGGCCGGTGTCGACCACGATGTACGAGGAGCCGGCCTCGTCGGAGTGCTTGTCGACCTTGCCGATGGCACCGTCGGCGGCCTCGACCTTGTAACCCGTCAGGTCGGCTCCGACCGTACGGCCGGACGTCTCGCGGTAGCCCCACACATTCTCAGTCATTCGAAAGTCCCTCCGTGAACGGGAACCGATCGGGAATAGAATTCTCGACCGGCCTTCTTCAGGTACATCACGTATGCAGCGGAACTGAAGTTCCGGCCTGAACTCCGCCTGCCCCGTGTTCGCGACGCCACACGTCCGCATTCGGTTCGGGCCGGGACGGCAGCCGTTCTATGGAGGTGAGCAGGTTCCCTGCTGCGTCACGGCCACCGCCCCGGAACACATACGGCTACCCGCAGGATCCACTTTCACCGGCAGCACAGACGCGACCTTGTTTCGGCATGACGGTGGCCGTCCACCCCCCTTCGATCGGGGGTGGACGGCCACCGTCATGCCAGCCCTCACTACGCCAGGAACATTCGCGCTACCTACCAGCGGTACCAGCGGCCGCTGCTGTTCTTGGGCCGGGCAACGAAGCCGATCAGCCAGATCACCAGGACGGCGATCGCGACCCACCAGAGAACCTTCACCGCGAAACCGGCACCGAACAGAATCAGAGCGAGCAGAAGAACAAGAAGCAGGGGAACCATAGTTATCAACCTCCGAAGCACCGGATTCCCTACCCTCCCTCACCCATGCATACGATTCTTAGTTGTTTCTTATCGACACAGGTGGGCATAACGCGCGCGCCCGGCTCCTCACTCCCCGACTACCTGCCTTTCCCGCTACGTCGCACCCCGGGCCGACTGACCGCCTCGGGGAATCGGGAGAGATCCGACGCCAGCGAGCCCCGCGGGGTTTGGACCTCGGAATCGCGAGCAGGCGGTGGTCACGACCAATCCGGTACTACACGAGGAGGTCCCCATGTCGGGCACCGAGAAGGCCAAGGCACAGGCCGAGCAGGCCAAGGGCAAGGCCAAGGAGATGACAGGCCGGGCAGTCGGCAACGAGCGGATGACCGCCGAAGGCCACGCCGACCAGGCCAAGGGCAACGCCCGCCAGGCCAAGGAAGACGTCAAGGACACCCTCCGCCACCGCTGAACCGCGCACCTCGCCACTGGGCCCCGACCAAAGCCCCCGGTCGGGGCCCAGTCACGTCCCCGGCCCAACGCCCCGCGTCTCTTCCCGAGACACAACTTCCCTGGCTGCCCTGGGACGGCCGTGCAGTGGATGTACCTCTGCGCCTGCCAGGCGACCCGGCCAGCGGATAAGAGCGCTCACGGCGAAGGAGAAACCCAAGTACCAGGCCGAGCGCTCACCCAAGTACAGACCCGCCCCCGCGACCCGACACCGCAGCCGGTTCAGGCCAACCGGTGGACCCGCAGGATCGTGGGGGTGCCTGGCAGGTAGTCGACCCGGCTGACCAGCGAGACATCACTGAGTACGTCCTGGCACGCGTGGCCGCCGCTGACCGGCAGCCGCCCATGCACGGATTGGTCATCGCCAGGTAGTCGCCCCGACGACCGCCCCGGTCGGACCGTCTCCAGCCGGGGCGACCGCACCAGCTCCGCGAGGGGCACACCTACGACGTCGGCGACAAGGATGTGTGTGTCGAGGCGCGCCGACGCGCTGTAATCCCGGCTACGAAGCACCAACATGGTCCGAAGCCGTGGCCGCCTCGCGATGATCAACCCCATACCCGGCATACTCACCGCCGAGTCCACTCTCGCGTGGCGCGGAACAGGAATTACCCTCAACCCGGCATTACAGGATGAAAAAGCGAGAGGAGACGACATATCGAATCACAGCAAGATCACTTTCTTCACATCCTGCACGCAGACTCGGCAAGCTGTTCCGATGCGCATCAAGCCCATTACCGTCACCGCTGTCGCGATTCTCGCTCTCACCTCATGCGGTACCGCAGACAACCCTCCCGCCACCCCGTCGGATAAGAACGGCGCCGAGGCTTCCACCGCTGCACCGGCCACGCTCAGCCCTGACGCCAAGGCCAGCCTCCGCGCCGCCGCGGTCCTCCCCAACGATCCCGACGCGAAGGATCGCCAGGCGTACCTCGACGCGCTCAACGCCATCGACCCGCGCATCATCAAGCCCGGCAAGGAAGACCAGGCCGTCAGCCGCGGAATCAACCAGTGCGGCAGCATCAAGAACGCAAAGGACGAGGCGAAGCTCGCACAAACTGCGGTGAAGCGATTCACCGTCGATACCCGACTCCCCGACATCGCCAACCCCACCACCGGTAAAGCGATCAACAAGGCCGTTCACACGCACCTCTGCCCAAGCTTCTGACCCGAACTCGGACCGACCCGCCAGTCGGCTGACACAGGAACAGCTAACGCCCAAACCAGGCACCACGGCCCCAAGGCGCAGCACGGTGATCTGAACGACGAACGCCACCGCGGATGACAAAGATCAGCTGGCAGGGGCAGGTTCGACGTCCCAGCCGGTTTCGGCCTTCAGGTTGGTCCGGGCATCCAGCCGCCGCAATCCGCTGGTCCATCACCCATCTGACACCAGCCGCTGCAGGGGCATGCTGGTCTGTGGGGACGTCGGTCAAACCGTGGCGACCGCCCAAAGGGCCAGCCCTGGGGCTCGCGCAAGGAAGGATTCGCCAGGTGTCCGGACACCTGTTCAGGTGCGCGTATCGGAGTCGGAGTACCGAGTGTTACACCCGGTCGTCACCGGGACGACGGCGAACGCGGGGCCGGTGCTCTCGCGGAGTGCAAGCTTGCCGCCGGCGTGCGCATCAGCAGGATTGGTCCAGCCGCTGCAGGCTGCCACGTGGCGACCGCGCCCCACCCGGACAAGAACATCGCGCGGGTGCTGGTGTCGCGCGGGAAGCAGCGCAAGTGGTCGGCGACGTACGGGCTGAAGGTCAGGTGCCGTCCGGCGCCGGCTCCTACGGCGAGGAGGGACGTCGCCGTCTCGAAGCTCTTGTTCCCGACCCGCGCGCCGACGTCGTCATGGGTACACAGCTGCACAGGCGGCGAACCCGTTCGGCACCGACACATGCCCGGACCGGGGGATCCGGTGGAGTCCAACGGGTGAGGGCCCGTCCTTGTCAGATGGACGGGCCCTCGTTCAGCGGTCACCTGTGCGCGTCACGGTTTTCGCCCGCTCTTCCAGGCGCGGCCGCTCGACGTGCAGCGGTCAGAACAGGGTCTCGCCCGCGGGGTAGCCGTAGCCGCTCTGGTACCTGTCGGCGAAGACGATGGTGCCGTTCAGGGATCCCAGGCCCTTGTAGAACCACATGTCTCCGTTGGGGTGGCGGGCCAGCACGTCGGTCTTGCCGTCACCATCGACGTCTCCGGGGGCGATGAAGTCGTCGTACTGGTTCCAGCCCCAGCCGATCCGGATGCGAGGGCTGAACGTGTCGCCGGGGCCGGTCTCATAGAGGTACAGGTCCGGCCGGCGTGCGGGCCAGGAAGTCGGGCGTGCCGTTCCCTGTGAGGTCGCCGGTGGCCACGATCTTGTCGTAGTCCGACCACGCCTCTCCGCCGGGGGCGGGGAGGGTGACACCGGGACCCACGTCTCCGTCGGTCAGTAGGGGGAGCCGCGTGAGGGAGCCGTTCGTGGACCGAACCACCATGTCGCGACGTCCGTCGCCGTTCATGTCGGGGCTCACGGTCATCATGTCGACGGCGTTCGGCCAGGCTCCGGCCGCCGTGAGGGTGCGCGGCCACCGGAAGAACGTCTCGCTCCCGTAGTGGCCCGGGTAGAGACGCAGGCTTCCCGTGTTGTCGATGGTGTAGAGGTCATCCGCGCCATCACCATCGACATCGCCAGCGCGCGCGATGCGGCGCATCGCGTTCCAGTCGGCGTTCCAACTGGCCCCGACCTTGCAGTACAGGGCGTAGAGCTTCAGTTCAGAGTGACCGCCGAAGTGGCGGTAGAGACTGCCGTCTGCGCTGCGGCGCAGCAGGTCGGCCTTGCCGTCGGGCGCGTTCTGGCAGTACGACCAGGTCGCGGCAGCGCGGTAGGGGTAGTGGTCGGACATGGCCTTGCGCGGCAGCACGTCGCCGACGGCGTTCTTGAAGTGCTTCTCGCTGAGGAAGATGTAGTCGTACTTGGACTCGACGGGGATGGTCGGCTTGAGGACCGTGTGCTCCCCTGAGCGGCAGCGGAGCGGAGCGGGAGTCTGGGCGCGGCACTCCGGGCTGAAGTAGGCCGCGGTCTCGTCCGTCTCAATGAAGCGGCCCGTGCCCCCCGAGTGGCTGTAGAAGGCATTGAGTGACGCCGCCTGAGGAGTCCGGCTGTAGTCGACCACACCGTTGGGCTGTGCTGCGCGTTGAAGTCGCCACCGAGTACGACCGGTACGTCGGCGTCGATCCAGGGCGTCACGGAGGCGGCCAGCTTGTTGGCCTGCTTCGTCTGGATGTCGATCGTGAACGAGTTCAGGTGCACAGAGCACGCGCGGGTCTTGCGGCCCTGGAGCGGCGCCTCAACACATGCCGACCTCCACGTCTGGTTGGGGCCCTCTCCTCCGACCTTCAGTTCGATGTCGGGTCGGTCACGGGCCCCTTGGCGATCACCGCGTTGCCGAACTCGCCTTCCACGTCGAAGGGCTGCTCACCCTGCGCCTTGCACAGATCGGCGGCAGGGTCCTGGGCAGGGGTGATCATGACGGCGAAACTGCCGCCGTACCCCTTGGGCTTGAGCACCTTCATCAATTCGTCGTACTGGGACCGGCAGACCTCCTGGAGGAACACCAGGTCCGAGTCCCAGTCCGCCACCAGCCCCTTGAGGACGTCGACCCGGGACTTGACGCCGTCCCTGTCGGGTCCGCACGGGGTGACGCTTTCGGGCTCGTCGTTGCTGCCACAGATGTTGTAGTTGAGAAAGCGAAGGACGGGTGCCGACTTCGGCGACGGCTCGTCCGCCGACGCGGGCGCGACGAGTACACCGCCCAGCATCAGCGTCGCGAGCAGCGCGACGACGAACGCACGTATGCGCCTCTTTGAGGATCCTTCTTCGGGTTCCGGGCCAACGAGGCCGCGATTTCAGTCGATCCTCGCATGCTTGATCTACGGGACTCCACGCGTAGCACACCGGATCCTCACCTTGAGCACATGCCTGGTCAGCGTGATAGTCACTGCGACGGCGCGCCATCACCAAGGTCCGAACGCTTGCGGGCACGGCCTCTTCTGACGGCGCATACAGGGCAGTCGGCAAGCGCGCGGCACCAGGCCCGTCCGTGTGGTGCGCACCGACTTCGCCGCCGGGCGCCACACGGGGGCGCTGCTCGCCCACCACCACCGCCCAGTCGTGGCGAGGAGGGCTGCCCTTCTGTCACCCGTGCCGGGGCGATGCGGGCGGTGGTTGTACCCGGCACGGCTCCTCTGCCGGACGAGGTCATCCGCCAGGCGTGACCGGGCCGAGCCCGGACGGCAAATGGCGCATGGCCACCGCCACAGCCTCGTGCGCTGTGGCGAACAGGCCGAGGTCCGGCGTGATGAAGCCTGTCCCGACCCGTACGTGCCGTCGCCGCCCGCAGTCAGGCACGGCCCGACGACGGTCAGGCACGGGCGGGTCGTGGTCGAGAAGCGCCTTGGCCGCGCCGGTCTCCGCGCTGATGGACTCCTGGTAGACCTCCGCGTATCTGCACGCATCGTTGAGCAGGCCTCCGCAGAACACGGCAACGTCGTCGCCGATGAGCCGCAAGCCCCCTGGCCGTGGCGGCTCCCTCCTCGAAGAAGTCCGCGCGTTCCGTCAGGTGTCGGCGTAGGGACATTGCGCGCTGCCCCTCCCCCGCCTCGGCATCGGCCGCCGGGACAAGCCCTGAGGCCGGTGCCCGGTGCCGGACCAGGGCCCCCGAGGGCGTGGCGCTCGCCGGCCGCTCGGCTCTCACGCCTCCCGGCGTACCGGCGCGGCCACCCGCGCCACGCCCAGCAGGAACAGCCCGCAGGCCGCCACCAGCAGCCAGCCGGGACGTGCCGCCCGGGCCAGCCCGCCCGATCCGGCCCCGGCGACCAGGGCCCCCGCGACGGCCACCCCAACGGCAGAGCCGACCTGGCGGGCGGTGGACGTGAGAGCCCCGGCCACGCCCGTGCGGGAGGCGGGCAGACCGCTGATCGCGGCGTTGGTGAGGGGTGCGTTGGCGAAGCCGAAGCCGATTCCGAGCAGCAACTGGGCCGTCAGCAGGAGGCGTATGTCGGTGTGCTGGCCGAGGTCGGCCAGGCACAGGCCTCCCGCTGCGGTGAACGCGCCTGCCAGGAGCAGCGGACGCCGTGGCCCGAGGCGGCCCACCAGGCTGCCGGCCCAGGGCGCGCACAGGGTGGCGCCGAGCGCCATGGGCAGGGCGGCGAGCCCTGCTGCGAAAGGGGTCCAGCCGCGGGCGTGCTGGAGGTAGAGCGTGTTCAGCAGCAGGGCCGTACTGAGGGCGATGAACACGGCGATGGCTCCCAGCACCGCCGTGGTGAACGCCGGCCGCCGAAATAGCCCGAGGTCCATCAGCGGCTCGCTCCGGCGGGTCTCGACCCGAACGAACGCGGCCGTGGTGACGGCGATCAGCGCATATCCGGCCGCGGCCACGGGAGAGGACCAGCCGATGCGCGGGCCCTCGATGAGCACCCAGACGCTCGCCCCCAGGGCCAGTACGAGGAGCACCTGCCCGGGCAGGTCCAGACGGCGTGTGCGCTGCCCGTGGGACTCCGGCACGAACACCGCGACAAGCACCAGCGCGGCCACGACGACCGGGGCGTTGATCCAGAACACCGACCGCCAGCCGAGCGCCGCGACGAGGGCCCCGCCGGTGACCGGCCCCACCGCCATGCTCAGCCCGAACACCGATGCCCAGATCCCGATGGCCCTGGCCCGTTCCCTCGGATCGGGCATCGCGCTCACCACGATCGCCAGGGCCACCGGGCTCAGCATCGACGCGCCGACCCCCTGCACGGCCCGCGCCGCAATCAGGACACCCAGCGACGGCGCCACCGCGCAGACCAGCGACGCGGCTCCGAAGACGACCAGGCCGATGCGGAACACCCGCCGTCGTCCGAAGCGGTCGGCCATCGCGCCGGAGGTGATGAGGAGGGCGGCCAGGACAACGGTGTAGGCGTCCACCACCCACGCCAGGCCCCGCGTGCCGATACCCAGGCCTTCCCCGATCGCGGGAAGCCCCACATTGACGATGGTGGTGTCCAGCCCCACCAGGAACATGCTGAGCGCGCAGACGGCGAGGACCGTCCAGCGCCGGCGCGCGCCGAGTCCGGGTTGTGCTGACAAAGAGGTCGTAGTCATCGGCGAGCGCCTTCCGTCGGAATCATGTGCCGCCATGCTCGGACCGACCGCCCACCCGCACCCAGCATCTTTGCGGAGACCGCAAAATAGAAGCCATGGACGCCGAACTCGCCCAGATCCTCAACGGCATCGGACCCCGGCTGCGCGCCCTGCGCCGTGACCGGGGCCTCACCCTGGAAGCGCTCGCCCAGGACAGCGGTATCTCCGTCAGCACCCTCTCCCGCCTTGAGTCGGGCATCCGGCGCCCCACCCTGGACCTCCTCATCCCCCTCGCGCGCGCCCACCGTGTCGCCCTGGACCAGCTCGTCGCGGCCCCGGCCACCGGCGATCCACGGGTGCATCTGCGCCCACACCGCAAGGACCACGGCAGCGTGCTGGTACCGCTCACGCAGTACCCGGGTCGCGTGCAGGTCTTCAAGCAGGTCCTCGCCCCACGCGAACCGAAGCTCGTCACCCACGCCGGCTACGAATGGCTCTACGTCCTCGCCGGAGAACTCCGCCTGATCCTGGGCGGCTCCGACACCACCCTGCGCCCCGGCGACGTCGCCGAGTTCGACACCGCCGAACCCCACTGGTTCGGGCCCGCGGGCAACACCGCGGTCGAGATCCTGCACTTGTTTGGCCCACACGGCGACCAGGCCGTCGTCCGAACCGGACAGGAGGGCTGAACAGCAGCCCGAGACGCGGCAGAAGCGGCGAGCCGTGAGCTGGAGAGCTGGAGAGCTGGAGAGCTGGAGAGCTGGAGAATCATCGTAAGCGCTGCTGAACACCCCGGAAGCACCGAACGGCGAGGAAGGCTAGGGGGTGTCCGCAATGTCAGCTGGGGAGCCATAGCCGCAGGCAGGCGAGGGTGACCAGGGCTTTGTAGTAACGGGCTCCTTTGTCGTAGCGGGTGGCGAGGGCTTTG
This sequence comes from Streptomyces sp. NPDC088707, assembly GCF_044752725.1. Taxonomy (NCBI): domain Bacteria; kingdom Bacillati; phylum Actinomycetota; class Actinomycetes; order Kitasatosporales; family Streptomycetaceae; genus Streptomyces; species Streptomyces sp. NPDC088707. The sequence continues at coordinate 529,061 of NZ_JBIVLV010000004.1, read as the reverse complement.
TTCTGCTTGAGCCGGTTGAAACCGCGTTCGACGACGTTCCGGCGCCGGTAGACCTCACGGTCGAGGCGGCACAGGCTCTCGCCGCGGCGGATGCATCCGTTGATCTGGTCGACGCGTTCGGGGATGGTGCAGGCGATGCCGCGTCGCCGCAGGTAGGAGCGGATCTTGCGGGACGAGTAGCCTTTGTCGCCGACCACCCGCAGCGGTCGGGTGCCGGGCCGGCCCGGCCCGCATCGCTTGATGCGGATGCGGGCCATGACCGGCTCGAACTGCGTGCAGTCGTTGACGTTCCCGCCGGTAATCGTGAACGCGAGCGGCCGGCCCGGCCCGTCGCAGGCGAGGTGGATCTTCGTGCTCAGTCCGCCGCGGATGTCGGTCAGGACGTGCCCGCGGAGCTGTTGACGACGACGCGCACCGTCCGACCGCCAGGAGCGAGTACAGCTCGCTGGTGAGTGCGAAGTGGCCGAAGTGGTCAGCGGCGAGCTGGCTTTCCCAGCCGGGCCCTACTCACTGCTACGGGGAGTGAGGGTGTCGACCAGACCGGTCTCCTCGACCGCGGTGACGAGCGTGGACAGGGCGGGGTTGTTCGAGGCCGCCGTGGCGACCGGGTCGTCAGCCATGTCGTCGAGCGGGCCACCGCACTCTTTCGGCACTGCGGCGCGTCCCGCGCCGAATGTGCCGCCGGGTCAGCGTGGTGTTTATGCGGTGCTCATTCGATCGGCCGGTCGCCCAGCGGCTGCGGCCGTGTGCCGGTTGTCATCTCAAGGAGCTATTGGGGACTCGAAGGGCCCCCGGATGGGTCATCGGCATCCTCACGACCCGGCGTCCTCGCGCCGGTCCCGCCTGCGTTCCGCACCGGAGAGGCCGAGCGACCGCTCTTCGACCCGCCCGCCGTGCCCCAGCAGACCCGTCTGGTCAAGCGTGTGCTCCCGCATGAGCCGGGGCAGCTCCCGCCGGGACAGCAGGTCGACCAGGACGGGGTAGAGCGGGCGCCCCACCTGGGCGAGGCGCAGCCACGGCGGCGCGTAGACCGTGGCGCGACGGCGTTCCACCCCGTGCTCGATCCAGGCGGCGACCTGGTCCACCGGGTAGACGCGCCGGGCAGGCGCGGGCATGTGCGCGCGCAGTTCGCGGAGCACCGTGTGCCGGTCGACGTCGCGGATCATGTCGGTGTCGGTCCAGTGCAGGTACGCGACGCCTACCGCGACACCAAGGCCGGCCACCTCGGGGCGGAGGGAGCGGGCGAAGGACTCGGCGCCCGCCTTGGAGGCGCAGTAAGCGCTCATCATGGGGGCGGCGCCGAAGGCCGCCGTGGAGGCGACCTGGAGGAAGTAGCCGTGGGTGGCCCGCAGGCCGGGAAGGAACGACCGCGCGGTCACGGCACTGCCGACGAGGTTGACCTCGATGACACGGCGCCAGGTGTCCGGGGCGGAGGACTCGAAGGGGCCTCCGGCTGCGATACCGGCGTTGGCGATGACGACCGAGGGGGCACCGAGGTGCCGCACGACATCGTCCGCGGCCCGGCTCATGGCGTCGTCGTCGGTGACGTCGACCTCGACGACGTGGGTCTCCGTGTCCAGCGTCGCCGCCACCGCCGACAGCGTGGCGGCCTCACGGCCCAGCAGAGCCACCCGCATCCCGCGGGCCGAGAGCCGGCGGGCCAGGCCCTCGCCGAGACCCCGTGCCGCACCCGTCACGACGGCGGTGCGTCCCCGCAGATCCCATGAGCGTGAACGAGACATGTCGCCTCCCTGAGGAAAGGAGCAAAACGGGCTCCACTGGCTATTCTCGCCACGGTGGGATTCGGATGCGCGCGGAGCGGCGTAGCCCGGCCGCCTTCTCCCAGAGACCTCGAGACACCCCCACACAGCGGGGAGCGGCCACCACCCTGGATCCCGTCGCCGGCGGCGACGGGACCATCCCCGCGAGCATCTCCCTCTTCAGGGGGAAGTACGCGGTGAAGACGGCGCGGTGGCAGTCGACGAGGGCGTCCACCTCCGGGCTGCCCGGCGCGACGTCCGCGTCCAGCGCGGACGCGAGCTCACCGTCCAGGTCGACTACCGCGTCGTGGACCGCCTGCCACTCCTCGGGCGTGCGGGCTGCCGAACGCTCGGCGTACTGGCGCCACTGCAGGGTGTCCCCGTACCGCCGGGCCGTCACCGGCCCCTCCGGATCCCAGTCCGGGCCGAAGATCGCGGCCTACTGTCCAGTGACACCTATCGTGCACCGGCACACCGGTGTGGTCAGGCAGCGGGACCGCAACCGGTCTTTGACCGTGCCCCGTAGATGGCCCGGGTGGACAAATTCGACGCTCAGCCTCAGGCGGGGAGCGTCATCGGTGCAGGGCGCGGTGGCGGGCAAGGCCACAGCAACGCGGCGATACCGTCCCGGTTCTCGGGCAGCCCGGCCGCGCGGAACCACAGCATATTTCCGGCGATGCCTCCCGTCGCCTCGTCGGTGTCCACGAAGGCCCGCAACAGTTCGCGTTGGGCGGGGGTGAGCGGACGGGTCGGGGCGTACCCATCGGCAAAAGCTCTGAGCAGGATCGGCCCGCGCTCGTGGTCGGTGAGCGAGGTGCCGCCGGCGGCCACGATGGCGACCGCTCTTGGTGCCACCTCCTCGAAGGTTTCGGCCAGGGCGAGCGCGGAGCGCAGCACGGTGAACCGGAACCATCCGTCGAGCCCGGGCAGTGGCTCGGGGAACCAGCCGTCCGTCGTTCGCGGGTCCCGCAGGGCGTCGAGGAGGACGGCGAGAGCGCCTGGCCGATCGACTTGGGCGGGACCCAGCGCAGCGCAGACCCGCACAGCTGGGTCGGAGTCGGCGAGCAGGTTGGAGGTGTCCATCCCCCACACGCCGAGCGCCCGCGCCACGCTCGCGCGCTCCCGTCGCCCCGCCACGGGGCCCAGCCGTGCCCGCAGCAGCTTGGCGGCCCGCGGCACCCGGTCGGCGAGCCCTGGGGTGAGGAGAAGCGGCATGGCGGCGCCGAGCGCGGCCTCGCGGACGTGGGGATCAGGAGAGGAGAGCAACGGCTCGACGGCGTCATAGAGGGTGGGGCGTATCTCCCGGCACGCCTGTAGGGCCGCGAGCTCGTCCGGGTCGTGCTCGCGTCGCGTCTGGTCGTGCCAGGGCTCCCACTGCCAGTCGGTGCGGTCGCGCACCGGATCCTCCCCATAGGCGGCAGACACGGCAACCTGGCCCAGCCAGACCAACAGGGCGGCCCGCAAGCTGCGCGGCGGCGCGTCGTCCCACGGGAAGTGCCCCTCGTGCTCGGCGAGGCACATGGGGTGGTCGAGAATCGCGGCGACGAACAGTGCCGCGGGCGCGGTGACGGTGTACAGCGAGCCCTGGTGCAGCACGCTCATGTCCAACGCGGCCAACGCCTCGGACCGCACCTCGGCATCTTCGTCCACGAGGGAGCACAAGGAGACGGGTATGTCCTCTCCGGAGCCGTAGGCGTGCTGAAGAGCCTCCCAGTCCGTCCCCAAGAGCAGTTCCCGGGCTGCTGCTGGCAGCCCGCTCAGGATCCGCGTCATGCGGGCACTCTCGCCGTCCCTCATGCCCACACCCTGCCAGCACCCACCGACAACTCCCCCTTCTCAGAAGAGGGACGAACGGGGAACACCCAGCTCAGCCCACACGGGCGACATGACCGAGGGCCGCGAGCGGTCCGCGTTGCTCAGAGCGGGCCGGCCCAGGGGTCATCGTCCGGTTCGGGCTCTTCGGGGTGGAGCATGCGCAACGCAGCGCAGGAGTCCCGGTTCACCGGATCCGGCGGCGGCCGTCCACGGCAGGGCCTCCATGGCCTGCGCGCATTCGTCGGCGGCGAGGACGTCGGGAGTACGGCGGAGCTCCTCGGGGCCGGGCTCGTCGCTGAGGCAAGCCAGCCGATCGCTGCGGTCAGGCGGGCTTCGGGGGGCTGTGTCCGGTCCTGCCACTGCCCGCGGCTCCACGAGGCGATCGGTCGCTGCGCGTAGGACCGGGTGGTCTCGGCGGCGGCGAGGAGCAGGGCGGCGCCGACCATGGCGTCACGCTCCGTGGCGAGCCTGGTGGCGAAGGCGGTTCGGACCGTGTGGTCGGGGTCGGCTGCGGTGGCCAGTGCGTAGGCGAGATGCGGATGGTGGGGTCGGGGTCGTCGAGCAGGGGCAGGAGGAGCGGGTTTCGGTAGTGATCGCGGCTCGGGCGGCGGCACAGACCAGCCTGCGGGGTAGCCGGTCACCTCGACGCCGTAGTCGTCGTAGTCGTCGTAGTCGTCGTAGTCGTCGGGGGCGTGGCGCCGCGGGTCGGTGCGGTGGGGAAGGAGTTCTCCCGGGAGGCGACGCCGAAGTGCCGGGCGCGGGCCGGGGCGGAGAGTACACCGAGGGCGTCGAAACGCTGTGGATGATGAACGTCGGTGGCGATGGGGGTCAGGAACGGTACGGCGAGGGAGGCAGCGGCCCGGCTGTCGTTGGCACACAGTCCACCGAGAACGCACGTTGCGTGGCGAGCGGGGCTGTCGCCGGTGTGCAACTGGTGAACGGCCTCCCGGGCACGGTCCCCGTGAGGGAAGACTCCCCACGGGACGGCGTCGAAGAGGAGCCCGCGCTTGGTCTCGGGCCGGATGCCGGCCACTAACGCCCGGACATCGAGCACGCCTCCATGAGCGGGGCTAAATGCGCTCCGTCCACCAGCGCCCGGCACATCGCGAACGTCGGATCGGTCCGCCAGTCCCCCACACCAGGCCCCCGCCATCGATCCCCAGCGACTCGATCTTGCCTTCCCCGACCGTCCCAGTCGCATGACTGCTGCGCATCCAGAGCGCCTCCCGGCTCACTACTCATCGCGGAAGATCCGGAAGGCGCCTGCTCAGCGCGGACCGGCACCATCATGCGGGGGGGGGCAGTGCGCTCGCGCCCGATTGATCCCCGCGCCCAGGCCAGCCGCGCCCCGGAAGGAACGGAAGCGCCCGGAACACAGGTCAGGCGGTTTGCGACGGGTCGTCTTCTTCGTAGGGGACGCTGCCCGGCTGCTCGATCCGGACCAACGTGGTGGGCCAGGGGATGCCGGGCCGGTCGAGCTCGATGTCGCGCAGCCACCGCGACCGCGCGAGGGAAGAGGGGGCTCTGCGCGGTGCCGCCGGTGGCTTCGAGACGTCCTTGGCGGCGGCGCCAGTTGACGTCGGCCGCGCGGCCGACGCGAGCCACGAGAGCGACCTGGGTGAGGTTCACGTCGAAGGCGTCGGGGTGGGTCAAGGCAGTGTCCTGTCTGCTGGTCAGGAACCGTACGCCCGGCTCACGGCGACGGTGCTTCCGCAGGGCGCGACCAGCACCGTCGTCGTCTCCAGGAGCCTCGACCAGGCGGTCTTCACGGCCTCGGACTTGGACTCGTGGCCCCACGGCAAGGTCTATCAACTACGGTTCGACGACAGGGTGACGATGCGCCCCGCCGGCCTGATCGACCCGCACCACACCACCACCGCGACGCTGATGGACGGGCCGGTGGCCGGGGCGACCGGCATGGCGATCACGTTCGAGCCGGCCTGTGGCTCGGCCCGGCCCGCCAGCCCGCCGGTCGCGCTGGCGGCGTTCCCGGCGTCCTGACGCTCAGTCCGTTCAGCCGGCCCTTCCTCCAGGCCTGGGGCCGTCGGCCCGGGGCGCCGGGAGGGAGCTCGAGGAGAGCTGCTCGACCCGCGTGCAGTAGGGCAGCCCATGCAGTGGCTCGTCGGCCAGGAAGCGGGTTACCAGGTCGATGATCTCCGTCGGCCGTTCCAGGAAGAGCATGTGGTCGCTCTCGGCGACTTCCGCGAACCACCCCTTGCCGCACGCCACAGCCATGCGACGACACTGGTCCGGGGTGGTGAAGGCGTCATGCTCCCCCGTCACGGTCAAGGTCGGGGCCGGTACCCGCACACTCGTGTCGAGCTCCGCGTGGTGCAAAAGACGCCGCGTATTGGAACTCACCTGAACGGCCTCGGCCTCGGTGAGGGCGGTCAGGCGACGCAGCAGGAACCGGCGGACGCGCGAGCCGTTGGTGATCACGTCGAGACGCTCCGGGTTCATCAGGATGTCGACCGCGGCATGGGCGTACTCGTCCATCCTGCCGACGTCCAGGAAGGCGAGCGCCCGCTCCATGGCCTCCCGGGAATGCTCGGGGATGGCGGCCATAGTGCCGACCAGGACCATCCGTCCCACTCGTTCAGGATGGCGCTGGGCGATGCGGTAGGCGATGGCGCTTCCGTAGGAGCCGCCGACCACGTTGACCTGCCGCAGGCCGCTCTCATCGAGTATGTGGCAGACAGCGTCCGCCAACACGTCGACGCTCTGCCTCGCGGGCAGGGGGTCGGCCGTGCCCCAGCCGGGCGGGTCGACGGTGAAGACGTCCATGTTCCTAAGGAGCAGCTTCTCGCACCGTCCCCACGTCTCCTTGTTCTGGAAGGCGCCGCCGATCAGCAGCAGCGGACGCAGTCGCGGAGAGGCCGCCCGCACGAGACGCGACTCACAGCGCAATCCGTCCCAGCGGTGCCGGCGTACCAGTGGCAGACGCTGTACCGGCAATGACCCGACCGGAGTGTGCGGTGAGGAGAGAGGCATTGCGGGGGTTCCCATCGGGTGAGTGAAGAAAGCGCGCGGAAGCGGGGATCCGCGAGTCGCCGCCCGGACCCCTGAGCTCAACGAGCCTCGACATCTAAGGGCACGCCGAACGCCGCTAACGGCGAAGGCAGTCGTGGGGGCCTCGCGGTCGCGGCGTGCCTCCTCCGGTCCCCAGGACTCGGTACACCGGTGGTTCCCTCTGGATGAGAACGGCAACGACCGTGGGGCGGCATGCCAGGAGACGCGCGTCACGTCGCCGTGGCGGTTCGGACACCACCGCCGGGGCGCTGGTGCCCGCCGCCTTCGACTGGGTGGCGTGGGCCGTATGCCGCCCTGCGGCAGAAGCCGCGTTCATGAGGTGCTTTACGCTCCTCGAGTCTGCCCCGGCTGACGCTGATGTAAATGATCTCTGTCGTGCCTCCGCCCGGCCGACACGCCGGGCGACACCTGGCTGATCGTCGACCAGTTCGAGGAGCTGTTCGCCCTCTGCCAGGACACCGAGGAGAGAAACGGCGCGTTCCTCTCCCTGCGCCGGCTCGACCCACCAACAGCCTGGCAGGCCCCCGGGCCCACAACGGATACGGCGTCAGTCTCGTATCCGAACTGCTGCCAACGGCGCCTCACTCGGTTCACCAGCTGGAAGTGGTCTCCCAGGCGAGTTCCGTGCGGATCTCCTCGACGAGGAGACTGGGCACAGGAGACGGAAGGTCGTTCCCAGGGAGGGCTGCTCGCTGATGGGCTGTCGTGCGGGTTCCACGTCCGCAGCTTCGAGCAGCCGAGCACCGTGCGTCCGGCGCGACGGCGCTCCGATACCACTCAACCAGGAGCCAGCCGCCGTCCACTCGGTGAATCTCCTGCGCCGGCTCGGATCGCCGGGCCGGACACGCGTGATCCAGTGTCCGTACGGCTGAACTGGCCTCGTGCTCGGGTCGAGCCGGGAGCCGTCCGTCACGTTGAAGGCTGCCATCACTGCCGACTCCATCGACCACCTTCCGGATGCTGCCGGACTCCGTGCATCCGGACGAGAACCATTCTCGGTCAGGGAAGAGGCGGTAGTCGTACGGCCAGACGGATGGGGACGCATCCCGCACGCCTACGTCCGGCCCGCCGCCGACTCCGGCGGCGGGCCGTAGGACTCTCACCGGAACGCGGTGGCGTTCTGCTCTGCCCACTGGGCGAAAGTGCGCGCCGGGCGTCCGGTGACCTTCTCGACCACGCCGTTGGGGGTGTTGTACTCGACCGGCGGTTCGGCGAACACTTCCAGCTGGAAGTCGATCATGTGCTCCGGTACGCCCTGCGCCCGCATCGCCTCGCGCGCCTGGTCCGGGGTCAGTTCCACGAACTCCACCTCACGGTCGACCGCCGAGCCCAGCGTGGCGATCTTCTCCCGCAGCGAGATGCGCTCCGGGCCGGTCAGGAGGTACTCCGCCCCCGCGTGCCCGTCCTCCAGCAGCGCCGTCGCGGCTACCGCGCCGATGTCCCCCTCGTGCACCATCGCGGTGCGCGAGTCCCCGTACGGCCGCTCGACCCGTCCGGCGCGCACCTCCTCCGCCCACTCCAGGGCATTGGCCATGATCTCGGTCGGCGCCACCATGGTCCACGCGAGACCCGACGCCCGTACTGCCGGCTCCAGACTCGACTCCGACCAGCCGGCCAGCATGGTCACCCGGCGCACCCCAGCAGCCTCGATCATCGCCACCAGCTCCCCGCCGTTCTGCAGCGGGGCGTAGTCGTCGCCCCCGAAGTTGATCAGGTGCACGGCGGTCACTCCGTGCAGCGCCGACGCCAGCGACGCCGCGTCGGTCAGGTCGCCGCCGACGACCTCGACTCCCGGCCCGAACGTAGCCTCTCCGGGCCGCCGGGTCAGCGCCCGCACCGGCGCCCCGGCCTCCCGCAACGCTCCCACGACCTGCCGCCCGACCGTACCGGTCGCGCCTGCCACCAGAAACGCCATGCCGACTCCTTGGGTCCCTCGTCACCGGTCTCTCCGGCCACACCCACACAATGACCCTCGATGCGGACAGGTACTGTCCGCATCGGACGCCGGGATCTCAACTGATCGTTCCAGCATGCGGTTCGTACAAGGCGAAGGGGCGTTCAGTGTTCCGTTGTGGCCCGAAGCCAGCTTCGGTGTGCCCCTGCCGTCCGTCTCCTTCGCTGGGCCTGCGACGTCTACGGGCCTCGCCTGTCATTCCTTCAAGTGAGGCGTCTCGTCACGCAAGACCCCCCTGCCTTGCGGATGCTGGCGATGAGTGGGCGAGCCCTGTAGGGCGGTACAGCGAGTTCTCGGGGGCTTCGGACCGCGTACAGCTGCGTGAGCCGCTCGATCGCCTCGTCCTGCGTGCCGTAGCCGGACTCCTCGCGTGGTTGCCGAGCGCGGTCCCGGAAGCGGACTGAGGGCGGGTGAGGGCAGCGGGTGGGCTTGGCACAGTCGCAGTCCTTGAGGAAGGACCTGACTCTCAGGCTGTCCGAAGTATCGGCAATGACAAGACAGAGGTCGAGTTCCATCGCCCACGGCGGCATGAGATCTCCGTAGGGGATGCTTCGGCGGGCGCCAGGGGCGTCGCGTGGCAGTTGCGTGGAACGCCGAGGGCGGGGGTCAGCCCCGCAGCGCGGCGGCGAAGAGTGCGGGCAGTCGCGAGAGGCGCGGCTCTGCCGTGAAGCGGGTGAGGCGCTCCACGGTGGTCAGCGCCGTGCGGTGGGTCACGAAGTACGGGGGGCGCGGCGACAGCGACGGGTCGCCCGTGACCAGTCCTCGCGAGGCGGGCAAGGGACCCGACGGCAGCATCCAGCCGACGGGACGCAGCCGCCACAACAAGAACGCACCGCGCGCACGAGCCCGACGCGAAGCCACGAGCATCGCATGAGGCGTTCGCCGTCAGGGCGGGATTGCGTTGGACACGGTGATCACGGTGGCCTTAGCCTCGAACGGTCCCAGCCTTCATACGTTCGAAGAGGTGTATCTGATGGCGGTTCAGGTTCTCGCGGCCAACTGCTTCCGGCCGCTCAGCCCCACCGTTGCGACCTCCACGAACCGAAGGAACCTCTGTCATGGATCTGCCGCGTAGCTTCACCATCCGCGAGAGCAGCCACCGCATCTGCAACCCGTTCACCAGCGACAAGCTGGCTCTGCTGGGCCAGGCCATCAGCCCGGCGCCGGGGACGCGCATGCTCGACCTCGCCTCCGGCAAGGGCGAGATGCTGTGCACCTGGGCCCGGGACCACGGTGTCACCGGCACGGGCGTCGACATCAGCACCGTCTTCCTCGACGCCGCCAGGGAACGGGCTGCGGAGCTGGGCGTTGCTGACCGGGTTGACTTCGTGCATGCGGATGCCTCGGGCCACGTCGCCGACGAACCCGTCGCCATCGCCGCCTGCGTCGGCGCGACCTGGATCGGCTCCGGCGTGGCCGGCACGGTCGAACTGCTGCGGCGCAGTCTCGCTCCTGGCGGCACGATGCTGATCGGTGAGCCGTACTGGCGCCGCGAGCCCGAGGACCAGACGGTCGTCGAGGGCTGCCACATGGCCCGCAAGGACGACCTGCTCACCCTGCCGGAACTGATCCAGCAGTTCGGGGACCTGGGCTGCGACGTCGTCGAGATGGTCCTCGCCGACCAGGACAGCTGGGACAGGTACGTCGCGGCTCAGTGGCTCAACATCCGGCGCTGGCTCGACGCCAACCCCCACGACGAACTCGCCGACGAAATGCGCGCGGAACTGACCACGGCACCCTTCCAGCACGTCAGGTACCAGCGGGAATACCTCGGGTGGGGCGTATTCGCCTTGATGGACCGCTGACCCACCACTTCGCGTGAGCCCCGGCACCACCCGTCGGGGCTCACCGTTGCGGCGCCACGCGTCACCTCGACGTCGTGAGTGGCTCCGTGGCGGAGATGGACGAGGGCGGCCAGGAGCCGGTCGACGAACACGAACCGGTGCTCGCACCGGCTCCCACAGCCCGCTTCAGCGGCCGAGATGCCAGCTTGGCCTCGTGACGATCATGCCGTAACGGGCCCAGTCCGGCGACGAGTTCACGATCACATGGCCCGACAATCCCGTGATCCGGCGATTGCTGAACGATCACTGCACGAGTCACGATCCCCACGATCTGACCATGATCAACCAGGCGGGGCGCCCCGTCACCGCCCTTCGGGCCCGCGCTCTTCCCCCCCCCCCCCCCAGTTCCCGGCCGGTCGCCCCCGTAGTCGCCCGACTCCGGCGACGACCGGACACGTGAGGACCTCTTGGCGCGGGGTACGTCGATGGGGCGAGACTGAGCCCGCTGACTCGTCGAGCTTGACGGCACCGCCTCAGTCTGGGGTGGACAACTGGATCGAGGCGAGTTTGGCCGGGTCGACGACGATACGGATGCCGGTGATCCGGCCTTCGCTGACGGTGAAGGCAATGACGGAGAGCGGTGTTCCGTCAGGGCTCCAGGACATGTGGCCCGGGATGCCGTTGAGCAGCACAGGTCGTTGGCGGGCGACCTCACCGGAGAACAGGCGGGCGCCTGCGGCGACTTTGGTGGCGCCGAGGGTGACGACCACGCCACCGGGGGTGTCGACGGTCAGCTTCACGTTCGGGTCCAGGACACGCAGGAGCGCTTCGAAGTCGCCGCTGAGGGCGGCGGCTCCGAACGCCTGGACGGCCTCCCGGTGCTCGCGGCCGGGGCCCGTCGTGTGATCCGTGGCCTGGACCTTGCGGCGGGCACGGCTGGCGACCATCTTGGCGGCATCGGCGGATTTGCCTAGGATCTGGCCGATCTCCTGGAACGGGACCCCGAACATGTCATGCAGGACGAACGCCAGACGTTCGCTCGGGGTGAGCGAGTCGAGTACGACGAGCAGGGCGAGGCCGACCGAATCGGCCAGCGCCACCAACTCGTCCGGCGCGGGGTCATTGCCGGCCGTCACCACGAGGTTCGCGAACTCGTGCTCGTAGGCGGTTTCGGGGTGGGCTCTGCGGGATCTCAGGAGATCCAGGCTGATTCGGCCGACCACCGTGGTCAGCCAGCCTGCCAGATTGCCGATAGTCGCCGCGTCCTGGCGGGCGAGACGCATCCAGGCTTCCTGGACCACGTCCTCCGCATCGGCGTGCGAGCCCACCACGCGGTAGGCGACGGCACGCAGCCGATCGCGCTGGGCTTCGAACGCCTCGGCCACGAGACCGGACGGGTGGGCGCTCACGGCTTGAGCTGCTGACGGAGCGAGATCCGGTTGCCATCCGGGTCCACCGCTTCGACGCGGACCCCGAACGGATAGTCCACAGGCTCGGACTCTTCGAAGACGACACCCCGCCGGCGCATGCTCTCGAAATCCTTTCGCAAGTCCTCGGATTCGAGGATCAGCGGTCCGGGGGCGCCCGCGCCGCCCGGCTGTCCCGCGGCCGGCGCATGCGACCACAGGATGATCTGCAGCGGGCTGAGGGGAACACCGACGGTGAGGAAACGGCCGTCGGGCCCGGGGAAGTCGAGCCGCTTCTCCAGACCGAGTCCCTCGGTGTAGAACTCCAGCGCGCGGTCCTGATCGGTGACGTAGACCGTCACGTACATGATGTTGGTCAGCATACGGTTCTCGATTCACTCGTGGGTGTGGCGACCGGCGTATCCGCTCGTCACACCTATGACGCATGCCGACGGGCGAAGGTAACAGCACGGTCCGCCGCAGTGGATAGGGGGCGCACGCGGTGCGGTTCGACAACATGCCCACGGCTTCGTCCGCCGAAGAGTTGATCGGGGGGGTGCGTGCGCCTCGCGCCGGGGCGGACTGGGACCGGCCTCTGAAGGATCGGACTGGGAGCCAGGTGTCCCGGCGCCCGAGGCGTCGAAGTCCCCGACGCATCCACCCGGGCCGTCTTGCGTGTGCGGACGGACTTCCGCAGCTCGGGAGCGGGCACGAGCAGTTCACCTGAGGCAAGGCGTGTGGTGCACAGGAACCATGGCTGCGGGCCAGGCGGCTGCGGCCCAGAAGCCCGCTGACCATGCCCAACCCGGTCGTTCGCTGAGCCTGGGCACCACATGCTGCCGCAGCACCGACTTGCTCGACGTCGGCGGCCCGGTGGCTTCAGCCCGGCTTGCGGAAGAACTCCCGGACATCGCCGACGAGCAGGTCGGGGGCGTCGATGGCAGTAGAACGCTCGCCGGCGCCGACGGGGGCCGGCATGCACGGTCGCGTAGGAGCTGTTGGCACGGGCTGATCGACAACGAACCCACCTCAGAAGGAGACGGTCACGTCCATAGCCCGGAGAACCCCCCGGTGCTTCCTTGCCGTCAGGCCGGCCGCTCCTTGCTCATCAGTGCTTCGTTGCGGATCCACCGGAGCACGGTGGGGTTCTCGACGGTGGTGATCACGCTGACGGTCGAGCGTACGTGACGGTCGTCGTCGAGCAACCCCAAGAGGGCGGCGGCCAGGTCCACGCGGGCCGTGAACCTCCCGTCGGCGTGACCTTGGACGAGGGTGTGGTCGGTCACCGACGGCAGGTGGTAGAGGGCGCCTGGGCGGACGATCGTCCAGGCAAGGTCACTTGCCCGCACCAGGGCTTCCATGCGCCGCATGTCGTCGTACAGCGTTCTGCCGAGCACCCGCGTCACGTACGGCAGGAGGATTCGGTTGAACAGGAAGCCGCCATCGGAGTAGGTGCGCGGCTCGACCCCGCTCGAACTGACCACCCCGAGCCTGCGGACGCCATACCGGTTCATCGCCGCGACGATGCCAGAAGTCCCGCGGGAATAGGTGCTGATCGCCTCCTTCCCCGCGGGGACCCCCAGCGTCGACAGCACCGCGTCTTTCCCTGCAACGGCGGCATCCACAGCTGCGGCATCGAGTACGTCGGCACCCACCAACTCGAGCCGCTCATGGCGCAGCGGGAACGTGGCGGGCTGCCGGGTGACAGCCGAGACTCGATGCCCGGCCAAGAGCGCCTGGCCTGTGAGGAGGCGGCCGGTCCGACCGTTCGCCCCGAAGACGGTGATGTGCATGATGGGTGAGTTCTCCTTGCCTCTATGCCGTCGGGTGAAGGACCAGCGGAGCCGCACGGAGCGGGCGCAGCGCCTGTGCCCACGCGAGCAGTTCGTTCACGAGGCCGTGCAGCTGCATGGTGTGCAGGTCCCGCGGCTGAAAGTGGGTGAGGCCCCCGAAGGCGGTGTTGTACTCGGGGGTGACCATGATGAAGGCGTCGTAAGCGCCGACGCGCTGGGCCCAACGCACGGTGTGCGGTTGCCGACCCGGGGCCTGGGCAGCCGGCACGGCCTCGTCGAGGAGGGGCAGCGCGAGTTCGGCCAGGTCCACGAGGTCGAAGCCCGCGACGGATCCGGCATGTGCGGCAGCCAGATCCCGTACCCATGTGCCCACATCCTTGCCGTTGCGGCCGGGACGGGTGCTCCCGATGATGATGCCGATCCTGAGCATGCGTGACCTCCGGGTCTCGTGACGTGTTCCTCTGCACCGGCGTGGCCAAGCCCCCTTGGTGGCCTGCCTGGCCCTCGGTTCCCGTCGCGCCACACGGTCCGGGGCGTGATCGGTGTGCCCGGTCAGACTGCGCTCTTCATGGCCCGTCGCATGTCGCGCAGGACCGTCCAGGCATCCGCGACCGGGCCCATGTGCCCGAGCTTCTCGGGGTTGCTCACGGTCCGGATCGCCTGGATCCGCCCGTCGAGGAAGTCGATGGTCCAGGTGTGGACGATCTTCGCGTCCCGGTCGCGGAAGATCGCGCCGGGCTGCCCGTTCACCTGGCAGGGCTCCATGACTCCGCCGATCCGCACGAAGGGCGGAATGAAGACGGCCAGCACCGTCATCACGTGGTCGGCGCCGAAGAACCCGGTCGCCCACTGCGGGGCCTTGCCACCGCTGTCCGCGACCCACTCCACGTCGGTGGCGAGCAGCTCTCGTAGCCCGTCGACGTCTCCTTCGGTGAAGGCGTCGAAGAACCGGGCCGCGAGTCTCTCGCATGTGCGGCGGTCGGCCGCGAACCGTGGCCGGCCCTCGGTCATGTGGCGACGCGCCCTGACCGCCAGTTGGCGGCATGCCGCCTCCGAGCGACCGACCGCGGTGGCAATCTCCTCGAAGCCGAAGTCGAACACATCGCGCAGCACGAACACCGCGCGTTCGAGCGGCGTGAGCCGCTCCAGGAGAAGAAGCGCCGCCGTCGACATCGAGTCGGCCAACTCGGCCGTACGCTCTGGGTCCTGGTAAGGATCGGTCAGCAACGGCTCGGGAAACCACGGTCCGACGTACTCCTCGCGCCGGACGCGGGCGGAGTTCAGCACGTTGATCTAGATCCGGGTGACCACGGTCGCCAGGTAGGCCTTGACGGAGTCAGGTGGAGTCGTCGAGGCCGCGTAGCGGAGCCAGGCCTCCTGAACGGCGTCCTCGGCCTCGGTCACACTGCCCAGGATCCGGTAGGCGATCGAGAACAGCAGTGGCCGCAGACCCTGGAACTCCTCGACCCGCGTCATGCCGGCCCCGGCACGGAAGGCCGGTGCCAGGACACGCGACGCGACCGCCGGCCGCGCCACCTCTCTCCTGACGCACCGAGGAAGCCGTACCCCTCGCTCATGGCCGCCCCAGGCGCACTCTGCCGAGGCACCGACTGTCGCCCCAGAACCGAGCTCCCGCCCACAATCAACACCCGCATGCCCACCATCCGCCCGAGTCAGTGCCTGTTTTCACCCTCTAGACAGGACAGCACGGCGTTCTGTGACATGGCCCCGAGGAAACGCGGCCGTCCCCGTAGCCCGCACTCACGGACTTCCGGACCGACCCGGACGAGCGGGGAAGCCCGAATCCCGCTCGCGGGCAAGACGTCGCCGGCCGCCGCGGACCCCACCTGACGAACAGACTGCGAGGGAGTCGTTGGTCAAGCTACGGGGCCGCGATGTGACTCCCGAAACCGGCAACGAACGAAGTGCGTCGACGCCGCCGTCCCTCAGCTCATGCCGAAAGCCATGAGATCGGCGATGAGGATATCGCCCCTTCTCCCCCGCTCAAGCACCGCAAGCTGAACACCTCACGGCAGCGCCCCGGCCGCCGGCGCCCTGCACCCTGCGCCCGCTGCGCGACCCAGAGGCGCCGGAACTGGACGAGGACGACGACTGAGGCGGGCAGTACTGAGACGTCCTCTTATGTGGTGAACCTGCGGTAGCAGCTGAGGGTGCGGGCGAGGAAGTGGTCGGCTTCGCGTTCGTGGCGGCGGTGGAGGCGTCGGCAGCCGGCGAGCCAGGTCATGGTGCGTTCGAGGGTCCAGCGGTGCCGGTCCAGTCGCTGTGAGGACTCGATGCCCCTGCGAGCGATACGGTGCGTGATGCCGCGTCCACCTAACTATCGCCGCAGGTGGGAGTCCCGGCAGGCCCAGAAGGCCTGCGCGCGCAGCAGCGCACCGTGCACGGCGCGCCGGGTGACATGCTCGGCGTCGGTGGAGTGCACCTCACATGGGGGTTCCCCCACCGGGTGGCTTTCCGCCCGGTCGGCGGTCAGATGCCTGCGGCGCGCGCGTAGGCCGGGGCTGCGAAGCCGGGATGCTCCCCGGCGCGGCCCACCGTGGTGCCGTCCGCGTCCAGCGGGGTCAGACTCAGCCAATCGATCATGGATGGCACCGTGGACCGCCACCCCGCTTCACCGGGCTGGCCTCTCGCCGTGGACCTCACCCACACCAGCGAACCGGCACCCGGCCGCGGGCACTCACCGATTCGGCTCTTCAATGTTCCAGTCCCGGTGCGCGGCTCCCGGCCGATGGTGCTCGTCCCGGGTCCCGGCGCAAGCCGTTGCGCGAACAGAATCACCACAGGTGGCCGCGAAACCATGCTTCGCCGCTACCGTGCCGTGGGGTGCCTTTCCGGTCGGTCAGGTGCTTGGACGGCGGGTACGCGCACGGAGAGCAGGGCGACATCGTCGTCGTTGTCCGAAGGGCGGACCTCTTCGATGAGCCGTTCGCAGAGCACGCCGAGAGTGTGGTGGGCGGCAGCCGCGGCGTACCGGCGGAGTCGGGCGAGACCGTGGTCGACGCCGTGCTGCCGGGACTCGATAAGCCCGTCGGTGTACAGGAGCAGGGTCGAGCCGGGCGGCAGGTGGACGCTGTCCCGTCCCCGGGCGACGCTGATGCCGGTGCCCAGGAGCACACTGTTCGGAGTGTGCAGGAATTCGGCGCGGCCGTCGTGGGTGAGCAGCAGGGGCGGCGGATGGCCGGCGTTGGTCCACTCCCAGGTCCAGCCGGCTTGCGGAGAGAAGGCAAGGCGGCCCAGGACGAGGGTGGCCGTGGCCAGGTCAGTGGTACGCGCCATCACCTGATCGAGCTGACCGACCGCGTTGGGCGGGTGCGGCTCGGACCATGCCAGGGCACGGAGCATGTTGCGCAGCTGCGCCATGCGGGCGGCCGCCTCCAGGTCGTGGCCGGCGACATCGCCGATGACCAGGCCGGTTGTATCGTCGGGAAGCGGGAACGCGTCGTACCAGTCGCCGCCGACCTGCGAAGCGTCGGGCGCAGGCAGGTAACTCGCATGCAGCTCGACCCCTGGTACATCGGGCAGGCGAGGCAACAGGTGGCGCTGCATGGTTTCGGAGATGCGGCGCTGGCGCTGGTAGAGACGTGAGTTGGAGATGGCCAGTCCGGCACGGCGTGTGATGTCTTCCAGCAGCGACAGGTCACGGGTGGCGAACGGCACAGGATTGTGGCCGCGCCCCAGGGTGAGGGCACCGAGGACTTCGCGGGGGCCGCGGATCGGGGCGATGGCAGCCGAGTGCATGCCGGTGGCGGCGAACAGCTCGTGCTGGACGACGGCGATACCGGAGTCGGGCTCGCCCTGGTAGACCTGCGGCCCGGCCAGGGAGGCGCCGCTGCCGCGCAGCGCCCGTGACAGAGGCAGGGGGGACTTCTCAGTGACGGCGGGGATCGGCCCCTCCAGGTCCGGGCGCCTGAGTAGACGGCCTGCCTGGTGCTCGACCACGTGGGTGCGTCGGATGTCGCCGCCGTCCGCTATGAGGTCCACGATCATCCAGTCGGCAAGACGGGGAAGCACCAGCTGCGCCAGCCGGTCGACGGTCTCCTGCTCGTTCAGCGTGGAGGTCAGCGAGGTGGTGGTCTCGGCGAGGAGCGCGAGGCGGTCGAGCTCCGGCAGTGTGCCCTCGGCGTCGGCGCGCACCTCGACCGGAGAGGGGTGGAAGAGCACCAGTGTGCCGGAGTCGTTCGCGGCAGGGTAGGGGACGGCAGTCCAGTGGACCGGCAGCAGCAGGCCGTCTCCGCGCAGGAAGCACAGGCTCTCGCCGCTGCACGCGGCGCGAGACAGAACCGCGTCCATGACCGGGCACAGCGCCCGGGGGCCGGTATTCCCGCCGGAGTCGCGATGCAGCAGCTCGTGGTGGTCGCGGCCTAGCGCGGCCTCGAGAGTGAGGCGCAGCAGCTTCAGGGCGGAGTCATTGACCGAGATGATCCGCCCGGTCTCGTCCACCACATAGCTGCCGAGCTCACCGACAGCGGGAGCGGTGACTGCCGGTACGGCTCGCGCCGGGTCCTGCCTTCGCATACGGTTGCACCCTTCGCGCCTCGGATCGACAGGTCCACAGAACCGTCTCAGTAGATCACGCGGCTTGGACAGCCGGGAGCGCCCCGCGTCCCTGCGGGACGACGGGCCCGCCCCTGGACCCCGGAACCGGTCATGCACTGAACTGGCCGGTGTCCGGCCGTTTCGCAGACCTGAGGCAGCCGACTGCCGGCACCAGCGCCTAGGGTCACGCCTGGCAGGCGTTTCGCCGGTCCCGCCCTGATGAGGGCCCGGATGAGCGCGTGGGCGATGTTGACGGCTTGCTGTCCTGCGGACAATCGCTCCCACCGGCCGCGGAGGGCACCCGGACGGTGCCGCCGGCGCCCTGGTAGCCCTGTCGGCCCAGCAGGCCAGGCCGACGTCGGTAAGGGCATCGATGATGCCGTGACTGCGGGCCGCCTTGATGTCGTGGACGGCGCCGGGCAGGGCGAGCGAGGCCCACAGCAGGCGGCCGAACGGGTCGGAGAGACCGGCAACGTGTCAGCTGACCCGAAGACCGACCGCCATCGTCAGTTCAAGGACCCGGTGTGGCGTTGCGAGATCCGGAAACAGCTCCCGCAGTTGCGACATCCGGTACCGGACCGTCTGGGGATGGACGAACAACGCCGCCGCCACCTCGTCGCGCCTGCCCTGGTGCAGCAGCCACGCCCGCAACGTCTCCTCCAGCCGCCGTGCGGTCGCGACAGGCAAGGTCCGCAACGGTGCGAGGGCTCGGGCACGCAGGTCTGCGAACGCGTCCATGTCGGCGCTCAGCACCAGCTCGGGCAGGTGGTCCTCGACGTCGCGAATGTCGCCGGAGAGGGAGCGCGCGCGTACGGCTCGTGCGTACGAGGCGGACGCACGAGTCCATGGCCGGGCCGGGCCGACCACGGCAGTGCGGTCGGTCAGCTGCCGCAGGAGATGTGGTCGGTCGGCATCGGGGACGAGCAGCACACCGGTGGCGTCCGGCAGATCGTCGAGGACGAGGGTGTTCGGGTCGAGCGCGCGGTAGGCGGGCCGGGCCTGGGCGGCGGGCAGCAGGACCGCGGTCAGCGAAACCGGAGGCTGCCATCCGGCCTGTTGAGCAGAGGCCAGCAGCACGTCCGGGCTCGCGCCGGCGAGGAGGTCGCGGGCCAGGTGTTCCAGGTGGCGCTCGTGGGCTCTGCCCCGGGCGGCCAGTTCGTCGGCGTGGCCCGCGGCGCTCGCGGCGGAGAGCTCGTCGATGTAGGCGAAGGTCAGCTCGGCGAACTTGGCGACCTGGGCGGCGGGCAGACCTGCGGGTACGGCCCCTGCTGCCAGGCATCGCCAGGCCACGCGGGCGCCGACGCGGTAGGCGCTGAGCAGGGCGTCCATCGAACGGCCGTCGCGTACCTCGCCGCGGCCCAGCTCGTAGGCCGCGTCACCGGCGTCGCCGCCTGTGGCCTTCCCGCTCGCGAGGTCCAGGTAGTGCCCCAGGGCGGTGCGGACGGCTCGGCGGATGGTGGCGCCCATGTGGCCCGAGAGGGCGTTGGCGTAGGGAGGGACCTCGTCGATGATCGCCTGGACGACCTCGTCGGCGGTGGTCTTCAGCGCGGCCCGAAGTGCGGTGACCGTCGTCTCGTCCAGAGCCAGTTCGCTGGCCCTTCGAGTTGCATGGCTCACGATTCTGTTTCCTGCGAACAATTCAGCCGATCAATTTCACGTCTTGCGGTCAGGACTTTACCCCTTGAGGCGCAGCAAGCTGGGAGTCATGACGAGTGCAGCCCTTCGCAGCAGGGCGTGGAAACTGCTGGAGATGGTCACGACGCCGCTGCTGCCGTCGGACTACCTCGATCTGGTCAGCCCGCTGCGTGCGGGCGCTGACCTGCGTGGGCGCATCGAGGCCGTGCAGCCCGAGACGGGTGACGCCGCAACTGTCGTGATCAGGCCTGGGCGGGGCTGGCGCGGCCACACAGCCGGTCAGTACGTGCGGATCGGGGTCGACGTCGACGGGGTGCGCCTGTGGCGTGCCTACTCCCTCACCTCGCCGACGGACCGCCAGGACGGCCGCGTCACGATCACCGTGAAGGCGATCCCGGACGGCAAGGTCAGCAACCACCTGGTCCGCAGGGCGAAACCGGGCACGCTGATCCAGCTCGACCAGCCGACAGGTGACTTCGTGCTGCCGCAGGCGAAACCCGCCAAGGTGCTGTTCCTGACGGCCGGCAGCGGCATCACGCCCGTGATGGGCATGCTGCGCGACATCGAGTTCGACGACGTCGTCATGGTCCACTGCGCGCCACAGCCGCACGACGTGATCTTCCGCAACGAACTGCACGACATGGTCGCGGACAGGAGGCTGCGGCTCACCGAGGTGCACACCGCCACAGACGGGATGCTCGACATCGCCCGTATCGACGAACTCGTGCCCGACTGGGCCGAGCGCGAGACCTGGGCTTGCGGGCCCGCGGGCCTGCTTGACTCCGCCGAAGAGCACTGGAGCGAGCACGGCGTACAAGATCGCCTGCACACCGAACGCTTCCGCCCCGGCATCGTCGTCGCCGGCGAAGGCGGCGAGGTCACGTTCAGCGCCACCGGCAGGACCGTCGACGCGGACGGCGCCACGCCGTTGCTGGACATCGGCGAGGAGGCCGGCGTGCTCATGCCCTCCGGGTGCCGCATGGGCATCTGCTTCGGCTGCATCACGCCCCTCAAGGCCGGCGCCGTCCGTGACCTGCGCACCGGCGAGATCACCGAGGCCGAGCCGGGCGTCCTCATTCAGACCTGCGTGTCCGCCGCGGCGGGCCCCTGCGACATCGAACGGTAGGAGCACCTTGACCGCCATCGACCCCACCGCCCACCTGACCGCGGAGCAGATCGAGGACCTTGGCCGCGAGCTGGACGCGATCCGCGACGAGGTGATCGCCAGCCGCGGCGAGAAGGACGCCGCCTACATCCGTAAGGTCATCTCGGCGCAGCGCAAGCTCGAGCTGGTCAGCAGGGGCGTGCTGCTGTTCTCGATCTTCCCGCCCGCGTGGCTGCTCGGCACCGCCGGTCTGTCCGTGGCGAAGATCATGGACAACATGGAGATCGGTCACAACGTCCTGCACGGCCAGTGGGACTGGATGCGGGATCCGAAGATTCACTCCACCACCTGGGAGTGGGATCACGTCTCGCCGTCCGAGCAGTGGAAGCACTCGCACAACGAGCTGCACCACACGTACACCAACGTGATCGGCAAGGACAACGACCTCGGCTACGGCATCATGCGCGTCGACGAGGACCAGAAGTGGCACCCGTTCCACCTCGGCCAGCCGCTGTGGAACTTCATCAACGCCTGCTTCTTCGAGTACGGCATCGCAGCGTACGACCTGGAGCTCGGCAAGAACCTGCACAAGCGCCGCCGCAAGAACCCGGAGTTCCGCACGCAGGCCAAGGCAGTGGGCCGCAAGATCCGCAAGCAGGTGCTCAAGGACTACGTGATCCACCCGCTGCTGTCGGGCCCGTCGTTCTTCACCACGCTCGCCGCCACGTTCACCGCGAACCTGGTCCGCAACATCTGGTCCCACTCGGTGATCATGTGCGGGCACTTCCCCGAAGGCGTACAGGTCTTCGAGCGCCGGTCGATCAAGGGCGAGACACGCGGCCAGTGGTACCTGCGCCAGATGATGGGCTCGGCGAACATCAGTGGCAGCAGGGCCATGCACTTCATGACCGGCAACCTGTCGCACCAAATCGAGCACCACCTGTTCCCGGACCTGCCGAGCAACCGGTACGCCGAGGTCGCGGTAAAGGTGCACGCGCTGTTCGAGAAGTACGAGCTGGAGTACGTCACCGGGCCGCTCCCCAAGCAGGTGTTCTCCGCGTGGCGCAAGGTCTTCCGGCTCTCACTGCCGAACAAGAAGCCCAAGGTCGAAGCGCCGGACCGCGAGCAGGAGCTCGTCGCGGCCTGATGACCGGCGCTTCTTGTGCTTCCCGGAGTAGAGGGGGTCGGCGGCGATCCGGTCGATCGCCGGTAGCGGTTCAGATCTCTCGGCGATACCGGCGGCACCGCCGCTACGGCCAGCCGCGGGGGAACAGGTCTACGCTGCCGACCGGTGCCTTCCTGTTGGCGCGGTTCCTTCACCGCCGGGAACCTCCCGGCCTTCCGCGCCCTTGCCGCTCGAGGGCGTCGTAGAGCGGAGAATTCGGCCATCCCCCGCCGCCCGCCCGCACGTCGGCGAAAGTGCTTGCGCTGGAACAGGAGCGGGAACGCGAGCTGGGGGCCTGGACCGGGAACCAGCGAAGCCGGGCCGCGTCACTGTCACCGGAGCGGATGGAGCAGGTGCCGGCGATCGGGATGAGGTGGGAGTGACGCGCGTCGTCGGGATCGTGGCGGCTCCTTCCCTGCCGGCTTTCGCATACCGGCCTTGGCGGTGTCGATAACGAGAAGGGCCCGCCGACCGGATCGGTCGTGCGGGCCCTTGTGCGGTGCGGACGGATGGCGGGCAAGCGCACGTCATCACGCGGCCTTGCCCCTCGCGTGGCCTCCCCCGGGAGGGATGTCCTAGTAGCCGAGGTCCTTCTGCTCGGTGATCAGGCGTCCGGCAATGTGCAGGTTCCCGTCGGAGTCGAGCACCGCGATGATCTTCTTCGTCGAGCCGTGGTGGGTCGTGAAGTAGATCTTGTCCGCCTCCTGCGAGGTCGAGTGGTTCGTGTTCACCGACAGCTCGATGCTCACCGGGGAGCTGATGAGCACGTCCTTCTTCGGCGAGCCCGGGTAGACCTGGTTCTCCCGCAGCTTGATACGGGCGTGGGTGTCCCCCTCGTCCCAGTCCGACGCCACTCCGAGATCGATGTCAGCCATGCGACTTCCCCCTTCAGATCCGGTGGATGAGCCTGTGGCCCGGGCCGTTACGGGACGCCCGAACCACGCCAGAACCTATACGGACGGTCCATCAGGGGTAACGGAGAGTTCCTCGCATGACCGGATTTCTATCTAAACAGTCCGGAATGAAGGTTCGAGCCACCAGAGAACGGAAATGCCCGGAAATGGTCGTGACACCACAAGCCCAACTGGCCGGCTGGGCAGATACGTCGCTGCGTCGAACGGCGGTATGGCTGTTCGTCCTGGATCCATTGACTGCCTGACTGGGACGTCCTGGCGGCCGCGGAAGGGTTGCGGTGGACCGCTGCTGCCCAGGGATGCGCCACTGACCGGACGGGGAGTTCTCGGACATCGCACTGGGAGCGGTGCGCACCCAGAAACGCGAGGGCTGCATCAAGGCCTGGAAGCGCTCGTGGAGCAGCACCGCACCCGCCCGCGGGAGCTGCTGCGGGCGTACGGACACCGGGCAGCCGGCCCGCCTCGCACGGCCGGCACGCGCGGGTGGGGCAGCCCGGCGGCCTGGTCATCCTGGAGCAGTGGGGACGTCCCGTACCCTCTGCGCGCCCCTGGACCGACGCACTGCAGAGGGCACCGCTGGAGCAACACCCGTTGGGTGAGTGCGTGGTGGCCGGCCGACGACAAGCACAACCCCTTCGGCTGGCGCTGGACCGCGAAGCAATAGCCTTTCTTGCCGCTACTGGCGTGATTCCGGATGTCGATGAGTACAACAGGACCGCCTCCCCGCCTTCAGCATGAAGGCCGTCGAGGTCATCCGGGATCCGTAGCCAACGTCACGAGGCCTGCGAATGCGCCCGCCGACTCCTTCGCGCTCGGCACATTGAAGGCCGACCTGGCACCGAGCCAGGTCAGTAAGCATTTCCAACCTGTTTGTCAGCACGATCAGGTTTGCATCTCCTGGTCAGCGGTCTCGCAGAGAACCTTGGCGCTGTGGCGGGATCGCTGCGGCGTTGTTGAGCAGCTGGCAACTGTCGCGGAGTTGGCGGTGTACCACCGAGATGGGCGCAAGGCCTCCTGAACTGGCTACCAGTCCACCCAGGTCTAAACGAGTCTGCATTGAGTGCAGGCTGCGCCAGCGCGAGCACGCCTCCTGGCCCTCGTCCTACGCAAGGTCGGTGGCATCGATGCTGGTCCAGCATCTGACCACCCGGCGGTCTACGGCCCTTCAGCGTCCCGGACGTAGCCAGCGAGTAGCTAAGGCTCCGCATCTCAGGGGAACCTCAGCCCGACCGCCCTATCGCTGTGAGCGTGCCCAGTCAGCCACGGCTCCCCAGGTAGCACCATCCCTGCTGGCCAAGTGGATAGCGACCCACAGCACCCCCGTGGCGATCACCGCAATCAGGTATCCCACAGTCTCTCCCTCTTCAACGGAACGCTGGATTTCATCAGCGACTCCCCACAAGATCAAGAGCTGCCCGGCAGGTGTGATGCCCGCCTCAGCGTAAAGCGCTACAAACCAGAACCTTTCAAGTCGCGCGTTCACACCGCCCAGCGTCCACGCTGTTCAGCGGGCACGGAACTCTTTCCCAGCTGGCTGTGCCGACCGCGAGTTGGACAGTCCTGTGCAACGACGAAGCTCCTGGTAGACGGGTTCTCGACCAAGCCGAGGCGATGCGGACGATCCGGTAGAAGGCATTCGTCATCCCCGACGGACCCTGCTGCCGATCGACCGCATCGCCGACGACACCTCTACTACTCCGGGAAACACAAGCACCACGGCATGAACGTCCAGGTCCTCACAGATCCGCATGGACGGCTGCTTTGGGCCTCGCGGACTCTGCCCGGCTCGACTCACGACCTGACCGCCGGGCGACAGCACGGGACCATTGAAGCCCTCGCCGATGCAGGACTCGGATGCTGGGCGACAAGGCGTAACAAGGTGCCGGTGACCCCGTTCGGGTACCGTTCCAAGTCCGCCAGCTCAAGGGGAGGAAGCGCCCCACAACACCACCCACGCCAAGATCCGCTGCGTCGGCGAGCAGGCCATGGCCACCCTCAAAGGGTGGCACCTACTGCGGAAGCTTCGCTGCAGCACCACCGGATCACCGACGTCGTGAAGGCCGTCTACATCCTTCACCTCGCATCAACGTGAGGTTGTAAAATGCTCAGTGCAGCGTGGCCAGGGGTGGTGCGACTTCGTAGAGCCACTGGTCACCGATGAGCCCATAGGACGTTGACACGGTGTCGGGCGAAGGCCAACACGGCCTGGGTATGGCCTTTCCCCTCGGCTCGTTTGCGGTCGTAGAAGGCCCTGGAGTCGGGGTCGTAGCGGACGCCGGTCAGGGCGGACAGGTAGAAGACGCGCTGTAGGCCTCGGTGGTAGTGGCGGGTCGGTGGAAGTTGCCGCTCTTCTTCCCCGAGTACCGCGGTGCCGGCGCGAGCCCAGCGAAGGTGGCCAGCCGGTCCGGGGTCCCGAAGAAGGTGAGGTCGCTGCCGACTCCGGCGATGACTTCGGGTCGACGTTCGCAGCCGGACGCCGGGGCGGGTCGTGCACGCGCGCTCGGCGAGCAAGGGTCGCTCGTCGCCGATGGTCCAGGTGATCGTGGGACGGTCCACGTCGCACGAGTGCCGCATCAGGCGACGTTCGCCTCGCTGGTGGAGCACGGACAAGTAATCGGTGGGGTGGGGCGGGGGAATCTGCCACGATCGTCGGATGGGCGCATTGGATGCACTGGCAGGCAGGGTTGCAGGCGGGGCCACCGTGACGTTCCGGCCCAGCGGCTCCTCGATGGTCCCGCTGATACGCAGTCGGCAGCAGGTGGTCGTTGCTCCCGTCGACCCGTCGAAGTTGGGGGTCGGGGACATCGTCCTTGCCCGTGTCGCCGGAACGGTCTACTTGCACGTGGTGTCGTCTGTGGACCCCGCCAGGAAGCGGGTGCAGATCAGCAACAACCGTGGTCGGGTCAACGGATGGACCAGCCACGATCGTGTCTTCGGTATCTGTGTGGCAGTCGACGGTGCCGCCCGGTCAGGTGCTGTGGACAAGACGCTCGCGGCCGCCTCTGAGGACTCCTCCTGAACCTGTGACGACGACGTCGCGGACCTTGTCGATGAAGAACGGATCGGTCGACAACCTGAGTTCTGCGAACGGTGAGGTGCCAGCGCGAACGCCCCCCAGTCCTTGAGACGGTCGACTGCGGCATGCCCGTCGGCGCCCCCATCGACCTCGTCGACCAGTGTGTTGCGTTCTCCGGTGTCTTCGTGTCTCCCCGAGCGTCCTGATGATCACCCGTTCCACGTCCGCGTCGGTGATCTTCCGCGGGACACCCGGCCTGGACTCGTCCCACAGGCCGTCCAGGCCCTTCCCGAGAAAGCGACGCCGCCAGGTGCGGACGTGTCCGGAGCAATCCGCAGCCGGCGGGCCACCTCCATGACCGAGTGGCCGTCCGCGCACTCCCACACGATCCGCGATCGCTGAGCCAACGCCTGAGCGGTCATACGCCGACGCAGCCAGCCCTCCCACACAGCCCGCTGGGCAGCAGTCACTGACAACGGCGGGGTCTTCGGACCAGGACGACTCACACCGAAACCAGCGACAAACCTCTGACTCAGGGCACCAGGCTGTTTCGTTCAGAACATCGGATCGTCGGTCCCTGCCGGTGGTGCTCGTGATCAGGGAGCCTGGCGGGCCTCGTGGTCCCTCGCGGCGCTGGGGTCGTGGCCCGTGGCGGCGCGGGCGTACGAGTGCAGGGCGGCGATCACCTCGGCGCGGGTGCGGCGGCCGGCGAGGACCTCCATCTGGTAGCCGTCCTCCATGGCCACGAAGTTGGCGGCGATCAGCCGGGGCGGGTCCTGGAGGGCGAAGTGACCCTGGGCGCGGCCGAGAGTGAGGATCTCCGCGTAGACCGCGACCTGGCGCTCCGTCAGAGAGCTGTCGAGGGCGGCCGCCTTGGCGTCGCGCAGACAGCGCGGCCAGTACTCGAAGAGCAGCCGGGTGAGCCCGTCGTCCGGTCCGGCTGCCACACCCTTGTCGATGCAGGCCCTGAGCTTGAGGCGGGCGTCGTCGAAGCCGTCGGCGGCCGCCTCGCGGTCCTGGCTGTAGCGGGTGATGGCCTGCTGATAGGTCTCGTGGACGAGGGCGTCGAGGTCTCCGTAGTAGAGCACCGCGGCCGGGGTGACGCCGGCCTCTTCGGCAACGTCGCGCAGCCGCAGCCCTTCCAGGCCGCGGGTGAGGAGAGCGCGCTGCACCGCCTCCGCCAGCTCGGCCCTGCGCGCGCCCCTGCCGCCGCCGGCGCCCTTCTTCGTCTCTCTGGACTTCGCCGCCATGAGGCCCTCTCCCCTCCTGAGTCAGTTATACGTCGATTCAGAGAATAGTCGGTACAGCCTTGACTCGCCCAGCAACCCGCTCTTAAATCTGCGTTTAACAAACTCCTCCCCTCCCCAGGAGCACGTCATGACGACGCCGCACCCGGACGAGACGGACAAGGGCCTGCGCAGCGGCTCCGTCGGTCTCCTCGCCTCTGTCGCACTCGGCCTGTCCTCCACCGCTCCGGCCTACAGCATCACCGTCACCCTCGGCTACGTCGCCCTGGTCGTCGGTGACCTCGCGCCGGCCGCGCTCCTCCTCGGCTTCGTACCGATCCTGCTCACCGCCTTCGCCTTCCGCGAGCTCAACCGCGAGATGCCCGACTGCGGCACCACCTTCGTCTGGAACACCCGCGCCTTCGGCCCCAGAACCGGCTGGTTCGCCGGCGGCTGGGTGCCGCAGATCGCCACCCTCATCGCCATGGCCGCGCTCGCGCAGGTCAGTTCCGGCTATCTGCTCAGCTTCCTCGGCCTGGGGAAGGAGGCGGACGACGCCCTCATCGTCGCCGTCGTCGCCGTGCTGATCCTCGCCGTCCTCACCGGCGTCGCCCGCCGGGGCCTGCGCCTCGCGGCCGGCCTCCAGTACGTCCTGCTCGGCCTCCAGCTGCTCGCCCTCATCAGCTTCGGAGTCGCCGCCCTCGCCCGCGACGGCGCCCAGGCTCCCTCACTGAGCTGGCTGGACCCCTTCGGGATCGACGGCTTCGGCTCCTTCCCCGAGACCGTCCGCCAACTCGCCTGGCTCGGCGCCGAGATCATCGTTCAGCCCACCCTCACCACCACCCGCGACCGGGAGATGGAGCTGGTCTGCGCCCGCGCCAACGCGTGGACCAACCAGGTGTACGTCGTCAACGTCAACGCCTCCGACCCGGCCGGCGTCGGCTCCAGCGCGATCGTCGACCCCGAGGGGATCGTCCGCCAGCAGGCCGGCACCGGCGAGGAGATCCTCGTCGACGTCCTGGACCTGGACACCGTCACTCGGGTACGTGAGCAGGGCTCGGCCGGCCTCAACCGCCCCTGGGCCCAACTCGCCCGCTACGGCGAGCGGATCCACCTCCCCATG
Source organism: Streptomyces sp. NPDC088707 (assembly GCF_044752725.1). NCBI lineage: Bacteria > Bacillati > Actinomycetota > Actinomycetes > Kitasatosporales > Streptomycetaceae > Streptomyces > Streptomyces sp. NPDC088707. Next base: position 500,778 of record NZ_JBIVLV010000004.1, on the reverse strand, counting down.
TACGGCGGCGCCTTCCGCACGCCGGAGTGGGCGGAGAAGCGGATTCCGGGACAGTGACCTGGTTCGGAGATCCTTTCGCAGGAGCGGCAGGACGCGGCCCCGACTCCGTGAACCTCTGCGACCGCACCGGGCGCAACACCGCGCTTGGCGGTGGACCGGGTTCAGCGCCGCCTGCGGCACGAGGGGGCAAGGGGCATGGGACATCCGGGGCCGCGATCGGCCCGACGACTCCTATCCGGCCGGCTGCAATGCCCAGTAGTGCGGTTCGATGGGGGCGTGCCTGACCACGATCCGGCCGGTCACGCCGGGATCGTCCACGATCTTTCCGTACGAGGGGGAGAAGTCGCGGGGCGTGTGCTCGATGTCAGCCCACACCACGCTGCCAGGCCCGGCCGAGCCGTAGGAGACGGTCCAGTCGCCGTACCGGTCACCGCAGCAGGTGACCGACACGCTGTGTTGCGACGTCACTTTCAGGCAGGTGCGCGGGTTCGAGCCCGACGGGGAGACCTCCATCATTCCGTCGGGGCGGCTCAGCACCTGCCAGTTCGCCGAGGTGGACGCGGTCTCCGTGCAGTCACCCAGCGACACCACGCCGATACTCGCGTGTGTTTTGGGCCAGACCAGACACTTGCCGTCCGTGACAGCCGCGAACCGGTAGACCCCGTCGACGAGCGGGGCGGCATGGGCGGGTTGCACGAGTGTCGCGGTGGCCGCGAGCGCGGCGGCCGTGACGGCGATGACGCGTGAACTCATGAAGTGAGACTCCTCGAACAGCCATGGTCGATCCGAACGCACGGCACAGACGCGGTGGAGACTGCCGCCGGAGACGGCGGCGGCACTGAGCTTGGAACACCGGTTCGTCCGGCAGCGGCCCCGCGGCGGCCACAGTCACTCGTCCGGCCGAGCCGTGTCACCCGATGGCATGGCGAGGTCACGGAGACACATTTCGTCGGATGATGCCGGAAGTTGAGTCGTTCGAGTCGCTTCAGTCTCTGTTCGGTGGGCTGGGTCAGAGCGGAAGAGTTGTTCCCAGTTCCTGCATGGCGCTGGACGGGGGCCGCATTCTGAGCGTTCAATCTTCCTTCCTGCCCTTGCTCTGGGGGGAGAGCGTGCCCGGCTCGACGGCTTCGACAGGTGCCATCTGATCGTCGACCGCCACGGCACACCCCTCGCCGTCTCGCTGACCGGCGGAAACAGGCACGACGTCACCCGCTGTCGCCGCCGCCGGATGCGATCCCCCGCATCCGAGGACTCCGGGGGCGACCAAGCCATCGGCCGGGCCGGCTGTTCGCCGACCGCGGCTACGACTACGCCTACGCCTACGCCTACGCCTACGCCTACGCCTACGCCTACGACACATACCGCCGCATCCTCCGGGGCCGCGGCATCTCATCCAAGATCCCCCGACGCGGCGTCCCCACGGATCGGGCCTGGGCAAGAGCCGCTGGGTCCTGGAGCGGCGATCAGTCAGCCTGCGGCGTGCCGAGCCTCCATCGCGGCAATCACACCCTGCCGGGCCAGCCGCCGGGCCTGCTTGAGCTTCGAGTCGGCCAGCAGGAGGGGCGCGAACCAGATCCAGCCCCACACGCTGTAGGAGACGGTCCCGCTCAGCACCAGAGCCTTGTTCGTGGCGAGAACCAGCACGAAAGTGATGACGTAAGCGGCCACCCGGTGGCGGACCATGAGCCGGAGCGGGGCCTGCCACGGGCCGGCCAACAGCTCCAGCGCGGCCGCAACCTCCGCGGCACGCAGGTCCTCCGGATGCGCAGGCGCCTGGCCACCCCGCTCCAACGCTCCAGCAACATCAGCGCTGTGGGACGTCACCGCCGCTCGATCGGTCCGCGCGGCAGCCGTCCTCTCCCGTACGTCCTGCCAGTAGCCCCGCCCGGCCCAGTCGAGCGCGGCCTCCACCCGTACCGCCTCGGGCGACCCCGCAGGCGCGAGGCGCGCGATCCGCTCCTTGAGCCGGTCCACCCGAGCGACCCGCCCGGGATACGTCCACCCGTCGGCCCGCAGACACAGCTCCAGGTAGGAGACAAGCAGTCCGAGGTCGTCCGGCCACTGCGCCAGCCCAGTCTCGTAGGCCTTCTGCGCCTCGGCATCATGGTCGTCCTCGTCCTCCGCCGCGTGTGCGAGGCCGAGCCACCGGTAGAGCACCGGATCGGGCCCGAGTTCCCCCAGACCGGATTCGGCCGCCTTACGCGCCTCCGCGAACCCACCCACTGCGAAGAGCTCCTCGCAACGGTCGGCGTATTCGTCATGCGTCATGCATCCCGCCCCAGTCGATCAGGAGATCCACTTTCAGTCCTACGAACCCGCTGGTCAAGGGGCCGCCAGCAAGGAACCGGCGCACTGGTCTGAGGCAGAACTCGCGTGATCTGAGAATTCGCGTACCGCAGCGGGAACGCCTCGCTGATCATGCGGTGCATGGGTATGGATGAGGGACGTAGTCCGCCGGACGCGGTTGCGGTGGGTGGACATCACCGCCCGGGTCGGTGGCGGGGTTCAGTCGCCGACCGGCCGCCACCCGGCTGCTGCCCGTAGCGCCGTGGCTGCCCCCCACACCGTCAGCGCGAGGGCGCACAGCAGCGCGCCCGAGGTGAGGGACGCCAGGCCCAGGGGGTCGCTGGGGGCGACACTCCTGACCGGCGCGGCCAGCCACCAGGCCAAGCCGACCCCGGCGAGCGAGGCCAGGACTGCCGGGAGCAGGAGGGACCAGCCCGCGACCGCACCGTAGAGCCGCGTTCCGGGCGCTATCACGGACAGGGGCGCGAGTTCGCGTCCGAAGCGCAGGAAGTCTGTTGTCGCGCCGATGCCCGCGCTCAGACAGACGATGGTGATGCCGGCCGTGGACAGCAGACGCAGCCAGCCCGCCGCGATGGTCAGTTTGCCCAGGCCGCCGCCGTTGAGCACGTAATCGACTCTGGCGGTCATGGCGAGGTGGCGGTGGGCAACCCCGTTCAGCGTGGCCAGCGGAAGTTGCCGGCCGCCGGTGCCGAAGAGAACCAGCTCGCGTCCGGCATCGGCGGCCGCAGGTAGCTGCGCGATGTCGCCAGATCGCACCACGACCTCCATGCCGTCTGCTGCGCCGGCACCGCCGAGGTACTCCCGTAGACGTGGCCCGGATGTTGCCAAGGAGATCGGCTGCGGACGCACGTTGCAGGGAATGCGCAGCTCGCGCAGCGCGGGACAGTCGCCGACGAGTTCAACCCGGCCCCTGCCCTCTGTGTGCACCCGCACCGCGAGTGCGTGTACTTCCGGCGGCAGCGCGTCGTGGAACGCTTGCACCTTGGCGGGTTCTGCGTACGGGGCGACCCGCAGCACACTGGTGCCCAGCCGATGGCGCGAGTCGACTGCTCCCTGGCCTGCCGCGGTCAGGGACGCCGTCCACACCTGGATCTGAACGGCGATGCCGATGGCGATGACGAGGGCGGCGACCAGGCGAGTGACCGTGTGGGGCGCTGCGGCCATCCGCCGCCCGGCGAGGAGCAGGCCGGCGGCGCCCCTCCGGTAGCCGAGGGTCGCGAGATGCGGTCCCAGCAGGCTGACGCCCGTGCCGATGGCGCTGGGGAGGGTGACCAGGACGAGCAGGTACCCGGTGGCATAGAGGACCACGACTGTGTCGGGAGGCGCCAGGTCGACGACCCGGACCGTGAAGAGCAGCGCGACCGGGAACAGCCACAGGCTCCAGGTGGCTCTGCGGGTGTGGACTGCCGTCGGGCGGGTGGCCCGCGCGCGGCGGCGCGGTTGCGCGAGGACAGTCACGAGGAGGGTGGCGACCGGGACGGCTACCAGGATGCCTGCCAGCAGCGGGGCCACCGCACGTACGTCCCGGGCTGCCAGGATGAACGTCGTGGAAGGGAAGGGGATGTCCGTGAGGAGTGCGGGCAGCGTGGCCACCGCTCCTGCGGCCGCGCCCAGTGCAACCGGCCGGGCCGCCTCGCCGGCCGTGCAGCAGGCACGCGCGAACCAACTGCTGCCGAGTGCCGCGAGCAGCATGGTTCTGCGGTCCCGGGCAGCGGCTCCTGTGCGGACGGCAATGGTGACGAGCAGGGCCACGGGCAGGAGCACGAACCCGGCGTAGGCGGCGAGGAGTTCGCCCTTCCCGAAGTAGTGCAGGTGCTCGCCCAGGACGCCGGTACCGGTCGTCTCGCCGAAGCCGCTGATTCCTTGCATCACAGAGCGGTCCAGCATGGCTGCGGTGGGCCGGGTGTAGACCAGGAACTCGCCGGGAGCCTCCAGGCCGGCGGGGTCGATCACACCGGCGAGGCGGCCGTACTGCGCGGCCACCGCGTCTTCGCCGGAGGCGTCGAGCAGTGCACGGGATGCGAAGGCTTCGCCGGGCAGGGGCCAGCGTGGCAGGCCGGGTGGGGGCGTCAGCCGGTCCGTGAGCGGTTCGAGGTGGATGACGTCGTAGGCCAGGCCGTCGGCCTCGGCAGGATCCCATCTCCACAGGGCTCGCACCGGCTCGTCGGGGTAGGCGGCGGTCAGACGGGGAGAGCGTTCCAGAGTGCGTTGTGTGCGGCCGTCGAAGGAGGCGTCGGTGACCGCCAGTCCGCCGACGGCGAGGGTGAGCAGCGCGGTGGCCAGGGCCAGGGCCCAGGAACGGATGCGACCGGCTTCCGCACGGTGTGCGGTCGACGCACCGATCCTCCACAGCTGCGATGCGAGCCTGCCTGTGGTCATGAGCGGGCCCGGGAACGGGAGGTGGAGCGGGCACCGGGTAGCCAGTCGAGCGGCGCGGTGCGTTGTCGGCCTGTGGAGGTGTCGCGTGGTTGCGGTGGGGCGGTGGCGTCTTGCGGCACCAGGTGCCCGGCATCGAGGGTGACGCGCCGGTCGGCGCGCCGGGCCACTGCCTCGTCGTGGGTGACGAGCAGCAAGGCGCACCCTCGGGTGGCGGGGAGGGTGTGGAGGAGTTCGGTGACGGCGTGGCGGTGGGCGGGGTCGAGCGAGCCGGTGGGTTCGTCGGCCAGCAGCAGTGCCGGTTCGTTCATCAGAGCGCGGGCGACCGCAGTGCGCTGGCGTTCGCCGCCGGACAAGGTGTCCACGGGTCCGTTCACCGGGTGGACGCCGAGCTCGTCCAGCAGTTCCGTCGCGCGGCGGTCGGCCTCCTTGGGCCGCATGCCGCCGAGCAGGCCGGCCAGTGCCACGTTCTCCAACGGAGAGAGTTCGGGGAGGAGTTCACCGAACTGGAAGACCATGCCCATGTTGCGGCGCCGGTGCCGGGCGAGCGCACGTGGGGACATCGCGCCGAGGTCGGCGCCCGCGACCCGTACGGTGCCCTCGGCCGGGCGGATGAGGCCGAGGATGCTCATCAGGAGCGTGCTCTTCCCGCTGCCGCTCGGTCCGGTGACAGCCACGGACTCACCTGCCCGGATGCTCAGGGTGACGTCCTCGAAGAGCGTCCGGCCTGGCACGTGGCAGGTCAGCCTCTGGATGTCGAGTACCGGTGGGTCGTCTTGGCCTTGCACTGCGTGGTCTCCCCGTTCTTCTCGATGGGCGGCTGCGTACACTCCACGTCGGCGCCGGGAGGCGGCCTGTGCGAGAGGTCGCCTCCCGGCGTGCGACGAGCGGTTGTCAGGTCCTGCGGGGTGACGCCCCGGTAGGGCGCGGGCGTTCACGGGCCGCAGGGCGGCTTGCTCAGAAGGACTCCATACCGCCGCAGAGGTCGGGCAGGTTGTTGCGGACCTCGCAGGCCTGGCCGCGGAAGATGGTGGAGTGCTTGCCGCTCTCCACCGTGCCCGGGTTGCCGTCGTTGTCGGCCGGGCCCTCAGCGCCGGCCTTGTTCCACAGCGTGAGCTTGTCGGCCGGGTGGGCGTTGCGGTAGTACTCGGCCTTCACGGAGTTGCCGTCCGCCTCCAGGTCGCGGATGTTCATGACCGTGTCGGACTGTTCCGTCCACGCCTTGGCCCCGTAGTGCGTCTGCGACCAGGCGAAGGCCGGGGACGAACCGGCGATCGCCGCGAGAGCGAAGAGACCGACGGCGGCACGACGCATGCCCATCTTCATGGGAGCTCCATTTCCTTGACTGACACAGGGATCCCTACCGGACTCGGCGGGTCCCGCTCGAACGTGAATCATTGTGTGGAGCGGAGCCGGGCCGAGTCGTTGGCCAGGAGTCGACAGCGCCTTGACGATCCGTCTACTCGCCACCCCCGGTGGTGGTGGGCGTCGTCCTGCGGTAGGCGGTGGGGGTCATCGCGTAGGCGTCGCGGAACGCGCGGCTGAAGGCAGCCGGGTGACTGAAGCCACGGCGTGCGGCGATCCCGTTCACGGGCATCTCCCGCAGCAGCGGGTCGAGCAGGTCACGACGCGCGTGCTCCAGACGCTGACGCAGCAGAGCCCTCCCGACCGTGGTGCCGTCCCCCTCCTGCTGGAACAGCCGGTGGAGGTAGCTGACCGAGATGTGGTGCGCGGCAGCAATCGAGGGGACATCCAGCCGGGAGTCGTCGGCGTTCTCCCGGATGAAGGTCCTGATACTGAGAGCCAGTGTCCGCCGGTGCGTCTCGTACGGCAGACTGCGCTCTGCGTCGAGGGAACCAGCAAAGACCGCGGCCACCAGATCAGCCAGAACGGTCCGTAAACGGGGTGCCTCGGATGGCCGGTACGACCTGCTGTCCGCCACCATCCGGGTCAGGAACTGCGCCAGCAGCGCCCCCGTCCCCTCTCGTGCCGACAACCTCCCACCGATCACTCGGTCGGCTTCCCGCGCGGGCAGGGGCAGCAGCGCCTTGGGTATCTCCACGCCGATGAAGCGGAGGGGCTCACGCCCGGTTTGGATCTCCCAGACCCTGGAAGTGTCGCTGGTGTGCAGGTCGTACGCGCGGTGCGTACGGGTCTCTTTGCCGAGGGTGACGTGTCCTTCCCCGCGCTGGATGAGGGACAGGTGGTACGCCTCGGGATCAGCCTTCCGGATGAGCTTCGCGGTGCGACGGAAGACAAGGGGTTGGCATTCCGCCGGGTAGACCGCTACCTCCCCCAGAGAAATGACGCGCTGGTTCACTAGGAATTCAGTAGCATAGTCGCTTTCCATTTCCATCGGTGCGTGCGTCTCGGCCATGAGGGCCGCGAAACAGTCGAATCGGTCACCGGGTGCCAATTCTTCACTGCGGAAGGATCTCTCGGGCAACATGGCCATGGGTTTACAGCGGCACGAACAGCAGGCGCAAGTGACTCTGGCGGCGCCGAGCGGTGTCGGTGCCCTTCTTCACGTTCCCGGTCTCGTCGACCACCAGTACCGTCTGGTCGTCGTGCAGGTGGTCCACCACTCTTGCGCGGCCGGGCCGACAGCAGTCCGAGCACAACTTCCGGATGCGGTAACGGGGTTCGTCCCCGTGTGACCCGTTCCCGCTATCCGACTCATCAGACCCTCGAACGCCTCCTGCCAGCGGGCAGGGCCTACGCTGTGGCCTGCGGCCACAGCGTGATCGTTTGTCTTCACGCCGATGATCAACGGGTGGCCACACCCGTCTCCGGGCGCGCCGGCGTCGCGCAGCGTCCGGCCGCCGTTCCTGTGTCAGGAGGACATGTGCAACGTGGCGAAGTCTGGTGGGTGGAGTTCGACGAGCCGCGGCCGGTCGTGCTGTTGTCGGGAGACGACGCGTCCGGGATCCGGGTCATGCAGGTCGTCGCTCGGGCGGGTGTCGACATCACCGGTCTGGGCGTCGAAGTGGCAGTAGGCGCCGTGGAAGGCCTGCCCTTTGAAGGCGTGCTGCGGTTCGCGTTGCCGCGCCCGGGCCTCACCCCTTGCACGTGGCTGACCACCGTGTCCCGGGACGACCTGATCGAGCGAGCGGGTGTTCTGTCCCCCGCGAAACTCAGCGAGATCGACAACGCCCTCCGTCTCGGTGAACAGGCGAAGGAGTGGACCCCGGCGACGACCGCGAAGCTCAGTGAGATGAGGAACGCCCTCCGACTCGGTGGACTCGGTTAGGCGGAGAAGGAACGGACGCCCGCGACGGCGTGGTCGATCCCGTCCAGATGATCGACGCTGCCGGCTACCCGCCGAGAGGCCGCCGGGCGGGCCGGGGCTCCACTGGGGTGGAGCACGGTTCGGCGATCCATTGGCCGGTGACGGCGCGTTCGGCGGCGGTCCGGGCCCGCGGGTCACGGGCAGCCGGCTCGAGGACATCAGGGCCAGAGCCAAGGGCCCTGCGGCTTGCACTACTCACGCCAACTCTCTCCCCCGCACCGATTCCACTCGGAGCAGCCGGGGGTGCGACCTGGTACGTGGACGCCAGTACCCGGAGCGGCTCGGCAGGCAGGCCGCCTTCGGCCGGTAGGGAAGAGCCTTGAGGGGTTCCGTCGGTGTTGTAGGTGTCGCTGTAGACGTAAGTGCCGGTCAGGTCGCCCTGGGAGTCCGGGACGGTGTACGCCGTCCTCAGGGGCCGGTCGAAGTCGTCGACGAACTGGGTGACGGTGGCGAAGTACTCGGCCGGTGAGGTGTATCGCCGCTTGGCTTACTGATGGTTTCGGAATGAGATCCGGAGGCAGCGAAGGCATACACGGTGCATTCTGTTGGGGCGGAGGCCTGTCCAGCCTGCCCAAAGCTTCGTCTCACGGACCGCCCTACGACGGCCGGCAGCCCAACGAACTTGACCGTCCGGCCTGGGTGCCGTGCATAGTGTGCTCATGGATCGATTCGTGGGTCAGGCCAGCCTCGAATGGTGGGCCAATCGCGAGATCTGCCTTGAGAAGTACGGCATCGATATCACAGTCGCTGTCGACGAGGTCGGTACGTGGCAGGCAACCGGTCGCCATGCCCATCTCCTCGACACGACCCAGCGGGAGGGCTGGGACTTCCTGATGGAGATGGACCCCCACTTCTCCGTTGTGTTTCCCGGCGAGGACAACGAGGAGAACAGCGGGGTGTTGGTGAGAGTCTTCGAAGCGGCGGATGGCTGCCTCACGCTCATGGAGGTGCCAAACGGGCACGGTTCGGTGCACATCACCTTCGACCTCACCTGAGCTCAGCCCCAAGGGCACGAGCCGACATTGCCGCCCTGCCGCCGGCTCCGGCATGTTGCCCCACGTTGATCTTTTTGAAGGAAGTTCGCAGGCGGCGGAGGCATATGAGGCTGCAGGCCAGTTCGAGCAGGCCTTGAGCAGATCCGCGCGTCTGCTTACCGGATCCTGGACGTGGCGGGCGGCGCGCCCGTCGACATCGACACCAGCTCTGCCGGCCCGGGCGCGCCCCTCTGGAAGCTCGCTGGGGACACGATCATGATGGTGCGGTAGGACGGGTCACGGCGCGAAAGCCTGCACCTCGTCTCCAAGCCCGCAGGCACGGCCGTGCACCTTCCCGCCGACGCGGCCATAGGGAAGATTGAGTACTCCCCGGCCGGCGCCCTCGCCGATGCAGTAACGGAACACGGTCGACCGCACGATTGGGAAGCACCTGGCCGTCGTGGACCTCAAGGACGCGAAGGTTGTCGAGGACCGGGCCGTACCCCCCTCTTGATCCCAACTCCGGCATCGCGGTCTCGGCCACTCACCTGGCATCCGCTTCGCCCAAGCCGGGACCGTCGGCCCGTCGTAGCCGCGCTGGGGGTACCAGCTCGTCTAGGACAGCACCGCCCGCCGCGGCGGGCCTTCCAGTTGTTCACCGCCGAGCGGGGGGCGATCGGAGCTGACCCGTGCTCAGTCGCTCGCGCTGTCGTCAGGAGCGCGCCAGCCGGGCTGCGAGATAGGGCGCGGTGGCGCTGCCCCGGGCCTTCGCCACCTTGGCCGGCGGGCCCGCCGCGACCACCCGCCCGCCCGCGTCGCCGCCGCCCGGGCCGAGGTCGATGACCCAGTCGGCGGTGGCGATCGTGTCCAGGTCGTGTTCTACAAGGACGACCGTGTTGCCGGCGTCGACGAGGCGGTGCAGCTGTCGCAGCAGGAGCGCGATGTCCGAGGGGTGCAGACCCGCCGTCGGCTCGTCGAGCAGGTAGAGGGCGTGCCCGCGGCGGGCTCGTTGCAGTTCGGTGGCCAGTTTGATGCGTTGCGCCTCACCTCCGCTGAGTTCCGTTGCGGGCTGGCCCAGCCGCAGGTACCCCAGTCCCACCTCGCGCAACGTCTCCAGACTGCGGGAGGCGGCGGGAATGGCGGACAGGAACTCGGCGGCGTTGTCGACGGACAGCGCCAGAACTTCCGCGATGTTCTTGCCGCGGTAGGTGACTTCCAGCGTTTCGGCGTTGTACCGGGCGCCTTCGCAGGTCGGGCAGGGCGCGTATGTGCCGGGCAGGAACAGCAGTTCCACCGCGACGAATCCTTCGCCCTGGCAAGTCTCGCACCGTCCCTCGGGCACGTTGAAGGAGAACCGCCCGGCCGAGTAGCCTCGTGCCCTGGCTTCGTCCGTCGCCGCGTACAGCTTGCGCACCGCGTCGAACATCCCGGTGTACGTGGCGAGGTTGGATCGGGGCGTTCGGCCGATGGGCCGTTGGTCAACCCGGACCAGCCGGTCGAACGACTCGACCCCCGACGCGTTCTGGACGTCGACCTCCAGCTGCGCTTCGGCGGGCTCCTCGGGTACGAGTCCGAGGTGGCCGCGGACGACCTCGGCGAGCACCTGCGTCACCAACGTCGACTTCCCGGAACCGGACACGCCCGTCACCGCCGTCAGTACACAGAGCGGCACGTCGACGGACACGTCGTGCAGATTGTGCCGGGAGACACCGCGCAGGTGCAGCCAGCCGTGCGGTGCGCGCGGGCGCCGATCGAGCGGCTGGACGCGCCCGAACAGGTACTGGCCCGTGGCCGACTCCCCGACCCGCTCGAGACCGGCGACCGGGCCGCTGTACAGCACGCATCCGCCGCCCTCACCCGCGCCGGGACCGATGTCGACCACCCAGTCCGCCCGCCGTACCACGTCCATGTCGTGTTCTACGACGAACAGCGAGTTGCCCGCCGCCTTGAGGCGATCCAGCACCTCCAGCAGCGGTTCCGCGTCAGCGGGGTGCAGCCCCGCGGAGGGTTCGTCGAGGACGTAGACCACGCCGAACAGCCCCGAGCGCAGCTGGGTGGCGATCCTCAGGCGCTGCGCCTCGCCCGGCGACAGGGTCGTCGAGCGGCGCCCGAGGCTGAGATATCCCAGGCCCAGGTCGAGCAGTACCTCGATTCGCGCGACGAGGTCGCCGCAGATCCGGACCGCGACCTCGGTCGTCTCCCCCGATCGGGCGGTCGACGTGGTGGCGTCGGCCTCGGACCGCGCCGCGACGGGCCGCAGCAGCGCCACGACCTTGGTGAGCGGCATCGCGTTGATCTCGGCGATGGAACGTCCGGCGAAGGTCACGGCGAGCGCTTCGGGCCGCAGCCCGCTGCCCTGACACGCGGGGCAGGGCACACTCATGACGAACCGCAGCGCCCGCTCGCGCGTCTTCTCGCTCTTGGAGTCCGCGAGGACGTGCATGACGTGCTTGCGGGCGCTCCAGAACTTCCCCTGGTAGCCGTAGTCGACGCGGCCCTCCTCCGGCTCGACGTATACGGAGGGCTGCTCGTCGGTGTACAGCAGCCATTCCCGGTCCTTCTTCCTCAGCCTGCGCCACGGTCGGTCGATGTCGATTCCCAGGCCGCTCACGACACTGCGCAGGTTGGCGCCCTGCCAGGCGCCCGGCCAGGCGGCGATGGCTCCCTCGCGGATGCTCAGTGAGGGGTCCGGGACGAGCAGGTCTTCGGTGACGTCGTGCACGGCGCCCAGCCCGTGGCACTCCGGGCACGCTCCGGCCGCCGTGTTGGGGGAGAAGGACTCGGCTTCGAGCCGTGCGGCCCGGGGCGGATAGGTGCCGGCGCGGGAGTACAGCATGCGCAACAGATTCGACAGCGTGGTGAGGGTTCCGACCGTCGAGCGCGAGCTGGGCGCCCCACGTCGCTGCTGCAGTGCCACGGCCGGCGGCAGCCCCGTGATCTCCTGCACGTGCGGTGCGCCGACCTGCTGCAACAACCTTCGGGCGTACGGTGCCACGGATTCGAAGTAGCGCCGCTGGGCCTCCGCGTAGAGCGTGCCGAACGCGAGCGAGGACTTACCCGAACCGGAGACACCGGTGAAGGCGACGAGCGCGTTCCGCGGAACGTCGACATCGATGTTCCGCAGGTTGTTCTCGCCGGCGCCCCGGACATGCACGAAAGGGTCGGTCGCGTCCTCGTTCACCCTTCCTGACTACCTGATTACACCGCGAACCGCGCGACGGGCGCCGTCACCGGTCCCCGTTCTTGGGGCCATTCGCGAGTGCTTGACCGTGGATGTGCCGGCCGGGGCCCCGAGCTCCTGCTCGTGATGGCGCACGCAACCGTGTGGCCCGGTGGTGGGACAGGCTGCTGCACGCGCAGATCCGGCCGGACCGCCTGTGCCTGCCGGCCGGAGCCAGCGTGTCACGCGGCGTCGGCGCTACGGCGCTACCTCGGCGGGCATCCTGTGGCCACGTGCGATGGCGAGGGCAGCCGGTGTCAAGGAGTCATGCGGGTGTCGTGTCGTGCCGTGTCATGTCGTCGCAAGACATTAGGGTCGTGACTCTTCTGGCGGAACCGGAAATGTACCGACGGTTCCTCCACGAGGACGCTGAGATGCGCGCGCGTCCTGGACGCGCCGAAGGCCTGGGGTCACGAAACCAGCGATGCGGACAACGCGGCCGACATCGCAGCCCGTGAACGATACGCCCGCCTTATGGCCGAACGCGCGTCGTCGGAAGACGACTGGACAAGTGGATGCAGCGAAGACCCGCCGTTCTAGCTACCGACCCCAGCCTGTCCTCACCACGCGCTGAAAACCGATCGTGTCCGGACCACCTCGGCAGGTGGCTGAAGGAGACCAGGCGGGCTGCAGTCGTCATCCCCTGGATCTTCCCGGGCGCCCGCCGGGACTGACCGACAACGAACGTCCTGCCCAGTAAAGCGGGACCGCCAGGGCGTCTGTCGGATCCCGTGGTCGTCTGCGCTGAGGTCAGCAGTCCTCTGCACGCCCGCTGTGGGGCTCATCGAGTCGAATTCCTCGTCAGGCGTGACGGTGCCCCTCCGGGGCGACGGCGAGTGCCTGCTTGTGTGACAGTGCGATCCGGCGCCGGGTGGGATCGACGTCGAGGATCTTGACGGTGAGTGATGCGCCGACCTGAACGACGTCTTCGGGCCTTTCCACGTGCTCGTCAGCCAGTTCGGGGTTGTGGACCAGTCCCTCGAAACCTTCCTCGGAGTCCTCGATACGGACGAAGGCGCCGAACGGTACGAGCTTCGTGACGGGGCCGGTGACGATCTGACCGACCTGCCGCGCGAGATCCAGCATCGGATCCGGCTGCAGTGCCTTCAGCGATAGCGGCACACGCTCCCGCACCATGTCGACGTCGAGGACTTCGGCGGTGATCTCCTGGCCGACGCTGACGACGTCGGACGGGTGGTTGATGTGCCGCCAGGACAGCTCCGGAATGTTGATCATCGCGGTGAAGCCGCCGATGTCCACGAAGGTGACGCCGAAGGCTGCGATGGTCGTCACCAAGCCGGTGACGACCTGGCCGCGTCGCAGGGTTTTCAGGAAGGCCCATTCCCGGTCGCTGGCGTCGGTTCGGTCTGCCAGCGTGCTCGCAGGACACCGTCGCTGTCCGGCAGCACAGCGGTGAACAGGGGGAGAGCTTCACCGGCGTCCATGGATACGACGGCGGCGGCACGCGCGCCGGCGGGCTGGGAGGTCACTGCTTCGAACCGGGTCTCGTCCCAGACCATGCTCGTGATCTGTCCGTCCTCGTCCTCCCAGATGACCTCCACCGGGCCTTCGTCGGGCAGAGCCGCCACGGCCGTGTCGACGTCGGTGAGCAGGTCCGGCCAGACCGCCAGCTGGGAGCGTGGGGCCAACCGAGAGCGCACGGTCTCGATGGAGTCGCAGGTCAGGCGGTGCCACCGGGAGGCGTTCGCGGCGTAGGTCTCCTCCAGGTATGTGACGCGGTGGGCGCTGACGGTCCAGCGCAGGCGACCCCAGAAGTCGGCGTCGGCCGGGCGCTGCTCGTGCTGTGGGTCGTCGGGGGCGAAGTCGTACGGCGATGCGTTCAGTCGTTCGGGGAACAGGCCGCGCGCACGGGTGCGTGTCAGCGCTTCTTCGCAGAGCAGGTTGCTGCCGACGTAGAGGTACTGGTCCCAGCCGACGTGCACCGTGAACGCTCCCTCCGCCTCCAGACGGCACCAGGCGCCGTGGTCGCGGAGCATGGCCCGGACGAGTTCCAGACCGACGCCGATGCGCACCAGCGCACCGTCGTGAAACCCGGCGGGGTCGGCGGGGTCGGCGGGAATGAGGCGAGCCAAACCGTAGCCATCGACCGGTGGTTCCAGGCCGAAGTGGGCGAAACGGCCGAGCTGCGGCTCACGGATCGCCAGCTGGTCGACGCCGCATTCCTCGGCGAAGGCGGCGACGGCCTCCAGATAGGCGGCTTCGACCGGTCCGTGGTCGCTGGTCGCTGGCTCAGTGCCGGCGTAGTGGCCGTACTGGTCGCGGTCGACGGGGTCGTACTTGGTGACCCGGTAGACGTAGGGCATCACGTCACGGCCCACCAGCGGTACAAGGCGCGGATGCGTTCTGATGGCGCTCAAGGACGCGGTAGACGGTGGCGCGGCTGACGGAGAGGAGCTCGTCGAGGTCGGCGGTGGTGTGCTCGCCGGACTGGTGCTGCTGGACCAGGTGGCTCTGCTGGCGGGCGGTGAGCGTGGGCTGCTTCTCCTTGAGTTTGCCCTTGGCCCGCGCCACCGCCATGCTTTCACGGGTGGCGCGTGCGCAGGAGGTCGATCTCGAACTCGGCGAAGGTGGCCGGGATGTTGAAGAACATCTTGCCCATCGGGTCGGCGGGGTCGTTGAGGGTGCCGCCGAGCGAAAGCTTGACTCCGCAGGCAGGGAGCAAGTCGTCGATATCGCGGGCGTCGGGCACCGAACGCGCGAGGCGGCGCAGCTTGGGAACAAGCAGGGTGTCGCCTGCTTCAGGCGGTTGAAGCAGCGTTCCACGACGTTGCGGTGCTTGTAGGCCTCGCGGTCGAAGCTTGGCGGGCGGCCTCCGCGGCTGCCCCGCCGGGCCCGGTTGCGAACCTGATCGGCCCTCTCGGGAATCGTGTGCGGTATGCCGCGGCGGCGGAGCCAGGCGCGGATCGCTTTCGAGCTGTAGCCCTTGTCGCCCAGGACGTGATCGGGCCGGACCCGGGGCCGTCCCGGTCCGATCCGGGGCACTCGGATCGCTCCATCACCGCGGTGAACCGGGTGCAGTCGTTGGTGTTGCCACCCGTGACGACGAAGGAGAGCGGCCGGCCCCGCCCGTCGCAGGCCAGGTGGATCTTGCTGGTCAGCCCGCCTCTGGACCGGCCGAGCGCCGGGTCGCGGAGCCTCCTTCTCGGGCCCCCGCCGCATGTTGCTGGGCTCGGACGACCGTGGAGTCGACCAACACCAGCCAGTCGATGTCGCCCGCCGCGTCCGCTGTGGCCTGGGCGCCCGGAGCATCCGGTCGAAGGTGCCGTCCGCCGCCCACCTGCGGAAACGCGTGTGGAGCGTGGCCCACGGACCATAACGCTCGGGCACGTCCCGCCAGGCCGTCCCGGTCCGGAACTTCCACACGATCCCGTTCAGGACCCTGCGGTCATCCAGCCGCTTGCGTCCCCGCAACGATTCCGGCAGCAGCGGCCGGACGAACTCGCACTCGGCGTCGGACAGTTCATGGCGACGTATCACGACACCATCATCCACCAGCGGTGATCATTTGAAGACATTGCCTAGGCCGTTTCCTTCGGATCACGAAGCGGGGCCTCGTCCTGAGCCTGGAGGGGGTGATCGGTACAGCTAGCCTGGCGGCATGTCCATCTCATGGCGGACCAGCGCCGCAGTGTTCGAGCAGTTACTGGGCCGGCATGGCGTCACCGCTGGTGCCTGCATCATGGAGGCGGCGTGGGCTGCCTTTGAGGAGTTCGTGCAGGTACCGCTCGAGGGCATTGAGGGGCCTGAGGACGACGGGGACGGCTTCATCGTTGAGTGGGGCGTCTGGGACTGGACCCAGAACCAGCCCGCGCTGTCTCTTGGGCGACTGCTAGCGGTCAACGAGGACGGCGATCGGCAGGATCAGCACTGGCAGCCCCAGTACTGGAAGGTGGCGTTCCAGGCATGCTTCGCCGAGGACCCAGCCTGGGCGGACCTGCGCATCAACGGTGCCGGAGATAGCGGCTTCGATCACGCTGCCATCGGTGAGCCCAGAGCGGATGCGCTCGCGCAGACACGCCATTTCATCGACCAGGACCCGCTCCTCAGCGCGATGTGGCGGTCCGCTCCGATCGACATCGAAGTCACACTCGACCGGGCAGATTAGCCGCACCTCCGGATCATCTGTCCGACGAGATGAGGATCCCTGCAAGGTGAAGGCCGGCCAGGTAGATGGTGGCGGTCTTGTCGTATCGGGTGGCAAGGCAGCGCCACTGCTTGAGCTTGTTGATGCACCGCTCGACCGTGTTGCGTTGCTTGTATGCCTCGAGGTCGAAGGCCGGTGGCCTGCCGCCGCGGGCTGCCCAGGCGTTTGGCGGTTCGCGGTTTGGTCGGCGGGCGGGCTGCGGGATCACGGCCCGGATGCGGCACTGACGGAGATGACTGCGGATCGCCCGAGACGTATAAGCCTTGCGGCCAGGACCAACTCCGGGGTGATCCTGGTGCGGCCGATCGGCCGCACCCTCTACTCGGTTCCTTGGAAGCTCATCGGCTGCCGCGTCGATGTCCGCTCCACCGCCACATGGTCCAGGTCTTCCACGATGGACAGCTCGTCAAGACGCATGCAGCCCTTGACCAGGGAAAATGCACTGATAAGAGCGATGCGCACGCCGGTCTGGTGTCGCGGCCAGGCGTCCGAGGTCGGCGACGCCTGCGGCGACGTCGTCGACCAGCTGTTGGAGGTCAACGTGCTCTATCAGCTCCGCGCGGCCCAGGGGTGCTCGGTCTGCGGAAGAAGTACGGCGACACGCGACTGGAGGCCGCTTGCGCCGGGACCATCGCGGTCGGCGACCCGTCCTACCGCACGATCAAGGGCATCCTCATCGCCGGCACCGAGACCGATCCCGAGCCCGACACCAGCGGAGATGCGGGGGCTGCGGCCGTCCTCCACGATCCCGCCCGGCTCTTCGCCACCGTCGCGGCCCCCGACACGACGGACGACATCCACGACGACCAGGTGCACGACGAAGCCGAGGTGGAAGCCCGATGACCCTGATGGACGGCGCCCTGCGGAAGTCGCTCAAGTCGCTGCGACCGTGCGCATGCTGGAGACCCTCGACGCCCGCCCGGCACAGGCCTACGGCAGCGAGCTCGTTACCTCGACTTCCTCCAGGTCCTCTACCAAGACGAGATCACCCGCCGTGAGACCGTCACCTTCCAACGACGTCTGCAGTGGGCGAAGTTCGAGCAGCAGGTCACGCTGGATAGGAGTTCGACTTCACCGCCCCCTCGAAACTGCCCGCAGCCCAGATCCGCGACCTCGGCGCACTCGCTGGCTGCACGCCGGCGAATCGGTCATCCTCTTCGGGCCCGTCGGCGTCGGCAAGACGCACATCGCCCAGACCCTCGGCCACCTCGCCGTCCGCCAGGGCGCCCACGTCCGCTTCGCCAAGACCAGCCGCATCCTCGCCGAGCTCGCCGGCGGCCACGCAGACCGCACGTGGGAGAAACGGCTCCGCGAACTCATCCGGCCCGACGTCCTTATCCTCGACGACTTCCCGATGCGCCAGCTGTCCGCGGCCCAGGCGGATGACCTTTACGAGCTCGTCTCCGAGCGCCAGGGTCGGTCTCTGATCATCACCAGCAACCGGGCGTCCAGCGACTGGTATCCCCTCTTCCCAACCCCGTCGTCGCCGAGTCGCTCCTGGACCGGCTCCATCAACACCAGTCATCAGGTGATCATGAACGGGCCCAGCTACCGCCCGTACAAGCGGCCCAGGAACACGACCGACAAGGTGCATTAGGGTCCGCCACCGCGGCTTCCCTCGTCGGCGTCTCAGTGCCACGAGCTGGCTTGTCAGAGGCATCCGCTAGCTTGCTGGCCATAGGAAACTCAGGCGGATCATTGACGACCCGGTCCACGGGGGAACTGCACCGACTCATGCGGGCAGCCGGGTTCACGGGCGTTGAAGACACGGAGGCGTCGGCGGAAGGCTGGCGAGTGACGGACTTCGCCGACGCCGGTCGGCGCAGCCTGGCGAAGCTCGTCCAGAGCACAGGGACATCGGCCGTCATGGTGTCCTTCCTGGACAGCGACGTGGGTTTCGTCGAGGCCCTCACGCCGGACGGGAGCAGATGGGAGGGCCTGCTCAACCGCGAGACGGCGAAGAGCTACGAGATCCCTCTGGAGCACTTCCCCATCGAACCCGCCGTCGCCGGTGCACTCGCCTGGTCGGCCGCCGCTGGACTGACTCCCGACGAGGAGGCCATCCGGCAGACGCTCACCGGGTCGGCTCTGTTCGCGGAACAGCTCTCCTCGGCCCTCATGGTCGCCCTCGGACTACCCGGCGCAACCTAATCTCCCAAGCCAGGACCTGGGGAATAGGTGAACTTCCCCCTGGGGAACAACGCGATCGTCCAGACTTCCCAGCAGCTGCACGCCGACCTCGTCGGCTGGGGCCCCGGACCGCTGGCCGCCCTCCTTGTCGAGGTCACCCACCCCCGCGTCCAGGCCCCCTACGAGACGTGGGGATAGCGCAATATCGGCGAACGCCAGCCCCTCGCCGACTCCCCGCTGTACGCCGACATGCTCGAGGGCATGGGCATGGGCATGGGCATGGGCGAGTGCGAGCAAGCCCCGCCTCGCATTCAGTCGTCTCCACCGGATAGCGAGCTCCTTGCGGGCGTCGGCGGAGCCAGTCCGGCAGGGAGAGCAGGGCAGAACTGGACACGTCGACGCCGAAGGGGTCACAGGCGTGCGAAGCCTCTGGTGGAGACGAGTTTCTTGACCGAGAGCCCATCTACCAGCGGCTTCACCTGTCTGTAAGCCCAACCGGTAAGCCAGGCAGCCCGGTTGGAAAGCCCTCACCGGCTTGCAGAAGCCGGTCAGTCGGCCAAGTCCTGAGGCGTTCCGCTTGGTGCGCTTTGCCCAGGGCCGACGCCCACCTGTCCTATTCCACCGGGCATGGCAGCACGCACATCCCCGACAGCACGCACCTCGTTCCACTCCGCGATTGATCGCCCGAAAATGGAGTCCCCGCCCCTGACGCATACATGCCAGTCTGCTCCTCGCGGCGCCGTGTCTTCGATCGCGGACGCGGTCGGGGGCGTCCAAATGGGGGGAACTACGTGCTACGAGTAACCAGACCCATCGTCGGACTGGCCGGCCTCATGCTGATGCTGATGGGGCTGACGGTGCCACAAGCTGCTGCAGATCCGTTGCGCGGCACAGACGCCAAGGCCGCTGCCGCCCAGTACGACAAAGCGGTGTACGTCGTTCAGGAACGAGGGGACGGCACCGTCTACACCGCCATCTACGAGCCCGCCGCAGGCGTCACGCCCGATGAGCTGAGGGCGTCCCTGCGACACCAAGGCATCCGCGGTGTGCAGGACGCAGAACCGACAGCCACTGCCGGCATCGGGACACTCGGCTGTTCCCCGATCGTCGGAACCGCGTCCGCGCTGTGCGGCGCCAAGTGGTCCTACGGGGCCTACAACGACCCGCAGGTGTACTTCCTCGACCACACCAGCGACAGTTGGCCGGTGAGTGACGCCCAGGTCGACTGGTACCAGTCGCCCGGCATCGACGCCTACTACCGCTGGTACACAGCCGGCTGCCCCAGCGGCCGGCACTGCGTGCACACCTACAGCGGCAGCTACGGAACCGACTGGTACGGCCAGACCTCGTACACGACCTCCGGCGGGTACTTCGTAGACGGTTCAGTCGTCGTGAGGCTCAACGATCAGGTCACGCCGAACACCTACGCGGCACGGCGCAGCGTCGCGTGCCATGAGATGGGGCACGCACTGGGGCTGGATCACAACGGGTCGACCAACAGCTGCATGTCGGTTCCCGAGTTCCCGCAGCACCCGTCGTCCCAGGACTACTCGGTGCTGAACCTGCTCTACCCGAAGGCAGGCACCTGACAGACCCGACGTGCCGCCCTCAGCCCGGTGCCGGGCTGGGGGCGCCACATCACGTTTGCAGCACCCCCAGCACTCGGGTGCCGCATGCCGCCCCGGACAGGGACCACCCGTCCGCGGGCACGATCGATGGCCTGCCGGCCTGCAGCGGTGCCGCCACGGCGGGGGGCTGGGGTCGGCGTCGAAGGCTTCGGCCTACGGCAGGTCCATGTCGTGCGGAAGGGCAGTGATCGCTGCTTCGGCATCCTGATGGCTGCAGCACGGAACCGATCGACCTCCCTACGGGGGAGAACGCAGTGCACGACTCTGTGCGGCTGCCGGTCCGGGCTGAGCACGAGCATGCGGCTGGGGCTGAGGGGCCACCGCAGGTATCGACTGGGCAGCGTTGAGGGGGAACCCACTGGCGCGTCGGTCGAGAGGATGACGGGCTGGTCGCTGGTGATCAACCGTGCTTGAGGTCGTCCCATAGTTCACGTTGTCGGGACGAGTGCTCGTCGGCTGCCCCATACGCACTACAGAAGAGGCTGGCGCAACGACCGCCATCGCCAACGACCCCAGCCAGGTCCCCGGTGGCCCCGCCCTCAACCCCACAAGCATCGTAAGGATGAGGCCGCCGCACCACGACTCGGCACCCGCTGGCGTCTGCGCTGCGGTCACACCTTCGCCCACCTCGCGGCCGGGTTCGACGTCGGCCTGGCCACCGCCCACCGCTACGGCACCGAGGCCGTGGACGTCCTGGCCGTCCTCGCCTCCGCCCTCCAGCAGGCAATGGCAGTTGCCGCGCCCAAGGCGTTCGTGATCCTGCACGGCACCCTGCTGGCCATCGAACGCATCGCGGCTGACCGCCCCATCTACTCCGGCAAGCACCGTCAGCACGGCATGAACATCCAAGGCCTCACCGACCCGTTCGGGAAGCTCATGTCTTCGACACCGGCGGGACCCGGCTGACCACCTCGACCTGAGGAGTAAGCCTCACTGCCTCCTATACTCCTGGAGTGTTGAATACGTCGAACTACATCCACGTCTCGTCCCTGCTCAATCGGCAGTCGATCGCACGGCATGGTCTGGATTGGGCCCGGATGGGCGCCGCACCGGGAATCGCCGGCAGCCGCCGCCCTGAGGTGGAGGGGATCTTCCTCTGTCGAGGCGAGGAGGAAGTGGGGTTCTTCCTTCAGATCAACAACACCGGTGGGCCGGTTGATCTCTGGTCCGTGGACGGCGTCGATGAGGGGTTGCTCCTCGACAACGGCAACGGATTCGTCTACCTGCCCGGCCGTATACCAGCCGAGCGAGTCCGCCTCATGCGATCGGACGTTCCTCCCCACCGTGGGTTCTGACCTCGACAGCAACCGCAGTGCGGAAGTGCAGCAGGTAGAGGCTGGATGGGTGGGCGATGACTCGGGCACTACGGGCCGCCTTCGGGGGCGGTCACACCGCCCGTGCCGGCACCACTCCCACAGCCCTGGCTCCGTCAGGGAGATACGCGAAAGCAGCAGCATGCTCCTCGAACCCGACCATTGGTGACGAGATCCGGGGGCGTTGCGCTTCCCAACGGGTCGAGAACAACCAGCACGCCGATGGCCGCGCTGCGGGCACCACTCCATACACCTCTTCCCCTCTGCTTCCGTTCCGAGTCGGATCAGCGCCGGAGGCGGAAAGGGTGCCCCCCAGGGGGGAAGGGCGGGGCGGGGCGCCTGCGGGTAGGAAGGCCCCGGGCAGGCATACATTGCCGCTTCCCGGCTTGCCACCCCTACCCAAGGGGATGCCGGCTGGTCCACCGCAGCCTGCCCGAGACGGCGAAAGGGTGCGAGTAAAACCGTTGGCACAAGTCCTTCAGTTGACGAGACTGCGGGGGTGACACCCCTGCCTCCCTTGCCCAGCCCACTCCCTCTGCCGATACAGGACCCGCGCGTCCACGGCGTTGTTCTCGACTTCGCGGACATGGACGCGCTGGTGGCTGATCTCGTCATGCCCGAAGGGGCGTCGATGTACGTCATGAGTACGCTGGAGACGTCCCGCGAGCTCATCCGACACTCCTTCTACCGGTACGAGTTCGCCACCGTCGCCGTCACGCACTCCTTGTTCGCCTTGGAGCACGTCCTCGTCGAGCAACTGGCCCTGAGCGAACCGCTCCACATTCTCATCGAGCGTGCCACGGACACCGGACTCATCACGGCCGAGCTCGCAGCCGCACTCGACCGCAGCCGACGACTGCGCGACAGTCTCACGCAAGGCACCCAGACGAGTGCCGCTCTCAACGCGGCAGGGGCCATCGTCATGGTGGGGGCCGTCTTCGACGCTGTCGCCCTGCTCCTTCTCCCACCCTCCGAGGTGAATGCGGCGGTCGTCGACACGAGCCGCGCACACCCTGAAGACGACGCGCTCGCCCGACTGTGGGAAGAGCACCGGCGCGCCCTGTACCCCGACAGCTTCCGCGGCATTGACCTTGAGGGCGTGGAGTTGATCCTTCTGGATGCCGACGTCGCCGGCCTCGTTCAGAGAGAGCTGGACGGAGGGCTCGACGACCGCGGCGTCGCCACCCTCTGGGCATGCGTGGCCGATCTCGACAAGATCGCGCCCGTGATCAACTCGGAATACTGCGCCTGGTACTTTGCGAGACTTCGAACACTGGCCAGGCTCGCTGCAGCACGCTACATCCCCACCGCGATCTGACCTGGCGCGTCTGAATCGGGCAGGCGCCGAGCGGCGGAGCCGCTGCCGGTGATCCGTCCGGCTTTCAGGATGCGGACGGTATCGGTATAGCGGGCGACGAGACGGTGCTCCGCCGCACGCGGCGTCGCGACCGCCGGGGCGGTGAGCCGCATCGAGTCGACCGTGCTGCAGCCACCACCTCCGGAGCCGTCCTCTGCGTCGGGGCGCCGTCACCCGCCTGTCAGTCCTCCACCGAGGCGTCCGGGACACGCACGTCCGGCAACAACGCCCCCGTCAGGGCCAGGTCAAAGAAGGCACTCACGTCACCCCACAGCGGATCATCCGCCCCGCCATGCTGTTCCGGCTCACGGGCTACCCCCACGTGTCGGCGCCCCCTCCTGCGACGCGGGGCGCGAGAGTGGTGTGAGCGCTGCTGCCGCGGGTAGCCGAGCCGGCATGTTCAGACACCGACGTGTAAGGGTTGCGGGCGTCCTGCTGGTCAGCTGGGGCGCGCTGACCGCTATGGGACGCTGGGCGGAGCACGCCACCTGGACCAGGGCCATGTTGAACGGACTGCTGCTGGCCTGCGTGGTGGCGGGTACGTGGTGGTTCGCCGAGATGACGCAGATGCGATCGTCCCGAAGGAGGGACCCCTCCCCCGTTCCCTCGAAGCGGGCCGCCACGAACCCGGCGCAGGAGCCGGCACCTGATCCTGGACGTCCGCAACGAGCAGTGCGGCCGGACAGCCCCTAGAACGGCGGCTCGAAGCTGTCGTGGTCCTGATCGGTGCAGGTCGCGGTACGGATGCGCAGCCGGTGGTCGCAGCTGACACAGGTCGCCGAACTGGTTGGGGCGCCTTGTGTAGTGCAGCCACCAGCCTCGCACGCCGAGTAGGAGCGGGGTCTCGTTACCGGTCGGCGGGTAGCCGGTCCAGCTCGTGGGCTGGGGGGCGGTGTCGAGGGTGTCGCGGAACGAGCCACCTGTCGGTGACGGAACCGCCACGGACGGGCCGGGGCCCGGCCGCAGTGCCGGAGCTGGGCCATGCCGCGGCGCCGGAGCGCGGCCCGGCCGCCGTGGAGTGCCCAGGCCCGCCGACCGTCTGTACCTGGCGCTGTGGAACCGGCTCCCCGGTGTCGTGGCCGGGCACGAGGCGCTCGTCCGGCTGTGGCGGGAGAACTCGGTCGCCTGGTCCCTGACCGTCTGACGACCCGCGGGCATCCGTCCCGCCTGTCCCGGCTCCGGTGACCCGCGGGTGCATCAGTCCGCCAGCTTCTCCAGATTCGACTGGCGGCCGTTGGTACCCGCGATGAACGGGCGCATCGTGAGCTTGTCCTTCGTCCCGTCCTCGCCCGCCATCTCCAGGAACTGCTGGAAGGTGACCTTGATCTCGGCGGCCGGAACGTTCGGGTCCTTGTAGTACACGAACCCGTTCGCCTCGTCGTAGCCGGTGAGCAGCACGGCATGCGCCGAGCGCTGCAGGCCCGTCCTTGCCGTCCAGTCGAGGAGCGCGGCCTTGCCTGCGTTCCCGGGGATGTTCCGGAAGTCGTTGACGAGTTGCCGG
This sequence comes from Streptomyces sp. NPDC088707, assembly GCF_044752725.1. Lineage (NCBI taxonomy): Bacteria > Bacillati > Actinomycetota > Actinomycetes > Kitasatosporales > Streptomycetaceae > Streptomyces > Streptomyces sp. NPDC088707. The sequence continues at coordinate 476,518 of NZ_JBIVLV010000004.1, read as the reverse complement.
TCGGCCGCGGTGACGGTGGCGCTGGTGAACCTCTTCCGCACCGTCATGTACTGCGGGAAGTTGGTGATCTGCCCCATGGAGATCTTGGCGTCGGAGATCGCGTAACGCTGATCCTCGTCGCTGCCGTTCTCGGGGAACGGGCTGATCACCTGCTGGCCGGCGTTGAGGATCTTGGTGACCTCGTCGCCGTCGGCGGAGGTGAGCGACAGGAGGAGCTCCGATTTCTCGATCGCCTTGTCGAACAGCCCGATGAGCGTCTCCTTCCGGACGCTCTCGCCCTGGGCGCAGATGCTGTTAGCGAAGGCACCGGACGGGCCGGGTTTCGGCACGCGGGTACGGATCGTCGCCAGAAGCTGGTCGTACGTGACCGCGTCACCGTCCATGCTCTCGATGGTCGCTCGCATCGCCTGCAGGCTCTCCCCCATCATCTGGACACCTGTCGACCGCCTCTCGGTTTTCTGGGTGGCGGCCCTGGCATCTCGATCGGCCTTCTCGGGGAAGGACCGCATCGCCGCGTTGAGTGCCGTGGTGTTGAGGCCGTACGCGTTGGCCATGGATTCCAGCACGTACAGCCAGCACGAAGGACCCACCTGCCCGATCAGCCTGGTCTCCCGCACCGTGGGGGCTCGCTGGATCGGGCCGGCTCCCCCGTGCCCCACCGGCCCGGCCGGCTCGGCGCCGGGTGTCGTGGTCCGGGAGGAGCCCATGCTCATCACCCGGCTCGCGTTCGCCTCGGCCTCGCGCTCGAACCTGTCGGACGGATCGGAGACCCGCAGGCCGCCGCCGTTGTCGGTTCCGGCCACGGGGCCCTGGCGCTGCTGGATGACATGGGTCAGCTCATGGGCCAGGGTGTGCTTGTCTCCGCCACCCTCACCGATCACCACGTGGTCGCCGGAGGTGTAGGCGCGCGCGCCGACCTCGGCGGCCGACGCCCGGGCCGCCGAGTTGTCGTGGATACGGACTCCGGAGAAGTCCGCACCGAACTTCGCCTCCATATCGGTACGGGTCGAGTCGTCCAGTGGCCGGCCGGCGGTGGACAGCACGTCATGGACTGCGGAGCGTTGCACCGTATCGCCGTGGACTGCGGAGCGTTGCACCGGCCCGCCGTGGACTGCGGATCGCTGCACCGGCTCCAGTGCCTCGCCCCCCGGCCCGTCTTGATGGCTGCAGCCGGGGCCGTGCTGCTCGTGGGCGGGCTGGGCCCAGGGGTGACCGGACTGGCGGAGCAGCTGGACCATCACCGCGTTTCCAGCGGTGCGCTGGATGTTCAGAGCGTCGGACGGAGGCAGCGGAGCTCGGGCCGCAACCTGCCGTTCGATACCGGAGGTTTTGGGGATGCGTTCCTGAGACATACGAGGGAGCGCCTTTCATGGAAGTGGGCTGAAGCCATCCATGACAGAAGTCCCGGTACGTGGAGAAGGACAGAAAGGGCGGGGGCGGGGCAGACTTCGCTGCCCGAACGCACCAGGCCGGGGCGTCCCGACACGGGTGGTGCCGGCCGCCTCGGGGAAAGCGGCCGGCACCGCGACGGATCAGCCCGGCCAGGTGCCCGTCACCCGCCGGATCGCCACGGCCCCCGACCGGTCGACCGACGCCTTGACCACGGCGAAGATCGCGCCCTGGATGGCTGCGGCAAGCAGGATCTCCCTCCAGGTGCGGTTCTCGTCGGTGGCGTCAGGAGCATCGCCCTCGCCCTCGATGCGCTTCCACGCCTGCTTGAACGCGGCGCCTGCGAGCACACCGCTGAGGGTGCCCAGGGCCAGCCCGACCGGCTTGTAGGCAATCGTGGATGCCTTGGATGCCTTCATCGGCGACGTCCCCGGTTGCGGCGGACCAGGAGGAAGACGGCTACGGCGGCGACGGCCGCCAGGAGCGGGGCGCGGTTGGATCGTGCGGCCGTCGCCGCGTGCCCGGCCTGTTCCAGCAGCGGGTCGGGCATCTTGTCCGTCGCGTACTGGCCGGCCTTGGCCGCACTCTCCCGTGCATGTGCTGCGGCCTGCGCGGTCTTCTGCTGGAGCGAGTCGGGCGTCTTGTCCTTCACCGCCTGGGCGGCGTGCCCCGCCGTCTCGCGGATCTGTTCTGAGACCTGTGCGGCCTTCTCGGCGGCCTGGCCCTTGAGGGCGGCCGTCTTCTCCTTGGCCTGTGCCTTGATGTCGGCCTTCGCGGCGAGGGCCTCTACGGTCCGGCCGAGCTCGTCACGGGTGCGTTCGACCTGGTCGCGCAGTTCGGCAGAGCCGAGGTCGGCAGGGGTGGGGTCGGGGGTGCCGATGTTGGTTCGGGCGTCGTCGTTCATCGGTGTGCCTTCTCCTTGATCTCGGCCAGGTCGGCCTTCACGCTGTCGATGGTCTGCTCGGGAGCCGGGCTGCCGGCCCGCGCGATCTGCTTCTTTCCGGCCAGGCCGGTCACGGCCGCCACGATCCCCAGGGCCGCGGTGATGATGAGGGCGGACGCCCACACCGGCAGAACCAGCGCGAGAGCGGCGATGCAGGCTGCCGTCAGAGCCTGGAGGGCCAGGAGGCCGATGACTCCTGTGGCACCGAAGAGGCCGCCGCCCTTCCCGTAGCGCTTGCCCTTCTGGGTCATCTCCGCCCGGGCCAGTTGCATCTCCTCGCGTACCAGCTCGGATATCTGCTGTGAGGCGCGCGAAACCAGGACGCCGACCGAGTCGTCCGGGGGGTGGGGCTGCCGCTCTGCCCTGCTCATGATGGGGACACCTTGCCTTCCGTCGATCTGCCGAACCGGGCGACACGTCAGTCAGGTGCTGCGGTCAGCGCTGGTGGTGTCCCGGATGGGAGCATCGGCGCCGCGCTTGACCGAGACGATTCGGTTGCTGTTCAAAGGGGTCATGTCGCCGTCACGGCGCGCCTACCCCGCAACCGCGTCGCTACCCGCGCGACTGCAGCGTCGTTGCACGTTTCCTGTCGGACGACCGGCCGCCCGTACGAGACTGCTGGACCGAACAGTCACCGCCCTCTCGTGCGCCTGGCCTTCGAACCCCCGCACCGCGGCATCACCGTGCGTGCTGGGCGCGGCCATGCCGTGCGATGGCCGCGCCCTTGCCCGGTGTTCGGATGGAGCCGCAGGAACGAGGAGCCGCCCCTTGGTGGTTCGGCCGCCCTGCCGGCGAGCTCGCTCGCCGGGACTGTCAGGCTCCCTCGGTCGCCGTGCGGGCCCGCACCTCCTCCGGGGTGAGGTAGTCGTCCGTGTACTCGAAGTCCCGCAGCGTCCCTGGTTTGTACGCCTGGAATCCGGTCCGGACGAAGTCGTCGCCGGCCACCGCGTTCAGGAGCCAGTTCGTCATCACCCGGGTCTTGGCGGCGCCGGTGCGCAGTGCCGCCCAGTGGTAGCCGCGGGCCACGGCCTGGGCGGGCATCCCGCGCAGGTCGATGCCGAGCGGCCGGGAGACGCCGTCGCGGCCGCCGAGGTCCACCACGAGTCCGAGGTCCTTGTGGGTGTACGAGCGCAGCGGCGTGCCCCGGAGCGTGGCGACGAGGTTGTCGGCAGCGACCTTGCCCTGGCGCTGGGCGTGTTGTGCGGTGGGCGGGCACACCACACCGTCCCCGCCGCCGACGAGGTCGGGCACGGCGGCGGCGTCGCCGAGGGCGAACGCGCCCTCCGCCCCCGGCACCCGCAGGTCCGGCGAGACGACCAGCCTTCCGCTCCTGGCGGTCTCGGCGCCCAGCGTGGCGACGAGCGGGCTCGCGGCGACGCCGGCGGTCCAGACGAGGGTGCGGCAGGGCAGCACGCGGCCGTCGGTGAGAGTGACGTCCTCGGGGCCGGCCTTGGCCACGGAGGTACCGAGCGAGACCTCGATGCCTCGGCGGCGCAACACATCGAGGGCCGCCTGGCCCAGCCGGTCGCCGAGCTCGGGCATCAGCTTCGGGGCCACGTCCACGAGGTGCCAGCTGATGTCGCGCCGGTCCAGCCGGGGGTAGCGGCCGACGGCGTTCATGGTGAGCCGCTGCAGGGAGGCGGCCGTCTCGGTGCCCGCGTAGCCGCCGCCGACCACGACGAACCCGAGTCGTGAGGCCCGTTCCGCCGAGCCTGGTGCGGCGGCGTCCGCCAGGTCGAGCTGGGCGATCACGTGGTCGCGCAGGTGGGCCGCCTCGGCCAGCGTCTTCATGCCCCGGCCGTGCTCCGCCAGGCCGGGGATGTCGAAGGTGCGGGTCACGCTCCCCGGCGCGAGCGCCAGGTAGTCGTACGGCTGGTCGACCAACTCCCCGGTGATTCTCCGGATGACGCAGACCTTGGCCCGGGTGTCGACTCCCACGGCCCCGCCGGGCACGATCCGGGTCCGGTGGCGGCGGCTGCGGCGCAGCGACACGGCCACGGACTGGGGGGTGAGCACCCCGGAGGCCACCTGCGGCAGCAGGGGCAGGTAGAGCTGGTAGGAGAACGGAGTGACCAGCAGGATCTCCGCCTCTCCGGGTGACAGCGTCCGCTCTAGGCGGCGTACGCACGCGACGCCGGCGAAGCCCGCGCCGACGACCACGATCCTCGGTCGTGCCATGGTGTCCGTCCCTTCTCGGGTGTACGCGTCCCCTGCACGCCTTCCCCCGCAGGCCGTTCCATGCACGTTGCGGTCGAACGGTCTCGGCCTCCGCGCGGTGCGGGCTGCGCACCGGCTACGGAGTGTTTCCGCCGACGCTCGTGTACGCGGTCCACGACTGGGGGCGTACAAGGTCGGGGCCGCCGGGGACGATGCTGTGTCCGCGTGCGTCGTCGGCCTGCCGACGGCGCGGGTTCTTCCAGCCGAGGCCTGGACAAGCCAGTATCAACCCCCATGAAGACTGCTGAGCCGATGACCGGCGACCCCACGGAGACCGAAGACCCCCGCCTGCCTCTGCTGACCACCGCTGAGGTGCTGCAGACCATCGGCTACCTGCAGAGACTGGTGTCCCTCGACACCACGCATCACGGCTATGCGGCCAGCCGGCTTGCTGCCGACCTTGCCAAGCGAGTGGCCCGGCACGCCGGAGGTCGCTGAACGCCTGGGCGACCACGGCCCCACGCTCGTCAACGGCCGGGGAGCGAGGGCCGGGCCGCGGGGTGGCCAGTCGTCGCGCGCCGGAGCAGGGGCAGCCGTCAGATGACCGGCTCCGGTGCGGGTACCGGACCGGGCAGTGGACCAGGGTGGGGGCCCGGCTCCGGTCGCGGACCGCCCGGCTGGGGATCCGGCTCGGGCTGCGGCGGAGCCGGCGGCACGGGGTCAGGGCCCCCCGGCACGGGTACCGGACCGGGCAGTGGGCCCGGCTGCGGGCCAGGCCCCGGCCCTGGCGTCGGGGTGGGGCTCGGCGGGACCGGATCGTTGGGCGGAGTCCCCATGGTCGCCTCTGGTCGGCTGCGCTCGAGAACCAGCTCCGGCGACGGCGCCGGTGGGCCGGGAGGAACCGGATTCGCAGGGAGCGCCTGCTGCGGCTCCGTCGAGCCCAGCCGGGTCGGAGGGCCGACCTGTACGTCGCTTGCCATCACCACACCACCTCACTGAGTCGGGAGGGAAGCAACTCCCTCCCTCACTCGGGTGCCCGGGAAGATCCCCCTCATACCTCGTTCCGTCAGCACCGGAAGGCATACATGCGTACGGTCCGGAAGGAGCCCGGACGTCAGGCTCCAGGGTCGCCGGCTGTCGGTAGCGGTCGGCCATCCCGCTGATCCGATCGGCTGCAGCCTCGTGGGCATCTCGGTATTCCCCAGCGCGGCCGACGAGTTCGTGTCGCCCGGCCGGTCCAAGGTCGTGCCACCCCTAGGAAGGACACCGCCATGTCAGAGCTTCTCGTCGACTTCATCACCTCCCTCGACGGCTACGCCTCGGGAGAGGGATGGCCCGGGTTCTGGGGCCTTGAGGGCCCGGAGTACCTCGCGTGGCTCAGCGAGCAGCCCGAGGCCACCTACCTGATGGGGGCGAACACCTACCGCCTGATGTCGGGCTTCGCCGCCGGCGAGGTTCCGGCGGGCCAGGACGAGTTCAGGCCCGAGGAGGAGGCGTCCGTCGACGAGCTCACGCAAGCCTCCAAGGTGGTGTTCTCCTCCTCGCTGGAGGAGCCACTGACATGGGCCAACTCGACGCTCGTCCGGGACGATGCCGTCGAGGCGGTGCGCGCCATGAAGTCGAGCGGATCGGGACTCCTCAGCACGATCGGCAGCCTCGCCCTGTGCCGGTCCCTGCTGCGGGCCGGGCTCGTCGACCGGTTCCGGGTCGTGATGTTCCCGGTGATCACCGGGGCCACCGGCGAAGAACGCATCTACGACGGCTATCCGGACGTCGCCCTTGAGATGACCGAGCACCGCACCTTCGACGGCCGCATCCAGCTGGTCGAGTACAAGCCCCGGGTGCTCGATCACCCGCCGCTCGGCAACCCTGTCTGACGACGCCGAGCACGGCAGGCTGCCTCCTCGCGCGGTCACGAAGTACCGTATGGGCAAGCTTTCAGCAAGCCAGGCGGGAAACGGGGGCACGATGAGAAGTGGGGTCCGGGCGCTGCAGCGCGAACAGACGCGGCACACCCTGTTGAGCGAGAGTCGACGGCTCTTCTCGACTCACGGGTACGCCGCCGTCAACCTGTCGGAGGTCGTCCAGGCGGCGGGCGTCACCAAGGGAGCGCTCTACCACCACTTCGAAAGCAAGAGCGCACTCTTCCAGGCCGTGCTGGAAGAGGTCCAGGAGGAGGTGGCCGCGTACGTCGCCGCGACGGCGGACGCCCAGGAAGACTCCTGGACCCAACTCGCCTCGGGCTGCCAGGCGTTCCTCGACGCCACCACGAATCCGTCGGTCCAGCGCGTCATGCTGGTGGACGGACCGGCGGTGCTCGGCTGGCCGAGCTGGCGGGCGATGACCGCGGCCACCTCAGGTCGGCACCTCGCCGATGCCATCGAGACCCTGATCGCCGAGGGCGTCATCCCGGCACAGCCCGCAGCGCCGCTGACACATCTGCTCTCCGGGGCGATGAACGAGGCCGCGTTGTGGCTGGCCTCGTCGGAGGACTCCGCCGACCTGGAGGCCACTCGGCACGCGCTGACGCGGCTCCTGGAGGCGCTGCGGGCGAAGTGACGGCCGCTCAGCCTGCGGGTCAGGCCACCTGGACGTCGATCCGGACCCCGTTGGGGTCGACGAGGGAAGCATGCCGCAGGCCCCCGCCCCGTACGGCTCCGTCGGCGGCGAACCGCTCCCACACCTCGGGGCGGTCCTCCACGTCCAGGGTGATCCGGACCGCGCGCATCGGCGTGCGGAACGCCTCGGGTAGAGCGGGGTGGGTGTGGTCGAGGAGGGCGAGCGTGGGGTGCCGCTCCCCCGACCGGGCCAGCGCGGTGTACCACGGGGTCGCATAGGCGACGGTGAGCCCGAAGAGTCTTCCGTAGAAGCTGCGGGTCTGGTCCATGCGGGACGTGCAGATCACCGGACACAGGCTGGTTATCATCGAGACGGCTCCGCTCACATACCAACGGTAGGTCAAATGACGCTAAGGGCGTACCTCAGGTATGTCAACGCGCCCTTGAGAGGGGCAACGAGCGGGGGGCGCCCAGGACACGCCCTGGCGTGACGCCGGGACGCGAGGGTCGTTGAGGAACCGAACGGACGTATCTCGCGATCGGAACGGTGCCCCGATGACCTCCTCGACCCTGACCAGCTTCTATCCGGTGATCTGCACCGAAGTCCTCGAAGAGGCAGTGGCCTTCTACCGCACGCACTTCGGCTTCGAGACGACCTATTCCAGTGACTGGTACGTCAGCCTGCGCCGGCCCGAACCGCCGTACCACGAACTGGCCCTGGTCTCGGCCGACCACCCCACCGTTCCCGAAGGCCACCGCCGCCCGGCCGGCGGCCTCCTCCTCAACTTCGAGGTGACGGACGTGGACGCCGAGTACGAGCGGCTGGTGCGGCGCGCGGGGCTCCGGGTCGCCCTGGAGCTGCGGAGCGAGGCCTTCGGACAGCGCCACTTCATCGTGGCCGCCCCCGACGGCGTTCTGGTGGACGTCATCACGCCCATCCCTCCCACGGCCGACTACGCCGACGCGTACACGGACGGCTCCGGTACGGGGGCATGACGGGTTCGGCCCGCGTCCACCAGGGACGCGGGCCGAACTCGGGCCGCCCTTCAGGGGCGGGACGTACCGCTACTTCTCCGCGCCGACGACCGGCGCCGCTTCGGGCGCACCGTCCGAGTCGTCGGTCTGCCCACCCGTGGCGGGCAGCTTCACGACGACGGCCACCAGCACGGCGGAGGCGACCGCGACGGCGGCCCCGATGCCGCCGATGACGTTCAGGCCGTCCGTGAACGCCTCACGCGCGGAGGCCAGCAGCCCGGACGCCGCTTCCGCGGGCAGGCCCCGAGCGGCGTCGACGGCCCCGGCCAGCGTGTCACCCGCGGAGTCCGGAGCCCCCTCCGGCACCTTGACGCCTGCGTGGTAGAGGGCGGCGCCGAGGCTGCCGAGGATCGCCACGCCCAGCGCCATGCCGAGCTCGGTGCTCGTCTCCGAGAGGGCCGCAGCCCCGCCGGCCCGCTCCGGCGGAGCGGCCCCGACCACGATGTCCGTGCCCAGCGCGATCAGCGGGCCGCCACCGGCGTACACGAAGGCGAAACCGGTCACCACCTGGGCGATGCCCGAGGTGCTGTCGGCCATGCTCAGCATCAGGTGACCGACCGCCGAGACCAGCAGGCCGACCGCGACCACGTACGCGGGACGGAAGCGGCTCGCCGCCATCGGGGACACCACCGCGGTGACGATCAGCGCGAACGCCGCCGGCAGCAGGTACAGGCCCGCCTTCATGGGGCTCAGGCCGCCGACGAGCTGGAGGAACTGGGTCACCATCAGGTACGTGCCGCCCGCCACCAGCATGCTGAGCAGCAGCGTCACCAGCGCGGTGCGGAAGGTGGCGGTCCGGAACAGCGCCAGGTCCATCAGCGGGTTCTCCAGGGTCCGCTGGCGGCGGACGAAGAGCACGGCGACGACGAGGCCCACGACGACGGCGGAGACGGGAACCGCCCCGAACCCGGAGTTGGCGATCTCCTTCAGGCCGTAGATCACCGGGAGTATGGCGGCGAGCGACAGTGCCACGCTCGTCAGGTCGAGGCCCCCGGCCTCCTCGTCACGGTACTCCGGCAGCAGCAGCGGACCGGCCACCAGGAGCAGCACCATGATCGGCACGCCGAGCAGGAAGACGGAACCCCACCAGAAGTACTCCAGCATGGCGCCGCCCACCACCGGGCCGAGCGCGATGCCCACGGAGAACATCGTGACCCAGACGGCGATGGCCACACCGCGCTGCCGGGCGTCCTGGAACATGTTGATGATCAGGGCCAGCGTGGAGGGCATCAGCGTGGCTCCGGCGAGGCCCATCGCCGCCCGCGCCGCGATCAGGGCGACCGGGCCGTCGGCGTAGACGGCTGCCAGCGAAGCGAGGCCGAAGGCGGCCGCGCCGATCAGCAGCAGCTTGCGGCGGCCGATGCGGTCGCCGAGGGTGCCCATGGTCACCAGGAAGCCGGCGATCAGAAAGCCGTAGATGTCGATGATCCACAGCATCTGGGAGGCGGAGGGGTCCAGGGCCGCGCTGATGTGCGGCACGGCGAGGTGCAGCACGCTCACGTCGATGGAGAGCAGCAGGGTCGGCAGTGCCAGGACTGCCAGGCCCAGCCACTCACGTGGCGTCGCCTGTGCGGGGGTGTCGACGTCGGTGGTCAACGGTGTTCCTTTCGGGGACGTACTCATCGCTGCCCGGCGCGGGCGCCGGGCAGAGGCATAAGGGGCGCCGCCTGCGGCGGCGCGGTGGCGGAAGGCAGCAGAAGCGCCGTGACGGCGGCCGCGTTGGCCGGGGTGTACAGGTAGAAGTGGCCTCCGGTGAAGGTGCGGTACTCGAAGGGGCCGGAGGTCTCCAGCGACCACAGGTGCATCCGGTCGCCGATCACCACCGGGTCGTCCACGGCGCCGAGTGCGAGAATCGGGACACCCACCCCGGACCGGGGACGCCGATAGGTCTCCATCGCCTCCAGGTCGGCGCGGATCGCCAGCAGCGACGGACCGACCAGGTCGGCGCGGTCCCTCACCCCCGGGGACATCCCCCCTATGTCCGTCAGGTGCTCCAGCAGCTCCGCGTCGGTTCTGAGGTGGGCGAAGGGAGGCTCGCTGGGGAAGCACGGCGGCTGCCGCGCCGATACCGCGAGGCGCGTCGGGGGCAGGCCCTTGGCCTCCATCGCGCGGGTGAGCTCGAAGCCGAGGACGCTGCCGAAGCTGTGCCCGACGACGGCGTACGGCAGCGGTTCCAGCTCGGCCAGTTCGCGGGCCAGGGCCTCGACCATCGGCTCCAACCGGTTCATGGGCGGTTCACTGATGCGCGCGCCTCGGCCGGGCAGCTGGGCCACGACGCACTCAACCTCCTCCGGCAGCACCTGCCACCAGGAGCGGAAGGCGGACGGCCACCCGCCGGCGTGCGGGAGCGCCACCACCCGGAACCGCGGGCGGGCCCGGGGCGCGTGCCCCGGGCCGCTCTCGGCGGTACGGCGGGCCCCGCTGCCCACCTTCATCCACCAGCCGCTCATCCGGTCCCCGCGTCCCCGGACACGGCGTGTCCGGCAGTCACGGGCAGCCCGGCCGGCGCGCGGCCGGCCAGCAGCGGGTGGTGCTTCTGCAGGTGCAGGATCACCCGCTCCTGATGGCGCTGGAGGCGCTGCCCCGGGAGGTGCTCCAGGGAGTGCAGGAACGGGTCCTCGGGCGTCGGCAGCCCGGCGATCCCGGTGGCCGTGCCGAGCACCAGCATCGGCTGGTACCACGCCGAGTAGCCGCCCTCGTGGGCGAACACGACCCGGCCGCCTGTCAGTTCGTCGGCGAGCCGGACCATGGCCGAGGCCATGGCGTGGAAGGTCCGGCTGGTGCACATCATCCGGCCCATCGGGTCGTGGCCGCCCGCGTCCACGCCCGCCGCCACCAGGATCAGGTCCGGGGCGAAGGCGCGGGCCGCCGGCTCCACGATCCGTTCCATGACCGCGAGGTAGGCGCCGTGGCCGGAACCGGCGGGCAGCGGCACGTTCAGCGTGCTGCCCGCGCCCTCGCCGGCGCCGGTCTCCATGACGAGACCGGACGCGGTGGGGAACAGCCCGTCCTGGTGGACGGAGATGTACAGGACGTCGGGGTCCTCGTAGAAGGTGCGCTGGATGCCGTTGCCGTGGTGCACGTCCCAGTCGAGGACCAGTACCCGTCGCGCCCCGTGGCGCTGTGCCGCGCGGGCCGCCACCGCCAGGTTGTTGTAGAGGCACAGCGCCATCGCCCGGTCGGGCTCGGCGTGGTGGCCGGGCGGGCGCACCAGGCAGTAGGCGCGGTCGAACCTGCCGTCCAGGACGCCCGTCGCGGCCTGGACACAGGCACCGGCGGCGAGCCTGGCCGCCCGCGCGCTGTGGTAGTTGACGTGCGCGTACACGCCGGCGTCGCCGGCACCGGCTGCCGAGGCGGCCTCGACCCGGTCGATGTGGCCGGGGACGTGGACGAGGAGCAGTTCCTCGTCGGTTGCCGGCGCCGGGGTGTGGACGGTGTAGTGGTCCATCACCCCGGTCGCCTTGACCAGGCCCTCGGCACGCCGCAGGTCGGGGTCGACCGCGAACTGCCGCAGCGGTTCGACGCCCGGCCCGACCGGCACGTATCCCGAACCGGCGCCCGGGTCGTGCCAGAAGCAGATCTCGTGGCTGAACCACGCGAGTCGGGAGCCGCTCACCAGCCGGACACTCCCAGCGAGGCGCGGCTGACGCCGGACACCTTCTCGATGTACTGGAGGTAGTACTCGCGCTCCTCGTCGGGTGTGCGCTTGGTGCGCAGCGTCGTCTCCAGCAGACGGAGGATCTCCTCGGCCTCGGCGGGGGTCAGTCCCCTCTCGCCGATCTCCTTCTCCAGCGCGCGGATGCGCGCCGCCGGCTCCGCCACTCCGGACGCGAACGCCGCCGGGTCACTGTCGTGGTTGCGGGTGGAGGCGATGGTCTTCAGAACCGCTCCGAAGAACGCCGTGGTGTCGGTCATGGTCGAATCCCCCTTGCTCGCGGTACATCGGTCGGTACGTCATCCGGGTCGCCGGCCGCTGTGCGGCCGGCGGGCCGGTGTTCGGCCGGAACACCTCTCGGTGCACCGGTCGGTGCGTTGATCCCTACGTCGGTCGTCGCGGGTGCGCGGTGCTCCCCCGTGCCGGGGAACGGTGCCGCGCGGCACCGGTCTGTCAGCGGATGAGGCCGCAGGCGCGGCCGGCCTTCTCCAGCGTGAGGACCGCCGCGTCCAAGTCGGCCTCGGTGTGACTGAGGTTGACGATCGTCCGCAGCCGGGGAAGGGTCCGCGGTACGGCCGGGTACACGATCGGCTGGACGAAGAGCCCGTCCTGCTGGCACAAGCGCGCCATCTCCACGGCCTGGTCGGCGCTGGCACAGATCAGGGGCACGACGGGCGTCTCACTGGCGAGCGTGTCGAAGCCCAGGGCGTGCAGCTGGTCCCGGTACCGGGTGGTCCTGGCCCGCAGTTCACGGGGGAGGGACGGCGCGGCGGTCATCACCTCGACGGCGGCCTTGGCGGCGGCCACCTGGGCGGGCGTGGCCGCCGCGGAGAACATCCAGCCCCGCGCGTTGTTCTTCAGCGCGAAGATCAGGTCACGGGAGCCGGCGACGTAGCCGCCGGCGCTCGGGACGGTCTTGGAGAGCGTGCCCATCTTGACGTGGACGCGGTCCGGGTCGATGCCGAAGTGCTCGGTGATGCCGCGCCCGGTGTCGCCCAGCACGCCGAGGCTGTGCGCCTCGTCGACCATCAGCGGGGCGTCGTACCGCTCGCAGAGCTCCAGGATGCCGGGCAGGTCGGCCACGTCGCCGTCCATGCTGAACACGGCGTCGGTGACCACCAGCCGACCGCCGTCTCCCGCCTTGCGCAGGGCGCGTTCGAGGTCGGCGAGGTCGTTGTGGGCGTAGGTGACGACCTTGGCGTTGGACAGCCGGTACCCGTCCAGGATGCTGGCGTGGTTGTAGACGTCGCCGATCACGGTGTCGCCCGGGCCGACGAGGGCGCCGACCGTGGCCACGTTCGCCATGTAGCCGCTGGAGAACACGATGGCGTCCTCCGCGCCGAGGAAGCGGGCGAGGGCCAGCTCCAGCTCCCGGTGCAGGTGCAGGGTGCCGGCCAGCAGCCGTACACCGTGGGCGCCGGTCCCGTGCCGCTCGACGGCGCGCAGCGCCTGGTCGTCGATGTAGGGGTGCCCGATCAGCCCGAGGTAACTGTACGAGGCGAAGTTCAGGAACCAGCGGCCGTCGAACTTGATGCGGGACCCCGACGCCTCCTCGATCACGGGCTCGTAGAAGTACTCGCCCCTCGCGACGATCCCGCGGTCCTCGGCCGACAGCGCGTCGATGCGGCGGTCGAGGAAGGTGCCCTGCGGGGCGTCGGCCAGCCGGCCGGGGAGGGTTCGGCGGGGGGTGCGGGCTCCGGGAGCGGGCGCCGTGCCGGGGGTGGGCGTGACGGCGGGTGTGGGCAGGGAGGCCGTGTCGGGGCTGGTGCGCGGGGACAGCGGGCGGGAGGGCTCGTAGGCGGGGTTCGCCCGGGCCGCGGGGACCGCGGGAGAGGGCGCCGTGTCGCGGTAGCGGTCCCAGTCGGGCACGAAGCCGTTCGCGGCCGGGACGGGAGCCGGCTCCGGTACCGGCGGCCGCTCCGGCGCCCGTACGGCGGTCGACGGGGCCGCGGCGACGGGCGCCGCGGGGGCCTCGTAGGGCGACTCGCGGGGCGCGAGCAGGGGCGGGGGCGGCGCCTGGGCGGCGGCGCGAGGGAGGGACTCCAGGTGCGTGAGGAGCGTGCCGACCCGGGTGTGCTCGAAGAACGCCATCGGGTCCACGTCGAGCCCATCGGCGGCCAGCGAGGCCGCGAGTTCGACGGCCATCATGGAGTCGAGGCCCAGCTCGAGGAGGTCGTCCTCGGCGGAGACCGAGTCGAGGTGCAGGACCTTCCCGAGGGCGAGGGTGAGCGACGGCCAGAGGCCGGCATCGGGCGTGACAGCAGTCATGGATGCGTCCTTCGCGTTCGCGGCGGAGAGTACGTAGTGCGCGGGTGGACGGCTCAGGGCCGTGCGGAGCAATGCGATGCCGTCGTCCTCGGTGAGCGCGGCGACGCCGTGGGCGGCGGCCTTGGGCGCGATGCTCTCGCCCATGCCGACCGTCCACAGGCCCCAGCCGAGGCTGTACCAGGGGAGGCCCTCCGCCCGTCGGCGGGCGGCATAGCCGTCCAGGTAGCCGTTGGCCGCGGCGTAGGCGCTCTGGCCGAGGTTGGCCCGGACGGCCGCGATCGAGGAGAACAGGACGACGAAGGCGGGGTGTTCACCGCCCGAGACGAGGTCGGCGAGGGCGTGCGTACCGCCGACCTTGGGGCCGAGAACGGCGTCCACCCGGTCGGGCATGAGGCTGCGGGCGAGTCCGTCGCGGAGCACGCCCGCCGCGTGGAACACCCCGTCGAAGGGGCCGGACAGCGCCTCCCCGAGGGAGCGGACGTCCGCGGCGACGACATCGAGGTCGCAGCGCCCGGCGAGCCGGTCGAGGCGCTCTCGTGCCTCGCCCTGTGAGGGTACGGTCCGCCCGACCAGCGTCAGCCGGGCGCATCCCTCGTCCGCGAGGAACTCCGCCACGCGCAGGCCGATGCCGCCCATGCCGCCGGTGATCAGGAAGCGGCCGCCCCGGTACCGCACGTCGCGTGCGGGGGTCGGGGGCGCCGTCAGCAGCAGGGGCTCGTACCAGGTGCCGTTCCTGAGGGCGAGCTCCGTGCCGTCCCGGCGCAGCGCCTCCCAGAGGGCGGCCCCGTCGGCGTCCCCCGCTCCCCCGGCCCGGTCCGGGCCGGAGCCGAGGTCGGCCAGGCGGACCCTGGTGCGAGGGTGCTCGACGCGCAGGGTGCGGCCGAGGCCCCACAGGGCCGTCATGAGGGGGTCGACCGCCTCCCCCTCCGTCACCGCGTGCGCGGTGCCGGTGACGATCAGCAGGTCGGGCATGGGCGTGCGGGCGGCGAGCCGGCGGACCAGCGCGAAGACGCCCTGGAGGGCCTTGGTCGCCGCCGCCGCGTCGTCCGCCGGGCCTTCGGGGACCACGTAGACGACGTCCTGGGGAGCGGTGCCGTCCGGCAGGGCGTCGAGGCCCTCGTCGACCAGCCGCTCCGGCGTCAGGTGGAGGACGCGGTGGCCCTCGGTCGTACGGGGCGCGTGTGCCGCCACCAGCAGGACGGTGCACTCGGCGCCGGCCACCGGTCCCCCGGCACCGGCGGATTCCTGGGGGGCGGCGGCCGGGTCGGGGCGGGCGGGTCCCGGGGCCGTCTCGCGCCAGACCAGGGCCTCGATCGTCGGGACCGCCGCCGGTCCCTGCCCGGCACCGCCCCGGAGCCCTTCGGCGGGCGCCGGGGGTGCGGCGGACACCGCGGGTGCCCCGGGCACGGCGGGCGCCACGGGGAGGCCGCCCGGCCGGGACACCGGGACGGGCGCGGTGGCGGTGCCGCCGGCCGGGTCGGGTGCCGCAGGGCCCGCGGCCTTGAGGGTGATCCGGTCCAGTTCCAGGAGTACCTCCCCCTGCTGGCTGCAGACCACCGCCCGGCCCCGGACGACCCCGCCACCGGTGTCGGCGGTCTCGTCCCTCTCGACCAGGGCGATCACCGTGCCGGAGATCCGGCGGCGGGCCACCAGCCGACCGACGTACCAGGGCAGGCACATGCCGGCCGAGCCGTCGTCGAGCATGCCGAGCGCCTGGAAGACGCTGTCGAGCAGCGGCGGCGGTACGAACGGGGGCACGGCGCCGCCTTCCGCCCCGTCCTCGACGCGGAGCATCAGCAGCATGCGTCCGGGCCCCCGGTCCGCCGACCGGACGACCCGGTATGCGGGCCCGTACGAGATGCCGCTCGCGTCCCGCCACGCGGCCATGTCCGTCAGCGGAACGTGCTGGGTGCAGCCCGCCCTGAGCGCGGCCACGTCGACGTACCGAGGCGGCGGTAAGAGAGTGCTCGACACACGGGCGACGCTGTGCTCGACCGGCTCCGCACCGGGCGCGGACGGCAGAGAACGGACCGCGTACCGGCCCTCTCCCGCCGGCGCCACCTCGATGGCGGCCTCGGGGCCGGAGACGGTCAGCGGCGTCTTGAACGCGATCTGGTCCAGCTGCCACACCCGGTCGGGCAGGTCGGCGGCGCGGGCGGAGAGCAGGGCGTCGATCTGGGCGGCGGCGGGGACGACCGGGACCCCGCCGATCCGGTGGTCGGCGACCAGCGGATCGGCGGCCCTGAGGGTGACCCGACGGGCGCTCACGTACGCAACCCGAAGCGGCCGGTGGCCCGCACGAGGCCGTTCACCTGGATGTCGACGGCGTGCTCGCCGGAGTAGTACGTACGCGTCTGAACCTCCCTGATGGGGTGGGACTTCGCCAGCGTCCGCTTCTCGCCGGGCCCGAGTTCGATCGTGGTCAGCTTGAAGACCTTGGGGATGCTGCGTCCGTTCTTGCGGACGTGGTGCACCACGTAGTCGACGGCGATGCTGTGCCGTCGGTCGTCGGTGTTCTCGATGTCGAAGTCGATGACGAGGGTGTCGCCGACGGTCACCGCATCCGGGGTGATCCGCAGCCGGGGTACGACCACGTGCTCGCCGCCGGTGGCCCCGAGCAGGCCCAGGGCCTGCTGGTCGCCCTTCTTCACGAGGGTCCGCAGGCCGTGCCTGACGATCCACCGGGTCTCGGGGGTGGGACTCTCCTCCAGCCAGCGCAGCGCCGTGGCGAGCGCGACCTCGGGGTGGTCCTTGGAGATGTCGTTGAGGTTGTTGGCGACGGACTTCCGTACGTACTCGGACGGGTCGCTGCGCAGCGGTTCGAGGATCTCCAGGACCGGCTGCGGGTCCTTGACGAAGAAGGCCAGCGTGCGATGCCAGGGCAGCCGGGGGCGGACGCCCTCGGTGGCCAGCCGGCGCACGTTGTGACTGGGGCTCACCGCCCAGCCGGCGACCTTCTCCATCGTCAGCTCGTAGTGCTGTTCGAGGTAGGGGCGGATGGCGTACTCGCCGGTGTGCCGCTTGGTGATCTCCTCGATGGCTTCGAGGGACAGCTCGGGGTGGTCGAGGCCGTACTCCTCGACGAAGCGGGCCACCGGCATGAGGAACCAGCTGCTGTTGAACATGCCCTCGCCCTCGGCGAGTTCATCCTCGAGGATGGCGAGGAGGATCGGCACGGCCTTCGCGTAGTCCTCGGGGAGCCGGGACCGCAGGCCTTCCGCGAGGACCAGGACGCGGTCCTTCAGCTCCAGTCCGGGGATGCGCCGCTCGGTCTCGGCCGCGTAGTCCTCCACGTCGAAATCGGGGTGGACGACTCGGATCTTGCCGCCGATGAGGCGGGCCGCGTCACCGTTGAAGTGACGCTTCAGTCCGTACTCGCTAGCCATGGTGCTGGTACCTCTCGTTCGTGTGGTGCGGGTGTTGCACGTTGTTCGGAAGGGCGGGACGGGGGGCGGACGGGGTCGGGGGCGGAGCAGGGGGAGAAGGTGGGGTCGAGTCCACGCCTGGGGCGCGTGTCGCGTGCGTGTTCGCGTTCGGGTTCGCGTTCGGGGTGATCCAGTACCTCTGTCGGTTGAAGGGGTACGTGGGCAGGGTCATCGTGCGGTGGCCCTTGCCGGCATGCACACCCGCCCAGTCCACCGAACCCGAACCCGAACCCGTGTACGACGCCACAGCCGCGTACACCTCGGCCTGGTCCACCCGGTCACGACGCAGCGTCGACAACCACAACGGCTCATCGCCCGACCACGACGCACGCGCCAACGACGTCAACTGCGGCTGCGCACCGATCTCCCAGACCACACCCGCACCCACACCCGACACCAGCCCGACAGCATCCGAGAACCGCACCGGCTCACGAATGCCCCGCGCCCACAACCCCGCGTCCTTCACGGACTCCGGCGTGTGCCAGCCACCCGACACCGTGGACGCGAACGCCACCCGCGGAGCCGACCACTCGACACCCGACACCACCTCGGCGAACGGAGCCACCGCCCCCTCCATCAGCGCGGAGTGGAACGCATGACTCACCACCAACGGCTGCGACCGCAGACCCGACTCCGCACGGAACCGCGCCACCGCATCCACCGAACCCGAAACCGTCACCACACGAGGCGAGTTGAACGCCGCAACCTCAACCCCCGGGAACGCCCTCAGCGCTTCCACGACCACAGCCGCGTCGCCATGCACCGCGGCCATCGCACCCTCACCGGGCTGCGACTCCATCAACCGGCCACGCACCACCGCCAGACGCAGCAGGTCCTCCAGACCCACCACACCCGCGGCCCACCCAGCACTCAACTCACCCAGACTGTGTCCCACCACGACATCCGGACGCACACCCAACGACTCCAGCCACCGCACCAACGCCACCTGCACCGACACGATCCCCACCTGCGCAAATCGCGTCGAGTCGAGGGCGCCGGAGGTGTCGGTGAACAACAGGTCGAGCAGGGGGATGTCCAGATGGCCGGCGAGCAGGTCGGCGCACTCGTCGAGTGCGGCGCGGAAGGCCGGTTCCGTGCGGTAGAGCCCTTGGCCCATGCCCGTGTACTGCGAGCCCTGGCCGGTGAACATGAACACCACCGGCGCCGACTTCCGACCGCTTCGACGGGCCACCGGAGACGCGCCCGAGGCGATGTCCCGCAGCGCCACGGCGAGTTCACCCGCGTCACGGCCCGAGACGACCGTACCGAACCTGTTCTCCGCGCGTCCGGTGTTCGCCGTGAACGCGAAGTCGCCCACGAGGTTCTCGTCCGCGGCGGCCAGGGCGTCCGCGTACGAGCCGGCGAGTGCGCGGACGGAGGTCTCATCGGCCGCGTCCACCCGCACCAGATACGACTCCTGCCCCACCACCTCACGCGCGGGAACCGCAGGTGCCTCTTCCAGGATGACGTGGGCGTTGACCCCGCCCAT
Source organism: Streptomyces sp. NPDC088707 (assembly GCF_044752725.1). Classification (NCBI taxonomy): domain Bacteria; kingdom Bacillati; phylum Actinomycetota; class Actinomycetes; order Kitasatosporales; family Streptomycetaceae; genus Streptomyces; species Streptomyces sp. NPDC088707. The sequence continues at coordinate 457,599 of NZ_JBIVLV010000004.1, read as the reverse complement.
CCCGAACGCACTCACCGCACCACGACGCGGACCATCCACCGGACGCGGCCACTCCGACACCCGATCCGCAAGGAAGAACGGCGTCCCCTCGAAACGAATGTGATCATTCGGCCGCACCACATGCAACGACGGCGGAACCACACCCCGCTCCATCGACAACAACACCTTCACCAACCCCGCCAAACCCGCAGCCGGCTCCAGATGACCCACATTCCCCTTCAACGAACCCAACGCACAGAACTGCGAACGATCCGTCAAACCCCGCCACGCACGCGTCAGACCCTCCACCTCGATCGGATCACCCAGACTCGTCCCCGTCCCATGCGCCTCCACCAGACCGATCGACTCCACCGACACACCCGCATCCACCAACGCAGCAGAGATGACCTCTGCCTGGGCGCGCGGGCTCGGTGCCGAGTAACGGGTGGTACGACCGCCGTGGTTCACGGCCGCGCCCTTGACGACACCCCGGATCCGGTCGCCGTCGCGCAGAGCGTCGTCGCAGCGCCGGAGCACCACGGCCACGGCGCCCTCACCGGGGACGAAGCCGTCGGCGGTGCTGTCGAAGGCACGGCTGCGGTGGCGCGGGGAGAGGGCCATCATGTCGCCCATCGACCGGAAGTACTCCGGGCTGATGCCGGCGTGCACGGCCCCGATGACCGCTGTGTCGATGTCGCCGGAGCGCAGGTGCTGGAGCGCGGAGTGCAGGGCGACCAGTGAGGACGAGCAGAGGGTGTTGACGACCGTGCTGGGACCGCGCCAGTCCATCAGGTATGAGAGCCGGTTGGCGATCATCGCCTCCAGGCCAAGGCCCCGTCCCTCGGGCACGCCGTGGCGAAAGCGCTCCTCGTGGTAGTGGTCGTGACTGTAGGCGATCCACAGCCCGGTGCGGTCCTCGTCGGCGCGGGCGCCGCCGCGTCCGCCGTCCTCCAGGGCCTCCCAGATCGTCTCGTAGACGATGCGGGCCTGCGGGTCGATCAACGGCGCCTCGCGGGCTGATATCCGGAAGGGCGCCGGGTCGAACTCGTCGACCCGGTCGAGGAAGGAGGCGTGCGGGAGGGAGCCGGCGGCGTCACCTCGACGGCTTTCGGGCAGCGGGCCGACCGTGTCGCGGCCCTCGGTGAGCAGCTCGGCGAAGGCCGTCAGCGTACTGGCGGTGGGCAGCCTGACCGCGGCGCCGACGACCGCGATGTCGCGCGACCGGGTCGCGTGGGCGTCGCCGCCGGACGCGGCCTCTTCGACTGTGCGGGCTCTGGGGGCGGCGGTGACGCGCGCCGCCGGGGCGGGCGGCCGCGGCGGCTCCGGCGACCGGGGCGCCGTCGGGATCACCGGAGGTGCCTCGGCCGCCGGGTGCTCCGGGGCCGAAGGGACCGCAGAAGGCACAGGGGCCGTTGGGGCGGCGGGGGCTGCCGGGAGGGTGTGGGCTGCCGGTACCTCAGGGTCCGCCGGGGCAGTCGGTGCAGTCGGAGCCGCCATCGTCGACGGGGCATCCGAGGCCGACGGGCTCGGGAGCCGGTCGACGAGTTCAGGTGCCTCCTCCGTCAGGAAGTCCGCGAACTGCCGGGGCGTCGCGTACTCGAAGAAGACCGTCGGGTACAGGGACAGGTCGTGTTCCCGGGAGATACGCTCGCTCAGCGCCACCAGGCCGACGGAGTCGAAACCGGCGGAGAGGAACTCGGTGTCGGCGTGCTCCTCGGACGTGCCCGTCAGTGCCAGGAACCAGGCCAGCGCCCGCGCGGACGGCGAACCGACGGCGGCGGCGAGGTCGGCGGCAGGGGCGGGGGCGGCCCGGAACGCCGGGGCGGTCGGCGTGACGACGGGGGCCGGACCGACGGCGGCGCCCTCGGTCACGGCATCGGCATCGGCATCGGCATCGGTCACAGGAGCTGGCTCGGCCGGGAGCGGTGCGGCGGCAGCGGGTACGGGTCCGGCGGCCGGGGCGACCGGGACCGCCGCCCGCACGGCGGCCGGTTCCTGAGCGGCGGACGGGACCGGGGCGGGCACGGTCGTGGTGTCCGCGCGGAACGCCAGTGCCGGGACACGCTTGGACGACATGTCTCCGAAGACCAGCAGCGGCGTGCCCGACTCGTCGGTGACGGTCTGGGTGACCCGGCACGCCTCGTCGTTCCAGAAGGCGATCTCGGTACGCACGTACGCGGCGTCGTCCAGCGGGCCCAGGACGTCGAGCCGGCCCACCGACAGCGGGATGAACGCCGAGGCGTCCGCGGTGCCGAAGACCGGGTTGGCCGGGTCGATGGCCGCCACGGTCACGCTGTCCAGGAGGCCCGGGAAGAGCTGGACGCCGGGCGGGTTCAGCTCCCGCTGGCGGGGGCCCTCGATCCGGGCGAGGGTGCCGCCGTCCGGCAGGCTCGCCACCCAGGAGATGTTCCGGTAGTAGCGCCCGTGGTGGTAGCCGATCCGCCGCAGCCACCGGTACAGGCCGGAACCCGCGTGGACGGCGGACCCGGCGCAGTCGGCCAGCAGGGTGCCGACCGGCAGGCGGGGCGCCGGCTCGGCACGGGTGGCGAGGCGGCCGGTGACGAAGACGTCGCCGGTCTCCCCGTCCTCGACCCGGAACCGCCCGTCCCCGTCGACCCGGCCGACCACGCGCCGGGCCCCCGTGGGAATGAGGGGGCGGTGGAAGAGGATGTCCAGCGCGCCGTGGAACACGTCGCCGCGCAGGGCGGCTCCCTCGCGCAGGAAGTCGAACCAGGCCACGCCCGGGAGCATCAGCGTGCGGTACACGGAGTGCTGCGCGATGGGCACCTCGCCCGGGCCGAACACCCGGGCGTAGGTGTATCCGGCGGGCCCGTCGTCGGCCACCAGCTCGGCGGGCGAACCGGGTTCGGCGGACCGGAGCGGCTCGGCGAGGTTCAGGGCGCGTCCGCGCGGCTGGGCGACCGGCAGCAGGCGCTTGCTCCACGCGGCGCCGGTGGTCCTCTGGAACGCGGCCCAGTCGATGTCGCGTCCGGCCTCGAACAGTTCGGCGGCGACGGCCGCCAGTGCGGCCGCGGCGGTCCGCTCGTCGCGGGCCCCGGCCAGGCGCGCGCCGACGTCGCGGCCGGCGGTGTCCTGATGACCGGGGTCGCGGGCCGGGTCGTTGTCGCGCCGCAGGACGTCGCCGAGTGCCTGCTCCAACGGCAGGTTCCCCCGTACGAAGTCGGCGACGGCCTCCCAGCCGGGCGGGAGGCCGACGGCGTCGTCGGGCAGCCCCAGGTCGCGCAGCACTATGGCGAGGGCGACCCCGGAGAGGATGCGGAGCAGTTCGCCGGAGAACGCGGCCAGCGGAGTGCCGGTGGCCGTCTCGAATCGGCGTACGACGTCGTGCACGGCGGGTGTGGAGCGGTCGAGGGCGGTGAGCCACGCGGGCGGCGCCGCGGCGGCCTCTGGACGTACGGACACGGTCGCGCGGGACGTGCCGGCGCCGGTCGCACCGGCGGACCCCGCCGCTCCGGGAGCTCCGGCGCCGGGGGCGAGGAGCCAGGCGCGCAGGGCGGCCGTCAGCTCGTCCGCGTCCTCGCCGACGACGGCCAGCCGCGCAGCGCGGTGCGGGCGGGCGAGCCGGGCGGTGGCGCACACGTCGGCCAGTTCCTCGGGCCGGCCCCGGAGCGCCGGCAGGAACTCCACCCACTGAGCACACAGTTCGCGCAGTCCGTAGGCGGTGTCGGCGGAGACCGTCAGGACGTGGACGGGCTGCCGGGCCAGGGCCGGAGCCGTACCGGTACGGCGGTCCGGGACGGGGACCGCCTCGGCCACGACGTGCGCGTTGGTGCCGCCGAAGCCGAAGCCGCTCACTGCGGCCCGGCGGACCGGCACGTCGGGCCAGGGGCGGGTGGTCTCGGGCAGGTGGAAGGGGCTGTCGTCCAGTCTGAGGCGGGGGTTGGGGGACTCGACGGCCACGGCCGGTACGGTGCCCTCCCGCAGCGACACGATGATCTTCGCGAGTCCGGCGAGCCCGGAGGCCGAGTGGAGGTGGCCGATCCGGCGCTTGACCGAGCCGAGTGCGACCGAGTTGCGCGGGACGCCGTGGCGGCCGAACACCTCGGTGAGCGCCCGCACCTCGATGGGGTCGCCGATGGCGGTTCCGGTGCCGTGCGCCTCGATGTACTGCACAGTCGCCGGGTCGACGGTCCGGTAGACCTTGTCGAGCAGGTCGATCTGGGCTTCCAGGTTGGGCGTGGTGACGCCCATGGTGCGGCCGTCGTTGTTGACCGCGACCCCGCTGATCGCGCCGAGGACCAGGTCGCCGTCACGCAGCGCCGCCGCCATCGGCTTCAGCACCAGGGCCGCGGCTCCTTCGCCGGGGACGTAGCCGTTGGCCCGGCTGTCGAAGGTGTGGCAGAGCCCGTCCGGTGACAGCGCCCCGGTGCGGGAGAGGAGGACGAAGGTCAGCGGGTCGATCAGGAGGTCCACCGCGCCGACGAGAGCGAGTTCGCAGCTTCCGGAGGCGAGGCTCTGGCAGGCGAGCCAGACCGCCGAGAGCGACGAGGAGCAGGCCGTGTCGACGACGAGGCTGGGGCCCGCGAGGTCGAAGCGGTCGGAGAGCCAGGCCGCCATGAAGTTCTGCGACCGCCCCCACAGGGCGGCCGGGCCGGGCCCTGCGGTGCCCGCCGGGGTGTGCAGCGCGGGGTCCGGAAGGCCGGGGGCGACCGTGCCGCGGCCCCGGTCGAAGCCGTAGGCGTTCATCCGGGCACCGATGAACACGCCCGCGTCGAGCCTGCGGCGCGCACCCAGGTAGCCGGAGTCCTCCAGGGCCCGGGCGCCGACCTCCAGCATGACCCGCTGCTGCGGGTCGAGGAGAACGGCGTCCTCGGCGGTCATGCCGAAGGCCTCGTGGTCGAAGGAGAACGGGTCGACCAGGAACGCGCCCCGGTGGTGGGTGCCGCGGTGCGGCGCCTCGCCGAGGTACAGGTGGCGGGCCCACCGGCTCGGCGGGACCTCGCCGACCTCGACCTCTTCGCCGCCCAGCATGGCCGTCAGGTCGGCCACGTCCTCGGCGCCCGGGAGCCGTGCCGCGAGGCCGATGACGGCGATGCGGGAGTCGAGCTCGCTCACAGTTGTCCTTTCGTTCGGCTCGCCGGTCATGCCTGGACCACCCCGCGCCCGGCGTCGTGGTCGAGCAGGGGGCGCAGCAGCGCGCTGAGGGTGGAGTCGGCGGCCCCGGTGTGGTCGGGCACGGCGGCGGCCGGAAGTGCCGGGATGCCGGCGGGTGCGGCCAGGTCGGCGAGTTCGGCCGCGATGTCGTCGGCCGTACGGGCCCGCATCAGGAGCGACGGGTCGACGGTCAGGCCGCCCCGTTCGAGAGCGGTGGCCAGTTCCGCGATCATCAGGGAGTCGAGGCCGAGCCCCTGGAGGGGCCGGTCGCCGGGGTCCTCCCCCAGTACCTGGAGGAAGGCGTCCCGGACGCGGGCACGCATCGCGGTGGTGTCCCGCCGCGTGCCCGCCGGCTCCGGCCCGGCCCCGGCGGGGCCGTCGGCACGGGCGGCCGGGGCGACCGGCGCGGCCGGTACCACCGGAGTGGCCGGGGTGGTGGGTGCGGGTGCGGCGGTGGTCGTGCCCACCGTATCCGCCGGGGCGGACGCGGTGCCGGGGAAGACGACGGCGCCGCCCGACCGCATGTGGTCGAAGAAGGCGTCGAGCGCTTCCTCGGCGCCGACCGAGTACGCGGCGGAGAAGGTGTCGTCGGCCTTCATCCCGATGCCCGTCCAGTTCGGCCAGGCGTGCGCGGTGACCGCGGTGACCTCGTCGTCCTCCCGCTCGGCGAGCGCCAGTTGGAAGGCGTTGGCGAGGCTGTAGTCGACCAGACCGCGGCCTGCCAGGGCCTGGGTGCCGGCGATCGATGAGACGAGGACGGCGAAGTCGGCGCGCTGATCCTTGGCCAGGCGGACGACGTGCAGCGAGCCGGCCACCTTGGGCGCGAGCACCTTCTCGGCGTCGCTCCAGGAGCGGCGGTGCATCGCCCCGAAGGAGTTGACCCCGCCGGAGGCGTGCACGACACCGACCAGCCGGCCCCAGCGCCGGCCGAGCCGGTCCGCGACGGCGGCGAGGGCCGTCGGGTCGGAGACGTCGCAGGGCATGTACTCGACCTCGGCGCCGCCGCCCGCCAACTCGCGCAGCGCCTGCGCGCGGGTGGCGTCGAGGGCCGACCGGCCGACGACGGCGACGCGCCGGGCTCCCCGCGCGATGAGGCGTTCGGTCAGTCGCAGCCCGACGGCTCCGAGTCCCCCGGTGACCAGGCAGTAGCCCTCGGCCGGGAGGAAGTAGGGAGGGCCGGGCCGGGCGGGCGCGGTCTCCGGCACGTACCGGGCGCCCTGCTTGTAGGCGGCGACGGTGGTCCCCGCGTCGGCGGCGTCGGCCTCCGGGGCGCCGGACACCAGTGCGGCGAGCTCGGCGGCAAGGTGGGCGGCCTGGTCGGCGACCGGATCGGCGGGGTCCAGGTGGACGACGGCGGTGGGCCGGCGCCCTTCCGCGCCCGCGGCCCGGACGGCCATGGCGGCCGCGGCCCGGACCGGGTCCGGACCGGCGTCGCCGCCCTGCGCGCCGTACGTGCCCTGCGGCCCGTGACCGCTCCGGTCGGCGGAGGCGGAGTGCAGGCCCGTCCCGCCGAACGAGGCCCAGAGGACCCCGGCCCGCTGCGGCAGCGTCCTCATCAGGTCGCCCAACTCGGCCCAGAGGGAAGCGAGTTCGGTCGGGTCCGCGTGCCGGGTGTCCCGGGCTCCGACCACGACCGCGGCGTCGGCCGGCGTGCCGGGCGCGACGACGGTCACGCCCCGGTCCCGCAGGAGCCCGGTCAGAGCCTGCCCGAGGGCGGGGTCTGCTGCGGCCACGCTCACCGTCGCCGGTCCGGTCGAGTGGGCCCGGGGCAGGTCGCGGGCGCGCCACTGGACGCGTACGGCCGGTGTGCCCGGCCGCCCGTCCCGCGCCGGGGTCCCGTCATGCCCGGTGTGGTCGGCCTCCTCGGGGCCGCGCCAGAACGGGGACCCGGCGAACGGGTAGGTGGGCAGATCCGTGACGCGTGCTCCCGCGGGGGACAGCCCGGGCCAGTCGATGTGCGCGTACCCGGCGGTGGCCAGCTCCGCCGCGTGGACCGGGTGGCCGGGGGCGGCGGTCGTCCCGCTCAGGGCCGCCGCCGCGTCGGCGGTGAGGTCGATGTCGACGCGGGCGACGGGGTGTGTCCCGTCCGCGACCGAGCGGAGTGCCGCCGCGAGGTCCGCCGCCGATCGTCCGTGCACGGCGGTCTGGTACTCCAGCGGGGAGCGGCCGGTGTTGGCCGTGTGGCACAGGTCGGCTGTCTCGGCGGTGTCGCGCGCCGTGTCGAAGCGAGCGGCGTACGCGGCGGCCAGCTTCCGCACGGCCGTCTCGTCCGCACCGGTGACGCGGACCACGAACGACTCCGGGGCGGGCACGTCCCTGACCGGGACCTCGGGCGCCTCTTCCAGGATCACATGAGCGTTCACCCCGCCCATCCCGAACGCACTCACCGCACCACGACGCGGACCATCCACCGGACGCGGCCACTCCGACACCCGATCCGCAAGGAAGAACGGCGTCCCCTCGAAACGAATGTGATCGTTCGGCCGCACCACATGCAACGACGGAGGAACCACACCCCGCTCCATCGACAACAACACCTTCACCAACCCCGCCAAACCCGCAGCCGGCTCCAGATGACCCACATTCCCCTTCAACGAACCCAACGCACAGAACTGCGAACGGTCCGTCAAACCCCGCCACGCACGCGTCAGGCCCTCCACCTCGATCGGATCACCCAGACTCGTCCCCGTCCCATGCGCCTCCACCAGACCGATCGACTCCACCGACACACCCGCATCCACCAACGCAGCCGAGATCACCGACTCCTGCGCAGCACTGCTCGGCACCGTCAAACCACTCGTACGACCCCCGTGATTCACCGCCGAACCCTTCACCACACCCCGGATCCGGTCACCATCACGCAGAGCCGCCCGCAACGGCTTCAACACCACCGTCACCACCCCCTCCCCCGGCACGAACCCATCCGCACCCGCATCGAACGGCCGCGAGTGTCCGGAGGGGGACAGGGCGCGCAGGTTCCGCATGGCGACGTAGTGCAGCGGGGACATGGCGACCCTGACGCCGGCGACGACGGCCTGCTCGCACTCCCCCGAGCGGATGCTCCGCACCGCCGTGTGCAACGCCACCAACGACGACGAGCACAACGTGTCGATCGTCATGCTCGGCCCGTGCAGATCCAGGAAGAAACTCACCCGGTTCGCCAGGAAGGCGTTGTGGTTGCCCAGGCCGGCAGGGGCGTCCAGCTCCGGGGCCAGGTTGTAGTCCTTGTAGTGCTGGTAGCTGGCCCCGACGAACACGCCCGTTGCGGGCGACAGTCCGCGCGGCGGCAGGCCTGCCGACTCCAGCGCCTCCCAGGTGGTACGAAGCAGCCAGCGGGCCTGCGGGTCGAGCGCCTCGGCCTGCTTGGGGAAGAAGTCGAAGAACCGTGCGTCGAACTCCTCGACGCCGTCGAGGAAACCGCCCACGTCCGGCTCCCGCCCGTCGGCGTACCGGCCCCAGCGGCTCGCGGGAGCGGGGCCGACTCGGTCGCCGGACTCGGCCAGCACGTCCCACAGTTGCTCCGGGTCCGTGGCGCCGGGCAGGGCAACGGCCATCCCGATCACGGCCACGTCGTCGGCGGAGGCCGCCTCGCCGGGGTCGGGGCCGTAGAGCGCGGCCGGGTCGGCGGCTCGGCCGGAGGCCCGGTGAGGGGCCTGGCCGGTGGCCTTGCCGCCGGCCCCCGTCGCCGCTTCCGCTGCGGGTGCCGTCTCGGCCTCGGACCGCACGAAGGCGTCGTCCGGGGCCAGTTCGGCGACGTGGGCGGAGAGGGTGCGGCAGTCGGCGGCGTCCAGGACGTCCGTCGGGCTGAGCGGCACCCCGTACCGCTCGTCCAGGTCGGCGGCGACGGCCGTCGCGAGCATGGAGTCGATGCCGACGGCGGACAGCGACGTGGTCGCGGTGATCCGGGGGTCGTGCAGGGCCGCCCGCACCACCTCGACGACGGCCGCCTCGGCCGCCGCCAGCCGTGCCGAGCGGGGCGCGGGGCCGGACGTGTCCGCGCCCCTGCCCTCGCCTCCGACCGTACCGGCGGTGTCGGCGGTGTCGGCGGTGTCGGCGGTGGTACCGAAGGCTGTGGTATCGACCTTGCCGCGGGTACCCGTGCTGTCCCCCGCCACCGTGCGGTACTCGATGCCTTCGAGGCGGACCAGGACCCGGCCGTCGTCCGCCAACAGGTCGACGTCGCCGCGCCGTACGCCGTCGGCCCCGGCCTCGGCGCCGTCAAGGAGTACGAACGCGGTGCGCGCGGGGTCGCCCCAGCGCGCGGCGCCTTCGATGGCGACCGGCAGGAAGGTGCCGGTCGGGGCCTCGGGGTCGGCGAGCGTGAGCACGGCCATGGCCTGGAGGGCGGCGTCGAGCGCCGCCGCCTCGGCCTCCAGGGGGCTCCCGGCCTGGATGCCGACGCGGGCCAGGACCCGGCGGGGTCCGTAGTGGACCTCGGTGATCGACCGGAGCGAGCCGGTCAGTTCCATGCCCTTGGCGGCGAACCAGGCGTAGAGGCCCGCGGGTTCCAGGTCGCGGCCCAGCTCCGCGCGCAGGGCGTCCAGGTCCCGGGCGGCGGGCGCGGGCCCGGCCTGCGCGGCGGCGGTGGTGAGCCGGGCGATCGTGCGGCCGGCGTGCCGGAAGGCGGCCGGACCCGTGCGGCCCGGCTCGTCCAGGTCGGTGGTCAGCGCGTGCGGGCCGCTCCCCCGGCCCGTGAACGCGATGGCGCGCAGTTCACCGGCCGCCCGCAGCCCCAGCGCGAGGGGCACGGCGCCGGGCACGGTCTCCTCGCCGAGTACGCGGTGGGCACGCGAGAGCCTACGCACGGCCTCGACCACGTCCTCGCCCCGGGCAGCGGCCGGGGCTCCGGCCGACGCGTCCGAGGGGACGAGGGGGGCGGGAGCCGCGACTGCCGCCGGCGCCACGGGTGCCGCCGGTGCCATGGCTGCCGCCGATGCCACGGGTGACGCCGGTGCCACGGGTGCCGCCGGTGCCGCGCCGAACGGGTACGGCGGCAGCGGACGGCGGCGTACCGCCGGGTGCGGGTACACGGACGCCCAGTCGACGGCCGCGCCTCCGACGTGGCGGAGGGCGAGGACGCCGAGCCCGGCCGAGGCGGTCTCCACCACGACGGAGCCGCGCACGACGGAGCCGGGTGCCCAGTCCGCGAGTCGCAGGGCGTGGTCCAGTCCGGCGCCGATCTCCCAGGCGGTGTTTCCGAGCACGGCGATCCGGTGCGCCCGGTGGTCGCGTCCGACGGCGCTGGAGCGGCACAGTTCCCGCAAGCCGGAGGCGGTCTCCCCGCGTAGCGCCGCCCGCGTGTCCGCGATGCGCCGCAACAGGGCCTCCGGGGTGTGACCGGAGAGGACCAGCAGGTGCTCGCCGGTGGCGCCGTCCTCGTGGGCGGCCTCGACGGCCGGTCCGCCGGTCTCGCCGGCGCGCTGGTCCCCTACGTACTCCTCGACGACGATGTGGGCGTTGGTGCCGCCCATGCCGAAGGAGCTGACACCGAAGCGCCGCGGCCCGGCGGAGGCCCACGGGCGGGGCTCGGTCGGGATCTCGAACGGCCCGGAGGACAGGTCGAGGTGACTGCTGGGCTTGTCGAACCCGGCGACCGGGGGGATCTCCCCGTGCCGCAGGCACAGCAGGGCCTTGACGAGTCCGGCGAGTCCGGCGGCGGGCTCCAGGTGCCCGATGTTGCCCTTGACGGCGCCGAGGTGGCACGGTCCTTGGCGGTCGGGGTCCCCGCCGAACACCTCGGTGAGGGCGGCGAGTTCGATGGGGTCGCCGAGCCGGGTCGCGGTGCCGTGGGTCTCGATGAGGGAGATGTCGGCCGGGGCGAGCCCGGCGTCGTCCAACGCCGCGCGGACGACGGCGGCCTGCGCCTCGCTGCGGGGCACGGGCAGGGCGCTGCCGCGCCCGCCGTGGTTGACGGCCGTACCCCGGACGACACCCCAGATGAGGTCGCCGTCGCGCTCCGCGTCCGCGAGCGGCTTCAGCAGGACGGCGAGGGCCCCCTCACCGGGGAGGAAACCGTCCGCGTGCTCGTCGAAGGGCTTCGGCAGGCCCTCCGACAGGGCGCCGAGCTGGCTGAGGCTGCGGTAGTACCAGGGCGTCAGGCCGACCTGGCAGGCCGCCACGATCGCGGCGCCGCAGTGGCCGGCGCGGAGCGCGGCGACCGCCTGCTGGAGGGCGACGAGCGAGGACGAGCAGAGGGTGTCGACGGTCTGCGAGGGGCCGGTGAGGTCGAGGGCGTACGAGATCCGGTTGGCGAGCACCGCGTTCATGGAGCCGAGCGCGGTGTGCGGGCCCACGGTCTCCAGCCCTCGCGTGTCGCGGTGGTGGGTGTAGGTGGCGCCGACGAAGACGCCGATGTCGCGGCGGCCGGCGAGGCCGGCGTCGTCCCGGACCGCCCAGGCGTGCTCAAGGAGCAGCTTCTGCTGGACGTCCATCTCCTCGGCCTCGCGCACCGAGATGCCGAAGAAGGCCGGGTCGAACCGGTCGGTGTCGGTGAGGAAGGCGCCCTTGCGGCAGTACGTGCCTGTCATGCGGGGCCCGCGCTGCTCGAAGTGGGCGTCGACGTCCCAGCGTTCGGCGGGTATGTCGGTGAAGGCGTGGCCTCCCGCACGTACCAGCGGCCACAGGTCCGCCACGCCGCCGGGCGCGCCGGGGAGGTCGCCGGACACGGCGACGACGGCGACGTCCAGGTCGCGTCCACGCGCCGCCGAACGCCGGGGGCGCTGCGGAGCGGCGGCGGGGGCGGAGACGGTCGAGACGGCGGAGGCGGTAGGGGTCGCGGAACCGGCCGCGCCCTCGGAGAGAGCGGGCTCGGCAGGCTGGGCGGGCTCGCCGGCGGCTGCCTCGGTGTCGGCGGCACGGGCGGCGTCGCCCCTGGCCGGCTCCGGCAGCGCCGCCGCCGCGCCGTAGCGCTCGGTCAGCGCCTCCGCCAGTTCGTCGAAGGCCCCGTACTCAAGGAAGAGCGTGGCCGGGAGGCTGACACCCCACCGGCGGGACAACTCCTCGGACAGCTCGACGCTCATGATCGAGCTCATGCCGTAGTCCGACAGGAGCGCCTCGCGGTCGAGGGACGCGATTCCCAGCCGTTCCACGAGGAACTCCGCCAGCGCGTCGGCGACACGCTCCACGGCGTCCCCTGAGGTCCCACCGGAGCTGTCAGCGCGCTCCGTGTGACCGGGAGCGAGGGATGCGGCGCCGGCGGTCTCGGCAGAGGCGGCGGCGGAGGCGGCTCGGCCGTCCTCGCCCTCCTGGCCCTCCCGTTCCTCCTGACCCTCCTGACCGTCCCGGTCCTCCAGCTCGACGATCTCGGTGCCGGCGTCCGGGTGGGCGATGACGAGCTGCCGGACGGACTGCTCCGCTCCCAGGACGGCGATGAGGGCGTCCAGGCCCTCAGCGGTGGTCAGCGGTCGGACGCCGCGCGCCCGGAGCTGGTCCGCGACGGCGGTGCCCATGCCGACCTCGCCCCACAGGCCCCAGTCGACGCTGAGCCACGGCGCTCCGTGCGCGTGGGCGTAGCCGTCGAGGTAGGCGTTGGCGGCGGCGTAGCCGCCCTGCCCGAGGTTGCCGAACGTGCCGGAGACGGAGGCGAACAGCACCGCGAAGTCGAGATCGCCGCCGGTCACGGCGGCGGCCAGCTCGCGGACCCCGTCGGCCTTGGGACGCATCACCGCCGCGACGTCCTCGGCGGTGGCGCTGCGGATCAGCCCGTCCTTGAGGGTGCCCGCGGCGTGGACGACCCCGTGCACGTCGCCATGCTCCCGCCGCATCCGCTCGACCAGGGTCGTCAGGGCGCCGGAGGCGGTGATGTCCGCGGTGTACGAGACGACCTGGCAGCCGTGGGCGGTGATGGCGGCGGCCCGCTCGTCGGAGCCGGGATTCCCGCCGGAGCGGGAGACCAGCGCGACGACGCCGGCGCCCTCGCGGGCGAACCGTTCGGCCACCTCGAGACCGAGGCCGCCGTGGCCGCCGAGGACGAGGTAGCGACCGCCGGCCCGGATGGGGCCCTGCCCGGCGGGGCGCGGCGGGGTGTACGCCGAGCGGTCGCGCACCCGGACGGGCACGTGCCTGACGTCGCCGCGGTAGCCGGTCTCGACGGGCCCCCGGGCGTCGCCGAGTTCCGCCAGGAGGGCGGGAAGCAGCGTGCCGGGGTCGCCGCCGAGGTCGACGATCCGCGGGCGCAGCCCTGGGTACTCGATGGCGGCGGTGCGCACGAGGCCCCACAGGGCGGCGCGGGCGGGCACCGGCCGGTCGCCGGCGGCGACGGGCTGGCCGTCGCGGGTCACGACGAGGAAGCGGGACTTGCGCTGCCGCTCGCCGAGGGTCCGCAGGGCGGCGAGGCAGGCGTACAGGCCGAGGCCCAGTTCCTCCTCCTCGCCCCGGCGGCCGTCGGCAGGGCCGTCGGCGTTCCACAGGTGGACCACGCCCGCGACGGGGTCGCCGATCTCCTCCCAGAGCCGCCGGAACGTCTCCTGGTCGGGCCGGTCCAGCGTCAGCCGGTCGGGGTCGGGGGCGTCGCTCGGGGGCGCTGCCGGTCCGGCGGCGACCTCCACGACGCGCGCGCCGTCGGCCCGCAGGGCTTCGGCGGCGCCGGTGCCGAGCCGGTCGGCCGGACCGTGGTGGAGGACCACCCAGGTGCCGGTCGCCGGTTCGCGGCGGGCGGGGTCGCCCGCCTCAGGGTGCCAGTCGATACGGGAGACGGGCAGCGGGTCCCGCCGCCCCGCGGCGCTGCCGGACGTCCGTGCCACGGAGGAGACCGCGGTGGAGGCCGCGGAGTCCGTCGCGCCGGTCGCCGTCGCGGGTGTGCGCGTCACGGTGGTGGTGCGCCGCATCCGTACGCCCTGGAACTCGGCGAGGACGTCGCCGGAGGGGCTACGGAGCAGCGCGTCGGCGGTGGCGTAGGCGCCGTCGTCACTGGTGCGGCGGACGTGGACGGTGACTCCGTCCGTCGCCGTCGACAGGTCGGTGAAGAGGGCGAGCCGCTCCACGCCGATCGGCAGCATGGGGTATGGGCCGTCCGTGCCCGTAAGATCCTGAAGGGCGCAGCTGACGACCTGGAAGACGCCGTCCACCAGCAGCGGGTGTGCGTACCAGGGCATCGGCTCGGCGTCGGACCGCAGGGTGGCACGGGCCGTTCCGGCGTCGGCGACGGAGAGCGCGCGGACGGTGCGGAAGTCGGGGCCGTACTGGAGGCCCTCGCGCTCCCATCCGGCGTAGAGCCGCTCCGGGGCGATGTCACGCGCGCCGGCGGGCTCGTGGTCCGCCGCGGTGCGGGCGGGCCGTGCCGTGTCCGCCGGGAGGAACCGTCCGGCGCCGGTGGACAGCTGCTTGCGGGTGCCGGCCACGAGGGTGGTCAGCTCGAAGCGGGTCCGGTCGGGGCCGGGGGTCACGTCGAGCCGGACCGGCGCGGTGCCCTGGTCGGCGACCGCGAGGGGGCGGAGGAACGACACCCCGGTGAGTTCCAACGGGGCGAACGGTCGGCGCCGGGCGACACCCACGAGCGCCATCTCCAACTGCACGGCTGCGGGGAGAAGTCCGGTCCCCGCGGCGCGGTGCTGGGCGATGAGGGGCTCCTGGCCCGTGAACGCCTTCTCGTACGTCTCTGGCGTGTGCGTCACTGTCCCTCGCTCCGGTGCTCGTAGTGACGGTCGAACAGCGGGTGTCCCACGGCGGGGGCGGCAGCTGCGGTGCGCGTGACGCGTTCACCGCGGGCCGGGGGCGCCACCAGGTCCTGTCGGTTGAAGGGGTACGTGGGCAGGGTCATCGTGCGGTGGCCCTTGCCGGCATGCACACCCGCCCAGTCCACCGTTCCCGAACCCGAACCCGCGTACGACGCCACAGCCGCGTACACCTCGGCCTGGTCCACCCGGTCACGACGCAGCGTCGACAACCACAACGGCTCATCGCCCGACCACGACGCACGCGCCAACGACGTCAACTGCGGCTGCGCACCGATCTCCCAGACCACACCCGCACCCACACCCGACACCAGCCCGACAGCATCCGAGAACCGCACCGGCTCACGAATGCCCCGCGCCCACAGGCCCGCGTCCTTCACGGACTCCGGCGTGTGCCAGCCGCCCGACACCGTGGACGCGAACGCCACCCGCGGAGCCGACCACTCGACACCCGACACCACCTCGGCGAACGGAGCCACCGCCCCCTCCATCAGCGCGGAGTGGAACGCATGACTCACCACCAGCGGCTGCGACCGCAGACCCGACTCCGCACGGAACCGCGCCACCGCATCCACCGGACCCGAAACCGTCACCACACGAGGCGAGTTGAACGCCGCAACCTCAACCCCCGGGAACGCCTTCAGCGCTTCCACGACAGCAGCCGCGTCGCCATGGACCGCGGCCATCGCACCCTCACCGGGCTGCGACTCCATCAACCGGCCACGCACCACCGCCAGACGCAGCAGATCTCCCAGACCCACCACACCCGCGGCCCAACCCGCGCTCAACTCACCCAGACTGTGTCCGACCACCACATCCGGACGCACACCCAACGACTCCAGCCACCGCACCAACGCCACCTGCACCGACACGATCCCCACCTGCGCAAATCGCGTCGAGTCGAGGAGGTGTGCCGACGTGCCGAACAGCAGGTCCGTCAGCGGTACGTCGAGGTGGCCGGCGAGCAGGGAGGCGCACTCGTCGAGTGCCGCCCGGAACACGGGCTCGGTCCTGTACAGGCCCTGGCCCATGCCCGCGTACTGCGAGCCCTGGCCGGTGAACATGAACACCACCGGGGCCGACTTCCGACCGCTTCGACGGGCCACCGGAGACGCGCCCGAGGCGATGTCCCGCAGCGCCACAGCGAGTTCACCCGTGTCGCCACCCGTGACGACCGTACCGAAGCGGTGCTCGGCGCGGCCCGTGTTGGCGGTGTAGGCGAAGTCGCCCAGTCGGTCGTCGTCGACCTCGGCCAGCCGGTCGGCATAGGCGTCGGCGAGTGCGCGGACGGAGGTCTCATCGGCCGCGTCCACCCGCACCAGATACGACTCCTGCCCCACCACCTCACGCGCGGGAACGACAGGTGCCTCTTCCAGGATGACGTGGGCGTTGACCCCGCCCATCCCGAACGCACTCACCGCACCCCGACGCGGACCATCCACCGGACGCGGCCACTCCGACACCCGATCCGCAAGGAAGAACGGCGTCCCCTCGAAACGAATGTGATCATTCGGCCGCACCACATGCAACGACGGAGGAACCACACCCCGCTCCATCGACAACAACACCTTCACCAACCCCGCCAAACCCGCAGCCGGCTCCAGATGACCCACATTCCCCTTCAACGAACCCAACGCGCAGAACTGCGAACGATCCGTCAAACCCCGCCACGCACGCGTCAGACCCTCCACCTCGATCGGATCACCCAGACTCGTCCCCGTCCCGTGCGCCTCCACCAGACCGATCGACTCCACCGACACACCCGCATCCACCAACGCAGCCGAGATCACCGACTCCTGCGCAGCACTGCTCGGTACCGTCAACCCACTCGTACGACCCCCGTGATTCACCGCCGAACCCTTCACCACACCCCGGATCCGGTCACCATCACGCAGAGCCGCCCGCAACGGCTTCAACACCACCGTCACCACCCCCTCCCCCGGCACGAACCCATCCGCACCCGCATCGAACGGCCGCAGGGCGTTGGACGGGGAGAAGGAGCGGAGGCGGGAGCCGAGCTGGAAGTACTGGGGGGACATGCCCAGGTGCACGCCGGCGACGACGGCCTGCTCGCACTCCCCCGAGCGGATGCTCCGTACAGCGGTGTGCATCGCCACCAACGACGACGAGCACAGCGTGTCGATCGTCATGCTCGGCCCGTGCAGATCCAGGAAGAAACTCACCCGGTTCGCCAGGATCGCGTTGTGGTTGCCCAGGCCGGCGGGTGTCTGGACGACGTCCCCGACGACCGTGTCGCGGTAGTGCTGGTAGCTGGCGCCGACGAAGACGCCGGTGGACGGCTGGGGCCTGCCCGCGAGGCCCGCGTCCTCCAGGGCGCGCCAGGCGGACTGGACGAGGTGGCGCTGCTGCGGGTCGATCCACTCGGCCTCGGCGGGCGAGAGCCGGAAGAAACCGGGGTCGAAGTCGGTGAGGCCGTCGACGAAGCCGGCGCGCCGCAGGTAGACGGTGCCGGGGGCGCCGTCCGTCCCGTAGTAGGCGTCGATGTCCCAGCGGGAGGCAGGGACCTCGGTCAGGCAGTCCTCGCCCTCCACCAGGACGCGCCACAGCTCGTCCAGGTTCGCGGCGTTGGGGAACACCCCGTCGATGCCGATGACGGCGATGTCGTGCGTGTCGGCGTCAGCCGCGGAAGCGACGGGGACGGGAGCCGCGGGCACGACGGGAGTGGAAACCGCGGGCGCGGGCGCGGTGGGGGCGGCCGCGAGCACGGCGGGATCCGACGAAGCGGTCCCGTTCGGCGCGGGGGCCGGGGCCGGCGGGTGTGCCGGCTCCCCGCCCGTTCCGGCCGAGCCCTCCGGCCCGGCCGCGCCCCCAGCACCCGCACCGGCCGGGACGCCGGTCGCGTCGGCGGGCGGTGCGGTGACGCCGTACTCGTCCCGCAGCTCCTCGGCGAGGCGGTCGACCGTGCCGACCTCCAGGACGAGGGTCACGGGGATGTCGACGCCGAGCCGGGCCCGGATGTCCTGGGCCAGGGAGACCGCGAGCATCGAGTCGAGGCCCTGCTCCTGGAGCGGGCGGTCGGTTTCCAGTTCGGCGGCGTCCAGCTCCAGGGCGGCGGCCACCCAGTCGGCGAGCGCCGCCTCAAGGGAGCGGCCCGGAAGGCCGCCGGGCAGGTGACCGTTGGAGGTGGGCAGGTGGCCGTTGGACGCGGGCACCGCGGCCGGGGCTCGCACCGGAGCCGGAGCCGGTACGGGGGCCGGGGGCGCGGCAGGGGCCGGGCGGTGCCCGTGGCCGGTGTCACCGGCCGCGGCCGGCCCGGACGGGGCCGAGGACAACCGCTTCCAGGTGATGCCCCGCGCCTCCAGCACGGGCTCGTCGCCGTCGAGGACGACCAGGCTTGCGGTCAGCAGCCCGGAGTCCGGCCCGGCGTCCCGGTCGCGCCGGGCGTACACCCGGGCGGTGGCGGGAAGCCGGCCGAGGACGGTGAGCCGCTCGACGGTGAAGGGAACGTACAGTCCCTGCGCGCCGCACGCGGCGAGCGCGATCTGGAAGGCGCCGTCCAGGAGCCGAGGGTCCACGGTCCCGTCGGCGTCGCCGCGCAGTACGCCCACGGCCTCCCCGGGGGCGACCGACAGGGACGCCACGGTGCGGAAGCCGGTGCCGTAGTCCAGCCCGGCGCGGGCGAACGCGGCGTACATCGCGTCGAGTCCGACCTCGGTGAAGCGCTGCGCGGCGGGAGGGACGGCGAGTGCCGGCTGCTCGGGCGCGGTCAGCGTAGCGGTGCACACCAGGGCGCCGGAGCCGTCGCGGAAGGCGAGGGCGTCGCCGTCGCGTGCGGCCGTGAGGGTCGCGGGGGCCTCGACGGCCGCCCGGAAGGTGAGGTCGCGCAGACCGAAGCGGTCCCGGCCGAGGAAGTCGGCGACCTTGGCCGGGTACCCGGCGCCCGGCAGAGTGGGGCGGCCGAGGACGAGGTGCTCCGCCGCCTCCGGGTGCTCCGTCCACGTGCTGCGGGTACGGACGGGAGCGGGCGGGGGCGCCTGCTGCTGCGCGGGTTCGAGCCACAGGTACTTCTCGGCGTGCGGCGCGGTCGGGAAGCGCACCCCCGCCCGGCGGCGCGGCCCGGTGGCGAGGTCGGTGCCCGCGACGAACGCCGCTGCGGCGGACGCGAGTTCGCCGCGGCTCGCGGGCGTTCCGGTGGGCAGGTCGTGCGGGCGCGCCGCCGTGGACGCGACCCCCACGTGGAGCGAGCGCACCTCCTCGACGCCGGCCAGGAACAGCTGGAGCTTGTCCTGGAGCTGTTCGGCGCTGTCCGCCACGCACGCCAGCCGGTGCACGCCGGCCGGCCGCAGTCGGCTCGCCTCGGCCAGGGCCTCCAGAGAGGGGCAGTAGGCGGAGCGCAGCATGAGCACGAGCCGGCGGGCGAGGGTGCGCAGCGCGTCGTCGGAGCCGGCCGACAGGACCAGAAGCTGGGGACCGGAGTCCGTGCCGCCCTGTTCCGTGCCCGGTGCGGCTTCGACGACGACGTGGGCGTTCGCACCGCCGAAGCCGAAGCTGCTGACGCCCGCGACGCGCGGGCCGGGGCCCCACGGGAGGAGCCGGTCGGCCACGTACAGCGGTGAGGCGCCGAAGTCGAACGACCGGTTCGGAGTCTCGTAGTTCAGGGACGGCGGGATGTGGGCCGCCTGGAGCGCCAGCACCGTCTTGATGAGGCCGGCGATGCCCGCGGCGGGCTCCAGGTGGCCGAGGTTGGTCTTCACGGAGCCCACCGCGACCGGGGCGCGGCCGGCGGGTTCGCCGAGGACCGCGTGGAGTGCCTCCAGCTCGATGAGGTCGCCGAGCTGGGTGCCGGTGCCGTGCGCCTCGACGTAGCCGATGTCGGCGGCGGTGCGCCCGGAGCGGGCCAGCGCCCGGCGCAGTACGGCTTCCTGGGCCGGCCTGCTGGGCGCGGTGAGGAAGCCCGCGCTGCCGCCGGTGTGGTTGACGGCGGTGCCGCGGATGACGGCGAGGACCGGGTCCCCGTCGCGTTCGGCGTCGGAGAGCCGCTTGAGGATCAGGGCGCCGGCGCCCTCGCCGCGCACGTAGCCGTCGGCGGCGTCGTCGAAGGCGCGGCAGGTGCCCTGCGGGGAGAGCATGCCGTTGCGGGTGAAGGAGCGGGTCTTGGCCGGGGTGAGCACCAGGTTGGCAGCGGCCACCACGGCTGCGTCGACCTCGCCGGCCCGCAGGTGCAGGGCGGCCTCGTGGAGGGCGACGAGGGACGACGAGCAGGCCGTGTCGACGGCGAAGCTCGGGCCGGACCAGTCGAAGACGTGGGACAGGCGGTTGGCCACCATGGAAGGGGCCGTGCCGGTGGCCACGTGCGGGTCGGAGTGGCCGATGCTCCGGGCGACGATCTCCGGGAAGTCGCTGGCGATGGCACCGACGAAGACGCCGGTCGAGGCGCCGAGGGAGGTGTGGTCCCGGCCCGCGCTCTCCATGGCCTCGGAGGTGACGCTGAGCAGCATCCGCTGGAGCGGGTCCATGCGGCGCGCCTCGCGGTCGGTGAGGCCGAAGCGGGCCGCGTCGAAGTACTCGACGCCGTCGACCCAGCCCATCCGCACGTCGTCGGCGCCCTCCTCGGACCACAGGTGGGCCCAGCCGCGCTTGCCCTCGGGGGCGGCGCCGATGCTGGACACGCCGCCGACGAGGTTCTGCCAGAGCTCGTCCGGTGTCTTGGCGCCGGGGAACCGGCACGCCATGCCGATGACGGCGAGGGCGCCGTCGTCGGCCGGCCGCGCGGACACGGCGGCGGACGGGGTGGCGGCGGGCACGGGCGTGGCCGGGGTCCCCGACGTGACCGCGGTGACGGGTGTGGCCGGCGCGGGCGCGGTGACGGGTGCGGTCGGCTCGGGCGCGGCGGGCGCGGCAAGCTCGGCAGCGGTCTCGGCCGTCGTGTACGCCGATGCCGGTGCCGTCCCGGCGGCCGTCGTCGCCCCCGTCTCCTGGTCGCGCAGGGGCACGACCCCCTCGGCGCCCAGGAGGCGGGCCAGCTTCACCGGAGTCCCCGAGGCGAAGATGGCGGGGGCGGTGACGGAGGCGCCCAGCTCGCCGCTCAGGCGCGCGGCGGCGACGGTGACGTTCACCGAGTCGCCGCCCAGGTCGAAGAAGTTGGCGTGGACGTCGAAGCCCGAGTGGTCCAGCGTGTCCGCGAAGACCTGCGCGATGGACCGCGCCAACGCCTCTTCCGTCAGAGGTGAGTCGACGGACGCCTCTGCCCCGGCCGACGCGCCGGACCCGGTGGCCACGGCGGTGTCCTCGATCGTCGTCGCGGGGGCCGGCTCCACGGCCGCCGCGGGCTCCGGTGCCGCCGCCGTCCGGTGCTCCGTCTCCGGGCTCGGCGTCGGCGCCGCATCGGGCTCCGGCTCTTCACCGGAGCGCAGGATGGTGTCGCGCGTGGGCAGCGGGAGCTTGGCGCGGGCGACCTTGCCGTTGTCGGTGAGCGGCAGGACGTCGAGGTTCACGTAGGCGTCCGGCACCATGTAGGCGGGCAGGGCGGCGCCGACCAGGGCGTCGAGCCGCGACTTGCCCGGCACGGCGTCGCCCACCAGGTAGGCGGTGAGCCTCAGTTCGCCGCGGCCCTCGAACCGCGCCGCGACGACGACGGCGGCCGTGATGCCGTCGATCCTCTCCAGCATCCGCTCGATCTCGGCGGGCTCGATCCGGTGGCCGCGCACCTTGACCTGCGCGTCGGACCGGCCGAGCCACTCGATCGCGCCGGTCGTGTGCAGGCGCACCTCGTCACCGGTGCGGTAGAGCCGCGTCCCGGTGACGGGGTGGTCGACGAAGACCTCCCGCGTCAGGTCGGGCCGTCCGGCGTAGCCGCGGGCCAGCCCGGTACCGGAGAGGTACAGCTCGCCGGTGCTCCCGGGCTCGCACGGATCCAGGTCCTCGTCCAGGACGTGCAGCTCCATGTGCCGCAGGGGTTCGCCGAGCGGCAGGAAGGTGCCGACCGACTCGACGCGGTGGGCCGCGGCCCAGATCGTCGCCTCGGTCGGGCCGTACAGGTTCCACAGGGCGCGGGCAGGCTCGTGCAGCCGCTCGGCGGTGGCGGGCGAGAGGGCCTCGCCGCCGGAGAGGACGGTCAGCCCGGCGTGCGGGGTCCAGCCGGTTCCCAGCAGCAGGCGCCAGAGGCTCGGGGTGGCCTGGGCCACGGAGACCCCGCTCGCCAACTCGGCCAGCCGGTACGGGTCGGCCGCGGTCTCGCGGGAGGCGAGGACGACCGTCGCGCCGACGGTGAGCGGCAGCAGCAGTTCCAGGAGGGAGATGTCGAAGGCGACCGTGGTGTGGGCGAGGACGGTGTCGTCCGCGGTGACGCCCAGGCGTCCGCCGATGCCGGTGAGGAAGTCGGCGAGTGCCCCGTGGCCGATTTCGACGCCCTTCGGGTCGCCGGTCGAGCCGCTGGTGAAGAGCGTGTACGCCAGGTCGTCGGCGGTCACGCGCGGGGGTACGGCCTGGGCCGCTCCGTCCGACTCGGGCACCTGCCGGGCGGGGCCCAGGGACACGCCCAGTGCGTGGGTGCGTGCGTCGGTGAGGATGAGTTCGCAGCGCGAGACGTCCACGTACCGCCGCAGCCGGTCCACGGGGTAGCCCGGGTCCAGGGGCAGGAAGGACGCGCCGGCCCGCAGGATGCCCAGCATGGCGGGGAGCAGTGCGGTGTCGCGCTCCAGCAGGACGCCGACCACGGAGCCCGGCTCGATGCCCTCGTCGTGCAGGCGGGCCGCGACGGCGTCCGCCCAGCGGTCGAGACCGGCGTAGTCGAGCGTGCGGTTCCCGGCGCGGACGGCGGCGGCTCCGGGCCGCTTCGCCGCCGCGGCGGCGAAGAGGTCCAGTGCGGTCGGGCCGCCGGTCCGCTCGCGGGACTCCGCGGCGGTGTCCTCGGTGGTGCCCTCGGTGGTGCCCTCGGTGGGCTCGGTGATGTCCTCGGTGGGCTCCCCGGCGAGAGCGGTGGCCTCGGCGGAGCCGAAGTCGGTGGGCCGGGCGGAGTCGGTGGACTCGGTCGACGGCTCGTCGCCCTGGAGCAGCGCCACCATGGCCAGGTCCTCGACGCGCTCGACGAAGTCCAGTGCCTCGTCCTCGCCCATGGCGGTCTCCCGCACGAAGATCGTGGGCGGGCCGTCGCTCAGGCACAGCAGGGCGATCTCGGTGTGGGGGTCGGCGGACGCCTCCTCGCCGGGACCGCGCTCCAGCACCATGACACGGGTGAAGCTCGGCTCGTCGGCGCCGAGCGGCCGTCCGGCCAGGCCGAGGCGGATCTCGAGGTCGCCGGTGTAGCCGTGGCGGGCGGCGGCCTCGTCGAGCCTCTCCCGCAGGGAGCGGGCGGTCCCTCCGTCGTAGCGGACGGGGAAGCGGGCGGCGGTCAGTCCGTGTGTGCGCTCCGCGAGGACGCGGGCGGCCGACGGCGACCAGGCGAAGTCGAAGACCTCGTCGCCGGCGCGCTCGGCGACGGCCGCGAGGAAGGCGCGGAAGACGGCGACGCTCTCGTCGCGTGAGGCGGGGACGTACGCCAGCTCGTAGTGTCCGTAGTGGGCGGTGGCCGCGGAGAAGTCGTCGGCGGCCAGCGGCACCGGCCGCACGTCCTCCAGGCGGGCGCGCCACCACGGCTCGTGGGGGCGCAGGCGCTTCTGGGCGTCGGCGATGTCGGCCAGGCGCTCCTCCGAGACGGCCGGGAGGGCGGCGCCGGGGGCGATGCCGAGCCGCTGGGCGGCGGCCTGGCCGCTGAGCGTGCTTCCGTCGACGGCCCGCCAGTCGCTCAGGACGAGATCGGCGTCGGGGGCGGCCAGGGTGATGGCCGTGGTGGTGACGGACAGCACGGTGGTCGCGGTGCGGGTCTCGTCGCGTGGGATCAGCCGGGCCTGCCGGGTGTAGACGGCGCCCTGCTCGGTGACGAGGGCGGGCACGCCGAGCGGGTTGGGGAAGGATCCGTGGTCCAGGGCCCTGACGAGCCGTGCGGCCTCGGCGGCGGTGGTGCCGGCGTGGATGACGCCGCCGCCCGCCATGCGCGCGGACCGGCGGTAGAAGCGGCGCTCGCGGCCGCTCGTGTCCAGGATCTCGGGGAGGGTGCGCCGGGCGACGTGCGGGACGAGGTCGGCGAACAGCTCGATGCCCGTCTCAGCCGCCTCGTACGTGAGGGAGAGGGCGGTGGCGTGGTCGCGGACCGGGAACCAGCGCTCCAGGAGCACACCGCCGGCGTCGACGGCCTCGGTCATCAGGTGCCAGGTGGCCGCGTGCCGCGGTGCGCCCTCGTACAGAGCCCAGGCCGGGACGTGGCTGCCGGAGTAGCGCGGCAGCGGGCCGTCGTGGAAGTTGATCGCGGCGATCTTCGGCAGGTCGAGGACGGCTCCGGGCAGGATCCGGAAGTTGACCATGCTGAACAGGTAGTCGAACGGACGCTCCGACAGGAGCGCCATGAGGTCTCCGGCCGGGTCGTGCACGGGGACGCCGTGGGCGTCGGCCCAGGCGACGACGGCGGGGTCGTTGCTGAGGACGCCCTCGACCGTCACACCGGCGTCGAGGAGCCGGGTGGCGCACTGGGTGAGGACGCGGGTGCCGCCGATGAGGTAGCAGTTGGGCTTCGTGCTCACCGCTCCGCCTTTCCGGGTTCGGCGGCCTCGCCGTTCTCGGCGGCGGAGGGGGTGGAGGCTTCGGAGGCGGCTCGGGCGTCGGCGGTCCCGGCGCGCTCGGCCTCGGGTGCGTCGGCGGTCTCGCGTACGACCCAGGCGTCGATCTGGGCGACGACCTCCTCGTCGTAGGAGAGCTGGCCGGGGGTCCACAGCGGGTTGGAGAGGCCGCGGTGAGTCCGCTCGCACATCTCCCAGTCCTCGTAGTTGGCCTTGTCCCACAGCGCGAAGACGTCCTCGTGGGAGAAGTCGCTCTTGGCGGTCTCGGTGGGGTGGAACAGCCAGAAGTGGCGGACGAAGCAGGTGCCGGGACTCTCCGGCCAGACCCACTGCATCATCACGTAGTCGGCCGTGAACCCGAAGAGCAGGTTGGGCAGGATGGTGATCCAGTTGATCTTCTGGAGGTCGCCCTCGGGGACGTTCGGCATCGGCGTGCGGGCGCTGCGTCCTGACACGGAGACGGAGTTGTAGCCGGTACGGATCGACTGCCAGGCGCCGACGATGTCGCCCCGGAGGCCGTAGGTGCCCGCGTCGTCGAAGTCGGTGATGCGGTGCAGGTCCTTGTGGGCGGTCGGGAAGTGAAGGCTCTCGTTGACGTTGTGCGCGACGAGCTTCCAGTTCGAGGCGACCGGGTAGTCCTTGGCCTCGACGCACTCCAGGTCGGCCAGGTCGTAGACCTTGGCGAACTCGCCGAACTCACCAAGGGACTCGTCGAGGTCCGGCGCGTCGTCGGAGAGCGCCACGAAGACCACGCCGAAGCGGACTTCGGTCCGGACGGGCAGCAGACCGTTCTTCTCCTTGTCGAAGAAGTGGTCCATGTAGGTGCCGTTGAGGCTCTTGAGCTTGCCGTTTCGGTCGTAGACCCAGCAGTGGTACAGGCAGACGAGGCTCTGGCGCTTGCCGGTGGCCTCCTCGACGAGCTTGTAGCCGCGATGCCGGCAGTAGTTGTGGTAGCCCTGGATTCCGTTGTCACCGTGGATGAGCAGGATGGACCCCGAGCCGATGTTGAGGGTGCTGTAGGCGCCCTTCTCCTTCAGGCGGGAGACGTGGTCGACCGGGAGCCAGCGCCGGCCGTAGATGCGGGACATCTCCCTGCGGAACTGCTCCTCGCCCGTGTAGAACTCGTGCGACCTGCCGATGCCGCCGGTCTCGAAGTAGGGCCTGTCCTCATCCTGCTCACTGATGAGGTCGAACATGCTGGACGCACGCGTCATCTGCGGGACTCCCTCGAAGGCGAAGCGCATGGAGTGGTGCCGTGCCGGCGCTGCGGTGGTCCGGGGCCTGTGCGGACAGGCCGCACCGGGCCACGCGCGCGCCTGGACGGCGGGTGACTGGGGTGCTGCTGAAGAAGGGGAACGAGTGGTGATCGCCCGGGCGGGAGCTGGTCGTCAGGACGGGCCCGGCGCAAGGGGGCGGGCCGGTCATCGGTGTCCCCCGTGGTCTTCGGGAGACACCGATGACCGGAGCGATCGTCCGTGACGGGACGCCGGAGGGCGGTGCGGTCGGGAGACCCCGGTGCCTGAACGCGTGTCCGTCACGGACGGGGAAGGGGCGGTGTCTGACGAGGCCGGCGCGCATGGGCGCGTGAGCCACCCACGTGAGCGCGGGAAGAGGCGCACCCGGCGCTCGGTGCGGAAAGGCGCTGATCCGGGATCCGGGAACGGGATCCGACGTTCCCCGGGGACGGTCCGGGGGACGGCGGCAGGCAGCGGGCCTCGGTCAGCCGGCGGGGTCGTAGATCCGCTCGGCCTCCGGCACGCCGGCGGCGTCGTAAAGCCGCTCCAGGGCGTCCGGTGCGTAGATCTCGTAGTCCGGGACGATGCCGCCGATCAGGCCCAGCATCTTGTCGGTCCATTCCTGGGACTTGCTCATCGCGCTCATCGTCGCCTTGAAGAACGGCGGCAGCTCGGTGAGTTCACCCAGCGTCGTCGTGAAGTCGTAGACGCCGGCGCTCTCCTCGTCGCGGAGCTTGTTGTACTCGGCCAGCGCCTCCTCCATGGGGCGCTCGCCCGCAAGGCCCTCGTGGATCCGCTCGGCGAGGAGCTCACCGTGCAGGAAGGAGTCCGTGATGCCCCAGCCGGTGTAGGGGTCCTTGTGGTAGCCGGCGTCACCGACCAGCGCCCAGCCGGGGCCGTACGCGCGGCGGTAGTAGTTGTCCGGGTAGCGCATGGGGCGGAAGTCCTCGACGCGCCGGCCCTGGTCGCGCAGCTGCTCGCCCATCTCCGGAGAGACGTCGTCGATCACGGCCTGGAAGTTGGCCTCGACGTCCTGACGGAACTCCTTGAGGTGGCGCTTGGCGCCGATGATGGCGACCATGTTGACATCGCCGTTGGTCGGCCAGGTGCCGAACCACTTCTCGTTGAAGCCGTTCTTGTGGTGCAGGCCCCACGACTCGAGGCCGCTGTAGTACGAGTAGTAGACGAACCCGGCGGCGGGGCGCACGTTGTACAGCTCCGCCCCCACCTTCTTGGCCACGGTGGAGTGGAAGCCGTCGGCGCCCACGACGATCGTCGCCCTGAACTCGTGTTCCGGGCCGTCTCCTTCGCGGCCGCGGATGCCCGTGACGCGTCCGTCGGAGACCACCACGTCGGTGACGGTGAAACCCTCGACGACCTCGGCGCCGGCCCGACGGGCGGCGTTGACGAGTATCTCGTCCAGCACGGTGCGACGGGGGCAGTAGACGGCGTCGACACCGTCGACGGGCTCCGCGAAGCCATTGAGCTCGATGCCTCGGTAGGAGTAGTGCATCTTGCGGAGCGCGGGCGTCTTGGCCGCGATGATCTCGTCGAGCAGACCCCACTCCTTGAGGCGCAGCAGGCCGGCCTGGTGGATGTAGTGGGTGGACACCGTGTCACTGGGGAAGGAGGCCCGGTCCACTACGAGGACCCGGTGGCCCTGGCGGGCCAGATGCATGGCGAGAGGCGATCCTGCGCACCGGCCGCCCACAACGATGACGTCATACATAGATTTCCCCTGCTGGTCGACTTAACGGCCTGAAGCTCGGTCTGGTCAGAACGCGAGCGCGAAACGGAGGCTATGCAAGGGGTAGATCCAGGTCAAGCACGCACCACGGGAAGGTAATGCAGGAAGGGTGATATCCAGTCGACGGAATTCAGCACTCCACGTGATTATGTCCCGGGATGGGCGATTTGATCGAAGCAAATGAGCCGAAAATCAAGCTTCTAAAACACCCCAAGGAAGGGTAAAGAAGAAGCCATTCCGCTTATGCGCATAAGAAGATGCGTGATGCATTGGTTTCAATCTGCACGACTATTGCGACGAAGCTTCTGGTAGAGGCGGTCCGAACCCCCGGCGGCACCGGATCCTGATCGATCACATCGAGCCGCGAGCAGGGAAGGCGCATTCCCGGAGGTCGCGGTACCGGCCGGCAGCGGTCGGCACCGCGCCGACGACCCGACGCCCGCGGCTCGCGCGGGAGGGCCTCGTCGCACCACACCGCGAAGACGGAGAACCTCCTGACACTGCTCACACCGCAGTGGGGGCGCCGGAACCACCGGGACCCAACGGTGTGTGGCACAGACCGCGCTCACAGGTGAGCGAGACGTACCGCACCTCCGCGGTGGTTCTGGATCCGAGGCGCCTGGGCAAGCAGGCGTCGAGGCACCGCAGGATGTTCCGCGGGCTGACCGTGCCGACGTACGGGGAGCGCCGGCACCCGCCGGTGAGGATGCGGGCCGCCTACGGGGAGGCTCTGGTGCGGTACGGCGTGGACGTCTGCGTCGTCTGGACTGCCGAGGGCCGTGCCGGCACCTGCGCCGTCACCCTCATGAACGACTGCCGTGCCTGGCGCCCGTCGGCCGAGGTACCAGTCCGACGACGCGTAGAACGCGAAGGGTGCTGGCCGAAGCCGCGACGAGTGCGATGTCGGCCCATGGCCTGTCGGCTGCCGCTACAGGTAGCGGCGGATGGGAAGTACCGCGGTCTCCCCCGCACGCCGCAGCAGCGAGCGTCGCTTCCACCGGCCGGGGTGTATCAGCTCGCTGACCTTGAGGTCCTCGTCGTAGTGCGCGTCGAGGGTCGCGGTGAACTCGGTGTCCATGACGGCGAGCATGACCTCCTCGTCGTGATCGAGGGAGCGGCGGTTGAAGTTGGTGGAGCCGATCAGGGAGACGACCCCGTCCATGGTCACGACCTTCGCGTGCATCATGGTCGGCTGGTACTCGTGGATGCGCACGCCGCAGGCGATCAGCGCCTCGTAGTGGCCCGCACCGGCCAGCTGGCACACGCGCTTGTCCGTGTGAGGGCCGGGCAGCAGGATCTCGACCGCAACACCGCGCCGTGCCGTGGCACACAGCAGGTCGACGAAGTACGTGTCGGGGGCGAAGTAGGCGGTGGCGAGACGGACCCTCTCCTCGGCCGATTCGAGGATCACGCGCATCAGGGTCTGCATGTCCTGCCAGCCGAAGCTGGCCGAGCCGCGGACCACCTGCACGATGGCGCCCCCGCTGGGCTCGTGGCTGACGAACCGGTCGCGTTCGTCGAAGAGTTCCGGGTGGCATTCGGCCCAGTTCTGCGCGAAGGCGGCGGCTATGCCGTCGACGGCGGGCCCGCGCACCTCGACATGGGTGTCACGCCACTCGCCGGGGTTGCGTGCGTCACCACACCATTCCTCGGCGATCCCGACACCTCCGGTGAAGGCCGTCTGCTCGTCGACCACGAGGACTTTGCGGTGGCATCGGTGGTTCTGCTTCAGAGGGGAGAGGTAGAGCGGTTTGCGGAACCATGCGACCTCCACCCCGCCCTCGCTCATCCGGTCCAGCAGGTCCTGCTCGATGAGCCGACTGCCGAAGCCGTCCAGGAGCAGCCGGACCCTCACCCCCGCGCGCGCCCGGTCGGTCAGGGCGTCGGCGAAACGCCCTGCGATCTCACCCCGCCAGTAGACGAAGGTCATCATGTCGATCGTGTGGCGCGCCCGGCCGATCGCGCCGAGCATCGCGGTGAAGATCTCGTCCCCGTTGTGCAGGGGCCGCACGCCGTTGCCCTCGGTGGCTGCAATGCCGATGAGCCGCTCAAGCCGTCGGCGGATACGCTGAATCCGCTCATCGGGCTGGTCACTCCCGGCAGGGGCATCCGCTGGTCTGGAGAACACTTGTGCTCGGTCGGTCATACCGCACTCCTCCGTCAAGACTTGGGGGCTCCGCCCTTCCCGAGTGCGTCAACGCCGCATACAGGGGCAGGCCGGGCCTTCTCCGTACTGCTTCCCCACCAGGACGTGTCCGGTGCGGCCTGGAGGGGCGTGTGTATCCGCAGGCACGGCCGTGAACCCGCTGTTCGTCTGGAAGCGGGCCCACGGCCGTGCCGTACGGGGACGTGCGGCATGACTACCAGCGGTACCAGCGGCCGCTGCTGCCCTTGGGCCGGGCGACGAATCCGATCAGCCACAGGACCAGCACCACGACGGCAGCCCACCACAGGACGTTCAGTGCGAAGCCGGCACCGAACAGGATGAGTACGAGCAGAAGAACGAGAAGCAGGGGAACCATAGATATCAACCTCCGAGGCGCCGTATGCCCCACCACTCTTCGGTCATGCGTGCGAGTTTCGCGGGGTTTCCCAGGCTGCGGATCGCGGGCCCGGTCCGCGCGCACGGGAGAAACGGACCGGCGCCTTCCGATGACCAACGACACGACTTGAGGTTTGCGGGCGGCGATCGGGAGCAGGCGTCGGTCAAGACCAATTCGGTTCATACAGGAGGAGGTCCCGATGTCGGGCACGGAGAAGAGCAAGGCGCACGTCGAGCAGGCCAAGGGCAAGGCCAAGGAGGCCGTGGGCCGCACGGTCGGCAACGAGCGGCTCACCGCCGAAGGCGTCACGGACCAGGCCAAGGGCAAGGCACGTGAGGCCAAGGAGGACGTCAAGGACAACCTCAAGCGCTGAGGAACCTCCCACGCGCCTCCGGGCCCCGACCTGATCCTCAGGTCGGGGCCCGGCCTTGTCAGGAGGAGGCCCTGCCCCAGGCCCTCTTCCGCGGCAGGGCACTTGAGGCTCCGGCGCACCCCGGCCTCGGCGTTCAGACCGCCGGCCCCGGGCAATGGATCCGACGGCAGCGAACCACCCACATCAGTGGGCCGAGTGGCTTCGCTCGCGTAAGGGAGGGAAGGCGGCCGAGGGGGCCGAGGGGCCAGAGAGGCCCGGAGAGGGCTGAGGGGGCTGAGGGGGCCGAGGGGGCTCAGGAAGCCAAGGGGGCCCGAGGGCCCAGGGGCTGCAGAGCCAACCAACTGGCCGTATATCGGACACAGTTCTCTGTCCTTCGGACAACAGATGGTCAAATCCTTGTTGCATACCTGTCAAACGATCTCCTTCGCTGGCACGCTCACAGCCGCACCACACCCCCCACACCCCCCACGCTTCTCAGCGAAGGAGCCCGCGTGACCCGCCAGCAGACCTCGCACCGCCGTACCACCACCACCGCCGCCCTGATCGCATCGGCCGCCATGGTCGTCGTCGGAGTCCAGACCGGACCCGCCAGCGCCGATGCCCAGCGTGAGGCCGGCGCGACCGCGCTCGTGCTCTCCGGCACGCAACGAGCCGCCGCCGTCCAGCAGGCCCAGGCCGGAGCGGCCGCCACGGCCAGGGCCATCGGCCTCTCCGACCAGGAGAAGCTCGTCGTCCGGGATGTCGTCAAGGACGCCGACGGCACGGTGCACACGCGGTACGAGCGCACCTACGAAGGCCTCCCCGTCCTCGGTGGCGACCTCGTCGTGCACCAGAAGAAGAACGGCGCGCGTGCCACCACCAAGGCGACCGCCGCCCGCATATCCGTGGCCGGCACCGCCGCCTCCGTCACCGCGTCGGCCGCCGGCAAGTCCGCCGCCGCCTCCTCCGACGCCCGGTCCGCCGCCCCCGCCTCGTCCCGCAAGGTGATCTGGGCGGCCACCGGCAAGCCGACGCTGGCGTGGGAGACGACCGTCACGGGCGTCCAGGCCGACGGCACCCCGAGCGAACGTCACGTCATCACCGACGCGACCTCGGGCAGGGAGCTGTACTCGTTCGAGGCGATCGAGACGGGCACCGGCCGCACCCAGTACAGCGGTCAGGTCACGCTCGGCACGGCTGCCTCGTACACCCTGACGGACACCGCGCGTGGCGGACACAAGACGTACGACCTGAACGGTGGCACCAACGGCACCGGGTCCCTCTTCACCAACGGCACGGACACCTGGGGCAACGGTCTGGCGACGAACCGGGAGACCGCCGCTGCGGACGCCCACTACGGCGCGGCCGTCACCTGGGACTTCTACAAGAACGAGCTCGGCCGCAACGGCATCCGCGGTGACGGCGCCGCCGCCTACTCGCGCGTCCACTACGGCAACGCGTACGTCAACGCCTTCTGGTCCGACTCCTGCTTCTGCATGACGTACGGCGACGGCGCCGGCAACACCAAGCCGCTGACCTCCCTGGACGTCGCCGGGCACGAGATGTCCCACGGCCTGACCGCCTCCACCGCGGGCCTGCGCTACAGCAAGGAGTCGGGCGGCCTCAACGAGGCCACCTCCGACATCCTCGGCACCTCGGTGGAGTTCTACGCGGCCAACACCACGGACGCCGGCGACTACCTCATCGGCGAGAAGATCGACATCCGGGGCAACGGCACCCCGCTCCGCTACATGGACAAGCCCAGCCGCGACGGCAACTCCGCCGACTACTGGTCGAGCAGCGTCGGCCGCCTCGACGTCCACTACTCCTCGGGCCCGGCCAACCACTTCTTCTTCCTCCTGTCCGAGGGCAGCGGCGCCAGGACGATCAACGGCGTCGCCTACAACTCCCCCACCAGCGACGGCTCCACCCTCACGGGCATCGGCCGCACGAAGGCCTACAAGATCTGGTACAAGGCCCTCTCCACGTACATGACCTCCTCCACCGACTACGCCGGTGCCCGCACCGCCACGCTCTCCGCGGCCACCGACCTCTACGGGGCGGGGAGCGCCGAGTACACCGCGGTCGCCAAGGCCTGGACGGCCATCAACGTCAAGTAGCACCCGGTGGGGGCGCCCGGCACGGACGAAGCCGGGCCCCCCCACTGCGCTCCTCGGGTGCTCCGACGCCATAGCCTCCGCGTCGGGTCGCGTGGCGCCGTCGATCTGCCAAGCTGGTGCAGGTGACAGCTGATGCGCGGCAACCCGCCAGGACCTCCGACGGACGGTACGTGATCGTCAACGGCAGACGCTGGCGGGCCACGGATCCCGAGATTCCGGAGAACATCGCCGCACGCCTGCGCTCTCACCTGATGGCGGCGCGCCGGGCGGTGGCGGAGGGCCCGGAGCCCATCTGACCCGTCGCGGCCCCTCCCGTACCGTCGTCGGCGGCCTCAGGCCCACCCTGGGTCGACGTCCCCCGCCTCGTCGGGGGCAGGCCGTCGCGGCCGCCGGGCCCAAGGCCGGTGCACTCGGCACTGTTTTCTCCCGGCACGGGCATCATCCGGCCGCGACGGGCAAAGCGGTCTGTCATGACGACGCAGACGGACACGGCCGCGAGACCTTCTCGGCTTCTGGTGCTGGTAACCGCGCAGGTGACTCTGATGGTCGGGCTGGGTCTGCTGTTGACCAGGGATCCGGTGGCCGGCCTGCTCACCCCGGTGGAGGACCGGGTCAGCCGCGGGTTCGCCGCCGGCCGCACCCACGTGGCCGACGCGGTGTCAGCCGGACTGTCGGTGCTGGCCGGGACCGAGTCGATCATCGCGGTCACGCTGCTCTGCGTGGCCGCCCTGCTTCTCCTGCCGGGTCCACCCCGGTGGGCGGAGGCCGTGTTCCTCGGCGCGTCGGTCGCCGTGCAGTCCGCGGTGTTCCTGGTCGTCACCGTCTGCGTGCAGCGGCCCCGCCCCGCCGTGCCCCACCTCGACGCGGCGCCGCCGACGTCGAGCTTCCCGTCCGGCCACGTCGGGGCCTCGGTCGCCCTGTTCGGAGGGCTGGCCGTGCTGGCGTTGACCCGTCTGCGGGGCCCCCGGCGGTACGTCGTCGCGGTCGCTCTGCTGCTCGTCCCTCCGCTGGTCGCGCTCTCTCGGCTGTACCGGGGCATGCACCACCCCACCGACGTCGTGGGCGGCCTGGTCAACGGCACGCTCACGCTTCTGGTCATCGGTTCCGTCATCCTCGCCGGTCGCACGCCGGACAGCGCCGACGACGACCGCAGCAGCCGGCCCTCCCCCGACCCGGCGCCCGCCGGGCCCCCGAGCCACCGGACGACCGGACGGGTCGTCGTCGTCCGCCATCCGCACGCCTGCGACGACCGGCTCGCCGACCGGGTGCGCGCCGTCCTGGAGTCCCACGGCCATCGAGATCAGCAGTGGACGACCACCACGGCCGAGCGGCCGAGCGGTGAGCTCGCCGAGGTCTGCGGCGCCCGAACGCCGAACAGGCGACTCTCGAATGAGACGACCCGGCTCGGGACGACCCCGCTCGGGACAACGACGAACGGGACAACGCCGAACGGAAACACGCCAGGCGGCGGAACCACCCCGGACGCGACCACCCCGGGCGAGGACCCCTCGGTCTCCGTCGGCCTGGTCGTCGTCTGCGGAGGGGACGGAACCGTACGGGCCTGCGCCGACGTGATGGCCGGGACCGGGATCCCGCTCGCCGTCGTGCCCTGCGGCACCGGGAATCTCCTCGCCCGCAACCTGGGGCTTCCCCTGGAGCCGGCAACCGCGCTGGACGACGCCCTCGGCGGGGACTGCTTCGGCATCGACGTGGGGCGCGTCTCCGGCGACCGCCTCGAGCCCGCCCGGTTCACCGTCATGGCGGGGGCCGGCTTCGACGCCGCGATGGTCCGCGACGCCTCACCGCGACTCAAGGCGCGACTGGGCTGGGCCGCCTACCTCCTCGCGGCGGCCCGGCACCTCCGCGATCCCCGCACCCGGGTGTCGCTCCGGGTGGACGGCGGACCGCGCCGTCGCCACCGGGCGCGCATGGTCGTCATCGGCAACGTCGGCACCCTGCAGGGCGGAGTCGAACTCCTGCCAGGGGCGCGCGCCGACAGCGGGCGGCTGGACGTCGTGCTCTTCGCCCCGGAGGGTGCGGCCGGGTGGCTCGCCGCGACCGGGCATCTGATGTCCCGGGCCCTGCGCCCGCGCTCCGCGGAGCCGCGACAGGAGGCAGGCACCGCGGCCGACACCGTGGAGGTCGGCCGACGGTCCGTCGCCGGCGGTGCGCTGACGTACTACCGCGGCCGACACATCGACATCCGGTTCGCAGGGGCGCAGCCCCGGGAGCTCGACGGGGACGCCGTCACCGACGGCCGGCGGCTGACCGTGGAGACCGAGCCGGGCGCGCTGCTCGTACGACTGCCGCGCGCTCCGGGGCCCTCTCCGGTCCGGGCCGCCGCCCGCGCCCCGCGCCGTACGACGAGGAGCGACGGCGTGCCACGGGCCGCCGGTGTCCCGGACCGTTCCGTTCCACTCGACGCCCTCGCGCCGCTCGCGCCGAGGCACACACAGTCAGGATCATGATGGGCACCGCCACGCGTGTACCGCAGAGACGTGACGTCCAGGGCGAGGAACTGTCCGGCGACGAGGCGTGGGCCGCGCTGCGCCGCTACGGAGGCTGGCGGCTGGCCCGGGACTCCTTCATACGGTTCCGCTACGCCGACGGTTTCAGCCACTCCCGCGCTCTGGCCCTGCAGACCGTGCTGTCCATCGTGCCGCTGGCCATCGCCGCCATCGGCCTGTCGAGCGTGCTGCACACCGAGGACATCGGCCGTGTCGCGGAACTGACGATACGCCGGATCACCAGCGGGCCGAGTCAGCAGCTGGTCGACGACGCCCTCCGCGAGAGCCGTCGCCACGCCGACGACGGCGGTGAGGCGGCTCTCTGGCTGGGGCTGCTCTTCTCCCTGGTGAACGTGACGACCAGCCTGTGCCAGGTGGAGCGCGGTGCCAATCGCATCTACGGGAACGAGCGCGACCGGCCGTTCCTCCACAAGTACGTCCGGGGGTTGGTGATGGCCGCGCTCGCCGGGTTCCCTCTGGGGCTCAGCTTCGTCGTCACGGTCCTCGGCAGCGATCTCACGCACTCGTTCGCGGAGGTCTACCACCTCGGGTCCGGCACCGTCCGAGCCTGGGAGGTCCTGCGCTGGCCGATCGGGATCCTGCTGGCCGTCCTGGCGACCAGCGCGATCTTCCGCCTCTCGCCGCGCCGTGCCCAACCGGGGTACACCTGGCTCGCCTTCGGCGCCGTCGTCTATCTGTTCCTGTGGATCACGGCGACCTGGGCGCTGAGCCTGTACGTCGGCGCCAGCGGCTCCTTCACCACCGTCTACGGGCCGCTGAGCGCGATCGTCTCCCTGCTCCTGTGGTCGTACCTGACCTCCCTCGCCCTCTTCCTCGGGCTCGCGTTCGCCGCGCAGCTGGAGGCCACGCGGGCGGGCGTGAAGGAGCCGGTGGGCCGGGACCCCGGCGTCTGACCCCATCCCCCGCGAGCCGGCTGCGGCTCTCCCTCATGACACGTAAGGAAGTCGGCTTCCCCATGGCACAGCGCACCACGCGAGTCCGAAGGCCCGGCGTGCGGGCCCTGCTCTCCCGGCACCGCAGTGCCGACGCGACCTTCGGGGCGCGGCTCGTCCTGGCGGCGATCGCCACGGCCGTGGTGGCCGTCCCCTTCGCGCTCGCGCTGGTCCTGGTCGAGTCCCGTTGGCCCCCGCTCCACCGGCTCGACCGGAGCACGGCGGAGCGGCTCCACCAGACCGCGCTCGAACACCCGGTCTGGGTGAGCGTCCTGGAGTTCCTCACCAGCTACGTGTGGGACCCGGTCACGATGCGCCTGCTGGTCGCCGTCGTGGTCGTGTGGCTGCTGACCCGTCGCGCGTGGCGGCTCGCCGCGTGGGCCTCCGTCACGGCGGTGGCCGGTGGTCTGATCGGCCTGCTGACGAAGCACGTGGTCGAGCGCGCCCGCCCGCACCTGCCGGATCCGGTGTCCCACGCTCCCGGCTTCTCCTTCCCCTCCGGCCACGCGATGACCGCGACCACCTCCTGCGCCGTCCTTCTGCTGGTCCTGCTCCCCCTGGTGCCCCGCGCCTGGCGCCCGCTCCCCTGGGCGCTGGCCGTCACCGCGGTCCTGGGAGTCGGGTACACCAGGGTCGCACTGGGGGTGCACTGGGTGAGTGACGTCGTCGGGGGGTGGCTGCTGGGCGTCACCGTGGTCACGGCGACGACCCTGGTCTTCGAGGCCTGGCGGCTCGACACCGGGCGCCGGCGCACGACGCCCGCGCAGGGCCTGGAACCCGAGATCTCCTCGACCGAGCCGGAACCGCCCCTGTCCCTGCGCGACGCTTCGGTTTCCTCGGACGAGCGGCGTGATCCGCCGGGAACGCATCGGTCCGGGTGACGGGAGGGCCCACGCTCACGTTGCGGCCGGCGGCGCACCTCGGGATCGGCTGGTCGGGGCCGATGCTCCGGCTCGGGGATGCCCTCCACCGGGCCGAGGAGGCGGTCGGGTCAGACGCGTGGCTCTCCGGCGGCGTGGTCCCCATCAGGCGCGAGACCGTGCGCTATGCGCCGTGGTGCCACGCCGGCCGTGGCGGCGTTCGGCCACGGGGGCCGAGCGCATCGACGAGCACGTTCCGGCCGCCGTCGTCCTGACGCTCATGGAAGGGCAGGCCCGCACGGATGCCTCACCGGCCGGCCTCCGTCTGCGACCAGACGTCGTTGAGGATCTTGTCGGCGAGATCCGGGTACGTGGGTGAGGAGACGTGCAGCCAGAGGAGGACTTCGAGCGGCACGGCCTCGTTCCTCCCCTGGTGATACGTCGCCTTGAGCGTCCGGTAGAGGTAGCCGGAGCCGGGGGAACGGTCGTGGGCGACCGTGCCGTGGTGGTCCCAGTCGGCCACGGTCCTGCCCGGGCGCCGGTCCGTGAAGGCCCGTCGTTCGGAAGCCGAGCAGGAGGCGCCGCAGCCGGCGAACACAACGTCCATGCGGAAGCCGGCAGCAGGGCCGCGGCTCACCGTGCAGGCGAGCCACCGTCCGGTGACGTCACCCGTGCCCGTACCCGTCTCCTGTCCTCCGTCTCCGTCTCCGTCTCCTTCTCCTTCTCCTTCTCCTTCTCCGGTGGAGCACCGCGCTTCGCGCGGCACTCGCAACCCCACCAGTTCGTCGAGCGCCACCACGCGGGCGGGATCGGCCTCCTCCCATGCGGCACCGCCGAGCCGGCCCGTCCGCTTCCTGTCGAAGACCCCGAAACGCGATGCGTCGGAGATGCCGCTCTCCGGGACACGTGTGAGGGGCCGCCCCTCGGGCACCGGCCCCGCCTGGAGGCCGTAGGTGAGACGAATGCGGTCGAGGACCTGTCGTACGAGCGTCTCCGCGGCCTCTCGGGCCTGCCGCTCGGTGCCGAACTCCAGCGCCACGTCCACGGCCACCAGCGCGTTCCCGACGCGGCCACGGGCCCAGCCGACAGGGATGTCCTCATCGGCGCGGCGCGACCGGGGATCGGGAGACGACGCCCACTCCGTACCCGCGGCCACAGACCAGCCGGTGCCGGAACTCCGTACCCGGGCATCCAACAGCCCGGGATGCTCCACCTCGTACTGCGCGCGCTCGGCACTGTCGGTCATCCCCGCTCCGGCGGCGAGGGCCACGGTCAGCACGACCTGCGTGTCGGGTCGCAGTGCGGACTGCTCCGTCGTCACGCAGGAGCTGCGGGCTCGGGCATGGCGGTCGTCGGCCCTTTTCGGCTGCCGGAAGCCGTCGTCGAGGAAATGCCGGGCGTCGGAGAAGATGTCCACGGGCTGCTGCCCACCGAAGCCTCTCCCCGGATGCCCCATGAGGGGACGCACGGACGAGAGCGGAAGCAGTTCGCAGGCCGGGGCGAGCATGCGGAGTGGTCCCATCGCACCGGGGGCCGAGAAGACCGAGCCGACCAGGAGGACCGCGGTGGTCGCGCCCATCGCCGCCGACAGCGCGCCGATGCCGAGACGCCGTGCCCGGCCCGTCCGGCCTGCCGCGTCCCGGGGCTCCGGCTCCGCTGCCAGGCTGCGCTGCAGTTCGATGTGCCGGAACCGGTAGAGGCCGCCGGTCTGCCGCAGCACTCCGCGACGGTGCGCGTCCGCGAGGAAGTCGGTGAGCTGCCGGGGCAGGCGTCCGGTCGAGGCGAGCCACCAGCGTGCCAGCGTGAAGCGACCCCACGCAGACATGGCGCAGCTCCACAGACACCACCACCCGGCCAGCGCGCCGAACACGGCGACCCAGCGCCAGGGGGTGACGGCGTCCGCGCCGCGCCCAAGGCCCCAGAACAGGAGGGTGGGGATCACCAGGACGGGCAGCGCCTTCTGCACGGACAGCATGCTCCGCGTGTGCGGGGAGGTGAAGGGAGCGAGGGCCAGCGTGGTGCGGCGGTCCTCGCGCAGCAGGGTGACGGGGTCACTCGCCTGCAGGTCGGCAGGCCGGCGGACGACGGCGAGTGCCCGTGAGACGGCCGCGAGCGGCGCGAACAGCAGGAACGAGGCGAAGAAGACGGCGACGCCGTTGCCGGATGCCACGGCCCAGATCCATACGGCGAGCCCAGCCACCGGAACCACCGCTGAGAGTACGGCTCCCACAGGCCTCCTTCGCAGGGAGTCGCGCACCTCACGGCGGGGCGAGTGGAGCCGATGCGGCGGACGGGCGACGGTTCCGTGCTCGCCGATCCAGTCGAGCGTCCCGGCGCACAGGGCCGCGACCAGCGTGAGAAGGCCCGCGCGGAGTCCGAGGCCCGGGACGGCCGACTCCCCCGGCGCGGGCAGGGCGGTGGCGGCGACCGCTGCCGCGAGGAGCAGTCCCAGAGGGAGGGAGACCAGCAGGGCACGGAAGGTCCACGGCACCTGTTCTTCGAGGCGCCACCAGGCGATGTCCTGCCCGGTGCCGCGGGCGAGACGGACCAGGTAACCGCGGGCGCGACCCGGCGTCACGCGGTCGTGCCGGCCCGGAACGGCGGCCGGGTCCGGCTGGTAGGCGGTGTCGACGAAAGCGCTCAGCAGATGCCGTTCCACTGCCTCCCGGGTGGTGAGGTCGCTCTGTTCCAGGAGCTCGTCGGGATGCGCGGTGGTGTCGCTGTACACGGCTCGGGCCAGGGAGACCATGAGCGGAGTGCGCAGAACCTCGCGCAGACGCCGCGCCGCGGAATCGCAGGAGTCCGGGGCTGCGGAGTCTCGGGCGCCGGAGTCCGGGGCGCTGAAGTCCGGGGCTCCGGAGGGTCGGGCGCCGGAGTCCAAGGCGCTGGAGGCTCGGGCGCCGCACGCTCGGGCGCTGGACTCCGGGGCCGGGAACGCGTCGACGGCGGCGATCCGCTCCAGAACGCGGTCCCACTTCGTCGTGGAGTCGTCCCGTTCCCGACTGGTGCGCGGCAGGTACGCGCGCAGCTCGTCCGGTTCCAGCGGCTGGAGCTGGACGGCCGCCGCCTTGGGGATACGGAGTTCGCCGGCGTTCACCGCCTCGGTGAACTCGGCGGTACGGCTGGTGAGGACGAAACGGCCGGACGGAAGCAGACTTCTGCACAGTTGAGCCAGCGCCTTGGAGCGTGTGGCGTCGGGGAGTTCATCGAAGCCGTCCAGAACGGGCAGGACACGCCCGGACGTGATGAGGCCGTGAGCGATGGCACGCGCGGAGCCGGGGAAGCCGTCGTCCGCCAGGACCCAGGCATGCGTCTGGGCGAGCCATCCGGCCGCCCACCACCACAGAGGCGTCCCCTCTCCGGGGTCCCACGACGAGACCGGGAACACGACGGGAACCGGATCGCCGGGCTTGCGCCGTGCCAGCAGCCCCGCCGCCAGGTGGAGGACCAGCACCGACTTTCCGGCACCGGCCTCGCCCAGGATCACGAGGCGGCCGTGCGGCAGGCTCTCGTATGTCCGGACGATGTGGGAGAAGGAGCCGTCGAGCCGGGGCACGGCCTCGCCGGCGCCCGCGAAGTTCACCGCGTGGTCGCCGAGACCGCTCGGAGCCTCCGCCCAGCGCACCGGCAGCGGACCGGGATCGTCGATGCGCACGGCGGCCTGGTCCCGCGCGTACTGCTCGGTGAGGGTCCGCGCCAGCGACGAGGCCGCCTGGCGCAGCTCCTGCTCCGATGGAGGCTGCTCGGGCCGACGCCGGAGGCGTGACCGTCCGAGAACGACCCCGATCGCGGCACCCAGAACGAGACATGCCACAGCGACCCACCGGTCCGTGGTCTCCGAACCGAGCACCGCACCGTTCCCGGCGAGACCGACGGCGAGCAGGCAACCCATGAGAACGGCCCACGCGGGCTTGGTCCGTTCCCGGCGCGGTGACGGGGACGGCGGCGGGTAGATCGTCTCGCCGGTCCGGTACGCGTGCACGACCAGGGCGGGTGCGCCCCCGTCCGCGTGCGGGACGTGGAAGTGCACCTGCTCGGCGTGGTGGAAGGCCACGCTTCCGCGGTCGGCGCGGACCGTGACGGCCTGGTGGGGAGCCGCCTCGCCGTCACCGCCGGAATGGTCACCGCCGTCACCGCCGTCACCGCCGTCAACGCCGACATGGTCGTCGCCGTCGTCGGAGTCGCCGTCGGCGCCGCTCTCGTCGATGCGGGGTGGGCTTGGGTCTGCTGGTGCCGGTCCGTTCAGCCCCGAGTCGGATCCGGCGCCGGAGGGCCGGAGAGGTTCACATCCCCGTTCACGACGCCGGCCGCGACCGATCCCCGGTCGGCGTGAATCCGGATGTCGCCCTGTGCCACGATCCCGCCCGCGCCCGTCGTCACGGAGCCGGGCGGAGCGTGGTGCCGCAGCAGTCCGCGCAGTGCTTCTGCCGCCTCGTCCCGTTCGTCTTCTCGCAGCCCTTCGAGCAGTTCCTCGATGCGGGACCGCCACACCGCGTCGTGCCCGACACGCGCACGTTCCGCGGTCGCCTCGCCGTCGTCCTGTGCGTCCGCGAGCTCTGCGGCGGTACGGTCCAGCCGCTCCAGTTCGGCCCGCCGGCACTGCTCGTCACCGCGCCCGAACCACTGCGCCAGCGCCTGCCGCAGCCCGGTCCACGCATCCGTGCCCGCGGCCTGCACCACCGCGGCCCCGCCCATACCGGCAAGCGCTACCAGGGCCTGCTCCAGCATCTCCGTCCCCTCCTCGCGCCCGGCCGTACGAGCCCCACCGTATCGCGTAACTCGCCCGTCTCGCCCGGCACATGGGATTCCACGATCCGCCTCACTCTGTCGGATCTGCTGCTGTCAGGTCTGCCGCTGTCGGCGCGCCTTCGTCAGGTGCCGATGTTCCCTCCGCCGGCGGAAGACTCTGGCGGGCACGGACCATGTCGGCGCGCGCATGGACAAGCAGAGCGAATGCCTTCACAACGCCTGCGATGCTGAACCCGACGGCTGTCGTCAGTCCGCCGATCGCGGTGAGGAGCTGCGCTGTGTCCGACGGGTCGAACTGCCGGCGCTGGAGGCTTTCCAGTACGTCGTGTGTGGCGAAACCGGCGATGACGTATCCGGCCACCGCGAGGGCGAACAGCCCAGCCACGGCGTACGCTTCCGCACGCCGGACGGCACGCCGTCCCCGTTGACGCTGCCGTGCCCTCTCGCGCTCTCCGGTCTGCTGATCCGACTGCTGCGTCTCACGGCGCCGGGCGACGAACGCATTCCACACCAGGTTGTCCGGCCTGGCCGGAACCAGGCCCTTCGACGTCACATCGCCTTGCGCGCGCTCCATCTCCAGCTCGACTTCGGTACCGCCGCCGGGCGCCGTGCGCAGCCGGGCGCTGCCGCCGTGGCGTCGCATGCGGCCGATGATCGATTCTCGTACGCCCGTTCTGTCGTCAGGTACCGTCTCCAGATCGAAGCCGGGCCCGCGGTCGCGCACCGAGACGAAGACCGTGCTCCCCTCCACTTCGGAGTACACCTGGACGGCCTCGTCCTCACCGCCGAACTTGGCGGCGTTCACCATGGCCTCGCGCGCGGCCAGCATCTGCGCGGTCACCTTCTCGTCGAGCGGGCAGTCTCCGATGACGACGACGACCACAGGGACACCGTGCACGCCCTCGACGTCAGCGGCGACCAGTCGCAGCGCCTCGCGCAGTGTCGCAGGCTCCTCAGCTCGGCCCGGCAACCAGCTTGCCTCGTCCTGCATCATTCGTTCTCCCCCTGCACCGGAGCCTCAGCTTCACTCGGCCGAGAGCCTGGCCCCACCGACCAGACGCCGACCGCCGAATACTCGCCTCACTGTAGGAGTACGCCGAAGGCAATTCAGCGGCGTGAAGTACGAGTTGACCGAGCGAACCGAACACCACGTCTCGGCGGGATCGGCCTCACGACAAGCACGGCCACGCCACGGTCAACCCGAACACCGAGGCAGCCAGCCGGAGATCAGGCCTTGACGTTCGGCGTACGAGCGGTGATTCCACGCCTGTCGGCGAGCCGAGCAGCTATCAGACAGAACGCCGGTGCGAAGATCAGCTCGGAGACCAGAGCCTCCCAGGGGGCATCCGCGGCGGTACTCTCGTCGGCCAGCTCCCCGAAGACCGCCGAGAGCGAGAAGGCGATCAGATTGTTCACCGTGTGCACGGCGATGACGGCCTCCAGGCCGCCCGTACGGATGGTGAGCCAGCCCCACCAGGCTGCCGAGTAGCACAACAGCAGGAACCCCGACAGCTGTCCGAAACCGTGGGCGAAGGCGAACAGCAGCGAGGCGACGGCGACTCCGGGCCAGGGCGAGCGCAGGAATCCCCCGAACAGCTGGACCAGCCAGCCCCGGAAGACGAACTCCTCAGCCGCGGCCTGGAAGGGGACGAGCGCCCACAGCACCAGAAGACTCAGCAGAAGCTCGGACCAGCCGGGGGTCTCGCCCATCGCGGTCTCAGAGCCGTCCTGGAACAGGCTCCATGCAAGCAGCAGAAGGTTCTGGAGGACGAGGACGAAGGCGGCCAGCCCGAGGCACCATCCCAGCCAGGACCACCGTAGCCGTCCGGCGACCGACGCGACGGTACCGGCGGGCCGTTTCCCGCTCACGCGGACGGCGATCAGCACGGCCGGGATCCACACGGCAAGGCTCACGAGCAGTACCGCGTTGTCGAACAGCGGATCGGCGAAGATGCTGTCGCTGTCGTCCGGGGCCCACGCGAGTCCCAGAAGCATGCCGATGACGGCAGAGCCGCCCAGTACACCGATCATCCCGGCCAGCATCAGCGCGAGGGCGAGGAAGAACTCCCCCACCCGCGCCCAAGCCCCTTGCCTCCCGTTGCGCCCCTGCTCGTGGTACGCGGCCCCCGGCGGCGCAGCCACCGGGCCGGGCGCGCGTGTCGGCGGCACGGGAGTCCGAGGGCCCCACGCGACCGGTGGAGCAGGCCAGGGC
The DNA here is from genome assembly GCF_044752725.1 of Streptomyces sp. NPDC088707. Classification (NCBI taxonomy): domain Bacteria; kingdom Bacillati; phylum Actinomycetota; class Actinomycetes; order Kitasatosporales; family Streptomycetaceae; genus Streptomyces; species Streptomyces sp. NPDC088707. Next base: position 413,945 of record NZ_JBIVLV010000004.1, on the reverse strand, counting down.
TGCGCCCCCTGCGCAGGGGGCGTCCAAGGGTCCTGGGGGTGGTGGGGAGGTCCTGGTATCGGGTCGGACATCGTCTGCTTTCTGGAGACTTGCGAGCGAGACGGTTCGGCCAGCTACCGGGGCACTGCGCTACGGTTCGCCGAACTCACGACGTCCCAGCGTACGGGCTAGGACTTGTCCGGGCGATCTCTGAGGCAACGGTGCCCAACACCCGTGAATCTCGCTATCGAAGGTCTCGCCGAGTGAGGTAGAAGGGCGGCATGGATACGGCCCTACTTGAGCAGATGCTGGACGAGACCTTCGATCACGCTGTCGTGCACCACGGATACACCAACTACATGCGCGACTACGAGGTCATCGTCTACGCGACGGCTGATCCCCGTGCTGGCATCGCGCCGTCCCACCTGCGGTATCTCTTCCGCTACTGCGTTGAGGCCCGGTGTGAGACGTCGGTGCCGGCGGAGACCTGGCGGGTCTCCTTGGACGACCGGCTCATCGACCACGAATCCGGTGGCGGCCTCGACGGATACGCCTGGGGCGTGAAGTGGCACGCCTTGTACCCGGGAGCCAAACTACTTCCTGAGTCCGAGGCGACCCGCCGCTGGTCGAAGGCCCTCGGGATCGACTTCCACGAGGTACGCATTGAAACCAGTGCGCACAACCTGACCTTGCTCTTCTCGGACCTTCAGGTGAACGAGGTCCCGGTTGGATACGGACCCTTCGTCACGGAGTAGGGACCAGGGTTCGTGTGATCTTGTGACTGCCGTCTGTCCGGGTCGTTCTTCCTGTCATGGGGCGGGGGTGATCTGAGTGATGCGGAGTGGGAACGGTTGCGGCCGTTCCTGCCGGTCAGCAACAGGCGCTGTGGCCGGTGGCGGGACCACCGGCAGGTGATCGACGGGATTCTGCACCGGGTGCGGACCGGCGTGCAGTGGCGTGACCTGCCCGAACGGTTCGGGCCATGGAAGACGGTTTACAAACGGCACCGGCTGTAGTCGGCCGACGGGACGTGGGAGCGTCTGCTCCAGTAGGTCCAGGCCGCGGCCGACGCCGCAGGCGAGATCCACTGGGACGTCTCCGTCGACTCCACCATCGTGCGGGCGCATCAGCATGCCGCGGGCGCCCGCACCGACCCACCGCCCGCCCCCGCCTCAAAGGGGGCCGAACAGTCAGAACATCAGGACGAAACGCCGTGGCAGAGCCTGCACGCCCGCCTGGTGGAGGTGGTGCAGGAGACGAGGGCCTGGGCCGCTCGTGCGGCGGCTTCACCACCAAGCTCCACCTGAGCGCGGATGGCCGCTGCCGCCCACTGTCCCTGATCGTCACGCCGGGCCATCGGGCTGACTGCACGCAATTCAAGCCGGTTCTGGAGAAGATCCGTGTCCCGAAGATCGGGCCGGCCCCGCAAGAAGCCCGACAGCGTCGCACTGACAAGGCCTACAGCAACCGACCCTGCCGCGAGTACCTGCGACGCCGGGGCATCAGGCATACCATCCCGGAGAAAACCGACGGCCAGGCAGCCCGGCTCCGCAAAGGCTCACACGGCGGCCGGCCACCCGGCTTCAACGAAGAGCGGTGCAAGAAACCCAACACCGTCGAACGGGCCATCAACCGGCTCAAGCAGCACCGAGCCTTGGCCACCCGCTACGACAAGCGCCGGTACGTCTACCTCCGCACCGCAACCGCCGCAGCCGTCACCATCCGGCTCCGCACGTGATCCGCCCGGACAAGTCCTTGGTCCCGTTCACAGCGCGGCCTGCGGCGGCTCGTCTCCCTCGGCCCCTCTGCGGCTCGTCTCCCTCGGCCCCTCCCCGACTCGTCTCCCTCGGCCCCTCTCCGCAGCCTCACGAACCCTGCGGTGTCAGATCCAGAAGACTTGGCCTCGGAGCCCCTCCACCCGGCCGGCGATCCGCCGGGGCAGTCATCGGCCTTCTTTGTTGAACCATCCGAGCGACCGGATGACGGACGCGCCGAGAAAGAGGATGCCGAGAGGGACGATCGTGAACCAGACGGCATTGGCTTTCACGGCCGCGAGCAGGGCGATGGCGCCGATGGCCAGCGCCAGGAGCACGAGCATGCCCAGAAGGACGCGAATCTTGGAAACCACCGGAGGACGCTCCAATGTTGGACGGGGATCTCTGCACTGAACGGCCGCTGCTGCCCGTCGGGTCACCGGCGGCGGTTGCCGAGCAGGGAGGCAGCGATCTTCCCGGCTCGACACCCACGGCTCCGCCAGGAAGGCCATGACGGAGCCTCGCATCGCCGGCTCCCTGATGCATCAGTCGAACTACGTAGTTCCCACACGTAGTTCCAACGGCATGGCACGGGTCGGGGACCGGCTGTTCGGGCAACGTGCCGGCGCGGCCGGGAAACCTGGAGACCTTCGGCGGCACGTTCCCACCCCGGCCTTGCGACACCTTTCGCCTGCCTGGGACGACAGCCAGGCGCGCCAGAGCCACGGGCGCACGTCCCGCAGCGCCGCAGGCCCACATCCCCGCATTCGCACTCTTGCGCACCGTCGAACACGACTACGAATGCGTGCCGCGGTCCGGGGCAGAAGGGCGCCATGGCAGCGACAGAGGAGACGAGTGTGAGCGGTACGGACAGACAGAAATCCGCGCGCGACGAGACACACGAGGAACGGGCGGACCGTCGGTGGACGGAGCTCATGCAGGAGATACGGGTCGCGCAGACCGGCGTGCAGATCATGCTGGGCTTCCTGCTCACCGTGGTCTTCACCCCGACCTTCAGGGGCTTGGGACAGACCGACAAGACGATCTACCTCATCACGGTCGTGCTCGGTTCCCTGGCGACCGGGGCCCTCATAGCACCGGTGGCTTTTCACCGCATCGTGTCGGGGCAGAACCTCAAGCCCCAGGGCGTCGCCTGGGCCTCGCGACTCACCTTCACCGGCCTCGTACTGCTCCTCGCCACGCTGACGTCCTCGCTCTTCCTGATCCTGCGCGTGGCGACGCACGACCGATACGTACCGTGGCTCGTGGCCGGGGTCGTGACCTGGTACCTGTGCTGCTGGTTCGTCCTGCCCTACTGGGCACGCTTCCGCTACGCGAGCAGCGACGAGGACTGACCTGGGCCAGTGCGGAACCGGGCGCCCCGTCCTCGCCCCAGGCGGCGGGTGGATCTCCTGCAGGCTTCGGAGTTGTACGCGGGCCGGCGCTGGTGGCGCGGGAGCATCGCGCTCGCCGCCTGCTGCTGCAGGTAGCGGCGGACGGGGCGTACCGAGGCCACCCCGGCGCGCCGCAGTAGCGAGCGTCGCTTCCACCGGCCGGGACGTATCAGCTCGCTGACCTCAAGGTCCTCGTCGTCATGCGCGACGAGGGCCGAGGTGAACTCGGTGTCGCCCCCGATCGCCGGGGCTCGTTGGGTGATTGGCCGCCATGAACTGCCCGACTTCCAGTGGGAGTTCGTGTGCCCCTTGGCGCAAGGGATCGCAGCACACCAGGAGCGCAGCGACGGCCACCCGGCCCATCCGGAGGCCCTTCACGCGTCCTGCCCAGCGCGCCCGGAGTTCGTCGGCGTCGGCGTTGTCGGTCCCCGGTGTTAGCGTCGACCCCATGGCGAACCGTTCATACCTCTACTCCGCGGACTCGATGCCCAACGAGGCGGAGATCCTCAAGCAAGTCCGATGCATCTCCGAGCACAACTGGGACATCCCGCTCGCGCACAAACTCATGGTGGGGCACGGAACGACGGTCGTCCCGTCCATGATCTGGAGCCCTCCCATCGGCATCGCCGCGGACTACGCCGCCGGGGCGGCCCTGCTCCTCGACCTCCTGCGCGCTGTCGGGAAGGGCCTGGAGGACGACGCCGAGTTCACCGAATGCATTGCCAGGACCGCGGCGCATCTCGAGAAGCAGCAGGCGAAGTACTTCATCCTTGAGACCGGGGAGATCGTCTCGCTGTCGGATGCCGATCCGGTAGCGAGTGTGCAGCGCCTGGCATCCCAGGACATCCCCGACGCCGTCTCCGACGCCGAAGCAGCGATCGCCGGCCAGAACGACGACTGGCTGGCCTCGCTCCGAACCGACTGGGAGAAGCACTTCGCGTCCTTCTACAGCGAGGCGCTGTACTTCTCCTTCCCCAACTGACAAGGCCCAAGGCGCGCTCCCTGGCGACTCCGGCCCGATCCGAAGGACACGACCTGGTGGTCGCGCTCGCCAGGGGCCCGGTGGGGGGAGCAGCTCTCTAGCCGCTCCCCCACCGGTGTTGGCGCAGCCTTCGGCCGGGCCACGCAGAGGTGAGGCCGCCGACGCAAGGGTGCTGTGCCATCGGCGGAACGTGACTCAGACGGCTCAGCCGCTGCACATACGCCAGCTGGAGACTGGCTCAACCAGGCTCGACCTGATATGCGTTGATCATGAATACAGACGTTCTCGACCCGATGGAACGCCTGCTCGCAGAGCGGGCATGTGAGCGGCTGGTCATCGAGTTCGTCCACCGGCTGGACCTCGGAGATCCGGGCTCGGTGGCGGAACTCTTCACCCCGGACGGCACCTGGCAATGGCCCGCCGGCGACCGCCGTATCAACGGTCGCGACGCCCTGCGCCTCTACTTCGGCAGCCGGCCCGCAGACCGGCTCTCACGCCGTATATGCACCAACATCCTGGTCACTGTGGACTCTGCGGCCACCGCCACCGCCCTCACCTACTTCACCACTTATCGTGTCGACGGCTACAGCGAGGGCCTCGTGCCGCCACAACCCCCTGTCCAGGTAGGGCACTACGAAGACACCCTCCGCAAAGTCGACGCCACCTGGCTGATCACCACCCGGACTCTCCACCTCGCCTTCGCCGGCCCCACCGAACGCCTCGACGAGCCCGCCCAGTCATGACGAAGGGTTCCAGCCAACGGTTCGTCAAGGGTCCCGCACCACGGGAAGTGCCCCTCCGCGGAATGTGAGCCAGAACCGCCCGTCTCAACCGCAGGAACAAGTCGACGGCTGCGGAAGAGCGGCGTGCTCACGGGCCTTCAGTCAGAGGACGGAGGGTCGGAGCGTTTGACGGCCCGGCCGACGAGCACAGCCAGCGGGATCACGACTGCGACGTAGACCGCGCAGATCGCTGCTGCCGTAGTGCTGGTGAACACCAGGAGGACAAGCCCTCCGAGGAGGAGGGCCACGGTGAGTGTCAGGAGAAACACGCGCATGAGAGATTCAACGACCAAAGCAGCCTGAGGGCCTCGACGACGTCCAACGACTTCTTACCAGGGTACGCGCCGATCGCGGAGCCGCTGCGGCCGAAGCGCCCGCCGTCAAGGGAGTCTGTCTGACGCCGGGGCACGACCCCGGCCTGCCGGCAGGCCCCTCGCGGCGGCTACGCGCTCCGCGCGGGAAATAGGCACGGCCAGCTGGCGGAGTGGCCTACTCTTCCGGCTCATGACCGTCGTACTACGGGGCGAAGCCCTGGAACTGACCCCTGCCGGGCCCGACGACGTAGCCGCACTGGCCGCCATCCGGGCCACACCAGAGGTGCGCGAACGCTGGCGCGGCGGGCCCGACCTGGCGTCCGAGATCACGGAGGACCTCACCGACCCGGACACCCACTGCCTGACGGTCCGCAGCGAGGGCCGGATCGTCGGCATGATCCAGTGGTACGCGGAGGAGGACCCCGACTACCGGCACGCGGGCATCGACCTGTTCCTCGACCCGTCCGTGCACGGGCGCGGGCTCGGCACCGACGCCGTACGCACCCTCGCACGTCACCTCGTCCACGCCCTGGGCTTCCACCGCCTGGTGATCGACCCGGCCGCCGACAACGCCCCCGCAATCCGCTGCTACACGAAAGTCGGCTTCCGGCCGGTGGGCGTCATGCGGCAGTACGAACGCGGCGCCGACGGCAGCTGGCACGACGGGCTGCTGATGGACCTGCTGGCGGAAGAGCTGCTCTAGAGCGTGCTGCTGGAGGCTGCGGTAGGGGAACTCGCGTTGCATGACGGTGTGCCGGTGCATCCGGCGGCGGCGACCGCCGCCGGTCATGGAGCCGGCCGCTGCGCGAGCTGGGAGCGGTGGCGGGCGAGGATGAACAGGGCGTAGTCGATGCCGACCGCCAGCCCGATCATCAGCGCGAGCGTCAGGGCCGTGGAGGAGATCGGCACCGCACCCGTGAGGGCCGACACCCCGGCCACACCCGCGACCACGCCGGCGAGCGCGGCCAGCAGCGGTATCGCGGTGGCCGGGAGCGAGCCGAAGGTGACGGCGAGGACGATGACGCCGACGCCTATCAGGCCCTGGACGCCGGGCTGGGCTCCGCCGCCGCCGAGCGCGGCACCGCCGAGGTCGACGGCCAGGGCGGTGACCTTGACGACCTGCGGCGCCTTCGCGGCGTCAGCGAGGGTCTGGTCGATCGCGGCGGCGAGCGAAGCGGAGGTCGGTGACCTTCTGTCCGGCCGGGGCGGTGAACACCAGCTGCGCGCTGGTGTCGGCGGTGCCGGGGAACTCTCTGCCCATGGTGTCGAGGGCCTGCTGGGACTCGGAGCCGGGGATGGAGAAGTGGTCGCTCAGCTTGCCGAGCCGCCACTTCTTCCGCTACCTCTCCACGAAGGAGTCCCTCGTCGCCGGCCAGGTGCGCGAGGTGCTCCCCCGCCTCGCGGAACTGCTGCGTGGCCGCCCGGCCGACGAGGCCCCGTACACCGCGTTGCGCAAACGCGGTGCTGGAGCCGGCCACGCGGTACGAGGTGCTGACGGCGATCTTCATCACCGGCCCGCCCGGACGCCCCGCACGATCGACCCGCTCGCCGACCTCGTCCAGGACGCGTCCGCCGCCCTCGAAAGCCCCTGATCCCGACCCGCCGTGACAGCCGGATTGCCTGATGACCCGTCCGGCCGAGACCAATATGAATTCAATGCCCGCAGCATTCAGGTGGCAGCCAGGGCGTGCTTAGCATCTAGCCCTCCGCGCGACCGACGCGCCCGGAAGGAACGAGCCCCTGATGCGACTTCTCCCTACCCCCGCACGCCCGCGGAGCCTCCGCTTGCGCCTCCGCGCCCGACGGCGTGCGGCCGGCGCCGTCGGTGTCGTCGTCGCCGCTGCTCTCGCCCTCCCGGGCCTCCCCGCCTCTGCCGCGGTACCTGCCGTACCGCCGGTGGTCACCCCGTGTCCCGCGAACCTCCTCGACAAGGCCACCTGCTTCACCGGGCAGAGCGCGGACGGCGCCTACTACGCGATCGCCGTCCCCAAGAAGTGGAACGGCTCCTTGGTGGTGCACGCCCACGGCGGGCCGGACCTCGGCGAGGAGTCCGATCCTGAGCGCAGCGTCGGAGACCTCGAGCGGTGGTCGGTCATCGTCGACCAGGGCTACGCGTGGGCCGGTTCCTCCTACCGTCGCGGGGGCTACGGCACCAGGATGGCCGCCGCCGATACCGAGGACGTGCGCCGGCTGTTCGGCGAGGAGTTCCGAAAGCCCCGGCAGACGTACATCCACGGCCAGTCGTGGGGTGGAAACGTCGCCGCCAAGGTCCTCGAGGTGTACGGCGCCAAGAAGCACGGCCCCTACGACGGCGCACTGCTCACCAACGGCGTCCTCGGCGGCGGCTCCCGGGGGTACGACTACCGGGTGGACCTGCGCGTGGTCTACCAGTACTACTGCCAGAACCACCCGAGGCCGTCCGAGGCCCGGTACCCCCTGTGGATGGGGCTGCGTGAAGGTTCGACCATGACGACGACCGGGCTGCGGGCCAGGCTCCAGGAGTGCACCGGGTTCTCTTCGCCACCGGAGCGGCGCACCGCCCTGCAGCAGCGCAACCTCGACGACATCCTCGCCGTCACCGGAATCCCCGAGCGAACCCTGGAGTCACACCTGAGGTTCGCCACGTTCACGTTCCGCGACATCGTCCACAACCGGATGGGCGGGCGGAACCCGTTCTCCAACAGCGGCGTGGTCTACTCCGGCTCCCACGACGACGACGCCCTGAACGCGGGCGTGGAGCGCTTCTCGGCCGAACCCACCGCGGTGCGGGACCTCTCCTACGACAGCGACCTCACGGGCCAGGTCTCCGTTCCCGTCCTGACGCTCCACGCGATCGACGACCCCACCGCGTTCGTCGAGCACGAAGCCGCCTACCTGGCGTCCTTGCGTGGTGCCGGCCGGTCCGAGCACCTCGTGCAGACCTTCACCGGCGAGCACGAGCACAGCGGCCTGAGCACGGCCGAGTACGCCAACTCCCTCGCGGCACTGGACACCTGGGCCCGCAGCGGGAGGAAGCCGACCCCCTCTTCCATCGCGGCGTCCTGCCCCCGTTTCCACACCACGTACGCAACGGGTTGCTTCTACGAGCCGGCCTTCACACCCGCTCCTTACAGCTCGCGCGTCACCCCACGCCCCGACGGCCTGACGTGGCCGGCACTCACTGCCAGGCAGGAGAAGAAGTGGAGCAAGGTGCCAGGCGTCGGCATCGCGCCCTGACCCATGCCGTCGCGCTGCCGCGCGCCGCTGAGTCTCCCGGCGCGCGGAACCGGCGGGCCTCCTCGGGGCCGGGTGGAGAGACTCAGGTCACCGTCGCGGGGTCGGCCTTCGGGAGCGTCGCGACCAGTGCGGTCCGGGTACGGACGCCCACCTTGCGGAAGATACGGGTGAGGTGGGCCTCCACCGTCTTCGACGAGATGACGAGGGCGCGGGCTATGTCGTTGTTGGACATGCCGAGGGCCACCATGCGGGTGATCTCCCTTTCCCGGTCCGACATGTCTGACAGCGGGGTCGCCGTCTCCCGCGCCGGGCGGGGGCGGCGGGCCCCCAGGCGGCGCTGGATGTCCACCGCCTCGCGGCGGAGCCGTCGGGCTCCCAGTGCCTCCGCCGACGTCTTCGCCCGGTTGGCGTAGTCGAGGGCCTGCTCCAGGCTCCTTCTCGGATCGCGGTGCACGTCCTGCGGGTCGCTGGAGGCGAGTTCCGCAGCGAGCAACAGGTTCGCCCGGCACTCCATCGGGATCAGCCCGGCGGCCCGGAAGCCGGAGACCGCCTCCTGCAGCGGGCCGACGGGGTCGTGGGCGCTGTGGGACCGGGCGAGGGCCGCATAGCCGCGCTGGCCGGGCAGGCCCAGCAGGTCGGCGTCGTACGACGCCCGTCGGGCCCACTCCGCGGATTGGTCGCGGTCTCCCAGTGCGGCCGCCGCCCTGGCTGCCAGGGAGTACCAGATCGGGGTGATGGACCGGGCCGTGCCGGGGTGCCTCTCGTGTTCCATGGCGGACCGGACCAGGTCGAGGCTTTCGCCGTATCTCCCCTGGTCGAACCGTACGTCGGCGAGCACTCCGGCAGTGGCCGCCCAGAGCCTGCCGCCCGCGCCGAGCTCCTGCACCGCTCGTTCCGCGATCGGCGCGGCGGCGTCCGGGCCGTCCGCCAACGAGACGGCCCACGCGCGAAGGGCCAGGGCGAAGCCGACGAGAGCCGGCCGGTCCATCCTGCGTGCCTCCTCCTCGGCGCCGTCGGCCGACCTCAGCGCGTCCGTGAGCCGCCCGACGCTGACGCTGGCGTAGGCGTGCGCGAGCCGCAGGTACGGCAGGACGTAGATCTGCCCGCCGCTCTGCGCGAGCCGGATGCCGCGCGCCGTGTGGCGCAGCGTGTCGTGGTGCCGTTCGGCGAGGGCCTCGGCCCAGGCGAGTTGGGCGACGGTGTCGAGCTGAGGGGTGAGCTCGGAGTCCTTCATCGCGGCCAGGAGGGCGCCGGCCTCCCGGGCCCGGTGCAGCACGGTGGGAATGTCTCCCGAGAAGGCGCCGCAGTGGGTCAGGCCGACGGCGGCCGCGAAGGACAGGGGCCGGTTCCGAGTACCGGTGGTCTGCCGGTGCACGCTTTCCGCCAGCGCCCGTGAGCGGGGAAACGCCTGGCGCAGGGCGCTGACCGTGGCCAGCTCCAGACGGAGTGTGCCGCCCAGCTCGACGGAGTCGGCCACGGCGTCGCCGGCCTCGGCCCCGCTCTCGACCCCGGTCCCGGTTTCCGCACCGGCCCCGGTCCCGGTCTCGGCGCCGGTCTCCGCCCCGGCCCTGGTCTCCGCCCCGGTCTCGGCCAGCCTCTGGAGTACGGCGGTCAGCAGGGAGTCCGCCCGGTCGTAGTCCCCCAGATGGCGTTCCACCCTGGCGCGGAACGCCACGAGTTCGGCATCGGCCTCCGTGGGGCGACCGCCGGACGGCAGGGGAACTCGGCGCAGCAGTTCCCGGCACTCGCGGAGCCTTCCGACGGCCCCGAGCGCGCGCGCCAGAGACGTCGTCACCCGGGTCCGGACGTCATCCCCCTCATTGCGGATCAGGCCCAGTGCGATTCCCAGCCACGCCGCCGCAGCCTCCGGGTCTACGCCACCCACCTGATCTGCCGCCTCCGCCAGCAGCCGGACGGCCTCCGTATCGCCCGGCTCGGCGGACCGGGCGACGTGCGGGGCACGCCGGGCCGGATCGGCGCCCACTTCCCGCAGGACGCGATGGGCTCGCGCGTGAGCGGCCCTCCGCCAGCCGTGGGGCGCGTCCTGGTAGACGACGGTGCGCAGCACGGGGTGACGCAGTCGGCACAGTCGCCCCTGGGCGAGATCGGCACGCACCAGGTCCATGTCGACCAGACGGTCCAGTGCCCGGGCGGTGTTCGCCGGTTCCTGGTCGGCCACGTCGGCAAGGTACGCGGGGTCGAACGCGTCGCCCAGTACGGCGGCTGCTCTGAGCACGTCCCGCTCCACCGCGTCCAGCAGTACGAGTTCACGGGCCAGGGCCGCGCCCGCAGTGGCGAGGGTGGTGTCCGAAAGGGTCCATGGAAGGACCTTGTCGGCCGGGGCGAACGGACTGGGCGACGAGGACAGCGCCCGGAGGTAGAGCGGATTGCCCTCAGCGGCCTCGTACAGGTACCGCTGGCGTTCGGTGGTCGTCGCGGGGTGGAGCAGGGCGCCGGCCGCGTTGCGCGGAAGCGGCTCAAGCCGGAAGCGTTCCACCCGGAAGGCGTCGTCCGGATCGGCGAGGTGGGCCGTCAGCGAGGTCGGCGACTGCCGGGGCCGCACGGAGCACACGAGGATCAGCGGCGCGCCGGGCCGCGGGCGGCGCAGGAGGGCGCCCAGAAGAGCGACGGACTCGGGGTCGGCCCACTGGAGGTCGTCGAGGCAGAGGGTCAGGCCTCGGTGGTCACCGGCCACCGCCCACAGGAGGGCCGCGATACATCGGCGCAGCCGGTGTGGATCTCGGTCCGGGAGGGTGGATCTCCGCATCGGTCCGTCCGGGGCTGTGTGCGGGTCCGTCTCAGGTCCGTCCGGGGCTGTGTGCGGGTCCGCCTCAGGTCCGTCCGGGGCTGTGTACGGGCCTGCCGTCAGCGCGGGTCCGGCGAAGTGGTGCAGGAGGAAGGCCCGGTCCTCCGCGTGGAGCGCGGCAGAGGCTCCGGGCAGGTGCAGGGCCCGCGCGACAGGAGTGCGGAAGGCGCCGAAAGCGTGTCCGCGGTCCGCGGCCGATGCCCGCCCCTTGAGGACGGTCATGCCTGTCTGCCCGGCCAGTGCACTCCACTCCTCCAGGATCCGGGTCTTGCCCATGCCGGGGTCCCCGGTGATCTCCAGGAGCCAGGGCCCTTGATGCGTTCGTGCCGTGACGATGCGCCGCAGCCGCTCTGTCTCCCGGTCACGAACGGTCCGGTTCTCCTCGGAGGTGGGGGCGCGGTTCAGAGGCGTGTCCAACGGCTTCTCCCTTGCGGTGGTGCTCAGCTGCGAGGGCAAGGCTCATCGAACTCGCTTGCGAATACGTCGGTGGAACTACGTAAGCCCTCTACGTACCTGCGGCACTCTCCTGCGGCCGTGCGCGTCCCCTGCGGACGCCGGCCCGCGCCGCCCAGTTGCTACGGTCGCGTCCGACAGGTCTCGGACGGAAAGAGGTTCACGTGGCGGCCCGTATCGAACTGGACGCGGTCGACAAGACCTTGGTCCGACGGCTCCAGCAGGACGGCCGCGCCTCGTACACGGACCTGGGCAAGGATGTGGGGCTGTCCGCTCCGGCCGTGCGCGCCCGGGTGCAGCGCCTGGCGGACCGCGGCCTGCTGGAGTTCGCGGCGGTCACGAACCCGATGAAGCTGGGACTGCCTGTCATGGCACTGCTCGGCATCAGGATCGACGGCGGGCTTCCGTGCGTCGTCGACGAGCTGAAGAGCATCGACAGCGTGGTCTATCTGGTGTCCACAGCGGGCTCGTTCGACCTGTTCGCGGAGGTCGTGTGCCGGAGCATGGAGGAGCTGTCCACGATCATCAACGACAGGATTCGCGGGGTTCCGGGCGTGAGCGCGGTGGAGTCCTTCCCGTACTTCGACATCCATGCGCACAGGTTCACATGGGACATACCTGACTGAATCACCTCCCCGCAGCGCGGGCGTTGGATTAGTGACCTCACCTGTCCGCCTGCTTCAAAAACTGAAGCAAGGGGGCCTGTTCGACGTCTGTATGGTTGCTTTGTCAACGCTGCGCGAAGAGGGGAACCGCACTCATGGCCGCAGTGCCTGAACCGCCTGCCGAAGGTCGCCTCGTCGGCCGGGAAGCCGAACTCGCCGTTCTCGCGGGGGCCGTTGAGGCCTTGGAGCACGGCCGGGGTTCTCTCGTGGACATCTGCGGTGAGCCGGGGGCCGGAAAGACCGCACTGGCTCGCGCGCTGCTCGCGCTGGCCGAGCAACGGCGTATCCCCGTGATCCGCGCACACGCCGTTCGCGGTAACACCACCCCGTGGCAGCTGCTGAGTGACGCCTGGGCGGCGCGGCAAGGCGCCGGCGCGGAGGCGCGGCCGTTCGACGCGGTGTGCGACCGACCTGCCGCGTGGATGGCCGGGCACGTCGTGGTCCTGGACGACCTGCACCACTGCGATCCGGCCTCCGCGGCGCTGCTCGCGCAGCTGGTGCGGTCCGCGGCGCCCCGCCCGTTTCTGCTCGCCCTCGTCCACCGCCCCAGGCAGACGACACGGGAGCTGAGAGGCGCACTTGAGGACGGAGCGCGAGCCGGACACGTGAAGCGGATCGAACCCGGTCCGCTCGTTCCCGACGCGGTGGCCACGCTCGTGGCCGACCAGCGTGCCGCCGCAGGTCCGGGTCAGTGCACGCAAGCCGAACTGCGGCTTCTGGCAGAGCGGTTATGCGCGACGGCCGGAGGTAACCCCCTCTATGTGCGGTTGCTTGCCGCAGCGGACTGGCGCCCCGAGCACGGGATCGCCGGTCCAGGCGCAGACTCCGCGGGACTGCTGCGTGAGGCGAAGCCGCTGGTCGCCGAACTGGACGCCCTGTCGACCCGGGCCTCGCTCACCGCGTCGGCGGCTGCAGTCGCCGGCGGCGCCTTTCGACCCGAGGATGTCGCCCGCCTCTGCGGACTCGACATGGATCGAGCACTTGACGCACTCGCTGAACTCGAGCAGGCGGACCTGGTGCGTGCGGGCGACGGGAAGGGCAGCCTCGTCTTCCGCCACCCCGTCGTCGGCCATGTCGCGTACGAGCTCGCCGGAGTGTCCTTCCGGCTGCGGGCCCACCGCCGGGCCCTGGAGCTCCTGGCCGGCGGCGGCCGGGTCCGTGAGCGGGCCAGGCACGCCGAGCGGCTGCTGGGCACCGACGCGGCACTGGCCACACGCACTCTGGCCCAGGCGGCCATCGAGATCACCCCGCAGGAACCGGCGGCGGCGACCCGTTGGCTTCGCCTCGCTCTGGAGGCCTCGCCGAACGGGGAGGGCGACCTCACCGACCGGACGGAGCTGGAACTCGCCTACTGCCGCGCGCTGATCGCGTCGGGACGGCTTGACGAGTCCCGTACCCGCGCGCACGAACTGCTGGGCCGTCGCCCGACGGCACTCGCCCATCGGCAGTCGCTCAGGGCGCACGCTCTGTGCGCGGAGGCCGAGCGCCGGCTGGGCCGCTACGCGGAGGCCACAGCCATCGTCGGAGCCGGCCTGGCTCTGCTGCCCAGACCGCTGCCCGTCCCGCTCCCGCCCGACGCGGCGGAACTGATCATCGAGTACGGGCTGGTCCACGTCCTGCGCAGCGAGCACGAGCAGGCCCGCGACCTCCTCGCGGAGGTCGTACAGACGCCGGACACGGCCGACGACATGAACACCGCGGACCGCACCGTGCTGCGGGTCCTGAGCGCGCTGTGCGCGACGCACGCTGGTGACCTCCAGGAAGCCGCGGCAGAAGTCGACCACTGCGCCCGGCTCGTCGACGCCCTTCCCGATCCCCTCGTCGGCCGCACACCGGAGACCCTCGCGCTGCTGGGCAGCGCCGAGCTCTACCTGGAACGGTTCGCGGACGCCGCCCGCCACATGCATCGGGGGCTGACCGCCCATGAGAGGGGCCCGCAGCGGCCGATCCAGCTCCACCGGCTGCTGGGGCTGGCCATGGCCGAGCAGTGGACCGGACGTCTGGACGCCTCGCGGCAGCACGCCTCGACGGCCGAAACCCTGGCCCGCTCCTTGGGCGTACGGCCCGCCGTCACCCTCGCGCAGGCGATCCGGGCCACGGCGCTCGTCTGGTCCCAGGGCCGGGCCTCCGTCCATGAGGCGGTCGCCCTGGTCGAGGAGGCGACCAGCGCCGCCGCACCCGGTACCAGTTGGTGGGCCGCGTCAGCCACAGGCCTGCTCGCCCAGGCCCAACTCCTCGCCGGTGACGCCGCCGGGTGCCGACGCACGCTCCTGGACACCATCGGCGCCCATCGGCTGCCCCAAGTCCGGCCCTTCTCACGCCCCTTGCTGCATGCGTTGCTGGTGACGGCCACCCTGGACAGCGGAGACCGCGAAGAGGCACACCGCCTGCTCGAGATCGCCGAAGCGGAATCGGAACGGCTCGGGCTGGCGGTCCAGGAGGCGTACGTACGCCGCGCCCGCGCCCAGCTCCACCTGGCCGAGAACGAGCACGACCTTGCGGCGAAGCTCTTCGAACTCGCCGCGGAGACCTTCCGGTCGGCGAGCATGCCTGTGGAGTACGCCTGGACCCTCGCGGCCGGCGCCCGCGCCTTTCACGAGGACCAGGGCCCGGACACCGCCGTGCGCCATCTCGACACCGCCGACTTCGTCGCCCGTACCCACGCGGCACGGCTCGTGCGGGAACGCGTGGCGCGTCTGCGTGCCGCACTCTCCGCGGACAGCCGCACCGCCCCCCCACTGGCCCTGCTCAGCGACCGCGAACGCGAGATCGCCGGCCTGGTCGCTGCAGGGCTGCGCAGCCGTGAGATCGCCGAGCAGCTCTTCCTCAGCACCCGCACCGTGGAGACCCACATCTCCCGCGCCTACCGCAAGCTCGGAGTCTCCTCCCGGGTCGCACTGTCCGAAGTCCTGCGCCGCGGCAGGTAGCCGCCCCCGGCACCAGGACACCAGCACCCTTCGCACGCTCGCGGGCTCCTTCACCGATCGCCCTGCACACGTGTCGAGTTCTTCTTCCCCGGCATAGGGGTCTCCCCAATGCTGCGGAAGGGCGCCAGCGCGAACAATCGATCGTGCCGACGGGATGGAGCGGCCGGTGACGCACCCCGCCCTTCCCCTCGGCATCACCTGCACGCGCGATCTTGGAGTTCTCGTGGCACTGGGCCCCCCTCGGACCGAAGACATCGGCTTCCCCCTGCAGACCCTGGTGCGTTTCGTGATCGACGATGCGGGCGCCCCCGACTGGAAGACCGAAGAGGGCGGCTTCTGGTGCCGGGTCGGGCCGGTGGCGCAGGAACGCCGGGTGCAGGGCTGGAAGCTCCACGTGTCCGCGACCCCGCTCTCCGCCCCCGAGGTCCTGCAGCGGGCCGCACGGGTGCTCGTACGGCAGCGATGTCCGTTCAAGTTCGCCGCCCGCGCCGAGTACGTCGAGGAACTGACGGGCATACGGTTCGATCGCGCGCAGTGCGGCAAGTTCCTCACCGCCTACCCCCGGGACGACGACCAACTGCGGTCCCTGGCCGAGGAACTGGACCAGGCGACCGCTGGACTGCCCGGCCCCCGCATCCTGTCCGACCGTCCCTACCGCACCGGCAGCCTGGTCCACTACCGCTACGGCGCGTTCCGCGGTGTCCCTCACCTCAGCAACGAGGGGGTGCACCAGGCAAGGCTCCAGTCCCCCGACGGCAGCGCGGTCGAGGACCGGCGCAACCCGTGGTTCTCACCGCCCGCCTGGGCGGAGCTGCCGTTCCCCGGCCCGCCGGGCAGGCCGGGAAAGGCGCCGGCCTCACCCCGGCAGGTACTGCTGCGCGACCGCTACGCCGTCCACCACGCGATCCGGCACTCCGCACGCGGCGGTGTCTACCGCGCGCTGGACCAGCGGACCGGCGACGAAGTCATCGTCAAGGAGGCCCGCGCTCATGTCGGAAGCTGGTACACGGGCCTCGACGCGCGAGACGGACTGCGCGCGGAGGCGGCGGCACTGACCACGCTCTCGGGTCTCGGCCCCGAGCTCGTCGAGATCTTCGACCACGAGGACCGCACGTTCCTCGTCGAGACCGTGGTGCCCGGGGTGACCCTGACCCGCTGGATCAACGAACGGTACGCCGCACTGCACGACTTCGGCACGGGTCTGCCCATCGACGAAGTCCGCGCCATGAGCCGCCGGCTCGCCCTTCTCCTCGGTGCGGTCCACGAACGCGGCCTGGTCTACCGCGACTTCACCCCGAACAACGTGATGGTCACCACCGACGGATCCCTCCGCCTCATCGACCCCGAGTTCGCCGCCGGCCCCGGCGCGTGGGGAACCCGCGCCTACACGCCCGGCTATGGCGCGCCCGAGTACGTGGACGGCCCCCGGTACGGTCCCGTGCCCGACGTCGCCGTGGATCTCTTCGCCGTGGGCGCCACCCTCTTCTTCCTGAGCACCGGAACGAGCCCTGCGTTCGCGGCCGACGAGCCGACGAACCTCCGTCCCGTGGTCGAGCGGCTCGACGGCGTCCTCGCTCTTACCACCGCGCACAACGCGGCAGCCCGGACACTGGCCCCGGCCGTGCGCGGCCTGTGCGCTCAGGGGCCGGCGGACCGTTGGCACACGGCGCGGCTCCTGACCTGGCTGGACAGTCACGCGGAACCTCCGCGTTCTGTTCGCGCCTCCCTGCCGGAACCTCGCGACATGCACGTCGACGGTGACGGTGGCGGCGACGGCGGCGACGGCGACCCGGTGGCGCGGCTCGTCGAGGACGGCCTGACCCATACGCTCGCCACGCTTGCGGACGACGGCGCCGAACGGCTCTGGCAGAGCACCCCGTTCGGTGACAGCACAGACCCGTGCAACGTGCAGCACGGCGCCGCCGGGGTTCTCCTCACGCTCACGCAGGCCGACGCGGCACTCCCCCGCCCCGCCCTTCGAGCAGCCCTGGCCAAGACCGCTTCCTGGCTCGCCGCCCGCGTCGAGCTGACCGGCGGCCGGCCGCCCCTTCCCGGCCTCACCTTCGGCCGCGCCGGCACCGCCTGGGCACTCCACGACGCGGCCCGCCGGCTCAACGACGCCGACCTCGCCGAGCGAGCGGAACGTCTCGCGCTCGCACTTCCTCTGCACTGGCCGAACCCGGACCTGTTCCACGGCGCGGCCGGAGCCGGTCTGACGCAGCTGAAGCTGTGGCGTGCCACCGGCCGCCAGGAGTTCCTGGATCGTGCCTCGGTCTGCGCCGACGGCCTCGCCGCCGCGGCCGTACGCGGCGACGACGGCGTGTTCTGGCCGGTCCCGGCGGACTTCGACTCCCAGCTCGCCGGCATCACCCACCTCGGCTACGCCCACGGCGTGGCCGGCGTGGGAATGTTCGTCCTGGAAGCCGCCCTGGCCACCGGCCGCGCGGACCTCCTCGATCTCGCCCTCGAAGTGGGCGACACCCTGACCCGGGCCGCCGAACGCGGCGGCCGCGGCGCCCGATGGCGCACCGACCGCGCGGCGGAGAACGGCACCGGGATGCTGTACCACCTCTGCAGCGGTGCCTCTGGAGTCGGCACCTTCCTGATCCGGTTGTGGCGGGCCACGGGCGAAGCCACCGCGCGGGAGCTGGCCGAGGAGGCGGCGACCGCCGTGCACCAGGCCCGCTGGTCCACCGGGACCGCTGTCTGCCACGGCCTGGCCGGCAACGGCGACTTCCTGCTCGACATGGACCAGGCCCTCGGCGGTCGATATCACGCCATGGCCGAGGACTTGGCCGCCGTACTCCACTCCCGGCACGCGCTCAGGGACGGCCTTGCGCTGCTGCCCGACGAGAGCGGCAGCCGTGTCACTGTCGACTACGGCGTGGGCGTAGCCGGAACCGTCTCCTATCTGCTGCGGTTGCGGCACGGCGGTCCGCGCCCGCTCCTGGACGCCGCCGGGCGGCCCACCTCGTCCGAAGGGGTGGCGCCCGCGTGACCCCCAGGACACTTCAGCGCGGTGGCAGGGCGTTCTCCCCGAGCGGGCTGAGAGCGGTGTGCGTGGCGCAGGACGAGGTCGGCGCCCGCCACCTGGAGACCTGGGAACTCACCGACGCCGGCCCGCAGAACAGGCTGCGGGTCGCCCTCAGCCGGGACCTGCCGCTCACCCAGTGCGTGGCCACCGACGACGGGCGCGCCTTGCTCTCCTGGCACGAGCCGGGCGGACTGCAGAGGTTCGAGCTGTTCGACACGGCCGGCGGTCACCGGCCGATCGGCCCGTCGGAGATACCGCTGCGCCTGCTGCCGGGTCTCGGCCTGCCCGGCTGGATCGCCACGGCTGTCACGTACGGTTCCGACGGCCACTCCACGGTCTTTCGGATCGGGGACGTCGAATCCTGGCTCACGCCCGTCACCCGGCTGCCCGGACGGCTGGGCGGCGCGGCTGCCGTCGGAGCCACTCTGGCGGTGACCGCGGTCGTCGACGGGACACCGACCCCGTTGCGGATCGACCCTGCCGCCCCCGAGGGGCGTCGTCTCGCTCCGCTGACCAGTGACCTTCCCGGTGCCGGGGCTCATGTGCTGCTGTCCCGGGCGGGGCGGGTACTCCTCGCGGCGGACACCGGCGCCGGGCTTCGACTGGCGACAGTGACGGACGCAGCGGTACGCCTCCTGGACATACCGCAGACCGCGGAGTCGACCGTCACCCCGCTGGCTCTGGATCCGACGGGAGACCGCCTCGCCCTGGCGGTCAACCGGGGCGCACGGTCCGAACTCGCCGTCCACCGAGTCGAGGCCGGTACCGTCCAGCGGGTGGCGGGGCCCCTGGGGGCTGTCGGACCCGAGGCGGCCTGGACACGGCGAGGGCTGTGGCTGGCACACTCGGATCCGACCCGGCCCACCTCCTTCGGCTGGGTCCCGCCAGGTGGGAACGCCCTGCGGGCAGAGCCGGACCGGGCGACCCTGCACCCCGCGCGCCTGGAGCGCGTGCCCGGCGCGGACGGCCCGCTCGAAGCCGTGGTCTACGGCCCTGACTGGCGTGGCGACGCGCCGGTGGTCATCGCACTGCACGGCGGCCCGGACCGGCACTGGACCCTGGGCTTCGAAGCCCTCCTCCAGCTGTTCGCCACCGCCGGCCTCACCGTCATCGCGCCCAACCAACGCGGCAGCACCGGCTACGGGCGGGAGCACGCCGACGCCATCAGGGGCGCGTGGGGAGGCCCCGACCTCGCAGACATCCGTTCCCTGCGCGCCTTCGTCGAGGAGGCGCGGGGGCCGGACGCTCCCCGGCCGGCGGTGTTCGGCAGCAGTTACGGGGCCTTCCTGGCGCTGCTTGCGGCGGCGGCGGATCCGGACGGGTGGTCAGCGTGCGTGGCCGTGGCACCGTTCACCTCCGTACCTGCGCTGTACGCGGACGCACCCGTTCCGACCCGTAATCTCATCGACCGGCTGGCGGGTCACGGTGAGGTGGCCGACTCCCTCGGACCTCGCGATCTGCTGCGGTTGGCCGAGCGCATCCGGGCCCGGGTGCTGCTGCTTCACGGGCGGCTCGACGAGACCATCCCGGTCGCCCATTCACGCGCCCTGGCACGGCGGCTGGTCGAAGCGGGCCACGGCCACGTCACGTACCGCGAACCCGCGGACCGGGGCCACATGGCCTTCAGTCCGCTGGCGGGCTCCCCGCACCTGCAAGAGATCACCGACTTCCTGGCCCGGCCCGACACCCCCCGCGGGGCTGCGGCGGACCAGGGACACAGGCCGCCTCTCGCGGCCATCGCCCACCCCTGACGTCAAACCCCGAAGAAAGGGGGTGAATCCATGGACATGGAACTCGAGATCGACGCGCTCCAGCTGCTCGGCTCCGCCGACGCTTCGCTGTACCTCGGCGACCGGGACGCCGAGTCGTGCGGCATCACGTGCGAGGGCGCCACCTGCAAGGGCACCTGCGGGATCTCCTGCACCGTCACCGGCTGACCCGGTGACCGGGCGGGATGCCGAAACGACATCGGAGAGGAGGTGACTACGGACATGGACACCACCATCGGCCTCGGGCTCGACGCCCTCCAGCTGCTGAACAGCGAGGAGACGGGGCTCTACATCGGCGAGCGTGACGCGGGCGACTGCGGAACCTTCACCTGCGCGATGAGCTGCAACTACAGCTGCGACATCACGTGCAACGTCAGCAACGTCTTCTGACGCACCGGCCGGGCGCGCGACGCAGGCGCGCCCGGCCGGCCATTCACCTTACCCATGGAAGAAGAGAGGCACAGCGTGATGGACATCGACGCGGACGCACTCCAGCTCCTCACCGCCGAGGAGAACCGGCTGTACGTCGGCGACCGGGACGCGGAGTCCTGCGCGCAGACCTGCGCGCAGACGTGCAACCAGACCTGTCTGGTGACCGGCTGACCCCGGCCGGCCGGGCGCGCCCGCGCGCCCGGCCGGTCACACCACCGACCACCCTCCCCACACCACTGACGCCCTCCCCGCACGAATGGAGATCCCTCCCATGGAGATCGAGACGGACGCCCTCCAGCTCCTGCTCGCCGAAGAGAACCGGCTGTACGTCGGCGACCGGGAAGAGGAACCCTGCACCGCCTCCTGCAAGATCACGTGCTGGTTCTCCGTCCCGTAGCCGGACTACGGCCCGTCCCACGCAAGGGAGTTCCCCGCATGCCGGATCCCGACATCGACGCTCTGCAGCTGCTGCGCGGCGAGGAGACGCACCTCGAAGCGGTCGACTGCGGCATCACCCTCGACGACCAGCTCACCCGGACCTGCGCCACCACCTGGTAGCGCAGGAGGCGACACCCTGACCGCCTCGGCACGGATCGCACGACAAGAAGGAGAGACCGACATGGCCCGGGACGGAAGCCGTGCACTGCTGCTGAGCACGGCGGCCCGTGTCCGAGGCCGGCTGGCGGCCCTGGTGGCCCTCATGGTCACCAGGGCACTGCTGGGCCTGGCCACGCCCGCGCTGCTCGCAGCATCGGTGAAGGCCGCGCTGGACGGCGGTGACGCCGCGCGACCGGTGGCGCTGCTCGGTGCCGCCGTCCTGGCGTCCGGCGTGCTGGACGCCACGACAGCCCCGTTGAGCTCGTCGGCGGTCGGACGTGCGGGCGCATGGCTGCAGTTGCGCACCGTGAGTCATCTCCTGACATTCGGCAGCCGCCCCTCGCTGCCACCCGGTGACGCCACGGCGCGGGTGGTGCAGGCCGCGCCGGGCGTGGCGGGACTCACGGTGACGGTCGCGAGTTCTGTGATCTCCTTGGCCAGTTCCGTGGTCGCGCTCGGTCTGCTGTGGTGGATCGACCCCTGGGCCGGACTCGTCTTCGCCCTGTCCGTGCCGGTGGTCGTTCTCGTGTCGCGGCGTTTCATCGGGGGCGCGACGGCGGCGCAGGCGGACTACATGGAGTCTCAGTCCGCCCTCTCGGCGCGTCTCCTCTCAGCGCTCGCGGGAGCCAGGACCATCCGGGCCGCCGGTACGGTCGCCGCCGAGACCGACCGGGTGCTCGCCCCGCTGCCCGGCCTCGCCAGCGCTGGACAGGCCCTGTGGAACCTTCAGCGCGGCACCATGTGGCAGTTGAAGCTGCTGATCCCGCTCACGCAGGTCCTGGTCCTGGCGGTAGCTGGACTGGGAGTGGCGTCGGGCCGGACCGGACCGGCGGAACTCCTCGCCGTGTCCGGGTACCTGGGCCTTGCCTGCGGCGCGCTCGCCCAGGTCGACATCCTCCTGGAGGTGGCACAGGTTCGCGCCGGAGCCGCCCGCCTCGCCGAGATCCTCGACCGTCCCGGGCCCGTCGACGGCACGAGGCCCGGCCTCCCGGCCGGCGGGGGCGAGGTGGTGCTGCACGAGGTCACTCTCTCCAGAGACGGCATGCCCGTCCTGGACCGGCTGTCCCTCCTCCTGCCGGCCGGGCGCTCGACGGCTCTGGTGGGCCGCTCCGGCGCGGGCAAGAGCCTGGTCGCCGGCCTCATCGGCCGGCTCTGCGACCCGGACAGCGGGCAGGTCCTGCTGGACGGGGTACCGGTGGACGAGCTGCCGCTGACGGAACTCGGCCGCCAGGTCACCTATGCCTTCGACCGCCCCGCCCTCACCGGCACCACCATTCACGAGGCCATCAGCTACGGCAGCCGCGGCGCGAAGCGGGCCGACGTCGTCGAGGCCGCCCGGACCGTCAGCGCCGACGCCTTCGTCCGCCGGCTTCCACTCGGATACGACACCCCCCTGGAAGGCGCGCCCATGTCCGGTGGCGAACGGCAGCGAATCGGTCTGGCACGCGCCCTGGTCCGTCCCGCCCGCGTGTATGTCCTGGACGACGCGACCTCCGGCCTCGACACCGTCACCGAGGCCGAGGTAACCGAGGCGCTCACCACACGGCTGCACGGCCGCACCCGGCTGATCGTGGCCCACCGAGCGGCGACCGCCGCCCGCTGCGACCTGGTCGCCTGGCTGGAGGACGGACAGATCGTGGCGCTCGCGCCCCACACGGAACTGTGGCGCGACGAGGACTACCGCGCGGTGTTCGCAGCAGCCGGCACGCCCGCGCGCGACGGACAGGAGACCGCCGGTGTCTAGCGTGGTGAGCAGCGACGGGCTGCGTCTCCTGAAGTCCGGACTGGACGGCAGCCGCGGCCCGCTGACCCGCCTCGCGGCCTGGTCACTGGTCGAGGCGTCACCCGCACTCGCGTCCGGATGGGTGACCGCCACCGCGATCGACCGCGGCTTCCTCGCGGACCGCCCCCTTACCGGCCTCGCCTGGCTGGCGCTGCTGGCCTGCCTCTACGGAGCGAGGGCCGGCGCGGAGCGGGCCATGTTTCCGCACTTCGCCGCTGTCGTCGAACCGCTCCGCGACCATCTCGTGCGTGTCCTCGTCGCCGCCACCGTGGAGCAGGCCGCCCGACGCGGCCGGGCCGACGCGGCGGTGGTGTCACGACTGACCCGGCAGGTGGAGCTCGTACGCAACCTCGTCGCCACCCTCCTGCGCACGGCCCGCCCACTCGCTGTCACCCTGGTCGCGGCGGTGATCGGACTGCTGCTGCTCGACCCGATCGCAGCGGCCGTGGTGCTGCCTCCACTGCTCGGCGTCCTCTTGGTCTTCCCGCTGACGCTACGCCCCATGATGCGCCGCCGCCGCGCGCTCATCCTGGCCGAGGAGCAGGTCGCCGTGCGGACGGGTGAGTCCTTGGGCGCCGCCCGCGACATCTTCGCCCTCGCCGCGCGTGAGCACGCCGTCCACCAGGTCGCAGAGGCGACGGACGCGTACGTCCACGCCACCGTCTCGGCGGCACGGTTCGGAGCGGTACGTGTTCTTCTCGTCTTTCTCGGCGGGCACCTGCCCCTCCTGGCGCTGCTGCTCGCCGGCCCCTGGCTGGTGACGACGGGCCGCATCAGCACCGGCGAGCTGGTCGGCGCGATCACCTACGTGACGGGTTCTCTCATCGGCGCGCTCGCGTCGGTCACGGGCTCCGTCAGCGGCTACTGGACCCAGCTGGGAAGCACCCTGACCCGTCTGGCGGAAACCGTGACGCCCACGGCACAGGCCGAACCCGCCGAGGCGTCGGCCTGCCGGCCGGTCGGTTTCCACCTGACCGTCGACCGCCTCGCCTTCAGCTACGGCCCTCAAGCCGAACCCGTCCTGCGGGACCTCTCACTGGAGATCCCGGAGGGTGATCACCTGGCGATCGTCGGAGCCAGCGGCATCGGCAAGTCGACCTTGGCGGGCCTCCTGGCAGGCCTTGAGACCCCCGGCTCGGGCACTGTCCGACTCGGCTCGGCCACCCTCGGCCGCCTGGACCCGGCTCTCCGATCCCGAAGCATCGCCCTCGTACCTCAGGAGGCGTACGTCTTCCACGGCACGGTCCGCGAGAACCTCGGCTATCTGGCGTGCGACGCGACCGACGCCGACCTGACGCGCGCGGCCGAGGAGGTAGGGGCCGGAATGCTGCTCGACCGCCTGGGCGGCCTGGCCGCCGACATCCACGACCCGGTGACCCAGCTGTCCGCCGGAGAACGTCAGCTCCTGGTCCTGGCACGAGCGTTCGCGTCCCCGGCCGAGGTCGTGATCCTCGACGAAGCGACCTGCCATCTGGACCCGTCTGCCGAAGCCCGCGCTGAGCGCGCCTTCGCGGCCCGTCCGGGCACGCTGATCGTGATAGCCCACCGCCTCGCTTCGGCCCGGCGGGCCCGGCACACGCTCCTCCTCGACGGCGCCGACACCTGTCTGGGCACCCATGAGGATCTCCTCGCCTCCTCGCCCGCGTACGCGGGACTGGCCGGCCACTGGGATGCGCGGCACTCGCTCTGAGGCAATCGCCGCCACCCCTCCTCCCCGTACTCGATGGCCAAGGCCGCTCCGCACTCCCTCACCCAGCACCTCGCGGTGGAACTCGCGCACGGCTACATGACGGTGAAGTTCTTCCAGCGGGCCGAGCAGGACTGGTCATTTCACACGGCAAGCTCCTGGCGCCCGACGGGCCCCAGACGCCCTTCGACGGCCTGGGGCGTTGGGCGTTGCGACATCAGGCGTTGGACGGTAGGCGTTGGACGGTGGACGGTGAGCCGTTTCGCGAGCCGTACGCGAAGACGGGCACACGGGTGACTCGCCTTCCACCGCCGCCTGGCTGGCTGGCTGGCTTCGACAGCGCCGCGGGCGCGCAGAGAGGGAGACCCGGATGTCCGAGCACATCATCGAGGACCTGGTCGCAGACTCGGTCCGTGTCCTGGACCGGCACAGCAGAGTCGAGGACTCCCGTCTCCGGGACAAGATCGCCGTCCTGTACGACTTCGAAAGCCGCCACGACGTCTCGTTCACGAGGTTCCGCGTGATGGACACCCTGCTGCGCTGCGGGTACACGTACCAGTTCCGGGTGGACCGACACCCCGACTACGCGGAACGGTCCGCGTACTTCGACGCGTTGACGGAGTTCACCGGTCTGCGCACGTTCGACGAGGACTCCCGTGACTTCGACGGCTACGAGTCCTGGCTGGAGGACGGCTACGTGCAACCGCCGTTGCTGTACTGCGATGCCGGAACCGACTTGTGGCGGCGCATGGTCACGTCCGGTGAACTCCACGGCCCGGACGCCGCCCCGCTCCGTCCCGTTCCTCTGATCGACGTGGTCCGCGACATCGCCGTGGCCGCGGAGAAGGAGCAGGACCGCGACCTCATCGGCCTGTGGTACTCGTTGGGCTGCGAAACCCTTCTCGGCGGCTCCGCGGGCTGCCCGTACGACATCGACGACCTCATCGCGATGACCGCCGTACGAGATCTGCGCGCCGTCGTCCGCCGTACCGAGGCTCTGTCCCTCGCGGAATCCTCCCCCTACGCAAGCCCCGTGGAGTTCGCCGACGCTCAGGACCTCGAGTCGTGGTGGTGGCAGCTGTAGGCCGTGCAAGGAGCAGCCACGCCCAGCTGTGGGTGCGGGTTGTTCGGAGCACTCCTCGTCCCTCGTCCCTGTGTTGGCCATGCGACTACGCTGGGAGGCCTCATACGTAAACGAAGGACGCTTATGGCTCGCCCCTACAACCCCGGACCGAAACAGTTCGTCTTCACCGTCGGTGACGGCAACGATCAAGAGGTCTCCGTGGGTGATCCTCAGGAAGCCTACGTAGCGTTCTCTGCGTTCTTCCGTGGTCGGGAGTCCGGCACCTACACCATCAAGGATGCAGCATCGGGGCAGAGTCTGGTACTGATGCCCGGGCAAGGTGTGATCTCCCGAATCAAGGATGGGGACCAACCTTGTTCGGAACACCTTCAGGTCGACAGGGGCAATCGCTACCTTCCGAGCGCCATGCTGTTCTTCGAGAACGGATACGCCGGCCTGGACCGTTTCGGCCAGTGGTTCTCCGGCCTCGCCGACCTCCACGCGTCACCGGAGACGCGAGGTGCCGCCCGCGCTGCGACGTTCACGACGGAGACGGGAGCGGTCGAAGAAGTCGCTCGGATCTGGGCGGACTCGGGCTACGTGGACCCCAGTGACCAGTACTACGTCTTCTTCGGCTCGCACGGTGTCGACGATGACCGAGCCGAACGGGCCGAACTGCTCAAGCTGATCGAGTTCCTCGGTATCGAACGAGTCGACGCCCCGGCCGAGGCCGCCGGAGGCGAAGTCCGGGTGCGCACCGACCATCGTCTCGACGTCGAATTCGCACGATGGTCGTGAACAGGATGGTGCGGGGCGGGTTGCGGCGGGGTGGGGCGGGGTGGGGCAGGGAGACAACATCGCCACGATGCCGGCCGGTGCCACCTCGGGAAGGCTGAGTCCATGAGAGACATCGTTTTCACGCGCTCGAGCGGCTGGATCCCCAACGTGATCCGCGAGGCGGGCGAGCTGAAGCTGATGCTCGGTGCCGGGGCCGACGCCAACCACGAGCCTCGCACGTTCACGTTCTCGATCACCGAGGCCCATCTTGCGGTGATCCGGGAGGACCTGGCCAGACACCTGCTGTTGTGGAGTGCGGTCCTCCCCCTGTGCGACGCCGCCGGAACCCGGGACCGACTCGACGAGAACGCCGCCGTCGCGCTCCTGGACCCGATCCTCCTTGCCGCGCCCGCTGACGTCGACGCGTTCTTCCAGCGCATCCGGTGGGACAGGAGCCGGCTCATCGCCCACGGGGCCGACATCGGTCTCCTGGAGCGCGGTCAGGTGTGCGCGGCGATGCGCACGGGTGGAAGCGGATGGAGGCGACGGTCGAAGCGGCCGTCCGCCGTGCCCACCCCGCGCTCGTCGACGACGCGGTGCGTACCGTGGGCTTCCTGATGTGCTCGGAGGCCGCGGACCGCTCCAGGAACACCCCCATGGAGGAAGTCGAGGAGGCGACCGGCCACGGCGCCGACTTCGGCGGGAGTGCGAGGAAGACAGCCCTGACGTTCACCGACGACAAGGGCGCCGAGAAGAAGTGGCTACAGGACGGCCCCCGCACTGCAGCCGCGGAGTTCTGGGAGTTCGTCGCCGATCGCTCCGCCGCGGACAACGAAGTGTTCACCATCGAGGACGAGGCGATGGGCGAAGGGATCCAGCTCCACTTCTACGCGGACTCCCTCGCCCGGATCACGACGCTACGCAAGGGGAATGGCAGGTCGGAGCCGGAGTACCGCGTCGAGTACAGCCTGGTCGACGGGATCGGCGGGTACCGGAACCTGGTGGGCGCCTTCGTCCGCGGCGGCTGCGCCGCGCTCGAACAGCACGGTCCCTGGATGACGGATGTCGCCGAGTTCGAGCGCGCGCGTCGGCGGCGCAACGCACGGTAGTCCCACCGGAGCCCGCGTACTGAGCGTTGTCCAACCTCATGTTGATGCGAGGGGCGCAAGGGGCAGGGGACACAGAGTCAGGCGCGCGGTGGCACGTGGTGCGTGGTGCGCGGCACGTGGTGCGGAGGTCACCGCCTTGTCGGCTCTCTCAGAGAGAGCCTGGCGGTCCGTACACGTCGGCCAGCTCAACCGCCAGACGTGAGAGTCGCTCCCTCGCCTCCGGCGGGTCCAGCACCTCGATGCGGGCCCCCAGCCCGGCCAACTGCGTCGCGACGACCTCGGGTGTCGGCCCGTCGACCCGTATCTCCGTCCACCCGTCGGGGAGCGTGGGACCGACATGCAGGCGCCCGTCGAACAGCCTCTCAAGGATCTCCATGGCACCCGGCTCGGCACGGGCCCGAACCGTCGCCGCGTACAGGCGCTCCTCCAAGCTCGCGGCGAACGAGCGCCAGACCGTGGGAAGGTCGAAGCCGTGCGGCCGTACGACGGGCTCGCCGGTCGCCTCGACCGAGGCGACCCGGCTGAGCCGGAAGGTCCGCAAACCCTGCTCCGTCTCGGCGACGAGGTAGTCGCGGCCCGCCTTGGCCACGAGCCCGAGCGGATGGACGGTTCGCACGCCGACGGGCTTGCCGGGGCCGGCGTACCCGAGCCGGACCTGGATCCCGTCCACCACGGCCCGACGGAGGGCGTCGAGGTGCGGCCCGGTGGCCGTGACCTCGGCGCGGGACCAGTCCGTGCCGTCGGTAAGGCCGGCCCGCGACGCGGCCTCGGCACCCGAGCGCAGAGGCGCGGGCAGCGCACGTACCAACTTGCGCAGTGCCGTACGGAGCTCGGGCGTGGTGGACGAAGGGCCCGCGAGCAGGAACAGGGCCCGGATCTCCTCGGCGGTCAGCCCGGTGAGGTCTGTGCGGGCGCCGCCGACCAGCGACCAGCCGCCTCCGCGGCCACGCTGTGAGTAGACGGGGATGCCCGCGGTGGACAACGCCTCCAGGTCGCGGCGTGCGGTCCGCGGCGACACTTCGAGCTCGGCGGCGACCTCGGCCACGGTCACACGGGTGCGCGTTTGGAGGAACAGCAGGGTTGCCACCAGGCGATCGGCTCTCATACCGACCATTCTCTTCCGGAAAGTGGCCAGGAGGTGGCCTGTTCAGCTTCCAGGATGAGGTCATGACTCACACCGAGAACACCCCGCGGTCCACTGTCACGCCTGATGACACCCTTGAGGCCGCCGGCGACCCCCGGCAGCATCTGCTGAAGGCAATCGAGCTGGCCGGACGTACCGTCGCCGCAGTCCGCCCGGAGCAGCTCGACGGACCCACGCCCTGCACCGAATTCACCGTCCGGCGACTGGCCGGGCACCTCGTCGCCGTCCTGCGCCGGATCGCGCTCGCCGGGCGCGGCGGCGATGTGACGAGTCTCCCCACGGTCGCCGACGACCTCGCGGACACCGAATGGCAGGGGGCGTGGGACGCCGCAGTGCGTGAGGTCGAGGCGGCGTGGGCGGATCCCGCGATCCTGAGCCGCACGCTGACCCTGCCGTTCGGCAGCCTTCCGGGCGCGGCCGCAGCAGCCGTCTGGACTTCGGAATTCACCGTGCACACCTGGGACGTGGCCACCGCGACGGGCCAACTCCCGGACTGGGACCCCGAGCTCGTGGCGATCTCGTACGCCGCCATGAGGCGCGGGCTGCCCACCGGACCGCGTGACGGCGCGCCGTTCGGAGCCGCGGTGGACGTCGACGCGGACGCGCCGGCCATCGACCGCCTCGTGGCATGGTGCGGACGCAAGCCGTAAGCAGCATCCGAAAGAGGGAGGGCGGCCCCATACCTGGGTTCGCCCTCCCTCCGCGTTCGACCAGGGAGGCGCCGATACCGGTCGGCCAACCGCGACGGTTGCGCTCCTCCTCGCACCCCATGAAGGGCGCAAGTTCCGCCCCGGTGTCCCGGCTCAACGCAAGTGACGGGAGGCCGGGGCTCTTACTGATCGTTTCAGAATGAGTTCGGGGCACACTTGGGGTATGAGCCAGCCCATCGAGCCCCCCGATGCCCTCCTGCGCGCCACCGTCGTGGCGATCGCCCGCCGGACGGCGGAGAACCCGAGACCGGCCGAGGCGCTGCAGTCGGTTCTCGAACTCATCGACAATGACGAGGCAGAGCTCGCCCTGGACCACCTCGCGCGGAGCGTGGAGTACCACCGCATCCCGGTGCTGCGGGAGGAGTACGACTGGCTGGTTGCCGAGGCGGCCCGTCTGGACTCTCAGGATTCGCTGTCGGAGACGGGTCTCGAACAGTTCGTCATCGGCTGAACCCACACGTGCCGCGTCCCTGCAACTGTGGTGCCGGGTGTCGTGATCGATGAGTGCGCCACCCCAAGAATGTGAGCTGGAGAGACGTTCCCACCGAGCGGACCGGGTGCAGCGGGGTGACGGCCTGCGGCGGCTGCGGGACTGGACCGAAGCCGGCGTCTGGCCCCGTCTGCACGAGGTCCTCCTGGCTGAACTGCGCAAGGCCGGCGTGCTCGGCATGGACGACGCCGCGATCGACGCCTCGCACGTCCGGGCGTTGAAGGGGGGATCAAATTGGACCTTCGCCAGTCGATCGCGCACGGCCGGGCAGCAAGCACCACCTGATCACCGACCGGCACGGCACGCCCCTCGCCGTCACCCTGACCGGGGGAAACAGGCATGACGTCACCCAGCTGACACCCTTGTTGGACGCGATCCCCGCATCCGCGGAGTCCGCGGGAGAGCCCGGCACCGGCCGGGTCGACTGTTCGCCGACCGTGGCTACGACTACGACAAGTACCGGCGCATCCTGCAGGCCCGCGGCATCACACCCAAGATCGCCCGCCGAGGCGTCTCACATGGCTCCGGCCTGGGCAAGACCCGCTGGGTTGTGGAACGGACCGTCGCCTGGCTCCATCAGTTCAAACGACTCCGCACCCGCTACGAGATACGCGCCGACCTCCACCTCGGCCTGCTGCAACTCGCCTGCAGTAGCATCTGCTTGCGACGACTCCGAACCTCATTCTGAAACGATCAGTTAGACGTCATCTCATTTGGTGAGTCTGTGCGGCGGTTCGTCGGCCAGTGGGAGGTCGTCAGGGGCGAAGGTCGATGGAGTACGTCAATCTCGACGCGCAG
Source organism: Streptomyces sp. NPDC088707 (assembly GCF_044752725.1). Classification (NCBI taxonomy): domain Bacteria; kingdom Bacillati; phylum Actinomycetota; class Actinomycetes; order Kitasatosporales; family Streptomycetaceae; genus Streptomyces; species Streptomyces sp. NPDC088707. The sequence continues at coordinate 383,280 of NZ_JBIVLV010000004.1, read as the reverse complement.
GTCGGTGACCTGTCAGGGGCCTTGGACCCGGCTCGCTACCTGAGCCACCTGCCCTCGATCTCCGGCGACCTGCCGCCGGGCGCCCGGGCTTTCGCCACCGACGCGGACCACTACGACTTCGGCAGCAGGCGATGTGTGAAGGACCTGACGCTTCGGGCCGTCCGGGGCGCCGGCGGTGAGGATGTGGAGGTCGAGTTCCGGCACAACTGCTGGAAGCACGACCAGGACCTGCTGATCCGCTACGTAGGGGTGTCCAGTTTCATCATCGATCCCGCCGACGAGGACCGAGGAACGGACCTCGGGACTGTGATTCTCGACGAGATCCTGCCGCACAGGGACGGTTGCAGCCACGAGATCGCCTGCTGGGACGGCACCCTCCTCCTTGTCTGCCGTGACTTCCATGCGACCTGGATCGAGACCATCTGCTCCACCAAGTCGTAGGCGCGACAGTCATGGGGATTGTTGAGCGGCTGGTGCCGGATGAGCCGTGGGAGCTGTTCCAGCGGGTGGGGCCGGAGGCGCCGTCGCGGCCTCAGAGTGGTGGTCGGCGTCGGCATGGCGACCGGGAGGTGCTGGCGGCGATTGTTTTCGTGGCCCCGTCGGGCTGCACGTGGCAGCAACTGCCGACAGCGTCGTTCGGCTTGTGAGCAGCGTGTGGGCCAAGTTGCACCGCGTGGTGCTCGACGGTCCGCTCCCGCCGCGGACGCAGGCGGCGCAAGCCGGGAAAGCTCCACGCGGACAAGGGCTACGACTACCTCCACCTGCGGCGATGGTTACGCAGGCGCGGCATCACCCACCGCGTCGCCCGTAAAGGCATCGAGTCCTCACAGCGACTGGACCGGCACCGCTGGACCATCGAACGCACCATGGCCTGGCTCGCCGGCTGCCGACGCCTCCACGGACGCTACGAACGCAAAGCCGACCACTTCCTCGCCTTCACCAGCATCGCCTGCACCCTCATCTGCTATCGCAGACTCACCAAATGAGATGACGTCTTAGCGGTTGCCCTATCCAGAGGCTCACCGGTTCGGTTGCGGCGCCGGCGGGATTTGAACCCGCGGACAGATGGGAGAAGGTCCGCTCCCCGTCTCCGTCAGTCGCCGTGGGCTGGACCTCGCGCACGGCGATCGCCATGGGCCGCTCTGCCACGGCACCGCAACCTGCGGGAATGCGCGCACTCCCGCTCAGACTCAGGGTAGGGACTCCGCAGGCATGAAGGCGTTCACGGATGGCGGCGCGCGCCGTGACCTGGGCCACGCTCACGATCTACAGCCGGAGTGCGCTCCTCGTGCTGGCGGCCCACGCCGTCGGCGCTCGACCAGATCAGGAATCGGCGGTGCGTGGTCGACTTCGAGACCAGAAGCATGGTGGCAGGGCCCGCCAGGCGCAGCCGGAGCAGTACGTCAGGGATTGCCTGTGAGGTGCCGCGATCTGGTCGTTTCCGTGGGGTGTGCGCCAGATTCGTAGGGGCCGTGCGCTGAGGTCCTCAGGAGGTCGCGCCAGTCGGCCGGCCAGTTGGCCAGTGCGAGGACGCCCATGATGAACAGGTGGGTCGGGGCGGCCCAGCTCTCGATGGCCGGGTCGTGGTTGACGATGTGGGTGGTGACGGCGCCGGTGAGGACGAACATCAGCGTGGTGGCGCCCAGGAAGCGCGTTCGCCGGTCCGGAACCACGAGCAGGACGGCGGCGATGCCCTCCAGGGCACCCACCGCGAAACGCATCCAGGGTGGGTACCCCCAGTCGGCGAACTTCGTGGAGTAGGCCGAGCTGAACATCGTGTCGCCCGGCCAGAACTTGGTGACGGCGCCCAGGGTGAACTCCAGGGCCAGGAACCAGTACAGACCCGTCATCAGTCGCTTCGACATGGTGTCCTTTCAAGGGAAGTGGGCAGGGCCGGGACTCAGCGCGCGGTCTGCGGTGCCGTGGGGCCCTGCGGTGCCGCGTGCCCCGCCGTGCCGCGGCCGGGGGCTTTCCTTCCGGAGCGGGGTCAGCCCTGCAGGGTGGTCAGGGCCTTCTCGACGCGCTGTCGGCGCGTCTCCGGCCGCTTCGCGCTCTCGATGGCGCGCACATGCTCACGCTTACGGCTGCGAGGAAGGCTGTCGTACGCGGCTCGGGCGACGGGGTTGTCGTCGAGGGCCCGCGCGAAGTCCGAGGGCTCGACGACGACGCGGGGCTCGGTGTCGAGCTCCAGCTCGACCTCGACCTCCTCGCCGATGGCGACACCCGCGGCCCGCCGGTTGGCATTGCTGAGGCCCAGGAGGCGACGACCTCGCACGAGGGCGACCCGGCTCTTCCAGGAATGCCCGTTGAGCGTGATCGTCACGGGCGGCCGTGCTCCCCCGCCGAGCGTTGCCACCACCTCGGGCGGAACCGCCAGACCCCGCATCGGCTCAGGCGGCTCGACAAGGGTGCGAAACTTCATGATCCATCTCCTGTCGTTCTCGCATCGGCGCGTGTTCGCCGGTCAGTCGGTCCGTATGGGCGGTGCCTGGGTCAGGACGTATGGGCGGGGAGGGAGACAGCAGGCTCCCAGTCGAACCCGTCAAGATCGGTGAAGGCGTCGGCCGTGCCGCCCAGGACGATCCGGTGCGATCCGGTGCCGTCATCGGCCACCCCGAGGTCCTTGGCCAGGGCGCGACGCTTGTACAGCGCGAGCTTGACCGGACTGGAGGGGCCGGCGGTGAATTCGACGTACTTGCCACCGAAGCTCTTCGCTACGCTCAGGCCCCGGCCGACGTAGAACTCCCTGGTGGCCTTCACCCTCTCGACGCCGATCAGCAGCACGACCTCGTCGATCTCACGGGTGGCGGGGCCGCTGTCCTTCTTCGCCGAAGTCGCGATCTTCCAGATCGTCCCGTCCGGGGCCTGCACGACACCGCCGTAGCCCCACAGCGACTTCGCTGCGGGCTTCAGCACCGTGGCGCCGGCCTCCAGGGCGGCGCCGACGAAACCGTCCACGGTGGCCGGACCGGACACCGTCAGCGCGAGAGTGAGGCCGCGGAACCCGGTGGTGGGTGCGTGGGACGCCCGCAGGCGAATGTAGGTGTCCACGCCGAAGGCGTGGTAGAAACGACGAGCGGCCTCAACGTCGGCCACCTCAAGGGTGACAGACGTGAGGGACGTGTGGGCTGCGGTGGAAGCGGTGGTTGCCATGACCGTCACGCTAGGGGCCGGGCGGCAGCCGGGGCTTCTCGATTCCTGACCGGTCGGCCGACGCCACATGCTCCTGGTCCCCGCACCCGCCGGTGCCCTCCCGACCCGCTGGACAGTCGTCGTGCAGGCCGCCCCGAGCCCTCCACCACGGCACCCCGTACCGGCGTCCGCAGGACCTCCATGGCGAGCTGCGCGCTGCGAGCGAAGCCGTTGACGACTCCCCCACCCGCCGTCCACGTCGAGTGGGCACTGCTCCCCCCTCCGACGGAAGGACAGAGCCGGCCACGAACGCTGTTCACAACGCCAGCGGGCGGCTGGCCTTGGCCGCGACGGACCCAGCACCCGGCGGCCGGTCCATCCCGCCCTCCTTCCCAGGTCTGGCGGGAGACGAGGCCCACGGCCGGTCAGCTGAGCGGTGGCAGGGGAGGAAGCCTGGCTGCGAGGAACTTCGGAGCCATCCCTCGGTAGCTGTCCGTGATCAGTTCAGCGAGCTCGGTCCAGTCGGTGTGGTCACCGAGAACGGCAACGACAACGTTGTGGCCCCAGTCGGCACGGAAGAACGGGAACCCCGTGGCGGTCAGGCCGAGCAGGTCGTCCGCGGCTACCCGAAAAGTCATCACGACCGGCTCCTGACCTGCGGTTACGTACGATGCGTAGACCGGGGAGCGTTCCACGTCCGGCGTGTAGACATGGGCGAACGTCCGCGTACGGATTCGCCAGCGCACACCGATCCAGGCTGGTTCCTCGTACGACTCGGGCAGCTGCCGGCAGATCGACCGCAACCTGTTCAGGATCTCCGGCGGCACGTCTCCAGGACTGGACATGGGCCGACCCTATCGACCCTCGCGAATCCCACGCCAGACGCGGCCGGGCAGCCCTCGATCAGCTGGACGGTGTAGGTGATGCTGGAATCCAGGTCGTGTCTCGACCGACAAGGCCGAGCCGCCCAACCACGTCAGAAGGTGCCGCGCGGTTACCGCGCCCGCTCCCAGGCCCGCGCCCGCTGAAGTCTTCGCACGAAAGCCAACGCGTCAAGGTCTATACAAACGCTGTTGCCCCGTCAATCATCTTGTCATGTACCTGCGGCTCATAGGCGAGCCGTAGCCTCATGGAGGTGTGGGATGCACCAAAGACTTGCCGTCGGCCTGTCCGCCTCGGCCCTGGCCCTGCTCACCACCGTCGTCACCGCCAACGTCGCCACCGCCGCCCCCGCCGACAAACCCCAGGTGCTCTCCAGTTGGACGCAGACCAGCGCGTCGAGCTACAACGTCTGGGCCGCAGCCAGGGCCAATCAGGGTGCATGGTCCGCCTACGCCTTCGACTGGTCGACCGACTACTGCTCCACCTCGCCGGACAACCCCTTCGGTTTCCCCTTCTCGATGTCGTGCGCCCGACACGACTTCGGCTACCGCAACTACAAGGCCGCCGGTACCTTCAGCGCCAACAAGTCCCGTCTGGACAGCGCCCTGTACGAGGACCTGAAGCGCGTGTGCCTCAACTACAGCGGTGCCACGAAGACGGCATGCAACAGCACGGCATGGACCTATTACCAGGCGGTCAAAGCCTTCGGCTGACCGCCTGTGCCGCGCCGCCACGCCCCCGCCCCAACCTCCCGCCCACGCCGGCCGCATGGTGGGCGCGCCATGGCCGCCGTGACCATGTCCTGACGGGCCGTGGCGGGCGCGGCAGGGAGTCGACGGGGGCGAAGTCGTCGAAGTAGCGGTCGATTCAGCGGTTCCGGCAGCGCGGCCAAGTGGTTGCCGCCGTAAGTTCTTTGGAGGTCGTCTTCGAGGCCGGGCGTCGGCGCCCTACCTGTCAGTCATCGGGCTGCGCTTCAAGGAATGCGCGGGCCCTGGTCACGAATTCGTCGTGGTACTGGAAGATTCCGCCGTGTCCGGCGTCCGGGTCGAGGGGGACGAGTTCGCCCCGGGGCAGCCGTGCGGCGAGGTCGAGGGTGTTCTCGCTCGGCACCATGCGGTCGCTCTCGCCGTTGGCCACCAGGACCGGCCTTGTCGATGCCCGGTCCTCCTGCGGGGCCAGTGCCCGCGAGGACGACCCTGCGCACCAGCTGCGGTTCCTCGGCTGCGATGACCTGGGCGATGAAGCCGCCCATGGACAGGCCGAGCAGGTCGACCCGCTCGAAGCCGAAGGCTCGGATGAACAGCACCGCATCGCGGGCCATCGCCTCGATGGTGTCGGGGGTGGAGCCGCCCGACGCGCCGACTCCGCGGTGGTCGAAGGCGATCACCCGGCGCCGGGCGGCGAGTCCGTCGACGACGCGGGGGTCCCAGTTGTCCAGGACCGCCGTCAGGTGGTGGAGCAGGATCAGCGGTACGCCGTCTCCTTCCGGGCCGAGCTGCCGGTAGACGAAGTCGACGCCGCGCACGGACACCGAACGGGTCGTCACGTCCTTGTACGACGACAGGGCGCGGGAACTGGGCGGTGCGTTCATGATGGATTCCTGTGGGGTGTGGGGGTGGAGGGCTGACCTTCACGCCATCGCGACGACGACCTTGCCGGCCTTGGCGCGGCCCTTCTCGGCGTACTCCATGGCCTCGCAGGTCTGGTCGAAGGGGAAGACGCGGTCGACGACGGGGCGGATCTCTCCGGCTTCGACGAGCCGGGTGAGTTCGCGCAGCTGGTCGCCGTCGGCCCTCATGAACAGGAAGGAGTAGGTGACGCCGTGGCGCTTGGCGTGGCGCCGGGTCTTCAGGCTCAGCGCGTTCATCACCTGGCGCAGGACCAGGTTCGCGCCCAGCTCGCGGGCGAAGGCCGCGTCGGGGGGACCGGCGATGCTGATGGCCTTGCCGCCCGGCTTGAGGACCCGCAGGGACTTCTCCAGGGTCTCGCCGCCGAGGGTGTCCAGGACGACGTCGTAGTCGTCCAGGAGCTCCTCGAAGTCCTGGTTGCGGTAGTCGACGACGACGTCTGCGCCGAGTTCCTTGACCAGCTCGGCGTTGGCCGCGCTCGCGGTGGTGGCCACGTGCGCGCCCAGGTGTCTGGCCAGTTGGACGGCGATGGTGCCCACGCCACCTGAGCCCGCGTGGATCAGGACCTTCTGCCCAGGCTGGACCTGCGCCTTCTCGACCAGGGCCTGCCAGGAGGTGAGGGCGACCAGGGGGAGGGAGGCGGCTTCCGCCATGGTGAGACCGGCGGGCTTGGGGGCCAGGTCGTCCTGGTGGACGGTGATGAGTTCGGCGAAGGTGCCGATGCGGTTCTTGTCGGGGCGGGCGTAGACCTCGTCGCCGACGGCGAAGCGGGTGACGGACGGGCCGATCTGGACCACCACTCCGGCGAGGTCGTTGCCCAGGACGAGGGGGAGGCGGTACGGAAGGATCATCTTGAAGTCACCGTCGCGGATCTTGAAGTCCAGCGGGTTGACGCTCGCCGCGTGCATCTTCACCAGGACGTCGTCGGCGCCCGGCTCCGGGGCGGGCATCTCGGCGGCGCGCACCGCGGACTGGTCACCGTACTTCTCGATCAGGAAGGCCTTCATCGGGTGCTCCGTGTCCCGTCCGCAGGACGGCGTCTCTGTTGGCACCAGGTTTGCACCGGTACGAAATATTCTCTGGCGTCTACAGCTGGTTCGTGACACCCCGCACCGATGCGGCGGGGGCGGCGGGGCGGGCTTCACGCCGCGTTCGGCGCGGCGGCCAGACTCTGCTTCACGTACCGGGTGGCCTCGTCGGCGAGGATCTCGGGCAGGCCCGTTTCCATGCCGGACAGGGCCCGGTCGGCGACCTCGGCGGGGTCGGCCTTCTGGTCGGCGGGAACGCCAGCGGCCATGTCGGTGTCCATGTACCCGACGTAGAGACCCGAGACGTCGATCCCGCGGGGCGCCAGTTCCTCCCGGCTCGCATTGGTCAGCGCCCAGGCGGCGGCCTTCGCCGCCGCGTAGGAGCCGAGGCCGGCCGGGTGCAGCCAGGACAGGACCGACAGGACGTTGAGCACGCCGCCGCCGCCGTTGGACTCGATGACCGGGGCGAAGGCCCGTGTCACAGCGAGCGGGCCGAAGAAGTTCACCTCCAGTTCCAGGCGCACCGCGTCCGGACTGCCCGCGATCAGCGGTGCTCCGGTGGAGATGCCCGCGTTGTTCACCAGCAGCGTCGCGTCGGATGCGACGCGGGCCGCGTTCCGGATCGATTCCTCGTCCGTCACGTCGAGCCGCAGCGCAATGACGCCCGGCAGGTCCACCGTCTCAGGGCGGCGGGCCGCCGCGTACACCTTCGCTCCGCGCTCCACGAGCTGGGCGGCCAGATGCCGCCCGAGCCCCCGGTTGGCGCCGGTGACCACCGCGACCGCGTCCTTCAGTTCCATGAGCACTCCCAGCGTTGCGAGCGGCGTGGAGACCGCACGCATTAGATTACGTCCAACATCTAAATCAGAGTCTAGAATAGATTTCACTCGACATCCAATGGGGAGGCGTGACCGATGGGCCGCGTATCGCAGGCACAGGCACAGGAGAACCGCAGGCGGGTCGTGGAAACCGCGTCCCGACTGCTCAGGGAACAGGGCACCCATGTCAGCGTCGCCGACCTCATGAAGGCGGCCGGCCTGACCCATGGCGGCTTCTACAAGCAGTTCGCGTCCAAGGAGGAGCTCGTCGACGAAGCCACCGCCCACGCGTTCGCCGAACTCACCCGGCACCACAAGGAACGAATCGAACAGTACGAAGGACGGCACGGCGCCGCCCAGCAGGCGCTGATCGACACCTACCTCTCCATCGAGCACCGCGACAGCCCGGCCGACGGATGCCCCGTCGCCGCACTCGCCACCGACATCGCCCGCACCGGCGGAGACGGTGAGGCCCGCCGCGTCTACACCCGGGGAGTGGCCGACTTCGCCGACTGGCTCGCCACCGAGGACCAGGACGGCATCACCAGGCTGTGCACCATGCTCGGCGCCCTCGTCCTGTCCCGGGCCACCAACGGCACCCCGCTCTCCGAGGAGATCCTCACCACCGCACGTGAGGCGTTGACCGCCACCCGCTGACCGGAGTCACACCGCAGGAAAGGTCCCGCTTCTTCGAACCCCGCCGTCATCCACTTCTCGCGAACGGCTCTCCCACGTCGCCTTTCTCGCTTCCGCACGCCTGATCTTCCTGACCGCCTCCGCGCGTGAGCGGCTGAAGAAGATGACGTACGGCCACAAGAACCGATCACTGACCGCGCCGGCGCGCCCAGGTCGTCCTGCACGCGGCGGCCGGCGCGAAGCGCGTGTTCTGGATGGTCGACAACGGCTCCTCCCACCGCGGAAAGAAAGCCGCAGACCGGCCGGCCGCCGCGAGCTGGACGATCTGCAGGCCTGGCTCGACCGGCACACCCACCAATCACCGCAGGCACTCGCCGTGCTGCAAAGGGATACCCCGCGCGCTTCTGCCAGCGGCGGAACACCAGTCGGACCGGGACCGACGATCACTACAGTCCGGTCTCATGACGACGATGACGACGCGTACGGTCGAGTATCCGGCCGACGGTCTGACGATGATCGGGCACCTCGCGCTCCCGGCCGGTGTCGACCGCCGGCCCGCGGTGCTGCTCGGACCAGAGGGCATGGGGCTCAGCGACGTCGAGCGCCGCCGGGCCGATGCTCTCGCCGAACTGGGTTACGTGGCGCTGGCCTTCGACCTTCACGGCGGGCGCTATCTGGGCGACCCCGAGGAGATGCTGACCCGTTGCCTGCCGCTGCTCGCTGATCCCGACCGGATGCGGGACATCGGCCATGCGGCGCTCGACGTGTTGCGCACCGAACCGCGGACCGACCCCGACCGGATCGCCGCCATCGGCTACGGCACAGGGGGCGCCGTCGCGCTGGAACTCGGGCGCGACGGCGTCAGCCTGCGCGCGATCGGGACAGTCAACGGACTCACCACGGGCCGACCGGGCGAGGCGGCGCGCATTCGCTGCCCGGTGTGGGCCGGGGTCGGTTCGGAGGACCCGATCATGCCGCCAGCGCAACGGGACGCGTTCACCGCCGAGATGCAGGAAGCGGGCGTCGACTGGCGCCTCGCGGTCTACGGCGGCGCCTTGCACGCGTTCCACCATCCGCCGGTCGACCATTCCGTGGTTCCCGGCGTCGGCTACCACCCACGGCACGCGCAGCGAGCCTGGCGCGACATCGTCGACCTGCTCGCCGAGTGCCTGCCCGTGACGGAGGATCTGATGGCATGACCCAGGGTTGTCGAGGAGATCTTGGCGATGCCGGCCGTTGGCTGGGGTTCGTGGTCGGCGAGGCGGCAGCTCCCACGGTCCCTTTCCTCCTAGAACCGGCCGTAGCTCCGCACGTTGCCTGCAGGTCCGAGTTGTCGCACCTGCAGGGAGGTATCTGCCGGGCCGACCAGTGGCACTCCGCCACTGCGGCGACCCGGAGCCGCAAGCACGAGGCGAGCTACCAGCAGCGAACCGGCCGTCCACCTGAAACGCCAGACGCGCACCAGCATCGCGCGAGATGCGTTCGGCCCCGACTCCCCCGATTCAGAGGCGCTTCCATATGATCATATAAGGATCATGAACGCTAGGATCCTGTACCTGTTCAGCAGCGCGGCCACACCTGTCTTCGACGTCGCCCGGGTCATCGAGGAGGCACAGGCCGACGGCTGGGACGTGTGCCTCGGCCTCACGCCGACGGCAGCGCGCTGGCTCAGCGAATCCTTGGACGGCCTGGCCGTGCTCACCGGCCACCCGGTCAGGTGGGATTACCGCATGCCGGGCCATCCGGACATCTGGCCCAAGCCCGACGCCATCGTGGTCGCGCCGGCCACCTTCAGCACGGTGAACGCCTGGGCCCTCGGGATCACGGACAAGTGGCTTGTCGGCGTTGTCGCCGAAGGCGTCGGGAAGAACATCCCCATCGCCGTGATGCCGTGCGTGAACCGGGCGTACACGGCGCATCCTCAGTGGGACCGATCGCTCGAGACGCTCAGGAGCGCCGGCGTCCGGGTGGTCTACGGCGAGGGCGGCTTCGTGCCGCACGAACCGGGTCAGGGCGACCCGGCGACGTACCCCTGGCAGGCGGCTCTGGCGGCGGTCGCCGACGTCCTGGACCGGCCGTAGTCCCGCATACGACCAACCGGGGCCAGCGGTACCGCTGGTCCGAGGGTCACGCTCCGGCAGGGAGTCGAGACCGACCATCCGCCTCGATAGGAGCACGCCTGGCTGACACAGCTTGGTGCGGGCCGAGTCAGGGAACGCGTACGGGACCGGGAACGCTCCCGGGCGCCGTCCCAAGAGCGTCCGGAGCGTTCCCGGGCACCGTCTCAAGAGCTTCCGGAGCGTTCCCGGGCGCCGTCTCTGGGCCTTCCGGCGCGTCCTCGGCCTCCGCCCCGTGGCCCTCCGGCGCGCCGAACCACGCCACCGCAACCGCGCCCACGACCGCGAGGACGAAGCCGAGGACGGCAAGCCAGGCGAAACCCGGGCGTGAGGCATCACCCAGCCACCACACCCCGATCATGCCGGGAAGCACCGTCTCTCCCACCACCAACGCCGCCGTCGCCCCGTTCACTGAACCGATCTGGAGCGCCACGGTGTGCAGATACATGCCGCCGATACCGGCGACGAGAATCGCGTACAGCGCCGGGTCGGCAAGGAGCGCGCCGAGGTCGAAGGGGTCGACGCCGTTCAGGATCCGGACCCCGACGCCCAGCGCGCCGAAGCCGAGCCCGGAGAGCAGACCGGCCAGGATGGCCGCCCGCGCGCCCAGGAGGCGTACGAGAGCTGTTCCGCCCGCCATCAGGAGCAAGGCGATCGCCAGCAGCCACCAGTGCGTGGCGACCTGAGTGTGGCCACCGCCCTCCGGGCCCGCGGCGCTCGCCAGGAGCACCAGCGCGGAGCAGACCACACCGATCGAGGTCCACTCAGCGCGGGTGAGCCGGATCCCGAGCAGCCGGACGCTCAGGACCGCCGTGACGACCAGATTCGCGCTGATCACGGTCTGGGACAGGAACAGCGGCAGCAGCCGGGCCGCGAGCGCCCCGAGACCGAATCCGATGAAGTCCAGGATCGTGCCGACGACGAACTCCCAGGTCGTCGCCGCCTTCGCCGTGGAGGACAGACTGGGCCCCCCGCGCTCTGTGAGCCGGCCCGCGGCCGCGTCACGCCGGGCGGACTTGCGAGACCCGACGGCCTGCAGGACGGATCCCGTGCCGTAGCAGATCGAGGCGGCGATGGCGGTCAGCAGTCCTATGAGCACCGAGTGGCTCCGTTCCGGAAGGGTTGGTACGGACTGCCAGACGTGGGATCGGGCGTCGAAGTTGCCTCGCGTAACCACCGAGTGATCGTCGGCCCGACCACCTCCTTCCGGGATTCCGCCGGCGCCTTTCGAAGCTTCCTGCCTCAGCGGCCAAGTGAGGAAGGAGACGACGAAGGTCTCGTTGCAAGCGGAAGAGTTCCCCGTTTCCGGTCCTCCGGGCGTCCGGACGTCCGAGTGCCCGGGCGGCCGGCCGGGCGTCTGAGTGTCTGGCCGCTTTCGGATGCACCGCCCACCCCGCGTGACCGGGGAGTGGACGGCTTGTCTGTCGATGTCCGAGGTCGCTCGCGTGGCGTGGTGATGACGTCGACCGACTCCCCCGGTTCCGCTCGTCGTCACGTCGGCGGACCGCTTGGACCTTGCCGTGCCCACTCGCGGGGAACGCCATGTCTGCTGGGGTGTGCCTTGAACTGTGTGCCCAGAGTGGCGCCGCTGACGGGCGGGACCATGCCGGTTTCGAGACACGAGACGATCGGCCCGTTGTCAGTGGCTGTTCTTATGCTGACGCAATGGAGATCACCAAGCGGACACTTGCGGAGGCGTGGCGGCGGACGGCCGCCGGACACCCCCTGCTCCACGAGGTGGGGCTGCCACCCGTGGCCCTCTCGGACGACGAGCTGGAGGCGTGTGCCGAGCGCGCCGAGGAGGTGGAGGACGGCGGCCTCTGTCTGCTGCTGGACGAGGGTGGCACGGTGCGTGGGCATCACGGCGCCTACCGGGAGGTCTTCGCTACCCGAGACCTCGAGCAGGTGCTCTACCTGATCGCCGAGGCCGCGATGCGCCGGCACTGCGGCGGCCCCGAGGAGACGGCAGTCGCACTGGACCGGATCGATCCGGCCTGGGGCAGGCGGTTCCGCAGTGGCGGCCTGGACGCCGCAGGGGACGACACAGGGACGGTCGAGGTGTGCGGACGAGACCCGCTGGAGGGGCTCGCCTGGATAGCAAAGTCCTGGCGTGACCAGGCCCCGTACACGACTCTCTCCTTCTTCCGCACGGCGCCCGGGCAACCCGTCGACGCAGAGCAACTGGCCTTGCTGTACGGGGCCGACCCCGTTCAGGTCGCAGCCGGTACGCGCCTCAAGGACCTCCAGGCCGTCGACGGGGGCCGGGCCCACTGGGACCGCCAGTGGGAGAGCTGCTGCTTCGGACAGGCGGGCGGGTGGACCTTCCTGCTGCACCACGACACGCCGCCGGGGGCCTACGCCGACAAGGAGGCGTACGCCGCACTCGGGATCAAGGAGAGCGTCTGGCTGACCGCCACCTCCGCGAAGGCCATCTACTCCCTCGACTACGTGCGGGACGGCCGCCGCGTCGACGACGACTGGGGCATGCTGGAGCTGATCTGGTACGAGCGCGGCCGCGCCCCCTATCTGCGCGGCGGGGAGCTGGACTTCCTCAATCGGGGACTCCGGCGTGCCGAGCTGGACCACCCCGAACTGACCAACACGTTCGAGCTGTACTTCCACGCCTTGGAGGAGTCCCTCGGTCTGCGTCTCCCGCGCCGGGACTTCGCGGAGGGAGAAGTGCGGGCCGCGTACTGGGCCGAGAAGTAGCCGAGTATGAGTGGTGACAGAGGCCGATGGGGACGACCCCGACCCCGAGCCGGAGACCGTGGAGTCAGAGTCGTCCTCACTGCCCCTGTCCCCGTCCCTGCCCCTGTCGCCTGCGTCTCCGCCTACGCCTGGCGCCTGTCGTCTGCGCGTGCGCCTGCGCCTACCTACCCCTCGACGCTGATCGCCCGGACCGGGCAGGCGCGAGCGGCCTCGCGTACCAGCGGGCCTCCGCCGCCCCCGTCCTGGCCCGGAATCACCTTCCCGAACCCGTCGTCGTCCTGGGTGAAGACGTCCGGAGAGGTCATGGCGCACTGCCCGGCGCCGATACAGAGCTCCCCGTCGATGGAGATACGCATCCGTGTGGTCCTTTCACCATGTGACGGGGAGTTCGAGCATCCCCTGGATCGTGTCGCCGGGCTTGAACGGGATCTCATCGGCGGGGACGGCCAGCCGCAGCCCCGGCAGCCGGCGGAGCAGCGTCCCGAAGGCGATCTCCATCTCCGCGCGCGCCAGGTTCTGCCCCAGGCACTGATGGATGCCGAAGCCGAATGCCAGGTGGTGCCGTGCCGAGCGCGACCAGTCCAGGGTGTCGGGATCGGCGTACGCGGCGGCGTCCCGGTTGATGACGGAGGTCGAGAAGACCACACCCTCACCCGCGCGGATGATCGTGCCGCCGATCTCCACGTCCTCCCGTGCGACCCGCAGAAGCCCGTCCGCGATCGACAGGAACCGCAGCAGTTCTTCGACGGCAACCGGCACGAGACGCGGTTCGGCCGCGAGTTCGGACAACCGCTCGGGGTGGCGCAGCAGGGTGTACGTACCGAGGGAGATCATGTTCGCGGTGGTCTCGTGCCCCGCGATCAACAGGATCGTGGCGAGCTGTACCAGCTTCTCGCTGTCGGGCCCGCCATCCTCCAGCTGCCGTGCCACCAGGTCGTCGAGCACGCCCTCGCCGGGCTTGCGCCGCTTGCGTTCGATCAGGTCGCCCAGATAGCCCTCGAGCTGGGCGAGCGCGTCCTCGGTGTCCTCGCCCGTCGGTCCGCGGAGCAGCCGGGCAGACTGCTCCTCGAAGAAGTCGTGGTCCTCGTACGGGACTCCGAGCAGGTCGCAGATCACGATCGAAGGCACCGGCAGCGCGAACGCGCTCACCAGCTCGGCCGGGGGTCCCGCAGCCTCCATCGCGTCGAGGAGCCGGTCCACGGTCTCCTGAATGCGCGGGCGCAGCCGTTCCGCACGCTTGAGCGTGAAACTCGGGATCAGCATCCGGCGCTGGACGTTGTGCTCAGGGTCGTCCCAGCCGAGCAGCGCGGCGCGTCGGCGTCGACGCACCGACGAGGCCCGCTCGGTCGTGAGAGGGAAGTCGGGCCGGGTGGAGTCGGTGGAGAGACGCGGGTCCGAGAGCAGTGCCCGGCCGGCGGAGTGTCCGCTGACGAGCCACACGGAGCGTCCATCCCACAGGGTCACCCGCGACAGCGGGCGCTCCTCGCGCAACGGGTCATAGGCGGTGGGCGGGTGGTAGGGGCAGGTCCGGTTCTGGGGGAACGCCACGGCTTCCGTCATGGGGGCCTCGCAAGGGCGAATCGGCGGCTTCGAGATTGATGCCGTATCCACTACATGCCTCAGGCACCTATCTGGTCTACGTACAGTTCAGCCAATCCACCGGAACGGGGTCATCCGTTCGGCTGCAGCCCGAGAGGACGTCGTCAGCTCAGCGCACGCGCCCTGCGTGAGCTCGGAAGCTCTCGTTGCCCTCCCCCCTTGCCCTCCCCCGTGCCCGCACGCGGGAGCCGTGCGCCGCTCGTCGACGGATCGGGTCCGCGGACCCGATCCGGGCAGCTGCCTGGGACGGTAGGTGCCGTTCGTGAGGTCAGGAGCGCTGTGACGGTGGGCTGGAATCGGCGGGGGATATCGTGGCCAGGACGAAGGCGTGACCACCGGGGTCGGTGTAGCGGCGCACGTCCGTGCGCCGGTCGGTCCGGGTTCCGTCGCGCTCGGCGGCGATGGGCCGAGCTCCGAGCGACACGGCCTCGCGCTCCGCCTCATCGAGGGCGTCAGGGGCCACGAGGATCTGCAGATGAGCCTGCTGGGAGTCTTCGGGACGCGGCCAACTCGGCGGCGCCTGCCCGAGGTCACGGCGGATCCCGAGTACCACTCCGGCGTGACCGGAGACGAGGAGCAGGTCGTGGTCGTCTCCCGCGGGTTGCACGGTGGCGCCGAGCAGGGTCGCGTAGAAGCGCGCGAGCGGTTCCGGATCGGTGGAGTCGAGGACGAGGACACTGGTTTTGAGGACAGCCATGCTTCCCGTCTGCCCCGCGGGTCCGTGGCCATGCTCTCGCCAGGCTCCGTACAGGCTTCCGGTCGTCTTGAGGCTCCAGACTCGCGACTCGAGCAACGGCCGCTGGCTGAAACGTCGCGCCTAAGCGTTCGGAAGTTTCGCGCTTTCCCTCCGAACCATCGGCCGAAAGCGTCAGCATGGGCCTGTGACCACGTACAGCCTTGCCCAGCGGCTCGCCGACCCGTACGAGGAAGCCGCCGCGTTTCTCGGACACGAAAGAGGCGGACTGGAGCATGCCGTCAGGCAGTACAGGTCGGGGGCCGCGTAGTCGCCGTTGCCGGTCGCGGCGGCCTTTCCAGAGTGGAGAGTTGAATCATCTCCGCGGGCGCGGGCGCGGGCGCGATGTGCAGGTGGCCATTCCGGGGGCCCGGGTCTGTCCTTCAGAGGGTGTCGACACCCGGGCCTTGACCTTCTTCATGGACTTCGTCGCATCAGGACAATCTTGACGCTCAATGCCAGACGGTGTCCCAGTCCTGGGTTGTGTCACCACTGTTGTTCATGTCCACGTTCGAAAGGATGCCCACGAGGACAAGGACCACCACGATCAGCACGAGCACGGCCACCCAGAAGTGGTCCTCGGGCCCTGGACGGTGCGGGTCCGGAAGGCGATCCGGGCGATCACCGTCGTCCTCAGCACCCTGGCCCGCGTCGTCGTCATCCGCGTCGAGCATCGTGTGCCCCCTCACGTCATTCCCATGGCACCGCGCCCCGCAGGCGGCGTCAAGCCTTCGCACAGGCTCTGGGAGCGCTCGTGGGGACGGAGGTGCCGAGGGCGGCCGGATCGTGGCGGCGGATGCCCACTCATGGCCGCGAAAGCCTCTCCCGTGCTCACGAGCGCGACGGCGCGTGGGCGAGGGCACAGGCATGGGCATGCGATCGCTGCTCCGGTGCGGTGACGGGGCCGAGTGCGTTGGGCGTGTCGGGGGGACCGGGAGGCCTCCGTCCCTTTCGCTGTGACGGCCGCAGCGTCGGCCCCTGGACCGGACTACGCCCGCCACAGCGAAATGGACATGGTGTGACCAGAAGACACAGGCGCCACGGCCACCGGACTTTCAGCGCTGCGGGAGTGGCGGTGGCCCTCATCTGGGGGTGTGCCACCGCTGGGAATGCGCGGCCCTCCGATGCCGCACCCGGCGGCTTCGAGCGGGCGGCCGAGCAGGCGGCAGCGGAGTTCGGTGTGCCGAGGGAAGTGCTCCTCGGCGTCAGCTACGAGTCCTCGTGGTGGGAGGCCAATGACGGGCGCCCGAGCACCAAGGGCGGCTACGGTCCCATGCACCTGACGGACACGACGTCCGGGGGGACGTACGACCATCGCCCAGGCGAAGGGCCGGTGGACGCCACGGGCACCGACGACCCTTCCGAGCACACGTTGCAGGCTGCCGCCGCGATGATCGGCGTCGCGTCCTCGACTCTCAAGCGGGACGAGCTGCAGAACCTTCGAGGCGGCGCCGCTCTGCTCGCCTCGTACCAACGGCAGATCACCCGTGAGATGTCGCCCGACCCGGGTAGCTGGTACGGGGCCGTGGCGCACTACAGCCAGGCCGCCGACACCACCGCGGCGGAACGGTTCGCCGATGGCGTGTTCGACGTGATCCGCTCCGGCAGGCAGAAGGTGCGCAAGGACGGCCAGAGGGTTTCGTTGACGAAGTCGCCGTCCGTCCGGCCGACGAGGTCACAGCTCGCGTCCCTGGGGCTGCGGACGTCAGCCGCGGCGGCAGTGCCGGAGTGCCCCAGCGAGCTGAACTGCCGGTTCGTTCCCGCTGCCGCCTCGAACTACCAGGTGTCCACGCGGAACTCGAACGGCATGGACGTCGACTTCATCGTCATTCATGACCTCGAAGGGTCCTACGACGGTGGGGTCAGCTGGTTCCAGGACCCGGTGAGCGGGGTTTCCGCGCATTACGTGATGAAGGCCGACGGCAGTGCGGCAACGCAGATGGTCGCCACCAAGGACATCGCCTTCCACGCCGGAAACTACTGGATGAACCTGCACGGCGTCGGTATCGAGATGGAGGGATACGCCGCCCAGGGGCCCACCTGGTTCACTCCGGCCCAGTACAAGGCGACTGCCGCGCTGGTGGTCTACCTGGCACGGCGCTTCGACGTCCCGCTGGACCGCCGGCACATCATCGGCCACGACAACGTCCTTCCGCCCAGGCCGGCCCGCGCGCCGGACGCACACTGGGACCCCGGCCCCTACTGGGACTGGGAGAAGTTCATGGCTCTCCTCAATGCCGATCAGCGCAAGGAGCGCGAGGCCGCGGGAGGTGAGACGGGCGGGAACATCGAAGTCGGAGAGGCGGTCACGATCGCCCCGGCGTTCGGCAGGAACGCGCAGACGGTGACGGTGTGCGCCCCGACCTGCCGGTCCCAGACGCAGCCGTCCAACTTCCTCTACGTGCGCACGGAGCCCGACGCCGACGCTCCGCTCGTCTCCGACCTCGCCCTCCGCCCTGACGGGTCGGCGGGCAGCGACCGCATCGACGACTGGGGATCCACCGTGGTGTGGGGGCAGGAGTTCGTGGTCGCCGACATGCGAGGGGACTGGACGGCCATCTGGTTCGGTGGGCAGAAGGGATGGATCCACAACCCGGGGGGCGTGCACACTCGCCCCGCCCCGAACTCGCGTATCGTCCGTCCCGCGAGCGGGGCGAAGTCGGTCTCCCTCTACACGACGGCCTACCCTCGAGCCGGCGAGTACCCCCAGGGGCTGCCGGCATCAGCACAGACGAGGTTCGACATGTACCCGTTCCCCCAGGGGCAGGCGTACGTGGCCGCCCGCACGTCCGTGGGCGCCACCGACTTCTTCCCCGCCACACCCACGCGCCCGGAGGTCGTGGTCACCGGCGACCAGAGGTACGAAGTGATCCAGTACAACCGGCGTCTGGCTACGGTGAGCACCGCGGAGACAGGCTGATTGCCAAGGGGCGCCCCCGCGGCACGGACCCGGTCTCCGACCGCAGTCTGTGTCCGCAGGGTGCCCCCGTCGTGGTTCCGCCTCGTGTCGCGCGGGTCGGTGGGCCGGCCCGCGAGATCAGACGTTGCGCCGGTACTGGCCCCCGACCTCGAAGAAGGCGTCGGTGACCTGCTGCAGTGAGCAGACGCGGGCGGCTTCCATGAGTACGGCGAAGACGTTGCGTCCCTCCATCGCGGCGCTCTTGAGAGCGGCCAAGGCCTCGTGCGCGGGCTCCTGGTGGGCGGACTGGTAGCCGTGCACGCGGTCCAGCTGCGACTGCTTCTCCTCCTCCGTGGCCCGGGCCAGCACGATGGCGACGGGTTCCGCGTCGTCGGCATGCGGGTTGCGGAAGGTGTTGACGCCGATGAGCGGCAGGGTGCCGTCGTGCTTGCGCTGTTCGTAGAGCATCGACTCGTCCTGGATGCGGCCGCGCTGGTAGCCGGTCTCCATGGCGCCGAGGACGCCGCCGCGCTCGCTGATCCGCTCGAACTCGGTGAGGACGGCCTGCTCGACCAGGTCGGTGAGCTCGTCGATGATGTAGGACCCCTGGAGGGGGTTCTCGTTCATCGCCAGGCCCCACTCGCGGTTGATGATGAGCTGGATGGCCAGGGCCCGGCGGACGGACTCCTCCGTGGGGGTGGTGACGGCCTCGTCGTAGGCGTTGGTGTGGAGGCTGTTGCAGTTGTCGTAGATGGCGATGAGTGCCTGCAGCGTGGTGCGGATGTCGTTGAAGTCCATCTCCTGGGCGTGCAGCGAGCGGCCCGAGGTCTGGACGTGGTACTTCAGCTTCTGGGAGCGTTCGTTGGCGCCGTACTTCTCCTTCATGGCGATGGCCCAGATGCGGCGGGCCACGCGGCCGAGTACGGAGTACTCGGGGTCCATGCCGTTGGAGAAGAAGAAGGAGAGGTTCGGGGCGAAGTCGTCGATGTCCATGCCGCGGGCGAGGTACGCCTCGACGTACGTGAAGCCGTTGGCGAGTGTGAAGGCCAGCTGGCTGATGGGGTTCGCGCCGGCTTCGGCGATGTGGTAGCCGGAGATGGACACCGAGTAGAAGTTGCGGACCTGGTTCTGGATGAACCATTCCTGCACGTCCGCCATCATCCGCAGGGAGAACTCGGTCGAGAACAGGCAGGTGTTCTGTCCCTGGTCCTCCTTGAGGATGTCCGCCTGCACGGTGCCGCGCACGTTGGCGAGGGCCTTGGCGCGCAGCTCGGCGGCCTCGTCTCCGGAGGGTTCGCGGCCCTCGGCGGTGCGGAAGGCTTCGAGCTGCTGGTCGATGGCCGTGTTGAGGAAGAACGCCAGGATGGTGGGCGCGGGACCGTTGATGGTCATGGAGACCGATGTCGTGGGCGCGACCAGGTCGAAGCCGTCGAAGAGGGCCTTCATGTCGTCGAGCGTGGCGACCGAGACTCCGGAGGTGCCGACCTTGCCGTAGATGTCGGGGCGCTCGTCGGGGTCGCGGCCGTAGAGGGTGACGGAGTCGAAGGCCGTGGACAGGCGGGTGGCGGGCTGGCCTTCGGAGAGCAGCTGGAAGCGGCGGTTGGTCCGGAACGGGTCTCCCTCGCCGGCGAACATGCGGGCGGGGTCCTCCCCGTCCCGCTTGAAGGGGAAGACTCCTGCGGTGAAGGGGAAGTGCCCGGGGAGGTTCTCCGCCCGCCAGAACCGCACCAGTTCGCCGTGGTCGGCGTAGCGGGGCAGGGCGACGCGGGGGATCTTGTTGCCGGAGAGGGACTCGCGTACGAGCCGCGTGCGGATCTCCCGGTCGCGTACCTTCACGACCAGCTCGTCCTGTGCGTACGAGGCGACGAGGGCGGGCCATCCCTCGATCTGTTCCATGACGTCGTGCGGGAGCTGCTTGCGGGCGCCGGTGAGCAGGGAGTGCACGTCGGTGTCGTCGAGGCCGGCTCCGACGAGCTCCTCCCGGACGGCGGCCAGGCGCTGGACCCGGCGGGCGGCCTCGGCCAGGGCGAGGGTCTCGGAGTGGTACGCGCGGACGGTCTCGGTGATCTCGGCGAGGTAGCGCACCCGGTCCGAGGGCACGACCTGGCGGATGCCCGAGGAGTGCCTGACGTCGACGGTCGGCAGGGTTCCGGAGGTCAGGTCCAGGCCCTCGCCGGCCAGCAGGGTCTTCAGGTGCTGGTAGAGAGCGGTGACGCCGTCGTCGTTGAAGGTGGCCGCGGAGGTGCCGTACACGGGCATGTCCTCGGGCCGCTTGGTGAACGCCTCGCGGTTGCGGACGAGCTGGCGAGCGACGTCGCGCATGGCGTCGCGGGCGCCGCGCCGCTCGAACTTGTTGATGGCCACGACGTCGGCGAAGTCGAGCATGTCGATCTTCTCCAGCTGGGATGCGGCTCCGAACTCGGGCGTCATCACGTACAAGGACGTGTCGACGAACGGCACGATCGCCGCGTCGCCCTGGCCGATGCCGGGGGTCTCGACGATGACCAGGTCGAAGCCTGCGGCCTTCACGACGTCGATCACGTCCGACAGGTGCTGGGGCACTTCGCGGCTGCCGCGGGTGGCCAGGCTTCGGAAGTAGACCTGGGTTCCGTCGAGGGAGTTCATGCGGATGCGGTCGCCGAGGAGCGCGCCGCCGCCGCGGCGGCGGGTGGGGTCGACGGCGATCACCGCGATGCGCAGCTTGTCCTCCTGGTCGACGCGGATCCGGCGCACCAGCTCGTCGGTGAGGGAGGACTTGCCCGAGCCGCCCGTGCCGGTGATACCGAGGACCGGTACGGTCCGGGCCGCCGAGGCGGTCCGTAGCTCCTGGAGGAAGGCGGTCGGGAGCTTGCCGAGCTCGGCGCCGGTGATGGCGCGGGCGATGGCGAAGCGGTCGCCCGCGAGTACGGCGCCGACGTCCGCGGGCTTGGTGTCCCACAGGTCGAAGTCGCATTCCGCGACGACCGAGTTGACCATCCCTGCGAGGCCCAGCCGCTGCCCGTCCTCGGGGGAGAAGATGGTGACCCCGCTCCCCCGCAGCCGGGAGATCTCCTCGGGGACGATCACTCCCCCGCCACCGCCGACGACTCGGACGTGATCCGCGCCCTGGGCGCGCAGCGACTCCACGAGGTACTCGAAGTACTCCACGTGCCCGCCCTGGTAGGACGAGACCGCCACGCCGTGGGCGTCCTCCTCCAGGGCCGCGTCGACGACTTCCTTGACCGATCGGTTGTGCCCGAGGTGGATCACCTCGACGCCCTGCGACTGGAAGATCCTCCGCATGATGTTGATCGAGGCGTCGTGGCCGTCGAACAGCGCGGAAGCGGTGACGAGACGTACGGGGTTTTCGGGACGGTGCAGATCGGTCATGGGGCCCTCCGGAGCCTGCGATGGAGCTCGTACCTGGAGAGATACTAGGACGTCCTAGTAAATCACGGGGGGTGACATCGTGTGGCGGGGAGCACATCCGGGGGCGGATGATCGGAAGCCGAAGCAGTCCCGCGATCCGGACAGGGCCCCCTGTCACCCACCGTGCCCGCCCACACCGGCGAAGGGCTCGCCCACGACAAGCAGCTCAGACCCCTGGAACGCCCGCACCTCGGCGACGTACCGTCGCAGGCCGACGAGGTCGCTCCCGGGCAGCCGGCGCGCGCACCGCAGCCCGGCGCGCGCACTGCGGCCCGACGGCCGAGGTCAGCGCCTCACGGTCCGGGTCGCAGCCTCACCAGATGACAGCGGCCGGCAGCGCGGCGGCGGACCTTCGGCCGTCCACCAGCCACGGGGCACACTCGCTCACCGTGCCTGTTCTGCGCCGCCGCGGCAGGCGCGGTCGGTCTCGGAACCTCTCGGCGCAGCGACGTCCCGCACCCCTGCGTGCCGACGGCCGCGTGTTTCTCATCCGCGGTCGAGCCGGGGCAGCGACGCGCAGAGGCGTTCGGGCAACTCCGGCAGCAGTTTGTGGACGCCCGCGCACCCCGCGTCGCCGTTCGTGGTGACCGGCCGCCAGCCCGAGGTCTCGGCCCGGTAGAACCAGCGCTGGGAGACACCCGAGGAGCAGCCGTCGCCGGGGTCGCCGCACACCGGCCCCGTCCGGGTCGACAGGTCCAGCACCAGCCACGCGTCGTCGCAGCCGCGCTCCTCCCCACTCGTGTGCTCGGGGATGTCCGTATCGTTGATCGCCTGCCGGTACGAGGACGGGGTGCAACGCGGAGGCGTGGGGTCACAGCCGTTCTCACCGCAGTGCCGCAGCGCCGGCGGGGCGGCACCGGCGGGGGTGTACACGTCCCGGCTGTTCACCATGACCCTGCGCGCGCCCAGAGGCTCGCCCAGCTTCACCGTCGCTTCGACCCGCTGCGTCCCGGTGCAGCCGGAGGCCCGGTCCAGAGAACGGGTCTCGTACGTGACCCTCACGTACACCGTGCCGTGCTCGACGGTGTCGAGTTCACCGCGCAGGCTGCGCACGCAGTCGCCTGCACCGTCGGGCACTTCGGCGTCGACCGCCAGAGAACGCCCTCCGTCGGATGTACGGACGCCGTCGATGCGGAGGGGAGCGGCGAGCGTCCAGGCTGTGCTCGCGCCTGTCGCCTCCTCCCCGGTATCGACGGTCTCGGAACCGCAGCCGGCCAGGATCACCATGGTCGCGCCGAGCACGACCGTCCGTATGCCCCGCTGCCACATGCCAAGCCCCCGTCCCCCGAAGATCGGCAGCCTAGCGTGCCCGCGTCGGGGCCAGCGGCATACAGAGACCGGACTCCGCACCGGTCTCGCCCTCGCCGTGGCCCGGTTCTGCGCCTGGCCGATCCGCCGCCGGGTGACGTCGCAGAGGCCGACCCGACAGCGCATCGTCAGTCTGTGTGCGGTCCCGTGATCCGCACGAGGAGGTCGTCGAGGCTGACGAGCCCCGTAAGTTCGCCGTGCTCGTTCCGTACGAGGGCGAGGGATGCGCGACGCTGTCGCAGTTGCTCGACGGCGTGGGACACGGTCGTGAGGGTGGACAGTTCGGGGACGGGTCGGGCGAGGTCGCGGGCGGTGAGGGCTCTGCCGCGGGTCCGGGCGACCAGTGCGTCGCGGGCGTGGACCGAGCCGAGGACAGTGTCGCCGTCGCGGACCAGGAGGCGTGCGCGGTCGGCCTGGGACGCCTGGGCCAGGAGCGTGTCCAGATCGGCGTCGGCCGGGACGGTGACGATGTCCGCGGCCGGGGTCTGCAGCAGCGCCACCGGGGTCTGAGGCTCCGTCAGGGACCTGGTGATCAACTGCGAGTCCGCCTTGTTGATCAGGCCGAGGCGCTCGGACTCCTTGACGAGGTGAGTGAGCTGCTCGCGGTTGTGCACTGCGGTCAGTTCGTCGCGGGGCTGGACGCGGCACATGCGGACGAGCGCGTTGCTGACCTTGTTGAGTACCCAGATCAGCGGACGGACGGTCTTGACCACCGCGCGGAACGGCGGGGTGAGCAGCATCGCGGAGCGCTCGGGGTGGGCGATGGCCCAGGACTTGGGGGCCATCTCCCCGAGGACCATGTGCAGGAACACCACAAGGATCATGGCGACGGCGAAGGCGATGCCGTAGCTGAGAGCTGCGGGCAGGCCGAGCTTGACCAGCAGGGGGTCGAGTTCGTGGGAGATGGCCGGCTTGGAGATGGAGCCGAGGCCGAGAGTGCAGATGGTGATGCCGAGCTGCGCGCCGGCCAGCATGAGGGACAGCTCGCGCATGCCGGCGAGCGCTGCCTTGGCGCCGCGCTGCCCGTCATCGACGGCCTTCTCGATGCGGTGGCGCTTGGCGGCGACGAGGGCGAACTCGGCGGCGACGAAGAATCCGCTGCCGATCAGCAGCAGAACGGTGATGAAGACGGCCGTGGGGAAACTCACGCCTGGGCCTCCTCGGCCTGCTCGACGCCGGTCTTCTCGATGCGGACACGCTCGGGGACGTGGCGGTCGAGGCTGAGGACCTCGATCCGGACGTCGTCCACCGTGAGCCGGTCCCCGATGGTCGGAAAGCGACCGAGCCGGTCGATGACGAGCCCGGCGACCGTGTCGTAGTCGTCCTCCTCGGGCAGGGCGATGCCGGTGGCCTCCTCGATCTCGTCGAGGCGTCGGCCCGCGTCCACGCGCCAGCCCTTGCCGTCGGGCACCGCCAGGGCCACGACCTTGTCGCTCTCGTCGGCGATGTCGCCGACGAGCTCTTCGGCGATGTCCTCGTAGGTGACGACGCCCCCGACGCCCCCGTGCTCGTCCAGGACGACGGCGAACTCGTCGTCGCGCTCCCGCATCTGTGCCACCGCCTGCGGCAGCCGGAGCGTGTCGGGCAGCAGGAGCGGCCGGCGCGCGGCCTCGCCCGCGGTGGTCGTGTCGAACGCGGTCGCGGGCAGACGCATCAGCTCGTTCACGCCCAGGACTCCCGCGATGTCGTCGGGGTGATCGCCGAGGACCGGGTAGTTCGAGTGGCCGTACGTGGCGATCAGTTCCACGGCCTCGGTGAGGGTGGCGTCCTTGCGTACGAAGACGGCGTCGGCGCGCGGCACCATGACCTCGTCCATGGTCCGCTCGGAGAACTCCAGTGCGTGGTCGAGCAGCTCGGCGGTGGCGGGCGGCAGCTCCCCCTGTTCGTGCGACTCGCCGATGAGGTGGCTGAGCTCCTCCAGTGTCGCGCCGTGGTGCAGTTCCTCGACCGGCTCGATGCCGACCTTGCGCAGCAGCCTGTTGGCGGCGCCGTCGAAGACGCGGACGACCGGTCCGACGATCTGCAGATAGACGAGGGTGGAGGCGGCCAGCGACTTCGCGAGCCGCTCGGGTACGGCGAGGGCCAGGTTCTTCGGCGCGAGCTCACCGAGGACCATCTGCAGGACGGTGGCCAGGACGAAGGCGAGGATGACGGAGATCGCGGAGACTGCGCCGTCGGACAGTCCTGTCCCCTCCAGCGCGGGCTTGAGGAGCGCCGAGACGGACGGCTCGGCCAGGAAGCCGACGACCAGACCGGTGACGGTGATGCCGAGCTGGGCGCCGGAGAGCATGAACGAGAGCCGTTCGAGGACCGTCAGTGCGCGGGCCGCCCGCTTGTCGCCCGCCTCGGCTTCGCGGGCGAGCGCGAGCCGGTCGGCAGCGACGTAGGCGAACTCCTGGGCGACGAAGTAGCCGGTGCCGGCGGTCAGCAGGAGGACGGCCAGCAGGCCGAGAGCGGCGTTCATCGGCTACCGCACCCCCGCAGGTAGGGGTGCGTCGATCTGGCGGACAAGAAGGTGCTCCTTCGTGGGCGGGGCGGTGATCGGGAGTGATCGGAGCCGAGTGTCTGCGGTGACGCGGCGGGGTTCGGCACGCTCCAGCTCACCGCGCTCGACAGCGGTCAGGGGGAACTCGGCCGCCACGCACACCGGACGGGCAGACGTCAGGGCCAAGGCTATGAGCAGCAGTGGCACTTCGGTCACCGTGCCACCCCGGAGCCCCGGCTCGGCTCGTCCGGGCAGGCGGGTGCACGGCTGGCACGGGGAGGCTCACCCACTGCGGCTCGCTCACTCCTTCTCGTCCTCGGTCGCATGGGTGCTCATGCGAACACCCACGCTTCTACACCACTGTAAAGGAATGACAGGCAGGCCTCGTGAGGCGCCACGAGGCGGAGTGGAATCGCCACGGCCGCCACCAGCCCGGCCCCGTTTCCGTGGTGTTGGAGGGCGCTGCCGTCGCATCACGGCGGCAGCGTGATTCACCCTTTCCCACTCGCTCTACATCACTGTAGAATTACGGGCTCCAGCACGCTACAAGCCCCGAAGGAAGACGACATGGGTGTAAGCCTCTCCAAGGGTGGCAACGTCTCGCTGACCAAGGAGGCGCCAGGGCTGACAGCCGTCCTGGTCGGCCTGGGCTGGGACGTCCGTACGACCACCGGGACCGACTACGACCTCGACGCGAGCGCCCTGCTCCTGAACGACACGGGGAAGGTCGTCTCCGACCGTCACTTCGTCTTCTACAACAACCTGACCAGTCCGGACGGTTCGGTCGAGCACACCGGCGACAACCTCACCGGCGAGGGCGACGGCGACGACGAGGCCATCAAGGTCGACCTGGCCGCCGTGCCCGCCGACATCACGAAGATCAGCTTCCCGGTGTCCATCCACGACGCCGAGAACCGCGGCCAGAGCTTCGGCCAGGTCCGCAACGCTTTCATACGCGTGGTCAACCAGGCCGGCGGCGCCGAACTCGCCCGCTACGACCTCTCCGAGGACGCCGCCACCGAGACCGCGATGATCTTCGGGGAGCTCTACCGCCACGGCGCCGAGTGGAAGTTCCGGGCCGTGGGCCAGGGCTACGCCTCCGGACTCGCCGGCATCGCGGCCGACTTCGGCGTCAACGTCTGACGCACCGAGCGCGTCAGCTCTGCAGAGAACGGAAGTCAGTGTTCGGAATCAGTGAGACAGCGATCATCCTGATCGTCGTCATTCTGCTCCTCGGAGCCAGGAGACTGCCCGACCTCGCCCGTAGCGCGGGCAAGGCGGCCCGCATCCTCAAGAGCGAGTCCAGGGCGATGAAGGCCGGCGGTGGCTCGTACCCACAGGCCACATATCAGGCAACCGAGAGCCGCCCGCCCCAGGAGCCGCCCGCCGAGCACGACGACCAGCGAGAAGGTCGCCGGTGAAGTAGGGCCCGGTGACCACCTGGCGTGAGGGTGCCGGCGAGGGCGCGGCCGGGCGTGTTTCGTGGCGGGTGGCCGGGCCGCGCCAGTGCTTGAGACGGACATCGAGCTCTCGGCCAGAACACCCCGCGGGTGCGCGGCGGAGAGACGTCCACAAGTCGGCCGTCGTGGATCATCCACAGACCGAAGCAGTCGTCCTCCTCGTCGTGAACCGGAGGCGGAGCTGAGCGAACCCCGACGGTTCCTCGGTCTTTCCAGCAACCCGGCGCGAGGCCAAGGGTAGTTGCTCTACTTTGGATCTCCTCATCCTATCGACGGGGGAATGGCCACATGGTCAGGGACGAGATCACGCACATCCGCACCGAGCGACCGACCGCGCCGGTGCCGGCTCCGGGCGGCCACACGGTCGCGTACGACGGGGAGTCCGCGCGCGTCCCGCAGTACCGCAGATCCATCAGCGGTTCCGCCTCCGGTGCGAGGTCGACGCAGATCCCCCCTGCAGGGCACGCCCCCCTCAGCAGGGGGTTCGGCCGCCGACCGAGCCCCCGCATGAAGGGCTGACCCCTTTCATCATGGAACAGCTGACAGAGCAGGACCCGACGCACATCGGCCCCTACCGTCTGATAGCCCGACTCGGCGAGGGCGGGATGGGCCTGGTCTACCTGGGCCGGTCCGATCTCGGCCGTACGGTCGCGGTGAAGGTCGTGCAGGCCGATCACGCCCAGCATCCCGAATTCCGCAGGCGGTTCACTCGCGAGGTCGCCGCGGCCAGGCGGGTGGGCGGCGACTGGACGGCTGCCGTTCTGGACGCAGACACCGAGGCGGCCGTGCCGTGGGTTGCGACCCAGTACATACCCGGCCCCGACCTGACCACCGTGGTCGGCAAGGAGTTCGGCCCCCTGCCCGAGTACTCGGTTCACACCCTTGCCCATCGTCTCGCCCTCGCTCTGCAGACGGTGCACGAGGCGGGCCTGATCCACCGCGACCTGAAGCCCTCCAACGTGCTGGTGACCGTCGACGGGCCTCGGGTCATCGACTTCGGGATCGCCCGCGCACTCGACAGCATCGGTGGGGACAGTCTGCTCACCCGCACCGGCATGCTGATCGGCTCCCCCGGCTTCATGTCTCCTGAGCAGGTACGGGGGCACGAACTCACTCCGGCCAATGACATCTTCTGCCTGGGCGCGGTCCTCGTCTACGCCGCCACCGGGCGCCTTCTCTTCGGTGCCACGGACACCGGGCTGAACGCGCATCTGTTCCGGATCGCCGAGGAGGAGGCTGACCTCACCGGCGTACCCGACTCACTCGTCCCTCTCGTGCGCGCGTGCCTGAACAAGGACCCGGCGCAGCGGCCCACACCGGCCCAGGTGATCGAGCACACCGCTACGGACCGGGCCGAGGAGTGGCTGCCCGGCTCGGTACTGGCCCAGCTGGGTCGCCGGGCAGCCGAGCTGCTGGACTTCACCCCGCAGGTGCGAGGCTCGCAGCCGGACCCGAGGGTCCAGGCAGCAGCCTCCTCAGCTGCTGCGCCCCAGCCGACCTCGTACCCCCTGCCGCCGGCTTCATCGCCGGCTCCGTACGTCCCGAACCCACACGATCCGACAGCCCTGGCGAACTCCGGCCCCGTGGCGGGATTCGGACCACCGGGGACCCCACTGCACGGCGCCCGACCCGCATCCGCGGCCGCGGCCGCGCCCTTCGGTCCGGCGGGCGGTGACGGAGGTCCTCACGCCAGGCGTGGGTGGGGCCTTGCGATGGGCGTGGTCGCGCACTTGGCTGTGTTGCTCGACTTGTCGACGGCCACGCCCCGGCTGCTGCTCGAGATCAGCGCCGACATGGGCCTCGGCCACACTTCCGAGCAGTGGATCTACGTCGCCTATGCCCTGGCCTTCGGTGCGCTGCTGCTCGTCGGCGGCCACCTCGCGGACCTCCTCGGCCGCAAGCCGACGCTACTCATCGGCTTGACCGGATTCGCGGTGAGCACCGCGGTCAGCGCGGTCTCCCCCGGGCCCGGCGCGCTGATCTGGTGTCAGATCTTCAAGGGCGTCTTCGCCGCCCTGATCGCCCCGGCCTCCCTCGGCCTGATCGCCGCCCTGTTCACCGAGCCCAGGGCGCGCACGAGAGCCGTCGGGCTCTACTCCGTGGTCGCTCTCGGCGGTTCCGCGATGACCATGTTCCTCGCGGTGCCGCTCGCCTCTGTGACCTCGTGGCGCGTGTCCATGTACGTCACCGTCCTCCTGGCTCTCATCGCGCTCATCGGCACTGCCACCCTGGTCCGTGACCCGGCCGGCCGCCGCGATCCCGCCGGCTTCGATGTGCCCAGCGCGCTGTCGAGCGCGTTCGGCGTCGCCGCCCTCGTCTTCGGCTTCGCGGAGTCGGGGGCCGCCGGGTGGGGGGCTCCCCTGCCCTCCGTGTCCTTCGCGTGCGGCATCGCCCTGCTCGCAGTCTTCGCCCGGCGGCAGGCGAAGGCCCGGAGCACGATCCTGCCGGCCTACCCGACCAGGACCCGCGACGGTTTCGGCGCGTCGCTGGCGTTGTTCATGATCGGGCTTGCCCTGTCGACCGTGCTCGCGCCCCTCGACAATTTTCTGAACGCCAACTTCGGACCGGTACCCACGGTTGCGGCCTTCGTTCTGCTGGCCGCCTCGTTCCTCGTGGGTTCCCTGCTGATCGCCGCCCGACTGATGCCTCGCGTCGGTCCGCGTCCCCTGCTGGTGTCAGGTCTGCTCGTCGCAACGGTCGGGCCGCTGGTCCAGCTGGCCACGGGTGGCTCCGTCTTCAGCGCCCATGTCAACCTGACCTGCCTCGGCCTCGGTGTCGGCACGGCCGGCACGGTGCTCTACTCGACCGTCATGGATGGCATCGCCGCTCAAGACTCCGGCGGACGGGCCGGTCTCGTCATGGTGACCCAGCACGTGGGCGCTGAGCTCGGTTTCGCGCTGCTCACGGGAGCGGCCGGGCACCGAGCCGGACTGCTCTTTCTGGGCGACGACCCCCTGCTGCAGTATCTGGAGGCCGGGTCCCTGCTGGTCGCGGCGCTGGTCGGAGGAACGGTGGTGAGGGCGAGGCCCTCGCACAGCGACGCGGGGAACGCATCGGCGCCACACCCGGCCGGCTGGTCCGTCCCCGCCCAGACGACACCGGAACGCAGCGGAGCGAACGGTCTGCTCCTCGTGGAGAACGGCCGCGTCACACGCATACCGACGGAGCTTCGCGGGATGGATCTGGTCCAGGAGATCAGTCGCCTGCTCCGGGCCGAGAACGTCATCATGACCAAGCTCGGCACGGACCTGACCCTCTGGCACGTCGTCGGCGCCGGGGCACAGAATCCGGTCGCGAGCCGTCTCATGGCCGAGCACGGCTTCGAGCCGGTCACCGGGGCGGCGATCGTGGCCGGGCCCGTGATGGGTCACATCCCGTTCCCGCTGGGCGGCCATGCGACCGAGAGCCTCGCGCTCAGTCTGTCGCAGTAGTGCGCGACGGCACGCTCGTGCCCGGCGCGGCAGGGCGTTGCCCGGCGGGCCGGAGGCGACTGTGGTCCGACAGACACCTCACGCCACAGATGGACGAGGCCGTCGGTTGTGTCGAGTCGGCTAGAACAGCGGTTTGCCCAGGACGGTCATGACGACCAGCCCGATCACGACCGCGATCCCGCCGATTCCCGCGATGAGGAAGCAGGGTCCGAGGGTGATGTCGAGGAGCCGCGTGGAACGACCCTGGAGTACGAACACGTCCGATGGGTCCCGCGGGTCGTAGCTGGCCTGGACGGACGGCAAGGGGCTCGGGTGCGAGAAGGTACGGGTGGTGCCGGTGCTGTCCGTGTACTGGTACGTCCCCGGTTCGTCCGCCTGCACCGCGGTGACGGTCACCCCGCGCCTGTGCCGGCGACTCTCGTGGAACCACGGCACCGCGCACACCGCGCCGATCCCGATGCCCACGACCGCCATGACGCCCAACGCCATGATGAAGGCGGCCCCGGTCACCGCGGTGCGTTCGTCCCCCGCGACGGCTGTAGTCAGGGACAGGGCGAGGACCCCGCCCAGGCAACCGAGCAGGACCCGCCCCAGCCTGCGCCGGAACTTCTGGAGCCACGTGCCGGTGAAGGTGCGCACCTCGACGAGGACGCCGCCGTCAAGGTCCTCGACCGGGTCGGACAGCAGTACGTTCACCGCGTCGGTGAAGGCAGCGGCTGCGGCAGCGCTCACATCCTCGATCCGGCGGACGGACGGTGTCGCCCCGGCAGGGGCCCTCAGCTCGACCGTCACGCTGCGCGCGTCGACGTGGACACGCGCGATCGCCCTGAGGGGGATCATCAGCCTCTCGCCGGGGCGTTCCAGAACCAGCCCACCCTGCACCGCGCGCAGGAAGGTCGCGTCGCGTCCTTGCAGGACGGGCATGGACGATGTGATCGACATGGCTACGATCGTAAAGGCGGGGGCGGCCTTGCCCAGGCGCCGTCCTGCCTCGTGAGGTCGGTGCTGTCAGGCGGGGTTGGTGGTGCCGGCGGGCGGGGCCTGCTGGTAGAGCGTCACCAGCACTCCCTGCAGAGGTTGGTCCTCCGGGCTCTCCTCGGCTTCGTCGACGAGGCGGGTGAGGGTTTCGCCGAGTTCCCTGGCCTTCGCGGGGCTGAGATGCAGGTGGCGCAGCGTCAGGTGGGGGTCGGTGGGAGAGCGGTCCAGTTCCTGGGCGACGGCGGTGAGCATCGCGGCGGTGCCTGCCGCTTGGGGATGGGCGACGATCATGTGGCGGGCTGCGCGCTGGTAGTACTGCTCGGTCCCGCCGCGGACCTGGCGGGTCTCGGCGATGTGGATCAGTCCGGCTTCGCGGAGGACTTTGAGGTGGTGGGCGACGTTGCCCTTCTTCGCGCCGAGTTGCGCCGCGAGCTGGCCGGCGGTGGCGGGCCGGTGGCCCAGGGCGAAGAGCAGCCGCTGGCGCAAGGGGTGGGCGAGTGCCGCGAACTGCTCGGGGGCACCGATCTCCAGGACGTCCTCGGGCGGTGGCTGGTAGGGAGGCTCATCACGCATTGGGAAAGTGTCTAAATTCTTTGACGCTTACGCAAGGGGGTGCTGTACTTCCTGCCATGACGACTTCAACGAAGCTTCCCACGGGCCCTGTTATCGACCAGACGGCCCGCCTCGTGACCGAGCAGTACGTGTTCCCCGAGATAGCCGAGCAGGTCGCCGGCCTGCTGCGACAGCGCCTCGCCGAGGGGGCCTACGACGTCGACAGTACCGAGGAGCTGGCCCGCCTGGTCACCGCGGACCTGCAGTCCGTCAACGGCGACCGGCACTTGAGACTGAAGCACCACGCCGACCCGGTGTCCCCGGAGCAGGGGGCCGCCACGCTGGAGGCCATGCGCCGGGACTTCGACACCTCGCTGGGCGGCGCGCCCCTGGTGCGGCTGCTCGACGGGGGCATCGCCGTGGTGGAGCTGGCACCCATGCTGTTCCCGTTGGAGTGGGCCGCCGAACCGCTGGCCGCAGCGCTCACCCTGGCCTCCCGGGCCCAGGCACTGATCGTGGACCTCCGCGCCAACCGCGGCGGCGATCCCGACACCGTCGCCTTCGTCTGCAGCTACCTCCTGGACCGGCGCACCCACCTCAACACGATGCACTGGCGCAAGGGCGATCGGAGCGAGCAGTCCTGGAGCCTGCCGCACGTCCCCGGCGCCCGGTTCGGCGGCAGCAAGCCGATCTACGTGCTCTCCAGTGACAGCACGTTCTCCGCCGCCGAAGAGCTGGCGTACAACCTCCAGCAGCTCGGCCGTGCCGTGGTCGTCGGCGAACGCACCCGCGGCGGCGCGCACCCCTGCAAGGGCTGGACGGTTCACCCCCACCTGGAAGTCACCGTCCCCATGGGCCGGGCCGTCAATCCCGTCTCCGGCACGAACTGGGAAGGCACCGGAGTCCAGCCGGACGTCCCCTGCGCTGCCGCCGACGCCCTCGACCAGGCGCGCACGCTGGCCCTCGCCGCACTCGCGAACTGACCCCACCGAGTCCAACTCGCCGCCCTCCGCGCGGCACCCCTCCCCTGCCCCCCGCGACGGCCGTCGGCTCGCACATCGCCCGACGGCCTCACGAGGCGGGCGAGATCGTCGCCGAGCCGCTGCGCGCCTTCGGCATCGGCACCGACCCGGACCGTTCCCCTCGTGAGCCGATAGAGGCCTTTATCCCTCTTCCGCCCCACCACCAAAAGGAGCCTTAGCACGTCTCCCAGGGCGGGAAGTCCGCCGACAGTGTTCGTCATTCGCCGCTGTTGTCGACGATGCGGCGGATCGCGTCGACGACGTCCCGCCAGGGCCGCTTCTCCGGCCACGACCGCCTCCGCCGGCAGGCAGGTACCGGCAGCAGGGGTTCGAGCAGAGGGCGGCGGAGTCGTCCCTGCTCAGCGGCACGATCCCCGAGCCGTACGTGCCCTCGGGCGGCAGCGGGACGAATCCAGGACATCCCAACTCGCTCTCGGCGTGCGCCCCATTGAAACGTGAGAGAAGTCACTTGGAGGCCGCCTGGTTTGAACTCTGAATTGATCAACTAACGTTGTTTTGCTGCTCTTTTGACGCTCGCTAAGTTTCCCCTGAGTCGCAGACTTGATCATGCGGCGCGTTGATTCACGTCTCCAGAATCGGAAACTTCATGAGAAATCATTCGTTCACGCCAAGATAGCGCGAACAGGCCTGGTGTGGTGCGCCCAGCCGGTACGTCGCCGGCTCCATCGCCCTGGTCATGGCCGTCACCCTCCTTGACGGTGCCGGCACCGCTCTGGCGGCGGATCAGCAGGGGCAGCCGTCCGCGCCGAAGCAGTACGCGACGCAGGCGGCGGACATTCCTTCGGCCCGGGTCGCCGCACGGCTTTCGGACCGGCGGGTCGAGGCGCTGTCCGAGCGCACCGAGACCTCGACCACCTGGGTCAACGCGAACGGTTCGCTGACCACCGAGATCACCGCGGGCCCGATCCGTTTCAAGGACGAGAGCAGCGGCGACTGGCGCCCGGTCGACCTGGACCTGGTCGCCGACGCCTCGGGAGCGGTCGAGCCCAAGGCCCACCCCCGCGGTCTGCGGATCTCCGGCCGGTCCGGCACCCGAGCGCGCTCGCTGGAGGCGGCGCAGGGCGCCAAGGCCGTCGACCTGGTCACCCTCGGCGACGGTGAGAACGGCATCACCCTGCAGTGGAAGGGTGGTCTGCCTCAGCCCGAGCTGGACGGGACCCGCGCCGAGTACACCGACGCGGTGCCGGGCGCGGACCTGGTCGTCGAGGCGACGCGTACCGGCTTCGAGCAGTTCGTGGAGCTCAAGAGGAAGCCGGCCGAGGACGGGTTCTCCTACACCCTCCCGCTCAAGGCCAAGGGGCTCACGGCGAAGGCGCAGGCCGACGGCAGCGTGCTGTTCACCGGCCGCAACGGCAAGAAGTCCGCGGTGATGCCGGCCCCCGTGATGTGGGACTCCACCGTCGATCCCGTCTCCGGCGAGCACACCCGCCGGGTCAGAGTCGACATGAAGGTGGTCCACAAAGGCAGCACGATCGACCTGGTCATCACTCCGGACGCGACGTTCCTCGCCGATCCGACGACCAAGTACCCGGTGACGGTCGACCCTTCGACGTCCGCGCTGTCCAACGTGTTCGACACCTACGTGCAGCAGGGCGAGACGGTCGACTGGTCGAACGACGTCGAGCTGGACCTGGGCAACCCCGGTACGAAGAACGCCGACGGCACCTTCCGTACCGCGCGTTCGTTCATCTCGTGGAACACCGCGCCGATCGCCGACGCGCTGGTGACGGACGCGAAGCTGTCGCTGTGGAACTTCCACTCCGGCAACTACACCGGCTCGGCGTGCCCGACCCAGCCGTGGGAGGTGTGGTCCGCGGGGGCCGCGTCGACCTCCTCCCGGTGGACCGCCCAGCCTGCGTGGATCGCGGAGAAGGCCACCTCGTCGGAGACGCGGGGCAACGCCTCCTGCACCACCCAGCCGGACGGCTGGATCAACGCGAACGTCACCACGCTGGTGCAGGAGTGGGCTTCCGCCAAGTCCGCCAAGTCCCACCTGGGCTTGCGCGCCTCCGACGAGAGCGTCACCGGACAGTGGAAGCGCGTGAACTCCGGCAACGCCACGGCGAATCCGCCGAAGCTGGTCATCACGTACAACTACCGGCCGCGCACCGGCACCGACCAGCAGGCCGGCCCGCCGTTCTTCAAGGACTCCAGCGGTACGTGGTTCGCCGGCACCGCGACGCCGACCCTGCAGGACACCTTCGTCGACCCCAACAACGACAAGGTCAACGGCACCTTCCAGATCTTCGACAACGCCACCGGCACGCAGGTCGGAGACGTCCTGGTCTCGCCCTTCGTGGCTTCCGGGCAACCGACCGCGGTCGCGGTGCCCGCCGGTCTGCTGACCAACGGCAAGACGTACAAGTTCCGCACGTCGCCGTACGACGGCCTGCACTACAACACCGGCTGGTCCGCCTACGCGTACTTCACCGTCGACACCAGTGCCCCCTCCGCGCCCACGGCGGTGACCTCCACCGACTACCCGAGCAGCGCCTGGGTCAAGGGCGTCGGTCAGAGCGGCGACTTCACCGTCACCCCGCCCTCCGGTGACCAGAACGGCATCGAGTGGTCCCTGGACGGCGCGGTCTGGGAGAAGGTCCCGACCAGCGGAACCACCCCGGTGAAGATCACTCTGACGCCCGAGAAGGCCGGCACCAACGTCCTCCAGGTCCGCAGCACGGACAAGGCGGAGAACAAGTCCGACCCGATCTCGTACACCTTCCACGTCGGCCCCGGCGGAGTCACCCTGCCCGACGACGGCACCCGCACCGCGGCCCGGGTGCCGCTGGCCGCGGAGGGCGAGTCGCCGAAGTTCGACGCCGTGACGTTCCAGTGGCGGCGCGGTGACGCCGACGCCTGGACGAACATCCCGGTCGGCGACGTGACCTCCGGCGGCAGCCCTGTGGCCTCCTGGCCGCTCGCGCTCTCCGCGGGCAAGACCCCTCAGCTCACCTGGAACGCCACCTCGACCGTCGATCCCGACGGCGTCGTGCAGCTCCGCGCCCAGTTCACCGGCGGCGCCGGCGCGACCGGCTCCTCCGACCCGGTCGGCGTCGTGGTCGACCGCAACGCCGACGGCGCGGCCGGCGAGAGCGTCGGCCCCGGCTCGGTGAACCTGCTGACCGGTGACTACACGCTCCCCGGCGGCGACGCCTCGTTCTTCGGCATGAGCATCACCCGCAGCGCCTCGTCCCGTTCCCCGCAGGCCGGAGCCGCCAACGCGCAGGCCCCGATCTTCGGCAAGGAGTGGCTGTACAGCGCGGCCGCCGATCAGATCTCCACGCCGTTCTCGTACCTGCACAAGACGTCGCCGACCTCGCTGAGCATCGGACTCGCAGGTGACGACAGCCAGATGCACTTCACCGCCGACGCGGCGGGCACCGGCTGGATCGCGGAGCCCGGTTCCGAGGACTACACCCTCACCGGGGGCTTCGGCGGCGACTTCACCCTGAGGAGCACCGAGGGCGGCACCACCACCTTCGTCCCCGTCGAGGCGGGCGGCACCACCTGGCGGGCCGGCACGACCTGGATCGAGGGCGTGGACAACTCCACGACCACCACGGTCTCGGAGACCCTCACGCTCGGCGAGACCAAGATCGCCCGGCCCAAGAAGATCATCGCCGGCAACTCGGCCGTGTCCAACTCCGCCTGCGCCGCCGACTCCTCCGTCAAGGGCTGCCGCGTCCTGGAGTTCGTCTACGCGACCTCCACCACCGCGACGTCCACGACGTTCGGCGACGTGAAGGACCAGGTCTCCTCGGTCAGGCTGTGGGCGACCGCCCCGGGCGGCTCGGCAGCCACCGCGACCACGGTCGCAAGCTACGCCTACGACGCCGACGGCCGGCTCCGCGAGACCTGGGACCCCCGGATCTCCCCGGCCCTGAAGACCGCCTACGACTACGACACGGCCGGACGGGTCACCTCGTTCAAGTCCGCGGGCCAGCTGCCCTGGTCGTTCACCTACGGCCAGGCGGGCTCCAGCCCCGCGTCCGGCCCCGGCATGCTGCTCAAGGTCTCCCGGGCGACGCTCACCCCGGGCAGCGCCGACCAGACCAACGGCACCGCCGTCACCAACGTCGTCTACGGAGTGCCGCTGACCGGCTCCGCGGCGCCGGAGAACCTGGGCGCCGCCGCCACGGCCTCGTGGGGCCAGTCGGACACGCCCACCGACGCCACGGCCGTCTTCCCGTCCGACCAGGTACCCGCGTCCAACGACGGTTCCTCGCTCGCCGCGGGTGACTACGGCCGGGCCGGTATCCACTACCTGGACGCCAGCGGCCGCGCCGTGAACAAGGCCGAACCGGGACACCGCCTGTCGGTGACCGAGTACGACCGGTTCGGCAACGTGGTCCGCACGCTCTCCGCGGCCAACCGCGAGCTCGCTCTCGGTGCCACGGCCCCGCTCAAGGACGCCCTGACGGACCTGGGCATCGGATCACTCGCCTCCGCCGAGCGCGCCCAGCTGCTGTCGAACGCCTCGGTGTTCGACGCGAGCGGCGAGCGGGAGACGGACGTGTACGGTCCGCTGCACCGTGTCACCCTGGCCGCGAACCTCACCAGCGGTTCCACCACCCTGGCCGCCGCCGGGACTCAGCTGATGGCGCGTCAGCACACCGTCCGGGAGTTCGACACCGGACGCCCCACCGACGGCACCGCCGTCGTCCGTGACCAGGTCACCAAGGTCACGGTGGGCGCGCAGCCCCGCTCCTGGCCCACCCTGACGGCAGACCCGCGGGTCACCACGACGACCTACGACTGGGTCAAGGGCCAGCCGACCGGCTCCACCGTCGACCCGGGCGGCCTGGCGATCACCACGACCACGGGCTACGACGCCCAGGGCCGGGTGAACCGCGAGTCGCAGCCCGCGTCCAGCGGCTCGGACGCCGGCACGACGCTCGTCACCTACTACACCGCGGACGGCACCGGTACCTGCGGCGGCAAGCCCGAGTGGGCGGACCAGATCTGCCGCCTCGCACCCGCGGCCGACATCACCGGCGGCGGCGCCAACCCGGCCCAACTGCCCACCAAGGTCCTGGAGTACGGCCAGTTCGGCCAGGCCACCAAGATCATCGAGACGGCCAACTCGGTCACCCGCACCACCACGACCGGCTACGACCCGGCGGGTAGGGTCACCACTCTGACCATCTCGGGCGGAGTCGGCGCCGCCGTGCCGGTCAGCACCACGACCTTCGACAGCGCCACGGGCCTGCCGGTCAGCACCACCTCACCGACCGGCGGCACCATCAGCAGGACCTACGACAAGCTCGGCCGTCAGCTCACGTACACCGACGCCGACGGAGGCACCACCACCACCAGGTACGACGCGCTCGACCGGCCGACGACCGTCACCGACACGGTGCCGTCGACCACCACGTACACCTACGACACCGCCGTCGACCCGCGCGGTCTGCTCACCTCGATGACGGACTCGGTGGCCGGCACGTTCACCGCCCGTTACGACGCGGACGGCGAACTGTCCACCCAGGGGCTGCCCGGCGGGTACACCACGAAGGACTCCATCGACCCCGCGGGCGCGACCACTGCCCGCACGGTCACCCGCAACAGCGACGCCTCCGTGGTGATCGCCGACAGCATCACCGAGACGGTGCACGGCCAGACGGCCACCCACGCCGGAACCCCGGGCGTCACCGCCTCCCAGGCGTACACCTACGACAAGGCCGGCCGCCTGACCCAGGCGCAGGACACCGCCACCGACGCGGTCTGCACCACCCGCGCCTACACCTTCGACAAGAACTCCAACCGCAAGACGCTGGCCACGGCCACCGCCGCGGTGAACGCCGACTGCACCACGACCGGCGCCACCACCACGTCGTCCACGTACGACACCGGCGACCGGCTGATCGGCACGGGCTACGTCTACGACGCGTTCGGCCGCACCACCGCCAAGCCGGGCACCACGCTGGCCTACCACGTCAACGACCTGGTGCAGCGGCAGACGGCGGGCACCGAGCGGCAGACCTGGGCGCTGGACTCCAGTCTGCGTCAACGGTCCTGGACCACGGAGTCCAACGTCTCCGGCACCTGGACCCAGACCGCCTCCCGTCTGAACCACTACGACGCCGACGGGGACAGCCCCCGCTGGATCGTGGAGAACACGAGCGGCGGCGCGGCCACCCGCAACGTCGTCGGCCCCGACGGCAACCTGGCGGCGACCACCGCCCAGGCCGGCGGTACGGTCCTGCAGCTGGCCAACCTGCACGGTGACATCACCCTGCAGCTGCCGGCCGACACGGCGATCGCCCCGACAGTCCTGGACGCCGACGAGTTCGGCAACCCCAGGGCGGGGCAGTCGGCGACCCGGTACAGCTGGCTCGGCGGACACCAGCGTTCGTCGGAGACCGTCACCGGACTGAAGCTCATGGGCGCCCGCCTGTACGACCCGGCCATCGGACGCTTCCTGTCCCTCGACCCGGTCCGCGGCGGCAGTGCCAACGCCTACGACTACGCCAACGCGGACCCGGTCAACCAGTTCGACCTGGACGGCCGTGTCTCGGCCTGGCGCAAGAAGTACGAGGAGGCCAAGGCCTGCAGGAGCCTGGGAGCGGGTGGCTGCGCCTTCGCCACCATGCTGTCCGGTGTCCTGCTGTGGAAGCTCCCCGGCAGCAAGTCCCGGAACAACGCGCTGCGGCACTTCATCTGGATGTCCGCGCTGACCTACTTCTTCGGCGCGCGTGCCGCGAAGCGGCTCGGCGACGCCCACGAGTACGGGCAGACGAGCAAGGACTCCCAGAAGGACCAGTACAACAACCGTGTGGCACGCAACTTCGTGGCCAGCAGTTACAACCGGTCGTGGATGCGCTACTACGCCAATCGCGGCTACCTGTTCCAGTATCTGTACGCCGCAGGCAACTGGCTCTACAACAACGGATACCTGAAGAAGTGACCCCCCAGCGGTCATGGGACCCTTGCGTCCGCTGACCCGCTGACCCGGCCGGCTCGGCCGACGGGTGCCGGGGCAGGCCCTTTCGAGGGCGTGCCCCGGCACCCGGGTGCCGTCTCCGGGCCGGTTCCCGCCTTCGTACCCCTGCGTCGTCCGGTCCCGGCTCCTCCCCGCCTCCGGACCTGTCGCCCCAGACTCCGCCCCCTCCACGACCTCCGGGAGACTCCATGCCGCTACCGACGCGCCCCGCCCGGCCGCTCGCCCTGCCCGTCGCCCTGCTCCTGGCCACCGCCCTGATGACCGCCGGCCTGACCGCCTGCTCCGCGCTGTCCCCGTTCACCACATGTGACGACTCCGCGGCGCGGCTGAAGGACCTGCGCTCCCAGTCGATCCTGCGGTCCGTTCCCGAAGGGGCGACCGCCCCGAAGGGACTCGACTCGGTCGATTCGCGCTGCGTCGACGACACCGGCGACGCCTGGTTGTACGCCGCGCGTGTCTACGCCTTCCCGGGCTCCCGGCAGAAGGTCGTGGACTTCTACCGGACCACCGCCGAGGCGGACGGCTGGCAGTTGCAGCACGACCCCTCGGATCACAACACCCCCGACACAACGGCGGGGCTGTGCTTCACCAAGGGCGGAGACGGCGAAGCCCTGCTGCTGACCGTGCAGTTCACCACGGCCGGCGACCTGAAGTTCGAGTACGACTACGACGCCGGACCGGAGTTCGACTCGGGCTCCGGATTCGAGATAGAGGTCGGCTCCGAGACGGACGGTGCGAAGACCGGCTGCTTCGACTGACACCCCGGGCCCTCACGCCTCCCCCGGCGCCGGCTTCCGAGCTCCAGCCCGGCGCCGTGCGCGTGTCTCCGCGGCACGCATCTGCGCTCACCACGCCCTCTGCATGCTTGTTCTTGTTCGTAACTAGGGGCTAACGAGCATCTATTGACATGTCTGTGCTCACCCCGCCAGAGTCTTGACCGTCAGAGATGCCGATCACGCCGATACGGACGAGGAGCGTTTCCGCATGCCTCACATCCCCGCAGTATCACGCCGCCTGCTTCTGGGAGGAGCTCTGGCCACCGGGGCACTCGCAGCCGGTGTCGGCGCCGCCCAGGCGTCCCCCGCGGCACAGGCCGGGGCCGTGCCGGCCCCCATGCCGCGACGCAGGCCCGGCCAGAAGTCCATGATCGATGTGCCGTACGACTCCTACGGGACCGTCCGCGTCGGCGTCATCGGTCTCGGCAACCGCGGCTCGGGCATGGCCGAGGGCTGGTCCGTCGTCCCCGGTTGTACGGTCACCGCCGTCTGTGACATCAGGGCGGACCGCGCCCGGCGGACCGCGGACCAACTCGTCGCGAAGGGCAAGCCCCGCCCCGCCGAGTACGGCGGCTCGGACGAGTCGTTCACGCGGATGCTGGAACGGGACGACATCGACCTCGTCTACATAGCGACGCCCTGGGAGTTCCACTACCAGCAGGGCAAGGCCGCGATGCTGGCCGGCAAGCACGTCATCGTCGAACTGCCCATCGCCACCGAGCTCGACGAACTGTGGGACCTCGTCGACACCTCGGAGCGCACGCGCCGCCATCTGATGCTGGCCGAGAACTGCAGCTACGGCCGCAACGAGCTCGCCATGCTCAGGATGGCGCACGAGGGCCTGTTCGGCGACATCACCAACGGCCACGGCGGCTATCTGCACGACCTGCGTGAGCTGCTCTTCTCGGACACGTACTACACCGACGCCTGGCGCCGCCGCTGGCACACCCGCAGCACCGCGTCCTTCTACGCCATGCACGGGCTGGCTCCGGTCGCCGCCGCGATGGACATCAACCGCGGCGACCGGATGGCGGTACTGCGGGCCACCGCCACCGAACCGAAGGGCCTCGCCGACTACCGCGAGCGCTTCGTGCCCAGGTCGCACCCGTCGTGGAAGGAGACCTACGTCAACGGCGACCTCGTCACCTGCCTGATCGACACCGCCAAGGGCCGGGTCATCCGCGCCGAGCACGACGTCAGTTCGCCGCGCCCCTACAGCCGGATCAACAGCCTCGCGGGCAGCCGCGGCATCTTCGAGGACTACGCGGGCGTCATGGCCACGAGCGGCGGTCGTGTCTACGTCGAACCCGACCACGGCGGTCATTCCTGGCGTGCCTTCGACTCCTACCGCAAGGAGTTCGACCACTGGCTGTGGAAGAAGATCGGTGACGACGCCGCCAACAACGGCGGTCACGGCGGCATGGACTACGTCCTGCAGTGGCGCACCGTCCAGCTGATGCGCGCCGGGCTCGTCCCGGACATCGACGTCTACGACTCGGCCGCCTGGTGCTCCCCCGTGCCGTTGAGCGTCAAGTCCCTGGCCGCGGGCGGCCGTCCGGTCGAGATCCCCGACTTCACCCGTGGCTCCTGGGTCAACCTGCGGATGGGTCTGGACTCCCGTGCCTCCGAGATGCCCCCGGTCGCCTGACAATCCCCCACTCTCGCGAAGGAGACTGACCGTGCGATCAGCCCGAGTGCTCACCCTGTTCAGAGCCGCGGCCGTGACAGGGGCGATGCTTCTCGTCCCCGCGCAGGCGGTCGCGGCCGGACCGGAACCGGCGCCCGCCCCCGCGAAGACGGAGGTGGTCATCGCGCCGGTCGACCTCCAGGGGCCGGCCATCTCTGCGGTGAAGGTGACCGTCAGGAACGCGGGGCCCGACCGCATGCGGTCGTTGAAGGTGTCGTTCACCGGGCCGGTGGGGTGGGCGGTGCAGCCGGCCGAACGCGTGGTGAGCGGCGCCCTGGCCACGGGCCAGACGGCCGAGACCGAGTTCAGGATCCAGGTGCCCGAGCAGCGCCCGGGTTTCACCGTCCGGACGTTCACCGCTGCCGTGACGTACAAGGGCGGTGACGGCGCCGGCTCCGCCGTCGGCACCCTGTCCCAACGCACGGGCGAGCCCGTGGAGAGCCTCGAGGCCGCCTACAACGGTGTCGCGATCACCGACGAGAGCAACACCGCCCCTGGCGACTACGACGGCGAGGGCAACAGCTTCTCCGCGCAGAAGCTCGCGGCGGTCGGCCTGGCCCGCGGCGCGTCCGTGAGCGCGCTGGGCGCGAAGCTGACCTGGCCGGACGTGCCGAGCGGCACCAAGGACAACGTATCGAGCGCCGGACAGGCCGTCGCGTTGAGCGGCCAGGGCAGCAGGCTCGTGTTCCTGGGTTCGGGCGTCGGAAGCGCCGCGACGGGAAGTGCCACCGTCTACTACCAGGACGGCACCTCCACGAAGGGTTCGTTCGGCTTCCCCAACTGGTCGTTCGCCCCCGCCGACGCCCACGGCGCGACGCTGGTCGCGTCGTCCGACGGCCGCAACCGCCCGAGCGGATACGGAAACGCGGGCATCGCCTACCGCGTGTTCGCCCACTCGATCCCGCTCGACGCGACCAAGCGGGTCGACTTCGTCGTCCTGCCGGACAATGCCGCCATCCATGTGTTCGACATGGCCGTCGCCTCCTGATGTCGTTCGCGTGACCGTGAACCACGGCAGCCGCCCCCGAACCCTCTCGGTCCGGGGGCGGCTGCCGTTCCGTCCCCGCTACCGCGTCGCGTACTCCTCGCGCAGGGCGTCCAGGACCTCGGCGGCCTGCCCGAGGTCCGCCTTGCGGC
The DNA here is from genome assembly GCF_044752725.1 of Streptomyces sp. NPDC088707. NCBI lineage: Bacteria > Bacillati > Actinomycetota > Actinomycetes > Kitasatosporales > Streptomycetaceae > Streptomyces > Streptomyces sp. NPDC088707. The sequence continues at coordinate 339,894 of NZ_JBIVLV010000004.1, read as the reverse complement.
AGCGGGACGCCGCCGCCGTGAGGCGGGCTACGGCCTCCTTGAAGCGGCCCAGGCCGTTGCCCTCGATGAGGGCCGCGATCCGGACCGCCTCGGCACGCGCCAGCTCGCCCCGCTGTCCGCCCTGTTCGTGCGCGGCGATGGCCGCCTCCGCCTCGGTCAGCGCCTCCGCGGAGCGTTCCGCCTGGGCGAGGACCCGGGCTCGGCGGTAGTGGATCTCGCCGGTCTCGTACCAGGGGTGGAAGTCCTCGGCGCCGTCCGGCACCGCTGCGACGACCGCGTCGGCGTCCGCCAGGTGCTGCAGAGCCGCGTCGACGCCGTCCTCCTCGCGCGCGGACATGGTGAGGCGGGCGAACTCGCGCATCATGTGGAGGATCAGCGGGGGGTGCGGTGCCTCGGCGTGCGCGGCGAGGGCCCGTTCGTACGCCGTGCCCGCCGCCTCCCAGCGGTCGGCCATGGCCAGCGTCGTCGCCGCCTCCGCGGCCACCAGGGTGTGGATCGTGCGGTCGTCCTCCCAGGCCGCGACGGTGTCCGCGAGACGCAGGAACTCCTCGGCCGAGGCGAGGAACTCCTCCAGCTCACGCATCCCGCGTGCCAAGGTGAGCCGGGCCTGGGCGACAAGGCGTTCGTCGAGCGACGAGGCCGCCTCGTCGGTGAGGACGGACTCCAGTACGGCGACGGCGTCCGCCTGCTGCCCCGTGCCGGCGAGGACGTCGGCGAGCTGCAGACGTACCTGGGCGGCCTCGTCGTGCGTCCCGTCCTGGTCGAACCGCGCGGCCGCCTCGGAGAGGTGGCGCACGGCGCCGGCGGAGTCCCCGAGGTGCGAGGCCGCGTGGCCGAGCAGTGCGTACGTCGGGGCCAGCGGGAAGTCCGTGTCGTCGTACCGCACCGCGTCGGAGATCGCCCGGTGCAGCAGCTCCGCCGCTTCCGCCGGCGCCTGCTCGGCGAGGAGGATCTGGGCGAGCAGCGCGCGCGGGCGCGAGCCCCGCCAGGGCCGCCCGGAGGCCTCGACGTCCTCCAGGGCCGCGCGCAGCTCCGACTCGGCCAGGGCCGTGTCACCGCGCTGGACGGCGATGTCGGCGACGAACTGGCGTGTGTTGGCCACGTGGTGGCGGGCGGAGAGGCGCTCCGCCTCGGACCGCAGCCTCCGGGCCGACTCCTCGAACCGCTCCAGCACCGCGTCGGGGGCCTCCGGCAGGTGCTGCTGGAGGTCCTGGTAGGCGGCGAAGAGCGACGAGTACAGCACGGTCAGGTACTCCAGCGCGCGATCCGACGCCAGGTCGGGGCAAGCGACGGCCTCGGCCTCGCCCAGTGGCTGCGGCTCGCCGGTGAAGGGGGCCTCGGTGCTGAGCCGCTCGGCCTCGCGCAGGCAGGCGTCGAGCGCGGCCCGGACGGCGTCCGCCCTCGTGGACGCGCGCGGACCGTCGCCGTCCACGTCCGTGCCCTCCCGTGGGCTGTCGCCGTCCGCGTGGTCGTCGTCCCCCGCCGTACGGGCCAGGCCTGCGGCGGCCTCTGACGTGGTCCCCCAGGCGAGCGCACGCGTGCGCGTGGAGAGCGCCTGCCACGGCATCGTGAGCCGGTCGAACACTCCGGCGGCCAGCTCAAGCTCGGCGATGCTCTCCGCGTGACGGTCCTCCTGCAGGAGCCGGTACGCGCGCTGCTCGGCCAGTTCCGCCCGCAGCAGTTCCTCAGGGCCGAGCCTGTCGTCGTGCGCGGTGCCGCCGTCGGCGACGAGCTCGGCGATCCGGGTCCAGAGACGGGTGTCCCCGGGGTGTCCGAGGAGCGCCATCCGCCGTGCCTCGGTCACCAGGGAGAAGAAGTCGTCGGGCACCTCCGGCCCTGCCGTGGCCGCGGCGAGGGACCCGGCCGCGCCCACCCCGGCCGCGGTGCCCGCCGGTGCCGGAGAGCGGGTGGTGGACGACCTCAGCCCGAGCGGCAGCGGCTCGTCGAGCACGGGGCGGCGTTCGAGACGTGCGCGGCGGCGGTCTCCGACGGCCGACGTGCCGTTGCGCGCGTCGAACGCGGCGGAGAGCCGGTCCGCCTCGGAGCGTACGTGGGCGGAGAGCCCGCCCGCCGTCCAGCTCCGTCCGGGCGGCCCGGCCACGGGGGTGTCCCCGTGGCCGTCCTCGACGAGCCGGGTGAGCAGCACCTCGACACCGGTGAGGAACTCCAGATGGGCCAGCGGCGCGCCCGTCGCCTCGAAGAGGGGACGGTTCTCCGCCAGGATCTCCAGGCCGCGGCCCTCGTTGCGCGAGAGGGCGCAGAACTCCAGGTGCAGACCGACCTCCTCCTGCATGCCGGTGAGGCCGCGGACCCGTCGGTAGCCGGTGAGGTGGTGGGAGCGGGCCTCGTCCGTACGCCCGAGGCGCAGCAGCGGCAGCAACGCGCGCGCCTGGCTGACCTGCGGTTCCTCGGTGCAGGACTGGGCCCCGTCGAAGACCGGCCGCCAGGTGTCCAGCGCGCCGGCGTCATCGCCTGCCACCACCTGGTGCCAGGCGAAGTGCCGGGTCTCGCAGGCCTCGCAGTCGCTCAGCTCGGTCCGGGGCCGGGTGGCCCAGAGGTCGTACGCGTCGGCGACACCGCTGCCGGTGTGGAGCGCCACGTGGTAGCCCATCGCCGCCACCGGCTGCATGCCGTGCTCGGCCTCCTCGTACCGGCTGCGCATCTGCTCGATCCAGCTCCGGACGGAGGCCAGCGGCAGCTCGGGGACCTGGAGCAGGGACGTCGTCACCCACTTGAACCGCCAGAAGACCTGGTGGGCCTCCCACTGGCTGAACGACTCGGGAGCGGTGTCCCACAGCTTGAGCAGCCGGGCGAAGACCACGGGCGACTTGCGGTGCTCGCCGGTGAACTCGTACGCCGCCATCAGCTCAAGCAGGGCCGTGACCAGGACGTCGGGCTTGTCGAAGGGCTCGGCGGCCTCGACGAGCTCCTCGGCGGTCACGGTACGGGGCAGGCCGTGGGGACGTTCGTTGTTCTCGCGGAGCGCCTCGACGACGGCCTCGGGCGTGTCCAGCATCTACAGTTCCTTCCGGGGCTCGGAGCCGGGCGTGGCCGTGCCGGGGTGGTGCATGGCGTGGGTGAGCAGGCCGATGAAGGCCCGGTTGAGCAGGGCGCTCTCGCCGGCCCGGAGCGGGCGGCGGCTGAGCAGCAGCGCCTGGCCGTAGAGGGCCTCGGCGGCCGTGACGGCGAGCCCCCGCTCGGTGATCGTGATCGCCTGGCGGACCAGCGGGTTGAGGTGGTTCAGGACGAGCTGGGCGCGCGGGGTCTCGTGCCGCAGGGAGCCGAGGATGTCGGCCCAGAGGCCGTCGCTCTCGGCGGCGAGGCTGGAGCGGGTCCGCTCGTGCCGCGCGTCCCTGTTGTCGAGGAGGAGGGCAGGGGCGGTGACGGGCTGGAAGTCCCGCAGGACCACGTCGCAGTCGTGGACGCCGATCGTCTCCCGGGCGATGGACAGGAACGCGGCGGCCCGGAGTTCGGCGGTCGGGTCGACGGCGTCGAGGTGCGCGGTGACGGTGGCGGGGTCGAGGTCCGTGACGGCCGTGCCGGGACGGATCTCAGGGAGCCGGTGCACGAGGTCGCGGTCGTAGGTGTAGCCGCCGTTCACCACGCCCAGGCCCGCGGCCGCGGCGATCGGGGCGACCTGACGGAACTCCTCGACGCTGCGGGTGACGAGCAGCGTCCGGTGCGTGCGGGCGAACTCCTCCAGCGTGACGTTGCCGTCGGTGGTCTCGAACGGCAGCCACGGCAGCACGATCCGCAGCAGCTCGTCGTCGTGCCGGGCGAGCGCCTTCACCGCGAGGTGGTGGGTGTCGATGAAGCGGTGCAGCAGCGACGGGTCGCTGGCGGCGAGCCCGGTGAGCCAGTCGCGGATCCGCTCGCCCAGGGCGTCCCGTACGGCGGACAGGGTGCCGTCCTCGTACAGCGCCTCCCGGGAGGCGGTCGGCCGCAGACTCGTGGTGTCGACCACGCAGCGTACGAAGAAGGCCCACTCCGGCAGCAGTTCGGGCGCCTGGTCGGTGAGCAGCATTCCCTTGAGGTGCACCCGGTGCCCCGCGCGCTGCGCCGGGCTCACGGCCGTCGGGAGGACGTACGCGACACCCCGCAGCCCTGCCGCCGGGAGGTCCAGCTCGATCGTGTCGAGCGGGGTGAAGTCGAAGAGGCCGCGGCAGTACGTGGTGAAGGCCTCGCGCCGCGCCAGCGGGGAGCGGTGGTCCCGGTCCCACGGGGGCGCCTCGTTGACCTGGTGGTTCTCGCCGCGTGGCCCGATGACCGCGACCTCGTGCCGCAGGAGACCGCCGTAGTGCCGGGCCAGGGAGACGACCCGCTCCGGGCTCGTCCACTCGGCGTTGTCGGCGCGCGGGGTGAGCCGCACCGTCGTTCCCGGCTCCGGCACGGCCGAGGCGGGCAGGGTCTGGATCGTGTAGCGCCCGTCGGAGTGACCGCGCCACTCGACGGCGGGGGCCGAGGGGTCCTTCGCGGACCGGCTGACCACCGTGATCTCGTCGGCGACGACGAAGCAGGCGAGCAGGCCGATGCCGAACTGGCCGATGAAGTCGCCACGGGCGGCGTCGAGCCCGGCCCCGTCGAGGGCGCCGTCGGCGGTCCGCTTCGAGCTGCGCCCGATCGTGGCGAGGAAGCGGTGGACGTCGGCCTCGGTCAGACCGATGCCGGTGTCCGTGACCGTGAGGGTTTCACCGGTGCGCACGGTGATGGTCGCGGGTGCGCCGGGATCGACCGCCTGGCGGGCGGTGATGGCGTCCACGGCGTTCTGCAGGAGCTCGCGCAGGTAGACGCGGGGGCTCGAGTAGAGGTGGTGGGAGAGCAGGTCGACGAGGCCTCGCAGATCGACCTGGAAGGTGTGTGCGGATGAGGAGTGGGACACCTGGCGGAGTCTTTCGGTGGACGCGCCGGCGCCACGAGGGCGGAGCGGCGACGGTGCGGGCGGGAGTGGGCGGATCGGGAGTCGCGTGGCGACGGAGACGGAAGGGGTGCGGGGTGTCGGTGCCGGCGTCACGGACGCGTCGGCGTCCCGCTGCGGAAACGGAGGCAGGGGGGTACGGGCCTGGCGCCCGTGCCTCGGACGCGTCAGCGTCCGGCTGCCGCGCGTCGCTTGCGGTACGCCGTCGCGGGGTCGGATCCGTCGAGGTAGTACCAGGGGAACTCGGTGACGCGTCCCTCGGTCGCCCGGAAGCACTCCCGCGCGGCGTCCCGTTCCCCGGCGAGGGAGAAGGCCATGGCGAAGGTGTTGAGCACCTGGAGCCAGGCGCCCTCGCGGACGAAGTCCGGGTGCCGGAAGGAGTGGTCGGCGGCCTCGTGGAGGGAGGCCCTCACCTCGTAACGGCCCATGTACGCCGCGTCCTGCCCCGAGTCGAGGGAGAGCCATTCCTCGATGTGGCCGACCGCGACGAGCTGGCCGAGCAGAGTCCCCCCGGGGGCACCGAACGCGGACGCGCGCGCGAAGGCGTGCATCTCCTCGTGCGAGCCACCCCACTTGTCGCAAAGCTGCTGCAACTGCTGCTGGTGCGCCTGGAGGTGGCGCGGGTCCCGTCGGGTGGTCGCCTCGAACCGGCGCCGCGCCGTGACCTGCCCCACCTGGAGGCCCCGGCCTGTGACCTGGAGGCCGTACCAGGGGGATACCCACAGGGGCTCGCGCTCGGCGGCCTCGTACAGCCACGTCTCGGCCTTGCGCAGGCGCGCGTGGAAGACGTCGAACTGCTCGCGCGAGACCTGGGAGGCGAAGGCGCCGGTGCGGGCCTCCCAGCCCCAGCTGATGTGGCGGATCCCCGCCACGAGGCGGGGCAGCGCCGCCTCCGGTTCCGCTTCGAGGACGGGCTCGATCCACCGCTCCACCCCGGTGGTGTCGCCGACGGCCCACAGGAGCTCGACCCGGTCCTCGCTCTCGGGACGCGCCTCGAGCACCTCGCGCACCGCGTTCCAGTTCCCGGCCTCGGCGGCCTCCCGTACACGACCGACCGCGGGATCGCCGGAGTCCTTCTGCACCCGAGCGCTGGGCCGACCGGCCCATTTCCCCAGCGTGATCCCCCAGTCACCGAGCAACGCCATGTCCCCACCCCTTGCATGTTCGAACGGGGAGGTCAGTGATCACTCTCCCGTGGAGGTAGTGACTATCACGCGCGACCGACAATCGCACATCTGTTTCTCCGGTCGGCTCGCCCGGCTGGACAGGGTCCCCGTACCGCTGGGACACGACTCAGGGAGAGACCGGTGTGTCGGCCGGCTGGGCGGGGCGCTCATGGGGCTGGAGGATTCCGGTCGTGGTGACGACGATCAGGGTGTCCTCGTGCGACCAGCGGCGCGTTCCGGTCTTCGGCGGGTTGAGGAGCGGGACGCGGGAGTCGCCGGGGCGGTAGCCGAGGGCGGTGGCGCCCTGCCGCCCGGCGGCCTCGACGAGCGCGGCGAAGGGCGCCTCGGTTCCGGCGGGGACGTAGTCGGTGGCGGGTCGGAGGCGGACCGCGTTGCCCGTCGGGGAGAACAGCTCGTCGAAGGCCGCCGCGAGTTCGACGGTCTGCGAGACCTGGGCCATGAGCAGGCCGACGAGCCGCCCGCCGACCACGAGGTCCGTGTGCGGGCCGGCCGGGGCGAGGGGGCGGTGCTGGGCGTCCGTCAGTTCGGCGACCGTGGGGCTCCGGTGGCCCGACTCGCGCTCGGCGGCGCGGAGCCCGAGGAGGGTGACGAGGGTGTGCTCGTCGGGGTCGGGGTGGCCGTCGGGGCCGCCGAGGACGAGGACGTGGTGGTCCGGGTCGGGGGCGGGGAGGGCCTGCTCACGAACCGCCTCCCAGCCGTTGCGGGCGAGCCCGTCGACGACCTCCGGGCCGCGCCGGTTCCAGCCGAGGACGAGGACGCGTCGGGGGGCGGCGCGGAGGTCGGCGGAGGTCGCGGTCTTCACGGACGGGGGCGGCGGGGACGGCGCCGCCGGGGGCTCGGTCCAGGTCGGCGGGAGCGATGCGGCCGGGGGCTCGGTCCAGGTCGGTGGGGGCGATGCTGCCGGGGGCTCGGTCCAGGTCGGTGGGGTCTCGTCCTCCGCCAGGACGACGACGGCGTCGCCGGGGCCGAGAACCGTCTGCGGCGGCGGGTTCAGGAGCGGAGAGCCGTCCGGGCGTACGAGGCCCACCACACACGCGTCCACGCATGCCGCCCGCAGGTCGGCGAAGGTCCGGCCGGCGAGCCCGGGGACTCGGTGGACGTGCAGCTCGGCCCCGGCGAAGTCGAGCAGGTCCTCCAGGACCAGCGAAAGTCCGGGTTCGATGACGCACTGCACGAGGGTCCGGGCCGCGATGCCGTCGACGTCGAGGACGACTGCTCCGGGCCCGGCGGCGAGCCGAGCGGTGGCGACGTACCGGGTCTGCCGGACCGCCGCGACGACCCGTACCGGCCTCGTGTCGCCGACCACGGCGCGCAGCGCGAGCAGCGTCTTGACCACCTGGGTGTCGGCCTCGGGGGTGTCCGGCGGAAGCACCACGACCGCCCCGGCGGCGGCCGGGCTGACGCGGGCGAGAGCCGCCGGGTCGGCGGGGCGGCCCCGGCGGCAGAGCAGCCGGACGCGTCGGCCGCCGCCGGCGGCGATGAGGACCGCCCGCAACTCCCGCTCCATGTCGAGCTTGTCACGGTCGGCGAGGACCACGACCGCGCTGTTCCGCCGCTGGGCATGAGCGGCGAGCAGCTCGGCGACGAGCGTCGGGGTCTGCTCGGACCAACCGAGGACCAGTGAGTGGCCGCGCTCCACGACCGTCGACTGGCCGCGCTGAAGCTCGGTCAGCCGGTCGGTGATCGCCGTGGTGACGAGGCCGACGAGGGTCGAGACGTAGAGGAGGGAGACGAGGGCCAGCAGGACGGAGAGGACCATCCGCAGCGGCGGGCCGACCTCGCCGCCGAGCCGGAGTGTCTGGCCGACGGTCCGCCAGACGGTCGCCACCTTGCCCTGGACGGTGTCGGGCGAGCGGTTGTCGGTCCAGACGAGGAGGGCGCTCGCCGGTGCCACCACGGCCAGGCAGACCAGCGCCAGCCAACCCGCCGCCGTGGTCATGCCCTTCACCACGGTCCGGTCCACCCAGTACTGCGTCCGGTCCCGCAGCGACGGCGCGTGCCGGTGGCGGGGCGGGGCCGGGGGAGGTGGGGCCGGGACGGCTGCGGGAGGGGACGGCCGCTGGGGCGGGACCGTGTTTTCGAGCTCTTTGCGCACGTCAGCAGGGTGACGGCGGCATCGGGGCGAAACGCCGTCGACGGGCGCCGTTCATCCTTTCGGGCAGGCGGCCGGGAGTCAGGTGTTCGACCCGCAGGCGCCTTCGCGCGCGCCTCCGCGCGCCTCCGTGCGCCCGGGCGCCGGGGTGCGCCGTGGTTCCCCGGGTACGGGGGTCTCCCGCGTCAGGGCAGACGCTGTTCGGTCCAGATGATCTTCCCGGCCTCGGTGTATCGCGTCCCCCAGCGCTGGGCGATCTGCCCGACCAGGAAGAGGCCCCGTCCGCCCTCGTCCGTGTCCGCGGCCAGCCGCACTCGTGGCGAGGTGTTGCTGCCGTCCGCGACCTGGCAGATCAGCGTCCGCGCGTACACCAGACGCACGCCGATGGGGCTGCCGCCGTGCCGGATGGCATTGGTGACCAGTTCGCTCAGGATCAGCTCCGTACCGAGGACCAGTTCCTCCAGACCCCAGCGGCGCAGCTGGGCCGTGGCTGCGGCCCGGCAGGCGGCGACCGCCGAAGGGTCGGGCGGGACGTTCCACTCGGCGATCCTGTCGCCGGGCACCGCGCGGGTACGCGCGACCAGCAGGGCGATGTCGTCGGCCGAGTCGGCCGGCAGCATGCCCCTGAGCACGGCCTGGCAGGTCTCCTCCGGACTGCGCCCGGGGTGGGACAGGACCGTACGCAGCCGCTCCAGGCCCACGTCGATGTCGCGGGTCCGTGACTCCACCAGCCCGTCGGTGTAGAAGACCAGCTGACTGCCCTCGGGGACGTCGAACTCGACCGTGGTGAAAGGCAGCCCGCGCAGCCCCAGGGGCGGTCCGACCGGCGTTTCGGGGATGCCCGTGGTGCCGTCGGGGCTCACCAGCATGGCCGGCAGGTGCCCGGCGCGGGCCAGCTGACAGCGGCAGGTGACCGGGTCGTAGACGGCGTAGAGGCAGGTGGCGCCGATGACGGCGTCCTCGCGGCCGCCGGCCGTCTGCTCGTCGTCGATGCGGGCGACGACCTCGTCGAGGTGGGTGAGGAGTTCATCGGGCGGCAGGTCGAGCGTGGCGAGGTTGTTCACGGCGGTGCGCAGGCGTCCCATGGTGGCGGCGGCGTGCAGGCCGTGTCCGACGACGTCACCGACCACGAGTGCGACACGGGCGCCGGACAGCGGGATCACGTCGAACCAGTCTCCGCCCACCCCCGAATGTGCGGGAAGGTACCGGTGGGCGGCCTCGACGGCGTCCTGGGCCGGCAGCCCGCGCGGCAGGAGGCTCTGCTGGAGAGTCACCGCGAGCGGATGGCCGCCGCTGATGGCGGCCGCGAGCTGCTCCTGGCTGGTGTACCGGGATTCGAATTCGCCTCCGTTGCAGCCCAAACGGAGCACGGTGATGCGATCGGCGACGGCTTGAACGTCGTCGAGGTTGTGACTGACCATGATCACCGCGTGCCCCTGGTCCCGCAGCAGGCGGATCAGGTCGAGCATCCGCGAGGTCTGTCCCACGGTGAGCGTGGCGGTCGGTTCGTCCAGGACGACGAGCTGAGGCCCGCCCAGCAGCGCCCGTGCGATGGCGACCGTTTGACGCTGGCCCAGGGTGAGCGCCCTGACGGGGGTCCTGATGCCGGGGAGGCTGATGGCGAGTCGTTCGAGCAGTGCGAGGGTCCGCTTCTCTATTTCGATCTGCCGCAGAACCCCGAACCTGCGCAGTTCGCGGCCGAGGTAGAGGTTGGCGACCACGTCCAGGCGGTCCACGAGCGACGGGTCCTGGTAGACGGTGGCGATGCCGAGCCGTTGGGCGTCGGAGGGCCGGCGCAGCTCGACGGAGACGCCCTGCCACTCGATGGTCCCCGCATCCGGCGGGATCACCCCGGAGACCGCCTTCACCAAGGTGCTCTTGCCGGCTCCGCTGTCACCCACCAGGCCGAGCACCTGCCCCCGGTCCACCTGGAGGTCGACGGAGTCGAGGGCGACGACCCCGCCGAAGTGCTTGGTGATCCCGCGCAGGGACAAGAGCGGCCCTCTGGGCACTCGCCCACCTCCACCCTCTCCGCAGCCCCTCAGACGGCACCCGGTCCGCCGCCCGACCGGGCAAGCCTTCTGAGGAGCCTGCAGCAAGGGTTGTCCACTCCGGCGCCTGCCCGGTGAAGGGTGGTGACGGGACACGCGAGAACGCCCCGTTCGGCGGCATGTTCCTTCCGGCTCGTCCCACCGTCCAGGGAAGCCCTCGTCTCCTGTCGTTCGCGGCCGAGTCGGCCAGGTGCTCACAGGTGGTGATCGAGGGGATTCGCGAGGTGAGAAATTAGGTGAATCCTTCACTGAATTCGCGTCAATAACCGCCAGAGTTTATTTCGATTAGATAACAGGATCACCCGAAAGGCCTGGACCAAGGAAGCGCGATTCAAGCAACTGCCTTTGTTTGCACGGCAGTTGAGTGTTCATCAGAAACGGAAGCGTAGGTAACGGAATGGATTCTTTGAACGCTCTCCCCTTTGTCCGAATTCTTCACGGGGAGGTTCTGACAGGCTTCCGCGCACCCAGTCTTCTGACCAAAGAGTTGAGGTGTGCATGCCTAGACATAGGAAGCCGAAGGAGAGTCAGGTACGCGGGGCACGGTCTCGCAGACCCTTCATAGGCGTGACAGCCGCGATGGCCGTCGCGGCGGTCGTCGCCGGCGGGATCGCCTACGGGGCGGGACGCGCGGACTCGGAGAGGACTCCGCTCGCCCGCCTCGAGACCCCCGTCACCGCCATCACCGACACCGCCGTTCCCGCCGCCGCGCCGGCCAGGAGCGTGGAGCCCGAACCGATCCAGAAGAAGCCGGCCAACGAGCCGGCCAAGGGCATGGTGTACGACGGGCTCAAGGTGGCCCCTGAGGGAGACCGCTGCGCGGGCGTCTACGCCACGGCCACCGGGCTCTGCACCCATGGCCCCGACGCGCCGCCCAAGGGTGTCGACATCAAGAAGGACACTCCCCCGGCGGTCAAGTCCGTCACACCCGCGGCCGATCCCGCCAAGCCGGCCGCGCCCCGCCCCGCCCCCCGGACGAGCCGGGGGCCCTCGCAGGACACGCCCGCCGCCGACGCGCAGGCACCGCGCACGACCGCCGCCGCACCGCCGAGCCCCTCCACCGCCGCCGCTCCGGCGGCCACCGGGACCACCACGACCGCCGCGGGGCCCGCCGGGCAGACCGTCCAGTGCGACGGCGACGGCAGCACCGGCAACCGTGTCCAGGTCGTGTACGTCCACGGCCCGGGACGCGACCGGTACTCCGAGTACCTCGCGTCCTTCCGCAAATGGGCCGCCGACGCCGACCTCATCTACTCGGCCAGCGCCGAGGAGACCGGGGGCGTCCGCCACATCCGGTACGTGACGGCCGCGGACTGCACCCCCACCGTCCTCAACATCGAACTCACCGACTCCGCACTGGCCGAGTTCAGCGCCACCAACCGCGCGCTCGCCGCCAAGGGCCTCGACCGACGCGACCGCAAGTACATGATCTTCGCCGAGGCCCAGGTGTACTGCGGCATCGGCACCTTCGCCGGGGACGAGCGGCCGGCCCAGTCCAACCTGAGCAACTTCGGTCCCTCGTACGGGCGTACCGACAGCGGCTGCTGGGGCGGGCACACCGCGGCCCACGAGCTCGGCCACAACCTGGGAGCGGTCAACAACAGCGCGCCCAACACCAGCCGGGGTGCGCACTGTACGGACGAGTGGGACGTGATGTGCTACTCGGACACCCCGTACTACCCGCAGATGCGCAACGTCTGCACCAACCGGGCCTCCGAGAACATCCTCGACTGCAACCACGACGACTACTTCCACACCAGTCCGCGGCCCGGCAGCTACCTCGCCACGCACTGGAACATCGCCGACAACCAGTTCCTCATGCGGGCCAAGGGCGGCGGTACCGGACCGGACCCGACGCCGAACCCCACGCCCAGCCCGACATCCACCCCCACGCCGACGCCCACCCCCACGCCGACGCCGACCGGGCCGCGGCCGGGCGCCGGGCCGGACGTGACGGTCGGCCAGATCCAGGCGGACTCCGTCGTGGTGAGCTGGCCGCGGGTCAGCGGAGCGTCCTGGTACCAGGTACTCCTCGACGGCAGGCACCTGACCTGGGTCCAGGGCACCGCGCTGCGGATCTACAACCTGCGGCCGGGCACCTCGCACACCGCCGCCGTCTCCGTCCGCGACAGCCAGGGCCGTGACAGCGGACCGGGCCGGGCCACGAGCTTCCGTACCGCCGGGGCGGGCGGCACCACCACTCCCGGCACCCGCTACCTGCTGTCCAACGGCAGCACCGGGCTGAGCGCCCAGCTGTGGGGCGGGCGGAGCGCCGACGGCACGGTCCTGGTCGGTGCCCAGAGCAACGGGTACGAGCAGCAGCAGTGGTACTTCGACGACGCGGGCAGCGGTCTCGTACGCGTCCGGTCGGCGGCCTCCGCCAAGTGCCTGCAGCCGGGCGGCACGCCTGCCCCCGGGATGTGGGTGGCCCAGCAGCCCTGTGCCGCCGGCTCCTCCGCGCAGCAGTGGCGGATGACGGTGGCGAACGGCACGGTCACGCTCACCGACCGGAGCGGGTCCTACGCACTGACCGTCAGCAACCGCCCGTACTACGGGTCCTGGCTGCTCGACCTGCAGCGCGTGGACGGACGGCCGGCGCAGAGCTGGACGGCCCGCCAGGCCGGCTGAGCCGGCCCGCGGGTCGCATCCGCGTGGCACCTCGGGCGGGCCGCCGATCGGTGGCCCGCCCTCGCGGACCCTCGCCCTCGCGAACCGATGTCCTCGCGGACCCTCGCCCTCGCGAACCGCCGTCCTCGCGCCCCCCGAGCGCCTCACGGGGCCACGACTCGTCAGCCTCAGCCGCGCAAGCCCCATGCCTTCCCTCCAGACCGGACCGGAGCACCGCCATGCACACCGCCACCCGACCCGCACTCGTCCTCACCACAGCGCTCGTCCTCGGTCTCGCCCTGCCGCAGCCCGCCGCCGCCCACGGCGACAACCTGGAAGTGGTCATCACCGGGCACCGGGACGGCCATGTCCTGACCAAGGTGACCTGGGAGAACGACGGCGACCCCGTCGACGAGCGGGTCGCCGCACTGGTCAGCGCTGTCAGCTCGGACGGCTCCCGCACGGCGGGCCCTTGGAAACTGGTCCGCGGCGCCCGCCCCACCGACTGGACCACCGCCGAAACCCTGCCGTCCGGCGTCTGGAAGGTCACGGTCTCAGCCGGACAGCCCGCACTGGGGCACGCCGAGCGGCAGTTGACGGTTGCGGCCGTCCCCACGTCGTCCCCTGCCTCATCGGTTCCGGGCGGAACCGCAGCCGCACCGACCCACACCACTTCGGGAGCGCGGGAGACATCGCCGGCTCCGGACGCCTCCCGGTCCCCGTCGGCGTCTCGCACCGCGGCCGAGGACGAGGACGCGCAGACCTGGGGTCCCTGGCTGACCACGATCGGCCTCGCGGTCGCCTCACTGGCCGGAGCCGCCGCCGGAATCTGGATACGACGCAGGCGGGGAGGACGGCGCTGACTGCGGCCGGCTCGCCGCGCGGTGGTCGATCCTGACCGCCCGTGGTCCCCACCAGTCCCCCGGCCGACAGGTCCCCGGAACCGCCGGAGTGCTAGACCGGCGGGCCCTCGACGGCCAGGGCCCGCCGCAGGCAGTCGGTCAGGCGGCCGGCGATCGTCCCGTCGGGGTCGAGCCGCGGGTTGAAGATCGTGACGTCGAACCCGACGGCACGCTCGTGGCCCAGGGCCGTCCTCAGCACGTCCTCCAACTCGGCCCAGCTCAGCCCGCCGGGCTGCCGGTAGTCGACGGCGGGCATGATCGCGTCGTCCAGGACGTCGACGTCGAGGTGGACCCAGAACCCGTCCCGCTCGGCGAGCCGGGCGACGGCGCCGCGCGCGGCCTCCCCCGCGCCGGCCGCCCGCACGTCGTCGAGGGCGAGGGCGTACAGCCCCGGCGGAAGCGGCCGGCTCCCCGCCGCGGCGGACTCGTCGGCGTCCCGGAAGCCGAACGCGACGACGTCCTCGTCCCGCACCAGCGGCCCCCGCCCCTCCAGGTCGGCGAGCTCCCGGGGGCCGCGCCCGGTGGCCAGGGCGAGTTCCATGGACGCGACCTCGCCGGTGGGCTCGGCGGACGGCTGGTAGAAGTCCGTGTGTCCGTCGAGGAACAGCAGCCCGTACCGGCCCCTGCGCCGCAGGGCGAGCAGGTTCCCGAGCAGGATGCTGCAGTCGCCGCCCAGGACGACGGGAAAGCGCCCGGAGTCGAGGACCTCGCCGACGACCTGCGCCAGCTGAGCGGAGTACCGCGCGATCCCGCCCGGGTTCAGCACTCCGGTGCCAGCGTCCCGCACCGGGTCGTACGCGGGTGGTTCGACCCGCGCGACCCGCGCCACTCCGCCGAGCACGGCGTCCGGGAGCTCCTGCACCCCGGACGGCCGCAACCCGAGTACGGACGGCGCCTCGACGACGGCGAGGACACGCTCGCCCGGCAGCGTCATACGTCCATGGTGTCCCCATCGGGCAGAGCGTGCGCGCCGGCGAAACAGGCCTGCTCGGGGCGTTGCCCGGGCAGTAGCATCCCCGGATGCGAAGCATCGAGGCCCTGATACCGCAGGCCGGATCCCAGAACACCGCAGGCCTGCGGGAGGCCGGCCCGGAGGAACTCGCCCGCTACGTGGCGGACCCCCGGCACCCGTGGTGGCGCCGCAGGGCGTGCGTGCTCGCGCTGACCGGCCGCGTCCCCGAGCGGTACGTCCCCGAGCTGATCGCGTGCGTCCAGGACCCCCAGGACACCGCCGAGGTGCGCAGGGCCCTCCTCGACCTGCTCGCCGACCGGACGGAGCTGCTGCCGTGGCTGCGGCACGAGGATCGCTCGTCCGACACCTCGTACGGCATGGAAGAGGCCTTCCTGAAGGCGCGGGGCCTGCTCGGCGACCGGTCGGCCGCGCGGGAACTGGCGACGCTCGCCGCCTCGCCGTGGCAGCGCGTCCGCCACGCGGGCGATGCCGGTCTGGACGGGCTCGTGGACCGGTACGGAGCGGACGCGATCCTGGCGCGACTCGGCGAGGACCGCCCCGAGGACCGGGAGTTCCGCGTCCGGATGCGGTACCGGGCCGACGAGGACGTGACCTACGCGCTCGCGGACCCGGACCGGCGGGTCGGGTACGTCGCCCAGTCGCTCGCGACCGACGCGGACCGTCTGCGCGCCTACCTCGACGAGGCGCCGACGACCGAGGCGAAGGTCTGGGCGGCGTACGCGCTGTACGGCCTCACCGAGGACAGGGCCGAGGCCAAGGCGGTCTACGAACGTCTGGGACGCCCCCGGGTCGAGGTCGAGGGCCTGGACGAGGAGCTCCGCGGCGCGATCGTCCACGAGTACGGTCCCGGCTGTGAGCGTCTGAGCGACCCGCGGTGGCGGCTCGAGGCCGTCTGCACCGAGCCGCCCGCCCGTCCCGACCCGGACGACCGGCTTCGCCGGGCGACGGCCGCCCTCACGGCGGCCGGCCTGGCGCCGGAGCCCCCGGTCTCCTGCGGCGACGACAACCAGCAGGGGGACGGTACGTACCACGTGATCGGAGTCGGCGGGCACCGGCTGCTGATCAGCACTCTCGGTCCGTTCGCGACCGCCGAGGAGAACGCTCCCGACGCCGCCCGGCGTGCGCTCGAATCGGCGGGCTTCCGCTGGATCGACGGGGAGACGGGAGCGATCCGGGTCACGGACCTCTGCGTCTACCACTTCGGCGGACGGAACCCCCTCACGGTCGACGCGCTGCTCTTCTACTGGCAGGACTAGGGATGTCCGGGGACTGTCCGGTGGCGGACGCCGCCGGACAGTCCCCTGGTCCCGCGGAGGATTCAGCGCTTGAGCATGAACGTGAAGTCGCCGGAGAGCCGGCCGTTCAGCCGGTCCGCCGAGACGAGCCTGCCCTCCGCGATCAGTCTTTCGACCTCGGCCCGTGACACACCGAAGCCTTCGGCGATCAGCCGGACCGGCCGTACGCGGATCCGGGCGGCGAAGCGGACCGAGACGTCGAGGGTGTCGCCGTCCAGGTGATCCGGTCCGCCGGTGTCGAGGCGCCACGCGCCGTCCCAGTCGAGGGCGACGCGGTTGCGGCGCAGTAGGGCCGGGTCCTGGAGCAACTCGGCTGCCAGGCCGGGGTCGTTGTCGTGCATCCGGTCGAGCAGCTCGGGTCGTACGGAGCGGACGTTCGCCCGCTCGAGGACCGTGAGCTTCGCCGTCTCCCCGCAGGAGGTGCAGAGCACGAGGAGCCAGGCGTCGAGGAGCTTGTGGTGCGCGTTGACGCGGAACTTGCCGTTCGCCCCGAAGCGTTCGGATCCGCAGGTGTGGCAGCGGCGGAGGACGGCAGGAAGGCAGGTGGGCATGACCACCCAGCTGTTGAGCACAGGAGTACACCGGTTTCAGTGAGAGATCCACAGCAAGAAGGAGCACGTCGCGCAGGGCGCGACGCGCGACGATTCAGCGCTCGGGGGGTCTCAGACGGTGTACAAGGGCCTGCCTTCGGCTCGACGACGTGGCTCGGCAGCACGGTACGGGCGCACGGCGCCGCCGTTCCACAGGTTTTTCGCGGGAGACGTACGGAGCTGGGCTAGGCCCTGTCGTCAAACTCCCGTCGTCGCCCGAAGGGCGGCCCCGCGGCGTCAGGTGCGTGCTCTCGGCGTGCCGGGCGCAAGCCCTCGTACTGGACGTACTCGGGCTTGTGCCCGGTGCGGCGAGAGCGCGTGCGTGGCGTCGCGGGGCAGACGGGAGTCTGACGACAGGACCTAGCGGCCCCGGACGCGGAGGGAGACGAGGGTCAGGTCGCGGAGCTCGTCGGGGGCCTGGGGATGGTGCCCGGCGGCTATCTCGGCGAGCGTGCTGAACTGCCCGGGGTAGACCATGACCGGCAGGTCGCGGCGGGTGAGGCAGCAGAAGACGGCGAACTCCTCCAGGAAATAGGCGCTTGATGTGTCGACGCGTCGCCGGAGTTCCGCGTCGTCGACCGTGGCGGACCGCTTGGCGTGATAGGCGCGGCCGAAGGCCTCCACCGAGGCGCGGAAGTCGTCGTCCTTGGCGAACAGGGTGCGCAACGCGTGGTGGAACTCGGCGTACTCCACGGTCTCCTGGACCTCGCCGCACGTGACGAAGGTGAACTCGGTCTGCGCCCGGTGGGCGTCCAGGGCCGGCTGTCGGTCGTGGATGAACTGCCGGCCCAGGTCGAGGGCGTGCGCGAGGGCCCGGTCGGGGTCCATGCCGCGGGTCGAGGCCAGGGTGAGGCGGTGGATGCTGTCGCCGATCAGCACGGTGCAGCGGCTGTAGCGGCGCGAGACCCACGTGAGCATGGCGTCGAACCTGGCGGGGCTGAAACTGCTGTTGTCCAGGCTGACGCCGAGGAAGCACGCCTCGTGCTGGTCGGCTGTGTCGCGGTGGGCTGAGGGGGAGACGGATTCGACGGTGGCCCGGTAGCCGGTCCGGCGTCTTCCCTCCGGGGGTGCGGAGGAGAGGGAGGGAGCAGGGAGAACGGAGGGGTGGTCCACGGTGGTCTTCCGCCTGAAGGGATCGGTGGGCACGGTTGGTCGCCCTGTGGGATGACACCCGGTGCGGAAACGTTGCTTCCCTCTCCGACGGAGGGCGGACCGTCCGCCGTCCGCCGGGCCTGATCGATCGTTGTGCGGCCGCCGGCGACACAGGAGACCGCTGCGGCGGGAGCCGCGCTGCGGGCCAGGCGTCCAGAGCCCCGTTCGAGGCGGGAGACCGCGGTGGAGACGGACTGAAGCACGCCGGGGGCAGGAGACAGGCGTTTGTGAGCGTCGTCGGGCGGGTCCCGGCCCTCACGGATGCCTCCCCGTTCGTAGGCCGCACCGGGAGTCGGCGGCGTTCCCCTGCCCGAAGTCGACGGCGTTTCCGTTCCCCGAGGCATTGAATCCGGCCGGAACTCTTCCGACCCGCGAGAGTCTGTGCAATTTTACATGTCACACATCATCGCCGCGTTTCCCGACACGTGGCTTCAACGGCCCCGGAGGCCCCCGCAGATGCATCCGTTCCGGATATCGAGAGCCAACGCGCGCAGACTTCCCGCGCTCGGCGCAGCCGTCTTCATCGCGCTCGGCCTGCTCACCCCGCAGAGCCAAGCCGCCTCCGCCGGCGCCACCACGCCGGCCCGTGCGACCGCGCAGGGACCCGCGGCCTCGGCGCCGCGGTCGATCCCCGTGCCCAAGTCGCCCGACGCGATGAGCAACAGCCCCCGCTTCCGGATCTCCTCGCAGGACAGCACCGAGGAGTCCGCCCAGGCGCCCGCCCCGACCCTCACGTCCGTCAAGGCCGGCCGGCGGTCCTCGGCCGCCGCCGCGGACGAGTGCGGCGACCTCTCCGGCGTCGTCAACGCCTCGGGCAGCCTGCTGGTCCGGCAGCTCACGTCCCTCCCCCGGATCAACTGCACCTACCCGCTGTTCAACCTGACCGGGGAGAACGCCCGCAAGGCCTTCCACGAGGCCCAGATGGTGACCGTCGCCAACGCTCTGCGCGACGCCTCCGCCACGTACGCGGGCGACAACCACGCCGCGATCGGCCAGCTGGTGCTGTTCCTGCGCGCCGGCTACTACGTGCAGGACAACAACGCGGACGTCGTCGGCGACTACGGCACGGCGCTGGACACCGCGGCCCGTGCCGCGCTGGACGCGTACTTCGCCTCCCCGCGCAGCAAGGACGTCACCGACGCCAACGGCGAGATCCTCAACGAGGTCGTCACGCTGATCGACAGCACCCACACGGCCGGGCGGTACGCCGGTGTCGTCAAGTGGATGCTCGCCGGCTACGACGGCACGTGGCCCGGCCAGATGAACCTGGCCATGCAGCACGTCGAGTGGGTCGTCGAGAACGGGTTCAAGGCCAAGGACGACGGCCGTGGCTGGCGGGCGGCCCTCAAGGCCGACCCCGCGATCCTCGACACCTGGGCCGGCTTCATCACGCGCAACGGCGCACAGCTGAACCGCCTGGACGTCGTCAGCAACGTCGGCCGCTACCTCGGCCACGCACTCGACGTCCCCGAGCTGAAGGACCGGCTGCGGCCGCTGCTCAAGGACCTGATCAACCGCTACCCGAACGTCGGCCCCACCGCACCTCTCACCATGAACCTCGGCTGGTACACGCGGCAGTACGACAGGAACAACTGCGCGGCCTACGCCATCTGCGACCTGGGCGAGCGTGTGCTCCCGGCGATTCTCCCGATCCAGCACACGTGCACCCCGGGCTTGAAGATCCGCGCCCAGGACATGTCCCCGGGCCAGCTGGCGAGCACCTGTACCAGTCTCGTCAACCAGGACGCCTACTTCCACCGGATCATCGGCGACAAGGGGGCGATCCCCGGTGACGTGAACACCGACCTGGAGGTGGTCGTCTTCGACGACTACACCCAGTACGCCCTGTACGCCTGGGCCATCTACAACATCGACGTCGACAACGGCGGCATGTACGAGGAGGGCGACCCGGCCACCGCCGGCAACCAGGCCCGCTTCATCGCCCACGAGGCCCACTGGCTGCGCCCGGACTTCCAGATCTGGAACCTCAACCACGAGTACACCCACTACCTCGACGGCCGCTTCAACATGTACGGCGACTTCGAGGCGGGCATGACCACGCCGACCATCTGGTGGGTCGAGGGCATCGCCGAGAACATCTCGTTCGGCTACCGCGGTGAGCGCAACGCCGACGCGATCGCCGAGGCCCGCAGGAACACGTACAAGCTGAGCGACCTGTTCGACACCGTCTACGGCCATGACGAGGACCCCGAGGTCAACTCGAACCGGGTCTACCGCTGGGGCTTCCTCGCGGTCCGCTACATGCTCCAGGCGCACCCGGCCGACGTCGAGACCGTGCTGACCAAGTACCGCGCCGGTGACTGGACCGGGGCGCGTACCTTCCTGAAGGAGACCATCGGCACCCGCTACGACGCGGGCTTCGCGACCTGGCTGACGACCACCTGCGCGACCCAGGACTGCGGCCCGCTGCCGGAGGCCGCCGCGCCCGCCCCGCTCTGCACGCTCAGCGACTCCCGCCAGTTCGACCAGAACTGCCGCCGGGACCACCTCGCGGCCGCCACCGGCGACTACAGCTACCACTTCGTGTACCTGCCCGCCGGCGTCAAGCAGCTGACGATCACGAGCGGCGGCGGCACCGGCAACGCCGACCTGTACTACGGCGGCGGCAGCTGGGCCACCACCGGCAACCACCAGGCGAAGTCCGCCAAGGCGGGCAACGGCGAGACGCTGACGATCGACAACCCGCCGTCCGGCTGGGTCTACTTCAGCCTCGCCGCCGCACAGGGCTTCAGCGGTGTGACTCTCTTCACGCAGTCCAGGTGAGCCGGTTCGCCGGGGCCGGCCGGGCCGGAACAACCCGGTCGGCCCCGGCGAACGGCACAGAGTGAAGGACGCACGTCGCCGCCGCGGCCGTACGTGTCAGGCGACCAGCTCGTAGATGCTCCGGGCCGTCACCCACAGGCCGACGAACAGGGAGAGGCCGACGATCAGCTGCTCCTGGTGCTGCTCCAGCCAGCTCCGCAGGGCGTTGAGCCGGGCGTTCGCGGCTGCGGGCGCCCGGACCGCGTACACCTCCATCACGACGAGGCTGAGCGTGGCCAGCAGGCAGTAGCCGCTCAGAGCGAGCCAGTCGGTCAGGGTGGAGAGGTTCGCGTCGACGGCGGTCGCGGCGCCCACGCCCACCAGCGCCCACGGCTGCAGCAGCCAGGCGAGGGCGGCTGCCGTGGCCAGGGAGGCACCGTCGATCCGGGCGGCCCAGCGCGGCGGGCCGTGCGGAGGGCGCGGGCGGCGGTGCCGGTGCACGCCGTACAGCGCCAGTGCCACCCCGATGACGAGTTTCCCGACGACCGCGGCGGTCGAGGGAGCGCTGTTGTGCGCGGGGGGCCGGCCACCGGTCAGCAGCACCACGCAGGCGATCACCGCGACGAGGTTGGCCAACCACGACAACAGGAACGCCAGCCCCTTGCGAAAGCCGCGCCGTGAGGAGAGCAGCAGGATGAAGGCGCTGTTGTGCAGGGGTCCGAGGCTGATGGCCGTACCGATCACAATCAGGTCGAGGACCATCGAGTCAGCCGCTCCCGCACGTGAGGGTGGTGTGCCGGCGGACGGGCGGGCCGGCCGGCGGAGTGAGCGGCGGTGGTACGGGTGCCGCATCCCGACTCTGCAGGTGGTGGAGGGACCGGTCAAGCAGGCCACGCCCGCACGTCACCCCCGTTCGCCCGTGCCACGGGCCCGCCGTCGATCGTCGAGGCGATGCGGCACCTTCTCGCGCGCCACGGCCGAGCGCCGTCCTGCGGCCGGACGGACGACAGCGGGACGGCAGCGGGACGGCACCTGGATGGAGACGTACGCCACGGGCTTCCCCTTCGGCAGCCACGTTTCGAGGCCCCCTGCGCGGACAGACGGACCGTCGACTCGTGAGGGTGGGAGGGGTTCGGATGAAGGCGACCGGCGTGGGCACGAACGCGGTCAGGAGGAGCCGGAGGGTCTGGAGCGATCTCGTCCTGGCCGTGGGGCTCGTGGGGATAGGTGTCGCTGGGCTGACGCTCTTCCTCAAAGCAGCCCAGGCGGCGGGAAGCCGCGGCTCAGGAGTCGTCGCGGCCGTCCTCGTGGCGCTGGGCGCCCTGGGAGTGCTGTCCGTCGGACTGTCGACCGCCAGAAGGGACCTGCTGCCCTTCCGCATGCACGGGCGAGGGCGTGACGTCCGGCGGGACGACCTGGTCATCGCCCCGGTCACGCCCGACATCGGCGGCGAGGCCTTGGACCACTCGGCCGTCGACGCCGACGGCTTCGAGCACACGGTGGCCGCGCTCTGCGCGAGGGACGGCTGTACCCCCGTGGAAGTGGTGGGCGGAGCGGGCGATCTGGGCGCCGATGTCATCGCGGTCACCGTGGACGGCCGGCGTGTCGTGGTCCAGTGCAAGCACTACGCACCGGACAACCACGTCGGCTCCCAGGACCTGCAGAGGTTCGGCGGCACCTGCTTCACCATCCACGAGGCGGACGTGGCCGTCGTCGTGACCACGAGCTCCTTCACCGCGCCGGCCGTCGAGTACGCCGCCACGTGCGGGATCGTCTGCGTGGACGGCGAGGCGCTGGCGGCGTGGACGGACCAGCTCACGCCGGCCCCCTGGGATGCGTCCGCCACGGATCCCACGGCCCCCGTCTCGCTGAGCGGCCAACGGTGAGAGGGGAAGCCGGACGATCGCGCCGGTCCACCGGTTCGCGAGCAGAAGCGGGAAACCGAACGCGAGACCTACGCGCGATCCTTGTTCACCGACGACCGGGTGGACTCGCGGCGGGGACCCGGAGAAGAGCGCCGGCTCCGCCGACGGTCCTTCATGATCGGGGCAGGAGCGCTGCGGAGAACTCCGGCCCCGGCGACGTGGACGGGCCCGCAGCCGACGACACGGCAATGAGGTGAAGGGTGTGACGGGAATCAGAGACGCCGGTGACGGGGACGGGGACCGGGCGGAGCTGCTCAGCGGCCTGAGCGTGGACGAGACCAATCCCGAACAGCCCGTTCTCCTCAACGCCGAGGGTGCCCCGATCCGTACCTGGCGGGAGAACTACCCCTACGACCGCAAGCTGCGGCGAGGCGAGTACGAGCGGGCCAAGCGGACCCTGCAGATCGAGCTGCTGAAACTGCAGCGGTGGGCCAAGGACACCGGCGCGCGGCTGGTCGTCGTGTGCGAGGGCCGCGACGCCGCCGGCAAGGGAGGCACCATCCAGCGGTTCACCGAGCGCCTGAACCCTCGGGGTGCCCGCATCGTCGCTCTGGACAAGCCGACGGATCGGGAAGCCGGGCAGTGGTACTTCCAGCGCTACGTCACCCACCTCCCCGGCCCCGGCGAGATCGTCTTCTTCGACCGCTCCTGGTACAACCGGGCAGGCGTCGAGCGCGTCATGGGATTCTGCTCGGACGACGAGTACGCGCTGTTCCTTCGCCAGTGCCCGGTGTTCGAGCGCATGCTGGTCGACGACGGCATCCACCTGGTGAAGTTCTGGTTCTCGGTGTCACGGTCCGAGCAGCGCACCCGGTTCGCGATCCGGCAGGTCGACCCGGTGCGCCAGTGGAAGCTCTCCCCCACCGATCTGGCGTCGCTGGACCTCTGGGACGACTACACCGCCGCCAAGGTCGACATGTTCAGGGCGACGGACACCGCGCACGCGCCCTGGACGGTCGTCAAGAGCAACGACAAGCGGCGCGGGCGTCTGGAGGCCATGCGCAGCCTCCTCTGGCGCATCGACTACGAGAGCAAGGATCCCGAGGCCGTGGGGGAACCCGACCCTCTCGTCGTGGGCGCCGCGGACACCCTCCTCGAGCCCGGCGAGGAGACCTCCACCCTCTCCCCCACGCCCCTGGTCGCCCGCCCTCAAGGCCCGGGGGCCCACCCGGAGACGGGCAGCGACACGTAGGCGCTCCCCTCTCGCGGGTCGTCTGCGGGTCGCGCCCGAGGAAGGGCCGTGCCGTGACGCCGACTTCCCGTGAGGGCGAAGGGCTCACACGAGCCGCTGCGGGAGGCACACGGCCGGGACCGCGGTGAGCGGGGACGTCCGGAGGATGCCGGTGCTGCCCAGGCCGGCGGTGAGCGGGTCGCGCTCGGGGGACGCGGTGGGGAGCAGCTCGACGGCGAGGACGCTGAGAGAGGCGTCGGCAGGCAGACCGAGGGCGTCGAGGGTGCCCCTGATGTCGGCGTACGGGAACGTGATCACGCTCTGGAAGTAGGGCCGGTCGGCGGGGTCGTACACCTGGTCGTCCGGCTCCGGTGCGGAGTGGGTCCGGAGGAGGACGTTGCGCCAGTCCGCCCCGTCCGCCTGCCGCACCTGGGCGTACAGGAGGGCGCTGATCGTCGTGCGAGGCGGGAAAGGTCGGATGTCGGCGCCCTCGTGGACGGGAGCCGCGTGCGGGGCCGTGACGGTCACCGCGTGCTCGGTCCGGGTCACGGCGCACCGCAGCGGGGGCGGCGGGTGCTGTACGCCGGCGACCCGCAACGGCAGCCCGAACCTGCCCCGGGCGGTGGACCAGCGAGTGCAGTCGTGGCCGACCCTCAGTTCGTAGACGAAGAAGCCGAGAAGTTCCGGGGCGTCGGGGTGGAGACCCTCAGGGAGCGGCAGCAGGTAGTGGTGGCCTGCCCCGGGCAGGCCGTCCGGGGGCGGCTCGGCGGGGATGAGCTGCTGCATCGCGGTGATGCCCGCGCAGTCCCGGGAACTGCTCGGCGTGACCACGCGGACGGGCTCGTCCACGTCGAGCGGCGGTTCGGCGGGCTCGGGCAGGACGACGACGTCGTCGAGGAGCATCGGGTCCGGACCGTAGGCGAGGACGCGGGCGAAGTAGCGGTCGTCCGGATCGTCCGGTGACCGGTCGAGCTCCACGGAGAGCATGCGGCGCCGTTCGCCCGTGAAGGTGTACCGGTCGGGGTCGCGTACGGCTCCGGAAGCGGCGAACCCCGCGGAGAGCAGGCGGGGTACCTGGGTGGGCGGGGTGGTGACGGGCAGCCTCAGCTCCCACGCGGGGTCGGGGTCCTGCAGCGCGGACTGCTCGTCGCCCCGGAAGGACGGTGTCAGCGTGTAGTCAAGTCGCGCCTCGCGGGGAGCTCCGGCGACACGCGTCGGGTCGTAGGCGTCGACGAAGAGGAGTTCGGTACGGTCCCGGTTCCGCGCGCCGTCGGCACCGGAGGCGCCGCCCCCGGGCCCGGATCCCGTTCCCGGCGCCCCCGTCCCCGATCCGTCGCCCGGTTCGGTGTGCCGCGCCGCGGTCTCGTTCACCCTGGCCGGCAGTACGAGTTCGCCGACCGTCTCGCCGTCACGGCGGACCGTGAAGGCGACGGGTTCCAGCGCGTCCCAGGTCCAGTCGCGTGCGACGGTGAGGCGTACGCAGACGAGCCAGCGCAGGGCCAGGTCGTCCTTGGAGGCGAAGGTGACGGACGAACGGTCGGGGTTGAGGGTGTGCCGCAGCCCGTTGGACACGCCCATGACCAGGCGGGTGCCGGCGGGTGCCGACAGCGTGAGTCCGGACCGCACCAGGCCCAGCCGGTCGGCGAGGCGGTCCACCAGATCGGAGGGCGCGTCATGGCGGCGGCGTCCCGCCACGGCGAGTTGTGCGGCGAGCGCCGGGGAGGACGGCGGATCGGGCTGCAGGAAGACTGCCTGGATGTCGCGACCGTCCGCCGGTACGCGCAGCAGCTCACGCTCGTCGGCGGAGGGCACGCGGAGGGACAGGGCGACGGACGCGGAACCGGTGCGCGCCTGCTGCGAGCCCCAGTACGCGAGCGCGGGGTCCGCCGTGCCGACGGCGGTGAGGACCAGTCGGACGTCGCGTGCGGTGGGCAGCCAGAGCGGGTCGAGTGGACCGAGGTCCACGTCCTTGAGGGCGTCCGCGCGATGCTCGTCCTTGAAGACGGAGCGCAGCACCAGCGGTTGGTCGACGCCCGGAGGGAATTCCCTGACCACGGAGTACAGGGGGACATAGGGCAGGCTCGTGTCGGAGCCGGAGTTGGAGTTGGAGTCGGGGCCGGAGCCGGAGTCGGAGCCGTGAGCGTCCGTGGCCGTCGCCGGATCGGCCGCGGCGGACGTCCCGGCCCGGCCTGCCCGGCCGGCGGCCGGGTCGCCGGCCGGTGTGCGCACCAGTACGTCGATGCGTACGTGGGTGGCGTCCGGGTCGGGCAGAGCCGCTTCCCGCTGCTCCGCCCTGGCCGTGACGGCATCGGCGAGAAGGAGGTCCATGGCGTTCGGGAATCCGGTGTGGACGATGTCGGGGTGGCCGAGGAGCGGGCGGTGGATCCGATGGATCGCCGTCCTCCCGTCCGCGAGCAGTCCCCCGTCGGGGGCGACCCGCACGGCCCCCGGTGGTACGAAGCGGCGGAACGGCACCGTCGCCGTCGGTGCGGCTCCCGCGGTCGGGTCCTCGGCGTCGGAGACCGTGGGTCCGCCGCCCGCCAGGTCCATGAGCCGGACCCGGAACCGGTAGGTGCGTCCGTACCGGAGCGCGGGCGTGCCGGCCGTCACCGCCCGGTAGACGGCCCGGGCTCCGAGGTCCGGGTCTCCGGTGATGCGGAAGGCCTCCGGGTCGGTGAGGACGACCGAGCCGCCGGTCCAGGCCGTGAAGTAGCTCGGCAGCCAGAAGGGACCCGTCGGGTCGAAGGTGTGGTTGACCGGGACGGTCTCGACGGACAGTTCGCCGTCGTACGCGCCGAGGGGAACGCCCGCCAGGTCGAGCGCGTCGGCGCGGACCGCGACGAGGGAGTGCCAGGAGGAGCCGGCCGGAGTGCCGGGCGGGGGCTCCTCCCGGACGTCCACCCGGTAGCCGGCCACCCCCAGGGGCGCGTCGGGCGAGGCACCGGGGCCGGAAGCGTTGACGTCGAACTGCCGGTTGACCCAGATCGTCACCTGCTCGTCGTCCCAGCCGAGCCGGATCCCCGTGTCCTTGACCGGCGGCAGTGCGTCGGCCGGTGGCTCCGCCTCCACCTCGACCTGTGCGGAAGTGCGTGCCTGGGAGCCGTGCACCGCACGGGCGAACCCGCCGTCGTAGGCGTCTGCCTCGACGAACACCTCGTCGAAGGTGTCGCCTCCGGTGCCATCGACGGGGAAGAGCACAGCGGCGAAGACGGGACGCCGGTGGGCCGCGTCCAGCGGGGGGATCCGCGCGGCGAAGCGGGCGAGGAGACCTGGTGTGCTCCCGGTCTCGGTCCCGTAGTCGCCGTCGGTGGCGAGGTCGGCGTAGAGATAGCCGCCTCGGGCGAAGGGGTTGTCGGTGGAGGGAGCACCGGCCGGGAAGTCGAGCCGCGTCTCGTGGATCAGTCCCAGCTCGGTCGCGAGCAGTGGCTGGCGCAGCACCAGGGCGAGGATCTCCTCCCAGTCGAGCCCGATGCCGGGCTCCCCCGGTGCGGGGGACGGTGCCGTGGCCTTGAGCGCGCAGTCGTACGACCGGTCCGTCACGAAGAACGGGGAGTCCGAGCCCGTGTAGTGGGTGGCCTGCCGGTAGCTGGGCGGGAGGAACTTCTTCACGCCCTGTGGTTGTCCCGGGTCGTCCGGCGTGCTCGCCGGACGGATGGTGAAGGCACCGGCGAGGGCGTCGAACAGGGCCCGCTTGCGGGCCGGCCGCACGGTGGCGAGCGGGAGGCGCACGTTGGCGGGGGCGTCGGGGGCCGGCAGCGCGTCGGGACTCGGCACGAGCACCGCGTCGAAGGAGAGGTCCGCGTCGGCGAACGCGGTCGGCGTGCCGAGGAACGGCGCCCTCGGGTCGCCCTTGGGGATGACGAGTACGGCGAGGGTGAGCGTGGACGTTCCGGCTCGGGGCTCCCAGCGTCGGGGCAGGAGCAGGATGTTCAGCGGTGCGCTGTGGATGGGCATCGAGGCCTCCTGTCTCCCGGTCTCCCTGTCTCCTGGGAGGGGGCGCGTACGGGGCGGGGTCAGGGCACCGGCAGGATCCCGGCCTTGGCGGCCACGGCGAGGGTCTCCCAGCCGACCTTGACGTCATAGGTGGTGTGGAACGACTTGCGCTTCTTCACGGCCCAGGCGACGGTCACCGTGCCGGCGACGAGGATGTCGCCGCGCAGCCGCACCTCCGCGTTCTTCGGGTGGGACGGATCGAGCTCGGCGCGCTGGAGGACCAGCCGGCCCTCGACGGAGAGGCTGAAGCCCAGCAGTCCGGACAGGAGCATGGCGCGCCCCGACATCCCGAGCACGATCCCGGGACGGAACCGGGAGGTGGCGTCGTCGTAGCCGATGAAGTAGCCGTAGGTGACGGACGCTTCGAGTTCGACGAGCCCGGGGATCAGGTCGCCGCCGACCGAACCGACGGAGCAGGCGTCGAGTTCCACGGCGGTGGTGCCGGAGGCGTCTCCCCGGATGCGGAACCGGAGTTCCCCGCCTGCGTAGATCAACGGGAAGATCAGCTGCTGGTAGCTGCCGCGGATCTCGAGGAAGACCGAACCGCCGACCTCGGCCGCGAGCAGATCCGCGACGAGTTCCGCGCCGAGCGTGAGTCCGCCCCGGACCTTCCCGATGCCGCAGTTCACTCCCTCCCCCTGCTCGCCCTGGATCTGGAAGTCGGCGACCGCCGCCAGCCGGTAGCCGGTGCCGGTGAAGGAGGAGCTGACGTGCAGCGGACCCGGCAGGCCCTGCTCCTCGTGCCCGCCGGCGGCGTCGACGCCGGGGACCAGCTTCCGGAGCAGGTCCAGGACCTCGGCGACGGGCTCCAGCGCCTTGCCCGGACTCACCTGCCACTGGGGGAAGCCGGTGGTTCCCGTGGCAGGGGAGGTGAGGCCGTGCTGGAAGACGAGGATCTCCTTCACCGGACTGAACTCCAGGCGCTGTTTGATCGCCGTGGCCGACATCCTCCAGTCGTCGGCCGTGCACAGGGTGAACTCGGCCTGGTCGTACTGGGCTTCGGCGTTCCAGGCGGTCGTGTTCACCAGGCGCTGGTGGTGCGCGCCCGGCGTGGCCGTGACGGTGTCGGGGACGAACGTGAGTCGTCCGGACGCGAGTGACAGCGGATACGGCTCCTTGAGTGTCATGGCCTCGGAGAGCGAGGGGAAGAGGCCACCGGAGCGCAACATGGTGTAGGGGTCGGCGTAGAGCGGCACGAGCGGGCTGCTGATGTTCGCATCGAGGTAGCCGACCCTCGGGCGCGGGTAGAGGACGCGCTGGCTCTCGCCCGCGTACAGGAACGCGTAGTCGGAGTCCGGAGAGTTGCGGAAGAGGTGCCGTGGATCGGCCCAGCGCATCGGGTACCGGTTCGCTTCGTGAGACACGGCGTTGTTCCGCTGAATCAGTGGCACGCCCCGCTGCGCGTCCACCGGCCCGACGGTTCGACGGGTGTTGTCGACCCGGACGACGCTCCACCGGCCGGCCGCGGGCAGCCGGGGACTTCCGTAGAGGGCGACGGCGAACTCCTCGTCGCCCGTACCCGGGTTGACGCCCGCGGAGTCCGCGTACACGCCGTGCACCCGCATCGTGTGCGGCGAGGACCCGACCCTCACCGTGCAGTCCACCTGACCGCCCATCGGCCCCTGACTGTCGAAGAGTTCTCTGAGCTGATCGGGCGTCAGTGCTCCGACCTCCATGTCGGCAAGGGGCTGTTCGAGCGGGATCCGCTGCACGAACCCGAGGTGTCCGCGGCCCGGAACGCGGCCCTCGGCGCCCTGCCCCTCCTGCACTCCGCCGATCTCGACATCGGTGTCGAAGCGGACCGCCTGCATGCGGACCGAGGCCCCGCCGCCGGAGGCCGGGATCTCGACGTACACGTCGGTGTCGCGGATCTCGCGGATGTCGAACAGGCCGCGTACGGCGCCCGGGTGGCCGATGCGCCCCATCCTCGGGTGCCGGAACCGGCCCGGTGTGGTGGCCGTCCAGCCGCTGTCCCAGCGGACGACGGCGCCGCTGCCGTACCGTTCGAGCGTGATGGTCCGCACGAGCACGGCGAAGCACGGCACGAGCAGGGTGGTGAGCTGGATCCGCTCGAAGGCCGTCCGCCCGTGGTATCCGTCGAAGGTGACCTGGCTGACGCGGACCTCCGCCGGAGAGTCGTTCACCCAGCGGCTCACGACGCCGGCACCGTAGCCGCCGAAGTCGATCCGAGACAAAGGGACTTCGCCCGTGAAAGACGCGTTGAAGTCCTCCCGGAGGGGCCCGAGAACCGAGTCGGGTCGCGGATGGGGCGGGCCCGCTCCTTCGAAGGTCGCCGACTGCCACGCCCGACCGATCAGGAGAGGTGCCGGCCGCAGGCCGGCGGACGCGGGGACGCCCGCTCGCAGAGCGATCTGCCGGGCTCCGGTGAATCCGGTGAAGTGGGTGCGCCGCAGTCGGAGGGTGGCGGGCTCCGCGAAGCGCTGGTCGAGGGGGTCGAGCCGCACGACGGCCTTCATGCCGAACGGCAGCGTGCACAGCACGGCGGCGGGCACGTCGTCCTCCTCGTGCGCCCGCACGACCTCCCGGGCCACCGCGACCGGGGTGACGGGCACGAGGGTCACGGAGTCGGAGCGCGCGCCCACCAGGGTCGGTCCGCCGTCGCCGGCGAAGGTGAGGAGCGCCTCCTCGTCGCCGGTGAGCGGGTTGGCCCGGTTGCGGACCGGCTCCCACTGGAACTGCGGCAGAAGGAAGACCAGCGTGTGCGCGGCCTCGGCGTGCAGCGTGAGCCCGTCGACGCTGAGGGGCACCCGTCGCTCCTGTCGGCTGAGCGTGACGGTGACGCCCAGCTGGTCGGAGTGGGACGAGACATCGAGCAGCGCGAGGCCGCTGCGGCACTGACGGGCCCCGAGCCACTCCTCGAACTCCGCGGGGAGGTTCGGCTCCCGCGCACCGACCTCGAGCGGCAGGGGCTCCGGATCGGGCACGAGTTCCGCCGGCACGTCCGCCTCCCCCTCGGCGTCGGGGAGCACACGGATGTCGAGCGAGGCCGCCGCGGGATCGGCCCAGCTGACGCGGGCCTGGACGGCCGGGGCTGCACGGTTCGTGCTGCGGAGAGCCGGCGTGCGGAAGTTGGCCGCGTAGGGGTCGGGGAGGGTGGGGAGCAGATGGCGGAGCCGGAAGGAGAGGCCGAGCTCGCCCATGTCCAGCCGGTCGGGTGCGGCCAGCGGCCCGTCGAGCCGGAGACCGTCCGGGGTGGTGACCGTCAGCAGGGCGTTGGTGAGAGCGAGGGCGAGGGGCGCCTGCGACTCGCCGACTCCGCCTCCCCCGGGATGCGTCGTGAGGGCCAGCCGGAAGCCCTCCGCCTCGTGGAACAGGCGGTATGTCACGGGCAGAACGCTGTCGAGACGGGTGCCGCCCGCGGTCACGGGTCGGTCGAGCCAGGTGTGGGCCACGCCGCGGGCGTCGAACTCGTCGGTGCCGGTGCCCGTTCCGGTCCCTATGCCCGTACCCGTTCCGGTACCCGCCCCCGGGGTGGTGCCGGTGTGGTGACTGGAGAAGGTGAAGGTGAACGCACGCGGGAGAGAGACCTCGACCGTCGAGCGCGTCGCCCTCGCCCCCGCCCCCGCTTCGGCTCCGGGGCCGCCGGTCTCCTCCCACAGCCGGAACACCTGGCGGGCGGACTCGTCCGCCGGGCCTGCCGCAAACCGGAGGGAGGAGCCGTCCGCGTCGATCTCGGCGGACGCGAGGGAGACGGGGCCGCCCTCATGCCCGTACCAGTCGGCCCGCAGCCCCGAGGAGACGGAGAGCAGCAGGCTGCCGGTGCCGGCCCCTTCACCGAGCAGTCCGGCGGGGTCGACGGTGACCGGCAGGCTCCACCAGGCGCGCCGGATCTTCCCGCTGCCGGACGGGGTGAAGAGCGCGGCCTCGGTGGTGGAGACGGTCAGGCGCTCGGGGGCCGCAGCCAGTGGAACGAGCACGCGGCGGAGCCTGCGGCTGTACTCCGGGAGGCGAGCGCCGCCGGAGCGGCGGCTCAGGACGACCTCGTGCCCGTAGACCGTGAGCGACGCGTCGAGGTCGCCGACCGTCCCGGATCCGTCCGGGTCGAGGCGCAGGACCGCCGTCGTCGGCAGCGCGCAGCCGGTCGCCTCTGCCTCGGCACCGGGCAGTCGACGGACGGCGGGGACCTCGTCGGCCGTGGGAGGCCTCTCGCCGCCGCCCGACTCGCGGGTTCGCTCCAGTTCCAGGGTCAGGGTCAGGGTCACCAGGCTGTCGGCGGTCACGGTCAGCTGACCGGGTGTGAGCTGGGCGCTTCCTCCCTCGACCCCGAGTGTGCCGCCGGTGACGCGCAGGCCGACCCAGCCGTCGGCAGGGGCGGTGGACACCAGTCGGTTGGCCGCGACCCACACCGTTCCGGCCGGGATCTCCCCGTCCGGCCCCACGTTCCGGGGCAGTACGGCGAGAGCGGGCCCCGTGGCCCCGAGCCGTACGAGGAACCTCCTCTCCCACGGCAGGTACAGGTCGAACCAGACGCGCCGCCCACCGGCCTCCCTGAACGGTCCGAAGCGTCGGTCGGGTCGTGCCGCGACGGCCCAGTCGGGTGTCGCCTCGTTCTCCGTCGGTTGCGGTGACGTCCGCCGTACGAGCCGGGGTGCGGGTCCGTCCGCCGCGTCGGCGGCGAGATGCCGTCCCACCAGGTAGTCCAGTTCGGTGTGCAGCGCCTCACCTCCGGGACCGGTAGCGGAGTCGGAGGTACGCGGAGCCTCGCCCCCAACACCGTTACCGCAGTGGGAAGTACGCAGATCCTCGCCCCCAACACCGTTACCAGCAACAGAGGTACGCGGAGCCTCGCCCCCGACTCCCGTGCCGGTCTCGATCCGGGGGTCGGTTCCGGACGAGGCTCCGTGCGTGCCGCGTGCGTTCGAGGCCCGGAGCATCGCGGTGCGCAGATCCGTCAGCTCCGCCTGCGCGGTCCCGCTGTCGGGTCTGAGACCACCGGTCTGGGAGACGAGCAGTTCGATGAGTTCGGCGCGGGTCATCTCAGAGCCTCCGTACGGGCGGCGCGGTCAGAATCCGCTGCGGCGGAGCGCGTCGACGAGCAGGGTGCTGGGGAACATGTGATGGACCTCTTCGAACGTGTAGCCCATCGTCGGGTGGCCGCGAGCTGCGGCCGCGGCGCGCCAGTGGCCGGCCCCGATCAGACCGAGGGTCCGGCTGCCGTCCCCGGTCGTCGTCACGAACGGTCCGGACGCGGGGCGTTCGGCGAGCGGGTAGTACGAGTGGAGCGCGATGTGGTCGGTCTGCCGGTAGACGGCTGCCCGGGTGTCCGTCGCCGTGACGGAGGCACGCCAGTTCGTGATCGCGGTGGCCAGGCCGAGCACGGTGTCGTCCGGTACGTCGAAGCTGTAGACCTCGCGCAGGTGGTTCGCGTAGAACGGACCCGTCCTGTTCACGGGGTCGTTGAGGAAGGCGGCGAGAAAGCCGCCCGCACCGCTGAATCCGGCGAGTGCCACCCGCCCCAGGTCGGGCGGAGGGTCGTAGACGCCGGCCCTGCGGAACATGCACCCCTGGATGTCCCGCAGCGTCGTGGCCACGTCGGCGGCGCCCCGGAAGGACCCGATCTCCTTGCTCACATGGCTGCACGGAAGCACGGTGACCACCGGCTTGCCCGACATCGCGACCTGGTAGGGCAGGCCGAGGGAGAAGGGCCATTGAGTCAAGGGGCTCTGGCGGTAGTTGAGGTAGTTCCACAGCCCGTAAAAGACGTAGTCGAAATGGAAGGGGTACGGCCCCAGGTAGTACGACGCCGCGCTCTGGCTCATGTTGGCGTGGAGGTAGACGAGGAACGGGGTCGGCGCCGCGGCCGAGTACGGAGCCGCGGTGGTGGGCCAGTTGACGGCGATCAACTGCGGCACCGCTGTCCCTTTGCGCTCGAAGACGACGTCCTCACCCGCCGGGTCGATCGTGTGCGAGGTCGCCTGCAGGACGCCTCCCGCCACCGGAGCGGGATCCAAGCAGTCGATGCCGGACACCGGGGGAGTCTCCCAGGCGGCCGGCGGCCAGGAGCCGGGAACCGACGTCAGCCGGTACGGCGGGACCGCCGCGAGCGAGGCAAGGCAGGCCGCAGAGGCGTCCCGCAGCCGGGACAGATAGGTGTCGACCACGATGAGGAACGCGCCGGGACTTCCGGAACTCCGGGGCGGCCCGAAGGAGTCCGGCGCGTCGATGGGTATCAGGTCCGGGGAACCCGGGAACTGGAACTTGAACCGCCCCTGCACCGGCCAGAAATCGGGCGCGTGCGGCGTGGCCCTGATGTCCAGGAAGCTCGCCCCGTCGTCGACCTGGAACTCGGCGGGCCCCGGCGTGGCGGTTGACGCCGGCTGAAAGGCACCGCCGTCGACGGCAACGTCATAGTCGCACGACTCCGTCGCCGCGCCGTCGATGATCGTGGCCAGCAACAAGGTGTGCATCGATGCGTCCTCCCTGTGCGCCTGCCAGGGAACAGCAATTCGTCTCCTCTCAGGCTACGACGCTCCCCGCACCTCGGCAGCAGGAGCCGAACGACGTGCGGGCGGCAGGTGGAGGCGCGTGCCGGACCAGGGATCACCGGCGTCGCGAGTGGGCCGAGGCATACTCGGGCCGGCCGACCAGAGGCGTTGTGACAGTCCGCCCACTCAGCCGCCGCCGGCCTCCAGCTGCCGTTCGGCGCCGCTCTCCAACTGCCGTTCGGCGCTCTCCAGCAGCATGTCCAGCGCGACCGGGTACGCGCTGTGAGGCATCCGCTCGGCCAGCAGCCCGGCGGTGGCCGCGATGTTCGGGTACGCGTCGGCCGGCAGCCGGGCATACGTCGACTCCCACATCTCCTCGTCCGCCTCGCGCACCTTCGCCGTGAGCGCGAGGGCGCCCGCGTCGAGGGCCGCGAAGGCGAGGCACTGATCGATGTAGGCGTGATAGATCCGCACCGCGTCCACATCTGCGAACCCCGCGCCGCGCAGGCTCCCGAGGATCGCCTCATCGGCGGCGATCTCCCGCGGTCGGCCGGTCACCCGGCTCGCGGTCAGCAGCGCGGCCTGCGGATGGGCGAGGTAGGCGGCGTGGATGCGCAGGCCCAGCGAGCGGAGGTCCGCACGCCACTGCCCCGTCGCGGCCCAGCCGGCCAGCGCCCGGCCGATCAGCTCCTCTCCGATGGCGCGTGTGAGCCCGTCCATGCCGTCGAAGTACCGGTACAGGGTGCTGGGGTCCGCCCCCAGTGCGGCGCCGAGCCGCCGCGCGGACAGGCCTGCGCTCCCGTGCTCGCGCACCATCCGCAGTGCCGTCTCGACTATGAGCCGCTCGGAGAGCACCGTCCCCTGCCGCGTGGGGCGCCGCCGTCTGCGGGCCTCCTCGGGGACCACTTCCTTCGCCATCGCCACGCTCTTCCGTGTCGCCGTCCGGGTCCGTCGCCTTATGCCAACATCATTGACCTTAACTCGGAGCACCGGGTTCCATCAGCCCCCTGAGGCACCCGCCTCACCGAGAAAGGACTGCGCCATGCGTGTTCTGCTTGTGGGCGCCGGCGGTGTCGGAAGCGCGATCACCAAGATCGCCGCCCGCCGCGGCTTCTTCGACCACTTCGTCGTCGCCGACTACGACCTGGCCCGGGCCGAGGCCGCGGTCGCGGCCCTCGGCGGCGAGGAGACGCGGTTCAGCGCCTGCCGCGTCGACGCCTCCGACGAGGAGGCGGTGACCCGGCTGCTCACCGAGCGCGGATGCGACGTACTGATGAACGCCACCGATCCGCGTTTCGTGATGCCCCTGTTCGACGCCGCGCTGGCGGCGGGCAGCCACTACCTCGACATGGCCATGTCCCTCTCCCGTCCGCACCCCGACGACCCGCACCACATCTGCGGGGTGAAACTCGGCGACGAGCAGTTCGCACGGGCCGCCGAGTGGGAGAAATCGGGCCGCATCGCGCTCGTCGGCATGGGTGTCGAGCCCGGTCTCTCGGACGTCTTCGCCCGCTACGCGGCCGACGAGCTCTTCGACGACATCGAGGAGATCGGCATCCGTGACGGCGCGGACCTGTCCGTCGAGGGCTACGACTTCGCGCCCTCCTTCAACATCTGGACGACGATCGAGGAATGCCTGAACCCTCCCGTGGTCTACGAGCGCGAGCGCGGCTGGTTCACCACCGCCCCGTTCAGCGAGCCGGAGGTCTTCGACTTCCCCGAGGGCATCGGCCCCGTCGAGTGCGTCAACGTCGAGCACGAGGAGGTCCTCCTGATCCCGCGCTGGGTCGGCGCCCGCCGGGTCACCTTCAAGTACGGCCTCGGCCAGGACTTCATCGACAAGCTCAAGACGCTGCACGCCCTGGGCCTGGACTCCACCACGCCGGTCGCCGTCCGCGGCGAGGACGGCAGCCCGGCCCGTGTCTCGCCCCGCGACGTGGTCGCCGCCTGCCTGCCCGACCCGGCGGCACTCGGGGACCGGATGACCGGAAAGACCTGCGCCGGGACCTGGGTCAAGGGCACGAAGGACGGCCTGCCCCGCGAGGTGTACCTCTACCACGTGGTCGACAACCAGTGGTCCATGCGTGAGTACGGCTCGCAGGCCGTCGTCTGGCAGACCGCCATCAACCCGGTGGTGGCCCTCGAACTCCTCGCCACCGGCGCCTGGTCAGGGCCGGGGGTCCTGGGCCCCGAGGCCCTCCCGCCGCGCCCCTTCCTCGACCTGCTCACCGCATACGGCTCCCCCTGGGCCCTGCGCGAACAGGAACCGACCCCCACCGCGTCCGGCAGCGCCCCCGACACCGCCTGACGCCCCTGGCAATCAGCGTGCGGCAGGCCAGTCACCCACAGGTGAGTCGCTGGTGGCCCCCACCACCCTCCCAACCGCAGATCCGCTGGGGCTACCTGACCCGGACCCGGAGGGCGATGGCCGTTCCGAGCGGACGTCGCCTCCGGGCCCCGGGCGCCCCCGCTCACGAACGCGCACCGAAGGCCCGTCGGCGGGCGCCTCACCCCTCCCACCACACGTGAAGCTCGCTCTCCCCCTCGCCCGCTCCCCCACTCATCCCACACACTCGACCGGCTCCCACCCGAAGAGGTGTCGGGAAAGTTCAAGACCGACGCGACCGGGGTCCCTAGCGTGGGCGGCATGAACGAGATCCACGCACACCTCACCAGCAGCGCCCTCGAAGCGGCCCGGGTCACCCGTGGCATCAGCCCGGAGCAGCTCGCCGGACCCTCCGGCTGTACAGGCTGGACCGTCCGCGAGCTCGCCAACCACCTCGTCCTCTACACCGCCCACGGCCTCGAACACCGCGCCTTGCGCACTCAGCTCCCCGACGACCTGGTGGCGCGCGACTTCACCGCGGACGCCGACTGGCCCGAGCAGTACGCCGCCCAGCTCGACCGGGCGCTCACGGCCTGGGCGAAGCCCGAGGCGTGGGACGGCGACATCGACCTCGGTGGCGGCACCACCATGCCCGCCGGCGAGATCGCCGACATGCTCCTCGCCGAACTCGCCCTGCACGGCTGGGACCTGGCTCGCGCGACAGGCCAGGACTTCACCCTGCCCGAGGACACCGGCACCCACCTTCTCGACGTCGTCGAACGCTACGCCGAGATGTACCGCACGTACGAGGGCTTCGCCGCCCCCGCGCCCATGGACCCCACCGCCCCCGCCTTCGTCCGCGCCCTCGCGACGAGCGGCCGCACACCCTGAACCCGGCCACGCCCAGCCCCACCGAACGGCCACCAAGACCTGTCTCACCCATGACACCAGCACTGGATCGACGTCCCCGGAAGGACTGCATCCTCGGCGTAGGAGGGCAGCCGTCCACCTCTCGGCCGGAGACCAGCCGGACGACGTTCAACCTCTTGAGACCGCTGCCTACGAGGTGCCGCCCACGCTGTACTCCGCGATGCGGAGCGCCATCCCATCTCCGACAGCTGCTTCATCAGGTCCTCGCTTTCCGGCTCGGTCAGGCGTTGTCGGTGGTGGGGTGGAGAGCGATTTCAGCGATCTCGCGGACCCGGGCCAGGGTGATCCCGGTTCGCTGTTCGACCGAGAGAGGGTGCTCTGTGGGTTCCAGCTCGACACGAGGGCGCTGGCCGACGGGACGGGTGTGTACGTAGGTCTTGAGATTGATGGTGCTCGGCGAGTAAAGGGCAACTTCGGTGTTCAACCAGCCGAAGTACGGCTCCTCAGCCTCGCGGCCGGGGGTGTCCCATCTGTCGGCGGCGCGCGCAAAGTTCTCGCGGCTCAGGGAGACCCAGACGGCCCAGGAGAGCACGTCGTCGCTACCGATGACCGGTATCTCGATCAGTCCCTTGACGAAGTAGTACTGGGCCTGGATGACGCACTGGTCAGAGGAGAGCAGACTGTCCGAACGTTCGGAGAAACTCTCGTCCCATACGTGGGGTGCGTTGGTCGAATAGTTCATCGGGAGCTCTGGGTGGTGCGCCCCGCAGCACGAGCAGGTGAAGCCGAGATCTTTGGTCATGGCGGGAGACTAATCGGACGCGCGAGATGCGGAGGAGTCCCTGGGTGGAGCTGGGCGGCAGAGCTCGTCAGGCCCCTGCGACCTCACGAGTTCAACCCTCGTTTGCGGCCCGCAGCGCGTGCGCGCCCCTGACTGATTCCGGTGTCACTGGCTCCGCGTCCGATCGGCGCACGGTTGGACAGTAGCGGAGTGGGGTCCGTCAGCGTGAGGCCGCTCTGGGTGCAGAGCCATCGAGCGGCACGGTGTTCGGCTCGCTCGGTCACAGGACCCACAACCTGCCCATGCCTGACGCTGAGCACTGCTGGTGTACACGCCAGGTGCATGGCCCTCTCCCGCACCGCTTGTGTCCCGCCCGCAGCTGTCCAGCACCCCAGCTGTCCACCGTCCGGCCCCGCCGCGGCTTCGCGACCCGCCAAACTGTCACGGTTCCGGCGGATCCACCGATGCTCGGGACGACGCACCCGTGACCTGCGGCGGACTCCTCGCCGACCTGTACATGCCCCAGACGCCCGAACCCGCCGCATTGTGACCGCTGTTGGTCCGAACTCCGCCGTCGTGACCTCCGCGTCCATCACATCGAGGGGCAGCATGACCGCGACGCGCACCGGGTGGACGTCACGTCGCCGAGGTGCCCGGCCGCGCGGCGAGGCCAGAGCACCCACAGTCACCCGAGCGGTGGGAGGCGAGGACGTCCGCAATGGCCAACGGGCGGCGACTGTGAAAATCGCTGTCCGATCATCGGAGCATGGTGATAGACACCCTGCGTGGAAAAGAATCTTGAGTTCCCTGACCTGTTGCGACTGATCGATGAACGGTCGACCGCCTTCCGCGCCGTGGTCGCCGCCGCGCCCGGTCTCGATGCGCAGGTGCCGACCTGCCCTGGGTGGACGCTGTTCGATCTGGTGAAGCACCTGGGTGGGGGAGACCGTTTCTGGGCCGCCATCGTCGGCGCGGGGCCCGCCGACGCTCCCCCGGCCGAGGCCGTCGCCGCGCGCGCCGCGCTGGAAGTGCCGCAGGAGCGTGAGGCCCTGCTGGCCTGGCTGGACGCGTCGACGCAGCTTCTGCTGGACGCCCTGCGCGCGGCGGGACCGGAGAGCGGTTGCTGGACGTGGTGGCCCGCGTCGCAG
Organism: Streptomyces sp. NPDC088707; assembly: GCF_044752725.1. Lineage (NCBI taxonomy): Bacteria > Bacillati > Actinomycetota > Actinomycetes > Kitasatosporales > Streptomycetaceae > Streptomyces > Streptomyces sp. NPDC088707. The sequence goes on along the minus strand of NZ_JBIVLV010000004.1, from coordinate 300,707 downwards.
TCACCGCAGACCGCCGGCGGTGTCGCCCGGCACCGGGTCCAGGAGACCGCGGTGCACACCTACGACGCCCAGCTCGCCTGGGGCACCCCGCAGCCGCTGCCGGTCGAGCTGACACTCGACGGTGTGGAGGAGTTCCTGTTCACCGTCTGCGCAACGCCGAGTGCCTGGCCGCACAAGCCCACGGCCTTCGACTTCCACGCAGCTGAGGGCCGCTCCTGGCGCCTCACCGTCGACGGCGACGGCGCACGCTCCGCCCGCATCCCCGCGCCCACTGCCTCGACCGCCGAGGACCCGGACGCGGCCGGCGCCTCCGTCCATGGCACGGCCAGTGAGTTGGTCCTCTACTTGTACGACCGGATCCAGGCCGACTCCTTGCACGTTGACGGAGACGCAGGGCTGCTCGACCTGCTCCGCGCCTGGGAGCCGGAGGAGAAGTAGGACGTAGCGGGGGCGGTTGGCCGCGCCTCGAGCCGGTAAGACACGACTCTTCGCCAGGTTCGTCAGTCGCGGCACCGAGCTCGAACCCGCGACGCGGCGTCGGGGCGTCACCAAGCCGACCGTCTACCTGGAGGGCAGTGCGAATTCGTCCGTCCCAGCGATCACGAGGTGACGCGACTGCCGTCGTACCGATCTCGTCCAGAAGTCAGTCGACCGGGAGACTGCGGCGGCTGCCGTGCACGAGAGCAGGGCCTTGTGGCAGTTCGAACGGCGTCGAAGCCAACGTACGTTCCAGAAGGCCCTGTTGTCGCACTGCTACGGCAACGCGGAAGTGGGGTCCACTTCGGCCACTCTCGCGGGTGACTGTCTGGCTCCGAACATGAGCGACCGGACAAGTCCGCCCGTCGGCCGTCCGGCCCGACTCGTTACCCAAGGCGCTTGACCTCAAGTCAAGTTGAGTTTCTACGGTCTTCCCATGACCACTTCGAGCAGCACCTCAGCCCCCTTCGCCCCCTCCCACGACGACGCCGGCCTCATCGCCCAGCCCATCGGATACTGGGCCAACGCGGCCGGCCAGGCCGTCGTCCAGAACATCCGGACCGCGCTCGGCGTCCTCGGCCTGACCCAGCCCGCCTGGTGGGTCCTGCACCACCTCAGCGAGCGCCCGACGGGCTGGGGCCGCGCGGAACTGACCGAATTCCTCAGCTACTACCCGGGCCCCGACGATGACCTGCCCGGCGACATCGACAGCCTCGTCGCCCGGGGCCTGGTCCTTCAGAACGAGGACGGGCACCTGCTGCGGACCGAGTCGGGCGCGGAGCTGTACTCCCGTGCGGCGGCGCGGCAGTCGGAGCTGCGCCGCCAGGTACACGAGGGCATTCCGGACGAAGAGTACGCCCGCACCCTCAAGGTCCTCCAGCGCATGATCCACAACGTGAAGGGTGACGCGTGGCACCACTGATCCGGGCGGGCGGCCCCGGTTCACCGCTCGCGCCGCCTGGCTCCCCGGACGGGTGCCTGTCCAGCATGATCCGCCGGACAGGTCTCAAGCGGCTTGACGGGAACTCAGCCAGGCAGGATCCCGCCGCGACGGAGCCCGGGCCCGTCTCTCTGCGCTGAGCCGACCGCGGGCAGGGCCACTGCTTCCCCGCGATATCTGCCCGGCTCCTACAGTCAGCCCTCCCTGCAGGGCCGGGCTGCCTGACTACCCGTCACAGTCGAAGCCGACGTCCAGGCATCTCACGGGCTCCGCCGTTCTGCGCCGGCGAGCCCGCCGGGGAGTCTTCCCCGGCCAGGCGTTCTACCGCCGCACAACACAGCAGCGGATGGCAGCGGCCGCCCTACCGGCAACGTGTGGATCCACCCGCCCGGGGAGATGAGCAGGACCCCTGTTATCGTGCGCCGATGTCAACGATCAAGCAGTTCCAAGTGACCTTCGACTGCGCGGAACCTGCGCGTCTCGCGGCCTTCTGGTGCGAGGTGCTGGGGTACGTCGTACCGGCAGTCCCGGAGGGCTTTGCCACGTGGGAGGAGTACCACCACTCGCTGCCGCCCGAGGACGAGGTCTACTTCGCGTGCACTGATCCCTCGGGTGTGGGCCCGCGCGTGCTCTTCCAGCGAGTTCCCGAAGGCAAGGTCGTCAAGAACCGGGTGCATCTTGATGTGCGGGTCGGCACAGGGCTCGTGGGTGACGAGCGCCTGGCCACACTAGAGGCCGAATGCGCACGGCTGATGGCGCTCGGCGCGAAACACGTGCTGACGCAGCGCGCCGATGGCGTCAACGAGTCGTGCATCACGATGCAGGACATCGAAGGCAACGAGTTCTGCCTCGCCTGATTCTTTTCCGAGGACGGCGAGGCGGGTGCCGTCTCCCGGGGCCTGCTCCTTCGCCCCGGGAAGATGGCGGTGGGGCATGAGGGGGCCGGTGCCCGGATAGCCTCCGTCGGCCGTCATGAGGTTCCTGCCTGCCCGGCGGCCCTTCGCGCCAGGCTCCTCCCGTGCCCGGCAGTCGTTGCGACTGCCGGGCATCGTCGGGTTCGTGCGGCAATGACCGACTACCGACAGCACCCGGTCCTCAGGCGGCAGGCCCCACGGCTGCCCCCGGCCCGGGGAGCCGGCGCCCTCGCGGCGAAGCGTGGTCACCAACTGGCCGAAGGCGCGCGGGCTCAGCCTGGGAGACGGGGCTGTCCAGGACGGGTCCGACCCCGTGATCACACCTGACACGATCGAGATCACTGCAGGGCGAGATCGCTTACGGGCCGACCTCTACGTCGGCAGACCGCGAGCCCCTTTCGTCTTGGCGCCGTCGAGTGTCACGCCTGTGAGGCGGGCGCCCCGTAGGTCCGCGTCGGTCAGGTCGGCTCCGTTCAGGGTCGCTCCGGTCAGGTTGGCCTTGCGGAGGTCGGCGCCCCGCAGATCGGCTCCCGTCAGGTCTGCGTCGGTGAGGTTCGCGCTCTCCGTGACCGTGCCGGAGACGATCCTCGCCTGGAGAGAGGTGTCCAAGGTGCTGAACTTCGCACCGCGGAGGCGGGCGCGCACAAGGGACGCGCCCGTCAGGTCGGCATCGACCAGGACCGCCTCCGTCAGGTTCGCCCCGGACAGGTCCGCGCCGGTGAGGTCCGCGTCCCAGAGCAGAGCGCGGGACAGGTCGTTGGGATTCAGGCGTACGAGCACGTCCGGGCGCGCCAGCGACGTCCCTCGTAGAACCGCGCCGCTGAGATCGGCGCCGGTCAGGTTCGTGTCCACGATGTTCGCCCCGGACAGGTCCGCGCCTGTCAGGTCGGCGTCTCGGAGGTCGGATCGCAGGAGTTGCGCTCCGCTCAGGTTGGCCTCGCCGATGAAGGCGCTTGTCAGGTCCACCCCCGACAGCGTGGCGTGGCGCAGGTCCGCCCCTTCGAGGTTCACGTATCCGAAGGGGGCACGCTCGTCGGGGAGGGCGCTGCCCTCGGGGACCTTCGCGATGTCCTTGAAGCTCCAGGTGGAGAGGGACAGCCCCCGCAGGTCCGCCCGGTTCCAGTCGACCTGGGTGTCCCCGTCGTGGCCGGGCGAACGTCGGGCCAGCACGTTCACCACGGCCGTGACGTCCGTGGGCGGCCGGCGGTCGGCGGGCGCCTCCTGCCCCGGCTGCGGTTCCGTCGGCTCCTTCACGAAGCCCGTCGCGGGAACGCTCGCGTGACGGCGTACGTACGCGGAGAGGACGAGGACGATCCTGGGCTGGTCGCGCGGTGAGTCCTGCATGATGCGCTCAAGGGCGTAGATCCCACCGAAGCGCACGTCCAGCGACGGGGAACCGAGATTGGTGATCGCGTCGTTGAACCGGGCGGTGAGCTGGCCCTGCTCGGCGACCCGTACCTCCCGCCAGGTGAAGAGCAGCGCCACCAAGGCCGCCAGACCGGGCAGGACGGCCACCGCGAGCACGGGCCACTGCGACCGGCCGCGGCCGCCGGCGTCGGGAGCGCCCGTACCGCGGCGGCGCCCGCGCCGCACTGCGCGCAGGTACGCGCTCCGAGCCGGTCCTTCGCCGCGCGTTCGTCCCGTCACCCGTCCATCGGAGTCGACAGAGCCCGGAACGGCCTGACGCCACACCGCCTGTGCACCCGATCGACGTAGACGCCCCAGCACGGGGCCCACCGGAAGAGCTCTGACCAGGTCGTTGATCGTCTACGACCGCTGACCGGCATGCCGGGCTCCCCGCCGTTCAGGGGACACGCGGGCCGCATCCGGGGCGTCCCCCGCCCCGCCGGGCATCCCTTGGTGCAACGAAAGGGAGACATCATGCCGCTCTATCTGTCGAGGTTCAGCTACACACCGGAGACCTGGGCGAGGCTGACCGTCCACCCCGAGGACCGCGCGAAGGCCGCTCAGGCGTACATCGAGTCCGTCGGCGGGAAGCTCCACGGCTTCTGGTACGCGTTCGGCACGCACGACGGCTACAACCTGTGGGAAGCGCCCGACAACGTGTCCATGGCCGCGGTCGCCCTGGCGATCAGTGGCGGCGGCGCGCTCAGCTCCTTCGAGACGACGGTTCTCCTGGCCGTCGACGAAACCATCGATGCGCTGCGCAAAGCCGAACAAATCCAGTACCGGGCGCCGGGCGCGTCGACCATCACTCACGACCGATGATCAAAACAGTAGGGTGGTCCACTCCCGCCGCGATACGGTCCTGCCATGTCCCCATCAGGCGAAACGTCGCCCTCCCAGTCCCCCGTCACCGCGGACGACCTCGATCTTGCCGTGCAACTCGCCGTGGCAGTCCTGCGCGAGGCGCCCCCCGCCGCGTGGGACGACAAGGCCGGTTCGCTGGACTGGGACTGCTGGGAGACCGTGGAGCATCTCAGTGACGACCTCTTCGCCTACGCTGCGCAACTGGGCCTCAGAACACCGCCCTTGGACCGCGAGGTGCCGTTCGTGTACGAGAGCCGACGCCCTGGCGGCCCGGCGAACACGGTTCACGCGAGCCGCAAGGCGGGGCCGGTCGGCCTGCTGCAGGTCCTGGAGGCGAGCTCCGCGCTGCTGGTCGCCATGGTGCGCACGACGCCGCCGCAGACCCGCGCCCACCACGTCTTCGGCGTTTCGGATCCCGAGGGTTTCGCCGCGATGGGGATCGTGGAGACCCTGGTGCACACACATGACCTGGCCCAGGGGCTCGGTCTCGCATGGAGCCCGCCGGCCGATCTGTGCTCTCGCGTGCTCGCTCGACTGTTTCCGGACGCGTCGTCCTCCACCGATCCTTGGCCCACCCTCTTGTGGGCCACCGGACGAGGCGAACTGCCCGGACAGCCCCGTCTCACCACGTGGCGGTGGCACGGCACGCCCCGGTCATAGGCTCGCTCGGGCATCCCCGGTGCCCAAGGGGTTCGACAGTGCTGACTCGTGGTCGGTTGCGGTGATCGAGGAAGGGCCGCGTGCGCTTGCCGTCGGCTGCCCCGAGGCCGGCCGGGCGAGGCCCTGGCCCAGGCGCTCGGCGTCAGCAAGGGCGGCAGTTCCTGCGGCTATGGGTGGTGGTGCCGGCACGTTCTCAGACGGAGCTGCGTGCCTCTTCGTGGTCCGGCTCCGGCATCGGATCCTTCCTCTTGTCGGTGGCAGGCAAGGTGATCAGCAGCACATCAGCAACACTCCAGCGGGGTCCAGTGGCCGCCGAGTGGCGCCGCGGAGATTCGGAACCAGCAGCGGCAGACCGGGCGGGGCCGCCGAAGGTCAACATGAGGATGGCCGACAGGGCGGGTGTGATCAACGCGCCGCCCACCCCATCACACGTTCGTGTCCCACCTCGGATTCACCTACATAACGGTAACTACCGTTGCCATCTCGTTAAACGTTTACTTCTTGACGACAATGTGACGGACAAGTTGACTTCGTGACACCTCGGCCGCAACGTCGCGGCCTCGTCAGGGAGGCAACCCCAATGAACGCAGTGACGCGTCGCGCCGTCATGTCCACGGCCGCGGTGTCGATGGCCCTCTCGCTCGCCGCCTGCGGCCAGGCCGGCGGCGACAGCGCCGACAGCGGTGACAAGGGCAGTTCGACCAAGATCGGCCTGCTCCTTCCGGAGAACAAGACCGCGCGGTACGAGGCACTGGACAGACCCCAGTTCGAGAAGGCCGTCAAGGGTGCCTGTCTCACCTGCGAAATCGTGTACAACAATGCGGTCTCGGACGTGGTCAAGCAGAAGCAGCAGTTCGACCAGCTGATCGCCGACGGCGTCAGGGTCATCGCGCTCGACCCGGTCGACGCGACCAAGGCCGCCGGCTGGGTCGAGGAGGCGCAGGGCAAGGGCGTCAAGGTTCTCGCGTACGACCGTCTGATCGAGGGCGCCGACGCCTATGTCAGCCACGACAACAACAAGGTCGGCGAGCTCCAGGGTGAGGCCCTGCTCGCCGCCCTCGGCGCGAAGGCCGCCTCCGCCGACGTCGTGGTGATCAACGGCGACGAGAAGGACGCGAACGCAGGTCTCTTCAAGAAGGGCGCCCACACCGCCCTCGACGAAAAGGTCGGCAAGATCGCCTACGAGGCCTCCGGCGAGTGGGACCCGAAGGTCGCCGGCGAGAAGATGTCCGCCGCGATCTCCTCGGTCGGCAAGGACAAGATCGACGCGGTCTACTCGGCCAACGACGGCATGGCCGGCGGCATCATCACCGCGCTTGAGAACGCCGGCATCAAGGACATCCCGGTCGGCGGCCAGGACGCCGAGATCGCGGGCATCCAGCGCATCATCGCCGGCACCCAGACCTTCACCATCTACAAGAGCCCGCTCGAGCTCGCCCCCAAGGCCGCCGAGCTCGCGGTCGATCTGCTGATGGATGTGCCGCTCCGCGCCAAGAGCGAGACCAACGGCGTCCCGTCGATCCTCCTGGACCCGGTGGTCGTCGACAAGAAGAACATCAAGTCCACGGTCGTCGAGGAAGGCATCTACACGGCCGCCGACATCTGCTCCTCTGAACTCGCCGAGAAGTGCACCGAGCTGGGCCTCAAGTAGCCTCCGCCCCGCACCCGTAGGAACCGGGCCCGCCGACCGCTCCGGCGTCTCCGCCCTCCGCGGTTCTTCTGCCCCCTCCCTGCCTTTCATGGAGGGGGCAGCCGCCGGTCAGGCTCCACGTACAAGAGGTGAAGGCTCCAACTGGCGGATACACGACGGGAGTAGTCCGATCTCCCCGCCCGCCCGCGCGTCCACCGAGCCTCCTGACGAATGGCCGACAGCCTACGTCCGGCAAGGGCGCGACCGGGTCCAGAAACGGGCACAGCGGTGATCGTCCGTGATCGTCCATGGGGGGGTAGGGAGCCCCCTCCTCCTCGTCAGGGCCGAGCCCTCCCGGCGGTGCGGGCGAGGGAACCGGACGCACCGCCGGGCACAGGGGGCAGGGGGCGGGGGTCATCCGCGGACGAATGTCAGGTGGACAGGAGTCGGTGGAACAGGGCGCGGTACTGGCACAGGGCCCGGCGCAGACTCTCGGTGTCGGCCTCCAGCCCCTGGCTCCACTGCCCCTCCAGGGCCTGCCGGTGCTGGGCGAAGGTGTCGGCCAGTCCCCTCATCACGTCCCCGACGAGCACGTCCGCCGCGTGGACCGCCTGGCGGGGGTCGTCGACGAACCGGCCCTGCACCTCGTGCCAGCGCCTGCGGAACTCGTCCTCCTCCGCGGGGCCGAGCAGGTCCGGGATCTCCTCCGCGCCCGGGTCGCCACCAGGCCGCGCCGAACGGGCGGGGTCCGGCAGGTGCTCCGCGGCAGCGGCGTCGGGCGCGTTCTGCCGGGGGATCTGGGGGCCGGGCGCCGCGTGGCGGCCCTGGCCGCCGTGGCCGGGGGGCGTGATCGGCATGGGCGGGTGCTGGGGCGCGGCCGTCGGCGCGGACGGGTACGCGGTTGTCGTCCGCTGGGGTGGTACCTGCCCGGCGTCGACGGGTCGGGAGTCAGCCGGTCGCGGGTCGGCAGGCCCGGGGTCGGCAGACCGGGGATCGGCAGACCGGTGGTCGGCAGGCCCGGGGTCGGCAGGCCCGGGGTCGGCGGGTCGAGGGTCGGCAGACCGCGGCTGGGCGTGTCGCGGCGCGGGCGGCGTAACCGTCGGATCGTGCTCCGGCGCCCTCTCCGCGTTGCCTGCGGCCGCTCCGGGCTCGGGGCGTGCGACGCCGGAACGACCCTGCTCTGCGAGCGTGTCCGGGAGGTCGGCCGTGGGTTCGGAACGGTCTGCCTGCGGTTCGAGGCGTCGGCTCGTCGGGTCCGCGAGGTGGCGTCGGCTCGCCGCTCGCGCCGTGCGCTCGGACGTGTCGTGGTGTGTCATTTCTCCTGCCTCCGCGTCAGGACCGGCGGGTGCCGGTCGGCTCGCCGTCGGCGAGCAGGTCGTCGAACAGGGTGCGGTAGTGCATCATCGCGCCCCTCAGCTGTTCGGTGGTGGCGGACTTGCCCGTGCTCATCGCGCGGACCTCCAGGGCCGCCCGGTAGTCCTCCAGGACCCGGCCGTGTCGCACGGACAGGTCGCGCAGCCGCTGCTCGTGCCCCTCGTCGGGGTAGCCGCGGTCACGCATCAGCATCGCCACCAGCTCGTCGGCGTCGCGGACCGCGGCCTCGGGCCGGTCCACGAACTCCTCCTGAATGCGCATCCACCGTCGGGCGTACTGTTCCCGCGCCTCGCCGGGCACAGGCTTGATCTCCAGTTCGGCGAAGCGTCGTTCGCGAGCGTCCAGTTCCTGCTCCGCGGCCCGTCTGCTGCCGGTCGCCTCGACGGCCCGTTCGTACTCGGGCCCGAAGCGGTCGCGCAGTACCGCCCGTCGGCGGCGATGGACCGCGGTGCCGGCGACGAACCCGACAACGACGACTGCGACGACCGCGGCGACGATCAGGACCATTCCGGTCGACATCGGCTCTCACCCTTTCGCGTGCTCTCGCGGGGTCACGCTGTTGCGTCCCGGTTCTTCGGGGTCCCAGGACTCATGGGAGTCCGCGTGCCCCCTGGACTCGCACGCAAACCGGGGCATCCGGGTACGGTCGGTCGGCCGGTACTGGACCGCCTCTGTTTCGACGCGTCCCCGCCCTCGGTCGCCACGGTCGAGTTCCTGACGGAAACGCTGGACGGGTCTCGGCCGGCCAGGCAGGGCTCGCCGCCAAGCTGTGGAGCGAGGTCGACGCCGCCCTCGGCAGGCGGGGACCCGGCCGGTGCGTGCACGGCATCGGGACGTTCAAGGGTGGCGGCCACGACGACACCGTCTCCGTGCTCACCGACGACACCGGCACGGGGAACTGCGGAACTACGGTGTGAACACGCTCCAGGCCGTGGCCGAGATGATCCACCGGACGTTGTCCCCGACCGCGGCCGCCGCGTCCCGCTCCACGCCGGTCCTCACGCCCAAGGAGGCGTATACCGCGCTGCCCCGGGGCTGACGGCCGACGGCCCCGGGTTCTGCCGGTCCGTCACGGCGCCGTCGTCGAGAACTGCGGGGACGCCTTGCGGTGGGCGGCTTCCAGGACCGCGAGGAGGACTTCCTTGCTGGACTCGCGGGTGCGGACGTCGCACAGGACCACCGGCACGACAGGGTCGAGGTCCAGGGCGGAGCGTACCTGTTCCGTGGTCCAGGCCCGTTCTCCGTTGAAGCAGTTCACACCGACCGCGAAGGGGATGCCGCGTTCCTCGAAGAAGTCGATCGAGCCGAAGGAGGCTTCCAGGCGGCGGGTGTCCGCGAGGACGAGCGCGCCGAGGGTGCCGTGGGCGATCTCGTCCCACATGAACCAGAAGCGTTCCTGGCCCGGCGTGCCGAAGAGGTACAGCACCAGTTCCGGGCTGATCGTGATGCGGCCGAAGTCCATGGCGACCGTGGTGGACGTCTTGCCTTCCACTCCGTCGAGACTGTCGATGTTCTGGCCGGCCTGAGTGAGTCGTTCCTCCGTCTCCAACGGCGCGATCTCGCTCACCGACCCCACCATCGTTGTCTTGCCGACACCGAATCCACCCGCGACGAGGATCTTCACGGCCGTGGGGAGATGGATCTGTTCAGAGCTGGCGGATGCCATCGATAACCCTTTCGATGAGTTCCACGCTCGGTCTGTCGGACTGTGAGGGTGGCGCCTGCACGATGACCTTCTCGTCTCCGAGGAGATCACCGCAGAGGACTTTGACGACGCTTACGGGGAGATCCAGATGGGCGGCGATCTCCGCGATCGCTATGGCCCTGTGGCGGCACAGCTCCAGGATCTGCGCCGCCTCCGGCGTCAGGTGGGGATGGTCGACGTCGGGCGATCGCGTGACCACCAGGGTGATCAGCGTGAAGTGGTAGTGGTTGTGTCGAGTACGACCACCGGTGATGGTGTAGGGCCGGAGGTGACGTCCGGCAATCGCCCCGTCGAGCTCGCGCGGCTCAGGCATCCTGGCTGTGTGCGACGGTGTGGTGGCCTGGAATGCGCGGCGCGGCACTCAGATACGCTCCGACCTGCTTGACCATGGTTCCCATCTCGTAGGCCATCATGCCCGCGTCGACCTCCTGCGAGGCGAGGGCCGCCAGACGCGCCCCCTGCCCGGCGGCGGTGATGAACAGGAACGCGTGCTCCATCTGGATGACGGTCTGCTGGACCGCGCCGCCCCGGAAGTACTGCGCCGTACCCCGGGCGAGGCTGTGCATGCCGGACGCCAGGGCCGAGAGGCGCTCGGCGTCGTCCCGGCCAAGGTCGTGCGACTTCCCGATGAGGAGACCGTCTCCTGACAGCACGATGGCGCAGCGTATCTCCGGTATACGGCCCACGAGATCGTCCAGGACCCAGTCCAGCTGCCTGCTGGTGGCCACTTCAGTCATTGCATTCCTTCGCAGTTCGTTGGGTCCCATGGTCAGTACGCCCGTCCACCGTCGTTGCGTGGTGCGCTGTGGGTTCCGGTGGCCTGGTCCATCCCGCGTCGGATGGCGGCGATGATGCGGGCCGACGCCTCGGGCGAGGGCGGACCTCCGCCCTCGTTGTCGAGACGGCTGCCGGCCTCCGCTGCCTCACGGCGCAGCTGTACGGCAAGGCTGGACCCGCGGGTGCGCTGGGGCAGTGTGGCCGGTTGCCCGAGGTTCGGCCTGTCGCCGCCCGGCGTTCCGTACGGGCTCTCGGAGGCGGTGGGCGCCGAGGGGAGGGATGCGTCGGCCATGGGACGGCCGGTGGGCGCCGGCGGGACGGGCGCGTCCGCCATGGGACGGCGGGTGGGCATCGGCGGGACCGGTGCCTCGGTCATGGGGCGGCCGGTGGGCGCCTGGCGGGGAGCGGGTGCGGTCCGGGGCGGTTCGGGGCTCGCAGGCCGCTGGTGCGCGTCGACGGACTCGGTGCTGTCCGGGTGGTGCGGCGAGACGAGTCCGGCACCACCGTACGTGGGGAATCCGCTGTAGTCCGGGACTCGGCTGTGCGTCTCCCGCGGAGGCGCGACGGGGGCTCCGCCGATGTCCCGTGCGTCCGCGGCGAGGTCGTGCTCGTCACGGCCCCCGGGTACCCCGACGAGGGCGGGCGGGCCGTCCGACGGCGCGGTGTGCGGCGTCGGGTCGGGAAGCGCGGAGGTCGCGGATCCGAAGGAGGGAGCGCCCCCGGGCTGCGGGCCCGTACCGGTGTTGATCGCGTTGACGGAGACCCTGGCTGCGGCCCTGAGCTGGTCCATGACCGGGGAGTCGAGTTCCTCGAGCATGTGGACCGGCAGGAACACGATGGCGAGGGTGCCGCCGTAGACCGAGGGGCGCAGTTCGACCCGGATCTGGTGGCGCTGGGCCAGGCGGGAGACCACGAAGTGTCCGAGGCGCGGGTCGGCGCCGAGGGCCGCCATGTCGGGCTTCTGCGGATGGGCCAGGATGTGGTTGGCGTGGGCGAGCTGCTCCGCCGGGATGCCGAGGCCGTGGTCCTCGACGTGCAGAGCGACGCCTTCGGCGACATGCAGCGCGCTGACGACGACCTGGGTGTAGGGCGGGGAGAAGTTGGTGGCGTTCTCCACGAGTTCGGCGAGCAGGTGGGTGACGTCGGCGACCGCACGGCCGGCCAGTGCTATCCGCTTGGTCGCCGGGAGGTTCTCGACCTTGACGCGGGTGTAGTGCTCGGTCTCGGCGACGGCGCTGCGCATCACGTCGGTGATGGTCACCGGTTCGGTCATACGGCGGCTGGGGGGCGTGTCGCCGAGGATCACCAGGTTCTCGGCGTGCCGTCGCACACGGGTGGCGAGGTGGTCCACCTTGAAGATGTCTTTGAGGAGATCGGAGTCGCCGTGCTTGCGCTCCAGGTCGTCCAGGAGCGCGATGAGGCGGTGGATCAGGGTCTGGGTGCGTCGCGTCAGCTGGCCGAGCACCTTCTCGGCGCCCGCGTGCCCTCGGGACTGGCTGAGTATGGTGTCGATGGCCGTGTGGCGGAGTCCCTCGATCGCGGATCCGAGGAGCTGGAGTTCACCGGCGGCCAGGAGCGGCGGCGTCTCGGGGAAGGGGGCGAGTGGCTCCCCCCGCTCGGACTGGGCCAGCGCCTGGGGCCACTGGCGGGCCATCTCCTCGGTCCGGCGCTGGAGTTCCGCCACCGCGTCCAGGGTGGAGCGGCGGGCCCTGAGCCCCAGGACCGCGCCGGCCGTGAGGAGTGCCGCGGTGAGCGTCGTTCCGGCGATCAGGCCGATGAGCAGGCCGGTCGCGCGGTCGGAGGCCGCGTCGGCCAGCTCGTCCAGCGAGGTGGCGCTGAGTTTCTGCAGGTCGGTGACGAGGGTCTCGGCGTCGTCGCTCCAGGCCTTCGTCGAGGAGGGCAGCTGTGTCGCCGGTGCCGCGATGACCGCGTCCTCGATGGAGGCGATCGAGGAGGACTGCGGGGTGGCAACGATCTGCGCGTATCGCGTGCGGGCGTCGCCGGGCAGGTCGTCCGCCGCCAGCGAGGCCCGTATCTCCCGTTGGGCGCCCACCGAGTGACCGAATCGCTGGTGGTCGGCGGCGGAGATGCCGCCCTGAGGGAGGCCGGTGGACAGCAGGGCGTCCTCGCGCGAGAGCATCTCGACGAGTCGGACCAGGGTGGCGGTGGCGTTGCCTCCCCGGGAGAGCGGCCCGTCCTCACTGCGTACCGCGGCGCCGATCAGGTCGGTACCGCTCTGGATGACGTCGGTGAGGTGTGTGAAGGCGTCGGCGGAGGACATGGTGCGGGAGTCGATGGCCTCGCGTCGCCCGGCCAGCGCGTCAAGGGAGGTTCCGAGGCGTCCCGCCGCGGCGCCGAGCGAGCCGTCCGTCGTGGACAGCGCGGCCCGGAACTCCACGACCGCGGCGTCGGTCTTCGCGCGGGCCTGGTCCAGGGCGCTGCGCGCCGCGGCCGAGCGGCTCGTCTGCCAGAGGGCCGTGAGGCGCCGCTCCTGCTGCAGGGCGGACACCACGTTCAGGGTCCTGCCGCCTGTCGTGGCGGTGCGCTCCGCGTCGTCCTGGAGCTGGATCTGCTCGCCGGCCAGACCGGCGGCCGTGTAGCCCCAGAGGCCGGTGAGGGCGATGGCGGGGGCGACGATCGGCATGATCAGCTGCGTGCGGAGAGACCTGCGCGGGGCAAGCCGGTGCCGCGCCTTCGGGTCGCTAGTGCCTGACATCTGAATGGAATCCTCGCAGCGAGCTGACGACAGTGAAGATGATGCTCAGCGGTCCTGACCGCCTGCGGCGTGGCGCCTTGACGCAGGAGCACCACGGCAGTGATCAAGGCGCACCGTATCAGGAGTCCGTGCTACCGGTACGCCTCGCCCACCGCCATCAGACCCGGTCAACAGACTCATGGGCAAGGCGAGTTGATGGGCGGCGGCACCGATTGAATCCGGTCACAGCAGCGCGAGCAACTTCGGGGTGTAGAGGTCGCCGATCGTGGCGGTGCCGGCGACCATGTCGAAGTAGATCGAGGTGAGTTCGGGATCCTGTCGGATCGCGCGGAGCAACGCCAGTCGCTGAGGGTGCTGTTCGGCGAGACGGCCCACGGCCAGGGTCGCCTCATAGCCGGGCATCAGGGCGGCGTCCCTGTCCTTTCCGTACTGGGCGAGGGCCTCGTCGAGAATGGCCGGATCACCGTCGAGCCGTCCGCCGACGTGCCGGGCCAGCAACTCCGCCTGGAGGAAGGCGTCGCTGATGCCGCGCGCGGTGATGGAGTCCTTGTGGTGTCCCGCGTCGCCCACCAGTGCCCACCCCGGCCCCGCCGCCTGCCGGAAGTAGTTCTGCTGGTCGCCGGTGCCGCGCAGGCGCTCCACCTGTGTGGCTCCCTGCAGCCGCTCGTACAGGTCCGGAGCGGTGGCCCGTACCTGCTGGAGGTGGTGGTGCTCCGCGTCGGCGCGGACCTCCTCGAAGCGGGACTGGGGGAAGTAGGTCAGGACCAGGGTGGCCTGGTGGGTCGCGACGGCGGCGACCCAGCGGTCGGGAGCCTCGTAGAGTTCGAGGTCGGCCGGCACGTCCTGCCAGTACGAGTAGTAGGCACAGGTCAGTCGGGGGTGCTCGACGGTGACCGGGGCTCCGGCGAGGCCGGCGACGGTGGAGCGCATGCCGTCCGCGCCGATGACCAGGCGCGCGTGCTCGCGGAAGGCCTTCCCGGCGTGGGTGCCCTCCACCCCGACGACCCGGCCCGTGGTGTCGCGCAGCAGCCCCGTCACCCGGCAGCCCTGCCGTATCTCGGCGCCGGCTTCGGCCGCGGCCTCGGCCAGCAGGGGGTCCAGGATGTGCCGGCGGGGGGCGTAGGCGGCCCGTTGTCCGTCCACGCCTCGCCCGCAGCCCTCGACGCGGATGCCGGCGACCTCGTACCCCACGCGCTCCAGAGGGGGGCAGCCGGTGGCCTTCAGCTCGTCCAGCAGGCCCCAGCGGGCCAGAGCCGCCACTCCTGGCTGGTGGATGAGGTGCGTGGAGAGGGTGTCGGAGGGGAACATGGCGCGGTCGAGAACCAGGACACGGTGGCCCGCCCGTGCGAGCTGGAGGGCGGTGGCGGAGCCGGCGACGCGCGCGCCGACCACGATGACGTCGAGCATGTGGGTGCTGCCTCATAGGGATGGTGGGTTGAACCGCGGCGGGCAGGCCCCTCCCCCGGGAGGCCGGGCCCGCGCGGTGCCGGTCAGCGTGTGAGGGACAGCTCTGTCAGCAGCGCACGGTGGTCGATCTTTCCGTTGGCGTTCAGGGGCAGGCTTTCGAGGACCGAGATGCGGCGGGGTCGCATGTAGGGCGGGAGGCGGTCGGTGAGCTCCGCGAACAGCTTCTGCGGATCGCACGCGCCGCCGGTCACCACCGCGTGGAGTTCGGGCGAGCCGTGGGCGTCCGGTACCGCGAGCACGTACGCCTCGCGCACACCGTCCAGTTCACGCAGTACGGCCTCGACCTCGCCCGGCTCGATGCGGTGACCGCGCACCTTGATCTGGTGGTCGGTTCGGCCGAGGTGCACGAGGGCGCCGTCCCGTACGGTGACGCGGTCTCCGGTGCGGTACCAGTGGTCGACGGTCACCTCGTCCGTGCGGGCCCCGGCACCGCCGTCGTCCCGGTGGTCCGCGGCGCTCCGGGGTTCCGCATCGTCAAGGGGGTCCGCGCCGCCCGAGTGGTCCGCGTCACCCCGGTGGTCCGCACCGCCCCGGTGGTTCGCGTCGTCCCCGGCTCCCGGCGCGGGCGGGTGGAAGCGGCCCGCGTCGTGCTTCGGGTCCAGGTAGCCGGGGAACCGCTGTGCCCCGCGGACCAGCAGCTCACCGGTGTCGGCGGGAAGCCCGTCCTCGTCCAGGATCCGGTGTTCCAGGCCGGGATGGCAACGCCCGATCGGCGCGGTGCCGTTGGGTGTGGTGGGCCACGCGGAGGGATCGTCCGGGAGGCGGTGGGCCGTGCAGGAGATGGTGAGCTCGGTCGGCCCGTAGAGGACCTCGATCGCGCTCTGCGGCGCCGCGGTGCGCCAGGCCCGGGCGGCGGTGAGCGGGAGGGCCTCACCGCCGAAGACGCTCCACCGGAGGGTGGGCATGCTGTTCGGTTTGAGCGTGCCGAGGCGCTCCGCGAAGGAGATCAGCGAGGGCACCGAGAACCAGTGTGTCAGCCGCAGGTTGTTGACCGTCGCCACCGGCGACAGCAGTTGGGCCGCGCTCGGCACCACCAGAGTCGCACCGGACGCCCAGGCGACGAAGAGGTCGTGCACGGAACCGTCGAAGGTCAGGTCGAAGGCAGCCGACATGCGGCTGTCCGCCCCGATCCCGTAGCGGCCGGCCATCGCGGTGAGATAGGCGCAGAGATTCCGGTGGAGGATCGGAACGCCTTTGGGGCTGCCGGTCGATCCGGAGGTGAAGATGATGTACGCGATGTCCTCGGGGCCTGGTTCGGGGAGGTCCGACGGGGAGGACGGCGGTGGGCCTGGCGGGGTCGTGGGCTCGAGCAGCAGCTCGGTCACGCCCAGTACGACGGCGGCACCGGGGGTGTCGGTGAGCACGAGGTCGAGGCCGGCCGCGTCGACGATGGAGGCGGTACGGGACGGCGGGTGCTCGGGGTTGAGCGGGACGACGGTCGCGCCGGCGCGCAGTGCGCCGAGATAGCCGGCGTAGGCGCTGACGGTGCGGCCTGCCAGCAGCCCGACGCGCCGGGGGCCCGGTCCGGTGCGCGCGAGGATCTGCGCGGCGTGGCTCTCGGCCAGGGCGCCGAGTCGGCGGTACGTCAGGGACTGCCCGCCCACTTCCAGCGCGACGCGCTCGTCGCCGTACCGTTCGACGGATCGCGCGAACCAGCCGTACACGTGCTGCGGGTCGGTCATCGCGCACCGACCACGAGCGCGTCGGTCCAGAGGCGCAACTCCCCCACGGTGCAGAGCCGTCCGACTTCCTCCGGGTCGATCTCCCGTCCGGTCTGCTGGCTCAGTTCCACGATGAGCTGGAGTCTGGCCAGGGAGTCGATCCCTATGTCGGCGAGGCGCGAGGCGTCGTCGAAATCGGTGCGGGCGTGCTCGCGCAGCAACCAGTCCGCGGCGCTCTCCGCGCCGGTGGCCCGGTCTTCGCCGGGCCAGTATCTGCGGGTCTGCCAGGGGTACCGGGGCAGCGGAACGACCGCCCCGGGTTCGTCGAACAGGGCGTCCCAGTCCACCTCTTCACCGGCCAGATAGTGCTCGACGGCAGCGGCCAGAGGCGCGGGGACCCCGGTACGCCCGTGACCCGGCGCCCCCGCGGAGGCCAGGGCGAGCGCCAGTTCCTCATGGCCGGCCCCGACGACAGCCAGCCGGTGCGCGTGGTGGGTGCGGCGGACGGTCGCGCTGTAGCAGATGTCGCGCAGGCTGTACGCGGCTCCCTGGCCGCCCGCCCCGAGGTAGGTGACATAGGCGGCGGCGAGGTCGAGCAGGGCCTCGGGGGATCGGGCGGAGAGCGCCAGGACGTACGGAGTGCCCGAGGCGGGTTCCCGCGGGGGGCGGCCGAGGGTGCGGTCCGCCTGGCGCAGCACCACATGGGCGTTGAGGGCGGACACGCCCTGGCTCGACACCCCGGCGAGAGCCGGGCGGTCCGATGACGGGAGGTCCTGGAGGTCGACCGGGATCCGCACCGGCAGCCGCTTCCAGTCCACTTCGGGGGTCGGCTCGCCGACGTGGAGACTGGCCGGTATCTGGCCGTTCCGCAGGCACAGCACGGTCTTGATCAGGCCGGCCATGCCGCCGGCGGCCTCCGCGTGGCCGATGTTCGACTTCGCCGATCCCACGAGGAGCGGCCTGTGGTCCGGGCGGCCCTTCCCCAGCACCTCGCCGAGGGCTCGCAGTTCCAGCGGGTCGAGCAAGGGGCTGCCGGTGCCGTGGGCTTCCACGTAGTCGACCTCGCCCGGGTCGACGTCCGCGTCCTCGTACGCCCACCGCAGTACGTCAAGTTGGCCCGTGAGGGACGGGTTGAGGAGCTGGTCCGTGGTGCGGCCGTCCGTGCCCACCGCACTGCCGGCGATGATCGCGTGCACCCTGTCCCCGTCGGCGATGGCGTCCGCCAGTCGCTTGAGGACCACCACTCCGACGCCGTCGCTCGGGGCGTGCCCGTCCGCCCGGGCGTCGCCGAAGCGGCTGCGGCCGTCGGGCGAGAGCGTTCCGGCGTGTCCCATCATGATGCCCTCGTCGGGGCGCAGCACCAGGTTCACTCCCGCGGCGAGCGCGAGGGAGCTCTCCCGCACGCGCAGGCTCTGCACGGCACTGTGCACGGCGTAGAGGGAAGAGGCGCACGCCGTGTCTATGAGCATGCTCGGGCCGCGGAAGTCGAAGGCGTACGAGACCTGAGCGGGAATGACCGACCGGAAGTTGAGGTACTGCACGGCCGTCATGGCCTGCGGGCCGTGACGGAAGGCGCGCTCGACGAAGTCCGCTCGCGTGGCCCCCACGAACACGCCGGTCCTGGTTCCCGCCAGGCGATCGGGCCTCAGCCCGGCCTCCTCCAGTGCGTCCCAGGCGGTCATCAGCAACAGGCGCTGCTGTGGATCCAGTTCGGCCGCGCCACTGCTGGACATGCCGAAGAACTCGGCGTCGAAGTCCGCCAGGCCGTCCACGTATCCGGCGCGGCGGCTGCCTATGGCGCCGGGTTCGGCCTTCGCTGAGTCCAGGAAGTCGGCGTCGTAGCGATCGGGCGAGGAATCCGCAGTGGCATCCGTCCGATTGCACAACAACTGCCAGAATTCGTCGATGTCTCCGGCTCCCGGAAGTCGGCAGGCCATTCCGACCACCGCCACTGAGCGCGCATCCGCGTTCGCTCCGTTCATTCAGAAAACTCCCTCAATGCCTCACCGCAGCACGTACAGTGCGAAGCAGCTTCAATTCAACGGACCGCGCCTGGGCAGTACAGTAGGCGTTGGCCTGCGGTTCTGGGAGTGGGCCCGGTCCGGGGACCGACCCGCACTTCGCCAGAGCGGCGTTCACGGGTGGCAGGTGAAGCCCCGTCGGGGCTCCGTCGCTTGCGGGCACCTCGAGTGCGCCCCCCACGGGGTCGACCAGCCCCCACCAGGCCGACCGCCCCTGGGTCACTGCGCTCACATGCCTGTCTCCTCGGCCCACGCGCTCCCGCGTCCTAGATCAACCCCGCATGATTGTCATATGCCTTGCCGCCATTCCTCGTCATCCGACGATCAGTTGGCGTGAACTGATCGTTACCCGTTGAAACATCTTCTTTTTCTGGATATACTGCTGGTTTTCGTGATGCGAGGCACTAAATCGCCCCGCCGTGACGGTCCCCGCGGCAGTTCATCGCCCGAGCGTCCCCCAACCAGGCCCGAAAACCGGGTAGGTGACGGACCACCAGGTCCGGGGATCTGATTTCATGTGATCTCATGGATCCCCAGACAAGTGGCGAGGCCCGGCGGCAGCGCCTGCAGGCCCTTGGCCTCAACTCGGCAGACGCGGAAGCCACCTTCGATCGCGTGGCCAAGGTGGCGGCGACCGTGACCGGAGCGCCGCTGGCCATGGTCAACTTCATCAACGACCAGACGCAGATGTTCCGGGGCATGTACGTCCCCCGGGCCCCTGACGCCTCCCCCGATGAGGTCACGAGCGCCGATGCCGGCATCACGTTCGACCTGAGCAACTCCGTCGCCCGGGAGGCACCCGGCGACTACGGGTTCTGTCCTCACGTCGTCGCGCAGGGAGCTCAGCTGGCTCTCGACGACGTGCTCGACTATCCCCGTTTCGCCGGCAACCCGTTGGTCAACGACATGGGGGTGCGCTCCTACCTCGGCACTCCCCTGCGCGACAACACCGGCATGATCCTCGGCACCTTGTGTGTGGCCGACACGTCCCCCCGCACATGGGACCCGCAGACCAAGGAGCTGATGCACGACCTCGCCCAGACGCTCGTGTCGGAGTTCAGGCTCCGGGACAGCCTCCTCGCGCAGCAGCAGGAGCTGTTCGCCGTCTTCGACGGGGCTCCGTTCCCCATCATGCTCACCGAAGGCCCCCGCCATCTGATGCGCTACGCCAACGGCCGCCAGGCGGTCGTCTTCGGCATGGGCCGCCAGTACCTGCCCGGTCCGTCGGAACTGCCCGGTCTGCGGAGCGCCGGCGTCTTCGACGCCATGGACACCGCCTTCCACAGCGGACAGCCGATCACGCACCGGGCTTCCCTGCCGACCGCCGACCACGTCGGGTACCAGGAGTTCGACTTCCTCTGCACTCCTGTCCGAACCTCTCCCGGTGCGCCGATCAGCGGCATCCTGACGGTCGCCATGAACGCCTCGACGGTCTCCGACCCGCACGCGTTCTCCGTCAACGTGCAGCAGCAGTTCGAGCGCCTGGGCGCCGGAGGCGGCTCCGCGCCCTTCCCCGGCCAGCCCGGGTGAGTCCCCGGCCGGCTTGGGTGAGTCCCCGGCCGGCCCGGGTGAGCCCTGGCCGGCCCGGGTGCGCCCCGGCTCGCGCACAGGGGCCGTTCGAGGCAGCCGCACAGGAACGTTCCGCTAGCGGTTCCGGGTGCGGGGCTCCCCGCGCCCGGAACGGGCCTTCCATCGACTAGATCCGGCCAATGTCCTTCAGGACCGCCACCTGCTCGGGTGTGAGGCCGCCGCCGCGCCGGAACGGCGATGCCATGACAGGCACCCTCCCGGCCCGCTCGGCGTTCCGGAGCGACCGGAGGCACCCTGGAGGTATGGGTACCGCTCCGATCGTCGTCCACCCGCCCTCCCCGACCGGGGGCCGGCGGGTCACCGTCCGGGGCGAGATCCTCGGACTGGCCCACCGCGACGAGGACGTCGTCGAGTTCCTGCGTCGCGCCGGCCTTCCCGAAGCGGACGCTCTTCTCGACGACCCCGCCTGGGTCACCTGGCGAGGCAGCCGCCCCCACCGGTACGAGGCGGCTTGAACAGGCCATGAGCCGTCGCCGCCCGGTCACCGTCGTCCGACCGCGCCGGAGAGGTCGGGGCGACTCGGGCGCGGCCCGACTTTCCGGTGTGCCAGTCCTACCGGTGTCCAGTCCTCCCCGTGACCTGTCCTGCCGGTGCCTTATCCTCTCGGTGTCTCGTCCTACCGGTGTGCCCACCAGCTACGCGGCTCCGAGCCCCCGGTGATCCGGGACAGGAGACCGCGACGACCACGTCCCACCCTCAGCCCGAGGGCGTACGCCCCGGTGAGCGCGGCCGCCGTGCCCGCGGTGGCGCCGCCTGCGAGGACCAGGCGGGCGTGTGGGTCGCTCCAGATCCAGCCGCCCCGGCCGACGGTGCCCCGCACGGCCTGCATAGCCGCCAGGGTCTTCTCGCCCATCGGCGCGGGGAGCGCGGTGAGGGTTCCGCTCACCGTCGCCTCGGCGTCCGCCGCCTTCGGACGGTCGGCGTGCGAGCCGCCGTGCCGGGACCGGTTTTCGTTGCTCGATTCGCTGGCACTCATGGTGTCCGTCTGCCCGGCTCAGCCGGAACAAACGCGGTTCGCCGCATGACGTACGACGATTCCCGCCGTCGGAGAACCTTCACCTCCACCCTCGTGAAGCGTCCGTTCGTACGGGCACGCGGACAGAGAGCAGGGACAGCGACGAAGTGGGGTCGGGCGAAAGGAGACGGGGCCGTGATAGCGGTTGCCGTGCTGATGCTGCCGGTCATGGGGTTGGTCCTGATCGTGTCGTGATGGCCCCGAGGCGGTACACGCCGACGCCGACCCCGTGTGATGCCGCTTCGGCTCGGTCCCCGGTCCCATCCGGTCCGCGCCACACCACGCGCCTTGAAGGCGCTCACGCCGCTTCCCACCCGCGCATGCTTCCGGGCGCACGGGGTACCCGCGTGTCCGGGCCTCGTACCCGACGACGGCTCCGCACGGCACGAAGGCATACGGCAGGAGGCATCGCATGAACCTCGCCGAAGGGCGCACAGTCGACGTCGGCACTCCGACCACGGGCTCGCGGCCCCTGCAGTCGCTCGCACCGTCTACGGTACGAGCCGGAGTGGACGGTCAGACGGCCCAGGTGCTGCCGCCGGACCACACCCAGGCGATCCTGGAGGTCACCAAGGAGGTGGCCGGAGTCCTCAAGTCGTCGGGGTGCCCGTTCGCCCTGGTCGGCAGCGTCGCGGTCTACGCGTACGGCATCCCGGTCGGGCTGCAGCACGACGCCGACTTCGCCGTGCGAAGAGAGGACGCCGAGAAGGTCACCGGGCTGCTGCGCGAGCGGGGCCTCGACATCGTCGACCCGCCTGAAGACTGGCTGGTGAAGGCACGCAAGGACGGCGAGCAGATCGATCTGATCTTCGCCCTCGCCGGTCGGCCCGTCACGACCGAGCTGCTCGATCGTGCCACGACTCTGCCCGTGGACTCGGTCCACATGCCGGTCCTCGACCCCACCGACCTCATGATCGGACGACTGGCGGCGCTCTCGGAGCACCACTGCGACTACGGTCCGCTCCTCCCGGTCGCACGCGGGCTGCGTGAGCGAGTGGACTGGGACCAGGTACGCCGTGACACTGCGGATCGGCCGATGGCGGCCGCCTTCCTGTACCTGCTCGAGCTGCTCGACGTCATCCCGCCTCGCGACGGCGGGCAGCAGGCGGATGAGGGCAGCGGGAGGCCGGCCCGATGAGTGCCCACGCCACCCACGAGCTCGTGTACCGGCTCGCCCGGTTGCGGGACCGGCTGGCCGGTGACGACGTGGCAGAACTCGGTGTACGGGTCGAACTCCGGGGCGACGCCGTGCTGCTCTCCGGCACCGTGGCCACGGCCGCCCGGCGCGACGAGATCCTGCGCCTGGCTAGGACCGAGCTCGCCGGACTCACCGTGCTCGACGACCTCGCGTCGGCCTCCAGAGACGCACCGGAGCGCATGGAGGAGCTGTCATGAGTCCGGGGCCGACCGACCGGCGGCCGAGTTCGGTGACGACCGGCCGCCAGTCGAGTCCGGGGCCGACCGACCTGCAGCCTGACGGCGTGGTCCGCGTGGCGGCCGTGGGCGACATCCACCTCAGCCCCGACTGCGCCGGACTGCTGCGCCCCGCCTTCTCGACGCTTCCGGAGTGCGCCGACCTCCTCCTGCTCGCGGGTGACCTGACCCGGCACGGCACCGTCGACGAGGCGGCGGTGGTGGCGGACGAGGTCCGTGACCTGGGCGTCCCGGTGGTGGCCGTGCTGGGCAACCACGACTACCACTCGGACGAGGAGGCCGCCATCACGAGGGTCCTCGCGGCTGCGGGCGTCAGCGTCCTGGAGGGTCAGTCCGCCACGTTCTCCCTGGCCGGTCACACCGTCGGCGTCGCCGGTGCGAAGGGTTTCTGCGGCGGCTTCGCCGGGCGCAGCGCCGGCGCTTTCGGCGAACCCGAGATGAAGGCCTGGGTCCGCACGGCCCACATCGGCGCCGAGCGGCTTTCGACCGCACTGGAGGAGCTCTCGGCCGAGGGCTGCGAGGTCCGGATCGCGCTGACCCACTTCTCCCCCGTGCCGGACACCCTGGCGGGCGAGCCCGTGGAGATCTACCCGTTCCTCGGCAGCTATCTGCTCGCCGAGGCCATCGACACGGTGGGAGCCGACCTCGCCGTACACGGTCACGCGCACCTCGGCACGGAACACGGCAGGACGGCGGGCGGGGTACGCGTACGCAATGTCGCCCAGCCGGTCATCGACCGCGCCTTCGCGTTGTACCGACTGCCCGTCCACACCCGCGGCTCCGGCACGGCCCACGATCGCGGCTCGGGCACGGCCCACGACGTGGACTCGGGCATCGTCCACGACCGTGGGTCAGGCACGTGAGCCCGGACGTCCCGCCGGACGGCTGGAAGGCGCAAGTGCCCCCGTTTCGGGGCGCGTGGTGTGGGCAGCCGCGTCGTACGGGCAGCCGCGTCCCGGCCTGTCGGGGACCGGGAGCGGATGCGCGTGGACCTCGTCGGGGCCGGCCCGCGGTCCGTACAGACAGTCGAGCAAGGAGAGCGATATGAGCGCAGACAGCAAGGTGGACCAGGACGTCGTCGCGGTGATTCTCGAGGACCACCGCACCATGGAGGACCTCTTTCGCCGGATGCGGAGCGTCGAAGCCGACCGCGCCGCCGCGTTGAAGGAGTTCTCGGCTCTGCTCATCGCGCACGGTGAGGCCGAGGAGTCCGAGGTCTACGGCGCGCTCAAGCGCTTCCGGGGCGTCGACAACGAGGAGGTGGAGCACGGGGCGGAGGAGCACGCCGAGGGGAACAAGGCGCTCCTGGCCCTGCTCGAGGTCGAGGACGTGGGCTCCGAGGAGTGGGACGAGCGACTGGAGGAGCTGGTGGAGGCGGTTTCGCACCACGTCGACGAAGAGGAGCGGACGATCCTCAACGGAGCCAGGGAGAACGTCCCCGACGAGCGCAGGGCGGAGTTGGCCGTGGCGTTCCAGAAGGAGCGCGCGAGGCTGCTGGCATCCGATTGCGGGAGCCCGGAGAGCGTACGCAAGATCGTCGGCGGGTGAGTCGGCGGTCCCCCGCTCCGTCAGGCTGTTCGGTCCACGCTCCGTCCGCCGGTCCTCCGGAGTCCTCAGCGCTCCGTCAGGAGAGGCCGGCCCGTACCAACGCGGCCGCGAACCTCGGCAGATCGTCGGCAGGGACGAGACGGGCCAGATCCGCGGGCGTCGTGGGGAGCCCGAGCTTTGCGGCGGTCGCACGGGCGCGGTTGTCGAAGGCAGGGCGCAGTTCGGGCCACACGCCCTGGGCCTCGCGACAGAAGATGTCCGCTCCGACGGGGCCGATCCGCGGCACGTCCTGGAGGAGTTCGCGGATCCGGTCCGGATCCCCGTCGGCGGCGGCGCGCAGTCGGCGCAGGTCTCCGCGGTAGCGGTCCAGGAGCAGCTCCGCGCCGTCCCCCAGAGCGGTGGCGGTGCTCTCGTCGTAGCGCCGGTAGTGGGCCCGGCCGAGGGCGTCCACCCGGTCCTGCCAGGAGGCGGCGGCCATGGCCCGGGGCGTGCCCATACCGGCCGCGTGGAGTTCGCGGGCCGCGGCCACCGCGATGCCGGCCTGGATGGGCACGGAGAAGAGCACACACAAGGTCAGGAGCCGGTACAGAGGTGCGGGGGTGTTCCCCAGCCGGATGCCCGCCTCGTCGGCGTGGGTGCGCCCGTGCTCGTCCAGCAGGTCTCGGGCCGTGGTGCGCGGTGTCATGGCGTGCCTTCCTCCTCAGGCCTTCGTCCGGCCCGGGCCAGGGGCGCCGCTACCGGGCCCCCGGAACGGCGGGGACGCGTGAGGAGCGACGGCGGGGCACCTCGCCCGCTCACGCGGAACGGAGGAGCTGCTCCCGTACCCACGCGGGATCCGGGTTGACGTGGGGCCGGCCCCCGATGAGGACGGTCGGCACCGTCTCGTTGCCGTCATTGGCCTCCCTCACCACCGCCGCACCCTCCGCATCACGCCAGATGTCCACCCAGTACATCCGTCGGGCGCTGCGCCCCAACCGGATGCGCAGGCGCATGCAGAACACGCAGCCCGGCCTCCAGAAGACGATCGGCCGGCCGTCTTCCGCGCTGCGACGCTGCGCCTCCAGTGCGCCGATCGACTTCGGGAAGATCAGCGGGGAGTTCGTCACGGCGAGCAGCAGGAACAGCACGAGCAGCGCGGCTGCCTCGCCGGGGCGCTCCTTGCGGAAGAGTCCGGTCGCGACGGCCGAGCCGCAGAGCACGAGCAGTATCGGCACAGCCCACAAACGCATCATGCAGTGCAGGCTATCGACCCGCCGGGAAGCGCCTTCGGAAGCCCTCGGAACGGTCCGCTCGGTCGGGTCGGTCGGGTCGGTCGGGTCGGTCGAGTCAGTCGGGACGGTCGGGTCGGTCGAGTCGGTCGGGTCAGGGCCGGCGCAGGAGCCCCGTGCGGCGGGAGCCGCCCCCAGGAGCACGTCAGCGCCGTGCGAGCTGGCGCTCGCCGTTGACGCCGGGCTGGTAGGCCAGACCGTAGTGGTGGAACACCGCGGGCTCCTCCTCCGCGGGGAGGACGTCGTCCGTGCCCATCGCGGGACCGTCCTTCACGAGCGCCTTCCCGTACGCGACCCGGACGTAGGCGGGCCCCACGACTGCGCCGTCGAGCGGGACGAAGACAAGGCGACGGCGGGTCGGCAGCCCCACCTCCACGGTCGCCATGGCGGGCTCGTCCGTACTCGTGTCGACATAGATCGCCTCGAGCGTGCCGATCTTGTGGCCGTCAGGATCGATCACGTCCTGCGTGCGCCACTCACGGATGTCGGCTGACTGAATCATCGGGGGCGTCCTCCGTCGTCCGAACACCGGGGCCGGACCTCTGCGGCCGTTGGTACCTCCACACTGCTCCCGGCCACCCGCGCACACCACCTGGCGGGCCGGCCGTCGTGCGGCATCCTCCGAACCTTCCACCGAGAACGGCGTCCCTCCCGAGGGGGATGCGATCACGACCGGCGTCTGCCTAGCCTGAAGGCACCCGAACCAGGTCCCGGAGGCGTAGGGGGATCGCGTGGCGGATCTGCGGCAGATCCGCCAGTTCCGCCTCATCGCCCCACCGCTGCCCGTGGGCGAGGCGTGCTCAAGATCATGGCGCCCTCCCTCGACACCGCCCTGCTCAGGGGCTGCGAGGTCCTGGCGCACATGGCCGCCCTTCTCATGGTGTCGAAGTCGTCCCACAGTGATCTGCTGGTCGAATCCGAGCGGTGGCGGGCGATGACGGTGCAGGCCGAGCGCTTGTGGGCGTTCCTGCCGCCGCAGACGATCGGCACGGCGGGGGAGACCTCGTCGGCGGTCCTCGAGCCCGCGTACGACATCGCCGGCGACGCCTTCGACCACTCACTGGACGGGAACGGAAACGGGCTGCACCTGACCGTCCTCGATTCCATGGGCACGACCTCGCCTCCGGCGGGGCCAGCGCCGCCGGGCTCAGCGCCGCCGGGCTCGCCGCCTGCCGCGCGACCCGCCGCTCCGGCGGCTCCCTGACCGACATCGTCCCCTCGATCGACCGGATCCTGGCCGACTGGTTCACCGACCGGCTGATGACGGCCGTCGTCGCCCATCTGGACACCGCCGGCGTCGGCACACCCCGGGTGAGGGACCGTGATGCGGTCTGCGGCTCCGGACGGAGCGTTCCGTCAGCCGTCCGTCTGCCGGGCGACGGGCAGGGGCTCCGGAAGGAAGTGGACGTCGTAGCGTTCCTGGTGCTTCAGGAGTCCGTCGAATGACTCCTGGCCGTGCTGAACACGCCCCAGGGTTCGGAAGTACTCGAAGCGGTCGACGCCGGGGGTCAGAACGGACAGCAGGTCCGCGGTCGAGTCAGGGACCGCGCCGAACGAGTGCCGCACCCCGGGCGGGACCGAGACGAGCCCGCCGGCGGCGACGGTGGTCGTACGGCCGTCCACGTCGAACCACATGACTCCCTCCAGCACGTGGAACAGCTCCGTCGACCGGGCGTGGTAGTGGGGGCGGGCGCCGGTGGCGCCCGGGCCGAGGGTGAGGCGGTTCGCCCCCAGTGCGCCTCCGGTGTCCCGCGCGTCCGCCAGCAGGACGAAGCCTCCGCCGTGAGGAAGGGGAATCCGCTCGGCCTCTCCCGGGTGCACGATCAGCACCTCTCGGTTCTCGCCCATGTCCGTCTCTCCTCATCTCACGGTCGGTTCGGTGGTTCCCATTCGAGCCCGGGAAGCAGCCGTGAACCACCGGCGGTTACCGAAGGGAGAATTCACTGTTCGTGACGAATCCTCGGAGAGAGGTGCGGGTGAGGGGTGAGACGTGACGGTGAGACGTGCGGGGTGCGGGGTGCGGGTGCGCGTGAGGGGTGAGAGTGGCATGGAGCTGAGGCAGTTGCGCTACTTCGTGGCCGTCGCGGAGGAGGGCGGCTTCGGCCGGGCCGCCGAACGGCTCAGCATCGTGCCGTCAGCGGTCAGTCAGCAGGTCGCCAGGCTGGAGCGGGCTTGGGGCGTGGTGCTCTTCGATCGCACCACCCGGCGGGTGCTGCTCTCCGCGGCGGGCGAACGCATGCTGCCGGAGGCACGCGCCGTGCTCGCCGCCGCCGACCGTACGGCCCGCGTGGCGGCCGACGTCGCTGCGGGCGAGGACGGAGTCCTGCGTCTGGGCATCGTCCACGGTCCTGAAGAGCGGCTCAACCGCATCCTGGCCGCGCTTGCCTCCTGGGCTCCCCTGCTCCAGGTACGGCTGAGGAGCCTGCCCGTGGCCGACCGGCTGGCCGCGGTGCGCTCGGGGGAGCTGGACGCGGCGCTGGTACGGGCCGTGGGGTCGGCCCCCGGACTGACGCTGCTGCCACTGTGGCGGGACCCGCTCCACGTGGCCGTACCGGCGAGCCATCCGCTGGCGGCGGAACCCAGGCTCCGGCTGGGCCAGTTGGCCTCCCTGCCGCTGCGGCTCGCCCCGCGCGAGGACAACGCCCCCTTCCACGACCTGATCCTCGATGCGTGCCGGGCGGCCGGTGCAGTGCCGCCGCCGGGGCCGCCCTTCACCGGGCTTCAGGCGACGCTCACCGCGATCGGTACGGCCCCGACCGCGTCGTGGACCGTCTTCTACGAGGTCCGGGGACTGCCACTGGTCCCCAGGGTGGCGCTACGCCCCCTCGCCGGGCTCGACGTCACGACGTTCCTGGCCGCGCGTCCGGGTCCGCCCGGCCCGGCCCTGCGTCATCTGCTGCGGGCGCTCCATGACGAGGAGCCGGACGGGAGGCGACACGAGCCGCCGGGAAGGGGTCGACCCAGGGCCCCTTCTCCGGATGGAGCCCTTTGACTGACTGACTGGGTGACTGGCTGGGTGGATGGCTGACTGGGGGGTGGCTGGCTGACTGGCGTCACCGCCCCGACGTCAGTGGGACGAGTCGCTCAGCCGCCGCCGCTGCCACCAACGGGGGCGGGTGCGAGGGCGGACGATGCGCCCCAGCCGTCGGCCGAGGAGCACGTATCCGAGGAGCGCTCCCGTCGTGTTGAGGAGGACGTCGTCGATGTCGAAGGCCCGTCCCGTGATGAGCGCGCCCTGCACCAGTTCCACCAGGAGCATGGTGGCCGCGGTGATGAGCGCGACCCGAAGGAATCCGCGCGCCTTGAGGGACAGGAGCGGCAGCAGGATCCCGAAGGGGACACCGAGGGCGATGTTTCCCCCGAGCTGCTTGACGGTGTCCACGAAGCCGGGCTGGTTGAGGTAGTTCTCGATCGATCGGCCCGGTGTCAGATTGCTGTGGGTGAGGGGTACGGATGCCGGCGAGGCCTCCAGGGTGAGTCGGGCCAGGACCACGGCGAACGCCACCATGCCCACGAGAGCCACGAGGGTGACCAGCACCCGCACGAACCGCCCCGGACCTCGCCGGACCGGGGGCGCCGCCTTCGCTTCCGCCTCTGCCCGCTTCGCCTGTGCCTCAGCCTCTGCCTGCTTCGCCTTCGCCTCTGCGTCTTCCTCTGCCCTGGCCTTCGCCTTCACCTTCGACGCTCGCCTCCCCAGCTCCGCCCCACCGGCCTCAGCACCGGCCGGATCGGCGCCTCTTTCTCCTGCCTCGGCCGACGCGACACCTCCTCCGGCTCTCCCGCCGGGCCGGCGCCCGGCCGTCTTCTTCTCGACGGACGCCCCCGTCCTGCCTGCCGTCGAACCGGCCCGTCTCCACGACGCTCTCCAGTCGATCATGCGCCTTTTCCTCCCCTGAACCACCACGTGCGAACAGACCCCGCGTACCCCGAGGAGGTGGTCGCATGCCGTGCGGTTCATCGAGGACCTCACGCCTGACACAGCCTCCTCAGGAGCGTCAACCCGTCGCAGTCTGAGCCGAGTTGGGAATGAGCGGCGTCGACGCGGGCACCAGGCGACCATGGGAGAAGACACGGAGAACAAGCCTTCGCCGCCCCACCGGAAGTGGAGACGCTCCCGAGGAAGGTGGCGTCTCGTCATCGGCGCGCTGCTCGTGCTCGCCGTCGCCCTCATGGTGATCGGTCAGTTCCTCAGGCTCCCCGGTCTCGACGTCTTCGGGACGGAGGTGAAGGACCGCTCGGGTCCGGCCGTACTGCAGTCCGTCCAGGACTTGAGCCGGTACGAGGGCGCGGCGGGGACCTACCAGGTCGTGGTCGACCTGGAGCGCGACGCGCGGTTCCTGCCGGACGCGATCCGCGGAACCCGCACCCTCTACGTCGCGAACGGCAGCGTCGGCGCCTACGTCGAGCTGGGCGCCCTCGGGAACGACGCCGTGACCGTCGACGCGGACCGGACCGAGGCCACCCTGCGTCTGCCGCATGCGCAACTGGCCGCTCCCGCGCTGGATCCCGAGCGCTCGTATGCCGTGTCCAAGCAGCGCGGT
Organism: Streptomyces sp. NPDC088707; assembly: GCF_044752725.1. Lineage (NCBI taxonomy): Bacteria > Bacillati > Actinomycetota > Actinomycetes > Kitasatosporales > Streptomycetaceae > Streptomyces > Streptomyces sp. NPDC088707. The sequence goes on along the minus strand of NZ_JBIVLV010000004.1, from coordinate 270,698 downwards.
CTGCTGGACCGGCTGGGTGATCTCTTCTCGGACAACCCCGCGAGCGAGCAGGCTGTCAACGTCCTCGCCGCCCAGCGCATCAGCGAAGCCGCCCGTGAGTCGGGCCTGACGTCGCGGGCGGAGCGGAACACGACCGAGATGCTTCAGAAACTCCTGCGCGGTCTGGGCTTCGAGCGGGTGACGGTCACCTACGCGTGAGCGGACGGTACGCGGGCCACGCCAAGCCGTCTGCGCCGTCGGGTACGGGCGGCTAGGCCTCGGCCGCCTTCCCCGCACGAGTCGCCGGAGTCAGCGGCATGGGCACCCCGGGCAGCAGGGAAGCGATTCCGGTGGCGCGGTGAGGGAGCAGCGGTGGTGTGGTCCGAGCGCTCAAGGGAGGAACGACACTGGATGTTCAGGCGCGGCCCCGCAGGTGCGGCCGGAATGCGGCGGCCTCGGGAGCTGTGGCGCGGGTGGACTCGGCGGACATCATCATGAACGGCCGGCCCATGTCGCCCGTCAGTGGCGGGTTGATCTGCATCGGGCCGTCAGGGCTCAGCCCGGCCCGGATGCGCTCGTCAGCGAGTATGGCGCAGGCGGTGGCCGTCCCGCCTTCGACCAGCCGAACGCGCCGATGCGCCGGGGGCCGAGGGCGCCGAAGCGTCCGACCGGCAGCTCCCTGCGGTCGACGTCGGGATGGCATCCGGCGGCGAGCTGCTCGACGCGGTCGAGGACGAAGCGCACGTCGGCGGCGAAGCCCCCGGGCAGCGTCGGCCGCCTGCCCGTCGCGGAGCGGGACGGCGACCCGACCGTCGGAAAACTCGGTGTACGTGTCGTACTGGCGAGCCACTGTCACACCCGCGTATCCGTGGTCGGCGAGCGCCTGGACCATGATGGTGGGGCCTGCCCGGGAGGCTGTGCGCGCCGTGCGAGAACACGACGGCGCGCAGCCGTCAGCCCGACCGCCGTACCAAAGCGCACCCACATGGCCGGCGGTGAGCGGCCCCAGGGGGCCAGCTCGCTGAACCCCGCGTCGGCGAGGCGTATCCACCGGCCGTGATCCGGGCTCGTTCACAGCCAGGTGGTGGCCAGCCAGACATTCACGCCGGCGGCGGCGACGAGTGCCACATTGAGTGCGATCTGGCGGTCTTCGCCGGTCAGATGCACGGTGATCGCACCGACCTGCAGGAGTACGAACCCCACGGCCGCGGCCAGTCCCAGCCAGGGCGCGACGCCGGTCAGAGGCGGCAGGATCAGACCGATCGCGCCGAGTATCTCGACCGTCCCCAGCGTCCTGACGACAGGGAGGGGGACGCGGTCGACCCAGGCCATCATCGGGCGGAGCTGATCTGGGCTCCGGAAGACCTTCGCCACGCCTGCGTAGAGGTAGAAGAGGGCGAGCAGTCCGGCGACGATGCCATACGCGATGTTCATGGTTTCCCTCCACGGTCATCTGAGGCAGATGACCGTCGATTCTCAGGCCGGCCTTGGGAGTAGGCCCGGGCCTTGGTCCGAATGGTCCGAAAGCGGATAGGTGGGAGCACCCCGGCTGCGCCGGTCACCTGGAGGACGGCCGGGCGGTGGCGTCCCGCCGGCTTCAGGTGAGGTCGGCGGCGGGCTCGGTCGCGTACCGGCTCATCACGTGAGCGCCGGCTTCTGGCGTCAGCGCCCGGCCGCCGGCCATCACCTTCTGGAGGTCGCGGAAGTACTGCACGTACAGGGCCGGGGTGAACGTGCTGAGCATGACGGCGGGTTGGTCGGTGACATTGGCGAAAGTGTGTGGAATGCCGGGCGGGACCATCACGAGCGTGCCCGTCGTGGCGTCGTAGTCCTTGTTCCCGACGGTGAACCGCACCGTGCCGGAGACGATGTAGAAGCCCTCGTCGTGCTGGGAGTGGCGGTGTTGCGGCGGCCCGGGGGTGTGCGGGGCGAGGACGGACTCGGCGATTCCGAGGCGGTGTGCGGTATGGCTGCCGTCTTCGAGGACGCGCATGTGCGTGGTGCCGAGGACGATCGTTTCGCCGTCGTCGGGACCGACCACCGAGACGGCAGGGGCGGGCTGCGGTGCGCTGGTCTTCGTCTCTCCGGTCATGCTGCGAGTGCACCGCCAGAACCCTGCGGCTGTCCAAGACCCGTTGCGCACTGCCGATACCGCTTGGGTATCGTCGCAGCGTGGAGCTACGCACCCTGCGCTACTTCGTGGCGGTCGCCGAGGAACTTCACTTCGGCCGGGCCGCCACCCGGCTGCACATGAGCCAGCCGCCGCTGAGCCGGGCGATCAAGCGGCTGGAGACCGAGGTCGGGGCTCTGCTGTTCGCCCGCTCGCCTGTCGGTGTCACGCTCACCCCGGCGGGCGCGGTGCTGCTCGACGAGGCGCGGGCCCTGCTCGACCAGGCTGATCGCGTCCGCGTACGGGTGAGCGCGGCGGCCGGCGTCGCCGCCATCACCGTCGGCATCCTGGGCGACAGCACCGACCCGGGAGTGACCAGGCTTGCCGCCGCCTACCGTCGCACCCACCCCTCCGTCGACATCCGCATCCGCGACACCGACCTCACCGACCCGACCTGCGGGCTGCGCGCCGGTCTGGTCGACGTCGCCCTGACTCGGGCGCCGTTCGACGGGACGGCGTTGATGGTGCGGGAGCTGCGTACCGATCCGGTGGGCGTGGTTCTGCGCGCCGACGATCCGCTGGCCGACCGCGGCCGGCTGCGGCTGGCCGACCTGGGCGACCGCCGTTGGTTCCAGTTCCCGGAGGGAACCGACTCGCTCTGGCAGGCGTACTGGAACGGAGGCGAGCGGCGCGAAGGGCCAGTGGTACGCGTCGTCCATGAGTGCCTGCAGGCCGCGTTGTGGAACGGCACGGTCGGCCTGGCCCCGCTCGGGCACGATCTGCCCACAGAGCTGGCCGTGTTGCCGCTGATCGACATGCCGCCGAGCCGAGTCGTGGTGGTGTGGAACGAGGGTGACACCAACCCACTGATCCGGTCGTTCATCGAGATGGCGGCCGCCGCGTACCGCGACCACCCCTGAATACCTGGCGAAAGGCGCTGCGGCGCAGCGTAGCTCGGAGCGCGACTCGGCAGCGCGGGCATCTGGCGAGAGCGCCGTCCAGCAGGACGAAGTCCGGGCCGGCTTCACCCAGTGTCGTGAGCAGACCCGGGGTGCGCTCGGGGGCCCGTCTCAACGCGCGATGGTGAGGCTCGTGCACGTACGTGAGCACATCACGTTGGCGCAGATCGCCGCAGGTTTCGGCATCAGCGAGGCCACCGTCCACGCCTCCACCACCGCAGTCACCGACCTGCTCGCATACTGGCCCACTCCACGAGCGCGTGCGGCACGTCGAGGCGGCTGGGTCGATGACCAATGAGGTCTCCAGGGCTGCTGGTGAGGCCTGGCCTGTTGCGCGCCGTCAGCCGCCAGCCGATCCGTGCCCAGACTGGAGAGGCGCAGTAAGCGAGGACGAGGAACGGATCGGCGTCATCCATCGGTCAGCTGTCGGATGGCCTTGAGCGCCCGACCCGCTCCGTTCTCGGTCCTCAGATGTTGCGCCGCTTCTGCGGCGGCTCGACTGTGTGCCTGCTGCGTCGCTACCTGGTGAAGTGAGTCGGCGAGCCGTTCGGCGGTGAGGGATCGGAAGGGGATCGGGTCGGTGGCGGCACCGATTGCGGCAAGTCGCCCCGCCCAGAACGGCTGGTCCGCGGTCACCGGTACGGTGACCGCTGGCACTCCAGCATGCAACGCGGCGGCCGAAGTGCCGGCCCCGCCGTGGTGGACCACCGCAGCCAGCCGTGGGAACAGCAAGGCGTGCGGTACGTCCCCGATCGTGAGCACGTCGTCCCCGTCAGCGGCAAGCCCGGCGCTGCCGGCTTGGAGGATGCCGCGCAGCCCGGCGCGGCGCATCGCTTGCACTGCGATCTCGCTCAGCCGCTCCCCCTCACCGGCCGCCATGCTTCCGAAGCCGATGAGGACGGGCCGGGGTCCGGCACCCAGGAAGTCCTCCAGATCAGCGGGCAGCCGTTCGGCCTCCTGATGATGGGGCCACCAGTTGCCCACGACCTCCAGGCCAGAGCGCCAGTCGGAGGGGCGAGGCGCCAGGACCGTGCTGAAACCATGCAAGATGGGCCAATTCGCCTGTTCCTGCCGTCGACGCATCTCGGATGCCGAGGCGGGGGGCAGTTGGAGGCGGCGGCGCAGCTTTGCGACAGCCTGTTCGTAGACACGATCGGCCATGCGCAGTGCGAAGCGTCCGGTGGCCCGGTTGGCGAGACGGCCCAGTGAGCGGGAGCCTGTGATGACGGGCGGGAAGTCGCCAGTCGGTGCGGTGGGTTGGAGGTACACACCGAGGCTCGGTGTGCCCGTGGCCTCGGTGAGGTGCCAGCCGAGCGGAGCCGTGGTGGTCGACAGCAGGAGCATGTCCGTGCCATCGTCCATCACGTCGGCGAAGCCCTGGCCCAGTTCGGTGATGAACGCGGCAGCAGTGCGCATGAGTTCACGTTTGCCTGTGACGCTGCCACGCACCCGTGTGTCGGCGGGCAGGCTGCGAAACTCCAGCCCTGCATCGCGTACGAGGGGTGCGAAGGTGTCTGTGGTGGCGAGGGTAACGTCGTATCCGGCCCGGCATAGTTCGGCGCCCAGACCGGTGTAGGGCGCGACGTCGCCGCGCGATCCGGCTGCGGCGATCAGGATCCTCATCGGTCCTCCTGGGAATCGATACGGCCACCTGCGTGGCGGTCCGCGTTGGCGTGGACTGCCTTACCCGTATAGGCGGCCAGGCCCGGGCGCTGCTGCGACGGCGGAATGACCAGAGCGAACGCGCGCGGATCGGCGATGAAGTCGTCCGCGATGCGCCGGTGCATGTCGGGCGGGCACGCTGTGAACCATCGTGAGATGTGCAAGCGGTGCTCCTCTGCGAGGTCCATGGCCCGCTCGCCGTTGCTCAGCTCCCCCTCGTCGAAGGCCGCGAGCAGCTCCGCGCGCCAGGCGGCGGCCTCGCCCATGAGCTGACGCCAGTCCTCCTTGGTGTGAGCAGCCGCGCGCGCCATCGCCTCGCGCTGCCCATCAGAATGCGCCCACTTCAGTTCTGCCTCGGTGGCATAGCTCAGGTCGAAGGTGATCTCACCGAAGACCTCGAAGCGTTCTTGAGGAGTCAGGGACACCCCGGTCCTCTGGACCTCCATCGCCCGTTCCGCCACCTCGGTCAGCCGCTGCAGCCTGGCGATCTCCTCACTCAACTGCCGTTGCCGGGCCCGGAGCCGCTCCAAGGGGTTCACCTGCGGATCCGTGAAGATCGCGGCGATCTCGTCGAGAGGGAAGCCGAGCTCACGGTAGAAGAGGATCTGCTGGAGACGGACCAGGTCAGCCTCACTGTAGAGCCGGTATCCGGCGTGGCTGCGGTCACTGGGCGAGAGCAGCCCCGCCTTGTCGTAGTGATGCAGTGTCCGCACCGTCACCCCGGCGAAGGCCGAGACCTGTCCCACGGAGTAGCTCATCCACCTGCCCTTTCGTCGGCTTACAGCCTCAAGCCTGACGTAAGGGGAGGGTCAACTCCCGCTCGCGGGCGTCGGAGCGCGGCCTTGCCCACCTCAAGTCCTGGAGGAACTTCCGTCCCGACCTCTGCAACCACGTGACGTCAATTGCCAAAGCCGTACTCATCCCGGAGCGGCGCCGCTGAAGAACCTCGGTGAGCGAAACGGACTCTCCGCGTAGGAGAGTGAGCCGCCCGGCCGAGCGTCACCCTCTTCAGCAATTTCATGCGGTGACGTGCTCTTCGCAGACGTCGGAGTTCACGCTCGATCAAGGCCGTGGGTGATCACGGCCCTGAGTCACCTCTGTTCGCCCTCCGTGTGGCTTTCGGGTGTCGCCGATTGCAGCCGGACACCGCTCGAAGGGCGGCGGCCTGGCAGAACGCAGTGCTGGTGCTCGTGCTGGTGGGGCCGCATCTCCCGAAGCGCTTTTCGCTCCTCCCCTTCGCGTGCCCGAACCCGACCTCCCGCGCGCCCGCATGGCCTCCACTCACGGAGCAGACCTGCGGGGACGGATCTGCTCGGATTGCACACCCCGTCTACGAATAGCAGACCGCAGGCGGATTGTGCGCTGTCTCCGCGCATTTGCCACGCCATTGAGGGGACACGGTGAGACTTCTTGCTCCAACGGGTTGTGATGTGACGTCTCAGCATCTGCACACCTCCGAAGGACGTACCCTGCACAGCAAGCGATCCTGGCCCTGTTTGGCCAGCCCACATCACGTAGGAGCCATTCATGCCTTCGGCAAGTACCGGCATTCACACCATCGATGCCACAACTGCGGCGCTCCAGGAAGAACTTCCTCAGCTGGAGCAGCTCCAGCAGGATCTCGAGAAGGAACTGGCCGCGGTTTCCGAGCGGGTGCTCTCGGTCCGCGCCGCGCTGACGGCTCTGCTGGCCCTCGCCGACACACCGGCACCGCGTGCCGTACAGGAAGCGAAGCCGGAAGCCGAACCGGAACCGGAACCGGTTACGGCGGAGAGCGCAGCCGCAGTCGAGGCTTCTGCAACGGTGACGCCCGACGAATCCGGTTCGGTCCCCGCACCCCGTAAGGCCACCACGTCGCGCTCCACGCGTGAGCGCAAGCCCCCGCCCCGCGCTCGCGGGCGCAAGGAGCGCCCCTCGGCCAAGAGGCCTCGCGTCACTGCCGCACCACAGGAGACTCCTTCTGCGACGCAGGCATCCGGTGGCCTCACCGAGCAGGTGGCCGCTGTCCTGACACAATCGCCGGACAGCCCGATGCGTGCGCGTGACGTCGCGAAGGCGCTCGGTCGCGATTCCTCCCCGGGCGCCATCAACACCGTCCGCAGCACACTGGACCGGCTCGTCGCCACCTCTCGGGCCGACCGCGCCGGCCGCGGCCTTTACCAGGCTCCCGCCAGCTGACACCAGGGCTTGCTGGACGAAGGAGCACGCCGACGCGAGCACCGCGACGCCCCGGCCGCAAGCCGTAGATCGCCCCGTCGGCGCACCGTCGTCGTCCCGACCTAGGCTCCCTCCCATGGCACACCCTGTGCGCACCGACGACGGCCGACTCCTGGTGGCCGAGGAATGGGGCAGCCCTTCGGGGACCCCGGTACTACTCCATCACGGGACGCCCGGTAGTCGGCTCGGCACGCTGCTGCCCGGGTTCGCCGCGCAGCACCCCGGCTTCCGGTTCCTCGCCTACGACCGTCCCGGCTACGGGGAGTCCCGGCGCTCCCCGGGCCGCCGGGTCGCCGATGCGGCCCGCGATGCGGCGGCCGTCGCCGATGCTTTCGGCATCGAGAGATTCGCGGTGGTCGGCCGTTCCGGCGGGGGGCCGCATGCGCTCGCGTGCGCGGCTCTGCTACCGGATCGGGTCCGGGCCGCCGCCGTGCTGGTCGGGCTCGCTCCTCCGGACGCGGCCGGTCTCGACTGGTACGCGGGCATGACCCCGTTCAACGTGCGCGAGTACGGTCTGGCCCACGCCCATCTGGACGGGCGGGATCCCGGTGGGCTCGAACGGGACCTGGCCGCCGGGCCGTCGCCATCCGGCGGGACCCGGTGCGGCTCCTCGACGACCTGCGGGCCGATCTCTCCCCCCATGACCTGCCGGTCGTCGAGGACTTCCGGGTACGGGCGGTGCTGCTGCGCACCTACCAGGAGGCCCTGCGGGTCTCGCGCCACGGCTGGCTCGACGACTGCCTGGCCTTCGTCCGCCCGTGGGGCTTCGACGTCTCCTCCGTCCCTACGCCCGTGCTGCTGTGGCACGGCCTCGACGACGCGTTCTCGCCCGTGTCACACACCCGTTGGCTGGCGGAACGGATCCCCCGTGCCGAGCCCGCCCTCGTACCGGACGCCGGTCACTTCGCCGCCCAGTTGGCGCTCCCGGACGTGCTGCGGTGGCTGGACGGTCAGGGCGCCGGGCGCTGATACGCGGTGGAGCGGGCGCCCCTCAAGGCGTCGAGGATCCGCTCGTGGCTGTCCCCGACGACGTCGCTGACGCGGACCCTGATGTAGAGCGCCTCAACCTCGTCGACGAAGCGTTGGGAGAACGCTCCGAGCATCGTCGTCTCGTAGGAACCGGTCCCCACCAGGGGGAACCTCCCCATGGTGACCAGCTGAAAGTCCTCCCCGACGGTGAGCCCGGCCCCGGTAAGCACCTCCGCGAGGCCCTGGACGTCGGTCCACGGGGCGGCCTGTTGCGGGTCCTCACCCCGCAGCACGGCCCTACACTCGTAGGCCTCGACCACGACGGTGTGGGAGCCTCCGTTGAGCAGTCCGACCTGCCATTCGGGTACGCCGCCCCGCAGATGCCCGGTCGTCCAGTCGGCACGCCAGCCCAGGGCCGGCCCGTACGGTACGGGCGTACTGGGCCCGGGCGAGGACCGCACCGGCCGCGACCGCGAGCAGGCTGCCGAGCGGCTCCATGTCGAGCAGCTGCAGCCGCCACGGCCATTCGGCCCGGGCCGCCGCCGTCATGTTGGCCCGGACGGCCTCCCAGCCGAGCACCGCCGTCAGCAGGACGAGCAGCACGATCGGCACTGTGAAGAGCAACGGACTTCGCCGCACCCGCCGTTGAGCGTCCACCTCGATGGTCGGCCCACCCCGCCTGAACCTGCCCACGGCCACTCCCCCGGTTCCCGAACAACGATCCCCCGGCCGCGCGTACGATCAGCGGCCTTCAACCGGCTCATGGTGCCTGAACCCGGGCGTGGCCGACTAGGGAGCGTGCGGCGGATGACGGGACTGTCGGACTGGCGACTCGTTGCCGCCGGCATGGGCGGGGGTGATCTGACGCCGGCCTCGGGCGGGGTGATCTGACGCGTGCCGAGTGGGTGCGGCTGGAGCCGTACGTGCCGGCACCGGGGCAGTCCGGCCGCGCCCACGCCTGGCCGGTTGCGTCTCCCACGGCGCCGTCACCACCGCGGCGATCCGCCAATGACTCCAGCCGTGATCCACGCAACCTGCTCACGGCACCGCAGGACCCAATTCGGCCTGCAAGCGGTCCGGCCACCCTTCCTCCGCCAACTCGGCCGCGACCAGGAGATCGCGCCAGTCCCTCAAGGCAAGCCGGACAGCGTCGTCGAACTGACGGACGCTCCCCTCGGCAAGCAGCACGATCGCAGCCTGCAGACGCTCACCTGCGAACTGGTCCGTGTCATAGCCCGCAGCACTTGGGAGCTCATCAAGCCTCCGCATGATCTCCACCGCAGAACCGGGCTCGACGAAGTCGCGTCGGATGCGTCGCTCGAGTCTCACGCTGATGGGCACCGCACAGGTCCTCTCCATGGGCACATGCTGTCCGCACCATCGTGGCCGAACCAGCAACCGTCGGCCCCCTGATCCGCCGAACAGGCCCTGAACGCCGACCGGTTCGCGGCATCACACCGATCCGCTCGCGCCGCGGACCGCGTCGGCGTCGCCCGGCCAAGCTGCACGGCGACAAGGGCTACGACCACGACCACCTGCGGCAATGGCTCCGCAAGCGCCTTCGCGGATATGTCCGCGGCCCTTATCTGCCACCGCCAACTCGTCCGGGCAGACGCGCAGAACCGGTCAGCGGGAAGCTGCTCCAATGCTACGAGCCCAGACCCGTGCGGCGGTGCGAGCCGTGCGCGGTGCGAGCGGTGCGGGCCTACCCACCCCCTGCCCACCCCCGACCTGTCCTGCCGCGGTAAATCGAAGGCGGCCGGAAGGGGGCGGGCCTAGCCTGGCGACTTTGTACGTCGCGAAGGAGGATTGCGGTGCTGGTGATGCCCGGGCGGCGGACGTCGACGATGGAGCTGTTGGGCGCGGAGGCGGCGGGACGAGGAATGGTGGTCCAGGCCGCGGAGGAGGTGTCCGCGGCGGCGGGACCCGCGTACTGGTACGGCGGGCCGGTAGCAGGCGCACGGTTGGCAGGACGCCTCGGCTTCGCGCTGCTCGAAGCGGCGGATGACTGGCTTGCCGAGCTGCCGGAGGAGTTCACCGGGCGGCAGGTCCGTACGGCTACCGTCCTGGACGCTTGGGCGATCGATCGGCCGACGTTCGTCAAGCCGCCGCGGGACAAGTCCTTCCCTGCGGACGTATACGCGGATGGCTCTGGGCTGTCCTCCGACCTGGACCCGGCGACGCCGGTGCTGCTCTCCGATGTGGTGACCTTCGCTGCCGAGTACCGGCTGTTCCTGCTCGACGGACAGATCGCCGCGGGCAGTCGATACGCGGTGTTCGGCCGGCTCGACCCCCACCCGCTCGACAGGCACGGGCCCATCGCCGCGGAGATCGCCGAGTTCGTCGACCGGCTGGTCGCTGCGATCGGGCCCACCCTGCCGAGCGCTGTCGTCGTGGACGTCGGGCAGCTGCTCGACACCTACCGTCCTGGCTACCGGTGGGCCATAGTGGAAGCCAATATGGCCTGGTTCTCCCACGCGTACGCCGCTGACCCGGCGCGGGTGCTGGACGTCGTGCTGCAGGCAGCGGGGCCGCGTGAGGACGTGAAGCCGTCGGATCTGCCGTTCGTGCGGCCCTGAACGTCTCCGACTCTTACGAGATCCCGCTCGCTCGGTGTCCGGTGCGGCCGGCGCGAGCCGGCTCCCCCGGGGTTCAGGCCGACGGCCGGCCGGACTGGATCAGCTGCTCATCTGGGGACGGACTCCTCGGCTGCGAAGCCGGCGTGATCCATCTCGTCGAGGGATGGACTGCCGACGTCGGACCCATCCCGCAGGCCATGGAGAACTTGGTGCTCGGCGTGGCGCCCCGCACCATCGACGACGTGTAGGGGCGGCCATCGGGACAGCCGTCGTGACCGCCGTCAGTTTCCTGAGGAGGGATCCCGCTCCTGGGAAGAGGGGAGACCCTTCCTGGGAAACAGGAGGAGCGACCCTTCCTGGAGGCAGGAGCCGCCGCCGACCTCGCTGAGCGGATGCGCCCGCCCGGTGCAACGTGCGACGGCTTCCCGGGCGGGCTCTGGTCTCATCGTCCGTCAAGGGGGCCCGCAGCGCACGCCGGGCGTCGCGCCAGCCATCCTGCTGGGTCGCGCGCGTCTCAATCGGCGCAGCCACGCGCTTGAATGCGGGTGGCAGCGAGGGACGTCCCTGCCGCATGATCACGTCATGACGAGTCCTGCCGACTTCCGGGACCAGACCAACTGGTTCGGCGGCTACTACGAGCTGGCCATGGAGATCGGGTCGAGTGATGATGCCCGGATTCAAGCCGTACTGAGTGCCCTGTGGTCCGCCGCAGACATTCACGGGTGCTTCGGCCGGACGGATCGTGAACCCGAGGAGCAGGATCCCGTGCCCTGCACCGTTGGATCGCTGACCGAGTTCGGCCACCTCCACGGCCAGGTCAGGCTGCCGACGGGCCACCTGGTCGTCTGCGGTTGTGTGGCGATCCGTGGCGGCGATGAAAGCAGCGACTGGCTGGACTTCTACGTCCCGGTCGGTGCGCTGGATCAGGCGGGACTCGCTTAGGGGGACGATCGACCGTTCTTCAGGTCGGACGTGCTGGACGCATGGCTGGCTGCCATCGGGACCGCAACCTTCAAGAGCGCCTCCTACAGGCTGGGGGTCATCGGCTTCGAGGTCTCCGGCTGCACCGACGCATCGACGCTGGCCGGAGAGCTGCCGAAGAGACGTGACATCGGCTACCTGCTTCCACAAGGCGACGCCCTGCAATACGGCGCCGCGAACACCTGAGCCTGGTCGCCCTCGGTGGTCACGCGCCTGCGGAACCAGATGGGGGCGCAGAGAACTCGACACCCTTGCGCGCGATGTGGTGGGTGATGCCACGCTCGCTTCACCATCACCGCGGGTGGAAGCAACTGCTCACGTGCCATGCGCGCGACTGCGCCGACGTGCGACTACGGCGGCTCGGTGGCCGGATGGCCGGCGCGTTCTGGGTCTCCGACGCCTGGAGGGTGAACGGTCGGAAGGACAAGAACACCCCTAGGCACTGTCCGGCGGATCATGACGATGGCAGAGTGTGTCTGTGAGCTACAGCATCTTCCTTCTCCGGTTCGTAGACGGCGAGGTTGTCGCGTTGGATGCCGAACAGTTTCGGCATGTGACGGAGCCGTACGTGGTGGCGGGTGGCCCGGCGGAGGGCTTCTCCCAGCTCCGCGCAAAGGACGGGGGTGAAGCCGACCTGTACCACGGGTCCCACGGCGAAAGCGGGATGCCGTGCGTGACGGCGACACACTTTGCCCGTGGCGCGATGCTCGGCGTGCTCGCCGGCCTGGCGGAAGCCCTCGGAGCCTCAATCGTCCCCCAGGATGGTGGGGCACTGATCTTCGACGAGAAGGAGCGTCGTCATCTTCCTGCGGAGCTTCAGGGAAACGCGGTTGTCATAGCTCCCACGGAGGACGCGTTGCAGGCGGCATTCGACGCGCCCTGAGCGTTTCCGCCTCGGATCAGGGCGCCAATCCCGTCCTCCGGATCATGGGCGAAGCCATAGGCGGATGGTTGCTGCGGTGACGGTCCCGTGGAAGACATAGGCCCGCTTGTCGTAACGGGTCGCGACGGCCCGCGCGTTCTTGAGCCGGTTGATTGTCCGCTCGACCTCGTTGCGGCGTTTGTAGGTCTCGCTGTCGAAGCCGGTGGGCCGGCCGCCCTTGCTGCCACGCCGTTTGCGGTTGGACCGCTGGTCCTTTGGTTCGGGAATGGTGTGCTTGATCTGGCGCCTTCGCAGGTAGCGGCGATTGCGGCGTGAGCTGTATGCCTTGTCGCCGCCGAGGTGGTCGGGCCGTGTTCGCGGGTGACCGCCCTGCGGGCGCGGCACCCGGATTCGCTCCAGGACGTCGACCATCTGCGGTGCGTCGCCCCACTGGCCCGGCGTGACCAGGAAGGCCAGCGGGCGGCATCCCCCTTCGCCGGCAAGGTGGATCTTGCAGGTCAGGCGGCCCCGGGACCGTCCGAGCCCCTCGTCGGGGCGGTGGTGCCGGGGCGTCGTCCTTTTTCGGGACGCGTGGCTTCTTCTTGCGGGCCCCGGCCGCGTGCTGATGGGCACGGCAGGACGTCGAGTCGACGCTGACCATGCTCCAGTCGATCCGGTCCGCGAGGTCGGCGTCGGCCTGGACGGCACGCAGGATCCGGTCCCACGTGCCGTCCGCCGACCAACGGCGGTGCCGTTCATAGACGGTCTTCCATCCGCCGAAACGCTCAGGAAGGTCCCGCCACGGTATGCCTGTTCGGGCACGAAACAGGATCCCGTTGATCACCTTACGGTGACCGTTCCAACGTCCGCCCCGAAGGCCGGACGACGGCAGATGCGGCTCCAACCGGGACCCACTCGGCATTCGTCAGATCACCCCACCCCATGCCGGGAGCAACGAGCCAAAGGTCCGACAGTCACATGATCCGCCGGACAGGGCCTAAGGGCTGTCCCGTAAAGATCTTCGAGTCAGCAGGGTCGTGATTGGCTGCTGTCCGCTCGGCTCGCTTATCGGCCGAGTGCGAGGTTGTGCAGGCGGGCGATACCGCTCATCGCATGATGGACGCCGTCACCCTTCAACCGGCAGTCTCGGATCTTCCAGTCCTTCATGCGGGCGAAGGCGTGCTCGACACGGGCGCGGACCTGACGGTGAGAAGTGTTGTGTTCTTCCTTCCAGGCCGGTGGCCCGGTAGCCGCCGTCGCCGATGACGGTGGTGCGGCCGACAGCCTCCTCGGCTCCGGACAGTGCCCACGCCTTGCAGTCGTTGCGGTTGCCGGGCAACGGCCGGCCGACCACGACGACGCGCCGGGTGTCGGCGTCGATGACGACCTGGTGATTGGTGGAGTACCTGTAGTTCTTGGACCGCTCGGCCACCGTGTGGTCGCGGGTGGGGACCAGAGTTCCGTCCACGATGAGCACGGTGTCCTTGCGGAACCGCCTGCGGGGCTTGAGCGCGAGCCGGGGGCCGAGGTGGCCGATGATGCGGCCGGCCGCGGACTTCGAGACGCCGAAGAGCGGTGCGAGCTGGCGCAGTGTCAGGTTGGTGCGCCAGTACGCGGCCACCAGGAGCAGCCGGTCTTCCAGCGGAATCCCCCACGGCCGGCCGCGCCGAGCGATGTCGGCCCCTTCGCGTTGCAGCGCACGCATCACCCGGTTGAACTGGCGCGGAGCCACACCGGTGAACGGGACCATCCAGGACGGCTCCGAGGCCGTGATCACACCAGACACGACAGAGATCATTCATATCGGCATCAGCCGGGGGCAATCTCAGACGAGGAAGTCCTTCCAGAGCGGGACGGATGCCTGCGGATTCAAGGGCGCGTCCTCGTCGATCTCGCCGAACTCACGGTCGATGTAGTCGGCCAGATCTTGGCCGTAGCAGATGATGTCGGTTCCCCACACCGACAGGACCGGATGTCCCGGAGTGTCACGACCTGCGGGTATGAAGCGGTGCGCGTAGACGGGAACGAGTCGTGGCGCTCGTGCAAGTACCGCTCGGGCTACCTCCAGGGCCTCTTCCTTGGAGGTGGGACGCGCTCCCAGGGCAGGATGCCAGCTGCCATGAGCAACGTCGTCCAGCACTTCTCGTACCGGCCACTCCAGCCGATCGCGCAGGTCGTCTGCATCAGCGTGACGCCAGTCGGGCCAGGGCTGCTGCCACGTCGCGCCTTCCTCGGGAGGTGAAGCGACCGGCAGCCCTGCCCCTAGAAAAGCACGATGCTCCGGGGAGAACTGGAGCTCATAGGTCGCCTCGATCCGGCTGAACTCTTCCTCCGTGAGCCCTGGAGCTATCTCACAGCAGTCCGCCTCCGCCAACCGCCGCGCAGCCTCCGCGCCCAACCGAGCGCCATCAAAGTCGATCACTCCGGCACCGTACACACGCTGCGTGCACGGCATCACATCTTTTCGAGCCTCGACTCGGGCCTCCCGGTCATGCGGGACAGCCCTTGGCCCGTGTCCTCAAAATGATCACGGCTGGTGGATCATGGGGTCGTGATACGTCGTCATGAACTGTCTGATGCCGAGTGGGAGTTCGTTCGGCCGTTGCTGCCCGAGTCGTTGCGGGGGCGGAAGCGGCCGGAAGACCGCAGGGTCCTGAACGGGATCGTGTGGAAGTTCCGGACCGGGACGGCCTGGCGGGACGTGCCCGAGCGTTACGGGCCGTGGGCCACGCTGCATACACGTTTCCGCAGGTGGGCGGCGGACGGCACGTTCGACCGGATGCTGCGGGCCGGTCGTCCGTGCCCATCAACATGCGGCGGGGGCTCAAAAAGGGGGCTCCGCGACCCGGGTCTCGGGCGGTCCAGAGGCGGTCTGACCAGCAAGATCCACCTGGCCTGCGACGGGCGGGGCCGGCCGCTCTCCTTCATGGTGACGGGTGGCAACACCAACGACTGCACCCAGTCCACCGCCGTGATGGAAGCGATCCGAGTGCCCCGGATCGGACCGGGACGGCCCCGGGTCCGGCCCGATCACGTCCTGGGCGACAAGGGCTACAGCTCGAAAGCGATCCGCGCCTGGCTCCGCCGCCGCGGCATACCGCACACGATTCCCGAGACGGCCGACCAGGCCCGCAACCTGGCCCGGCGGGGCAGCCGCGGAGGCCGCCCGCCTACCTTCGACCGCGAGGCCTACAAGCACCGCACCGTCGTGGAACGCTGCTTCAACCGACTGAAGCAATGGCGTGGCATCGCCACCCGATAGGACAAGACCACCGAGTCCTACGGCAGCCCTCCCCCTCGCATCAGTCCTGATGTGGGCGTGACATTTGACGACAGAACCTAGTACCAAGGGCGGGCGTCGGCCGTGGGCAGGGGGCGCAGTTTCGACCAGCGTTCGAGCATGCGGTCGGCCAGGGCGGAGCTGAGTCGGCCGATGGCGTGCAGGTGATCGTGGTCGCGGGTCATGTCGGCAACTACGCCCAGGCGGTGGACGAGCCGCTCACGAGCGGAGACGTAACCCCACTCGAAGTCCTCGGCGGGCACCCGGGCAAGCTGGTCGACCGTCCCGCGGTGGGCCCGCTCGACGAGCGCGTCGCCCTGGATGAGCCAGCCTGCGCACGCGTCGGCGAGGTCACCCGGAACGTCCTTCCCGGTGAGGCCGCGCCAGGTCGTTCGGTATACGTCCTCGACCTCCGTGAGCGGGGCCGCGGTGACCGACATGGCACACCAGCAGGTGGGGAAGCCGACGCGGAAATACGCGAGTTCGACCAGGCCGTTGCCGAGCGAGGCCCGCTCGAAGTCGACGAAGCGGACGCCCTCGGCAGTGCGCAGATCATTCCCAGGACATGGGTCGCCATGCAGCAGCGCATGGTGCGGCGTGGGGTCCAACCGCTCCAGGAGATCGGCGAGTTCAGCGGGAACCGTAGACGGGACGGGTACGTCGAGTGCCCTGGCCAGGGCGAGGAAGGACTCCGCGTCGGCGGCCGTGGGCCCCGACCAGACCGGCAGTGCGCCCGCGTCGGCCGGCCCGGTCAGGGCGTGCAGCCGGGCGAGCGACTCGGCGTACCCCGGCATCCAGTCGTCCGTCCTGCCGAGGTCGTTCACGTGCTCAAGGACCATCACCCGCGAAGGCAGGTCCGTGGCCAGCACCGCGGGGGCCACAGCGAGCCCGGAAGTCCGCCCCGCCAGGCGCAGCCCCGCGACCTCACGCGCGAAGCGCGTGCTCGCGTCGGCGCCCGTGTCCCCGTCGTCGGTGATCTGCTTGACGATCACCAGCCGCCGGTCGGTCAGCCGCACCCGCCACACCCGTGACCGCGGGCTGCTGTCCAGGAGTTCGGCCTGTTCGGGGGAGCCCACGGTGGAGAGCAGCGATTCACTCAACGGAAGACGGTTCAGCATGCCGACGAGCGTAGCCTTCGCTTCGCCTGCGCGAGCGAGCGAAGCGAGCGCCCGCGCCGCGCCCAGGTCCTGCTTGGTCTGGTGCGGGAAGTAGCGTCGTTCGCCCGAGGGGCGGGGTAGGCACCTGGCCGCACCGGCCCCAGGCTATGAAGAGGCCTCCTACCCGGCGGAGAATCCGCAGCTAGGAGGCCCTTTCGTCAGTCAGCGCCACTGCCTTCCTGGTCCTTGATCCGGCCTGGACCGACATCCGACTGGTGGTCTCTGTCCCGCAGCTCAGTCGTCATGACCTGTCACCGTTTCGCCCTCGACGGTCCTCCAACGGGCCGGCGACCGGCTGCTCCTTGGTTCTACGTCCTCTTCGCCTTGCGCTTCTGAACCTCGTAGGAGGACCACTCGCCACGGTGACGGTCGCACCTGGACGCTCCGATCATGGCGAGGCGCTGACACCGAGTCCCTTTCTGCGTGAGCGCTCCGCACTTCGATTGCGTTCGAGCCACTACTCCCCCTGGTGCCATCGGACGGACAGACCAGCCGAGTGTGCCCAGTCCCCCTCGTTCTACGGAAGGCGCATGCGAGCGGTGCGGGCGCACGCCTCCTGCCTGTAGGAGCACCGGGGCGCACGAAGGCTGAGACCGCCTCATGGCCCCGGTAGCGCCCGAGGTGGTTGCGGGCCGCCGAAACGAAGCACTCAGCGTCTCGTCGGCCGCGGAACGAGCTGCCGCAGCGCGAACCCGGTCGTGCTGGATCGGGATGAGGTCACGCTCGGCCTCGGGCTGTCCTCCGCTTTCGTCCCTCAAGGCGCCTGCGGCCGCCCCACGTGCCCCTGACCAGCGAGAACAACACGCATGGCAGCTTCCACTACCATTCCAGTGCTTGAATGGAAGTCGTCATTGACCGAGCAAGGAGAAGCGCTGTGCCTTTGGTGTCCGTCGTCATGCCCGTGTACAACTCGGCGGCGACGCTCGGCGCATCGGTTCGGTCGGTGCTCTCGCAGACCCACACCGACCTGGAGCTGCTGGTCACCGACGACAAGTCTTCCGATGACTCCTTCGACCTGCTCATGGAGTTCGCCCGGCAGGACGAGCGCGTCAAGCCGGAGTCGGCAGCGGTCCAGGGCGGTGCCGGCCGGGCGCGTAACCTCGCCATCGAGCGGGCCCAGGGAGACTACGTCGCGTTTCTCGACAGCGACGACCTGTGGCTTCCGGAGAAGACGGAGCGGCAGATCGAGTTCGC
The DNA here is from genome assembly GCF_044752725.1 of Streptomyces sp. NPDC088707. NCBI lineage: Bacteria > Bacillati > Actinomycetota > Actinomycetes > Kitasatosporales > Streptomycetaceae > Streptomyces > Streptomyces sp. NPDC088707. The sequence goes on along the minus strand of NZ_JBIVLV010000004.1, from coordinate 252,749 downwards.
CGCGGCGGGCGATGCGCCCCTGACGTTCACCTCGTACTACAAGATGGACGCCGACTACGACGGCGAGAGCGTCGACTTCACGCCGAACGGACGGATCGTCCGCGCGCGGGAGCACGTGGACTACCGCGCCATGCTGGTACGTGACTACATCGGCGCGCTGACCGCCATGTACGACCGCAACGCCCTCGGCACGCGCCTGATGCCGGAGATGCGGAAGCGGCAGGACTACGCCCTGTGGCTGTCGATCATGCGGGACGGCGCTGAGGCCCGGGGCCTCACGGAGCCGCTTGCGGTGTACCGGGCCCATCAGGCGGGTTCGCTGTCCTCCAACAAGCTGTCCCTGGTCCCGTACAACTGGGAGCTGTACCGACAGCACGAAGGGCTGTCGGTCCCCCGGGCGACGCGGGCGCTGGCCGGTGCTGTGTGGCAGTCGCTGCGCAACTCCCGGATCTAAGGTGTATGTACTCGTACCCGTACCCGTACCCGGAATCCCGCACGTGCGCTGAAGGCGGCGGGACGTCGAGGACGGCTGCGAGGGGCGATACTCACCTCTGCCTTGCGGGGAGCAGGTTCGCGGTCTGCTGAGGGGGCTGGAGGCCACCCGTGGCCGGGCCACGTCGCTCATTGCTCGCGGTGGCCGAGGTAGCGGCTCATGGGACGCCAGTTCCTCAGGGGCACCATGTCGTGCTGCTCGATCCGGAGCGCGTCGCGAGCAGCGCGCCCTGTGTGGTGCTCGTACATCTCCTTGTACGAGTAGCCAGAGAGATGTCTCGGTCCCGGTTCTTCCGTCCTGCGACAGGCCGTCGGCCCGGATCTCCGTGCTGTCGGTGATGCCGGTCCGCTCGCCGGCACCGCAGTGCTTCACGAGTGCTTCACGACTTCGACCATGGTGCGCGGCAGCGCCGCGGCCACGACACCCCATCGCACATTCGAGCCCGAGCCTCCCTGCCTGATACCGGTCGCATGCCGCCCGCCAACCGGTTCCATACCCGCCCGCCCTAGCGTCTGGCACAGCCGTCATGGCCGCCCCTCACCACCCTGCGAGGAGATTCCGTGCTCGAAGGCTTCGGCGAAGCGCTCGCGGACCGGGAATACTACCTGCCATTGCCCAGCGTGGCCGACCCCGGGCCGCGCTTCGCTCCCGGCAAGGTGCCGCCGGGTCTGCACGGCACCGCCCAGGGCCTCTGGACGGCCTGGGGCAGTCTGCGGACCGGACTCGCCGATCAGGGATGGAAGATCCACGTGTCGGCGCGGCTGGACCGGGCGCAGCACGTGCTCGACACGGTCGCCGGGATCTGCTTCTCCGAAGGTGTGCCGTTCAAGCACCTGAGTGCCCGGCTCTTCTTCCTGTTCCTCCATCACAAACACGCCTCACGCGCCCAGGCGGGCAAGTTCTGTGCCCTCTACCCGCCGGACACGGCGACCGCCCGTCGGCTGATGGAACGCCTGCGCGACGCGCTCGACGGCGAGGAGGGACCGTACGTCCTCACCGACCGGCGCTTTCGCGACTCGCGGACGGTCCACTATCGCTACGGCTCGTTCGGTGCCCGCAGCCGGCTGCGGGCCGACGGCACCCGCGAGGGGCTGGTCCTCGACGGCTCCGGCCGTGAGGTCGTCGATCTGCGACTGCCCGCCTTCCGACTGCCCGCGGGCATCACGGACCCCTTCGTCGAGGGGGAGGAGAAGCCGCATGAGGGCCCGATCCTGATCCGCGACTACGAGGTGACCCGCGCGGTGCGCCTGAGCAACGCCGGCGGCACGTACCAGGCCCGGGATCGGCGTACCGGCCGCACCGTCTTCCTCAAGGAGGCCCGCGCTCACAACGGCCTGGTCTTCGACGGGACCGACGCGCAGCAGCGGCTTCGGCACGAGTACGGCGTGCTGCGCGAGCTGCATGCGGCCGCCCCCGGGGTGGGCCCGGAGCCGCTGGACCACTTCACGGAGTGGGAGCACGACTTCCTCGTCACCGAGTACGTCGCAGGGCAGCCTCTGGTGGGCTGGCTGAGCCGGTCTTCCCCGCTGGCCCGCGCCGACCGTACGACCGAGTCCGTCGCCGTGTACTACGAGGTGTGCCGACGCCTGCTGACCGCGTTGGACGGCTCGCTGAAGCGGCTGCACGCCGCCGGCTACCGGTTCGGTGACCTCAACCTGGGCAATGTCATGGTCACGCCGTCGGGCGGGGTCCGGCTGGTGGACTTCGAGGCGGCCTCTGCCCTGTCCGCGGCACCGTCCGGGATGGGCACCCCGGGGTTCACGCCGCCGCCGGGCCTGCTCCGGGCCGCGTCCGATCCGCTGTTCCAGGACCGGTACGGCATGTCGGCGGTCGCTTTCGCCCTCCTGGCACCGTTCAACGAGACAGCCGAACACGCGCCCGCCCACCTCGCGCTGCTGCGCCGCGACCTGGCGGACGTGGCTCCACCGCAGGATCTGTGGCAGCGGGCCACCGCCTTCCTCCTGGCCGAGAACCAGAAGCAGGACCAGGCTCAGTACCTTGCACGCGGCCAGGCGCGGAGCCAGGTGCCATACGTCGCACACGGCCAGGCGCAGGACCAGACACAGTACGTCGCACACGGCCAGGCGCAGGACCCATGTGGTCCCGACCGTCTGCCCTCCGCCGCCGAGCTGGACGCCGACCCGCGCGGCTGCCTCACCCGGCTGTCCGCGGAGGTGGCCGCGGGGCTGCTGGAGATGGCTGACGCCGACCGGCCGGAGTGGGCCTTCCCGCCCTCGCCCGAAGCGTTCCGTACCAACAACGTGTGTCTGGCCTACGGCACGGCCGGGGTGGTGCACGCCCTGCACCGCGCCGGGACTGCGGTGCCGGAGGAGATCCGCGCACGGCTGCGCCGCGACACGTTGGCGCAGCGCGACGCGCTGCCCCCGGGTCTGCTCGTCGGCTCGGCCGGCATCGCCCGGGTGCTGGCCGACCTCGGCCTCCTGGACGAGGCCGTCGACCTGCTCCGGGGCGCCGACGACCACTCACTCACCGGCTCCTGCAGCACGCTGGCCGGCGGGCGGGCCGGGGTCGGCCTGGGCTGGCTCGCCCTGCACCGGCTGACCGGGGAGAACTGCCACCTGGAGCGGGCCGCAGTAGCCGGGGAGCTCCTGCTGCGCACCCCCGACCTGCAGGCCACCCTCGGCGAGCACGACGCCCGCGGCCTGCTGCACGGCCGCTCGGGGCTCGCCCTCTTCCTCCACCGCCTGGCCCGCGACACGGGCGAGGCCCGCTACCTGGAGGCGGGCCGCGTGCTGCTCCACCAGGAGCTGGACCGCACGTTTCCGCTGGACGACGGCTCCCTGTCCGTCTCCGACAACACGCAGCTCACCCGCGCGATGCCGTACCTGGCCACGGGCGCGGCCGGCGTCGCGGCAGTGCTGACCCGTTACGTGGCCACCGCGCCGGACGAACGCTGCGCCGCCGCACTGCCGAAGCTGCTGGCCGGCATCCGGGTCTCCTGTGCGACGAAGGAGGCGGGCCTGTACCGGGGGCTGGCCGGACTGAGCTGGTGCCTGACCGAACACGCCGAGCTCACCGGCTCGGACGGCGCCCGCGAGGACGCGGTGCGCGCCGCGACCGGTCTGGTGAAGTACGCGGTCCCGTACCGGCGTGGTGTCCGTTTCCTCGGTGCGGGTTCGCAGCGGTTCACCGCCGACCTGTCCAGTGGCGGAGCCGGTGTCCTGCTGGCCCTCCGCCGTCTGCTGGCCGGACCACTCCTGACGGAGCCTCACCACGCGCGTCCCCGGAGCCTCGCAGTCCCCTGACAGCTCCGGGCGGGCGTTCCATGAACACCTGGGCACTGCGGGGAGCAACTCCGTAGGTGCCGAGGTACGCAGTCACCGACCGACACAACCCGAGAAGAAGGTGAAGAGCACCCATGAGCCAGATCCTCGCGCTCCAGGCCCTGGACACCGAGCCGGAAGCCCATTCCCTCCCGCCCTGCTTCAGCGTCGCATGGAGCATCAGCGACATCTTCCCCGAGCCGATGTAACCAGCCGGCACCCTGGATGGCCGGGCCCGGCGGCACTGACCCCCGGGCCCGCGCCCGGTCAGCCTGCGTCCATGGGGCGGGGTGAGGGAGCCGAGGACATCCGCGCGGATCTCTCCGGTCCGGGCGGTCGGCGCTCCCCTGTCCTGCGGTCCTTCGTCAAGCCCCGAAGACGGCACGACCCCTGGCGGCAGCTGGACGCACTGGGTTTCGCTCCCGACGCGGAGAGGGTCGCTGTCCCGTGGCGTGAACGGGGCCGCGTCGATCTGACACGCGGCGGCCAGGCAGAGGAGGGCGAGAAGGCGCGAGCCCGTCGTGCCGCACGTACATCACGTCGTGTGGGACACCCTCTACGCCTTGATCGATGCGGCCGACCTGGCGGCCTGCTCGATCGTCGCGCAGTAGGCCGCACGTGCTTCCTCGTCGATCGGCCTTTCGAGTTCGGGACGCATCCCGGTCCGGCCGTCGAGGCCCTCGCGCAGGATGTCGGCGTGGCCGGCATGCCGGACGGACTCACCGAGGACATGGACCAGGATGGCGAACAGGTTCGTGTCGGCATGAGGCTCCGGCCACCACGGCACGTGGCCGGGGGCGTCGAGGGGGAGCTCGTCGATCGTCGCGTCCGAGTGTTCCCACGTCCGCCGGTAGAACCCGACGATCTGGTCGCGGGTCTCGTCCTCGGTCGCCCACAGATCGCTGCCGTCGGAGTCCTGCCACCGGGACAGCGGTTCCGGGGAGGGGCGGTCGAAGACCTCGCCGAAGTACCTGGCCTCGACGGTGGCCACGTGCTTGACCAGGCCGAGGAGGTTGGTCCCCGTCGCCGTCAGAGGCCGACGGGCGTCGTATTCCGACAGGCCGTCGAGCTTCCAGAGCAGCGACGTGCGGTCCCTCCGCAGTCTCCCGTGCAGGGTGTCTTTCGCGAATTCCACGATCATGCGGCTTGAGCCTGCCATGGGCTGATCGCAGTCTCAAGATCCCCTACGTGGTCCGCGACGACCGGGAGAGCCGCCGGCCGGGGCCGCCATGGGGATGGGCCGGTTTCACCGGCACGAACACCGCCGGCCCGCCGCCGATCCGGTCGGTGGAGATGTGGAGAAGTTCGGGTCACGGCGTGAGTTTTCGGTCGGTGAATTCCTCACCCTTGCCTCACCGGAACCGCTCTCGGACCCTTCCAACTCAACAGTAACCAGCCTCTGACCAGCCGAAACACCTTCCCTGAGGGGGCAGTCGGGGGAATCCGCGGAATTCCGACGGGCGGGGTATGGTCGGGCCCGCTCACCTGTCCGAGTACTCGTCGAGTACGTGGCGACAAGAAAACGGGGCACATGCAGACCCCGGGACGAAGACCGACCAAAGACGTTCGAGGCGAGGCAGACCGATGGAAGCTCCGACCACCCCGTCGGCCGACGGCTACGGTTCCGGTGCCGCCGGCGGTCAGGGCGGGGGCTGGTTCGGGCAGGGTCCGATGGGAACGCCCGGGCCCCAGCCGTCCGGGCACCCGGCGACCGACCGGTCGGCCCCGCAGTCCGCGCAGCCCGCAGCACACCGACCAGCCGCGGCCCCGGCCTCGGCCCCTCCACCGAGAGCGGCAGCCGCAGAGGTCCCCTCCGCCACGGAGCTGCTGCGCCGCACGATGGCCGAGATCGAGCCGATCGCGGACCGGGTCACCTCGTACTTCTACGCGCTGCTCTTCCTTCGCCACCCCGCCCTGCGGGACCTCTTCCCCGCCGCGATGGACACCCAGCGCGACCGGCTGTTCAAGGCCCTGCTCACCGCCGCGACCCACGCGGACGACCCCGTCACCCTGACCACGTATCTGACCCACCTCGGTCGCGGGCACCGGAAGTACGGCACCCTCCCCGAGCACTATCCGGCCGTCGGCGAGGCCCTGATCGGGGCCCTCGCCCGCCACGCCCCGGAGACCTGGGGGCCACGGACCGAGGCCGCCTGGGTGGGCGCCTACACCACGATCTCCCAGATCATGATCGACGCGGCGACCGAGGACGAGCTCCGTGCCCCGGCCTGGTGGCAGGCGGAGGTGGTCGCCCATGTCATGCGTACGAAGGACGTCGCGGTCGTCACGGTCCGGCCCGACGGGCCGTATCCCTTCCTCGCCGGGCAGTACACGACCCTGGAGACCCCCTGGTGGCCTCGGGTCTGGCGGCACTACTCCTTCGCCTCGGCGCCCCGTTCCGACGGGCTCCTCTCCTTCCACGTCAAGGCCGTACCGGCGGGCTGGGTCTCCAACTCCCTCGTCCACCGCGCCCGTACCGGAGACGTCATCCGGCTCGGTCCTCCCGCAGGTTCCATGACCGTGGACCACACCAGTGACAGCGGGCTCCTGTGCCTCGGTGGCGGCACCGGCATCGCGCCCATCAAGGCGCTGGTGGAGGATGTCGCCCGGCACGGCCGGCGGCGCTCCGTCGACGTGTTCTACGGCGCTCGCCGGAACAACGGCCTCTACGACATCGACACGATGCTCCGCCTGCAGCAGTCGCACCCCTGGCTCTCGGTGCGCCCGGTCTTGGACGACGGTCCCGTCGGCCTGCTGTCCGGCGGTATCCCGCAGGCCATACGCGAGTTCGGCCCGTGGCACACCCACGACGCGTATCTGTCCGGCCCGCCCGGAATGATCCGGAGCAGCCTCGACACCCTCGTGGGCATCGGCATCCCCACCCACCGCATACGGCACGACTCCATCGAGGAACTGGTCGGGGCAACGACGTGAGTACTTTCGAACACGCCGGGCAGCAGGGGACGACGACCCTGCGTACCATCCGCCCGGGCAGTGACGGCGAACACCTGGTCCAGCAGCGCATGGGCACCACGGAGCGGGCGGACCGCTTCTACGCCGACCAGGTCCTGGACCGGCTGAACTCCCGGATGCGCGAGTTCGTGAACCGGCAGGAGATGTTCTTCCTGGCCACCGCCGACCGACACGGCGCGTGCGACAACACCTTCCGCGCCGGGCCGCCCGGATTCCTCCACGTCCTGGACGACGAGACGCTCGCCTACCCCGAGTACCGAGGGAACGGCGTCCACGCCAGCCTGGGCAACATCGAGGAGAACCCGCAGGTCGGCATCCTCATGGTCGACTTCCTCCGGGACCGCATCGGGCTCCACGTCAACGGCCGGGCCACGAGCGTGGCCGACGACGAGATGCGCCGCGCCCACCCCTGGCTCCCGGCCGACCAAGTGCCCGGCCGACGGGCGCTGGTGTGGGTGGTGATCACCGTCGAGGAGGCGTACATCCACTGCGCCAAGCACATCCCCCACCTCCAGAAGGTTCCGGCGCGCGGCCACGGCCGCCCGTGGGGAACGGACGACTTCAAGCGCAAGGGCGGCGACTTCTTCGGAGCGGCCTCCGAGGCAACGGAGCGCGGTCCCTTCCTGCCGCCACCCCGCCCGGACGCGGATGCGGCGACCTGGCGGGCGGAGGCGGAGAGGGTACTGGCGAGAGCCGAGCGGTACGGCCTCGGCGACGGCGCGGTCTCCGGCAGCGGCGCGGAGGTGGAATCCACGGCGGGGGCGGCGCCGTTCAGCGGCTGGTTCCGCAGAAGCACCTCGGTCTGAGAGCCTGCCTGAGCCTTGCCTGAGGCCCCTGCCTGAGGTTCTGCCCGAGCCCCTCACGCTGCAGGTTTCCGTTCTTGGGGCCCGGTCGGGTGAAACCTTCCAGCCGTCTCTACCGTCCCCTTATCCGGGAGAGCGTAGAGAACAGGCGAGGAGTGGCAGGACATGGGGCTGAAGGGCAAGTACACCGCGCACATAGCCGTGGCGGCTTCGGCGGTCGCGATCAGCCTGGCGGCGTGGGGGGCCACCGCGCTGACGGACACCGAGGCCGCCGCGCGGACGGGGGCGGGCTCGCAGGGGTCCGGACCCGAGGAACGGACGAAGGAGCCGGCATCCGGTCCGCCGCCGGTGTCGAAGGTGCGGATGCCCCAGGGCATCGCCCATGCCGCCGAGGCAGGCGGGAAAGCCGTGAACATCACCATCGACGACGGTCCCGACCCGCAGTGGACGCCCAAGGTGCTCGAGGTCCTCAAGCAGCACAACGTCAAGGCGGTGTTCTGCATGGTCGGACCGCGGGCAAAGGAGTTTCCCCACCTGGTCAAGAGGGTCGTCGCGGACGGGCACCGCCTGTGCGACCACACCACGTCCCACGACACCGCGATGGACAAGAAGTCCGTCGCGTATCAGAAGCAGCAGATCCTGGACGCCAAGCGGATGATCGAGGAAGCCGCCGGGGGCGCGAAGGTGGAGTACTACCGGGCGCCGGGCGGCGCGTTCACCCCCGACAGCCGGCGCATCGCCGCCGAGGCGGGGATGCGGCCGCTGGGGTGGAACGTGGACACCAAGGACTTCGAGAAGCCCGGCACGAGCGCCATCGTCGGCACGGTCAAGCACGAGCTGTCCAACGGACCGACGATCCTCTTCCACGACGGCGGCGGCGACCGCGGTCAGACCGTCGAGGCCCTCAAGCAGATTCTGCCGTGGCTCAAGGAACAGGGACGCACCTTCAGCTTCCCTGTACGAACCGCTCCCTGAGGGGCCATCGGCTCGGCGGGTACGTGACCGGCGCCTCGGCCACCGGGGCGCCGTCCCCCGATGGCCTACGGCCGGTCACGTCGCCCCCGCAGCGGACCGTGGGCCGAGAGCTTTCCAAGGACGACTGGATCAGCGCCGGGGAAACGTCCCCGGCCCTCCTCAGCGATCGTCCAGCAGTACGTCTGTCACCAGGGCACTGATCCGCCGTCGTCGAAGAATCCGCCGGTCGGTCCGCCGTCGGGCAGGGTCGCGAGGTGAATCGCGATCGCCGCGCCCTGATGGGGAGTGCGGACGCCTTGGAAGCCGTTCAGGTCGGTGGCGGTGAAGCCGGGGCAGCCGGAGTTGATCAGGATGTCGGTGTCGCCGAGTTCCCTGGCGTATTGGACGGTGACGGCGTTGAGGAAGGTCTTGGACGCCACGTACGCAGGGGGAATCGGGCCCATGTCGATGCCGGGCGTGGTCTGCAGAATGAGCGAGCCGACGCTGCTGGACATGTTCACGATCCGCGGCGATGCCGAGCGGCGCAGCAAGGGCAGCATCGCGTTGGTGACGCGGATGACCCCGATCACGTTGGTTTCCACGACGGCTCGAACGGTCGCGGGATCGACGTTGGTGGGCGTCTGTGGCATACCCCCGGTGATCGCGGCGTTGTTGACCAGGACGTCGAGCCCCCCGGCGCGGTCGGCGATCAGCTCGGCCGCGGCGGCGGCACTCGCGTCGTCTGTCACGTCGAGCGGCACGCCGAACGCGTCGGCCCCGGCCGCGCACAGCTTCTCCACCGCGGTGTCGCGGCGCAGTCGATCCCGCGCGCCCACGCCGATGCGCCAGCCGAGGGTGCCCAGGCCCGCCGCGATCTCGCATCCGATTCCCTTGTTCGCACCGGTCACCAGCGCGATCGTCTGTTCACTCATGTCACGAAGCGTGGTGCGGACCCGGGGAGGACGTCCAAGACCGACTGGGTGGGCGGTGATACCGCACGGATATCAGCCGAGGTGAGCGCCGGATACGCTGACGCAATGGAGACGCGGGAGCTACGGTACTTCGTCGCCGTCGCGGAGGAGTTGCACTTCGGGCGGGCGGCGCAGCGGCTCGCCATGGCGCAACCACCGCTGTCGCGGGCGATCCAGCAGCTCGAACGGCGGCTCGGAGTGGTTCTGCTGCACCGCACTGCTCGCGCAGTCGCCTTGACCGAGGCCGGGTCGGTGCTTCTCCGCGAGGCCCGGGCCGCACTCGACGCGGTCGCAGCAGCCGAGCGCCGCACCCGCCGCGCAGCTGCCGGAACGCCGGGTGTGGTGCTGGCCACGAAAGCCGGAGCGTCCAGCGAACTGTTGTCGAAGCTGCTGGCCGCGTACGCGGCCGAGCCCGGCGCGGCCACCGTCGAGGTGATGCTGTGCGGGCCCGGCGAGCAGGAAAGGCTGCTGCGCGACGGGCGTGCCGACGTTGCTCTGCTCCAGCGGCCCTTCGACACGACGGCCGGACTCGACACCGAGGACCTGCACACCGAACAGCAGATCGTGGTCCTGCCCGCGGGTCACCCCATGGCCAACCGACCCCGTACGTCGATGGCCGAGGTCACCGCCCTGACGGACCTGCCCCTGCCGCGCTGGCCTCGACGGGACGGGGGCTATCCGGACGGACCCGGCCCGCAGGTGCGCGACCACACCCAGCTGTTCCAGCTGATCGCGCTCGGCCGGGCCTGCGCGGTCGTGCCCGAGTCCCTCCGAGCCCACTTGCGTGACGATCACGCGACGGTGCCGGTGCCGGACGCACCGGCTGTCACAACCGTCATCGCCTGGCCACCACACAGCAGATCCAAAGCCGTCGCCGACCTCGTCCGCACCGCTACACGCCTCTGACCAGCGGCAGGAGGGCGCGACCTGGCCGAACACTTCGCGCGTGGAAGTCCGCCGACGAGCACCGGGGACGGCCCAGCCGGTCGATCACCGTGTCGGGCAGCCCCAGTTCGGTCGTGCGGCCGACGAAGGGCTCCCACCGTCGTGAGGTGCGGCCCATCCGAGGACGAGCGCGACGACCTCGGCGACGATGAAGACCAGGACGTAGTCGCCGTTGTGGCTCCCTGTGCGGTCCCGCGGGCTGGCGCGGAAGGACAGCGACAGGGCCGGGAACGTGCCGAGGATGAGCCCGGTGACGGTGATCCACGTGCCCAGCGCGTAGCCCGACAGCTCATGAGCTCCGCCCCTCGCCATCCGCACCTCCACGGTGCTGCCGGGCTTGTGGGTCGTGGCAGCCTTGTCCGGCGTGACCCGCCGTGAGGGCTCGCCGGCCGTACGCGGGGTCTACGTGCCCGTGCAGTCGGTGCCGTTCGAGTAACCCCGCTCGTCGGCGGCACCGCAGCGTCCACCCCCTGAAGGCGGCCGTCATACGGACCGCCTGTGATGCGTACGCCTCACCGAGCCGACCAAGGTGCGTGGATGCCGGCGCCTGGGGAAGGTGCGGGCTGAACTGCCCGACTGCGCCCCAGGCCCGATGCGGTCCGATGCCCGAGCGCTCACCCTGGTACGGCGGGCATCCGTTGGCCGGTGGGGAGGCCGGGCAGGTCAGTCCGCGTACGCGAAGATCAGCCACAGAGCCGCGAGCGGTACGACGGACCCCGCGAGCAGGGTCAGCGCCGCCGGGGTCGCCGCCGTCAAGCGGTCCCTGCCTCTGCGCCGACCCGAGCGGAACACCAACCGGGCCAGGGCGAACGGAGCCGTTGTCAGCGCGAGAAAGATGACCGGTACGGCGGCCCGGCTGAACGCAGTGGTACCGGTGTCCGTCACCAGATGCCAGGTGGCCGTGCCGAAGACCAGGGCCGGACCGGCCAGCAGGGCGAACGCGAGGGCCGACGCCATGACGACAGTCAGCCCTTCGGTCACCCGCTCGGCGCGCGTCCGTCCACGAGATGCGTCCGTGATCCCGCCGTTGCTCATGACGATTCCCGCGATCGCCGCGGTGACGGTGGCGAGGAACGCCGGGGCACCGAGGTGCCGAAGGGGCTGTTCACGACGTCAGGCTCCTGTGGTCTCGTGGGTGGGTCGAGCCCCGCCCGGTACGGAGTCGAGCAAGCCCGGGAACAGCGCGTCCAGGTCGCCTCTGCGCCGTCGCACCAGTCGGGACCGGCCCCGACTGGCGGACCAGGAGATCAGCCTAACCACAAGCCCTCCCCCGCGGACACCGACCGTGTCGGCCTCGTCCACTCCTCTGGGCTCCCGGACTCCACGCGGGGCGCCGGTTCACGGGAGGATCGGCCTGGCCCCCGTCGCGGCGACGGAGAGGTCCCAGAGGCGTGCCGCCTCGTCGGGGTCGATGGCGTACGCACGGACGCCGCCGTCGTCCATGGGCTGGTCGGAGGTGGAGACGCGGGCGATGTCGCAGTCCTCCAGGTAGAGCCCGCCGCGCCCGTCGAGGAGCGGGGACGTGGCGGCCCACAGGCCGGTGGCAGCGCCCTGGGAGGGGGTCTTGAAGTCGTCGCCGAGGTCGAGCCGGTCGGTGAGGGCGCTGATGCGGGCAACGAGGCGGAGCGCCTGGGACTGCTCGACACCCATCAACAGCGCGTCGACGCGCAGATCCGGGCGCTGGAGGAGTGCCGGGCCGTGATCGCCTGGAAGGTCGGCGTCTACGCCGAGCACCTCGCCCGTGACGAAGCCGGCGGACTCTGGGATCCCACTGCCTGAGGCAGGTGTGACCGGCCGCGCCGTGCGCGCCGTGCCGGTGGAGGACCCGGGCGGCGCGGACCGCCGGGTCTGCCGGGCTCCCGCGTGGGGCGCCGTTGTCCCAGCGGGCTTGGCGCGGTCGATCCGGGACAGACGGCCCGCATGCTGACGCTTCTTCTCGTGGTCCTGCCGGCCGTCGCCGCCCTCGCCACCGGCCTCCTCGCCGTCCTGTCGTCCCCCTGGTGGTGGTGTGCGGCCGGCCCCGCGCTCCTGCTCGCCGCCGTCTCGTCGTACGACATCGTCCAGCGACGCCACTCGATCCTGCGCAACTACCCGCTCCTGGGGCACCTGAGGTTCGCGATGGAGAAGATCCGTCCCGAGGTGCAGCAGTACTTCGTGGAACGGAACGTCGACGGCTCGCCCTTCGACCGGGACACGCGTTCCATCGTCTACGAACGGGCCAAGGGAACCGACGCGGAGGACCCCTTCGGCACGGAGCTGGAGCTGTACCGGCCGGGCACCGACTACCTCGTCCCCTCCATGGCCCCGCGCCCCGTGTCCCAGGAACCGCCCCGGGTGCGGATTGGCGGCCCCGACTGCAGCAGGCCCTACGGCATGGCCCTGCTCAACGTGTCCGCGATGAGCTTCGGCTCCCTGTCGGGCCGGGCGGTCCGCGCCCTCAACGAGGGCGCCCGGCGCGGTGGCTTCGCCCACGACACCGGCGAGGGCGGGATATCGGAACACCACCTGGCCGCCGGTGGGGACCTCGTCTGGGAGATCGGCACGGGGTACTTCGGCTGCCGCACGGAGGACGGCGACTTCGATCCACGCCAGTTCGCCGAGAAGGCGGCCCTCGACCAGGTCGCCTGCGTCCTGCTGAAGATCAGCCAGGGCGCCAAGCCCGGCATCGGGGGCGTGCTGCCCGGGTCCAAGGTCAGCCGGGAGATCGCCACGACCCGCGGCGTCCCCGAGGGCCGCACCGTGATCTCCCCGCCGTACCACCGCGTCTACCGGACCCCGAGGGAGCTCGTGCGCTTCGTGGGCCGGATGCGGGAGCTGGCCGGAGGCAAGCCGGTCGGGTTCAAGCTGTGCGTCGGATCGCGCCGCGAGTTCCTCGCCGTCTGCAAGGCGATGCTCGAGGAGGACGTGACCCCCGACTTCATCGTCGTCGACGGAGCCGAAGGCGGCACCGGGGCCGCTCCGTTGGAGTTCGCGGACACCGTCGGGCTCCCCCTCACCCAGGGACTGACGACGGTCCACCGGTCCCTCGTCGGCGCGGGACTGCGCGACCGGATCCGGATCGGCGCCTCCGGCAAGATCGCCACCGGCGGCGACATCGTCAAGCGGCTGATCCAGGGGGCCGACTACACCAATTCGGCCCGGGCCATGATGTTCGCCCTCGGGTGCGTCCAGGCCCAGCGCTGCCACACCAACACCTGCCCGGTCGGCGTCGCCACCCAGGACCCCCGGCGCGCCCGGGCCCTCGACGTCGGCGACAAGGCGCGCCGCGTCCAGCGCTTCCAGGAGGCGACGGTCAAGAGCGCCCTGCAGATCATGGCCGCCATGGGCGTCGACGAGCCGGGCGGCCTGGCGCCCGGGATGCTGCTGCGCCGGGTCGGACCGGACACCGTACGGTCCCACGCCGACCTGTACGTACCGCTCGAAGCGGGGCAGCTCCTCTCTTCTGCATCGGTTCCGCCTTCGTGGGCAGGCGACTGGAACGCGGCTCATCCCGACCGGTTCACCCCCCGGTGACCCGGTCGTCGTCCTTCGTGAAAGGTGACCCCATGACTCGTACCGTTGCCCAGGTGATCGTCGACGGGCTCGCCGACCTTGGCGTCGGCCATGTCTTCGGCGTGGTCGGCGACGCCCTCAATCCCCTCACCGACGCCATCCGGACCACGGACGGCATCGAGTGGACCGGCTTCCGCCACGAGGAGGCCGCGGCCTTCGCGGCCGGCGCCCGCGCCCAGCTGTCCGGCGAGCTCGGCGTCTGCATGGGCACCGTGGGGCCCGGCTCGGTCCACCTCCTGAACGGCTTGTACGACGCCGCCAAGAGCGGGGCCCCGGTCCTGGCGATCTGCGGCCAGGTGCCGTTGTCGGAGGTGGGGGGCGACTACTTCCAGGAGGTGGACAACGACCTGCTGTTCCGGGACGTGGCCGTGTACCGGGCCACGGTGACCTCCCCCACCCAGATGCCGAGGCTGCTGGAGTCCGCCGTACGAGCGGCCGTGACCCGCCGGGGCGTGGCGGTGTTGACCGTCCCCGGGGACCTCGGCGACCAGAAGGTCGAGGACGACCGGCCGCCGAGGTTCGCGCTGCCGCGCCCGGCCGTGACCCGTCCCGACGACCCGGCGCTGGCAGAGGCGGCGGAGGCGATCGCCGCCGGCTCCCGGGTCACCCTCCTCGTGGGGCGCGGCGCCCGGGACTCCCGTGCGGAGGTGCTGCGCACCGCGGAGCTCCTCGCGGCGCCGATGGTGCTCACGCTCAAGGCCAAGGAGGGGTACGAGGAGGACAACCCGTACGAGGTCGGTCAGACCGGCCTCATCGGCAACCCGGCCGCGGCCCACGCTCTGGACACCTGCGACACGCTGATCCTGCTGGGCACCGACTTCCCCTACCGCGACTGGTACCCGGCGGACTGCCGGGTCGTGCAGATCGACGTCCGGGAGGAGCACCTGGGCCGCCGGGTCCCCGTGGACGTGGGGCTGGCCGGGGACGTCGGTGCGACGCTGCGGGCCCTGTTGCCACTGCTCACCCCGATAGGTTCCCGGACCCACCTCGACGAGGCCCGCGAGCGCTTCCTGCACTGGCAGGAGGGCCAGGCGGGCCTTGCCGACCCCGCGCACGACAAGCGTCTTCTCGGGCGGATGCGGGCGTTGTTGGACAACCGGGACGAGGAGATCCGCCCGGAGGCGCTGGCGGCGGCGGTGGACCGTCACGCCGCCGACGACGCGATCTTCACCTCCGACACCGGCATGGCCACGGTGTGGCTGTCGCGTCACGTCCGGATGCGCGGCAGCCGCCGGCTGATCGGCTCGTACAACCTCGGCTCCATGGCCAACGCCATGCCCCAGGCCATCGGCGCCCAGCTGTGGGCACCCGACCGCCAGGTCGTGGCCTTCTGCGGGGACGGCGGTCTGAGCATGCTGCTGGGTGACCTGATGACGATCCGGTCCGAGCGGCTTCCGGTCAAGCTCGTGGTCTTCGACAACCGCCGGCTCGGCATGGTGAAACTCGAACAGGAACAGGCCGGACTTCCCGAGTTCGGGACCGTTCTCGACAACCCCGACTTCGCCGCCGTGGCGGAAGCGCTCGGGCTGACCGGAATCCGTGTCACCGAGCCCGGCGAACTGGACGAGGCCGTACGCCGCGCTCTCGCCGTTCCCGGCCCGGTGCTCCTGGACGTCCTGACGAACCCCGCCGAGGTGGCCGTACCCGGCAAGCCGACCGTGTCCCAGGGCTGGGGCTTCGCCATCGCCAAGATCAAGGAGAACCTGTCTTCGGGCAGCAGCTGAGCGGCGCGTTCCCGGCATGAGTGAGGGCCCGAACACCGTGTGTTCGGGCCCTCCTTCACATGCATGGCGCCGACACCGAGGTCCACCTCGCCGAACCGGCCGGCTGGCTGGCTGGCTGGCCCATGAGAGTCCATGAGGGTCCATGAGGGTCCACGCGATGGTGCCCACGATGCGCCCCCGGTTCGCGCCTGGGCATGCAACAGGGCGCCTGCCCCGAGGCTTTCGCCTGGCAGACGCCCTGCTTGCGCGCGTCGATCCGCGCAGGAGGCGGCGGGATCAGCCGGTCTCGAGCAGACCCCGGCGCAGGCGCTGCACGGTACGTGAGAGCAGGCGGGAGACATGCATCTGGGAGCAGCCCAGCTGTTCCCCGATCTGGGACTGGGTGAGCTCTTCGACGAACCTCATGTGGAGGATCTGCCGGTCGCGCTCGTCGAGTTCCGCGATCAGCGGGGCCAGGGCATGGAAGTCCTCCACCAGCTCCATGGCGGGGTCCTCGCTGCCGATGAAGTCGGCCAGGGAGGCCTCACTGTCCTCGCTCTCGCCGCTCAGCGCGGCGTCGAGCGACGAGGAGTTGTAACCGTTGGAGGCCAGCCGGGCCTCGGTGACCTCCTCCTCGGTGAGGCTCATCAGCTCGGCGAGCTCCTTGACCGTCGGCGTCCGGCCCAGGCGCGTGCTCAGCTCCTCCGTCGCCTTGGCCAGTTCCACCCGGGCCTCCTGCAGGCGGCGGGGCACGTGCACCGCCCAGGACGTGTCCCGGAAGAACCTCTTGATCTCCCCGACGATGTAGGGCACGGCGAACGTGGTGAACTCGACCTCCCGCGAGAGCTCGAAGCGGTCGATCGCCTTGATCAGTCCGATCATGCCGACCTGGACGATGTCCTCCATCTCGTCGCCGCGATGACGGAACCGCCCGGCCGCGTAGCGGACCAGACTCATGTTCATCTCGATGAGGGTGTTACGCGCGTACTGGTACTCGTGCGTTCCCTCCTCCAGCACCGTGAGCTCCTGGAAGAAGACCTTCGACAGGGCGCGTGCGTCCTTCGGCGCGACTGCCAACGCATCCGGGATCACCGGGAGCGATCCCGTTCCGGCCTCGATTCCCTTGGCCGACATCATGGTGAGCGTCACGCCTTTCCCCTTTCACGTGTGTCCCGAACCGGGAGTCGTGGCCCCGTGTCAGCTCGCCTACCCGGAGCCGCGAGGTCCACACCAACAAATTTATCGAGAGATTTCCCGAGGCGCGGAACCGGGGTGAGCTCGCCGGGTCGCGCGTACCGGATATGAGGGGAACTCAGCAGTCTGTCCCACAATGTCCGTCGGGGCCGCAGGGCGTCGGAGCCCGCTTCTTCCGCAGGTCGCTGGGCAGAAGGAAGGGACAGGAAAGAGGTCCTGTAACGGTCGTCCTAAGGAGAGACATGGAACGCGATCCCTCGATGCGAGCCGTCGGTTGGGCCCGATCGCTCCCTATCGGCAGCAGCGTGAAGACGGCACGCGACTGGACACGTGAGCATCTGGCGACCCTGGGCTGGGACCGTACCGCACCGGACCTGCTGGACTCCGTGGTGCTCGCCGTCTCCGAGATGGTCACCAACGCCCACGTCCACGCCCGAAGCGACGCGCAGCTCATCCTGACGTGGGACGAGGAGTGCCTGCACGTGACCGCACACGACGCGTCGTCCCGTGTCCCCGAGCAGCGCCACCCCGATGACGACGCCCTGGGCGGCCGCGGCATGCTCCTGATCGGCGCGCTCGCCGACGATGTGCGGATCCGCTCCTGCCCGCGGGGCAAGGACGTCACCGCCTGCTTCGGCCCGCCCCCGCCCGCCCGGCCCGAATGAGGAACGCGCGTTGCACGCGTCCGCGTACGGCGGCTGTCGGCGCGCCTCACCTCAGCGCCTGAGAGAGGCGAGCAGGGGCTGCCAGTCGATGTGCTTCTCCTCCGTACCCTGCGGCACGAGGGCGAAGGTGTCGCGTACGAGGCGGGCGATGCCCTCCTGGTCGCACCTGACCATGGCGCAGTGACCGGCGGGGCCGAGCCGCAGGAGGAGCCGGCCGTCGGGAGCGGGGCGCAGGTGGACTTCTCCCGCGCCGGTGGCCGTCAGCGATCCGGCGAGGACCATCTCACGGTCGACGCGCCACACGACGGGCTCATCGCCCGGGAGGTGGAAGACGATGCTCAGTGCGTGAGGGTCGCGGGAGGTGTAAGTGACGGTGGTGTCGATCGGGACCGCGGCGTCCGGGGTCAGCAGCTCCATGGACATGGGCTGCGTGAGGACGCGCGGCGAGGGAAGGGGCGCGACGGGGGGCTGGGGCATGAGGTCCTCCGGCTGAGGGACGTGACGAGGGTGCGGTGTCCGCTTGACCCGTCCCGTCCCTGCTACACCTCATGCGTACGAGACGGATGCGCCGATGGCGTCGCGATCTCGTGAAGGTCGCGGGAGCAGGGCCCGTCAGGAGCCGCAGGAGCCGCAGGAGCCGCAGGAGCCGCAGGAGCAAACGTCCGTCAGGGGTCGGCGAGCCGGGGTCCGTCCGCCGGCGGTTCGGCGTTTGTCAGTGCGGGTGCCGGTCCGCCGGGGCCGCCGTGTCGGCGTACTGCGGCAGGAGCGAGAGGCAGGCCCGGACCTGCTTCCCCTCCGGGTGCGGCTCCACGCTCAGGCTCTCGCAGACGGCGATGACGATCTCCACGCCGTGCTGTCCGATCCGGCGGGGATCGTGTCCGCGGGGTACGGGAGCGGCGGCCTCACGGTCGAACACCGAGATCTCCAGGGTGTCCTCACGCAGTTCCAGGAGCAGGCGGCAGGGGCCGACCGTGTGCCGGAGCGCGTTGGTCACGAGCTCGCTCACCACCAGCTGCGCCAGCTCGACGCGCTCGCTGGTCACCGGTGCTCGCCGCACGGACGGGGCTGCCGCGAGGAAGTCTGCCGTGAAGGCCCGGGCGGAGGCGATCGCACCACCGCCGGCGGCGTCGTCGTAGACGACACTCGCAGAGAGCAGGGGGTCCCGCGCCGCAGGCTCCGCGGTCATCGCGTCCGTCATGACGCTGGTACTCCCCTCGTTCGGTGGGGTGCGCTGGGCACCTCGTACCCCGCCTTTCCCCTCTTCATGGTTTCCACACCGGTTTCAACACGGATCACACCTTGGTAACGCATCCGGGCCCATGGGTCCGGAGGTCGAACGCCGGCCGTGGACGTGGCCGTGACGGGCGGGTGAACGGCCGCCGTAGGCCCGACATCACGGACGGATATGGTTGCTGCGTGCGCAGGACGCGACCGGCGGGGCTCGCGTCCACGGGTACGTACGGTATCCGGCGGGTGCCCGGACCGGCGACACGGGACGCAGGGCAGTGGAATCCGCAGTCGATGAGCCGTAGGTCGGCGGAGGAGACGGCGGCGTACAGCTGCGTGAGACTGGTACGGAGGGGGCCGGGAAGGAGGTGTGGTGTCGCCGCGCGCAGTGCGCCTTCCGCTGTCACGTGTCGATCCACCGGATCCGTACCGCCTTCTGGAGTGATGTGGAGATGACCGGTCCGTCGCAAGGCCGATGTCCTCGGTCCCGGACTCCCGAGGAGTGTCGGCAGGCATGAACACCAACGCCGCCCCGTCCGCGCGGGAGCCGCAGCAGGCGGCCGAAGCCGCCCGCGAGCTCATCGAGCTGCTGGAGGTGCTGTGGGAGCGCGGCAGGGACATGGTGTCGGCGACACCGGTCTCGGCGAGTCAGCTGCGCGTGCTGTACAGCCTGGACCGCGAGGAGGGCATCAGCCTGCGCACCCTCGGCGACCTGCTCGGTTCCGCGCCGCCCTCGGTGAGCCGCATGTGCGACCGGCTGGAGGCGCTGGGCTTCGTCCAGCGCCTGCCCAGCCCCGTGAGCCGGAGGCAGCTGGAGCTGCATCTGACCGTGCAGGGCAAGGCGTACCTGCGGGAGCTCCGGGCCCAGCGGGAGAAGGCCCTGCTCGCGGTCATCGCCGACATGTCGCCGCCGAGCCGCAAGGCCCTGCTGCGCGGGCTCACGGGATTCCACCAGGCCCTGGAGCGGAGCGGGCCGACTGCCGCGTCCCGCCCGCGCACGCCGTTGAAGGACGTCAGCTCGGCCTGATCTCCGCGCGCCGCCGAGGTGTACGCCCGTCCGGAGCCGGGGCGGGAGCGGGAGCACCGGAGCGGGACTCGGAGCACCGGAGCGGGGTCCGGAGCCGACGTCGGCGGATACAGCCGTCACCCGGCAGCCGACGACTCGGCGCCGTTCCAGTCGAGACAGACGACGAGGGCGTCGTCCTCCAACGAGCTGGCGCCGTGGTGGGTGGTCAGCTCCCGGAGCATCGCCTGCGGGACGTGCGTGGGCGGCAGCAGACGCGTCCCCCTGAACGCGCGGGCCAGCGCACGGTCGCCGTAGCTCTCCCCGGCCGGCGAGACGGCGGCGTACACGCCGTCGCTGCCAAGGAGCAGGCGGTCCCCCGGCCGCACGGTGAACCGCTCGGGGACGTACACGGTGTCCTCGAACATGCCGAGGGGCAACTGCGCCTCGAAGCCGATGGACTCGACGGACTGGCCCCGCAGCCGCCAGAGGCGGGGCGAACCCGCGTCCACGGCCTCCACCTCGCCCGTGGCCAGGTCGAATGACAGGAGGAGCACCGACACGAAGGCGCCGCCCCGGTACTGCGCGTACACGGCCTGGTCGGCCAGCGCGGCCTGGTCGGCGAGGGAGAGGCCGGCCCGGCGGGCGTTGCGGAGCGCGTTGATCGCGAGGTTCGTCAGCAGGGCCGCCTCGATGCCCTCGCCCATGCCGTTGGTGACGGTGAGGCTCAGCCGGCCGTCGGAGACCGACCAGTCGTAGTTGTCCCCGAAGATGGCGTAGGCGGGTTCGAGATGGGCTGCGAGGGCGAACTCCGGGCGGGCGCACGAGCGGCCCGGCAGGAGCTGCCACTGCATCTCCGCCGCGAGCGTGAGCCGCTTCGCCCTCCGGGCCAGGACGTACAGGTCCGTGTCACGTTCGGCGACCAGGATCTCGTGGCCGAGCGCATCGCAGACCTGGGCGAGTCCGGGGAGCAGGGGTCGGAGGTCGGTCTCCGGGGACAGTTCGGCGGTGAGGACGCCCAGCCGGTCCCCGCGGACGGTGACGGGCAGGTGGAGCAGGACCGACGAGGGACCCTCGACGGCGTACGGCTCCTGGGCGCCGAACGCGCGTCCCTGGGGGCTGTCGTGGATCGGGACCGACGGTTCCGCTCCGGGGCCACGCCCGACGAGCTGGAGCGTCCGCACGCTGTAGTCGGCGAGGCGGAGTTCCACCCGCAGGGCGTCGCATTGCTTCCGCAGGGCGTCCTCGACGACGCTCACCAGCTGGTGCGGAGCCGCCCTGCGGAGCGCCTGCTCGACGTCGGCGATCTCGTGCACGGTCTTTCTCTTCCTTCCTGCGTGGACTCGGTCCGGGGCCCGGCGACCCCGGTCCCTTCCGCTATCTCCCGGCGCCGGCCGCGGCCAACGCCTCCGACACGCGGTCGTGCGGCGGGAGCGTCGTCGTCAGCCCGGTGATCTCCAGGATGCGTCGCACCGCGGGGTTCGGCGCGGCGAGATACAGGTCTCCGCCGGCCTCCCGTGCTCTGTGCACCGATCTGATGAGAACGTTCAGGCCCGACGAGTCCATGAAGTCGAGTGCGGACAGGTCGAGGACGAGATGGTGCCGTCCTTGGCCGAACTGTTCCGCCAGGTGGTCGTCGAGCCGCCCGGCGGTCTCCATGTCCAGCTCACCTCCTACGGACAGCACGGCGGTGCGGGCGTCGCGGATCTCGACGTCGACATCCAGGTTCGGTTCTCGCTCGAGCATGTTCCCTGCTTTCCGGGGTGGGGGGTAGGTCGTTGGGCACACGGTCTGGGGGACGGTCATGCGCGGACAGTCGGGGGGGCCAGGGGGACGGTCCGGGGGTCCGGGGGGGCCGGTCCAAGGGGACGGTCCGGGGGCGTGAGGCGGGCGGTCGTCGGCGGACGTCCGGGATCGGGGCGCCCGGACGCTCAGTACACCTGCACACCCACCACACACGTGTCGTCGTCCGTGTCCGACTTGCTGCGTGCCAGCAGCTGGTCCAGCCGCTGTTCGAGGCTGTCGGACGGCAACTGGGCGACGGCGAGCAGCTGGGCGACGGAGTCCTGGACGGGGGTGTCCCGTCGTTCGACGAGACCGTCCGTGTACATCAGCACGATGTCGTCGGGTTCGAGCCGGAGCTCCGACTCCTCGAACTCGGCTTCGGCGAGCGCCCCCAGCAGCAGTCCTCGCAGGAGCGGCAGGTCGACCGCCTCGTTCCCCCGGACGAGCACCGGTGGCAGGTGCCCGGCCCTGGCCCATCGCAGGGTGCGGGTGCCGGGGTCGAAGATCCCGCAGACGGCGGTGGCCGTGACGTGGGCGGTGAGGTGGTGGGCGACGTTGTTGAGCCAGGACAGGAGCTGTCCGGGCCCGGCGCCCGTGACGGCGAGGCCGCGGAGGGCGTTGCGGAGGACCACCATTCCGGTGGCGGCCTCCACTCCGTGGCCCGCGACGTCCCCGACGCACAGGAGCACCTTCTTGGAGGGCAGCACGACGGCGTCGTACCAGTCGCCGCCGACCAGGGACTCGGATTCGGCCGGGCGGTAGCGCACGGCGACGTCCAGGGACGGAGCGTCGAGCGGCGGTTTGACCGGCGGCATGATGGCGTGCTGGAGCTGGAGGGTGAGCCGGTTGCGTTCCTCGGCGGCCTCCTCCGTGGCGACCAGCCGGTCGTGGGTGGCCGTGAGGGCGACCTCGGTCCAGTGCTGCGCCGAGATGTCCTGGTAGGCGCCTCGGATGGTCTCGAGGCCGCCGTCGACGCCCTGGGCGGGCTCGGCGGTCACCCTGATGTGACGGGTGACCCCGTCGCGCCGCAGCATACGGAAGGCCGCGGAGCCCACCTGCCTCTGCTGCAGCACCGTCTGGAGGAACTGCCGGATGGTGCCGGAGTCGTCGGGGTGGGCGTGGTCGGCCAGGTCGCGCAGGGCGACCGGTGCCTCCGTCGGCCGACGGCCGAAGAGCTCGAAGAGCTGGCCGTGCCAGGTGATGTCTCCGGTGAGGGCGTCCTCCTCGAAGGCACCGACCCGGCCGAGACGCTGGGCGTGCTGCAACAGGCTGGCCAGGCGCGCGGACTCGTCCTCGACGCGCCAGATGAGGAGGACGCTCCCGCCGTGCCGGCTGATGCTGACGTCGGCGAGCGTGGTGAGCGGCACCTGGTCCACCAGGGCGGTGAGCCGGGTGCGGCGGGCGCGGAAGGGCTCGCCGGTGGCGTAGACCCGCTCGATCCGTTCGAAGAGTTCACTCTCGTCGGCCGTCGCGGGGTACGCCTCCAGGAGCAGCACCCCGTCGACGGCGCTGCGTGGGCGGCCCGCCGGGTCCTGGAAGTGCGCGTTGGCGTGCCGGATGCGGAAGTCGGCGAGCCTCCCCGCCTCGTCCAGGTGCGGGGTGAGGACGAGGGCGGCGTCGTAGAGCCCGTCGGAGAGTTCGGCCAACTCCCGTGAGCCGTCCCCGGCGGGAAGGAGGGAGGGCGCCGGGGCCGCCTGTTCGGGCAGCGACTCCAGAGTGTGGGCACAGAGTTCCGCGAGTGCCTCGATCTGACGTTCCACGGCCTGCGGCTGGGGTTCCAGCGGGCGGGCCCAGCAGATCTCCAGGACGCCGTGGATACGGCCGCCTGTCCCGGCGGGGACGACGACCCGGCCTCCGTCGGGGTGGCGCGCGTGGCCGATCGAGGGGATGCCCGCGGCGGCCAGGGAGGGGTACCAGACGGTGCGGCGGCCGGTCAGCGCCTGCCGGGCCGCTGTGGTCACGCCGGGAGGGACGTAGTGCCAGCGGGCCGCCTCGTCGGCGCCGAACCCGGCGTGGCCGCGCAGGCTCAGCGACGCGTCCGGACCGGTGGTCCAGATCGCCACGGCGACGGCGCCGAGGGGTTCGAGGGCGTGCGCGAGCAGGGAATCGGCGACGGCCTGGGTGTCGTCGGCACTGAGCGCCGCGCTCTCCGCCGTGCGCAGACGCACGGCGACCGAGGCGGCGGGCCCGCCGGTGCCGGGCTCGCCGATGGTCGTCCTCACGAAGTCGCCGGCGACCTCGGCGACCCGGTCCCGGGCCGCCTCGTTGATGATGTCCGCGGCCAGCTCCAGCCGGGAGAGCCCGGCCCGGTCGGCGAGCTCGGTGAGCTGCCGAGCCGCCTGGGCCGGGCCGCAGCCCAGGCGCTCGACGAGGACACCCTTGGCGAGTTCGATCAGGGCGCGCCCCTCGGTCGCCGCGTGCGCTGCGCGTACCTCGCCGCGCAGCCGCTCCACCGTGGCGGCCAGCCGGCCGTCGGTGAACTCGTCACGCACCGGCGGGCGCCCAGCGGGGGAGGGAGGGGAACCGTCGGCGGGAGGGAAACCCGAGACGTCGGACACCTCAGGCAGCTCACGTGCCTCAGGCAGCTCAAGTGCCTCACGTGCCTCACGTGCTTGACGTGCCTCAGGGACCGGAACACCCTCCCCACGGAGCTCGGCAGACGGGTCTCCGTCGCGGAAGCGGGGGCCACTCACGTAAGCGACTCCTCGGTCAGGACGGCCGCGCGGCCGTCGCGCGGACGGGGACTTGGTGCGCCGGAGCGGCGCGGGGCGCGTCGCGGCGTGCGGGACGGCCCGACGGGGACGGTCGCGGGACTAGCCATCGTTCAGCCAGCGGCCGACGCAGGCGATGAGCTCGTCGGCGTCGACGGGCTTGGTCACGTAATCGCTGGCGCCCGACGCGAGGCTCTTCTCGCGGTCGCCCGGCATGGCCTTGGCGGTGACCGCGATCACGGGCAGTTCCGCGTACTGCGGCAGCTGCCTGATCTGTGCCGTCGCCGTGTAGCCGTCCATCTCGGGCATCATCACGTCCATCAGGACGAGGGAGACGGCCGGGTTCGCCAGGAGCGTCTCGATGCCCTTCCGGCCGTTCTCGGCGTGCAGCACCGTGACGCCGTGCAGCTCCAGGATGCCGGTGAGGGCGTAGAGGTTGCGGGCGTCGTCGTCGACCACCAGGACGGTCCTGCCGTGCAGCGTGGTGTCGATGGCCTGGGGTGCCGGGGCCCAGTGGTCCCCGCGGACCAGGGGCACGACGTCACCGGGCTGCTCGGCCGACAGGTGCAGGGCGATCCGCTCGCGCAGTTCGTCGAGGCTGGAGAGGAGTTCCAGCGGACGGCGGCGGGCCAGGTCCTGCAGGGCGCCCTCCTCGTCGGCGGGAAGCCGGCGGTTGTTGTGGGCGAGGACGGGAACGGTGCGCAAGGCCTCGTCGCCGTCCATGGCGTCCAGGAAGCGCAGGGCGTCGCCGTCCGCCATGTCGACGTCGAGCACGACGCAGTGGAACGGCTGGGTGGCGAGCGCGGTGGCGGCCTCCTGAGGGCCGACGACCGCGATCAGTTCGATGTCCGTCCGCTCGGCGTGCCCCCCGTCGGCGGAGAGTTGGGCGACCGCGTTCTCGGCGACGACGGCGAGGAGTCCGCGCGGGCGCTCCTCGATCACGAGGAGCCGCCGCGTCGGCACGCCCGCAGCCGCGCCGGGCCCGGCGGGCAGCGCGGGAGAGGTGCCCCGGGCCGGTGCCGGGACCTCGGCGGCCTCCGCCGGACGGACGGCGGGGTCGGGCTTCTCCTGGAAGTCGGTACGGGTGACGGGCAGGTAGAAGCTGAAGGTGCTCCCCTCGCCGGCCACGCTGGTGACCGTGAGGGCACCGCCGAGCAGATACGCGATCTCGCGGCTGATGGAGAGGCCCAGTCCGGTGCCCCCGTACTTCCGGTTGGTCGTCCCGTCTGCCTGCTGGAAGGCGCCGAAGATGGCCTCCAGGTTCTCGGGGGCGATGCCGATGCCGGTGTCCGTCACGCGGAAGGCGACGACGGGGCCGCCCCGGTGGACCGACACGGGAAGCTCGTTGTCCGCCGCCGGTTCGATGCGGAGCTCGACGCTGCCGTGCTCGGTGAACTTGACGGCGTTCGAGAGCAGGTTCCGCAGCACCTGCCGGAGCCGGGAGTCGTCGGTGACCAGGTCGACGGGGACACCGGCGGCCGTGGCGACCGAGAAGGCGAGGCTCTTCTGCGTGGTGAGGGGACGGAAGGTGGCCTCGACGTAGTCGAGGAGCCTGCGCAGGGGCACGCGCTCCGGGTTGAGGTCCATCTTCCCGGCCTCGACCTTGGACAGGTCGAGGATGTCGTTGATCAGCTGCAGCAGGTCGGACCCGGCGGAGTGGATGATGCCGGCGTACTCGACCTGCTTGGCCGTCAGGTTGCGGGTCGGGTTCTGGGCCAGCAACTGGGCCAGGATCAGCAGGCTGTTGAGCGGGGTGCGCAGTTCGTGGCTCATGTTCGCCAGGAACTCGGACTTGTACGTGGAGGCCAGCGCGAGCTGCTGTGCGCGGTCCTCGAGCTCCTGCCGGGCCTGCTCGATCTGCAGGTTCTTGGCCTCGATGTCGCGGTTCTGGGTGACGAGCAGGGCCGCCTTCTCCTCCAGTTCGGCGTTGGAGCGCTGGAGCTCCTCCTGCCGCACCTGGAGTTCCTCGGTGCGCGAGCGGAGTTCGCCCGCCAGCCGCTGGGACTCGTCGAGCAGTTCGTCGGTGCGGGCGTTGGCGACGATGGTGCTGAGATTGACTCCCACCGTCTCCATGAGCTGCTCGAGGAAGTCCCGGTGCACGGAGGTGAAGGGGCTGAAGGACATGAGCTCGATGACGCCCAGCACCTGGTCCTCGACGACGACCGGCAGCACCACGAGGCTGCCCCGGGCCGTGCTGCCGAGTCCCGAGGAGATCGTGACGTGGTCGGCGTGGACGTAGTCGGCGGGGACTTTCTCGGCGGCGATGGTGCGGCGGCTGCGGGCGGCCTGTCCCACGAGCGACTCGCCCAGCCGGAAGCGGTCGCGGTCCTGGTTTCCGGCGGGTCGGCCGTAGGAGCCGACGAGGCCGAGTTCGACGCCGGCCGATCCCTCCTCTGCCAGGTAGAAGGCGCCGTACTGGGCGGCGACGAGCGGGGTCAGCTCGTCCATGACGAGGTCGGCGACGACGGCCAGGTCCCGGTGGCCCTGCATCAGGGCGGAGATCCGGGCCAGGCTGGACTTCAGCCAGTCCTGTTCCTGGTTGGCCCGCGTCGTCTCGCGCAGCGAGCCGACCATCGCGTTGATGTTGTCCTTGAGCTCGGCCACCTCGCCCGAGGCCTCGACGGTGATCGAGCGGGTGAGGTCGCCCTCGGCGACGGCGCTCGCGACCTCGGCGATGGCGCGAACCTGCCGGGTGAGGTTGCCGGCCAGCTCGTTGACGTTCTCGGTCAGCCGCTTCCAGGTCCCGGAGACGCCCTCGACCTCGGCCTGTCCCCCGAGCCGTCCCTCGCTGCCGACCTCACGGGCGACGCGGGTGACCTCGGCGGCGAAGGCGGACAGCTGGTCGACCATCGTGTTGATGGTCGTCTTGAGTTCGAGGATCTCGCCGCGGGCGTCGACGTCGATCTTCTTGGAGAGGTCGCCGTTGGCGACGGCGGTGGTGACCTGGGCGATGTTCCGGACCTGGCCGGTCAGGTTGTTCGCCATGGAGTTGACGTTGTCGGTGAGGTCCTTCCAGGTACCGGCCACGTTCGGCACCCGGGCCTGGCCGCCGAGCCGGCCCTCGGTGCCCACCTCGCGGGCGACGCGGGTCACCTCGTCGGCGAACGCCGACAGCGTGTCCACCATGGTGTTGATGGTGTCGGCGAGCGCGGCGACCTCGCCCTTGGCCTCCACGGTGATCCGGCGGGAGAGGTCACCGCGGGCCACGGAGGTGGCGACCTGGGCGATCGAACGCACCTGCCCGGTGAGGTTGGACGCCATCACGTTGACGTTGTCCGTCAGGTCCTTCCAGGTGCCCGAGGCGCCCCGGACGGTGGCCTGCCCGCCGAGGTTGCCCTCGGTGCCCACCTCGCGGGCGACGCGGGTCACCTCGTCGGCGAAGGCCGAGAGCTGGTCGACCATCGTGTTGATGGTCGTCTTCAGCTCCAGGATCTCGCCGCGGGCGTCGACGTCGACCTTCTTCGACAGGTCGCCGGTGGCGACCGCGGTGGCGACATGGGCGATCGCCCTCACCTGAGCGGTGAGGTTGCCCGCCATGGAGTTGACGGAGTCGGTCAGGTCGCGCCAGGTGCCGGAAGCACCCTTCACGTCCGCCTGTCCGCCGAGGATGCCCTCCGTGCCCACGTCACGGGCCATCCGCGTGACCTCGTCGGCGAAGGAGGAGAGCTGGTCGACCATCGTGTTGATGGTGTTCTTGAGCTCCAGGATCTCGCCGCGCGCGTCCACGTCGATCTTCTGGGAGAGGTCTCCCCTGGCGACCGCGGTGGCCACCTGGGCGATGTCCCGGACCTGGGTGGTGAGGTTGCCGGCCATCGCGTTCACCGAGTCGGTGAGGTCGGCCCAGGTCCCGGAGACTCCGGGCACCGCGGCCTGCCCGCCCAGCGTCCCCTCCGTTCCGACCTCGCGTGCGACCCTCGTCACCTCGGAGGTGAACAGGGAGAGCTGGTCGACCATCCCGTTGAAGACCATGGAGATCTCGCCCATCAGGCCGTCCGCCTCGTCGGGCAGACGGGTGCCGAAATCACCGTCCCGCACCGCCGTGAGTCCGGCGAGGAGCTGTCGCAGCTCGGGCTCGCCCACCGCGGCCGGCCCGGGCTCCACCCAGGTCGAGGAGCCTTCGGTCGTCGTCTCAGACATGCCCCATCCTCGTTCCGCAACAAGCCTGCGCTTACGGACCGTTCGGTCCCGGTCACAGAGCCGGACGCCCGCTCCCCCAAGACGACTCCGGCCGTGATCGTTGCCGTACGGCAATGATGACGACACTACCTCTCCGTGATCGACGAGTGGAGGGCGGTGCCACGTCACGCGGCTGGAACACGCCGTCCGCACGGGTCCCCCGGGGCTGCGGGAGGGTTCCGTGAGGACGCGTCGGCACCGGCCGCCCGAGCACGCGGACGAGCCCGGCACACTCCGTTCGGAGCGTGCCGGGCTCGTTCGTACCGGGGGACGGGTCCACACCTCCGGTGGACGACCGGGGTCGCCTACCAGCGGTACCAGCGGTACCAGCGGCCCGTGCCGCCCTTGGGCCGGGCCACGAAGCCCAGCAGCCACAGGACGAGGACGGCGATCCACCAGAGCGCCTTGACCGCGAAGCCGAGGCCGGGGAGCAGCGGGGCGAGCAGGAGAACGAGAAGCGGGAAGGACGGTGGCGAAGGGGCCGTCCTGAGGGGGTACGAGGTGTACCCGCCGCCGGGAAGGAGGGGTCTCGCCCCTCAGGAGCGGCGTTCGAGGAGCAGGACCACCGGCCCGAGGCCACGTCGCCGCGCTCGCCGCGATCGCCGTCCCAGCGCGTACGCGAGGGTGAGCGCGGCCACCGTGCCAGCGGCGGCACCCGCCGTCATCGCCTTGTGCGCGCGGACGGTGGTCCACAGGGTGTTCCCGGTGCCGCGGGCGGCCTGGGCGGCCGTGCGGGCCTTCTCGGGGAACGGGGCGGGAAGGGCGGACAGCTCCCCCAGGGCCACGTGGATGTCCGCCGCGTCGGGGTCGTACGTCTCCGCCGTATCGGGGTCGTACGTCTCCGTGACGTCGGGGTAGTCCGGCACGGCGTACAGCCTGGTCCAGGGGATCGTGTTCTGTCCGCTCTTCTCCGAAGCATTCATGAGACCCGTCTCACCGGATATGCCGGGGGCAAACCTGACGCGTCGTACCGGGCGGGGTCCTCGTGCCGCCGCCGTGTGACCAGGTACGAACCCGGGTTTGTCAGAGGGCACCGGTGCCACCCGAGAAGGGTCCACCGGTGCGGTAGTACTGGGTGATCTCCTCGCGGTACTGCCGGTCCGCGAGGTGCTTGTCGGAGACGAACTCGGGTGCGTCCTTCACCTGTTCCTTGGACAGCGCGAGGTGGATCGTGTAGTCCTCCAGGTCCACGCGGGCCACCGCGCTCGCCGGGATCAGGGCCTCCTTGCCGAAGATCCAGACGCCCGTGTCGACGACCAGATAGGCGTCGTCCACCTCGTCGGAGTGCTTGTCGACCTTGCCGATGTGTCCGTCCGACGCTTCGACCCGCCACCCGACGAGGTCGACGCCCGCCAGGTGGCCGGACTCCGTGCCGTAGGACCAGATGCGATCGGTCATCACTGTCACTCCTCTGTCGTTGTACGTCGTGTCTGTCACGGCATCGAACGCGCGGGCCGCGTCAGAGCAGGTCACGCCGGTCGTCGGTGACCGTGGGCGCCACGGGCGGAACCACCATCCGGCGGCGGCGCAGCACGCTCGTGTACACGGCGGTTCCGAGGAAGCCGACCGCCATGAGGATCAGCCCGACCAGGTCGAGGTCGACGGCTTCGAGCTCCCAGTCGGACGCGAAGGTGAGGATGGCGCCGACGGCGATCATGATGATGAACAGTCCCAGACCCATGATTGCTACCTCCCAGAAGGGGTGGACAGCGTCCGCGTACCCGGCTCTCCCGGGATCATGCAGCTCGTGCCGGGCACAGCCAGGTTCGCGGTCCGGCGGATCCGGTGGGTGTGGAACGGCGACGGCGGGCAACACGGAGTGACAGAACACGAAGCCCGGCGGCACTCGCCCTCGACGGAAGGAAGACAGCCATGGCGCACGACATCTGGACCTATGGGGCGACCGCGGCCCATGCGGCGCGTCTCGACCTGACCGGGTACAGGGTCGAGGCCACGGACGGGTTCGCGGGCACGGTCGACACGTACGAGCCCACGGCCGGGCGCGCCCATGTGGTGCTGGACACGGCCCCCTGGATCCCCGGCAGACGCGTCATCGTTCCTGCGGGGGTCGTGACCGCGGTCGACCCCGATGGGGAGAGGCTCGCCATCGCCTGCTCCAAGCAGCAGATCGAGGACGCCCCGCAGTTCGAACTGGGGCCCGACCGCGACCGGGACGACGACGAGCCCCACCGGATGGGGCTGGTCGACTACTACCTGGCGTTCTTCCGATAGGCGATCCCCCCGCGGGCACGCCCCGCACGTGCGAACCAAGGAGATTCCCGTGAGCGCAATACTGACCCGTATCAAGCGATTCGCCCACAGCCCGCAGGGCCGCAGCGCGGCGGCGTCCGTCCGCCGGGCCGCCGCCGACCCCCGCAGGCGTACCCAGGTGCAGCGCCTTCTCACCAAGCTCCGCGGCCGCCACTGACGGCCGCACGCCCGGCACGGCAGGCCGGTGGAACGGCGACGCCCCGCGCTGCTACTGCGCGGGGCGTCGCCGCGTCCGGCGCCCGCCGGGGTCAGGGGTGGGGATGGGGGCATTCGGCTGCTCAGCCCGAGGGGAAGCCGGCTGAAGCCGCCCGTGGCACCGCGCCGCCGCCCGGAAGGGGGGAAGGACCGGGCGGCGGCTTTCGGAGCGCGCGCGCCCCAACGGGCGGCTGCCCTGTCAGACGGGATGTACACCTGCGGAGGAGGCGGGACAGGCGGGGGGCGCGTTGCCCGGCAGGCGGCGGCACGAGCCTGGCGGTGCGCCACACGCCTCCCCGGACACGCGCCGGGTCCCCGCCCGGCGCACCGGTGTCACAACGGTCTCGGCGAGAACGGAACGTAGTCCGCGGCCGAGCCCGACGGAACGACGGTGTAGCTCGCCTCCGGCAGTTCGTTCCACACACCCGGCAGGTCCCCCAGGGGCTCGGAGACGACGATGCGGGTCTCGTCGGAGATCTCCCTCAGGTAGTCCAGCTCAGGGTGAAGACGCCGTACGGTCTCGGCCCTGCTGCTGTAGAAGAGCGAGCGGGCCTTTCCCTGACTGGAATAGCGAAAGGCCCATACGCGCTCTCCGTCGCTCACCGCGACCGTCATCTGCAGGGGTTCCGCCACGCCGTGTCTCTCGCCGAGGCTCTCGACCAGGCCGGCCATGCGGGCGACCGCTCCCGGGACGTCCTGATCGAGGCCGAAGGTGACGGCCAGGTAGAACATCACCTCGGAGTCCGTCGAACCTTCCATGAAGGGGAAGAGCACCGGGTCGACGGCCATGCACAGGTCCCTCTGCAGCCGGGGGAAGTCCCCGATGGCCCCGTTGTGCATCCACAGCCAGCGACCGTGCCGGAAAGGATGGCAGTTCGTCTGCTGGACCGCGGAGCCCGTGGAAGCACGGACGTGGGCGAAGAACAGGGAGGATCGGACATGCGACGCGAGTTCTTGCAGGTTGCGGTTGTTCCAGGCCGGTCCGACGTCGCGGAAGATCGCGGGCGTCCCGTCGCCGTCAGAGCCGTACCAACCGACTCCGAACCCGTCACCGTTGGTCGACTCGACCCCCATCCGGGCATGGAGGCTCTGGTTGATCAGGGAGTGTTCCGGCCGGTAGAGCACGGCGTCGAGCAGGAGGGGCGAACCGGAGTACGCCAGCCAGCGGCACATACGGACCACATCTCCTTCGAGGGCTGTTCCGAGCCTACGCCGGTCACTGCTGTCACGGGCTTCGGGTCGTTCCGCCTCGCGTGAGCCCGGTGACGGAACGTGCACCGAGCCACAGCCGTCGGGCCAGGCCCCGCGGGGCCTGGCCCGGCGGCTGTGCCGGACATACCGCTCACAGCTCCCGCAAGGCCGGCAGGAGCTTCGTCTCAGCCCAGTCCAGGAAGGGTTCCTGTCGGTCGCCGCCTACCTGGACCAGGGCGATCTCGGTGAAACCGGCGTCGACGTAGGGGCGTACCGCGTCGACGAAGACATCCACGTCGTCGCCGCAGGGGACGGCGTCCGCGACGTCCTCGGGCCTGGTGTGCTGCGAGGCCTGGTCGAAGCTTGCGGGGCCGGGGAGTTCGGCGTTGACCTTCCAGCCACCGAGTGCCCAGCGGAACTGGTCGTGGGCCCGGGCCACCGCCGCATCCCGGTCGGGGTCGTACGACACCGGGAGCTGGCCCACGCACGGTTTGCCCGCGCCTCCGTACGCGCCGAACGCGGTCGGCAGCTCCTGCTTCGGCTCGGTGGCGATGAGCAGGTCGCCGTGGAGGCCGGCGATCTCGCAGGAGCGGTCTCCGGAGGCGGCGATCCCGATCGGGGGCGGCTCGTCGGGGAGGTCCCAGATTCTGGCGTTCTCCACGTCGTAGTGGGGGCCGTGGTGGCTGACGTACCCGCCGGCGAACAGGGAACGGATGATCTCCACGGCCTCTTCGAGCATCTCCAGGCGGACAGAGGCGGCGGGCCAGCCCGCGCCGACGATGTGTTCGTTGAGGTTCTCGCCCGACCCGAGGCCCAGCCGGAAGCGGCCCTGGGACAGGAGCTGCATCGTGGCCGCCTTCTGGGCGACCACCGCGGGGTGGTAGCGGAACGTCGGGCAGGTCACGTACGTCATGAGCGGGATCCGGGAGGTCGCCTGCGCGGCGGCGCCCAGCACGCTCCACGCGTACGGCGCGTGTCCTTGGGCCTCCAGCCAGGGGAAGGAGTGGTCGGAGATGACGGAGAAGTCGAATCCCGCCCGCTCCGCCTTCACCACATGGTCGACCAGCTCCCGGGGGCCGGCCTGCTCGGTCATCATCGTGTATCCGATTCGCACCATACCGGGCGGCTTTCCGCTTCGGTCCCCCTGAAACGTGTCGGCCGTTCCCTTCGGGGCGGACCAGGTGGGGCGGGGCGGACGGGTGGGGCAGGGGTGGGCCGCGGTTCGCGTCGACCGGGCGGATCACGCCGTACCGGTCCCCCGCGCCGTCCGTGGCCTCAGGCCGGGTGGCCCGCATCCAGGTCCCGTACCTCCCGGAAGCGGAGCAGCACGGGCGGTGGGCCCACGGTCGGCGGGCACACCGCCACGGGCGCCAGGAGGAATCCCACGTGGTCGCCGCCCTCGATACGCCCCTCGATCCGGCCGGTGAACCAGGTGGTCGGCTCCTCCAGGACCGGGCTGCCACCCTCCCCGGGCCGCCACCCGACCTCGGCGAACTTGTCGACCCGGTCGCCCGTCTCCTCTCCGAAGAGGGCCGCGAGCGCCCGCTCGTCCCGGTGGAGCAGATGCACGGTGAGGTACTCGGCCTCGCACGCGACGCGGTACGTGTGGTTGGCCACCGACAGCCACACCGCGAACCTCGGAGGGTCGATGGAGCACTGCGAGGCGAAACCCACCAGGCAGCCCGCCCGCTCTCCGCCGGACGCGGCAGTGACGACGTACATCGGGCCGTCGAGTGCGTCGGTGAAGGGATCCGCGTCCGTCATGGCGCCTCCTGTGCTTCCGCGTGGCATGGTCCTGGGGGCGGCCGGGGTCTCCTCCGGCGCCGCGGGTCTCACAGACCGAGGTCGAGCAGGGCGTTCTCCACGACCTCGGTGAGCGCGGGGTGGATCCAGTACGGGGACTCGGCGAGGGTGGTGGCGTCGATTCCGAGTGTCGCCGCCAGTACGAGGGGCTGGATGAGTGTCGAGGCCTCGGCGCCCATCAGATGGGCGCCGAGCAGACGGCCCGTGCCGGGCTCGGCCAGCACCTTGCAGAATCCGGTGGTGTCCTCCATCGCCCAGCCGTAGGCGACGTCGCCGTAGCCGGCCAGGCCCACGACGTAGTCCAGGCCCCTGTCGCGGCAGTCCTGCTCGGTGGCGCCGAGCGAGGCGATCTGGGGCTGGGTGAAGACCGCCGCGGGTACCAGGTCGTGGTCGACGGCGATGAGGTCGTCGGGGTGGCGGAGGTTGTGGGCGACGACCTTGGCCTCACGATTGGCGACGTGCTTGAGGGGCACCGGAGAGCAGATGTCCCCCAGGGCGAAGACGCCTTCGGCGGTGGTGCGCTGATGTCGGTCGACGCGCACCCGGCCGTCGTCGTGGGTGGCGATGCCGGCCGCTTCCACGTTCAGCCGGTCGCTGTTCGGGGCCCGGCCCACGGCGACGAGCAGCATGTCCGCGTCGACCGTCGATCCGTCGTCCAGGCTCAGCCGCAGCGCGCCCGGCCGGCCGCCGACCGCTGTGAGCTCCCGGCCGAGCCTGAGGTCGTAGCGCGAGCGGACCAGGTCCGTGAAGCGCTCCGCGACGGTCTCGTCCTGGGGGCCGAGCAGGCGCTTCTCCTTCTCAACGACGGTGACGGAGCAACCCGTCTGTGCGAACACCTCGGCCAACTCCGCGGCGATGTATCCGCCGCCGAGGATGGCCAGGCGCCGCGGCGGAGCGTCGACGCGCATGATGGTGTCGGACGTCTCGTACGGCAGGCCCGCCTCCGCGACGGGCCCGGGGACCACGGGTCTGCTGCCCGCCGCGACGACGATCTGCCCGGCGCTGACGTCGACGGTCCCGTGTTCACCCTCGATCCGCAGGCTCCTGGGCCCGGTGAACCGGGCGCTGCCCTCGTACACGGTGACCGAGTCCTGCTCCACGCGCCCCCGACGGCCGCTGTCCCGTTCGGCGTCCAGCCGCCCGAAGACCCGGTCGCGCACCTGGCGCCAGCGCACCGCCCGCAGCTCGGCGTCCACGTCGTACGCCCCGGCCTCCCGTACGGTCCGGGCGACCTGCGCGGTGTACGCGAGCATCTTGCTCGGGATGCACCCGAAGTTGAGACAGGTGCCGCCGAACCAGCGTTCCTCGACGATCGCCACGTCCAGATCGGCGAACGAGTCGTCGACCACCGCGTTGCCGGATCCCGCACCGATGACGACAAGATCGTGGTGACGCATCCGGCCAGCGTACGAGGCTCGTTCCCGGGCCGGTGCGCTGACGCACCGGCCTACGTCGGAATCGTTCACTCGGCACGCTCCCGGGTCCGTGTGCTCAGAGGCGTGCGCAACGCGCTGCGTCCCTCGGCCCAGGCGGCGCCGATGTGCTCCGCGAGGCGGTCCTCCAGATGGACGGTGGCCGCGCAGCCGAAGGCGATGTCGGCCTCCAGGTCCGGCTCGTCCGCGAGCAGTCCGCCGATGACCTCATGGCGCACGACCTGCTCGTGCACGGCGTCCGCCTCGACGTGCTCGTCGTAGAAGCGCTCGGCTGCCGGTCCTGCCCCACAGCGCCGCATCGCCTTGGCGAGGCGCCTGGAGCCGGGCGAGGAGGTCACCTCGACGCAGGCGAAGTGCCCGACGAGGAAACCCCGGTGGGACCGGTGGAGCCCGAAGAGGGACATCAGGTTGACGGTGGCGAGCAGCGGGGCGGGGGCCTGGTCCAGGTAGCGGCCGTACGTGGGGTCGAGGCCGAGGTCCACCATGAGGTCGGCGAAGAGCCGGGCGTGGATCCGGTCGGGGTGGCCGGCGCCGAACTCGTCGAACTCGATGGCGGCCATCGCGGCCTTGGCCCGGCCCCGCAGGCGGGGGATCACCCAGACGTGCGGGTCGGCCTCCTTGAGGTGGTAGAGCGAGCGCAGCGCCGCGTACTCCCGCAACTGCCACAGCTCGCCCTTCCGTTCCAAGTGGCGGCTGAGACTGCCGGCGGAGTCCAGCGGCTCGACGAGCAGCGGGGCGAAGGCCTCCTCGACCGATCGGGGGGCGGCGGACAGTTCGGTGCTCAGGGCGTGCAGGAAGCGGGCTTCCATGGCCTGGCGCAGCCGGAGGAGCTCCGGGTCCCATTCGCGGTCGTCGTCCACCCCGTCGAAGCCGCGGTAGTGGAGCTCGTAGAGGAGGTAGAGGCCGAGCTGGAGGTCCTCGCCCCAGGGGTCGGCTGCCAGCACGGCGCCCGGGCGGTACTCCGGGGTGCCGTGCGACCGGAGGGCCTCGGTGACGGCGGCCGACAGCGGGCCGCGCGGTTCGACCAGACGGGAGCCGACGGGGGCCGCAGTGCTCGCATCGGTTCCGGTGGGCGTGGTGCTCGTGATCGAGGGCGTCATGAGGGATTCCTGTCCTCGGAGGGCGGGACGGCGCGCTCCCGGGGGCGGTGGCTGGTGTCGCACCACGGGTAGATGCGGCTGCGGCGGCAGGTGCAGAGGGCCACCACGAAACGCTCGGAGCGGGCGACCGTTCCGTCGTCGAGGACCATCTCGACCGGGCCCTCGACCAGGGCGGGGCCCTTCGGGTCCTTGGCCGCCCGGTGGGCCGGCGCCTTCGCGCAGGCCGGGCGGGGGGTTTTCCGGGCGTCGTCGGGGGTGCTCGGGGCGTCGCCGGGCGTGTTCCGGGCGTCGCCGGGGGTCTTCGGGGAGTCGGAGTCAGCGTGCACGGATGACCACCAGCTCTTCCCGCTCCTCGGCCTCGGTCGCCAGGCCCACCCGGGCCAGCCAGGTCCGGCGCGAGCGCAGGACCGGACCCCAGGGCACC
The DNA here is from genome assembly GCF_044752725.1 of Streptomyces sp. NPDC088707. NCBI lineage: Bacteria > Bacillati > Actinomycetota > Actinomycetes > Kitasatosporales > Streptomycetaceae > Streptomyces > Streptomyces sp. NPDC088707. The sequence goes on along the minus strand of NZ_JBIVLV010000004.1, from coordinate 215,893 downwards.
GAGGCCCGGGCCGTGACTTCCGCGGTCATGCCGGCCCCGGTCAGTCGGTCCACGGTCTCCTGGGCCCCGCACATCTGTGAATGCACCAGGAGCAGGACCCCACCGGGCCGGAGCAGCGCCGGAGCGTTCGCGCAGATGCGATCGACGACTGCCCGCCCGTCCGGTCCGGCGTCCCAGGCCCGTTCCGGCCCTCGCGAGGGCAGCAGGACGTCCGGCGCCGGCACATAGGGCGGATTGGAGACGACGAGGTCGAAGCGGCGGCCCGCGCTGCGCGCCGCGAAGTCGCCGTGAACGACGCGCAGGGGCAGTCTCTGGCGCAGGGCGTTCAGACGGGCTGTGACGACGGCGGGCCACGAGACGTCGACCGCCGTGACCCGGGCCCGTCGCCGAGCCGCATCGAGGGCGAGTGCGCCGGTGCCCGTACCGATCTCCAGCACCTCGGTTCCCGGCCCGAGGTCCTCCTGGGCCAGGGCGTGGGCGAGCAGACGTGTGTCCGCCTGCGGCTGGTAGACGCCCGGCAGGGCGATGAGCCCGCTTGGCCGTGCGCCCAGGGTCAGAGTGGTACCGGACACGGGATACCTCCATGATCGACGGGACCGATCGTGGGCGTGACGGCGCCGACCGGCGTTCCCTGCTGCGACTGCCCCGCGCGGGGCCGCTCATCCACACTGCGGCGATCTTTCGACGCGCAGGAAGGCGACGGACACGGGGAGTGACGACGGGCATGGGGCACGGGCCGACTACGCCTGCCTGTGCGGGGACGACGGATCAGACCTCGCGCCACTTGGACTGGCCGAAGGAGAACGCGCCGAAGAGCGCGAGACCGACGGCGACGGCGACCAGGAGCCACGGGCCCGCCGGGGTCTGTGCGAACGAGCGGATCGCGTCGTCCATGCCCTTGGCCTCACCCGGGTCGGACTGACTCGACGCCTTCAGACCGAAGAAGCCGACGGCGGCGAACACGAGCCCGCGCGCGACGCCCCCCGCGGTGCCCGTCACATCCATGAAGCGGCGCTGCAGCGTGGACATCCGGTGCCGTTCCAGATGCTTGCGGTACTTGCGCAGCACGGCCCGGCCACCGATCCACAGCCCCGCGCCCAGGATGCCCGCGGCCACCGCCCCCACCCACCACGGACCGCCGGGCAGTGCCAGGAGACGGCTCGTGATGTCGTGGCTCTGCCGGTCGGTCGACCCCGCGCCGCTGCCCCGGTCCCCCGTCGCGAAGGACAGGACGAAGAAGGAGGAGACCGCGTAGAACACGAACCGGCCACCGGACAGAGCGCGCTTGCCAGGGCGGTCGCCCTTGGGCCCGGCGGCCCCGAAGACCGCCTCCGAGAGCCGCCACAACGCCATGCCGGCGAGGCCGATGCCGAGGGCCCAGAGCAGGACGAAGCCGAACGGGGTCGAGACGACCTGCGCGAGGGCTCCGCCCCGGTCGGCCTGCTCGCTCGTGCCCGTCAGTCCGATACGTACGGCCAGGGCGCCGACGAGAAGGTAGAGCACCCCTCGCGCCACGAAGCCCGCCCTCGCGCCTGCCCGTACGACCTCCCCGCGGCCCGCTCTTCTCGCCGCGCTCATGGACGAATCTCCTGTGGTCATCACCGGTCACTCCCCTCGGGTTGGAACCTTCGCGTGCCCCGTCCCGCCGATCCGAACCAGGCCGGACCGCCACACGTCGTCGCGCCGCAACGGGGGCGTACTCGCGGGGCTGACAGTGTTTCAAGCGCCGCCGATCGGTCAGCCGAAGAGCATGACACCCACAGACAGGAGGAATGACATGGACAGCTGGCGCGCATCCGCTGCCTGCCAGAACGTCGACCCCGACCTCTTCTTCCCGGTGGGGACCGGCGCACCTGCTCTGGTCCAGGTCGAGGAGGCCAAGGGGATCTGCCGTGGCTGCCCCGTTCGAGAGGCCTGTCTCGACTGGGCCATGGACGACTCCCGCCAGGTGACAGGAGTGTGGGGCGGTCTCGACGAGAACGAACGCCGTGCCCTGAAGCGGCGGTTGCGCAACCGGGCGGTCAAGGCGCGGTGAGGAACCGCCCGAGCGGTTCTCCGTCTCGGCGGGGCACCCGGTGGCCGGGCCGCACCCCGTGGCCCATGGTGAGTGAGTGGCGCATCGACCTCTCTCCCCCGCCGCATGACCACTGGCCGGCGGCTGCGGCTGCGGGCGGACGGACGGATGTCGAGAACGTGACACCGGCTCCGTCCCCGGGGCATCGGCGGCGGCCACCACCGGTCGCGCGAGGAAGAAGGAGAGACCAGCATGGCGATCCAGCGGATGGACAACGTCGGCATCGTCGTCGACGACATGGATGCCGCCGTCGCGTTCTTCGTGGAACTCGGTATGGAGCTGGAGGGCAGAGGTGAGGTCACGGGCCGCTTCGCCGACCAGTGCACCGGACTCGAAGGCGTCCACTGCGAGATCGCCATGGTCCGGACCCCCGACGGCCTCAGCCGGCTCGAGCTGGCGAAGTACCGCAGCCCCGCGGCGACCGACGGCGGGCCGCGTGACCGGCCGCACAACGTCCTGGGCACACACCGCGTCATGTTCGCCGTCGACGACATCGAGGACACCGTCGCCCGCCTGCGCCCTCACGGCGCCACGCTCGTCGGCGAGATCGCGCGGTTCGAGGACAGCTTTCTCCTCTGCTACGTCCGTGGCCCCGAGGGCATCATCGTCGGACTGGCCGAGCAGCTGAGCTGAGAGGCCGCGGAGGAGGATCACCGGTCTCCCGAGGTGAGGTGCGACGTCTTCGGCGGTGTCCGCGCCAGGGCCGCGGTCTCACCGTGTGACCCACGACCCGGGGCCCCTGAGTCGTTCCCGCTGCCACCACGGCGAAGCGGGTGAACAGGCTCCCCCGTCTGACCCGTACGGGTGGCATCTTTCGCTCATGCTGGGTATCGATGCTGCTCAGATGGGGTGAAAGAGCCGCGTGCCTCGAATCCCAGGACCGTATGCGAGGCGTTGATGGGTCTGTGAGTACCTCAAGCACAGCCCCGATACTGCCCGCCTCGCTCGCCGCCCCCGCCCTTCCCGTCGTGCACGACTCGGGCGCGGACGCCGCGCCCGGCGTCATAGTCGTCGACTCCTGCACCACGCTCGGCACCACCCTGGTCGTCCGCCTCGTCGGGGAGATCGACTGCTACAGCGTCGCGCCGTTGCGGGCGTTGTTGGCCTCGGCGGCGGCCGACGGCTACACCGGGCTCGTACTGGACACCGCGAGGGTCGCGTTCTGCGACTCCAGCTTCCTCGCCGTCCTCGACTGGTGGCCCCGGCGCGGACGCCGTCTCACCCTCGCGAACCGCTCCCGGGCCGTTCGACGCCTCCTGGCGGCGGCCGCGGTCGACATCTCAGGACGGCCGGCGGCCCAGGCCGACCCGCTGATGGCGGCGGCCACGTCATGACGTTCATACTCATGACGTGCGGCCCGATGCTGGCAGCGGTTCTCATGGTTCATTGGGAACCCCGCGCCCCTCGCCACGGCCGCCGCGCCGGATCCGCCCGGCCCACGCCCCGCAGAACCCTGCTGTACTGCCGCGGCGCACTGTCGATCTCCTGCTCCACTCCGTAGATCCGTAGCCGGGAAAGGACGTCGGGGCCCGCACCGAGCTGCGGGCCCCGACGACCCGCTCCTCAGCCGGGTGTGGGGGCGGTCTTGTTCGTCGTGGTGCCGTCCTCGTCCTGGGCCTCCGGCTCAGCGGGCTGTTGCGGAGCGGGCGGCGTGCGGACCAGCAGCGCGATCAGCACGGCCGCGGTGCCGAGTACGGCCCCGATGCCGAATCCCCAGCGGACGCCCGTGGCCAGGGCGCCGGTGGCGCCGGCGCCGTCGGCCGCCGCCGTGGCGGCGTGTCCCGTCATGACGCTGATCACCAGGGCGGTGCCGGCAGCGGCGGCGACCTGCTGGAGCGAGCCGAGGATGGCGGAGCCGTGGGGGTAGAGGTGCGGCGGCAGCACGGACAGACCGGAGGTGAAGACGGGGGTGAAGACGAACGCCATCCCCGCGCTCAGGACCACGTGCAGGGCGAGCACCAGCCACGGCGAGGTCTGTTCGCCCGTGAGAGCGAACAGCGCGAGGCAGAGCGCGGTGAGTACGGCGCCGGGTACGACGAGACGCGGTGCGCCGAATCGGTCGTAGAGCTTGCCGACCTGCGGTCCGAGCAGGCCCATGGTCAGGCCGCCCGGGATGAGGAGCAGCCCGGTCTGCAACGAGGTCAGGCCGAGCACCTCCTGCAGATAGATCGGCAGCAGCACGAACGCGCCCATGAGCGCCATGAAGGACAGGCACATCAGGGCGAGGGCCACGGAGAAGTGACGAAACGTCAGGGCGCGCAGGTCGAGGAGCGGCGTGGACGAGCGCTGGAGTGCCAGCTGGCGCCAGACGAACAGGCCCACCAGCACGGCGCCGGCCAGCGTCATGGCCGGCGGGGACAGGACGGCATGCGCCGCGTCTCCGGCGCCGAGCCCGCTCAGTCCGTAGACCAGGGAGCCGAAGCCCGCTGCCGCCAGGGGGACGGACACCCAGTCGATCGGGACGGCCTGCGGTTCGCCGATGTTGACCAGTCTGCTCCGTCCGAAGACGGCCATCGCTCCGGCGATGGGCAGCACGGCCAGGAACAGCAGGCGCCATGACCCCAGCTGCAGCAGCACACCGGAGACCGCGGGGCCGAGCGCGGGTGCGACGGAGATGACGAGGGTGATGTTGCCCATGACCCGACCGCGGTCGTGCGGGGGTACGAGGGTCATCAGCGTCGTCATGAGCAGCGGCATCATGACGGCGGTGCCGCCGGCCTGGATGACGCGGGCGGCCAGCAGCACGGGGAAGGCGGGCGCGGCCGCGGCCAGAGCCGTGCCGGCGAGGAACAGCGCCATGGCCAGGCTGAAGGCGGTCCGGGTCGTCACGCGCTGCAGGAACCATCCCGTCACCGGGATGACGACGGCCATGGTGAGCATGAAGGACGTGGACAGCCATCCTGCGGCTGCCGCGGTGACCTCGAACTCGCGCATGAGCCGCGGGATCGCGTTGACCATGATCGTCTCGTTGAGGAGCACGACGAACGTGGACAGTACGAGGATCCGCAGTACGGCGGTGATGTGGGCGGGCGCGAGGGTGGGCGTCGCGGGGGATGCGGGCATGGTGCCTTCCGTCGTGTGAGCGTCCTCCGCGCGTGGCAGCTCACACCGATGGATCGTGGCGCCGGGAAGAACTCATGGTGTTCCCGATCCTGTCGGTGGCGCCGCACGAGCACAATCCGATTTCCCGACCCGTGCGCACCCGGGGAGCGTCGTCGTCGACGGCACATCGGGGCGGCCAGGCGTCAGACGTCAGGCGTCAGATGTCAGGCGTCAGGCGTCAGGCGTCAGGCGTCAGGCGTCAAAAGGCCAGACATCAGGCGCCAGGCGCCAGGCGTCACGTGGCGGGCTTCGAGCCGAAGACGCGTTCGAGCAGGGTGTACAGGGAGTCCCGGTCCTGGTCGCTGAGCCTGTCCAGGCCCTCCTGCGTGCTGCGCATCTTCGCGCGGATCGCGTCGGTGACGCGCTCGCCCTCGGCCGTGAGGATGACGTTCTTGACGCGCCGGTCGGAGGCGTCGGCCTCGCGGCGCACCAGGCCTCGCTTCTCCAGCCGGTCGATGATCCCGGTCATGTTGGAGGCGTCGCAGGTCATGGTCTCGGCCAGGGAGCGCATCGCGGCGGGTCCCCGGCGCAGCACGGTCAGAGCCTTGCCCTGGCTCGCCGTGAGGTTCTCGCTCGCCGCCGCGACGGTGAAATCGCCGTAGTAGACGCCGAGCGACACGGAGAGCAGCTCCATGAGCTGGGCCGTGTCGGCGCGGAGAGCTTCTGTCATGAGCTCACTCTAACCGCAGATACTTGACTGTCTCAAGCATCGGCCTCTACCGTCGCCTCGTTGCATGAAGTTATCAAGCATCAAGGTTGTCAAGTAAGTGCCACGAGGAGCGTCCCTGTGACCGTCACCGCGTCCCCCACCTCCCGCGCCGCCGAGATCCTGTCCCGGCCCGTCTCGCTGAACGGCCTGACCGTCCCGAACCGCATCGCGATGGCGCCGATGACGCGCATGTTCTCCCCCGGCGGAGTTCCCGGTGAGGACGTGCTCTCCTACTACGCCCGTCGCGCCGCCGCCGGCGTGGGCCTGATCGTCACCGAGGGGACCTACGTCGGCCACGAGTCGGCCGGGCAGAGCGACCGTGTGCCGCGCTTCCACGGCGAGGAGCAGCTGGCGGGGTGGGCGAAGGTCGCCGAGGCCGTGCACGCGGCGGGCGGCACGATCGTCCCGCAGCTGTGGCACATCGGCATGGTGCGCAAGCAGGGCCAGGCCCCCTACGCCGACGCCCCCGCGATGGGCCCCTCCGGCATCCGCCCCGACGGCACCGAGGGCACGGGGAAGGCGATGACCCAGAGCGACCTGGACGATGTCGTCGGCGCCTTCGCCGAGGCCGCCGCGGCCGCCGAGCGCATCGGCTTCGACGGCGTCGAACTCCACGGCGCCCACGGCTACCTCCTGGACCAGTTCCTGTGGGCGGGGACGAACCGCCGTACCGACGCCTACGGCGGCGACCCCGTGGCCCGTACGAAGTTCGCGGCCGAGGTCGTGGCCGCGGTCCGCGCGAGCGTCTCGCCCGACTTCCCGGTGATCTTCCGCTTCTCGCAGTGGAAGCAGGACGCCTACGACGCGCGGCTCGCCGAGACCCCGCAGGAGCTGGAGGCGATCCTGGCCCCGCTCGCCGCGGCCGGCGTCGACGCCTTCCACGCCTCCACCCGCCGCCACTGGATTCCCGAGTTCGAGGACTCGGACCTGAACCTGGCGGGCTGGACCAAGAAGCTCACCGGCAGGCCCACCATCACCGTCGGCTCGGTCGGCCTCGACGGCGACTTCATCCACGCCTTCGCGGGCGAAGGCGCCCCGGTGCAGGGCATCGACGACCTTCTCGACCGCCTGGAGCGGGACGAGTTCGACATGGTCGCCGTCGGCCGCGCCCTGCTCCAGGACCCGGAGTGGGCGGCGAAGGTCCTCGCGGGGCGGACCGACGAGCTCAAGCCGTACGACGCGGCCGCGGTGAAGACGCTCAGCTAGCCCCGAACCACGTGACGGCTCGCCGACGCAGCCGCTCACCGATTCAGCCGCCGCCCCGTGCCACATCCGGCCCGGGGCGGCGGCCGTCGGCGGCAGGCGGCCGGCTGCGGGCGACAGGAGGCAGGAAGCAGGGGGCAGTTCGCACTGAACCAGAGCCTCACAGCAGCTCCTTGTGTTGCCCGGGGACTGCGGGAGCATGAACTGGATGAACAAGCTGTGACCGGCGGCCACGGAGAGAGCCGGATCGCCCGGGCAGCGGCTAGCGTCCGTGCCAGAGCCGTTCCGAGGAGCCACCGCCCACGGAACCAGGGGCCGGGCCGCACCATCGGCCGGCACCGCATCGGCTGGTTCACCTCGCCGGCCGACCCCACCCCCGCCGGCTCGTTCCGCACCGACGGCCGATCCCACCCCGCCGGAACGTCCCGCAGCGCCCGGCGCATCCGCGGCGCTCGTCGGTGCCGCACAGCACGCCGCTCGGTCCGCAGCGTTCCGCAGCTGCCTCCTCCCTCTCCGTCCCGAGGACTCCTGATGCCGTTCTCCCTGCCTGCCGGCGGGCGTCTCGCCGTGCTTGCCTCCGCCCTCGCCGTGGCCCTCAGCGCCGCCGGTCTCACCGGCGCCCCCGCCTCCGCCGCCGACCCGGCGACTCCGTTCGGTCCCCAGCCACCGCAGAACCCCGTCACGGCGGCCAACGGCGCCGCGACGATGCACGGCGACAGCGCCTCCAGCGGCACCACGCCCTACCCGGGGCCCGGCACGGCCGCCGTCACGTACTCCCGCACGGCACTCGCTTCCGCCTGCCCCACGGTGCTCGTGGGAAGCGACGGCTACGTGGTCACCCTCTGCACCACCATCTTCGGCCAGACCCCGACGGTCCATCTGCTCGACCCCGCGACCGGAGCCGACCTCGCCTCGCTCGCCCTGCCCAAGGGCAGTCTGTTCGGCGGCGTCTACGCCTACCTCGACAACACGGACCGCCTGGTCGTCGTCGACGGCGAAAACGATCTCGTCCGCATCGGCCACCAGCGCACCGGCTCCGCATGGACCCTCCGGATCGACCAGAGGACCCCCCTGGGCGATGCCGTACCCGCCGGGGACAACATCGTCGGACTCACCCCCGCCTGGGACGGCAGAGTCTGGTTCGCCACCAGCGGCGGTGTGATCGGGACCGTCGACACCGGCACCGGCGCCGTACGCACCATCAGCACCGGCGAAGGCGTCCAGAACAGCATCTCCACGGTTCCCGGCCGCACCGCCGTCGCCACCGACCACGCCCTCTACCTCCTGTCGTCCGCCCCCGACGGCACACCCGTGGTGGACTGGCGGGCTCCCTACGACCGCGGCCCGGCCCGCAAGCCCGGACAGCTCAGCTGGGGCACCGGGACCACCCCGAGCTTCTTCGGACCGGGCAACGGCACCGAGTACGTCACCATCGTCGACAACGCCGCCCCCCACGGGAACCTGCTCGTCTACCGGGCGGCCGGCGGACCCGAGCCGATCTGCCGCGTCCCCGTGCTCACCGGGTACGCCCGCAGCGGCACCGAGGACGCCGTCATCGCCTCCGGCCGCAGCGTCTTCGTCACCAACACCTACGGCTATCCCTACCCGGCCCTGCCCGAGGGCGCTCCCGCAAGCGAGCCGTCCTCCGCGAACTTCGACGGTGGTCTGAGCCGGATCGACGTCAACGCCCAGGGAACGGGCTGCGAGGTGGTGTGGAACAGCCCGGTGAAGTCCGCCGCGCTGCCCCGGCTCTCCCTCGCCGACGGGAAGATCTACACCGTTTCCGTGACCGGTCCTACCGGCAGTGCCGGCCTGAACACCTTCGCCCAGTACCACCACGCCGTCCTCGACCCGGCCACCGGTGTCCGACTCGCCAGTTCCTACCTGGGGATCGGGCTGGTCTACAACCCGCTCCAGATGCGGGGGACGGCCGCCCCCGACGGCACCCTCTACCAGGGCACCGAGACCGGCGTGGTCCGCATCTCCAAGCGCTGAACGGGGCTCTCGCGGAGGGTGGTTGTGACCGGAAGGTCTGGTGCGCCTCGACCCGCCTGTGGTTACCTGGGGCCATGACCGTACTCGTGACCCGTCGCCACGTCGACTACGTGCGTGTCACGACCACGGGGTGTCGCGTCACAGGCTGACGCGACGCCGCGCGGCATCGCCCCGCGCTTCCCTTCGCGCTCCCCTTCGCGCTTCCCGGGCACCCGTCGTACGCGACCCCGTCGCGCCCGACCCGCCTCGGCTCGCGCCCCTGCCGGTCGCCGCCGTCGTCCCTGCCGGTCGCTGCGGAGCGTTGTCGCCGTCGCCGCCGGTCGCCGTCGCCGCCGGTCGCCGTCGCCGTCGGGCGAAGCGCAGAACCCTCCCCTGCCGGATCTCGGCTCCAGGGTGAATGCCCCGACTCGCCATCCCCGCCGGGCCCTTGAGGCACCACGACTCCCCTCCCGATACGTACGTGTGGCCACCCGCCGCCCCACCCTCACCTCACCTCAGCGCAGCTCACCTCAGAGGAGACCCATGAGCCAGCCCGTCGACGCCCTCACCGCAGGTCACACCCCCGAGCGCGAGCCCGCCGGAGCCGAGACGCCCGCATGGTCCTTCGAGACCAAGCAGCTCCACGCCGGTACGGCCCCCGATCCGGCGACAGGCGCCCGCGCGGTCCCGATCTACCAGACGACCTCCTTCGTCTTCCGCGACACCCAGCACGCTTCCGACCTCTTCTCCCTCGCCGAACCGGGGAACATCTACACCCGCATCCACAACCCCACCCAGGACGCCTTCGAACAGCGGATCGCCGCCCTCGAAGGCGGCGTCGCCGCCGTCGCCGTCGCGTCCGGGCAGGCCGCGGAGACACTCGCGATCCTGAACCTGGCCTCGGCCGGCGACCACATCGTCTCCAGTGCCTCCCTCTACGGCGGCACGTACAACCTGTTCCACCACACCCTGCCGAAGTTCGGCATCGAGGTGTCGTTCGTCGAGGACCCCGACGACCTCGACGCCTGGCGTGCCGCCGTACGGCCGCACACCAAGGCCCTGTTCGCGGAGACCCTCGGCAACCCGCGCGGCAACGTCCTCGACGTCCGGGGCGTGGCCGACGTCGCGCACGCGGCGGGACTTCCGCTCATCGTCGACAACACCGTGCCCACGCCGTACCTGCTGCGTCCCATCGAGCACGGGGCGGACGTCGTCGTGCACTCGGCCACCAAGTTCCTCGGCGGGCACGGCACCACGCTCGGCGGTGTGGTCGTCGACGCGGGCACCTTCGACTTCGGCGCGCACCCCGAGCGCTTCCCCGACTTCAACGAGCCCGACCCCAGTTACCACGGCCTGCGCTACTGGTCCGACCTCGGAGCGGGGGCGTACGCGGTCAAGCTGCGCGTGCAGCTGCTGCGCGACCTCGGCCCCGCCATCGCGCCGCACTCGGCGTTCCTGCTCCTGCAGGGCGTGGAGACGCTGAGCCTGCGCCTGGAGCGGCACTCGGCGAACGCCCAGGCTCTGGCCGAGTGGCTCGAGCAGCGCGACGAGGTCTCGGCGGTGCACTACCCCGGTCTGCCGTCCAACCGCTGGTACGAGGCGGGGCGCCGCTACCTGCCGCGCGGCGCCGGTGCCGTGCTCGCGTTCGAGTTGCGGGGCGGCATCGAGGCGGGCCGACGGTTCGTGGACGGACTGGAACTGTTCAGCCACCTCGCGAACATCGGCGACGTACGCAGCCTCGTCATCCACCCCGCCTCCACCACGCACAGCCAGCTCGACGCGACACAGCTCGCCGCGACCGGCACCACGCCGGGGCTGGTGCGGCTTTCGGTGGGCATCGAGAACCCGGCCGACCTGAAGGCCGACCTGGAGGCCGGCTTCCGCGCTGCGAAGGAAGCGTCCTGAACCCCGCCTCAGCCTCCCCCGCGACACCGGCCGCCGGGGTCCCCCTGCCCGCCACCGGGGCGTGGCGGGAGGGGGATCCGCCCGGCCGACGCCAGTGGCACCAGCGCGCGCAGCCACTGGCGTTGGAGGCCGGCGGCGAGCTTCCGCGGGTACGGCTGGCGTACGAGACCTGGGGGCGCCTCGCGCCCGACCGTTCGAACGCGGTGCTCGTGCTGCACGCGCTGACCGGTGACAGCCATGTCGCGGGCGACGCCGCCCCCGGGCACCAGACCTCCGGCTGGTGGGACGCGCTGGTCGGCCCGGGCCGGGCACTCGACACCGACCGGTGGTTCGTGGTGGCGCCGAACGTACTGGGCGGCTGCCAGGGAAGCACCGGGCCCGCCTCCACGGGGCCCGGGGGGCGCCCCTGGGGCGGCGCCTTTCCTCGTCTGACCCAACGCGACCAGGTGCGTGCCGAGACCGGGCTCGCCGACGCGCTCGGCATCGGGCGCTGGGCCCTGGTGATCGGGGGTTCCATGGGCGGAATGCGGGCGTTGGAGTGGGCGGTCGGAGAACCGCACCGTGTGGCCTCGCTGTTGCTGCTGGCATGCCCGCCGGCGGCGAGCGCGGACCAGATCGCCTGGGCCGTCGCGCAACTGCACGCCATCCGCGCCGACCCCCACTGGCAGGGCGGCGACTATCACGACGCCGGCCCCGGGCAGGGACCGCACGCGGGGCTGGGCATCGCCCGCCGTATCGCACACATCACCTACCGGTCGGCCGCCGAACTGCAGAGCCGCTTCGGTCATGAGGCCCAGGAGGGGGAGCAGCCCTGGCACGGTGGCCGGTACCGCGTCGAGTCGTACCTCGACCACCAGGCCGTCAAGCTCCTCCGGCGGTTCGACGCGGCCAGCTACGTCACCCTGGTCGAGGCCATGAACACCCACGACGTCGGACGGGGCCGCGGCGGTCGGCGCGCGGCCCTCGGCCGGGTACAGGCCCGGACGGTGGTGGCCGGTGTGGACTCCGACCGCCTCTACCCCCTCTCCCAGCAGGAGGAGCTGGCGGACGGGATTCCGTCCGCGGACGGGGTCCGGGTCATCCGGTCCCCCTACGGGCACGACGGGTTCCTGCTGGAGACGGACCAGGTCGGCGCACTGGTACGGGAACTCCTCGACGCGCCGCCCGATGAGGTGGGCCGCGTTCCGCGTGTGTCGCCGGAACCGGAGTCGGAGGAGCTGCGTCGCCGAGAGGCTGGGCGGAGGTGAGGCGGGACCGGACCGAGCCGCCGGCCGGCCGGTCCGATCCCCTCGTGCGAGGCCGGGCGGGGGCAGACGGCCGAACGGAAAGCGCGGTAGGTAGCCGCCCGACTGCCCGGCGGCCTTCGGGTGGTAGGAGTTGTACACCGGAACGGACAGGCTGTGCAGCCAGGAGTCCGCGGAGCAGATCTCGTGGCCGTGAACTCGTCGACGACGCTGGAGAAGGTGAAGCCCGCGTTCGCCGCCTGCTTCGCCAGAACGCCGTTGAGGGTGTCGGAGCCCCGGTTGACGGCCGCTCGCTCGGTCTCGCTGAGTCCGGCGATGCAGCTCCCGGACAGCTTGTAGAACCGGGGGTACCCGAGAACCACCACGCGGGCCTGCGGTGCGCGGCTGCGGATGTCCCCGTAGAGGGCGGAGAGGCCACCGGGCAGGGTGCTGTTCATCTTCACGACGGCGGCGTCGACGGCCGCGAGGCAGGTGGCCTCGCTGTTGAGCACGCAGGTCTGAATGATGGCGGCGAACCCGAGCCGCCCGACCCTTCAGAAGGCGCCGCCCGGGTCCCGGCGACCCGGTTCCCGGGCGCGGCTCTCGTGCCGGGGCTCCCGGGGCGACAGCGAGCACCGGGACGACAGCGAGTCGCTCGCCGGGGCGGCGCTCAGCCGTCGCTCAGGCGTACGGCGAGGGCGGCGATGTCGTCGTCGAGACGCCCTTGGGTGTAGCGAAGGAGGTCGCGGTGAAGCGCTTTGAGGAGCTCGCGGGGCGGCGTCAGGGACTGCCGGCGCGTCCAGGCCGCGAGGGGGAAGAACTCGCCGCGCCGGTCACGGGCCTCGGCGATCCCGTCGGTGTAGAGGAGCAGCAGGTCACCCGGGGCGAAGGGGCAGGTGTCGACGCTGTAGTGGTCGCCCAGCAGGTCGGCGAGGCTGAGCAGGGGCGACGGGGCGCGCGATTCGACGACGCGCAGTGTCGCGCGGTTCACGATCAGCGGGGGCGGGTGTCCGCAGTTGAGGACGTCGATCCGCCCGCCCGCGTCCGGGATCTGGACGAGCAGCGCGGTGGCGAAGCGCTCCATCGTCCCTTCGGGCGGAAAGGCTCCGTTGTACCGGGTGCAGGTGGCGTCGAGCCTGCGGGCGATGTCGACCATGTCCGTCTCGCTGTAGGCGGCCTCCCGGAAGGCGTTGACGATGGCTGCGGCCGCTCCCACGGCCGGCAGTCCCTTGCCCCGTACGTCACCGATGAGCAGCCTGACGCCGTACGGGGTGTCGACGGCCTCGTAGAAGTCCCCGCCGATACGCGCCTCGGCGGCGGCCGCGAGGTACAGCGACTCGATCTCGACGTTTCCGAAGCGGCGCGGCATCGGACTGAGCACCACTTGCTGCGCCGCATCGGCGACGAGCCGTACCTGCAGGAGGGTTCGTTCCCGTTGGAGCCGCACATGGCTTCCGTACGCCGCGGCGACCGTGACGGCGATGATCCCCGCGGCCGTCCACCACGTTCCGAGGTCGGGGAAGACGAGGCTGAGGCCGATCATCAGCACCAGGCAGACCGTGCCGAGCAGGACAGTGGGGAGCACCGGCCACATGGCGGCGGCCAGGGCCGGTGCGGCCGGCAGGAGTCGGCTGAAGGCCATCTCCGGCGGAGTGTTGTAGGCCAGTGCGGCGATCACGACGGTCAGAAAGACCGGCGAGAGCCGCACGAACATCCCTGGGCCATAGCGCCGGCGAAACCGTAGCCGTAGCTGTCCAGACTCGATCACACCGGACAGAATATCCACATAAGACAGACAAAGCGCCCCAGAGAGCAGGGGCGGTCACAGGGGGTGGCGGAGCTCCAGCACGGGCCCGGTGCGCGTCAGGCACCGGTCACGGTCTGCATCACCGCAGATCACACGCTCCGGCCAGGCGGGGTGGACGAGCCGGCCGAGAATGCCTGCCCGCACCACCTTGCCCGCTGCGCGTCAGCGCCCCGGCTCCATGCCGACCTGACGACGGGGACGGCCGCGGGTCTGCTCGGTGGCCCTGCTCGCGCGGATCGGCGCCTGCCGACCGTCGGCGACCCGCTTGTGGACCGCGGGGCCGCCTGCTGCTGCCGAGCCTGGCTTCGACCTTGGCCCCGACCTGGCCGTGGCGGCCCGTCGGCCGAAGCCGCCGACACGGCCCTGATCCGGCATCTCGAACCGGTCAGGGAGCGCCCCGTCCGGGGGCCAGGACGAGTCGGCACAGGACAGGGCCGCGGCCTACGAAGGCGCCGGCTCCTCAGCGGCGTCCTCGGCCTGCCAGCGCAGCAGGTCGCCCGGCTGGCATTCCAGCACCTCGCAGAGCGCGGCGAGCGTCGCGAACCGCACCGCCTTGGCCCTGCCGTTCTTGAGTACGGCGAGGTTGGCGGGCGTGATCCCCACCCGCCCGGCGAGCTCGCCCACGGACATCTTCCGCCTGGCCAGCATCACATCGATGTCGACGACGATCGGCATCAGATGACCTCGTCCAGCTCGGCCTGCATCCGCGCGGCTTCGACATCGCGGTCGACGGCCTGGACGAGCAGCATCCGCAGCACGAGCACGATGAGCGCGACCCCCAGGACGGCCACGCCGATCCCGCCCATGATGACGGTGACGCCGGGGTCGTCCCGCTGGTCCGGCGCGTTGATGGCCGTGACCGCGAACCACAGGACAGCCGCCGCGACGATCGCGCCGATCACACCGTCCACGTACCGGAAGGCGGCGAGGGAGAACACCGTTCCCCGCCGCACCATCGCCACCAGCCGCCACACGCAGACCAGGGCGACCTGCGCCGTCAGCATTCCCAGGACCACGATCACGCGCAGCGGGGTCAGGGGGAGCGAGCCGTCCTCCGGATCACTCCCACTGACCAGCATCCACACCATCAGCACCTGCACCGACACGGTGCCGGCGAGCACCACTGCGAGTACGGCGCGCAACGCACCCACTGCCAGCTTTCCCATGACCCCTCCTTGCATCGACTTACGACCGAAAGCTATCGAATCTCGATAGGTCGAGCAAGGGGGTGGACCCGCGGGGCGTGCACGCTTCAGTCACAACAGGTGACATCCGGGCGCTATCAGTAGGATGTATGGCGACATCGCGTGCCGGTCACCGACCGGGTGAGGCATGGAGGTGTCGGGAGATGCCCTCGGAGGCATTCCTTGTCTGTCGAGCTGAACCACACGATCGTCCACGCCCGGGACAACTGGGAGTCCGCGGAGTTCTTCGCGGACCTGCTGGGACTCGAGATCACCGGCGAGTGGGGGCCGTTCGTCGCGGTCGATCTGAGCAATCGCGTCACTCTGGACTTCGCCACGATCCCCGCGGACACGATCACGCCCCAGCACTACGCCTTCCTGGTCTCCGAGGGGGAGTTCGACGCGGCGTACGCACGCATCAGGCAGCACGGGGTCGAGCACTACGCCGACCCGCACAGGAAGCGGCCCGGTGCGATCAACCGCCATGACGGCGGACACGGCGTGTACTTCGTCGACCCTGCGGGTCACCTCATGGAGCTGATCACCGTGCCGTACGGCGGCCGGCCCTCGTAGGTCACAGCGAGGGACGCGCCCGGCGCGGCCCTCGCCCCCGCACTCGACCGCCCCATCGACGCCGTACTCGGCCCCCGCCTCGCTCCCGGCCGCGTCCGCACGGTCATCCGGTGACGGCGGCGGGCACGTCGTCCCAGGCCAGCGAGGACATCCTCCAGCCCGCCGGGGTCAGGAGGTACTGAGTGGTCTTGTGGCCGGAACCCTCGAACCACGCACCGTCGCGGTAGCCGGACTTGCGGTACTCACTGAACCGGTGGGCGATCGATCCGAAGATCTCGGTGCGCGCCGAGACCTCCTCCTCGGAGAACTCCGTCAGGGTCCCGTCGGTGAGCATCCGCTGACGCGCTTCGATGAAGGCGTCGAGGTCGTAGATCACCGGCTCGCCCCCGACGTTGGCGATGATCCTTCCCTGCGGGATGAACACGTCGCGGAGGACATCGAGTTCGGGACGCCTCCCACCGGTGTTGGTGAAGGCACCGATGAACACGCCCATCAACCGGTCGAGTTCGGCCTGGACGCCGGAAGCGGAACCCGCCCCGGCAGACGGCCACTCCTCGGCGAGGACCGACCAGACCTCCATGTCGTGCCGCACACCTCGGTACGGAGAATGCCGCCGCAGCACACCGTCGCGCGTCATGCCGAGCCTGCGGGCGGCCGCGATGCTGCGGGAGTTGTGCGCCGCGACCCACCACTCGACCCGGCTCATCCCCCGCACGGTGAAGGCCCAGTCGATCAGGGTCCGGCAGGCCCGGTTCACCAGGCCCCGCCCCTCCCCCGCCTTCTCGAGCCAGCAGCCGATCTCACACACGCCGGAGGTGCTGTCGAAGCGGGTGAACATGACACCGCCGACCAGCGTGCCGTCCAGCCAGATGCCGAAGATCCCGCCGTCGTCCGTGGCCAGCCGGTCGGCGTAGCGCTGGAGGGTCGCTCTGGCGGAGGGCAGGTCGGTGCTGAACGTCGCCCACGGGATCCACGGGTCGACGGTGTCCCGCGCACGGTCGATGTGGGCGAGGAACTCCGGCGCCCGCCAGGGCTCCAGGGGGCGGAGCCGGGCATGATCGCCGATGGGGATAGTGAACATGTGAGCATCGCTCCCTCGGTGCGTAACAAGCGTTCGGTACGTAAGCTAGCAGCATGCCGCCTGCACCAGGAGACCGTGACGCCCGCCGTGAGGACGTATCCGAGACGGTGTGGCAGGTGCTCGCCGACAAGGGGTTCGGCGGGCTGACCCTGCGCGCCGTCGCCACCGCGATGGGCGTCTCGACCGGGATGCTCATGCATTACTTCCCGACCAAGCGGGCGCTGATCACCCACGCCCTGGACCTGCTGGAGAAGCGCACGGCGGAGCGTCCCCGCCGGGCCCGTCCCGGCGCGGGCCTCGCCACGGTGCGCGTGCTGCTGCTGGACATCTTGCCGCTGACTCCGGACGACACCGCCCGCAACCGCGTCTGGGTCAGCTCCTGGGACCTCTCCCTCGCGGACGACGGCCTCGCCTCGGAGCAGGCCGACCGCTACACGCGGCTGCGCTCGTCCCTCCTCCCCCACCTGGAGGCCGCACGCGACCTCGGCGAACTCCCGGCAGACACCGATCTGGAGCAACTCGCCGCCACCGCCGTCGCCTTCACGCACGGTCTCGTCGTCCAGGCCCTGTTCGACCCCGCCCGCTTCCCGGAGGAGGTGCAGAGCGCGATGCTCGACGACTTCCTCGCGACGATCGCGCCGCCCCGGCCCTCACCGGAGCCTTCGCCGGCACCGGCACCGGCACCGGCGACGAGCATCAGACCCCGGTAGGCGGCAGGCGGCAGGCGGCAGGCGGCAGGCGGCAGGCGGCAGGCGGCAGGCCAACCGTAGGCCCGGCTGCGGCAGTTCACCTCGACAGAACTCTTGCCGAGGCGACTCCGCCTCTCTAATGTGAACCTTCAAATCCCGGGATCGTCATGTAGTGGTCACTTTGAGGGACTGAATTTGAACGCTCAAATCTCCTGCCCAGCCGATGCCGCCACCCGTGCGGCTCCCGGCCGGGCCGCCCTCGATCGCGGTCCGATGCCGGGCTACCTCGACCACGCCAGGATCGGGCCGCTCTCCCGCGGGGCCGCCGCCGCGACCGCCGCCGCGACCGCGCTGGCCGGCCGAGCGGACCCCGCCGACCTCGACCGGCTGTTCGCCCTCGGCGACGCCGCCCGGACCTCTGCCGCACGGCTCCTCGAAGCCCGG
The DNA here is from genome assembly GCF_044752725.1 of Streptomyces sp. NPDC088707. Classification (NCBI taxonomy): domain Bacteria; kingdom Bacillati; phylum Actinomycetota; class Actinomycetes; order Kitasatosporales; family Streptomycetaceae; genus Streptomyces; species Streptomyces sp. NPDC088707. The sequence goes on along the minus strand of NZ_JBIVLV010000004.1, from coordinate 197,925 downwards.
CCCCACGAGATCGCCCTCGCCCCGTCCACCAGCAACGGCCTGTTCACCGTGGCCGCCGCCCTCCGGGGTCCCGGCACCGTGCTCGTGCCCCGCGGCGAGTTCCCCGCCAACGTCTACCCCTGGCTCCGCTTCGCCGGCCGCGGCGGGCCCGACGTCCGCCTCCTCGACCCGGACGGGCAGAGGCACATCACCGCCGATCTCCTGCGCCGACATCTCACGCCCGACGTCACCGCCCTCACCGTCAGCGCCGTCGATTCGCTCACCGGACATGTGGCCCCGCTCGCCGCTCTCAAGGAGGTCCTCGGACCCGACCGGCTCCTGATCGTCGACGCCGTCCAGGGGCTCGGTGCCGTCCCCCTCGAAGCCGACGCCGCCGACGTCCTCGTCAGCGGCGGCCAGAAGTGGCTGCGGGCCGGCTGGGGGGCCGCACTGCTCCTCATCCGCGACCGTTGCGGCGAGCGTCTCGCTCCGGGTCTCGGTGGCTGGGCCGGTGTCACGGAGCCCTTCGCCGCACGGCATCCGGCGCCCTCCCTGCCCGGCGCCGCCGCCCACCTGGCCACCAATCCGGACTTCCCGGCCGCCGCGGCCATCGGCGCGGCCGTGGACGACCTGCTCGACCAGGGCGGCCCGGCCGTCGTCGGTGCCCGGATACGGGCCACCCTCGCGGAGCTGCTCGACCGGGCGCGTCGGGCGGGCGCCGAGGTCCTGTCGGACGGGCTCGGTCACCGGGAGCGCGCCGGGATCGGCTCCTTCCGCCTCCCCGGTCATGACCCCTCCACCGTCCATCGCACCCTCGAAGCGGCCGGGCTGATCGCCACGCGCCGGGACGAGTGGATCCGGCTCTCTCCTCATGCCTCCACCCCGCCCGCCGTGGCGGACCTGTTCGCGGAGGCACTGCGCGCCCTCACCCACGGCACGACCGGCACCACCAGCACCACCGAAAGCAGCACCCGCGCCCGTACCGACGTCCAGGAGCCGACATGTCCCACCAGCTGACCCGCCGACAGGTCCTTCACCTCGCCACCGCCTCCGCCGCCGGGCTCGGCCTGGCCGCCTGCGGCGGTGGCGGCTCGGGCGGTGACACCGCCGGTGCCGACGGCGACACCGGGAAGGTCACCGTCTGGAGCTGGACCACCGCGGCCGAGGCCCTGCGCGGCGTCGTCCCCTCCTTCGAACGGGACAACCCCGGCATCGAGGTCGACGTCCAGGACGTGGGCAACCCCGCCATCTGGGACAAGATCACCGTCGGTCTCGCCTCGGGAGGCAGGGGGATCGCCGACGTCCTGCACATCGGGGTCGACTATCTGCCCGGCTACCTGGAGAAGTTCCCCGAGGGCCTCGCCGACCTGTCGAGACTCGGCGCCGACCGGCACAAGGACGCCTTCGTCGAGGGCCTGTGGCCGACCGTCACGGGCAAGGACGGAGCCGCCCACGCCCTCCCGTGGGAGGTCAACCCGCTCGGCCTGTTCTACCGGCACGACTACTTCGAGAAGGCCGGGGTCGACCCCGCCTCGCTCACCAGCTGGGACGACCTGATAGCCGCCGGGCCGAAGATCCGGGCCGCTACCGGCGCCCAGCTGCTCGGGCTCGACAAGCCCGGCACCACCCAGGACATGGACTTCTTCCAGAACCTGATGCAGCTCCAGGACGCTTTCTACTTCGACGCCGAGGGCAGGGTCACGCTCGGCTCCCCGGAGGCGGTGCAGGCCCTCACCGTCATCAAGCGGCTCAACGACGGCGGCCTGCTCGCCGACACCGCCGGCCAGGGCACCTGGAAGCGCCTCGTCGGCCAGGGGAAGCTCGCCACCGCACCGTACCCGGCCTGGGCCATCGAGTACCTGGCCACCAAGTTCCCCGCCCAGAGCGGCAGGTGGCGCGTCATGCAGCCGCCGGCCGCCGTCCCCGGGGGTGGGCGCAGCGCCATCGTCAACTCCACCTATCTGGCCGTCTCCGCCACCGGCAAGCGCCGCAAAGCCGCCTGGCGCTTCATCGAGTACGCGCTGACCAAGCCCGCCGAGATCAACCGGATGTTCGCGTCCGGGGGCGTCTTCCCCGCCCTCAAGGGGGCTTACGCCGACCCGAAGTTCAGCGCGCCCCACCCCTTCTACGGAGGCCAGCAGGTGCTGCGGTCCTTCGTCACCTCGCTCGACTCCGGTGCGGACGCCACCAACTTCACCGGTGACTACAGCCGAGCGCTCAAGCTCGCCGCCGACGCCCAGAGCCAGGTGCTGATCAAGGGCGCCGACCCGGCAGAGGCGCTGAAGGCCGCGGCCAGGCAGCTCGCCCAGCAGACCGGTCGGCGGCAGGCGGCCTGACCATGTCCCTCGCCCCCTCCGAAAGCGCCCCCGCCGGGGCGCCCGCCGCCTCGGCCGGCCCGCCCGCCGGTCGCCGTGGCCACCGCCGCCCGGGCAGGGCGGCCCGCCCCGGCCGCCCCGCCCGCGCCCGCGCCGGCCGGCGCCGGCTGCTGACCCGCGCCTCCGTCCCGTACCTGCTGATCATGCCCGCCGTCCTGGGCTTCGCGGTCTTCAAGGCGTACCCCATCGCGGCCTCGTTCTGGATCAGCCTCACGACCGGCAACGGCGACGCCCGGCAGTTCTCCGGGCTCGCCAACTACCGGCGCCTTTTGGACGATCCGCTGTTCTGGACCGCGTTGCAGAACACCGCGCTGATCCTGGTCGTCCAGGTGCCGCTGATGCTCGGCCTCGCGCTGCTCGTCGCCCTCGGGCTCAACTCCACCAGGGTCTGGCTGCGACCGCTGTGGCGACTCGGCGTCTTCGTGCCCTCGCTGACCGGCCTGGTCGCGGCCGGCGTCATGTTCTCCGTGATCCTGAACCACGACGCGGGGCTGCTGAACTGGGTTCTCTCCCTGTTCGGCATCGACCGGGTGAACTGGCTCGGCAGCCCCTTCTGGGCCCGCGTCGGCGTCGTCCTCGTCATCACCTGGCACTACATCGGCTACAACGCCGTGATGTACCTCGCCGGCCTCCAGGGCATCCCCAAGGAGCTGTACGAGGCCGCGATGGTCGACGGCGCGGGGCCGGTCCGCCGCTTCCTCGCCATCACCCTGCCCCAGCTGCGGCCGATCCTCCTGCTCACGGTGGTGCTCTCCACCATCGGCACCCTGCAGCTCTTCGACGAGCCGTACGTCCTCACCGGCGGCGGCCCCGACAACGCCACCCTCACGGTCACCATGTACCTCTACAACAACGGCTTCAAGTACTTCGACTTCGGCTACGCCTCGGCGCTCGCCTACGCGCTCGCGCTGATCGTGTCCGTCCTCGGCGTCCTGCAGGTCCGCCTGATGGGAGAGCGCCGGTGAAGCTCCGCGGCCCCCTGCTCACCGTGCTGCTCGCGGGTGCCTTCGGGCTCTGCGTCGGCCCGTTCTGGTGGCTCGCCATGGCCGCCACCCAGGACGACAAGGACGTGTTCTCCTGGCCGCCGAAGCTGCTGCCCGGCGGCCACCTCCTGGAGAACCTCCAGGGCCTCCAGGAGTCCATCGGCCTCACCCGCGTCCTCGTCAACACCCTCGTGGTGGCGGGCCTCCAGACCGTCGGCGCGGTCGTCGTCTCGGTCCTCGCCGGCTACGCCTTCGCCAAGTTCGACTTCCGCGGGCGCAACCTGTTCTTCGTCCTGCTGCTCAGCACCCTGGTCATCCCCGACGCGGTGATGCTGATCCCGATCTTCCAGATGATGATGGACCTGGGGCTGATCGACTCGTACGAGTCCGTCGTCCTGCCTGGCCTGGTGACCCCGTTCGGCATCTTCCTGATGCGGCAGGCGCTGCGCTCGATGCCCGACGAGCTCCTGGACGCGGCCCGTGTCGACGGCGCGGGCGAACTGCGCGTGCTGTGGCGGATCGTCATCCCGGTCAACCGGCCGATCATCGCGGCGCTCGCGCTGTTCGTCTTCCTCGGCGGCTGGAACCAGTTCGTCTGGCCGCTGATCGCGCTGCGCAGCCCCGAGATGTACACGCTGCCCGTCGCCACCGCCACCCTGCAGGGCCTGTCGACCACGAACTACGCGCAGGTGCTGCTCGCCGGTGCCATCGCCGCCATCCCCGTGATGGCCCTCTTCCTCGTCCTGCAACGCCAGTTCATCTCCGGCCTGCTCGCCGGGGCCACGAAGGAGTGACCACCGTGACCACCGATCCGAAGTCCCCCTCTCCTCAGGGCACTTCCTCCCGTGACGCCGTCCCTCGTCATGACGCCGACTCCCGGCAGCCCGACCCCCAGCAGCCCGACTCCCAGCAGCCCGTCTCCCAACAGCCCGTCCCCGCCTGGCGACCTGACGCGTCGGCCGCGGAGAACCCCGGCACCGTCGTCCACCGCCGGCTCGCCACGGGCCTGATCCACTCCACCGGAGACGCGCTCGTCCTCCACCTCACCGGGATCGGCGGCGACCGGTGGGATGCCACCGTCGCCCCGGTCGAGGACGGCGTGGTCCTGATCGAGGTCTCGGCCACGGAGGCCGTCACCCTCCGCGCCGAATGGCGCGTCCCCTGCGTCGGGGCCACCGCCTACTGGACCCCGGACACCGACGCCTCCCGCTGGCTGCCGCCGTCATGGATCACTCCGCGGACGGTCTCCCTCGCCTTCGGCGCGCCCGTCGCCAGTCTCGTCGGCGCCCATGACCGCGCCCTGTGCACGGTCGCCGCCGGCGAGACCGCCGCACCCGTACGCGTCGGCGCCGGTGTCGTGGAGGAGAGCGGGGAGTTCGCGTTCACCGTCGAGCAGGACCTCACCCCGGACGGGCCACCGATGCGGCTGCGGATCGACCTCAGCGGCCGGCATTTCGCCCACACCCTGCGGTCCGTCACCGACTGGTGGGCCGAGGGCGTGGACCACCCCGGCGTGGCCCCCGCCGCCCGGATGCCCGCCTACTCCACCTGGTACAGCCTTCACCAGAACGTCGACACCGCCGCCGTCGAGCAGCAGGCGGCCCTCGCCGCCGGCCTCGGCTGCGAGAGCATCATCGTCGACGACGGCTGGCAGACCGCCGACCGCAGCCGCGGCTACGGCCACTGCGGCGACTGGGAGCCCAACCCGAAGGCGTTCCCCGACCTCGAGACCCACGTGGCCGAGGTCCACCGGCGCGGCCTCGCCTACCTCCTCTGGTACGCGCTGCCGTTCATCGGCCGGCACAACGACGCCTGGGACCGCTTCAGGGACAAGGTCCTGCGCGAGGAGCCCCGTCTGGAGGCGGCCGTCCTCGACCCCCGTCACCCCGAGGTCCGCGCCTATCTGATCGACAAGGTCTGCCGCGCCGTCGAGGAGTGGGGCATGGACGGGGTGAAGCTCGACTTCATCGACAGTTTCGCCGTCGCCGACCCGCCGCCCGCACCGGCCGGCGCCGACCACGCCACCGTCCACGAAGGCCTGCTCCGGCTCCTCACCGAACTCGACGCCCGCCTGCGCCGCACCCGTCCCGACGTGATCGTCGAACACCGCCAGCCGTACGTGAGCCCGAGCCTGTGGCCGTACGCCACCATGGTCCGCGCCACCGACTGCCCGCTCAGCCCCGCCGAGAACCGCCAGCGCACCGTCGACTGCCGGCTCACCGCGGGACCGCTCGCCGTCCACGCCGACATGATCATGTGGAACGCCGCCGAGACGCCCGAGTCCGTGGCCGTCCACCTGATCAACGCGCTGTTCTCGGTACCGCAGATCTCCGTCGACCTCGCCGCGGAGAGCCCCGGCCGGCTCGCCGCCCTGCGCTTCTGGCTCGGTGTCTTCCGCCGGCACGCCGACGTCCTCCAGCTGGGCGACCTGGAGCCCTCCCGCCCGGACCTCGGCTACCCCCTGGTCAGCGCCCACGACGACCGCACCACGGTGGTCGCGCGCTACGCGCCGCTGCCCGTCCCCGTCCCGGACCGGGACGGCACGGACGGCCCGCGGACCCTGCTCGTCGCCAACGCGGACCGCGACCCCGTGGTGCTGCTCGTGGCCACCCGGCGGGAACGGGCCCTCGCCCTCGTACAGGACTGCCGTGGTGAGATCCTGTCCGAGACCGTGCTCGACCTCGTCCCCGGGGTGAACCCGGTGACGGTGCCGACCGGCGGCCTGCTCACCCTGACCCGAGAGCACTGAACGACGAGGGGGCGGGTGACGGCCGTCCGCCGTCCCCGCCCCTCCGACCACCGCCTCCAGAGGAACGATGACCGCTCGACAGGTGACCATCGAGGACGTCGCACGCGCGGCGGGAGTCTCCCGCCAGACCGTCTCGAACGCCCTCAACGCCCCCCACCGGCTGCGCGACACCACCCTCGCCCGGGTCACCGCCGCCATCGACGAACTCGGCTACCAGCCCGATCAGTCCGCCCGCAGTCTGCGCACCGGCACCCGCAAGGTCATCGGCTATCCCGCCCCCGCCGACAACCCCGCCGACCCCAACCCCCTGATGGGCGGCTTCCTCCAGGCGCTGGTGAGCGCCGCCGACGCCGTGGGCCACCGCATCCTGCTGTTCCGCTGCGACCCCCAGCAGGGCGTCACGGCGGTCGCCAAGTCGTTCAACGGCCTGATCGCGGCCCGGCAGGTCGACGGGTTCGTCCTCTCGGACGTGGTGCACGACGACCCCCGCGTCGACGTGCTCGCCGAGGCCGGCTTCCCGTTCGCCGCCTTCGGCCGCACGGCTCCCGGCCGCCCGCAGAACTGGGTGGACATCGACTCCGCGGCCGCCACGGCCGCCCTGGTGGACCTCCTCATCGAGCAGGGCCACCGCAGGATCTGTTACGTGAACTCCGCGGCCTCGCTGCCCTGGCTCGCCGACCGGCGGGCCGGGCTCCAGCAGGCCGCGGCCGCGGCACCCGACGGCGCCTTCGAGGTCGGCGTACCCGACGACGATCCGGCCGCGCTCTCCCGGGCCCTGCAGCGCCTGCTGGTCGGCTCCGACCGCCCGACCGCCCTGGTGTGCGCGAACGACTGGCTCGCCCTCGCCGCCTACCACGCGGTCCGGGCGGCCGGCCTCACCGTCGGGGTCGACGTCGCCGTCGCCGGCTTCAACGACATGCCGCACTGCACACTGATCCAGCCGGCCCTCACCAGCGTGCGTCTGCCGTTGTCGACCATCGCCCACGCCCTCGTCACGCGGCTGATCACCGCCGTCGAGGATCCCGGCGCCGCTCCCACGAGCGGGCTGCTGCTCCCGGCGGAGCCGGTCGTACGGGGCAGCACTCCGGCGCGGTAGCCGTGCCGACCGGACACGATCCGGACGGACGCGATACAGCGCCGCCCGGCCGTGGTCCGGACGGACGCGACCTAGGGCGTTTCCTTCGGATCATCTGATCGTTGGTTGATGTGTGTCGTTGACTGATGCCCAGTGGGCGAGGATCGAGCCGTTACTACCGGACCGCGCTCCGAGGCGAGGCGGGCGGTGGCGGGATCACCGGCAGGTGATCGATGCGATCGCCTTCAAGTACCGCACCGGCACGCCGTGGATGGACCTGCCCGAGCACTTCGGCTCGTGGAAGGGCGCCCACAACCGCTTGCGGAAGTGGGCTGCCGACGGCACCTGGGAGAAGGTCTTCACCGCCTTGCTCGCCCAGGCCGATGCCGAAGGCGACCTCGACTGGATCGTCGCGATCGACTCCACCGTCGCCCGGGCTCATCAGCACGCTGCCGGTGCCCGTCACAAGGGGCCCCGGCCGGCGAGCCGCACGATCATGCCCTCGGACGGTCCCGCGGCGGACTGACCACGAAGATCCACCTCGCCGCGGACAGCCGCTGCCGCCCGCTCGCGTTCGTCCTCACGCCCGGCCAGGCAGGTGACGCACCCGCGTTCGCCCAGGTCATGGCCCGCTTACGAGTGCCCCGGCCCATCGGCCGGCCCAGAACCACTCCGGAGGTGGTGCCGGCGGACAAGGCGTATTCGTCCCGCGCGTTCCGCAGTCATCTCCGCCGACGCGGCATCCGGGCGGTGATCCCGCAGCCCGCCGACCAGGCCACCCACCGAATCGCATCCACTTCTTGGCGTTCGCCGTCGTGCTGCTCGTCGTGCACGCGGTCCTCGCGCTGCTGCTGTGGCACAGGGCCCTGTTCAGCTGCCTCGCCATCCTCCTGGGCTTCTTCGCGATCACCGTCTCCGTCGCCGGCTACACCACCCTCCAGCAGCAGCGCGGCGAATCTGCAGGAGCCGGGAAACGAATCCGCGTCCGCTGGCGGCCCCTCGATGCCGGGACGGGGAGCGGAAGAAGACCAGGAGGGCGAGGGCCATGACGAGCCGCAGCCCCCCCAGGATCTGGAGGAGCGGGCGCAGCAGCTGTCGAGGCCGTCCGCCGGGGCTCGGATGACGCAGAGCGCCCCTCCGGCGGGGGAGGGGCGCTCTGGTGGTGGGTGCCGGTTCGGCCGGTGGGTCAGGCGCGCCGTACCAGGTGGTCGACCGAGAACAGGAGGTGGTCCTCGCCGTAGTGGAAACGTCCGGCGAGGGCCTTGTAGCGGGTGTACTGCGCCTCGGTGATCGGAAGTTGGAGGACCTCCACCGCGCGCAGGAGCAGGCGGAACCCGAGGTCGGGGTCGACCCGGGTGACGACCTGTTCCAGGGCTTCCATCACCGCGGCGCCCGCCACGGGGTGGAACCCGGGGCTAACCGCCGTGGCCGCGGCGAGGGGGGACACGTCCCGGATCTCGCGCAAAACCTCGTCGGTGGCGCCGGTGTCCGGCGTCCGGGCCGCCGGAAAGTAGCCAGGTGCGACCTCGGCCAGTCGCTCCTCGCACACTTCGGCGACCTGCTCCAGCCACTCCCGGCCGCCGACGCCGAACCGGTCGATGCGGTAGCCGCCCTCCGTTGCCGCCAGCCACAGCACGGTGATCGCTTCTTCGGACAAGCCGCGGCCGAGCACCCCGCGGACGTCCTCCAGGAGTGCCGCCGCCTCGGAGCCCGGAGGGCGCTCGTAGCCGTCGGCCTGCACAGCGAACTCGACCGCCTGGCGGGGTGTGCGGTGATGCCAGCCCGCCGTGAACTGCCGGGCGAGCAGCGAGAGCCCGAAGTCCCCGTCGATACCCCGCCGGGAGGCGTCGCCGACCGGCGGCCACGTGATCACGAGGCCGTCGTGGACGGCACCCGGGGGGAGGCCGAACTCCCAGCCGAGGGCCACCAGGCGGCGGTACTGCCCGTACGGTACGGGCACGGCGTGTGCCTTGAGCGCGCGGAGCAGCAGGCGCATGCCGAGGTCGGCGTCGGCGCCGGTGACCACGTGCTCCAGGCAGGCGACGAGCTCCGGCAGCGCGGAGGCGTCCGCGAGGGCCGGGGCCGCGACGCGGAGTTCCGCCACCACCGCCCGGCACAGCCGGGGGTCCCGTACCGGGCGCACCGGCGGCGGGGTGAAGGACGCCTCGGCCTGCCGGAGCCGGGCCGCGGCCACCTCCGAGACCTGCTCCAGCCAGCCACGGCAGGTCATGCCGTGGCTGGCCGGGTCGAAGGCGTTGGCGGTGGCGGCCAGCCACACCGTGTACAGGACCCGCTCCGGGAGCTCGGACGACAGCAGGCGGCGGGCGTCCTCCCCCAGCTCGACCGCCTCGTCGCCCTCATACCGGTCGGCCGCCTCCTGCGCGAGGGCGAGCGCGGCGGCCGGGTCGACGGCCGTGCCGGGACGGCTGAGGCGTTCGGTCAGGCCGGTCAGGCCGAAGTCCTCGCCGTAGCCGAGTTCGTAGTACGCGGGACGTTGATCGGTCATGGCGCCACTCCTGTGGGGAAGGCGGTCATGATGGCGTATCCGCCGCGTCCCTTGGCGTGGTTGTCGACCTTCAGCAGCTTGAGCGTGACCTGGTTGCCTGCGTTCTTCACCGTCACACCGTCCGGGTAGTACGTCTTGCCCAGGGACTGGAGGGCGGGGTAGGGCCGCGAGATGTCCAGGACGACCTCTCCGCTTTTCGCTTTGGCGACCCTCCGCGTGAAACCGGCGAACTTCGCTTCGTCCAGGACTCTTTTGCCGTCCTTCATGACGGAGAAATAGTCCTCGAAGACATGCTCGATGGCCTTCTGGGCAACCTCCTGGCTGGTCCACACCGTCTTCGGAATGTTCTTCTCCTGCGCCAGCGCGAACGCCTGGGTCGGAGTCAGGAGCACGTGCTCCTTGAGTGCGTGCATCTCACCCGAATCGGCGTACTGCTTGAGCGCCGGCAGGAGTTCGTCGTCGAGGTCGAGGCAGTTGTGCACGAGCACGTCCGACGCGCGTGCTCCTTCGGTGCCGACGTAGAAGGTGTGCGTGCCGCCGACCGTGAGGTCGTATACCTGACGGGACGCCGTGTCGGCGGCGCCGCGTACACCCGTCACCGCGAGCGGCTGCCCGTCCGGGCGGAGCAGCAGGTCTCCGGGGCGCAGGTCCGAGGCCAGGATCCAGCCACGCTCCTCGGCGTAGATCTTGTGGCCGGGGGTGGTGTCCAGGGTGGTGCCGTCGGCGAGGCCGATGGTGACCAGGTCGTCGGAGGCGTGCCGGAAGGTGTCGGTGACCGGTTCGGGGCGGACGACTCCGGTGGCCGGGTCGCCGGCCAGGACCGCGTCGCCCACCTGGAGCGTGCTGATCGGGCGGCGTGATCCGTCCGCCATCAGTACGGGTGTGGTGGCCGGGAAGCTGTTCTTCTCACACTTGATGAAGATCGATTCGGCGAGGCCGGCCTCGTACTCGATGGCTGCCAGGGCCTCCGGGTTGAGCCGGAGGTTACGCAGGGCCCGCAGGGCGTCCGCGATGCCGATGCCGGTTCGCATGGCGGCGTCGACGGCCATGATGCCCTCGGCGATAGGCCTGAGGATCTTCCCCGAGAACAGCAGGGCGACGTCCAGGGCCGCCCAGGCGCATCCGCCCCAGCTGCCGCCCTCGCCACCGGGCCACAGCTTCGCGCACTTGATCCAGTGCCCGAAGAGGATGTCGACCGGGTCGACGCCCGACTGGTACTCGCCGATCGAGATGGTGTGCGTGATGTCCTGGGTCAGCTCGTCCGTCGGGTACTCGCCCAAGTACTTGGTCTGGTTGGCGGGGCACCTGCCGGTCGACGGGTCCGGTGCGTCGGCCGAGCACAGGTACAGGTCGAGGTAGGCCAGGTACCGGATCCTGATGGTCATCGTGCAGTCGCCCTTGTAGAAGAGGGCGTCGATCCAGCCTTCGCAACCGGCCGTCTTCTTCAGGGTCTGCGGCTCGCCGATCTGCTCGGTGCGGTTAACCAGGTAGAACATGCGGCCGATGGAGCCGCCGATGCCGTCGGGGACGGTTCCGGTGTCGATCGTCTTCGCCTGGGCGGCCTTCTCGGCCCTGTCGGCCGCTTCCTGGGCCTCCTTGGCGTACCGGTCGGCGTCCTTCGCGGCCTGTTCGGCCTCGGTCGCGGCGACGGCGGCGCGGTCGGCGGCGGCCCGGGCGTCACGTGCCTCCTGTTCGGCACGTGACGCCGCTGCGCGTGCCGCGTCGGCGTCGAGCGCGGCCTGGTCGGCGGAGTCGCGGGCCGACTTGGCGTAGCCCTCGGAGCGGTCGGCCGCCTGGTCCGCGGCCACGGCGTCCGCCGCGGCCTGGCGCGCGAATTCGGTGCTGCGGGCCAGCGAAGCGGAGGCCAGGGAGGCCGACTTCGCGGCGTCGGCCGAGTAGTCGAGGGCCTCCTTGGCGTAGCCACGGGCTTCCGAGGCGTACTTCGCGGCGTTCGCCGCGTGTTCGTATGCGGCCTTCGCATCGCCCTGGGCCTGGTCGGCGATGGCCTTGGCCGAGGCGGCCTCCTCCAGCGCGTTCTTGGCATGCGCGTCGGCGATGGCTTTCTGCTGTTCGGCGATGCTCTTGGACGCCTGCCCGGTCAGCACGACCAGTCCGGCGGCCGAGTCGGTGGTGACGTAGGGCGAGCCGAGCTGGACCGCGTCGTTCGCGGGCTTGGCGACCTGCGCGGCCGACTTCCCCGCGTCCACCGCGGCCTGGGCGGTCACGTGGGCGTAGCCCGCTGCGTTCGCTGCGGCGGCCCGGGCCTTGCCGGCCTCCGCGCTCGCCTGGTCCGCCAGGGTCTTGGCGGCCTTGGCCTGACTGTCGGCCTCGTCGGCCGCCGCGACGGCCGCCCGCGCGTCGAACGCGGCGCGTGCGGAAGCCGCGATCGCATCGGCGGCCGCGCTCGTCGCGGTGCGCACGGCGGCGTCCGCCTTCAGCTTCTCGGCCTGCGCGGCGTCGGCGTCGGCGCGCGAGCGCTTGGCCGCCGCCTCAGCGCGGGTCGCGGCCGCGTCGGCCTCTGAGGCGGCCTTCGTCGCCGCGTCGGCCTCGCCGCGCGCCCTGCCGGCCGCCGCCTCTGCTTCAGTGGCGTACTTGTCCGCCTCGTCGGCTGCCGCGCGGGCCGCCGTGGCCTCGGGTGCAGCGTCGAGGGAGGCGGCGTAGGCGGCCTTGGCGTCCGCCTTCGCGCGCGCGGCGTCGGCCTTCTGCTCCGCGTCCCAGGCGTCATCACGCTTGGCCTTGGCGGTGTCGCGGGCCCTGACGGCACCGTTGCGGTGCTCGACCGCGGTCGCCTCGGCGGCTTCGGCCCTGGTCCTGGCGTTCCCGGCCTTGGTCGCCTCAGCTTCCGCGTTCTTCCTGTGCTGGGCGGCCTCGGTCTGCTTGACCGCCGCGGTCTCCTTCTCCGCCTTCGCCTTGGCTTCCTCGGCCTCGGCCGCGAGCCGCTTGGCACGGGCGCCGGCGGCGGCCGCCTCCGCGTCCGCCTCCGCCTTCAGTGCCTCACCGAGCTTCGCCTTCGCGGTGTCCGCTTCCGTTTTGGCGTTGTCGCGGTGCAGCCTGGCCGAATCGGCCGCGGCCTTCGCCTGGAGCTCGGCGGTCCGGGCGGCCTCCTTGCGGAACTCCGCCTTCGACTGCGCGGCCTGGGCGAGCGCCCGCGCCGCGATCGTCTCGCTGTCGCCCCCGGCCGCCCGGGTGGCGGCCTCGGCGGTCTCGCCGGCCTTCACCATCGCGTCCAGCGCGGCGACCGCACCCTTGGTGACCTGCGCCTTCTGAAGACCCACCAGCATGCCGCGGCCCCGCGGCGCGCCGATGCCGTCGGCGATGCTGTACGCGGCCTGCACGGCCGCGTCGGAGGCGGCGGCAGCCGTCTTCGCCGCCGCGGCCTGCGCCTTCAGGACGGCGAGCTGCTGCTTCGCACCGGCCTGGGCGTCCGCGAGGCCCTTCGCGGCCTGGTCGAAGTGCGCCGCGGGCTGGACCTCACCGGTGTGACCGGAGGGCTTGATGTCCACCTGCTGCCGCGTGGTGCCGTCGCACCTGCGCAGCACCGCTCCCATTCCGGGGACGAGCGTCGGGATGTGCAGGCACTGGCCCGAGGCGACGTGCTTCAGCGCGGTGGTGGCGCGAGGGGAGTAGGCCCAGGTCTGGGCCGGCCCGCTGTTGCAGGCGGCTGCCTTGATCTCGGTGCCGAAGTCGCCGCTGGTGGTGGACACCTCCAGGCACTTGAACGAGTCCGCGTTGCGCAGGTGCAGACCGTGGTCGTCGCCCTGCATCTGCCAACTCTGCGACGCGGTGCGGTTGCAGAGGTTCACCTGGACCGGGTTGTTGCCGGCCCGCGCACCGCCCTGGGAGTCGAGGCACTTGCCCCTGGCTCCGGTGAGTTCGATGTTGGAGCCCGCATCACCGATCCAGCCGATCCCGCCCGCGGACCAGTGGTCCTGCCAGCGGACGACGTGGTCGGCGACCCAGGAGTGGCCCAGCATCTGGCCCAGCGCCTCGGCGCCCGCGGCGAGCGCCTTGGTGGCGTCCTTGCCGGCGTTCACGACCTGGTTGCGCTGCACCGCCTGGGAGGTGATCTCCCGCTGCCACTCGACGGTGGCCGTCGCGGAGACACCGCCCAGGACCTCGTTCGGGTCGACGGCGTCACGCCAGGCACAGCTCGAGTACCGGGTCTTCATGTCCTCGACCGCGATCCGGTACTCCGCCGTGCCCGGCGCGGGCGCGCTGCGGGCGAAGCCGCCGGAGCCGAGGAACAGCCGGGAGTCGTCCGCGCCCATGGCCGCCGAGACGGTCCCCTTCAGCCACGAGAACCCGTCCCGCTCGGCGATCTCCCGGTTCCAGTCGGGGCTCGACGGCAGGGGGTCCTTGCCGTAGAGCGGGGTGCCCAGGGCGAGGACGGCCTGACGGGTCGTCTCATCGGCCTTCGGGGTGGAGTCCGCGTAGAAGTCGCTCTCGTTCTTCCAGTACCGGTCCGAGATCCACGGGGTCAGGCCGGTCTGCGTGTGGAAGTCCACGCCCTCGCTGATGCCGGGCGGCTTGTGGAACGTCCAGTCGTTGATGCCGGCCGGGGTGGTCAGCCCCGCGAGGGGCTTCACCCAGGTCTCCCGGCGGGTGTTGATGTCCGCCAGTTCCTTGTCGGCGGCGGCTCGGTCCGCGGCGTACGCCTGGGACAGCGGGGTGTCCTGCCAGTGCTGCCGGTCGGCCAGCAGGCGCAGCTTGTCCGCGGTCTGGTTCAGCCCGTCCTGCGCGGTCGCCGCCATGCCCGGCCCGCCCAGGCGCAGCACTTCGGCCATCAGGCACTGGTCCTGCCGCAGCCGCTCGGCGTCGGTGTCCGTGAACCAGTTGTACGAGTTGCTCGCGAGTTCCGTACGGTCGAGGGGGACCGGCGGGGACTGCGGGCCGCCGACGGCGATCACGGCAACGGCGACCGCGGCCGACACCGCGGGGGTGAGGAAGGCGGATCTCAGGAAGGCGGGTCTGCGCGATCTGCGGAGGCTACGGCCTGGTGTTGTGTGCAAAGTGCTGTCTTCCCTCGTAGCAAGCGAAGGCAGACGGGGACGCTCGCTGCGAGGTGACGCGCGGGTCCGACCGGCAGCACGCAGGTGCGGCTGGCGAAGCCCGTTCGGCGCGGTCCGGTGTACCGGCCCGCGGCATCGTGTATCCCCCGTAGCGGCGCTGGTACCCCCGGCCGCCGTGAACGTGTGCGAAGACGGCCAGGTCATGGCCGCCGTTTCACGTGATGATCACGGTACCCGGCGGTAACAGCATGTGTCACATGGTTCTCGATCACCTGCGCGAAGGTCGATGGTCCGCGGTGCACGTGTGCGGTCGCAGCCACTTGCCGTTGGCGGCGACGAGGGCCCGTCCGGTCGCTCGACCGGACGGGCCCTCAACGGCCGAGACCACACTGCTATACCGCGTACACGTCGCGCATCTGCGTGACCACGCTCCAGACGAGTTCCTCGCCAGGCTCGCCGCCATGGACCCCGAGTGGGTCAAGGTCCCCGACACCGACGAAGGCCGGCGACTCCGCGGCGCCCTTCGTCGCATTCGGACGGCTCAGAACCTTCACGCGCCTTCGGCCGGTCCCTCGCGCTTGGCCCAGAGGGAACGGACGTGGCCCAGGTGCCGGGTCATGCACGCCTCCGCGCCCTCGGCGTCCCCTGCCAGCATCAGGTCGAGGAGTTCCAGGTGCTCCTCGGCCGACGGAACGAGGTCGCCGCTCTCGTCGAGGGCGGTGAGCCCGTACAGGCGCGACCGCTTGCGCAGATCGCCGACGGTCTCGACGAGGCGCTCGTTGCCCGCGAGGCCGAGCAGCGTGAGGTGGAAGAGCCGGTCGGCCTCCAGGTAGCCGATGAGGTCGTGCTCCCGTGCGGCGCGCACGATCTCCACGGCCACCGGCCGCAGCGCCTCCAGCTCCTCGCGCGTGGCGGACCGGGTGACGCGGCCGACCGTCGGGATCTCGATGAGCGCGCGGATCTCGGTGTACTGGTCGAGGTCGCGTTCGTCGACCTCGGTGACCCGGAACCCCTTGTTGCGGACGGGCTCGACCAGTCCCTCACGGGCCAGGTCGAGCATCGCCTCGCGCACGGGGGTGGCGGAGATCCCGAAGTCCTCGGCCAGGGTGGGGGCCGAGTACACCACGCCCGGCCGCAGCTCGCCGGAGATCAGCGCGGCACGCAGGGCATGGGCGACCTGGTCGCGCAGCCGCTCCCGGGAGGCGTTCAGGTCGCGCTGGGTCAGGTGCCCCATGGAGGTGGTGATCCCTTCGGTTCGTTCTGCGTCACCACCGTACGATGTCACGTCGCCGCGCCCGCGGGAGCCAGGGTGTACGTCCGGGAGGACGTGTAGAAGTCGAGGGCCGCCCTGCCCTGCTCGCGCGGGCCGTGACCGGACTGCTTGGCCCCGCCGAACGGCAGGTGGAAGTCGACGCCGGTGGACGGGGCGTTGATCCGGATCATGCCGGTGTCGACGAGGTCGAGACCGTACAGGGCCGCGTCGAGGTCGGCCGTGTGGACCGAGGTGACGAGGCCGTACGGCACGGCGTTGGTGATCCGTACCGCGTGGGCGAGGTCGTCGGCGGGGAGCAGCGCGGCGACGGGTCCGAAGACCTCCTCGTTGAGCAGTCGGTGCCCTGGCGGGACCTTCTCGACCAGGGTCGGGGCCGCGTACCAGCCGGGTGTCGTCGGTACGGTGGCGCCGGCGAGGACGGGGAGCCCCTGCCAGGCCTCGATCACCCGCTCGCGCGCGCTCTCGTGGACGAGCGGTCCGCACACGGTCCCGGGATCGGCGGGGTCGCCGACCCGGACGGCCCGGAAGGCCTCGGCGAGGGCTTCGCGCAGGGGGGCCAGGGCGTCGCCGACCGCGATGATCCGGCTGGTGGCGGTGCACTTCTGGCCCGCGAACCCGGCGACGGCGGCGGCGATGTGGGCCGCCGCCTGCCCGATGTCCGCGTCGGGCAGGACGATCGCGGCGTTCAGGCCGCCCATCTCGGCCTGGACGGGGATGCCCCGGGCCGTCGCCGCGCGGACGACGGCCCGGCCCACGGGGGTGGAGCCGGTGAAGGAGACGACGTCGGCCGCGGAGACGAGTGCGTTGCCCTCGGTGGGGCCGCCCGGCAGGACGGTGAACACGTGGTCCGGCAGGGCCTGTCGGACGATCTCGGCGAGCCGCTGGGCGCACGCGGTGGCTTCGGGGGCCGGTTTGAGGACGACCGTGTTGCCGACCGCGAGGGCCGGGGCGGCCTTCCAGCTCGGGATGGCGAAGGGGAAGTTCCAGGGCGTGACGAGGCCGGCCACGCCGTGGGGGCGGCGCCGGTTGAGGAGCAGTCCGGGGCCTGTCGCGGTCTCGTGCACGGAGCCGGTGGGCTCGAAGGGTGCCTGGGCGTAGTAGCGCCAGATCGCGACGGTGCGCGCGATCTCGGCATTGGCCTCGGTGAGCGGCTTGCCGACCTCGCGTACGGCGAGGGCGGCGAGTTCGTCGGACGCGGCCTCCAGGGCCGTGGCGACGGAGCCGAGCGCGGCCGAGCGGGCGGCGGCTCCGGCGCGCAGCCAGCCGGGCTGGGCGGCGCGGGCGCGCTCGACGGCGTCGGCGGCCGCGAAGGCGCCGGGGGCCGGGAGGCTGACGAGCACGTCGGCCGGGTCGGCCGGGTTGTGCGAGACGAGGGTGGTCACGTCGGTGATCACAGGAGGAAGCCTCCGGGGAAGGGGTCGTCCGGGTCGAGGAAGTACTGGGCGGTGCCGGTGATCCAGGCGCGGCCGGTGACGGTGGGGACGACGGCGGGCAGGCCGCCGACCTCCGTCCCGGCGGTGAGCCGGCCGGTGAACCGGGTGCCGATGAAGGACTCGTTGACGAAGTCGCGGTCGAGCGGGAGTTCGCCCCGTGCGTGGAGCTGGGCCATGCGCGCGCTGGTGCCGGTGCCGCACGGGGAACGGTCGAACCAGCCCGGGTGGATGGCCATCGCGTGGCGCGAGTGCGTGGCGTCGGAGCCGGGTGCCGTGAGGTAGACGTGCTTGAGTCCGGCGATCTCGGGCCGGGTGGGGTGTACGGGGCGGTCAGGGGAGGCGTTGATCGCTTCCATGATCGCCAGTCCGGCGGCGAGCAGGTCGTCCTTGCGGTCGCGGTCGAAGGGCAGCCCGAGGTCGTCGAGGGGCACGAAGGCGTAGAAGTTGCCGCCGAAGGCGAGGTCGTAGGTGACCTTGCCGAATCCGGGGACGTCCACCGCGCGGTCCAGGCCCACGCAGAAGGCGGGCACGTTGGTGAAGGTGGCGGATCTCGCCGCGCCGTCCTGCACGTGGACGTCGACGGAGACGAGACCCGCCGGGGTGTCCAGGCGGACCGTGGTGACCGGTTCGACGACCGGCACCATGCCGGTCTCGACGAGGACGGTGGCGACGCCGATGGTGCCGTGGCCGCACATCGGCAGGAGGCCCGACACCTCGATGTAGAGGACGCCGTAGTCGGCGTCGGGGCGGGTGGGCGGCTGGAGGATGGCGCCGCTCATGGCCGCGTGCCCGCGCGGCTCGAGCATGAGGAGCGTCCTGAGGTGGTCGAGGTGCTCGATGAAGTGGAGCCTGCGCTCGGCCATGGTGGCCCCGGGGATCACACCGACGCCTCCGGTGATGACCCGGGTGGGCATTCCCTCGGTGTGGGAGTCGACTGCGTGGAAGACATGACGCGTACGCACGCGGAGTTCCTTTCGGTCCGGTCGGTGGGATCCTTCAGCGGTCCGGTCAGCGGGTCCGGTCGGTGGATCCGGTCAGCGGGTCCGGTCAGCGGGTCCGGTCAGCGGGTCCGGTCAGCGGTGACCGTCGGCGACGGCCTTCTCGGTGGCGGTACGCACGGCGGTCTCGGTGGCGCCGGTGAGCGGGAGGCGCGGGGGGCGGGTGGGGCCGCCGGGGCGGCCGGCGATGTCCATGGACAGCTTGATGCACTGCACGAACTCGACCTTGGAGTCCCAGCGCAGCAGGGAGTGCAGCGAGGAGTAGAGCGGCCGGGCGGTCGCCAGGTCGCCCGCCACAGCGGCCCGGTACAGCTCGACGCAGCTCGCGGGCAGGGTGTTGGGGTAGCCGGCGATCCAGCCGACCGCACCGGCCAGGGCCAGCTCCAGGAGGACGTCGTCCGCGCCGATCAGCAGGTCGAGTTCCGGGGCGAGTTCGGCGATCTCGTATCCCCTGCGGACGTCTCCGCTGAACTCCTTCACGGCGACGATGCTGCCGTCGGCGTGCAGCTTCGCCAGCAGGCTCGGGACGAGGTCGACCTTGGTGTCGATCGGGTTGTTGTACGCGACGACCGGGATGCCGACCCCGGCCACGTCCGCGTAGTGGGCGATGACGGAGCGCTCGTCGGCGCGGTACGCGTTGGGCGGCAGCAGCAGGACCGACCCGCAGCCGGCCTCGGCGGCCTGTTCGGCCCAGCGGCGGGACTCGGCGCTGCCGTAGGCGGCGACGCCCGGCATGACCCTGGCCCCGTCGCCCGCGGCCTCGACGGCGGTACGGACGACCCGGGCGCGCTCGTCGGCGGTGAGGGTCTGGTACTCGCCGAGGGAGCCGTTCGGGACGACGCCGTCGCAGCCGTTGGCGATCAGCCAGGCCACGTGCTCGGCGTAGGCGTCGTAGTCGACGGAGAGGTCGTCCTTGAACGGCAGGGTGGTGGCGACCATGATGCCGCGCCAGGGGCGGTCGGTGGTCCAGGCGGTGGTGTTCATCTCGGCGACCTTTCGGTGAGGTGTGACGGGTGTAGCCGGTGCAAGGGATGCGACGGCTCAGGAGGGGTCTGGGTCTGTCGGGCCGTCGGACCCGGGAGTCGGGTCCGACGGCGGCCCGTCGAGCGTGGCCAGCGTGGCCAGCGGGACGGGGACGGCGAACGGGCGCCGCTCGGCGGGCGGTTCGGGGGCGGCTCCGGAGGCCGCGAGGCAGGCCACGGCCGTTCCGCACATCCGGCCCTGACACCACCCCATGCCGGCCCGGGTGAGGAGTTTGACGGTCCGGGCGTCGCGGGCGCCGCACTCGGCGACCGCCTCGCGGACCCTGCCCGCGGGCACCTCCTCGCAGCGGCACACGTCCGTGTCGTCGGTCAGCCACGCGGTCCAGCCGGGGCCGGGGGCGTGCGCGGCGGACATGACGTCGGCGAAGGCGCGCATGCGGTCCCGGCGCCGCCGGAGTCCGGTGGTCTCACCGGCTCGGGCAGGGTGGCCGAGGAGACGTGCGGCGATCGCCCTGCCTGCCAACTCGCCCTCAATCCTGGCGAGTTGTGCACCGCCGATGCCTCCGGTCTCGCCCGCGGCCCACAGACCGGGCACCGAGCTCTCCTGGAGGTCGTCCAGGGCCAGGCCCAGGGTGCCGTCGGGCAGCGCCCGGGTGGCGCAGCCGACCGCCACGGCCAGTTCGATCTGGGGCACGAGGCCGTGCCCGACGGCGAGGGCGTCGCAGGCGATCCGGCGGCCCGTCCCCCGTACGGGCCGCCATGTGCGGTCGAGACGGCTCACCGTGACGGCCTCGACCCGGTCGGTACCGTGCACCTCGGTCACCGCGCTGCGGAGCCGCACGGGCACCCGGTGACGGACCAGCGCGGCCGTGTGGACGAGGGCTTCGACCGCCTTGCGCGGGTTGGTGACGAGCGCCCGGGGAGTGCGCCCGTACCGCAGGTACCCCGCCGCTTCGACCACCGCCGGCACCCTCGCACCGGCCGCGGCCAGGGACGAGGCGACGGCGAGGAGCAGCGGGCCGCTGCCGGCCACGACGACGCTCCGGCCGGGCAGTACGAGCCCGGACTTGAGCATGGCCTGTGCTCCCCCGGCGCCGACGACTCCGGGCAGGGTCCAGCCGGGGAAGGGCAGTTGGCGCTCGTAGGCGCCGGTGGCGAGGAGCAGGGCACGGCCCAGGATCCGGACGGGCGCGTCCGCGCTTGCGTCCGCGCCGGTGAGGGCATGCGTCGTCCACGTGCCGTCGGTCTCCTTGACGACGGACCACACGTGGTGTCCGGTCAGGTGGTCGACACCGCTCGCGTCCAGGCGCCGGCGCAGGTCGGCGAAGGCGGACCAGTCGTGGTGGAGGGCCTCGGGCCGTTGCGCCCCCAAAGCGGGTGCCGGGTGCCGGTAGAACTGTCCGCCGGGCTGGGTCGAGGAGTCCAACAGTGCGACGGAGAGACCGAGTTCGGCGGCGGCGACGGCCCCTGCGAGCCCTGCGGAGCCCGCGCCGACGACGACCAGGTCGTACGCCGCGCCCGACGTCCGGCCCGTGTGGGCCGTGTCGTCGGGTTCAGACGCCGAGGCGGTCATGGCCGTGCCCTTCCTGCGTGGTGATGGCGTCGCCGGGGCGGGCCTGGACGAGGCAGGCGCGGCGGTTGGGTTCGCCGTTGACGGTGGCGAGGCAGTCGTAGCACTGGCCGATGCCGCAGAACGCGCCGCGCGGGCGGCCTCCGTCCCGCGTGGTGCGCCAGGCCAGGATGCCCGCGCCCCACAGGGCGGCGGCGAGGGTCTGGCCCGGCAGGGCGGGGACGGGGCGGCCGTCGAAGGTGATCTCGAACGGCGGATCGGGTTGTGCCCCGGCGAGGTCGATGGGGGTGCGGGCCACGGGCCCTCCTCTCGTGACGGCGGGTGAGCGCCTCAGGGTGCGGCGGTGTCGAAGCGCTCGGGGCGGAACGGGTGCAGATCGAGGGGAGGTTCGGCGCCGCTCATGCAGGCGGCGACGATCTGTCCCGTCACCGGCGCCAGGCCGATTCCCGCGCCCTCGTGGCCGCAGGCGTGCAGAAGGCCGGGGACGCGCGGGTCGGGCCCGATGGCGGGCAGATGGTCGGGCAGGTAGGGGCGGAAGCCGAGGTAGGTGCGGATCGCGCGTACGGTGCCGAGGACGGGGAACAGCCCGGTGGCCCCGGCGGCGAGTCGGCGCAGGACCTCCGTGGAGAGGGTGCGGTCGAAGCCGACGCGCTCGCGGCTGGCGCCGATGAGGACGGGTCCTGCGGGGGTGCCCTCGACGACGGCCGAGGTCTGGAGCGCGGCGGAGCCGCTGGCGACGTCGGCCACGTAGTCGGCGGCGTACACCTTGTGGCGGACGACGCGCGGCAGGGGTTCGGTGACGAGGACGAAGCCTCGGCGGGGCAGGACGGGCAGGTGGGCGCCGGCGAGGTCGGCGAGGGTGCCGCCCCAGGTACCCGCGGCGTTGACGACGTACGGGGCGTGGAGTTCACGGGTGGCGGTCCGCACTCCGCGGACCGCTCCGCCCGCGCCGGTGAGGAGGCCGGTGACCTCCTCGCCCAGCGCGAGGCGGACCCGGTCGCCGGCGGCTCGCAGGAGCTGCGCGGCGGCGTGGGCGGGCATCACCTGGGCGTCCTGGGGATAGTGGACGCCTCCGGCGAGGCCCGGTGCGAGGTGGGGCTCCAGGTCGTGGAGCCGCTCACCGGGCACCTCGTGTGCGACGACACCCGCTTTCTCCTGGCGGGCCGCGAACTCCCGCAGGGCGCGCAGTCCCGTCTCGCCGGAGGCGACGACCAGGCCGCCCTTGGCCTCGTACTCGACGGCGGGTGGGAGCCTGTCGGCGAGTTCGGTCCACAGCGCGGTGGAGAGGAGGGCGAGTTCGAGTTCGGGGCCGGGTTCCTTGTCGGAGACCAGGAGGTTGCCCTCGCCCGCTCCGGTCGTGCCGCCGGCGACGTAACCTCGGTCGACGACGGTGACGGAGAGGCCGGCGAGGGCCGCGTAGTGGGCGCAGGCCGCGCCGACCACGCCGGCGCCGATGACGATGACGTCCGAGGTTTGTCTCGTGAGCACGGCAGTAATATTTCACATTGCACAGTGGCTGCCAAGACCTCTACCGCGACAGCCGCCAAACCCTCTCCCCCACACCCCCGCTCCCTGACCCCCTTCCGGACACGGATGAGTAACGGCCTCCCCGACACCTTGTCAGTACAATTTCACATTACTATGTTACCGGTCACATTCCAGCCGCTCAGGCTGTCCGACTGCTCCCCCGGAGTGACCCGTCATGAACATGCGCACGCGCACCCTGGCCACGGCCCTGGTGACGACCCTGACTCTCGCCGCCACCGGCTGCTCCGGCGGAGGCACCTCCGGGGGCGACCGGACCGGCCGGAACCCCGCGACCACCCACACCGGAGCGGTCCTCGGCGGCACCCCGCAGAAGGGCGGCACCCTCACCGTCCTCTCCAACCAGGACTTCACCCATCTCGACCCGGCCCGCAACTGGGTGATGGGCGACATGGACTTCGGCACCCGCCTGCTCTACCGCGCCCTCGTCACCTACAAGGCGGAACCCGGCACCAAGGGCGGCGACCTGGTCCCCGACCTCGCGGAGAACCTCGGCGTCTCCTCCAACGGCGCCAGAACCTGGACCTTCACGCTCAAGCCGGGACTGAAGTACGAGGACGGCACGCCGATCACCTCGCAGGACATCAAGCACAACGTGGAGCGGTCCTTCTCCCCCGACCTGCCCGGCGGCCCCGACTACGCGGCCCGCTACCTCGCCGGCGCCGAGGGCTACCAGGGCCCGGCCGGCGGCAGGCACCTCGCCTCCGTGAAGACCCCCGACAGCCGCACGATCGTCTTCGAACTCCGCACACCCTTCGCCGAGTTCCCCTTCGCGGCCACACTGCCCACCTTCGCGCCCGTGCCGCCGTCCCAGGACAGGGGGCCCCAGTACGACAACCGGCCCTTCTCCTCGGGCCCGTACAAGGTCGACTCCTACGCCCGCGACAAGCAGCTCGTCCTCGTCCGCAACACCCACTGGGACCCGAAGACCGACCAGGTGCGCAAGGCGTACCCGGACCGGATCGTCGTCACCATGGGCCTCAAGGCCAACCAGATCGACGACCGGCTCATCGCCGCCACCGGCCCGGACGCCTCCGCCGTCCCATGGGACAAGCTCCGCCCGGAGTCCACCCCCAAGGTGCTCACCAAGCCGGACATCAGGGCCCGTCTCCTCGCCGAGTCGACCAGCTGTACCGAGATGGTGCAGATGCACACCGGGCGTGCTCCCTTCGACGACGTCAAGGTCCGGCAGGCCGTGCAGTACGCCCTGGACCGCGAGGCCGTCCTCACCGCCTCCGGCGGCCCCGCCCTCAACGACCCGGCCACCGCGCTCATGCCGGGCGTCCTGTTCGGCGGCAAGCAGCCCGACACCCTCGGGATCCCCCTCACGGGCGACGTCCCCAAGGCGAAGGAGCTGCTCAAGGAGGCGGGCCGGGCGGACGGCTTCACCACCCGCATCACCGTCTCCAACGGCGACAAGGCCGTCGGCGAGGCCGTCCAGCAGTCCCTCGGCCGGGCCGGGATCAAGGTCATCATCGAGACCGTCGACCCCTCCGCCTTCTACGACACGATCGGCGACACCAAGAACCGCACCGACCTCGTCTACACCGGCTGGTGCCCCGACTACCCCTCCGGCTCCACGTTCCTGCCGTTCGTCTTCGACGGCCGCTTCATCAAGGAGAAGGGCAACTCCGGCAACCACTCGCTCTTCCGCGACGACGCCACGATGAAGCGCATGGACGAGATCGCGGCGATGGCCGACGCCACCCAGGCCGCCAAGGCCTGGCGGGAGCTCGACGCGGCGATCCTCGCCAAGGCGCCCACGGCGCCCGTCGTCGTCGAGCGCAAACCCCTCCTCATCGGCACCAACATCGCCGGCGCCTTCGGCCACACCTCCTTCGGCGGCCAGCTCGACTACGCCACCGTCGGCCTCAAGGACCCCTCGAAGAGCGGGAACTGAGGCCGGCCGTGACCACCACCCCGCCCTCTCCGATGGCCACCGCACCGCCGCCGTCCTCCGAACCCACCGCCCCGCCGTCCCCCGCCCGCACGGCCCACGGCCCCTGGCGGCTCGTCCGTGCCGAACTGCGCCGCCGCCCCGCCGCCCGCCTCTCCCTCGGCGTGGTCGCCTTCTTCGCGCTGCTCGCCGCGGCCGCCCCCCTGGTCGGCGCGCTCGGCGGCTGGGGCCCGGACGAGTTCGACAAGACCGCCGTCGACCCGTACCTCGGCGGGCTCCCCATCGGGCCGCTCGGCGGCGTCTCGGCCGAGCACTGGCTCGGCGTCGAACCCGTCACCGGCCGCGACCTGTTCGCCCGGGTCGTGCACGGAGCCCAGGTCTCGCTGCTCATCGCCTTCTCCGCGACGGCCATCGTCGTCGTCGCGGGGACGGCGGCCGGCGTCGCCGCCGGCTACTTCGGCGGCCGCACCGACACCACGCTCTCCCGGCTGATGGACCTCACGATGTCCTTCCCCTCCCTCGTCTTCATGATCGCGATGATGTCGGTGGCCCGGGACGTCGACCGGATCGTCCTCATGACCGCCGTCATCGGCCTCTTCGGCTGGCCGGGCATCGCCCGGATCGTCCGCGGCCAGACCCTGTCGCTCAAGCACCGCGAGTACGTCGACGCCGCCCGCGTCGGCGGCTCCGGCCCCCTGCGCATCCTCGTCCGCGACATCCTCCCGGGCGTCGCCGGACCCGTCATCGCGTACACGACCCTGATCGTCCCCGGGATGATCGCCACCGAGGCCGCCCTCAGCTACCTCGGTGTCGGCGTCCGCCCGCCGACGCCCTCCTGGGGCCAGATGATCGCCGAGAGCGTCGCCTACTACGAGACGGACCCCATGTACTTCGCCGTCCCGAGCCTCTGTCTCTTCCTCACCGTGCTCGCCTTCACCCTGCTCGGCGACGCGCTGCGCGACGTCCTCGACCCGAGGGGAGGCGGCGCGTGATCCTCTACCTCGGCCGGCGCCTCCTCGGCGTGCTCGGCGTGCTCATCGCCATCGCCGCCGTCACCTTCGCCGTCTTCTACGTCCTGCCCTCCGACCCCGCCGCCGCGGCCTGCGGCAAGTCGTGCAGCACCGAACGCCTGGAGGCCATCCGCGCCAACATGGGCCTGGACGCCCCGCTGTGGCGGCAGTTCGCCGACTTCGTCACCGGCATCTTCACCGGCCGCACCCTGGGCACCGGCCAGTACGCCCTGCACTGCGACTTCCCGTGCCTCGGCTACTCCTTCGAGAACAGCCAGGGCGTGTGGGACCTCCTCGTCGACCGGCTGCCGGTCTCCGCGTCGCTCGCCGTCGGCGCCGCCGCCCTCTGGCTGCTCCTCGGCCTCTCCGCCGGCGTCACCGCCGCACTCCGCAAGGACACGCTCACCGACCGCGTCCTGATGGTCGGCGCGGTCGCCGCAGCCTCGCTCCCCGTGTACTTCACCTCGGTGATGCTGATCTACGGGCTGATCCGGGTCACGGGCCTGCTCCCCTACCCGCAGTACGTGCCCTTCGGCACCGACCCCCTCTCCTGGGCCTCCAACCTGCTGCTCCCGTGGCTCGCGCTCGCGCTCCTGTACGCCGCCATGTACGCAAGGCAGAGCCGGAACGCGATGATCGAGTCGATGGCGGAGCCGTACATCCGCACCGCGCGCGCCAAGGGCCTTCCGCGCCGCACCGTGGTCGTCAAGCACGGTCTGCGCGCCGGGATGACGCCGATCCTGACGATCTTCGGGATGGACCTCGGAGGGCTCCTCGCGGGCGCCGTCATCACCGAGTCCATCTTCGGGCTGCCCGGCATCGGACGGCTCTTCTACGGCGCGCTGTCGACCGGGGACCAGCCGGTCATCCTCGGGGTGACGCTGCTCGCCGCCACCTTCATCGTCGTCGCCAACCTGGCCGTCGACCTCCTGTACGCCGTCGTCGACCCGCGAGTGAGGTACTGATGGGCGACTCCGCCTCCCTCCTGTCGGTACGGGACCTCACGGTCACGTTCCCGACGAAGCGCGGCCCCGTCCGGGCCGTCGACTCCCTCGCGTTCGACGTGCTGCCCGGCCGGACGCTCGGCATCGTGGGCGAGTCAGGCTCCGGCAAGTCGGTCACCTCCCTCGCCGTCATGGGCCTGCACACGGGCGCCGAGGTCACCGGCTCCGTCACCCTCGCGGGGCGGGAACTGATCGGCCTGTCCGACCGCGAGCTGAACGGGCTCCGCGGCCGGCGGATGGCGATGATCTTCCAGGACCCGCTGTCCAGCCTCCACCCCTACTACACCGTCGGCGAGCAGGTCGCCGAGCACCACCGGGTGCACTTCGGCTCACGCCGGGCCGTCGCCCGGGAGCGGGCCGTCGAGGCACTCGCCGAGGTCGGCATCCCTGAACCCCGGCGCCGGGCCGGTGAGTACCCCCACCAGTTCTCCGGCGGCATGCGCCAGCGGGTCATGATCGCGATGGCCCTCGTCTGCGAACCCGACCTCCTCATCGCCGACGAGCCCACCACCGCGCTCGACGTCACCGTCCAGGCCCAGATCCTGGAGCTGATCGCCCGCCTCCAGCAGGAGCGCGGACTCTCCGTCGTCATGATCACGCACGACCTCGGGGTGGTCGCCCGGGTCGCCCACGACGTGCTCGTCATGTACGGCGGCCGGGCCGCCGAACACGCCACCGTGGACGCCCTGTTCGCCTCCCCCGCCCATCCGTACACCCGCGGCCTGCTCGACTCGCTGCCCCGCCTCGACGACCCCGACGACGCCCCGCTGCGGGCCATCCCGGGCAGCCCGCCCTCACTGCTCGAACCGGCTCCGGGCTGCGCGTTCGCACCCCGCTGTCCCCGCGCCGCCGCCGGCTCCGAGGAGGAGCGGACCCGCTGCGCGACCGAACGCCCCTCCCTCGGTGGCCCGGACGGACACCCGGCCGCCTGCCACTTCCCCGCGTACGAAGGCGTCGCCCCATGACCACGACCGCACCGCCCCTCCTCCGCGTACGGGACCTCACGATCACGTTCCCCGGCCGCCGCAGGGGCGCGGCCCCGATCCGGGCCGTCGACGGCATCGGCTTCGACGTGGCGGCGGGCGAGACCCTGGGCCTCGTCGGCGAGTCCGGCTGCGGCAAGTCAACCACGGGCCGCACGATCGTGCGGCTCCTCGAACCCACCGCCGGCTCCGTCTCGTACCAGGGAAGGGACATCAGCCACCTCTCACAGCGGGCGCTCAAGCCGCTGCGGCGCGACCTCCAGATGGTCTTCCAGGACCCGCACTCCTCCCTCAACCCCCGGCAGACCGTGGCCCGGATCATCGCCGACCCGCTGCTCGTCCAGGGCGGCACGGCGGCCGACGCGCGCAGACGCGCCGTGGAGCTGATGGAGCTGGTCGGGCTCATCCCCGAGCACATCGACCGCCACCCCCACGAGTTCTCCGGCGGACAGGCCCAGCGCATCGGCATCGCCCGCGCCCTGGCCACCAACCCCCGGCTCGTGGTGGCCGACGAACCGGTCTCCGCGCTCGACGTCTCCGTCCAGGCGCAGATCGTCAACCTGATGGAACGGCTCCAGCGCGAACTCGGACTCGCCTACCTCTTCATCGCGCACGACCTCTCCGTCGTGAAGCGGGTCTGCGACCGGGTGGCCGTCATGTACCTGGGCCGGATCGTGGAGATCGGCACCAGGGAACGGGTGTACGGCGCCCCGGCGCATCCCTATACGCGGGCACTGCTCTCCGCCGTACCGCTGCCGGACCCGGCGGCCGAGCGGAGCCGGGAGCGGATCACCCTGCTCGGCGACCCACCGAGTCCGGCCGCTCCCCCGCCGGGCTGCACCTTCCATCCGCGCTGTCCCAAGGCACGGGAGATCTGCCGGACCGAGGCACCGCCGCTGCGGACCCTCGCGGCGGGCGAGGCGCGTGAGGTCGCCTGCCACTTCCCCGAGGGCGTCTGAGCACGCGAACGCCCCGGGCGAGCACACCGGCGCCCCGGTCCCGCGTGCGCGCGGGACCGGGGCGCCGGTGTGCTCAGGACGAACGGGCCGCCTTGTACAGGGCGGTGGCGACGGCAAGGTCCTCCCAGGCCATGCCCACGCTCTTGAAGAAGCGCGGACGCCCGGCCGCCGGCTCCCCGCGCCCGGCCACCAGGTCGACGAGGTCGCCCGCGATGTGGTCGGGCCCGATCGCCCCTTCGGCGATCGGGACGAGCAGGTCCCCCGCCTCCCGCAGCGCTGCCGTCCGCGCCTCGACGTAGACCTCGGACCTGGCCACGAGCGCGGTGTCGGTCTCGCGCGCGGTCGGCTCGTGCGAGCCGACGGCGACGACGGTGGCGCCGGGTGGGACCAGGGATCCGTCGAAGAGCGGTTCCCGGGCCGTGGTGCAGCAGACGACGAGGTCGGCGCCGGCCACCTCGTCGGGCGTACCGGTGCGGGCCAGGACGCCGAGGGTCCGCGCGTAGCCGGCGAGGGCG
The DNA here is from genome assembly GCF_044752725.1 of Streptomyces sp. NPDC088707. NCBI lineage: Bacteria > Bacillati > Actinomycetota > Actinomycetes > Kitasatosporales > Streptomycetaceae > Streptomyces > Streptomyces sp. NPDC088707. The sequence continues at coordinate 169,079 of NZ_JBIVLV010000004.1, read as the reverse complement.
CGCCCGCCGACCGGCTCGCGTGCGACGACGACCGCCTCGGCGACCTCGCGGGCGGTGAGGACGGCTTCCAGATGTCCGTACGCCTGAGGGCCCGCCCCGAAGAGGACGAGGCGCAGGGGCCGGTCGGCCGGGGTGAGGGAGCGGACGGCGAGGGCGGAGACGGCCGGCGTGCGCAGCTCGGTGAGCGCGGCTCCGTCGAGGAGGGCGAGCGGCCGGAGGTCGGCGCCGTCGAGCAGGAGGTAGGAGCCGGTGATACGGGGCAGACCGCGCACCGGGTTGCCGGGGGCGACTCCGGCGATCTTGACGCCGGCGAAGGAGTCGAAGGCCGCCGGCATCAGGAGGAGTTCACCGGCGGGGACGGAGACGGCCGTGCGGGGAGGTCCGGCGTCGGGGTCGAGCCCGGCCCGCAGGACGTCGGCGAGGACGTCGGTCACCGCCGCCTGGCTCATGAGGCGGGCCATCGTCGCGGCGTCGAGGAGGAGGGGCGGGTTCACAGGAGGAACCCCGCTCCCAGGTCGTCGTCCGGGTCGAGGACGAAGGCGTGGGTGCCGGTGCGGTGGGTGCTGCCGCTGACCTCGGTGATCCCCGCCGCCAGGAGGCGTCCGGTGAACACGGTGCCGACGACGGACTCGTGCCGCAGGGTGTCCCCGACGGCGAGCCGGCCGTCGTCGCCGAGCAGGACGAGGCGTGCGGAGGTGCCCGAGCCGCAGGGTGAGCGGTCGATCTGCCCGTCGGCGAAGACGGTGACGTTGCGCTGGTGGAGTCCTTCGGGGGTGTCGGGGAGCTCCTCGTACAGGATGACGCCGTACACGTCGTGCCCGGCGAGCGCGGCGCGGATCTCCCTTCCGGCGCGGACGAGTTCGGGCAGGGTGGCCACCGAGACGCCGAGGCCGAGGTCGCGGGCGGCGACGGAGACGTAGAGGGCGCCGGAGTCGGCGAGGTCGGCGTCGACGGTGCCGAGCGCGGTGGTCACCTTCACGTCGCGGGCGACGATGCGGGTGGGGACGTTGCGGAAGGTGACGCCGGTGGTGCGGCCGTCCGCGCGGTGCACAGCAGCGGTGACCCGGCCGGAGGGCACGTCGATCCGTACGGAGACGTCGCCGTCGTCGGGGGCGGGGACGCGCCCCGTGTCGACGGCCCAGGCGCCGAGGGCCATGGTGCCGTGGCCGCAGGCGGTGGAGTAGCCGTCCTTGTGCCAGAACAGCACGCCGAAGTGGGCTCCGTCGTCGTCGGGCGGCACGACGAAACCGCCGTACATGCCCGCGTGCCCGCGCGGCTCGCGGGACAGGAGGCGGCGCAGGTCGTCGAGGGGGCCGGGGCGCGGGTCCGTGCCCGATCCGCCGGTCCTGAGGGCGGTGGCCCGGCGCTCGGCGACGGTGTCGCCGGGGACCGGGGGCAGGTCCTCGTCGACGATCCGGAAGGGTTCGCCGGCGGTGTGGTAGTCGGTGGTGCGGACCGTGTGCGGGGTGGTGCTCACGAAGTACGGCCTCCGGGAGGGGATTTCGGGTGATGCGCCGGGCCGGTCCCTCCGCGGGGAGGAACCGGCCCGGACAGGATGGGCCGGGCCGGGGCGGCCGGGGCGGGTCAGCTGCGGAGGGGGCCCTCACAGCTGAAGCCGGCCGTGCCGGCGACCCGGGTGGACCAGATGTCGATCGGCCCGAAGGAACAGTTCATGTCGGCCAGGTTGTTGGATGCGGCGCCCGCGCGGTCGAGGATGAAGTAGTCGACCGTCTCGGACATGTCCTTGAAGTTCTGGTCCGCGCTGCCCGAGTTGGACAGGTTGGCGGTGATGCGGCCGGTGCAGACGAACCGGCGCTTGCCCGGCTCGCCGTTCTCGACGCAGTCGGGGGTGTTGTAGGTGGCGGTGGCGAAGGTGGACCTGACCGTGGCCAGGGCCGCGTCACGCAGCTGGGCGTTGGGGGTGAACGTGGTGTTGGGGACGTGGAGCGTGTCGACCTGGGCGATCTGGGTGTCGAGGAAGCGGTTGTAGTCGCTCTGGAGCCCCGCGTCGGAGCCGAGACGGACGCGCCAGGCGTCGTACGCGGCGACGTCGTTGTTCCGCAGGTGGGTGTACATCTCGCGGATCAGGGAGGGCTTCTCGTTCCAGAGGAACTCGAAGAACGTTCCCGCGTAGTTGTAGAAGCGGAAGCCGTCGCCGTCGTAGGTGGCGTTGAGGATCTGCCGGAGGTTCATCCGGGGGCCGCCGCCCGCCGTGTCGTTGATGATGCCGCGGACCAGGGACTTGCGGACCTTGATGCCGTCGCTGCGGGTGGCGCCGTCGAAGAACTCGGCGGTGCCCTCGTCCATGAAGGTGGTGCGGTCGCCCTGGTACCAGGGGCCTTCGCCGAAGAAGCCGGGGACGGCGTAGCGGCCATTGAGGTAGTGGGTGTACTCGTGGCGGAAGAGCTCTTCGAGCGTCAGCGAGGAGTCCTGCGGGACGCGGCGCTGGTAGGTGTAGAAGGTGGCGCCGCGCTCGATGTAGATCCCGCCGTTGTTGGTGCCCATCCCGGTCAGGATGGGGTGGTAGTTCTCGTAGTCGGCCCGGGAGCCGTACAGGACGATGGTGAGGGTGGTGTTGGGGTCGCCCGCGAGCGGCTGGTCGGTGCCGACCACACGGTGGAACTGGGCCTTGACCTGCTTGCTCGCGTAGTACAGCTGGTCGACGGTGGCCCGGTCGAGCCCCGTGCGGACCTTGATCGCGCCGTTGTCGTAGGTGTACGTGTACGGGAAGATCTGCGCTTCGATGTCCGCCTTGCAGACGCCGTACGGCTTGCACGCGTCGAAGTAGTTGAGCCAGGAGACGACCTTGGCCCACTGCTGGCTGCCCCGGCCGAAGGTGGTGACCGTCTGGCCGAGCAGGCCGCCGAGTCCGGCGGTGATCTCCGTCCGCAGGCTGGGGATCTCGCCGAAGCGGCCGTACTCACCGAGGGCGTCGCGGGCGACCCAGTCGTTGGCGGTGCCCTTCAGGTGGGCGTAGCCGGCGAAGGCCTTGAAGACGGCGCGGTACGCCGGGTCGGCGGCCGCCGCGGCCTGGAAGGCGGCGTCCTGGTTGCCCGGGTAGACGCCCAGGTAGTTGACGGAGAGCGCGGCGAGCGCGGCCCCCGCCCAGGACGGGTCGAGGTGGGTGGCGGTGTGCGAGGGGTCCATGGTGGCGAGGACCCGCTTGATCAGACCGAGCTGGTGCTGCCGGAGCCCGGGGGCGCTGGCCGCGTAGAGGGCCTCGCGCAGGGTGAGGGCGTTGTTCTTCGTGACGTCGAAGGTGCGGGCCGCGTTGCCGAAGTCGGCGACGGCCTGGCGGACGGCGTTCACGGTGGGCGCGTCGGTGGTGTCGATCTCGCCGCGGGAGTAGTCGTGGTACGCGACGGCGTGCAGGTAGGTGAACATCTCCTCCAGGTGGGAGGAGTTACGGCCGTCGTGGGCGGCGGCCAGGCCGGATATGCGGCGGGCGACGGCCTGGACGTGGGCGTCGGACATGACGGGCGTGAGCCGGGCGTCCCAGGTCCAGATGAGTCCGCGCAGACAGCCGTCGGCCAGGACGGCGGGGTCGGCGAGGAAGTCGGCGAACTGCTCGGGGCCGAGCCCGGTGATCCCGTCGAGCGTGCAGGGAACGCCGGCGGCGGTCGTCCTGCTGTCGGCGGCGAGGGTGGTCCGCGCGGCGGCGGTGGCGGCGACCGGGGCTCGCCCGGGGACGCGCCCGGTGGCGAGGCTGCCGGGGGCGGGCGCGGGCCCGAAGGTCTTGCGGGGGGCGGTGGCGAGGCGCTCCACCTCGTCGAACGGGTTGGTCCCATGCTCGGCCTGCGGGGCCGGGGCGCCGGTCGAGGCGGCGGGGACGGCGGTGGCGCGGGCGTCCGTGTCGGCCGCGGAGGCCCCGGACTGGCCCGAGGACGCCAGGAGGGTCACCGCGATGGCGGAGGTCAGCAGGGACGAACGCACACGTCTGGGGATGGACAACAGAACTCCATGAGTGGTGGGGGAACGTCATTGGGGATGACGAGAACTGTTGTGGCGCACACGGTGTTTGACGGACGTTCATCGAACCGTGTGCGGTGTAACATAGTAATGTGAAATTGCACTGACAACCCCTGTGCGACCACGAGTTACCCGAGGTCGCCCTCGGCTTGGACCGGCACAGGAACCGTTCGTCCGTATCCTGCGTGACCTCTTGACGTGATGTCGGCTGGTGGCGAGGGAAACGGAGAGAACCGAATGCGGGCTCGGACGACGGTGAACGCGGCGGTGGTGGCCTGCGTGGCTCTGGTGGCGTGTGCGTGCGGCCCGGAACAGACGAAGGAGGACGCGGGGGCGAAGCCTTCGCAGCCGGCCACGTCCACGTCCGCATCCGCATCCCCGCAGACCGAAGAGCCTTCGGCCACACCGTCCGCGTCCGCTCGGACCGAGAAGCCGTCGGCCACCTCGACCGGCGAGCAGCCCTCCCCCAGGACGAAGGAGGGCGCCATCCGGCGTTACGAGCAGTACCTCCACGCCCTCGGCCACGAGGACATCGACACGGTCTGCGCCGTGGCCGGACCCGCCGCGAAGCAGGCGGAGGACCAGGGACTCGGCCCGTGCACGTCGACGTACACCGTCGTGTTCCAGATGATCTCGCCCGCGCAGAAGAAGGCCCTGCAGACCGCGACGGTCGACCCGCGGCGCGTCGTCGTACTCACGCCCGGCAAGATCGAGATGCCGGTCGAAGCGGTCAGGTCCTCCGCCACCTTCTCCGAGAGCGACCTCGGCGACTACACCCTGGAGTACCTCCGGAACGACTGGTACATCACCGACTGAAACCCCCTGCGGGGAGGGGCCGCCACCCCTGTGCGGTGGCACCAGGGCGACGTGGGGCGCATGCATCCGGTGTCGGCCCGAGCCGCGGGGACTCCCCCGCCACCCGGGCCGACACCTCGTCCTCGCGGGCTACTTCACCGAACCGGCCATCACGCCCTGGACGAAGTGCTTCTGGAAGGCGAAGAACACCACCAGCGGGACCACGAGCGACAGGAAGGCACCCGGCGCCAGGACACCGATGTTGCTGCCGAACTGCCTCATCTGGGACTGGAGTGCCACGGTCAGCGGCTGCGACTCGCTGTCGGCGAACAGCAGGGCCACGAGCATGTCGTTCCACACCCAGAGGAACTGGAAGATCGCCAGGCTCGCCACGGCGGGCCGACCGAGCGGCAGGATCAGCCGCAGGAAGATCCGCCACTCGCTGCCGCCGTCCAGGCGAGCCGCCTCCAGCATCTCCTTCGGGATCTCCGCGAAGTAGTTCCGCAGCAGGAAGACGGCGAACGGCAGGCCGTACGCCACGTGGAAGAGGATCACTCCCGCCACGGTGCCGAAGAGGCCCACCGCGCCGAAGAGTTTGGCCACCGGCAGCAGGCCGATCTGGACCGGCACCACGAGCAGGCCGACCACCACGAGGAACACCGCGTCACGGCCGGGGAAGCTGAGCCAGGCGAAGGCGTATCCCGCGAGGGACGCGATGCCGACGACGAGCACCGTCGTCGGTACCGAGATGAGCACCGTGTTCCAGAACGCCGAGACGAGACCGGAATCCTCGAAGAGGGCGCGGTAGTTGTCGACCGAGAGCTGGGCGGGGTCGACGAGCGACGTCCACCAGCCGTTCGAGGCGTTGTCCTGCTCCGAGCGCAGGGAGGAGAGGAAGAGCCCCGCGAGCGGCGTGATCCAGACGAGGGCGACGAGGACCAGGACCGTCTGCACCACGGTGCTGCCCAGCCATCGGGTCGGCCCGGTGCGGCTTCTCGTTCCGGTGCGGCTTCTCCAGCCGGTGCGCCTCGTCGTTCCGGTGCGGCTTCTCGTTCCGGTGTGGCTGCTCATGATCCGCCCTTCCGGAAGCGCCGGATGTTGAAGACCATCGCCGGTACGACAAGGGCGAGGAGCAGCACGCTGAGCGCGCTGCCGAGACCCTGGTCGTTGCCCCCGCCGAAGGAGACCAGCCACATGCGCGTGGCCAGGACGTTGGCGTCCTCCTGGACGGGCCCCGGGGCGATGATGTAGACGAGGTCGAACACCTTCATGACGTTGATGACGAGTGTCACGAAGACGACGGTGAGTACGGGGGCGAGCAGCGGAACCGTGATCTTGCGGAAGATCTGGCCCTCGGTCGCACCGTCCACGCGGGCCGCCTCAAGGGCGTCGCGCGGGATGGCCGCGAGCCCCGCGCCGATGAGGACCATCGAGAATCCGGTCCAGACCCACAGGTAGGCGCCGATGATGGCCGCGGTGACGAGGCTGGGTCCGAGCCAGTCGACGCCGGTGTAGCCGGCGGCGAAGTTGGACGCGGGAATCCGCAGCGTGTAGGCGTCGTCGCCGAGGTCGGCGAAGCGGAAGGAGCCGTCGTCGCCCGTCTGCGTGGATCCGACGACCGATCCTCCGCGGAGCACCTCGACCGTCACACCGGGAAGGCCCTTCTCCTTCGTGTCGATCTGGCCCTGACGACCGCCCGCTCCGGGCGTGAAGTCCAGGTACACGGCACCCGACAGGCTTCCCGCCGCCGGCTCCGGCGTCCGCGCGGGCGCCGCGCTCGGGGGCACGGCCTCGGGCGCGACGCCGACGAAGGGCAGGGCGATGTCTCCCCCGGGGCGGACCTCGGCGGTCGTGTAGCCCTCGCCGGGACTGCCGTCGAGGCCCTTGCCCTCACGAGCCCGCGCCGTCGGATAGGGGGACGGTTCGACGATCGTGTCGTGGACGCCGACGATCGCCGCGTTGAGCACGCCCCGGTCGGGGTTCTGGTCGTAGGCGAGGCGGAAGATGATGCCCGCGGCGAGGAAGGACACGGCCATGGGGAGGAACAGGACGAGCTTGAACGCGGTGGCCCACCGCACCTTCTCGGTGAGGACGGCGAGGACGAGGCCGAGCCCGGTGAGAACCACGGGCGCGACGACGACCCAGATCACACTGTTGCGGAGGGCCTTCTGCGTGGCCGGGTCCTGGAACATCTCCAGGTAGTTGCCCGCGCCCACGAAGCGGTCGCCGCTCGCGTCGAAGAGACTGCGCCCGACGGAGTACACGACCGGGTAGACGACCAGTGCCCCCAGGAGCAGCAGGGCCGGGAGGACGAAGAGCGCGCCGAGGAGGCGCCTTCTGCGCAGGGCACGGCGCCGCGGGTTCGCCGCGGCGCGTGCCTTCGGGGTGTCGGCCATGACCGGGCGGCCTCAGTTCCCGTACGCCTTGGCCGCCGCGGCCTCCAGAGCCGCCGCGGTCGCCTTCGGGTTCGAGGGGTCGCGCAGGAAGTCCTGGAGGATCTTCCACTCGCCGGCGCCCTTGGTGCCGCCGAAGGCGGCGGGAGCCTGGTCGGACATGTCGAAGCGCACCGAGTCTCCGGCGGCCACGAGCGACGCGGCGGTGGCGCGCGTGGTGGCGTCGCCGTAGGCCTCGGGCTTGACGTTCTTGTTCGGGGAGAGGAAGCCGCCGGCCCCGGCCCAGACCTCGGCCGCTTCCGGTGTGGCGAGGAATTCGAGGAGCTTCATGCCGGCCTCGGCGTTCTTGGCGTCCTTGAGGACCACCGCGGCGTCCCCGCCGCTGACCACGGGCGGAGCGCCCGCGCCGACCGCGGGGAACGGGAAGAACTTGGCGTCCTCGCCAGGCTTCCTGCCGAACTCGTCCTTGGCGACGCCGCCGACGAAGTCGCCTTCGTAGACCATGCCTGCCTCGGGCTCCGGGCCGAAGACCTTCTCCACGGAGCCGGGGAAGTCGGTCTGCAGGGCGCCCTGGGCTCCGCCGGACACGAGTTGCTTGTCCTTGAAGACCACGGCGAGCGTCGAGAGGGCCGTGACGACGCTCTCGTCCGTCCACTTGATCTTGTGCTGGGCGAGCTGGTCGTACTTCTCCGGACCGGCCTGGGAGAGGTAGACGTTCTCGAACCAGTCGGTCAGCGTCCAGCCGTCCTCACCGGCGACCGCGAAGGCGGGTCGCCCGGAGTCGGCGAGCGTCCGTCCCGCCGTCAGGAGCTCGTCCCAGCTCTTGGGCTCGTTCACCCCGGCCTGGGACAGCGCCTCGGGGGCGTACCAGATGGTGGATTTGTGGGCCGCCTTGAAGTACAGCCCGTAGTACTTCCCGTCGACCGTTCCGTAGTTCTTCCAGACGGGCGCCAGGCCCGCGGTGGCGGTCTCCGTGGTCTTCTCGGACAGCGGCCGGAGCCAGCCCGCCTTGGCGAACTGCTGGAGCACACCGACCTGCGGGACGAGCACCACGTCGGGGGCGTTGCCGCCCTCGATCTTGCTGCCGACGAAGGTGGAGACGTTGTCGCCCGAGGGCACGAAGACGGTCTTGGCGCCGGTCTTCTCGCTGAAGGCGTCGAGCACCTTCTTGAAGTTCTTCTGCTCGCTGCCGGTCCAGACACCGGCGACGGTGACGGTCTTTCCGCTGAGTTCGCCGTCGGCGGCGGGTTCGGCGTCTCCGCCGCAGGCGGTGACGGTGAGCGCCAGGGCCAGCACGGCCGAGACGCTGCCGGTGGTACGGAGGGTTGTCGCGGCGGATCGTCTCATGACGGTCCATCCTTCCTTCGGGAACGGAATGGAACGGGACGGTGCGGTGCGGGAGGGCAGCGCGCGGGGCGGGGTGGTGCGGGACGGGAGCGCGGGTGGTGCGGGACGGAGAGGGGCGGGTCAGGTGGCGGGGGTGTCGGTGAACCACCAGGCGGCGGTCGCCCCGGGGAGTTCACCGGCCGGGCAGGGTCCGCTGGCCAGCAGCGGCGCTCCGGGCACCGGGGCGGGGACGGTCTCGGAGCCGAAGTTCACGGCGCAGACCAGTCCGTCGCCACGGGCCATCGCGAGGACCTGCGGTGGCGCCTCCAGCCAGCACAGGGTTCCCTCTCCCAACTGGGGCAGCCCGCGCCGCAGTTGCAGCCCTTCGCGGTAGAGGTGCCAGAACGACCGGGTGTCGGCGAGGGCACGGTCGGTGGCGTACTCGGCGAACCACTCCGGTTGCGGCAGCCAGGTGCGCACCCCGGCCGCGCCGTCGCTGAACCCGAAGGGGGACGCCTGGCCCGACCAGGGAAGGGGGACGCGGCAGCCGTCCCGGATCCTGGCGCGGCTTCCCGTACGGCGGAAGATGGGGTCCGTCAGCACGTCGTCCGGCAGGTCGAGCACCTCGGGCAGCCCGAGTTCCTCACCCTGGTAGACGTAGGCGGCGCCCGGGAGTGCCAGCATGAGGAGCGCCGCCGCGCGGGCCCGTGCGGCGCCGACGTGCTCGGCGCCGGGGCCGCCCGCGTACCGGGTGACGGTGCGGACCTGGTCGTGGTTGTTGAGGACCCAGGTGACCGTCGACCCCGTTCCGGCGATGTCGCGGAGGGCCTCGTCGATGACGGCGCGGAAGGCGGCGGCGTCCCAGGGGGCGCTGAGCAGGTCGAAGAAGAACGCCTGGTGCAGCTCGTCCGGCCGTACGTACAGGGCGTGTTCGCGTGCGCTCGGCACCGACACCTCGCCCACCAGCAGCCGCTCGATGCCGTCGCGTGCCGTGTACTCCTCGCACACGGCGCGCCAGCGGCGCCACACGTCGTGGACCTCGGGCTGGTTCCAGGCCAGCGGGTTGACCGAGTCGCGGGTGCGCTCGTCCGCCGTCGGGTCGTCCGAGTCGGGGAGATCGGGATGCTTGTAGAGGCCGGCGGCGACGTCGATGCGGAAGCCGTCGACGCCGCGGTCCAGCCAGAATCGCAGCACCTGCTCGAAGTGCTCGCCCACGCGCGGGTCGCGCCAGTTGAGGTCCGGCTGTTCCGGTGTGAAGAGGTGGAGATACCACTCGCCGGGGGTGCCGTCCGGTTCCGTGACGCGGGTCCAGGCGGGACCGCCGAACATGGCGTGCCAGTTGTTCGGGGGCTCGTCCCCGTCCGGGCCGCGGCCGGCGGCGAAGTGGAACCGTGACCGGGCGCGGCTCCCCGGTCCGGCGGCCAGGGCCTCCCGGAACCACCGGTGCTCGGTGGAGCAGTGGTTGGGAACGATGTCGATCAGCAGCTTGAGGCCCAGCCGGTGGGCCTGGCTCACCACGCGTTCGAACTCGGCGAGGTCGCCGTACACGGGGTCGACGTTCTGGTAGTCCGCGACGTCGTAGCCGTGATCGTGCTGCGGCGAGGGATAGAAGGGGCTCAGCCAGATGCCGTCGACGCCGAGCTTCCTCAGGTAGGGAAGACCGGCGCGGACGCCGGCGAGGTCTCCGACCCCGTCCCCCGTGCTGTCGAGGAAGCTGCGGACGTAGACCTGGTAGATCACCGCGTCCCGCCACCAGGGGGTGGTGGCGTGGGCACGGGGAGGGCGGCCGGCATGGGCCGCAAGAGTGCTGAGCATCTCGCGTCGACCTGTCTGCAGTGAAGGCGAGAGCACCCGATCGGGAGCCTCTGCTATGCATTCATGTTAAGTAGCCATGACGGTGTGGTGTCAACGAGGCTGCACAACTTGCTTGCAATGAGGCCCATCTGGGCAGACCGTATGAACGAAGTGCGGTGTCAGCTATTTAACGGGCAAGTACTCCTGGGCCGAGCGAGGCAGGAAGGACCTCAAGAGCTCCGCGAACCGCCGGAGATGGCACCCAGCTCGCGCGTCAGTCGCCGCACGGCTTCCTCAGGCGTGTCGCGGAGCGCCAGCACGTCCTGGCCGATCGCCTGGACGACCAGACTCACCTGGTCGTACCGCGCGCTCTTGGGGCGGGGCACGGCCGCGAGCACGCTCTCGCGGAGGATCGGGAGATAGGGGTGGGCGGCGACGAGGGTCGGGTCGTCGTAGAGCGAGGCCCGCACCGGCGGCAGGGCGCCCCGGGTCAGGACCTGGCGCTGCACCGGCTCGCTCGTCAGGTACGCGATGAAGTCAGCGGCCGTGGCGGCGTTCCTCGAACGGGCGGACACGGCGAGGTTCGACCCGCCGAGCACGCTCGTGCCCGGCCCGTCGAGACCGGGCAGCGGCACGGCGCCGATGCGTCCCGCGACCTTCGATCCGGGGCCGTTGGCGTCCGTGTAGACGTACGGCCAGTTCCGCAGGAAGAGGAGGCGGCCCTCCTCGAAGGCGGCGCGGGACTCCTCCTCCTTGTAGCGCAGGGCCTCGGCGGGTATCCAGCCCTCACGCAGCCCGTCCGCGAGGAACGCGAGGCCCGCCCGCGCCGCGTCCGAGTCGACCGCGACCGTCGTGCCGTCGTCCCGCAGGACGGTCCCGCCCGCGGACTGGATCGCCTCGGTGACGTTCACGGTCAGCCCCTCGTACGGGAGGAACTGGCCCGCGTACCCCTCGAGGCCGTGCCGGGGAGCGAGGGTGCGCGCCTGCCGGGCCAGCTCGGCCCAGGTCCTCGGGGGTGTCTCGCCGGCCGCGTCCAGGACGTCCTTGCGGTAGTAGAGCAGCCCCGCGTTGGTCACGTACGGGACGGCGTACAGCCTCCCGTCGAACGTGGCCGTGTCGACCACCGGGCGCAGAAAGGCGTCGAGCTCGAAGCGGTCGCGGTCCAGGGGGCTGATCAGACCCGCCGCGGCGAACTCCGAGGTCCAGGCCACGTCGAGGTTGAGCACGTCGAACCGGCTGCTGCCGGAGCGCAGTTCGCTGAGCATCTGCGCCCGGGTCTCGTCGGCCGAGTCCGGCAGCTCGACGAGGGTGACCCGCTCGCCCGGATGCCCGCCGTTCCAGTCGTCGACCAGCGGTGCCAGGTAGCGGGTGAGGTCCCCCGCCGTGACGAACGTCAGCGGTCCACGGCCCTCCGCCGAGGGCTCCACGGGGCGCTGCGCGACATCGGAGTACCCGGCCAGCATGATCGCCGCTGCGAGAATCCCCCTCCTCACGGCCCGTATCCACCGCATGGGTTCCTCCTGGACGTGGTCCCGGACGCGACGTGGACCATCGTGGCATATGTCGAGCCGGGGGAATCGGCGATACTGGACCGCCAGATGACAGCGCCGTCACCTGGTCCTACGGTCTCAGGTCCGGCATCGGGTTCCGGAACGACACAGAAGGGGGAGCGTGTGCGGCAGCAGCTGCTGGCACTCCTCACCCGGGGCCCAGCCCACGGTTACGAGCTCAAGCAGGGCCTTGAACAACTCCTCGGCTCCGCATACCCTCAGCCGAACGTCGGCCAGGTCTACGTGACGCTCGGGCGGCTGGAGAAGAGCGGTCTCATCGAGGGTGAGGATGTCGAACAGTCCGGTCGCCCCAACAAGCGGACGTACCGGTTGACGGAAGCGGGCCGGGACGCCGTCTCCGCGTGGTTCGAGGAGACCGCCGACGAGCCGAGGGTCCGCGACGAGTTCTTCATGAAACTCGCGCTGGCCCCGTTGTCGGGACTCGCCGATCCGATCACTCTGATCAACAAGCAGCGGCGCCGGCACCTGAACACCATGCGCACCCTCTCCAAGCTCGCCGCTTCGGAGGACCGTGGCAACAAGATCGCCCAGCTCCTGATCGAGGGTGCCATGCTGCACCTGCAGGCCGACCTCGACTGGCTGGAGCGTTGTCAGGAGGAGCTGGAATGACAGAAGGTCCCACCGCGGCGACCCCACAGGACACCATCGTGCGTGCCGAGGGTCTGACGAAGACCCACCACGGCGACAGCGCGCCCGTCCAGGCGGTACGAGGTGTGGACCTGACCGTGCGGCGGGGCGAGTTCGTCGCGATCACCGGCCCGTCCGGAGCCGGGAAGTCGACCCTGCTGCACCTCGTGGGCGGTCTCGAACGGCCGGACAGCGGCCACCTGTGGCTGGCCGGGGAGAAGGTCGACGGGTACTCGGAGGCCCGCTGGGCGATGATGCGCCGCCGCCACATCGGCATCGTCTTCCAGTTCTTCAACCTGGTCTCCAACCTCACCGTCGCCGACAACATCGAACTTCCGGCCCTCCTCGCCGGGGTCTCTCCCCGGCAGGCGCGCCAGAGCCGAGCGGAACTCCTCCAGGAACTCGGTCTGAAGGGCAGGGACCGCTCGATGCCCGGAGAGCTCTCCGGTGGCGAGCAACAGCGGGTCGCGCTCGCCCGCGCCCTGGTCAACAACCCGGCGCTGCTGCTCGCCGACGAGCCCGCGGGAAGCCTCGACAGCAAGGGGACCCGCGACGTCGCACGGCTGCTCTCGCGCTTCCACCGGCGGGGCCAGAGCATCCTCATGGTCACCCACGACGCCCGCATGGCCAGTGCCGCGGACCGGGTCATCAGCTTCTTCGACGGACGGACAGCCGACGACGCGACCCTCGGCGACGGCGGCACCGCACGCCCGGGAGTGTCCGGCGTGCTCGAACTGCGAGACTGAGGCGGTACGTCGTGCGGGCCATTCTGCGGTGGGCTCACTCCGACCTGCGCGCCCATCGGGGCGAGGCGCTGTTCGCGGTGCTGGCCAGTGCCGGCGTGATCGCCTCGTTGCTGCTGTCCGCGGCGCTGCTCAGCTATGCCGTCAACCCCTGGCAGCGGGTGTTCAACCAGTCCCAGGGCGCGCACATCTGGCTTCACACCCGCGGTGAACCCGACACGTCCTCACTCGCCTCGCTCGCCTCTCTGGAAGAGGTCTCCGCGCTCTCGGGTCCCTTCCGGACGGCCGACGCCACCGTCGAGGTGGCCGGCGCGCGGGCGCCGGTCGTCCTGCGGGGCACGGCGCCCCAACCGTCCACGGTGGCCCGTCCCCTCGTCACCGAGGGGCGCTGGCTGACATCGGGACCCACCGGCGAGCGGCCGGGCGAGATCGTTCTGGAGAGCACACTCGCGCGGGCGCTGTGGGCCGATCCCGGCGAGACCGTGACGGTCGCCGGCGACGACGGCGCGCCCTTGTCCCTGCGGATCGTGGGCATCGCGGAGAGCGCCGAGCCCCGCTACCGGGCCGGGCAGGGCGCGGGCCTCGCCTGGGTGCTGCCCGGGGAACTGGACCGCGTGGCCCCGACCGGTGCGGGACAGAGCGTCGGGCTGCGGCTCAAGGACCCCGACGACACGGACTACGTCGTCCAGCGAGCCGTGACGCTGCTCGGCGCCCACCGGGTCGAACGAGTGACGAACTGGCAGGAGGCCAAAGCCGACAGGGGAGGCGACGACCAGCTGCTCGGGCAGATGTTCGCCGCCTTCGGCCTGGCCGCCCTCTTCGCTGCCGCGGTCGCCGTCTCCGGAGCGGTGAGGGCACGGGTGCGGGGCCAGCTCAGGGACATCGCGGTACTGAAGGCCGTCGGCTTCACGCCCGGCCAGGTGATGCTGGGGTTCCTCGTCCAGCACCTGGGCTTCGCGGTCCTCGGCGCCGGGCTCGCCACGGCGGCCACCCTGACGCTCGGGCGGTGGATACCGGGCCGGATCGGGGAGGCGGTGGTCCTGTGGCCGCAGATGCCCTGGCACCGGGCGATCGTGGCCGGGCTGCCCGGCGCGGCGGTCCTTCTCATCGGCGTCGCCACCGGGCTCGCCGCCTGGCGGGCCGGCCGGGTACCGCCCGTTCCCACCGCCAGGTCGGCACTCCTCACCGCCGCCCCGATCACCCCCCTCGGCCGCCGCGCCATCGCCCTGCGCCTGTCTCCGGCGCTGGTCCTCGGCTGGCGCTCCGCGTTCTCCGGCCGCGGCCGCGACCTGTGGTCGATCACCAGGCTCGCGCTCCCCATCGCCCTGATGACGGTGGCCCTCGTCGCCTGGTCGACGCTCGAACAGTTCCGCAGCGACCCCGCCCAGATGGGCCGCGCCGCCGCCCTGACCGTACGCGCCGAGCAGCCCGGCCCGGGGGACGATCCGGCGCTCGCACGCGCCCTGTCCTCGGTCCCGGGCGTCGAAGACGTCTTCCCCGGGGCGGAGTTCGTCGCGCTGGTCCCCGGCCAGACCGGGACGATCACCCTGCGCGGACTGGGCAGCCGGAGCCGGCCGTACCCCCACAGCGTCGTCGAGGGCCGGGCGCCGACCGGCCCGGACGAGGCGGTCGCCGGGCAGGGGCTCCTCGACCTCCTCGGCGTACGGGTCGGCGAGTGGGTCCGTATGACGGTCGAGGGCCGCCCGCAGATCCTGCACATCGTGGGCCGCAGCGTCGAACCCGACCAGGGCGGCCGGGTGATCTCCACCCCGCTCGACAGTCTCAGGGACGACGCCCCGGCGATGAGCGCTCGCTTCCACGCACTCGTCCTCCGGCCGGGCGCCGACCCGCGGGCGGTGGCGGCCGCGGTCTCCGGGGCCGCCACCGGAGCCCTGGAGGTTCGTGAGACTCCCACCCCCGCGGACCGGCTGGACACCCCGCGCGGAGTGATCGCGGCGCTCATCGCCGTCCTGGCCTTCATCGCTCTCGTCGAGCTGCTCACCCTGATCAGTACGGGAGTACGCGCCCGGGTGCGCGACCTGCTGGCTCTGCGGGCCGTCGGCCTCACCCCCCGCCAGATCGGCTCGGTGACCGTGGCGGCGGCGGCCTTCACGACACTGGTCTCCGCCCTCCTGGGCACCGGGGCCGGAGCGGCGCTCGGCCGGTGGCTCGTCGACGAGGAGGGCCGCTCCAGCGGCATCGGCGCGGGCATCGCCCACGTGCCCTCGCCGCTCGTCCTGGTGACCCTGATCGCCACGGCGACCGCGGCCGGCGCGCTGGCCGCGCTGGCGCCCGCGGTGAAGACAGCGCGTCGCCGCCTGGTCGACTCGGCGAGCGAGACGCTCTGACGGCGTGGACGGTGATGGTGTCGGCTCCCCAGCTCACCGCTTCTCCCGCATCCGGGGCCGCGCTCCGCGAGGTGCGGACGGTCTCTGCGCACCCGTCCAGGTCACGCCATGACTGCTGGTTCGTACGAGGGCTGTAACAGACTCGGCTTGCCGGTGGACCGACCGCCCCGCGCGGCAACAATACCGGTGTCGCTTGCACAAGGACCGGCTTCGGGCCGGTCACGGGGGAAGAGAGAACGGCATGAACTCGAAGACGGTCAGAGCTGGTTCACCGCGTCGAGGCCTGCGCGGCGCCGTCCTGGGCGCGGCCGTGGTCGCGGCTCTGCTGACGACCACCGCCTGCCAGGGTGACGGCGAGGCCACCGCGTCTCCGGCCGCCTCCGCCCCGTCGAGCGCGGCCCCCTCGGGCTCCGCGTCGGCGGGCGGGAGCACTCCGGCGACCACCGCGCCCACGGGCGACTCCGGGACCGGCAGCGGCAGCCCGGCGGCCACCGAGACCGGGGACAGCGGCGAGACCGGCGGCGGCAACGGCACGAAGTACGAGGACTGCAAGGCGGACGGGCTCACCACCGAGGTCGAGCTCCAGGACGAGCGCGGGGAGACCCCCCGCCACTTCCTGCTCACCGTCACCAACACCGCGAAGACTCCGTGCGTCCTCAACGACGCGCCGCAGGTGCGGCTCAAGGCAGGCGACGACGCCCCGATCGTCGAGTCGCTCGGGGAGCCGGACACCGAGCCCGTGGTCGTCGAAGGCGGCGGCAAGGCCTACGCGGGGCTGTACGTCTTCGGGAACGACGAGGGGGGCGAGGCGGAGTACGACCAGTCCGACCGCTTCACCGCGACCCTGGTCGCCGGTGAGGGCACCAAGCTGAGGGGCACGCTCATCTTCGACCTGCCTGGCAGCCTCGACACGATCTCCGTCGACGACGCGGCGCGGGTGAACGGCTGGGCCGGTACCGAGGGACTCGCGATGCGCCCGATCACCCAGCTCTGAGCAGTGCCGCGGGGACCGTCGTACCCCGTCGCCGGCGGGGTACGACGGTCCCCGCGGGGCGCCCGCCCGGATCAGGGAGCCCCAGCGGGTGCGGCGGCGGGAGTCACCCGAACGACGGCCACCGGTGGGCGGCCCACTCCCGCCAGCTCCCCCAGCCCGGGGGCGGGTCGGCGGGTCCTCTGCCGCCCAGCTCCGACGCGTCGGGCTCCTCGAAGTGCGCCCGCCCGTAGCGGATGTCGGCCTCGGTCATCGGCAGCGTCTCGTCGGGCGTGGTGGCCTGGCGCCGGGCGATCCGGGCGCGTTGGGTGCCGGCGTCCACGGGTAGGTAGACCATGCGGAAGCGGGCGTCCTCGGACTCCACCAGCCATCGGATCGCGGACCGCTCGTCCCGGGACCAACAGCCGTAGTCCACCACGACCTTGGTGCCCAGCTTCACCGCCTCCAGGGCGAGCCAGAGCATGCGCCCCTCGAGCACGTCGCGCTTCCCGTCCGCGTCCGCCTCGCCGAACAAGGGGATCATCCAGTCGTCGGGCGTCAGACGGAGCGCGCGGTGCTCGTGGGCGAGCTGCCGGGCCTTCGTGGTCTTTCCGGCCCCTGGCAGGCCGACCATGAGGAACAACGTCGTCACGCCCTGATCGTGTCAGGGTGGGCGACGGGCGGCTACCGCTTATCCGCCGGAGCGACGACAGGCCTGTCCGGCGGGCTCGGCGACTGCTCGGCGCGGGTCAGTAGGTGCCGGGCCAGCTCAGCCACCGACGGAGCGCGATGTGGGTGCTGTCGTCCAGGGCGCAGAGCACGTCGATGGCGTCGAGGTCGCCCGGCAGGGGCGCGATGCCTGCGGCCGTGAGCGTGGCGTGCAGCTCAAGTCGACGGCGGTCGGTCGGCTCCAGGCCGTAGGACGGCCTGCTCGACGTCTCAGCCTCCGACTCCGAGCAGCCGCCGAAGCCCGTGATCCCGTAGGTCGCCGACGTCTCCCCGTGCAGGTCGTCGAGGTCGTGGACGGCAGGGAAGCGGTACGGGTCGAGGTCCGACAGTGCGCGCGGACCCGTGGTGAGCGCCTGGAACTCGGTCATGAGCGTCTCCTCAGTCGTCGTGCCACATTCGTGCAGGGAACGACGACGCGGGTACTGCGGCCCGTTGCGATCCGGAGCGAAACCCACCCGGATGTCCCCTACGCCATCTCGTCACAAGTGAGAAGAGCCGACGAACGCCGAGCCCTTCCCCGACAGCCGCGGTCGACGGCGGGTGGCGCTTCCTCCCGCGATCCCCACCATCGGCGTTTCGGCCAACCGGCTTACCCCGCAGTCCTGTTGTGCGGCAGGGGTCGATGCACCCTCCACGCTCCGACACGCGCCGAATCACGGGGGTACGACAGAGACCGGTCCATGAGCGGCGACCGGCGGAGCACCCACGCCATGACGCCGCTCCGAAGCCTCGGCACCGGGCGGCCACCCGCACCGCGGCGCCCCGCCGCTCCCCCGACCGCGAGCGCCTCCTCCTCGGATGAACGACAGCGCGGCATGTTGCCGCGGTGTGGCGGTGTCATGGCGGGATCGTGGCAGCAGCGCCCGTCGCGGCGTCCGGGCGGGGGTGCGCGTCTAGCATCCGGGGAACGGTTCCGCCGCTGCCGGTGCGGGGCCGTACCGGTCACTGCCAAGGGCAGGTTCGTCATGAGTACATCCCGCACCCTCACCGTCGGCGAAGCAGAGGCTCGACTGACCGAGCTGAACGTGGTCGACGTCCGCACTCCGGGCGAGTTCGCCTCCGGCCGGCTGCCCGGCGCCGTGAACGTCCCCCTGGAACGCATCGAGGACAGGGTGCCCGACCTGCGGGACGCGACGACGAGCGGGCCACTCCTGCTGGTGTGCGCCTCCGGTGCCCGCTCCGAGAAGGCTGTCGCGACTCTCGCCTCCCACGGGGTCGCCGCGGCGAGTCTCACCGGCGGCACCCGGGGATGGGCCTCGGCCGGCCATCCGCTCGAGTACCCGCAGGGACCCGTGCGGAAGGTCTGGGGGATGGAGCGTCAGGTGCGTTTCACCGCCGGGTTGCTGGTGCTGCTCGGCCTGGCCCTCGGGCTGCTCGTCCACCCTGCGTTCCAGCTGCTCTCGGCGGGGATCGCCGGGGGTCTGGTGTTCTCGGCGCTCACCGACACCTGCGGCATGGCGGTGGTCCTGGGCCGGCTCCCCTTCAACCGGCGCGGCGCGGCGTCGCACGGCTGACCCGCGCCGCCACGTCCGGCGCGGTCACTGCCGTGCGTGCGGGTCCGGCGGGGCGGGAGTAGGGCTCTTGGCCCCGAACCGGCCGAGCAGCGCGGTGAGGAGGACGGCCGTCAGCGTGCCTGCGACGACACCGCTGCCCAGGATCGTGCGGGCCCAGCCGGGGAACCCCTCGTACAGGTCCGGGGTGAGCAGCGGCAGCAGTCCCACGGTGAGCGCGAGCGCGGCGGTCAGCGAGCCCGTGCCGGTGCCTGACAGGTCGGCGCGGCGGAGCATCTCGACGCCCATGACGGCGATCACGGCGTAGACGACGAGGGCGGAGCCTCCGACGACGGCCTCGGGTATGCCCGCAAGCGCCCGGGACACGGGCGTGGCCAGGCCGAGGACGACGAGGAGGGCTCCGGCCCCGGCGGTCACGAACCGGCTGCGGACCCCGGTGAGCCGGCCGATGCCGATGTTCTCGGCGCTGGTGACCATGAGGGACGTACCGAACAGCCCGCCCGCCAGGGAGACGACGGCGTCGGCCCGGGCGACGCGCGGGACGTCCCGTTCGGGAGCCGGGGTCCGGCCGACGGTCTCGCTGTTGAGCACGGTCTGTCCGGTGATCTCGGCCAGGGTGGTGAGGCTGAACACGAGCAGCGGCAGGGCGGCGAGCAGGTCGAACCTAGGTGTCCCGAAAGGCAGGAACGCGGGCAGCGCGAAGCCGCTGCCGGCCGCGGGGGCGAAGGCTCCCAGGCCGGTCGCCACCGCCACGGCGGTGCCCGCCGCCATCCCTATGAGGACGGAGGTCTGGCGCCAGACGCCGCGCAGGAACACGTACGCGGCGACGGTCGCAGCAACCGTGAGCCCGGCGAGGAGCACCGCTCGGGGTTCGCCGGTGCCGTCGGGGCCGGTGACGAGTCGGGACGCGACCCGGATCATCGCGATCCCGATGAGCAGCACGGTCACCCCCATGACCAGGGGCGGGAAGAGCCGTACGACACGGGCGTACACGGGCAGCACGGCGAGGAGCAGGGCCGCTGCCAGGAGGACCGCGCCGGCGGCGGTCGGCGCGCCGTGTTCCTGGGCGATCTGGAGGAAGAGCGCGGTCGCGGCGCCGCCGGGCAGCATGACGAACGGGAGGCGGCCGCCGATCCGCCAGACGCCGAGGGACTGGAGCAGGGCGCCCGCTCCGCACAGCAGCAGGACGGCGCTGAGCAGTGAGGCCGTCGCATCGGGCGACATCTTCAGGGTGCCGGCGACGAGGAAGACGGTGGAGACCGGGGCGGCGATCATCGCCAGGACGTGCTGGGCCGAGAGCGGAACCAGTCTCCGCCATGGAACCTTCGCGTCGACCGCGTCGACCGCGTCCCGCGCTTCGACGGCTTCGACGGCTTCGACGGCTTCGACGGCTTCGACGGCTTCAGCAGAGTCGCCGGAAGCGGGAGTGGACGCCGGGGTGGGCTTGGACGCCCGGGTCGTCGTCATGCCGTCGCCTCCAGCCACGGGATGTCGGCCGCGGTGTAACGGTAGGCGCGGAAGACCGCGTTGGGCTCGGACGGGAACAGGCCGCGGACTTCGCTCTCGCTGTAGCCGGCGAAGTGCGGGACGACGTACTCCCAGCACAGGTAGCCGTCCTCGGTCACTTCGAACAGCCGCCCCGAAGGCGAGTCGGTGACGAGCGTGTTGCCGTTCGGAAGGCGTTGGGCCGAGCCCATGAAGGGCGCGAAGAAGAACTCGCGCGCCGGGTCGTGGTACTCCCACACGATGTCGCTCGTGGCCCGGTCGATCTCGATGACGCGGGAGTACGGGACGTCGTGTCCGGGCCGGAACACGCCGTTGTCGAAGACGAGCAGCCGGCCGTCGTCCAGTTCGGTGGGGGCGTGCTGCTGGCTGACCGTGCCGGGGCGGCTGCGCCAGAGGATCTCGCCGGTGTCGCGGCTGATGACGACGACGGCCGAGACGCTGCGCAGGCTGGCCAGGATGTTGCCGTCCCGCAGGGGCGTGACGCTGTTGATCAGGGGCCAGTGCTCGCGCGCATAGGCCTCGTGCAGAGGGAAGGAGGCTCGGTCGAGGTGCTCCGAGGCGCGCCAGGACCAGAGGAGTTCACCGTTCGGGCCGACCTCCTTGATGGTGTCGGCCCAGACGACCCCGCCCTCGGCCTCGGAGCCGGGCACACCGCCCCGTACCGTCGCGGCGTCGTCCCCGGTCAGGGGTTCCAGAGCGGTGTAGAGGACGCGTCCGTCGTCGAGGTGGTGGGCGTCGTGGTGCTGGAGGGGATCGCGGTGTTCTTGCAGGACGGTGCCGTCGGGTGCCGCACGGAGCATGACGCCGCCCCGGTACTTGTGCCACATCGGGAAGAGGGCACGCTCCCCCGGGAGTACGCCGTTGTAGGCGAGGGTGCCGTCGCCGAGGAGTCGGGCGTGGCGGCCGGGGCGGTACGGGAGGTTCCAGCTGTGGACGGTATGGCCGTGGAGATCGATGAGGTAGACCTCCCCGGTGCCGGTGAGGGGTGCGTAGAGGGTGTAGCCGTCGGATACCGCCGCCTCGTCGAGGGCGATGAGGCCGGTGGGACGCCGACGGCGTGAGTTCTGGTCGACAGAGGGCACTTCGGGACTCCTTGCGTCAAACTTTCTTTGATGAGAACAACCGACTTTGACGTTAGGGCCGTTGTGTGACGGGCGTGTGTCGGGAGTACGAAACCGTCTCCGAGTTCCCGCGGTGCGCCGCGTAAGGTGCCGTCAGGCGCCGTCGACCAGGGAGAACGGCGCCTCGGGGCGGGGAAGGACGGAACATCCATGGAGGCCGAGAGCACGAACACCCCCCGGGTGGGGGCTGCCGTACGCCGCCGGCGCCGGGCCCTCGACCTGACACTCGCCGACGTGGCACGGCTCAGCGGGCTCTCCTCGCCGTTCCTCAGCCAGATCGAGAACGACCGGGCGCGCCCGAGCATGCGGTCGCTGCAGCGGATCGCAGACGCCCTCGACACCACGGCGGTGCACCTGCTCGCGACCTCGGACAGGACGCGCACCATCGACGTGGTGCGCGCCGATGACGACAGCGGGCTCGACCAGGAGGCCGGCGTCCGTCCGGTGGTACGGGGCCGCCACCAGCTGCACGCGCTCGAGTTCGTCGGCGAGCACGAGGCGGATCGCGAGTTCCGGCACCGCAACGACGAGCTGATGTACGTGGCGGACGGGTCGGTGGAGGTCGAGGCCGAAGGCCGGATCCACCGACTGGGACGCGGCGACACGCTCCTGGTGGCCGGCGGCGTCCGGCACCGCTGGCGCACGGTCGAACCAGGGTCACGGGTCCTCGTGGTCGCGGTCGGCGACCACGTCGACGTCCTGGAGCCCTGACGGGACGAGCCGTGCCCGCCCGTGCCTCCGTCCTCCTGAACCTCAAGTGCGTGACGGAGACCGAGGCCGCACGCTGGAAAGGCGTGACCCGCCCCCGGCCGGCCCGCCGCGCCGTCAGTAGCCCACGCCGTCGTGTCGTCGAAAGGAGCACCGCTGCCATGAGCGACCTCATCCTGATCCGTCACGGCGAGACGGAGTGGAGCGCCTCCGGGCGCCACACCGGCCGTACCGATCTGCCGCTCACCCCGGACGGTGAGGCGGAGGCACGCACGCTCGCCCCGTTCTTCGAGGGCCGCTCGCTGTCCTTCGTACTGACCAGTCCCTTGCGGCGGGCCCGGCACACGGCGGAACTCGCGGGGCTCCGGGACGCGGTGACGGACCAGGACCTGTGCGAGTGGGACTACGGCGGGTACGAGGGGCTCACCACGGCGCGGATCCACGAGACCCGGCCCGACTGGTCGCTGTGGAGCGACGGCGTGCCGCCGCATGCCGACGGGCGGCCGGGCGAGTCCGCCGAGGACGTGGGGCGACGGGCCGACCGGGTACTGGCACGCCTCGCGCCGCTCCTCACCGGCTCGCAGGAGGACGGCGTGGTGGTGGCGCACGCGCATCTGCTGCGTGTCCTCACCGCCCGCTACCTCGGCCTGCCGGCGTCCGAGGGGCGGCTGTTCCTCCTGACGACGGCGACGGTCGGCAGGTTGTCCACGGAGCACGGGCTGCCGGTGGTGGCGGGCTGGAACCAGCGCCCCCTCCCCCCGGCCCGTACGTGACACGGACATGTACCAGCGTGAGCACGCCATGACCCGGTACGCCGGGCATTGGGCGGCGTGGCCTCCGGTGGCCGGTGCCGCGGTCATGGCCACCGGCATCCTGTCGGTGGGTCTGGGTCTGACCGGCTTCGAGGTGGTCTCCGTCGTGGCGCTGTGGCTGGCCACGGCGCTGTGGCTGCTGCTGGCACTCGGCTTCTCGGCCCTGCTCCTGAGGGACCGGCGCCGCTGGGAGGTGACCGCCGACACCCCGCCCGCGCTCACCGCGGTCGCCGCCACGACGGTGCTCGGCGTCCGGTTCGAGCTCCTCGGCCTCACTCCGGTGGCCGTGTCGCTCCTGGTGATCGCCGCGCTGGTGTGGCCCGTGATGCTGGTCGCCGTTCTCCGGCACCTGACCCGGCGGGCACCGGGCGCCGTGTTCCTGATCTGTGTGGCCACCCAGGGGCTCGCGGTCCTGTGTGCCGTCCTCGTACCGGAGGCCGGTGACTGGCTTGCTCGGGTGGCTCTCGCCTTGTTCCTGCTGGGACTCCTGCTGTACGTCGATGCCCTGGCCCGCTTCGATGTCCGCCAGGTGGTGACGGGCGCGGGAGACCACTGGATCGCGGGCGGAGCCCTGGCGATCTCGGCGCTCGCCGGTTCGAAGCTCCTCGCCTCGGGCGTCTGGTCGGGCGGCGCGGCCACGACACTGCGGACGACCACGCTCGTCCTGACAGCGCTCGATCTGGCCTGGTACGCGGTCCTGCTGGGCGGCGAGTGCGCCCGGCCGCGACTCGGCTACGACGTCCGCCGTTGGGCGACGGTCTTCCCGCTCGGCATGACGGCGGTGGCGTCCCTGTCCGTCGCGGCCGCCACCGGAGTCGCGTGGCTGGAGACGTCGGGCCGGGTGCTCCTGTGGATCGCCGTCGCCGTGTGGCTCCCCACCGCCTACGGCTTCGTCCGCTCGCTCATGGGTCACGCCGCCGACCGCTCCTCCCTCACTGCCGACAGCCGTCGACCGGTCCGGGCACGTCGACGTCGGTGACGACTCGCGACCGGCGCCTCCGATGGCGTCCAGGGCCGCCCTCCTGGCTGTTCCTCACGTGGTGAGGCGTCCGGCAGGCGATGGGTGCACACTGGTCCTGGAGCCCAGCACGCTCCCGTTTCTGGCCCCTCCGAGAGACGCCTCATGCACTACGAGACCTCCGAGGAACACGTATCGGGGACGCCGGCCACGGCGTCGCCCCTGGCCCATCGCGTGACGATGGCCGGACCGACCGTCCTGTTCGGCCCTGTCATCGTCAAGGCTCGTCCGTACGGACTGCCGGCCCGCTCCAGTCGCTCGGTCTGAGCGTCGTGGGACGTGGCGACTCCTGGAACCCTCAGAAGTTCCGGGACGAACCGCGCGGGCGGCGGGAGGAGGACACATGGCAACGCCACAGGGTTCCGCACCCCGTGCCGGACCGGAGGACGGGGCGGGCGCGGCATCGCCGCCTCCCACGGTCGACCCGGAGGACCAGCTGGCGCGTCTCGGCCGTTCGTGGGTCTGGCTCCTCGGCGCCGCGATGGCGACACTCATCCCGGGCATCCTGGCGCTCGTGTGGCCGGATGTCACCCTGCACGTCCTGGCCGTGCTCATCGGGGTGTACTTGCTGCTCACCGG
Source organism: Streptomyces sp. NPDC088707 (assembly GCF_044752725.1). Lineage (NCBI taxonomy): Bacteria > Bacillati > Actinomycetota > Actinomycetes > Kitasatosporales > Streptomycetaceae > Streptomyces > Streptomyces sp. NPDC088707. The sequence goes on along the minus strand of NZ_JBIVLV010000004.1, from coordinate 144,559 downwards.
CGCCTTCCAGTTCGTGACCGTCTTCGGGCGCAGCAGCGACCGCGTGCCCGGCCTGATCGTGGCCGTCCTGTGCGTCCTGGGCGGGGTGCTGTGTCTCAGGAACCCGCTCCAGACGATCGCCGCACTCTCGCTGATCGTCGGCGCCGTCTGGCTGGTGTCCGGCATCGTCACCCTGTACACGGCCATCGCCACCAAGAACATGCCGCACCGCGGCGTCGTCATGGCCGTCGCGGCTCTCGGCATCGTCGCGGGAATCGTGGTGCTGGCGCTGCCGACGGAGTCGGCTCGGGCCCTGACCAGGCTGCTCGGCCTCTGGCTCGTCCTCCTCGGCCTGGCCGAGACCGCCGTCGCGCTGGCGTGGCGGTCGGCGCTGCGCAGGGCGGGCGTGACGGGCCACGACTCACCGGGCCCCTTCTGACGGCCGCGTCTCCGACGCATCAGCCCCGCGCCCGGGCCTCCGGAGTGAGGCTCTCCCCACCCCACCCCGCCGCGCGCACGACCCGAGGTACGCCACGGATGCCCGGGCGACCGCGGAAACGGAGGAATCGTGTACCTCGCCTACGACTACCCGCTGCTCAACGTCTTCTGGACCATGCTGTGGTTCTTCCTCTGGATCCTGTGGTTCATCCTGCTCTTCCGGATCATCACCGACATCTTCCGCGACAAGGACATGAACGGATGGGGCAAGGCGGGGTGGCTCGCCTTCGTCATCCTGCTGCCCTTCCTCGGCGTCCTCGTGTACGTGATCGCCCGCGGCAAGAACATGGGCCACCGCGAGATAGCCCAGGCCCGTGACCAGCAGCGAGAGTTCGACGCCTACATTCGCGAGACCGCGTCCGGTACCGCGCGCCCCAGCAGCGCCGAAGAACTGACCAGGCTCTCCGAGCTCCGCTCCCGTGGAGACATCACGGAGGAGGAGTTCAACCGGGCCAAGGCGCTGGTCCTGACCGACGACAGGCCGGCCGCGAGCCCCGCGCCCGGCGAGCCCCCCACCGCCGGACGCTGACCGCGCCCGGCACCGACGATTCGAGCGAGAAGCGAGGGATCGCGATGGCATCCACCCACACCACACGGTCGGCAGACACGACGAGACAGGCCTGGGCCGGCGGACTGACCGTCTTCGCCGCCGTCATGCTCGGGATCACCGGGCTCGTCGGCATCTTCCGCGGCATCATGGCGATCGCCGAGGACGAGGTCTTCGTCAACACGCCCAACTACGTCTTCAAGTTCGACCTGACCTCATGGGGCTGGATACACCTCATCCTCGGCATCATCGCGGTCCTCGTGAGCTTCGGGCTGTACCGGACGTCCACGTGGGCACGCGTGGCCGGCGTGGGCATCGCCGCGCTCGTCATCATCGCCAACTTCCTTTCCCTGCCCTACTACCCGGCCTGGTCGATCCTGATGGTCGCCATGTCGGGATTCGTCATCTGGGCGCTGTGCGCGGTGAAGCGCGAGGAACTCGTCTGATGTACGGGGAACTCCTCTGATGTACGGGGAACTCCTCTGATGTAGGGGACGAGTCGGTCGAGTTCCTCAGGCCGCCGGGCAGGGATCCGTTCGGATCTCCCTGCCTGGCGGCCTCTTCGCTCTGCCGAGGGATCCTCGGCCGCGCTCATCATCCGACGATCGGTTCGGGCCGCGGGGAGACCACTCGCCTGGGTGACTGCGGGGCGGGCGAGCGCCGGGTCATGATCATCGGCATGAGTGCCTCTCTGATCCGCCGCGCCTGCGCCGCGGCCCTGCTGGCCACGTCCACCCTCGCCCCCGCCGTGGCCGCCGCGCCCCAACCCGGCGCGCCCGCACCGGAGTCGACACGTGCCGTGCAGGCCCGTCTGCTCGGCGAGAAGACCGTCCCGCACAAGCTCGACTTCCAGGGGACCACGGTCGGCGGCCTCTCCGGCATCGACCGCGACCGGTGCACCGGCGAGTACGTCCTCATCAGCGACGACCGCTCCTTCCTCCAGCCCGCGCGCTTCTACACCGCGAAGCTCGACGTCGACGCGGCCGGCGTGCACGCCGTCGACTTCACCTCGACCCACCCCCTCCTGCAGCCGGACGGCTCGGTCTACCCCTCCCCCGCCCTCGCCGACGGCAAGGCGATCGACCCGGAGGAGATCCGCGTCGACCCGCGCGCATGCCGGTACTGGTGGGGGCAGGAGGGCGACCGGCCCGCCGTCGCCGGCCCGCCTGTGATCCAGCCGTCGATCGAGATCTCCGAGTCCGACGGAACCCACCACGGCCGCCTGCGGCTGCCGGAGAACTACTTGATCACCGCCGAGCGCGGACCGCGCCGGAACCAGGCCGTCGAGGCGCTCACCTTCGGCGCCCGCGGCACCGTCGTGACCAGCGCGATCGAGGGCCCCCTGCTCCAGGACGGACCGGTACCGGACGTGACGCACGGCGCGCTCGTGCGCGTCACGCGGCAGACCCGCGGTGGCCGGGTGCTCGGACAGTTCGCGTACCCGATCGAGAGGATCTTCGCCGAGTCGGACCCGACCAGCCCGTGGGGTCCCGACACCGGCGTCCCGTCCATCCTGGCCTTCCCGAACGACGCCGAGCGCTACCTCGTGCTCGAGCGCACCTGGGTCGCCGGCTCCGGCTACAAGATCCGCCTGTACGACACCACGACGCGGGGCGCCACCGACGTACGGTCGCTGGACTCCTTGGCCGGACAGCCCGTCGCGCCCATGCGGAAGAGGCTCGTCGCGGACTTCCACGCCCTCGGCCTGTCCACCGTCGACAACACCGAAGGCATGACCTGGGGCCCCTCCCTGCCGTCGGGCGAGCGGTCGCTGATCCTCGTCAGCGACGACAACTTCGACAAGGAAGCGGTCACGCAGATCGTCGCGCTGGCGCTGCGCTGAACCCGAGCCCGGATCTGATCGCGGATCCGAACCGGGTGGATCTGGGCTGACGCCCACCGCGCATGCGCCACGTACCCGCCAACCCTCCGGACCACCGACGACGCCCGGGCGTCGCTGTGCCCGGCACGTCGCTCCGGAGGGCGGCGCGCTGTCTTCCACACGGCGCTGTCCCCCCAGGTGAGGCGGACCGTCCGCTCGGACGGGCCGCTCAGGCACCCTCGTCGAAACGGCCCGCCTCCACCTGCAGCGCAAGGGACTGCAGCACTTCGGCGGAGGAGACGTCGGTCCGCCCCTCGTCATGCGCCACGGCGAGACTGGTGAAGGCCAGGGTGAACCCGGAGACCATGGTGTACAGCGCGGGACCGAGAGCCGCGGCGAGGAGGTGGGCGACCTCCTGCGGAGCGGCGTCGGCCGGCACGCTGATGTGGGGCAGCATCTCGTTCAGCATCTGGGTGACCACCCGCGGCTCGATCTCGGACGCGGCGTCGTAGGCCTCGTCGCCCTCACTCTCGTCCTCCACGGCCCGGCGGATCTCCTGAGCCTCCGTCAGGATCCCGATCACTCGCTTCAGAACCTCAGCTCGCTCCATTTCACGGAGCCTAGCCCCAGGTCGGCAGGAGTGGTGGCGCGGAGAGCCCGCCGTGGGGCGGGGTCAGGGGGTGGGACCGCTCGGGGCGGCGATCCTCCAGCTCCCGTCGTCCGCCGTGTACACCGTCAGCCTGCGGTTGACCGTGTCGCCCTCCTTGTCGAAGGCGACACGGCCGGTGACACCGTCGAAGGCGACACCGGCGACTGCCGGCGGGAGTTTCGCCCGGGCGTCGTCCGGGAGTGCGCCGCCGTTGTCCGTCACGAGCGTCTTCACCGCTTCGATGAGGGCCCAGGTCGCGTCGTAGGCGTACGGGCCGTACCAGCCCGGCGGCTCCGGGTAGCCGGCCTTCCGGTACCGGGCGAGGAAGTCCTGCCCTGCCGCCGATTCCTCGGCGGGGGCGCCGATCTGGGTCGCGAGGTCGCCTTCCGCCTGCGGGTTCTCCGTGAGGTACTGCTGGTCGAAGATGCCGTCGCCGCCCATCAGGGGGACGTTCACCCCCGCCTGCTTGAGCTGTTGGGACAGGGGTGCCGCGGTGTCGTAGTAGCCGCCGAAGTAGACGGCGTCGGCGCCTGAGGCTCGTACGCGGACGGCGAGTCCCGCGAAGGCGCGTTCCGCGGGGTCGACCTGCTCGGTGCCGACGACGGTCCCGCCGAGTTCGGTGAACTCGGCCGTGAGACCGGCGGTGAGTGCGGTGCCGTGGGCGCTCGTGTCGTCGATGACGTACAGCTTGGTCTTCTTCGCCTCGTGCAGGTACCGGGCGGCGAACGGCCCCTGGTCGACATCCGTGGCGATGGTACGGAAGTAGGTGGAGTGGGGGCGGGATCTGGTCCCGGCGGCCCAGTCGGGGCCCAGGCTCAGGGTGGGGTCGGTGTTGCCCGGTGACACGTTGACCACGTCCGCCCGCGCGAGCGGGGGGACCAGCGTGCGGGCGACAGCGGAGTTGAGCGGGCCTACGACGCCGAGAACCTTCTCGTCGGACACGAACCGGGTGGCGTTGGCCGCCCCCTTGGCGGGGTCGGCCGCGTCGTCCAGCGCCTTGATCTCGAATGTCACGCCGGGGACGTGGCGGGACTCGTTGGCGGTCCTGGCCGCCAGGTCGGCGGAGTTCTTGATGCCGACGCCCATGGAGGACAGTCCGCCGCTCAGGGGCGCGTCCACACCGATCACCACCGTGACGGAGGGGTTCCCCGCTCCACTGCCGGCCGCTCCGCCGCGCGCGGCGTCATCGTCACGGGTGAGGGCCCAGGTCAGGAGGGATCCCGAGGTCAGTACCGCCAGTGCCGTGCCCAGGATCGCGGAGCGCCGGGTGAGGGATCGCCGTGGGGCGGACGTCGGGCCTCGGTGTCCCGAGTCGACGGTCGCGTCGGGCGCGACCGGGCTCTCGCCCACGGGCAGGGGCGGGCCGGTCGGGCGGTCCGGCACCCGGCCGCGCGGAGTACCGGCGGCGGCCCCGGAGTCCGGGACGGTGGGGGTGGGGGACGGCGGAGTCGGTGAGGGCGGCGGCGCCTGCTGCGGCATGGGCGGGACGGAAGCGTGCTCCGCTGCCGCGCCCGGAACGGGTCCGGGCACAGGCGCGGGTGCGGGTGCAGGTCCAGGCGCGGGCGCGGGCGCGGGCGCAGGCTCAGGTGCAGGCGAAGGAGGCACCCTCGGATCGGGCGTGTGGGCGGGGCTGGGCGTGAGTTCGGCTTCGGCTTCGGCTTCGGCTTCGGCTTCGGCTTCGGCTTCGGCTTCGGCTTCGGCTTCGGCTTCGGGGCCAGGCTCGCGCGCCGGCCCTCGCTCGGCGGACACATCAGCACCACCCGAGGACCGCAACACCGACGCGAGCATCTCGGCCGCTTCCGAGGCGCTCACCCGCTGGGCCGGGTCCTTGGTGAGGAGCGCGTCGAGGACGGGGGTCAGCGGGCCGGCATGGACGGGCGACCGGTGCGGGCTGGTGAACACCGCGACGGCGAGGGCGTGGAGCCCTTCCGCCTCGAAGGGCGGGCGCCCTTCGACGGCGTGGTACAGGGTCGCGCCGAGCGCCCACAGGTCGTTGGCCGGAGTGGGGCGCTTGCCGTCCAGTTGCTCCGGCGGCATGTACTGCGGCGTGCCGATCACGATTCCGCTGTGGCTCAGCTTGGTCGTGGCGTCGGCGAGGTGGGCGATGCCGAAGTCGGTCAGGACGACACGGTCCTTGGTCAGGAGCACGTTGTCCGGCTTGATGTCGCGATGGACGATGCGCGCCCGGTGCGCCTCGGCCAGCGCGTCGAGCATGGCGGCGCCGATCTCGGCCACCCGACGTACGGGCAGCCTGCCGTGGCTTCGGATGGCGGCGGCCAGGGACTGCCCGCGGATCAACTCCATGATGATGACGGGGGCTCCGCGATGCTCCACGACGTCGTGGACGGTGATGACTCCGGGGTGGCTGAGAGTGACCGCTGCGCGGGCCTCGCCGGTGAACCGCCGGAGCAGTACGGCTCGGTCGTCGTCGTCCATGCCCGGCGGGAACAGGATCTCCTTCACGGCGACCTCGCGCCCGAAGAGCTGCTGGTCGAGGCCACGCCACACCCGGCCCATGCCGCCTTGGCCGATGCGTTCGACCAGCTGGTAGCGGCCGGCGATGAGTTCGGGATTCTGCTCGGTCACGCGCACACTCTAGGACTTGCTGGTCCGATCAGGTGACGGAACGACGGCTGGAACACGTCTTCGGTGAGGCTGCCCGAGCGCCCTGCGCGGCTCGCCCGCCCTTGTGGGGGATCCGGCACCGTCGTCGAGACCCGCCCCGGCCGCGTCCGTCAGGGGCGCGGCGGCGTTCAGTCGTGCCGCCGAGCTCGACGGCTTCCGCGTTGAACCGGAACGTGGCCGTGCTCACCGCCGAGTCGAAGCGGAGCAGTTCATCCAGCGTGGCGGGGACGTCGGGGTTCGCCCGGAGGCGGTCCAGCGCGGCCGGGTGCTGGAGCAGTGCCAGAAGGGCGTTGCCGAGGCTCGCCTGCCGCGAAGAGCTCCGCCGACCAGCGCTGGACCTCGGGCCGGTCGGCCTGCGGGACTCCGAGCAGCTCGCAGATCACGACGACCGGCAGCGGCACAGCGAGGCCGGCCACGAAGTCGAACGGTCCGTCGGCGGTTCGTACGGCCGCGGTGCGTTCTGCTGACGCGAACGGCCGGGGCTCCCTCGCGGGGACCCCGGCCGTTCGGCTGCGGTCCGTCAGCGGCGGACCTGGTAGGCCCGCGTCACCGTCTGGTCGACGGAGTTGCCGTCGGCGTCGGTGGCGGTGACCCTCAGCGAGACGAAGCCCGGGGCCGCAGGGTTGTCGATGGCGCCGTTCAGACGGCCGTCCAGGCGGACCTGGCGCCAGGTGGCGCCGTCGTCGTACGAGGCCCACAGCTCGACCCCGGTGACGGCCGGGCCGACGAGGCCCTTGGGGTGCCGTACGCCGAGACCGACGGGCGTACGGGACCTGGTCCGGGCACTGTTGGCCAGGTCGGTACCGAGGCGGTAGTCGACCGACAGGACGGGCAGCAGCGTCCGCCCCTCGCCCTGCGCGGAGTGGAAGCGCCAGTCGGTGCGTACCTTCGTGGAGGTGTTCCAGCCGGCCTCGTCCCGCTGTACGTCGGTGACCACGCGGTACTCGGCGCGCTCGGGCACCACCGGGAAGGCGACGGCGGCGGCGGGTGCGGTGCCGAGGAGCGTGCCGTCCCGGTAGACCGTGGTCAGCTCCTTGTCGGTGCCGTTGCGCATCACGGCCCACTGTCCGGAGCCGCTGTCGAGGAGTCCCGCGGCGGTGATCCCTGCGACGGCGCCGTCACGGGCCGCGGCGTTGTCCAGGCCGCCCGGGAGCGCGGTGCGGACGACGGCCTTGTTCCAGTCGCGGCGGACCTGCTGTCCGGGTGCGAACGTCGTGGCGGCCGTGACCTGCCAGGTGCCGCCCGCCGTCCACACGGGGCCGAGCTTCATGGCCTCGTAGGTGCGCAGGCCCGTGGTGACGTACTCGGTCAGGGTGCGCTGGAGCGGCATCCGTCCGAAGGCGAAGTTCGCCACCGGTTGCATCGGCGCGTGCATCAGCCGGCTGTATCCGGCCTCGGCTCCGGCGGTCGTACTGTGGAACCGTGAGTCGACCGTGGCCAGTTCACCGGCCCGCACGCGGTAGCGCTGGTCGGCGGGGATGCCGCCGCCGCGGTACTTGAGCAGTTCGTAGGAGTACGGGCTGACCGCGGTGCCGGAGAAGGTGATCCGGGCGCCGGTCAGCGCCAGGAGCCGCTCGCCCTCGGTGCCGGAGACGGTCATGGCGGGGATGCGCGTCTCCTTCGGGCTCCAGTTGCCGGCCAGCCAGCCGCCGGGGGTGTCGTTGTAGACGAGCACGGCCAGTGCTCCGGCGTCGGCTGCCGCGTCGACCTGCGCGTACGTGGTGGTGCCGGGGTCCCGCTTCACCAGCGCGAGCTTGCCCCGGACGTCCTCTCCGGGCTTGGCGACGCGGAGGGTGCGGCCGCCGTCGAAGCGCGCCGAGCCGGTCCAGCCCTGGAAGTAGGACACGTCCAGGGCACGGCCGCCGTGGCCGGCGAGCCGGGCCGACAGCGCGGGGGCGCTGAGCGACCAGCCGACGCGCGACTCGAAGAGGCCGGCGTCGGTGGTGGCCGACGGCACCGAGTAGACCGCCGTCTCTCCGCCCAGCCAGGTCTCGCGGTCCTGCACGAGGGACTGCGAGGAGGAGCGGGAGGTGATGCCGACCCGGAGGCGGTTCGTCTCCGACGGGCGGGGCGTGGCCATGGTGACGGGGCTCGCCTTGGAGCCGTCGAAGTTGAGGGTCCGGTCGGAGTCGATGAGCGTGCCGGGCCGGGCTCCGTAGGTGTACTCGTGGAGCATGCTCCAGTCCGGGCTGTAGTGGAAGATCTCCGCGATGAAGGAGTGCTCGCCGCGCGGCACCCGCACCACGACGGTCCCGTCCTCGCCGACCGGGTACGTCTCCGGGAGCACCGCCCTGTCCAGGGAGGTGTCGGTGATCGCGGCGGTGCCTGCGGTCGGCCTGCCGTCGCGGTCGAGGACCTTCAGCGTGACGTCGAAGCGCTGCACGTCCCGGCCGAAGCCGATCGCGGTCACCACCGCCGTCCCGTCGGTGGTCCGCGCGGTGACGTGCGCGCCGTGCGAGCCGGTGGTGAGCCTGCCGCTGTCGAGGGTGACGGCGACCGCGGCGGTGCCGTGCGCGGGGACGGTCACCGAGTCGGCGCCCAGGGCGAGCGTGCCGGCGGGCAGCGTCGCGCCCGCGTTCTCCAGCGAGAGCGCCAGCGTGACCGGGGCGTCGCCGTCGTTGGCGTACTCGATCCTCTTCTCGACCGTGGCCGAGTCGTCCCAGCCCCGCAGGCCGAAGTCGACCGTGCCGTCGGCCGACACCGGCTGGCGGACCGCGCGCGCCACGTCGAGGCGGCCGGCGCCCTGGGCGTACACGGAGGTGTCGGCGGTGGTCTTCGCGGTGCTGACGAGGCGGTTCTTCAGCTGGGCGGGCGACCAGTCGGGGTGGCGCTGGGCGAGGATCGCCGCCGCGCCCGCCACGTGCGGTGTCGCCATGGAGGTGCCGCTCGCGGTGGTGTAGAGCTCGCCGACCGGCGCGCCCATCGTCGTGCCGGCCGCGCGGGCGGCGACGATCCGGACGCCCGGTGCGGTGATCTCCGGCTTGAGGCCGCCGTCGCCGCGCGGGCCCCGGCTGGAGAAGCTCGCGACGGCGTCGTCCGCGTCGACGGCGCCGACCGTCAGGGCCGCGGCGGCGGCGCCGGGCGAGCCGACGGTCTTCGCGCCGGGGCCGCTGTTGCCCGCCGCGATGGTGAACAGGACGCCCGTCCTCGCGGTGAGTTCGTTGACCGCGAGCGACATGGGGTCGGTGCCGTCGGCGCCCTCCTGGCCGCCCAGACTCATGGAGACGACTTTCGCGCCGGAGTGCGCGGCCCATTCCATGCCCTCGATGATCCCGGACTCCGAGCCGGAGCCGCCGTCGTCGAGGACCTTGCCCACGACCAGCTTGGCGCCGGGGGCGACGCCCCGGTACCTGCCATCGGAGCCGGCGCCGCTGCCGAGGATCGTGGAGGCGACGTGGGTGCCGTGGCCGTGCCCGTCGCGCGCGGTCTCGCCGGGGACGAAGCTGCGGCTCTCGACGATGCGGTCGGCGAGGTCGGGGTGGGTGGCGTCGACGCCGGTGTCGAGCACGGCGACCTTGACGCCGGTGCCGTCGTATCCGGCGGCCCACGCCTCCGGCGCGCCGATCTGCGGGACGCTCTTCTCCAGGAGCGCGTCGACCTTGCCGTCGAGCCAGAGGCGCTGGACGCCGCCCGACAGACGGGCCTTGGGGGTTCCGGCGCGGGCGCTGTCGTCGTCGACGGCCTCCCAGAAGGTGTCGCCCTTGGCCTTGTCGGCGGTGACGGCGGCGCCGCGGACGCCGGGGAGCTTGCGGGTGAGACGGGCCCCGCCGGGGGTCGGGGTGCCGGTGGAGTCGTAGCGCACGATCAGCGGGGTCGACGCGCGGTGGGCGTCGTCGAAGCCCTGGGCGACGAGTCGGGTGACGTTGAACAGTCGCTTGTCGACCCGGCCGTTGTGGACCAGCGCCTCGACGTCGCGGGGAACGACGTACACGTCGGTGCCGACCGTGTAGGTCCGCAGTCCGGCGGCGCTGCCCCGGTACGGGGTGACGTTGACGGCCAGGGTCCTGCCCGCCCGGGTGGCCACCGTCACCTTGTCGCCGGTGACCAGGGTGACCGTGGCCGTGCGGACGGCGTCCCGGGGCGCGGCGGTCACCGCGTCCTCCCCGGTCGTGGGGAGTGGGCCGGCGCCGTACGCCATGCCGCCCGCGGCCATGGTGGCTGCCAGGGCGAATCCGAGCAGTGCGGTTCTCCGTCTGCTGCGCATGCTGAGGGCACTCCTTCCGCCGGCGGAGGGGATCCATGTCCGGCGGAAACAAGACTCAACAGGAACGATCACCTTCGCTACAGCCTGCGACTGTCGAAGAAGTGACATGTCCACTCGCCGCCAACGTGCCCGCACCGCAGGCCGTTTGCCGGACCGGCGTGGTAATGCGCGCTCTCGTTTCCGACGGTCCTGTTGTGATTTGATCACTTGGGGTACGGGGGTGATCACGTCAACCGGGGTGGGGTAAGGCGTCATGGGCGAAGGGCACATGCTGGAGGCGGCCGGAGTCGACGCCGCGGAGGAGCGGGTGTACCGCTTCCTCCTCGGGGTTCGGGAAGCCGACACGGGCGCAATCGCCGCGCAGTTGGGGTGGGAGAGGGCCCGGGTCGAGTCGCTGCTGGCCTCCCTCCACGAGAAGGGCCTGGTGGGGCGGGCCGCCGAGCCACCGGCAGGCGGTCCCGAGCGATACGTGCCGATGGCGCCCGACGCGGCGCTGCGCCCGCTGCTGCTGCGCGGGCACGAGGCGCTCGAATGGGCACGGCGGGGTGTGGAACAGCTCGCCGAGGAGTACCGGGCCGGCGGGCGGCGGCACGACGCCGGGCAGCTCGTCGAGGTGATCACCGGCGCGAGCGTGATCCGCCAGCGGCTCCGGCAGATGGCGTACGGGGCCGGGGAGATGCGCTGGCTCTGCAAGGCCCGTCCGGTCGCCCTTGCGGCGGCGGAGAACGACGAGGAGTGGGAGCTGCTCGCCCGGGGGGTGCGCTACAAGACGATCTACGAGCGCGAACTCCTGGAAGGACCCGGGATGGTTGACAACGTTGCCCGGAGCATTCGCGCGGGCGAGCAGGCGCGGGCCGTCGGATCGCTGCCGGTGCGGCTGGTGATCGCCGACAGCTCGATGGCCGTCTGCCCTCTCGTGTACGAGAGCGGGGAGGTCCTCGACGGTACGGAACGTGCGACGGGTCCTGCCGACCAGGCGGGCGAGCCGACGGCCGCCGTGATCCACAGCAGCAGTCTGCTCGACGCGCTGATCGCCCTTTTCGAGAGCCAGTGGGCGGCGGCGACGCCGCTGCACGTCACGGACTCCGGCGAACTGGCCGACTTCGACGACGGCCCGAATCCGGTGGTGCACCTCGCCGACGACGAGCGGTATCTGCTCTCCCTGATCGTCGCCGGGGTGGCGGACAAGGCCATCGCCTCCCAGCTGTGGGTAAGTCAGCGCACGGTGCAGCGCCGGATCCAGGCCCTGATGCAGCGCGCCGGGGCCATGACCCGGACGCAGTTGGTGTGGCAGGTCGCGCAGCGGGGGTGGCTGACGAACGGCTGACCAGGCGCCCGTCGAGGACGGCCTCCACGCGGGTGCGGCAGTCACCGGGCCCCTGACGGCCCTGTGTCGGCGGGCTCGCACACGGGACGGAGGCGGAATGCACCCGCCACACATACTTACCGGCCGGTAAGGTGTGCCCGTCCCTCCTCGTCGCCACCCCGCCCCGTCCGAAGGAATCCGATGTCCCGGTCCACGCGCTCCGCCCTCCTCCTCGCCGGCCTGCTCGCCTCAGCGGGCGTCGCCCATTTCGTCTCCCCGAAGCAGTTCGACGCCACCGTGCCGGAGTCCCTTCCGGGCAGCCCCAAGACCTGGACCAAGGCCAGCGGGGTCGCGGAACTCGCCCTCGCCGCCGGCCTCGCCCTTCCGTCGACCCGCAAGGCCAGCGCCCGGGCCACAGCCCTGTTCTTCGCCGGAGTCTTCCCGGCCAACGTCAAGATGGCCTACGACTGGCGAACCCGCTCGCCGAAGGCACAGGCGCTCGCCTACGGCCGCCTTCCCCTCCAGATCCCGCTGATCCTGTGGGCACGCAGCGTCGGCCGCGCCGACTCCTGACACCGAGGGCGCGCGGGACCGAGAGACCGCGGGCGCGCGGCCGGGCACCCGAGGGAGCGAGGCACCGAGGCCGGCTCCCCGGCCTCTCGTCGCTCCCACAGGCGCCTCGGATCACCACTCCCGCGTGGCGATCAGTTCCTCCACGTCCGCGTCCGCGAACCCGTAGGCCGACGCCACACACCAGAAGTCCTCGGCGATGACCTCCCGCGCGACCGTCTCGATCTCGCTCCCCGCAGCCTCGAACTCCGCCTCCAGGAGATTGAACTCGTCCGTCGCCGCCCGAGTCAGTGCGTACAGCGCCGCCAGGTCGGCCGGCGGCTCGGCCTCGATCCGTTCGCACAGCCGCATCAGGATCGCCCTGCCCTTGTCGACGACATGGTCGGGAAAGTACGCGTCCGCGTACATCTGCCGGAGAAACGCGTGCCCGGCCACCTGCCGGTTCGTGATCGGCATGACGCCTCCGTCCTGGAAGAAGGGATGAAGAAGGACTGACGTGCCCATCTTGAACGGGACCACTGACAACGCACCGCGTCAGGCACCCCGGCAGCCCCAGCCCTGTCGCTTCGTCCCACGCCGCCCTGTTCGCACGCTCGGGGCGGCGTCGGCGTTTCGGCCACCGGCGAACCGACGCCAAGGCCAGCCCCGACAAGGGTCGATGTACCAGGAACGAACGAACTTTCGCCTGGAGTCGGGGTTCTCAGCACGTCCAAAAGTCATGTGTTCGAGAGGGCGGGGGTCGTCGTTGAGCCTGGCAACCCCTCACCGCACCCCTTCCCGGAGGCTGACATGCACCCCCTGCCGCATCCCCGGACCGCCCTTCCCCCCGCCGCTGAGCCAGCGTCCGTCCGCCTTCCGACCGCGGCGGTGCGGCCCCGACGCACCGCCGGCGCCTCCTGCGCAGCACGACCGGATACGAGGTGGTGGGGATGACCGACAGCAGCGTCACCGCCCCTTCCTCGCCGGACGGGCCCTCGGAATCCGAGCAGTTGCTCTTCGGCGGCGAGCTCACCTACGACTACGGCTGGGGCAGCCACGACGGGGCCTGGCTGAAGCTGGGACTGCGGCAGATGGCCGGCGCGCTGCCACGGCAGGTCGCGGTCGCGATCCGGCTGGCGCGCGAGGCCGACCAGCGGGCGTTCGTCACGGTAGCCGTCTGCGAGATCACCCGCGGGATCGCGCAGGCCGTCTCCCTGATCGCGGTCAACTCCCTCCTGGTCGAACTGCTCGCGTCCGGCGACATCACCGGAAGGCTCCGCGCCGCGCTGCCGTCACTCGCCCTCGTCGCCGTGCTTGCGGTGATCGGCTCGGCGTGCGCGTCGGCCTCGGCCGCTGCCACCGGGATTCTGGAGCCGAAGGCCCAGCGGGTCGCGACCGAGCGCTATCTCGGGCTCGTGGCGAAGGTGGAGCTGGAGGCGATCGAGGACGACGCCTTCCACAAGCTGATGGACTCCGCGCAGTGGGGCGCCGACGCGGCCCGGCGGATGGTCGGCTACTGCACCGCCGTGGTCACCTCGGCGATCTCCCTCATCGCCGCCGCCGGCGTTCTCGCGGTGCTGCACTGGACACTCCTGCCGCTGCTTGCGTTCATGGCGCTGCCGAGCGCGTGGGGCTCGCTCACCATGGCCAGGCATCGGTACGTCAGCTGGCACCGCTTCGTGCAGCATGTCCGGGCCGCCAAGCTGATCAGCCAGCTCCTGATCAACCCGCAGGCCGCGGCCGAGATCCGGGTCCACGACGTGGCGCCCTTCCTCCTCACGCACTTCCGGGAGATGGCGCGCACGAGCGAGCGTGAGCAGACCCGGCTCGCCTGGACCGGCGCGCGCACCCATGTACTGGCGGACTCGGCCCGCGGCCTCGCGACCGTCGCCACCTACGGAGTCCTCGGACTGCTCCTGTGGAACGGACGCATGGACCTGGCGGTGGCCGGCACGGCGGTCCTGGCGATCCGCACCGGCTCGGCCAGCATCACCGACCTCGTCCTCCGTGTCACCGACGTGCAGGAGGAGGCGCTGTTCGTCGCCGATCTGGAGACCCTGTGCACGGAGGCCGTCCGGCGCGCCATCCCCACCGGCGGGCGGGACCTGCCGGAGGAGGTGGACGAGGTCCGCTTCGAGCAGGTCACCTTCACCTACCCCGGCAAGGACAAGCCGTCCCTGTCCGAGGTCGACCTGGTCATCCCCCGTGGCAGGACCGTCGCCCTCGTCGGGAGCAACGGCGCCGGCAAGTCTACCCTGATCAGCCTGCTCAGCGGCGCCCGGCTCCCCGACAGCGGAAGAGTCCTGTGGGGCGGCGTGAGCACGGCGGAAGCCGACCGGGCGCAGGTCTTCGCGCGCGTGGCGATGGTGGCCCAGGACTTCTTCCGCTGGCCGTTCACCGCCCGTGTCAACGTCGGCATCGGGCGGACGTCCGGTCCGATGGACGACGCGGCCGTCACGCCGGCCGCCGCGTACTCGGGGGCCGACCAGGTCGTCACGGGACTCCCGCGTCGCTGGGACTCCCTCCTCACCCGCGGCTACAAGGGCGGGCAGGAGATCTCCGGCGGCCAGTGGCAGAAGTTCGGCCTCGCCCGAGCCCGGCACCGCGACGGCGCCGTGCTGATCGTCGACGAGCCCACCAGCGCCCTGGACGCGGCCGCCGAGCAGCGGGTCTTCGATCAGATCCACCAGCTGGCCGACAAGGGGCAGACCACTGTGCTGATCACCCACCGCCTGGCCAGCGCCCGCCACGCCGACGTGATCTACGTGCTCGACGAGGGCCGGGTCGCCGAGCAGGGCACCTTCGCCGAGCTCATGGACCCGGCAGGCGGCGCAGGGGTGTTCAGAAAGGCGTACGAGCTGCAGGCCCGTCAGTTCGTACAGCCGACCGTTCCGGCGCAGCCCGCACGGTCGGCGGAGCCGCCGGGCCCTTCGGGCGCTTCGGGCGCTTCGGGCGCTCGCAACACATCGACCGCTCCGGGCGCTCCGGCGGGCGCCGGGGAGGCCACGTCATGACCCGCCTCCGCCAGACGGAGCCCTCTGTGTCGGCGCTTCCGTCTCCCCGTCCTGTCCCTTCCGCCCGGTACCACGTGAGGTTCTGACATGCCGCCGTCCCTCTCCCACGTACGCGATCTGGTCACCGCCTACCTCGCCGAGCACCCCGATGAACACCCGGACCTGTCCGGGCTGCTGCACTCCCTGGACGCCGACGGAGATCCCACCCACCGCTCCACGCTGCCCGGGCACATCACCTGCAGCGCGGTCGTCATCGACCGCGCCCGGCGCGTCCTGCACGTACGGCACAACGCCTCCGGGCTCCTTCTCCCCCCGGGCGGGCACGTCGAGACCTCCGACGCGTCGCTGCTCGCGGCCGCCCTGAGGGAACTGGAGGAGGAGACCGGGCTCCCCGCCTCCGCTCTCGTTCTGACATCCCGGTTCGGCGACCGCCCCATCGACATCGGAGTCCACGACATCGACGCACGTCCGTCCAAGGCCGAACCCGCCCACCAGCACTACGACGTGTGCTTCGTCTTCCGCCTCACCGACGACGCCTCCTCCCCCGCCCTCGCCCCGCAGACCGAGGAAGTCTCGGAGGCCGTCTGGCTGTCGTCCGGTGAGGTCCACTCACCCGCGCTGCGCGCCAAGCTCGCACGTTCAGGGCGGGACGGCACGATCGTTCCGGTGAACGCCGGCGCGGTGGCGGGCAGACGCCCGTTCCTGCCGATGGAGGCGTCCGCCAGAGACCTCCTCGCACAGCACGCGGCCGAGCACGCCGTACCGGCTGCCGACCTCACGGCGGGTTCCGAGACGGGGGCACATGCGGCGGCGCCGCCCGGCACCGTCCCGCACATCGTCGGCGTCCACCTCTATCTGGAGCACGACGGCCGGATCCTGCTGGGCCGTCGCCACCCGGACTCGGCGTACGCGGGTGGATCGTGGCATGCGCTCGCCGGTCATTGCGAGAGGGAGTCCGCGACCGCGTGCCTGGTCCGTGAGGCGTACGAAGAGGCCGGTCTCGTGATCGACCGCGAAGACCTCGAACTGGTCCACACGGTGCACCTGGTCGACCGGCCCGGGGAAGGAGGCCGGGAACGGCCCGGGGCATGGCCCCGGGAGCGTCCCGAGGACCGGCCACCGAGGATCCAGCTCTTCTTCCGCGCCGGCCGCTGGGAAGGCACACCCGAGCTGCGGGAGCCGGACAAGTGCTGCGCGTGGCAGTGGTGGAGTCCCGGGGACCTGCCCGAGGCGATCGTTCCGTACACCCGCGCGGCGATCGAGGGAGTGCAGGCCGGCAGGCCTTATACGGAGTGGGGGTGGGCGCGTTGACCGACTTCGCCGCCGTGGGCGCCGCGTACTCCGCTCACTCCCTGAGTGCCCGGGGCCGCCTGCGACACGACCTCGTCGCGCGCCGACTTCTCGCCGAGCTGCCCACCGGGCCTGCGCGCGTCCTGGACGTCGGCTGCGGGGACGGCGAGATGACGCTTCGGCTCGCCGCGGCCGGACACCATGTGACGGCCGCCGACCCGTCCGCAGAGATGCTCGGGGCAGCGGCCCGCCGCGTGGGCACGCGGCCCGACCTCGCCCCGCGGATCCGGCTCGTCGAAGCAGGCATCGACGGCCTTCCCTTCGAGCGAGAGCGGTTCGACGCCGTGTGCTGCCACGGGGTGCTCATGTACCTGGATGACGCTGCCGACGCCATCAGCCGCCTCGCGGGGCTGGTGGCCCGCGACGGGGTGTTGAGCATCCTCACGAAGAACCGGGCCGCGACCGGCTTCCGTGAGGCCCTGCGCGGCGAGTACCGGGCGGCGCGTGGCCTCATCGAGCACGGCGCCGCGACAAGCACGGGGAATCTCGGCCTCCAGACGCGTGGGGACACGGCCGAGGCCCTCGACGCGCTCGCGGCCGACCACGGGCTCGCCCCGCTTCCCTGGCAGGGGGTGCGCATCTTCCACGACCACCTCGTGGACTGGACCCCGGGCCCTGAGGAGTACGTGCAGGCGCTGCAGACGGAGTGGGCCGCCTCGACACGAGACCCGTACCGACAACTCGGCCGTCTCGTACACGCGTTGTCCCGCCGCGGAGCGGATCGACGGAGGACTCCATGACAGGAACGGGACCA
Source organism: Streptomyces sp. NPDC088707 (assembly GCF_044752725.1). Classification (NCBI taxonomy): domain Bacteria; kingdom Bacillati; phylum Actinomycetota; class Actinomycetes; order Kitasatosporales; family Streptomycetaceae; genus Streptomyces; species Streptomyces sp. NPDC088707. The sequence continues at coordinate 127,262 of NZ_JBIVLV010000004.1, read as the reverse complement.
GGGAACGGGGCGAGGAAACAGACACGGGAAGTCCCCCAGCTCTGCCCGGAGCGTGGCTCAGGCCACCCAGGCCGAGGTGGCCGTCTGAACCAGCGAGCCGTCCAGGTCCGCCGGCTTCGCGCCGACGAAGGTGCGGGCCGCGTCCGACGTCTGGATGCGGAAGGCCGGTCGATCGGTGGTGAGCCCTTCGGTGATCGCCTCCCCCACCGCCTCCGACGTCTGGGCGGCGGCGAAGGCGCCCCGGGTGCGGCCGAGATAGTTCGCCGGCGCCGTACCGTAGACGCCGGCCTCGGCCATCGCGCTCTCCTGGACGCCCACGTTCGCGACGCTTTGCGCAACGCGCCGGCGCGGGCCGGGTCGCGCAGTGTGGCGACGGTGGTGAAGCCCGTACGGGCGGCGGAGACGGCGGCGGCGAGGCCGATGCCGGAGGAGGTTCCGGTGATCAGGACGACCTTGGGGGACATGGAGAACCCTCTCTGCAGTGGTGCCGGGGCCAGGTGGCGCCTGGTAGCACCTGGCGGTGCTCAGTGGTCGGCACGAATCGAGGCTGCGTACGGCCATGCCGTGCGCCACCGACCCGCTCGGAGCGCTCGACCGGGAGCAGCGCGAGACGCTCGGCCGACTGCTTGCGCTGATCGCCGACGCACCCTGGCCGACCGACGCCACCCCGCAGGCGCCGCGGCGGCCGCCCCGAGTCGGCGCTGGGGGCCCGTCGCCGAACGCATCGGCGGCCGACATGTACGACTCACGCCTTCACACCGGCCCGCTTCGACTCCCACCCGCCTGGCAGACACGCGACCTAGGCCGAGGCACAGTCGGGAAAGTATGATCAAGCGATGTCCGACATGACTGAGACCACGCCCGGCTGGCTGAGCACCGACGAGCTGAACACGGCTCGGGCCCAGATGCCGATCCTGTACGTCGAGGCCGTACCCGTGCGTGTGGACGACAGCGGCGAAGTCACCAGCATCGGCCTGCTCCTGCGGATCGGCGCGGACGGAACCATCAGCCGCACCCTGGTCTCCGGCCGGGTCATGCACCACGAACGAGTCCGTGACGCACTCCTACGCCACCTGGAGAAAGACCTCGGCCCCGTGGCCCTGCCACGCGTCCCTCCCTCACTGCAGCCCTTCACCGTCGCCGAGTACTTCCCCACGGCCGGCATCACGCCGTACCACGACCCACGCCAGCACGCGGTCTCGCTCGCGTACATCGTGCCGGTGAGCGGCGACTGCCGCCCACGGCAGGACGCACTGGACCTCGTCTGGTTCAGCCCGCAGGAGGCGGCCTCCCCCGCCGTACAGAACGAGATGCCGGACGGCCGCGGGGTGCTGCTGAAGCAGGCCATCGCACACCTGGGGCACGCGTACTGAGAGCCAGGCCGACGAAGACGGCCGACGTGCTGCTGCCGCCCGGGACCGGGCAGCAGCAGCACGCGCACTCGTAGATCCCGACAAACCCCACGAACGCACGGGCTTTCACTGCCTCGCGCGACCTGGACGACCGCCCGGACGGGTCGCCCGACACGACTGTCACCGCCCCCCGTCATCGTCGAGACGGCCGGCGGGTCGGCGGTCAGTGCGGCCCGTTCACCGTGCCCCGCCTCCTACGACCCCCCTCCGGCGCCCCCCTCGAAGCCACGTTCGATTGTCAGTGGTGGGTGAGACGGTGGGTGCATCGAGTCGGAACGAGGGGGAGCTGTCATGACCCGAAGCCAGAACTACATCAACCACGTTGCTCTTGTACTGGACGCCAGTTCGTCCATGTCGCATCTGAGCCGCAAGGTCATCGAGGTCGCCGACCAGCAGATCGCGTACCTTGCCCGCCGGTCGAAGGACCTGGACCAGGAGACCCGCGTCACGGTGTACGTCTTCGCCGACAAGGTGGAGTGCGTCATCTACGACAAGGACGTGCTGCGGATGCCGTCACTGAAGCAGCTGTACCGGGTGGGCGGTATGACGGCTCTGCTGGCGGCCGCGCTGAAGTCCCAGCGGGAGCTCGCGCAGACGGCGCAGCTGTACGGCGACCACAGCTTCCTGACGTTCGTGCTCACCGACGGCCAGGAGAACGCGAGCCACCGCTGCCCGGACGCTCCGAGCAAGGATCCGCGTGAACTGGTGAAGGCCGTGGCGGAGATGATCCGGACGCAGGAGGACAACTGGACGCTGGCCGTCCTGGTTCCGGACCAGATGGGCAGGCACGAGGCCATGCAGGGCGGCTTCCCGAAGGACAACATCGCCATCTGGGACGCCACGAGCACGCAGGGTCTGGAGGAGGCCGGGCAGGTCATCCAGGAGGCCACCGAGAAGTTCATGGTGGGGCGCAGCAAGGGCATCAGGGGATCACGGGCCGTGTTCTCCGTGGGGGCCGACGCCGTGAACATGGACACCGTCGAGGCGGCCGGCCTGGCCCCCGTGGATCCGTCGGAGTACGAGCTGATCGCGGTGGCTCGGGATGCGGCGATCCGGGACTGGGTCGTCGAAAGCGGGCACACCTACCGAACCGGGGGCGCGTTCTACCAGTTGAGCAAGTCGGAGAAGATCCAGGCGCGGAAGCAGATCGCGGTCCTGGAGAAGAAGACGGACCGGGTGTACACGGGGCCCGAGGCCCGATCGCTGCTGGGCCTGCCGGACGTCGAGGTGCGCGTCAAGCCCGACCACAACGACGACTTCACGATCTTCGTGCAGAGCACCAGCGTGAACCGGAAGCTCGTGCCCAACACCAGGCTTCTGCTGATGCACTGACGCCTCGTCCGGGGAGCCGCCACTCCGGTCGCGGGTCGAGACCGGGATCCGGTGATTGCCGATAGCGGTCCACGGCGGGCGTCTCCGGCCGATCGACGGCGCCCCGCACACGCAGCCTCGACAGCCGGGAGTCACGCTTCGGCAGCCGAGGCCGCCGTCACCCGAACGGGCGATGACCGACGGCCGGAGGCGGCGCCTTCGCCGGACCCAGGCGTCCGATGCACTCCCGGGATTCCGGTGGAGCCCTCTGAGAGACGGGTACGGAGGCAGAGGTCGGTTCGGAGCGAGAGCTGAGCGCGTTTGAGCGGGATCCGGGTCCCGGCTCTCGACGAAGAGCAGGAGACGCGCGCGGTGCCGGTTGAAGACTGAGGAGTTCTCAGCCCTGGCCATGCCCGGGCGGCCGGCTCGGCAGGACTTCGGATACCGATCCGGCCCCATCGTCACGCGGCCGGTCCGGCGGATCCACTCGCGGATCATTCGGCGGGCCAGAGCGCGCGGAACAGCATCTCCACCTGCCGGGCCACGTGTTCCGGGGCGAACCTCTGCGGGTCGGTGAGCGCGGTGCGCCCGAAGTGTTCGACGCAGGCCACGAAGGCGTGGGCAAGGATCTGGGGGTCGAGCTCGGAGCCGCCCCGGTCGGCGAGGACGGCGGTGACCCAGTCGGCGACCCGTTGGCGGAACCGCTCCCGGTCCGCCTCCACGCGGTCGCGGACGACCGCGGGCATGTCCCCCGGTGTCAGCAGGATCAGCCGCCAGGTGTCGGGGGCGGTGCGAAGCATCGTGGACATCCGGCGCACACTCTCGGCGGCGAACGCCGCGGGCTCCCGAGGGTCCACCCCTTCAGGAACGGTCTCGAGCAGCTGCCGGAAGGCGCGGCCCTGCTCACGGTCGAGCAGGGCGCCCAGGAGGTCACCCAGGTTCTCGAAGACGCCGTAGACCACCGACCGGGCGACGTCGGCCCGCTTCGCGATCGCGTCGATGGAGACCCCGGCGTATCCGTCACCGACGATCACAGCCAGCGCCGCGTCGAGCAGTTGCTCGCGGCGCTCCGCGAGCGGGACGCGCGGGGCGTAGGGGCGCCGCTTGCGCGGCGTGGCTTCCGAAGCGGTGTTGGCAGACACCTTGGCAGTTTACGACATCCGTGTCTTAATTTAAGACAGCACTGTCGTAATGGCGTGAGCGGGCGCGAGGCGAGGAGCGGAACGATGGCGTTGCTGAAACGGAGCGAGGTCGAACCACACGAGGACTACGGCTTCTTCGGCCCCGGGTCGGTGGTGTGGAAGGTCTGGAGCTATCCGACGTCGCTTACGGTCGGCTTCCAGCGGTCCGTCGTGGTCGAGGAGCTCGACCCGCCCCTGGTGGCCGCCGTACACGGGACTCAGGGCATCTACCAACGTCCGCGCACGCGCTACGACCGCACCCTGCGGTACTTCGCGATGGTGGCCTTCGCCGGCTCGCGCGAGGTGTGCAAGGCGGCGGACGTCCTGGTCAAGGTGCACTCCAAGGCCGTCGGACGACTGCCCTACGGCGAGGGGACCTACGACGCCAACGACCCCGCCTCCCAGTTGTGGATCCAACTCACCGGCTGGCATTCCATCCTGTACGCGTACGAGAAGTACGGTCCCGGCAAGCTGACCGCCGAGGAGGAGCGGGAGTACTGGCAGGCGTGCGCGACCGCCGCGGAGTTTCAGACCTGCTCCCCCGACGACGTCCCGCGTGACCGTGAGGGCGTGCGGGCCTACTTCGAGCGGATGCGTCCTCAGCTGTCCGCCAGCCCGATCGCGCGGCAGGCCATGACCCACCTGCTGCGCGCCGACCTCGTGCTGCCGCCTACGCCCCTCTGGGCGAGGCCGGCCGGCCTGGTCGTCGCACAGGCGCTCCGGATCGCCACCCTTGCCACCATGCCGCGCTGGATGCGCGAGCTGGCCGGCATCCGGCAGTCGCGGGCCCTCGACGTCCTCATCGTGCCCGTCATGAAGGCCTCGTTCGCGCTCGCGCACCTCAGCCCCAGAATCGAGCTGCTCCTGCTGGCACGGCAGTCCCCGTCCACGGTCGCGGTGGTCGCCCCCATGAAGCTCGGCATTCCGCCCCGCCGCGAGGAAGTCCTGACCCCCGCCGAGGCCCGCGCCCGCCACGGCTTCGCGAAGCCCGCCGAAGCGCATCTCGATCTGCGGGCCCGGCAGATGGCACGGGTGCTCGACGACGGCCTGGCCCCGAGCGAGCAGGGGCTCATCGAGTCCCAGGACAGCCTGGGGCCGCTCGCCTAGGGCCGGTCACCCAGGGCCCATCGCCCTGGCCGGTCGCCCAGGCCGGGTCGCCCTGGATCACGCGGCTGCGGCCCGGCTGGTTCCGTGAGGCCTGCGGTCCGGCCGCGAGCTGCGCGTTCGTCGCGTCACGCCTTGCGGGCGAGGAGCTCGACCTCCTGGAACTGCCGTCGGTCCGTGGGCAACGGCTCGATGGTCATGCGGCCGACCTCCGTCAGTCCGTGCTCGCGCAGGAGTGCGGCAAGGCGGTCGGGGTTCCAGCGGTAGGCGGTCGCCACCACATGGTCGTAGCTCTGCGTCGCGAGATGCGGGCCGTCCGTGGCGGGGAAGTCGATCAAGAGGTGCCCGCCGGGTGTCAGGACCCGGGCGATCTCGGCCACGATGGCAGGGACGTCCTGCGGCGGGGTGTGGATGACGGACCACCGCGAGAGAACGCCGCCCAGCGCGCCGTCCTCGATGTCCAGCTGGGCCATCGAACCGACCTCGAACCGCAGCCCCGGGTGGGATTCACGCGCGAGCGCGACCATCACGGGCGAGGCATCGACGCCGAACGCGTTCAGACCCGACCCGTGCAGGTGGGCGGTGACGTAGCCCGGTCCGCAGCCGAGGTCCGCGACCTCGCCGCGGCCGTCACCGGTCGACCGCACCAGTTCCGCGAAGGCACCCAACATGGCGCGCTCCAAGGGGCGGTCCCGCAGGGAGTCCTGGAACTGCTGCGCGTACACGGTGGCGATGGCGTCGTAGGCGTCGCGAGTCGCGGCCAAGGTGTTGAGTTCGCTCATTCCGAGACCGTAGCCGGAGACCGGGTCGTACGCCGACTGCCCGCCACCCGCCGGCTGCTGGTCATGATCCCCTGTCGCGACGGTGAGCAGGGACCTTCGGTCCACGGAGAGTTCCTCTCGGACGGGCGGCGCCCACCGGCGAGCACGCCTCCCGACGCGCCCGTCCGCCACACATCGCGAACTGCTCCCGCCCACCGAACTTCGCGAACTCGCACCCCGGGCACCGCTCTTCGAACCAGACCCCTAACGTCTAGGCAACCTGAGCGATCTGTTGCCCGGCCCCGAAGCGTCTGCCCAGTGGATGTATTCCTGAGGAGAGGGAGTTCAGCCGGACAGACGGCGTGTTCGCGCCACCAGGCAACCCGCACGGGGTCGTTGTCATCCTCCGAAGGCGAGAGAAGGGGCTGGGGAGGTCGGCGCGCACGTTCGGGCACATCCGCGACATCTGAGTCCCCGACGCGCTCCACACGCCTCCCTCGTTCCCCACAGGACCGATCGTGAGGAAGTCCGTTTTGATACGTGCTACACGCGGCGTGGCCACCGCCGCGGCGTTACTCGCCTTGGCCTCGGTGTCACCCGGGGCGGCGTTCGCACAGTCGCCAGCCCCCTCCGGAGCACCCGCCACCGGAGCACCCACATCCGGGGCATCGCCATCCGGAGCACCTTCGGCTGCCGCCGCCGGCAGCCGACTCGGCGATCTCGACCTGCCCGAGGGCTGGCAGGTCTCCGGCGCCGGGGCTCACCGCCGGCTGGTGTGGACGTCGCCCGAACCCGTCCCCATCGGCGACGCCCGCGTCGCGTTCCACGCCGGCGACCGGCTTCTCGGCCATCCGGTGGCCGCGCGGGACGGCCGTTCCTTCGGGTTGCCCCTCCAGGACGTGCAGCTCACCGAGGGGACCCAGCTGCGGGTCACGGCCGGCGGACGGCGGCTCGACGCGGCCGGTCCCGCCCGCTCCGCGCGCCTCACCCCCTCCGCCCCGACCGCGCTGCCGGGCGCCCCGCTCCCCGCGAACGGCGTGGACCCCGGAGTGCCGGGTCGCTACCGCACCGTCAGCGGCGAGTACGACCTGAAGTCCGTGCGGCTGCCCGGTTTCCCCGAGCCCGTCGAGATGCGTGCCACGGTCGTCGGTCCGGCCGGTGCGCCGGGGAAGCGGCCCGTGGCCCTGTTCCTGCACGGGCGCCACGGCACCTGCTACACCCCCGGGACCGAGGAGGTGACCGGTGACTGGCCCTGCGCCGCCGGCTCGAAGCCGATACCGAGCCACCAGGGGTATCTGCGGGCCCAGCGGCTCCTGGCCTCCCAGGGGTACGTGACCCTGTCCATATCCGCCAACGGCATCAACGGCCAGGACTTCCGCGCCGAGGACGGCGGCGCCCAGGCCCGCTCGTCCCTGATACGGCAGCACCTGGCGCGCTGGGCCGACTGGTCCGCCGACCGGGCCGCCGCCCCGGCCGCCGTACGCAGGTCCTCCGCGGCGGACCTGTCGCGGGTCCTGCTCGTCGGCCACTCCCGTGGCGGCGAGGGCGTCAACCGGGCCGCGCTCGACACCCTGACCCCGCCGCCGGCCGACCAGGACGGCTACCGGGGCCCCGTCCGGTGGAAGATCCTCGGCACCGTGCCGATCGGACCCACGATCTTCGGCAACAACCCCGCGCCCGACGTGCCCTCCATGACCATCCTGCCGGGCTGCGACGGCGACGTGTCCGACCTCCAGGGCCAGAACTTCGTCGACGGCACGCGCGGTGTCAGCCGTGGAACCGCTCTGCACAGCGCCGTCTACATGGTCGGAGCCAACCACAACTTCTTCAACAGCGAGTGGACACCGGGCCAGGCACAGGCTCCGGCCTTCGACGACTTCTGGTCCGACGAGCAGCCCGACCCGGTCTGCTCCCCCGGCACGAGGACCCGTCTCACCGCCGCACAGCAGCAGGCCGCCGGCGCCACCTACATCGCCGCGGCCGCCCGGCTGTTCGTCGCCGGTGACGACCGGGTCCGTCCGCTCCTCGACGGCACCGGCCGCCGCGCGCCCTCGGCCGGCCCGGTCCGCGCCCTCAGCCACGCCGTCGGCGCGAACCGTACGCCGGCCTTCGTTCCCGGCTCCTCCCCGCTCAGCGTGTCCGGCGGCGGCAGGCTCTGCGCCCAGATCGACCCGGACCCCGGCCGTGCGTGCCTGTCCCCCGACGCGGGCGGTGCCTCACCGCACTTCGCGTACTGGGAGGCCTCGCCCGAACCGGGCCGTGACGCCGTCGCCATGGAGTGGTCGCGTCCCGGAACGCCGGTCGCGGTGCGCTCGGCGCGGCCGGTCTCCCTGGTCGGATCCGGGTCTCTCGCCCTTCGGGTGATCGTCCCGCCCAACAGCACGGGCACCGAGCTGGACGTCGCCGTGACCGACGCCTCGGGGCGCCGCGCGCACCTGGGCCGCACCCGTGTCGAGGGGCTCCCGGGCAGCGAGCGGACCACCTCCTACTGGGCGCGCGAGGTGCGCGTACCGCTGTCCGCAGCCGTCCGTTCCGGCCTGGATCTGAAGCGGATCACGGCACTCGAGCTGACTCCGCGTACGACTGCCGGTCGTGCGTGGCTGATGGACGCCTGGGGCTGGCGCCCCGGCACGCCGGCCGTGCGTCCGGCCGCGCTGGCGCGTGTCGACGTCGGACGTCTGACGGTCGCGGAAGGTGACTCCGGTGTCCGGACCTACCGGGTGCCGGTACGGGTGTCCGGTCAGGGCAGCGGCCAGGTGCGGCTGTTCGTGCCCGATCCGGCCACGGGCGAGTTCACCTCCCGCACGGTGACGGTAAGCCCGGGACGCCATGACATCGACCTGCCGGTCGAGGTACGGGGCAACGACCGCTTCGGCTACGACGTCACGCACGACGCCTTCGTCAAGGCGGTACGCGGCACGGCGATCGGCGCGCACCGCGGCGGAGTGACCGTGCGGAACGACGACCCCATGCCCAAGGTGGCCGTGACGCCCGTCGCCGACTCCGTGACCGAGGGCGCCGCGCTGACCTGGCGGGTGACGCTGTCCGAGCCGGCCGACGCCGAGATCAGCGGCCACGTCTCCTTCCTGCCGCCCGCCGGCGGTACGGAGCTGACCACGGCGGATGTCGACCCGGCATGGCTGAAGGAGCAGCTCGGGGAGGTGCCGGCCACGCCCACGCCCCTCTCCCAGATCGAGTTCGGCGGCCTGAACCTGCCCGTGTCCGTCCCGGCCGGCGCGACGACCGCGGAGGTGAGTGTGCCCACGGCCAAGGACGCCGTGAATGAGCCGCAGGAGTCGCTGCGGGCACAGCTGATCACGTACGACGCCACCTGGGAGCCCGTACCGGGGCCCGAGTTCGTGGGGACGGTGCGGGACGCGTCGTAGGGTGCGCGTTGCTCGCCGCGCTGAGTGCCGCGGGGTGACATGACCTGGCGTGACATCACTTGACGTGGCAGCCCATGGCATCCCGTGGCACGACGGAGGCGGACACCGATCCCTTGACGGGGCGGTGTCCGCCTCTCGTGTCGCCTCGGGCAGGATGAGTGACCATGACAGGTGGGCGGGAGAGGCTCGTGGACCGGCTGCGGCAGGCCGGGCTGGACGTCGTGGAGGGAAATCGGGTCGAAGGGGTCGTGCGGCCTTGGGCCGCTTGGCGGCCCGTCGTCTCGGCCGGCACCACACCGACCGTGGCCGTACGGATGGACGCTCCGGACCTGGTCGCCGAGCTCAACCGGCAGTGGTACCGGCTGACCGTCGAGCGGGGAGTCATCGGCACGGACGGCACGTTCCTCATCCACGTGGCCGGCAGTGTGTCGGGGGACACGTCGCGGCGCTGGACGCGGGTGCGGCTCACCGAGCGGTGGGACCTCGCCGGAGTCCTCGGTGAGCGGTCCGGCCGGCCCGAGTTCGTCACCCTCTCCACGGACGGCGACGCTCTGATCGGGGTGACCAGCGAGGAGTACGACGTCTGGCTCGTCGCACTGGACCGCTTCGAGGAGCGGCGGGAGGCGGAGGCGCGCGCCGCGGGCAGCGAGACCGCCGAGGAGCGTGCTGCCGCGTGGGAATGGCTGTTCCGCGGGCTGAAGCCCTCTCCGAGGGTGCGTGACGAGTGGGCGCACGGGCTCGCACACAACCCTGCCACCTCCGAGGACCTTCGGGCCGGTCTCCTGGGCCTGACCCACCACCTCCTGTGGCGTGACCTCCCGGCCTCGGTCGTCGAGTCCGCGATGGTCCACCCCGAGTGGCCGGTGCGCGCGCTGCTCGCCGAGGTCCAGCCGAACATCACGGCCGAGCAGTGGGAACGCCTGATCCTGGGCGAGCAGGACGCCCGGAGGCGGTGGGTCCTCACGCTGTACGCGGCAGACCGCCGCGTACAGCTCACCGACACCGCGTACGCGCGGCTCGCGGCGGACCCGTCCGCGAAGACCCGCCACGAGGCGGCCCGGCTGACCGGTCTGCCCGCCCGCCTGCTCGCGGTGCTGGCCCGCGACGTCGATCCCTCCGTGCGCGCCTCGGCATGCCGTGCGACGGCCTGGTCGGAGCTGGACGACCCGGTCCGGTCGGCGCTTCTCGACGACCCCGACGGCACGGTCCGCGTCGCGGCGCGCCTCCGGCACCACCAGGAACACCCGCTGCCCCGGTCCGCCTACGACGCCGAGGGACTCGACACGAGCGAGGCGGTGAGGACCTGTCGGCTCGAGCGTGAACTCGCCGAGCATCTGGCCCACCACGGCGACCCCGGCCGGCGCGGCGACCTCGCGGGCAACCCGTGGCTGGACGGCGACCTGGTCGCCGTTCTCGCCCAAGACCCCGACGAGGGCGTACGGTTCACGGTCTCCACGCGTCCCGATCTCACCGAGGAGCAACGGGCTTCCATAGCCTACGACTTCGAGCCGGGCACGTACTCGGGCGCGCTCGACTGGGTCAGAGCGCTGCACGACGATCCCGGGGCCATGCGGCGCCTGGGAGCCTCCTCCCACCCCCTCGTGCGCAGAAGCGTCGCGCGCGCCGAGCGCCTCCCACCGGACGTCGTCGAGTCGCTCGCGCGCGACGAGGACCGTGTCGTGCAGCTCTTCCTCGCCGAGTCGTGCGACGACGCGCCCGCCGAGATGCTGCTGCGGGTGTGGCAGTGGTGGAACGGCAGCCTCAGCGCACCCGGCCGTCCCCGCAGCCATCCGAACTTCCCGCGCCGCGACCTGCTCCGTCATGCCGACGACCCGAACCCGCGTATGCGGCAACTCGCCCTGGAAGACCCGGAGTCGACCGCCGAGCTCGTCGAGCGCTTCAGCCGGGACGGCAACGAGGAGGTCCGGCTGCGGGCCGCGACCGACGCCCGTCTGACGCCCGCTTCGGCGGTGCGGCTGCTGGACGACCCGTACGAACAGGTGCAGCGGGCCGCGGCCAGGCACCCCCGACTGCCGGCGCGGGCCCTGCTCCCGTTGCTGCGCAACAAGGACACGGCGTACGCGGCTGCCCAGAACCCGGGCCTGCCCGGGCCGGTCATCGCGCGGATGATCGAACTCATGCAGCGGATTCGGGCCGAGGCCCGAGCTGAGGCCGGGGCCGGCGCCGATGGCGACGCCGGGGCCGCCGCGCCCCTCGTCCATGATCCGTACGCTCCATCGGAGTGATCACTCGTTCGTGAGTTTCCGCTCGTCCGTGCCCGTCACCCCGCGACGCTGACATCCGCGGCACGTGATCTGCGTCGCCGTATCGGTGCGCTGTGGAGGGGGAGACGTCATGACACGGGAAGCAAGGCGCAGCGGAGGTCCCGGTGAGCAGGCGGTGCTCCTGGTCGCCGGACTGGCCGATGTGGCCGTAGGCACGCTGGGGTCCGCACTCGGAGTCGTACGGGGACTGGCTCGGCGCTCGGACGCGGCGGAGCTGGTCTCGGAGGCCGAGCGGGATCTGACCGCGCGGGGGCGCCTCGTACTGGATCGCTACGCCGCCGCACCCCCGGCGCACCTGGAGGTTCTCGCCCGGCACGCCCTGGCCCGGCGGGCGGGCGAGCGTGGCTGAGCGGTGGGAGTCGGCCGCGTTCAAGGCGCGCGTCGACGAGGTCCTGCACGGCTTCGTCGCCGACGAGGCGGACCTGCTGGCGGCGGTCGATCCGGCACTCGGTGCGGTGGCCGAGCAGCTCGAGGCGTCGGTCTCGGTCGGGAAGAGGTTACGGGCGGCGTTCTGCTACTGGGGCTGGCGGGCGGCCCGGCAGCCCGACAGCGACGCGCTGGTGCGGGCGGCGGCCTCCATGGAGCTGGTGCACGCGGCCGCCGTCGTACACGACGACCTCATCGACGACAGTCCCCTGCGGCACGGACGGCCCACCGCCCACGTCGCCCTCGGGAGCGCCGTACGGCACCATCCGCAGGCCGCGGATGCCGCCCGGTCCCTCGCGATGCTCGTCGGGGATCTGCTCATGTCGCTCGCCGGGCAGCTGTTCGCCACGAGCGGCCTGCCCGCCGCCTACCTCGGCCGGGCCCGCCCGCTGTGGGCGGCGCTGGCCCGCGATCTCGTCGCCGGTGAATGCCTGGAGATCCTGCACACGGGCGTCACGCCGGACACGACGGCGTCGCTGAAGGTGATCCGCTACAAGACCGCCAAGTACACCGTGGAGCAACCCCTGTTGATCGGCGGTGCACTCGCCGGGGCCGGGGACCGGCTGCGCGAGGGGTACAGCGCCTACGGGCTGCCGCTGGGCGAGGCCTTCCAGCTCAGGGACGATCTGCTCGGCCTGTTCGGCGACACTCGGCACACCGGCAAGGCCAACGCCGACGACGTACGCGGCCATCGGCCCACCGCACTCCTCGCGGAGACGTGGCGCATCGCCGGTGCCGACGAGCGCGAGCGGCTGCGCGCCCTGCTGGGGCGGCACGATCTCGACGAGGACGGTCTGGAGGCCGTACGCGGGGTGATGCGGCGGCTCAAGACGCCCGACCGGGTCGAGAACATGATCAGCGCCCGGGTCGAGGAGGCCCTCGGCGCGCTCCACGAGTTGGACGTACCCGCGGCTGCGGCCCACGCCCTGACCGGCTTGGCGCATTCGGCCGCGGTACGCGTGTCCTGACCTGGGTCGCGGGGCCTACCTCGCGAGGAACCGCCAGAACCTCGCGGGGCCTACCTCGCGAGGAACCGCCAGAACCTCACGGGGCCTGTCGGGGCCGGCCACCGCTTCTCCGCAGCTCTCCTCCTCCCCCACACTCGACAGAGACGAAGGAGTCTCCCCATGCTCCACACCGAGACATCGATGGACGCCCTCCGGCAGAGCGGCGACGAGCTCGCCGACGCCACCGTCGCCGCTCTGTTCGAGCGCGGCGAGATGGGCACCTTCAACACCTTGATGCGCTTCTTCTCCACGGCCGGCGCGCCCGTTCCGGACGGGTTGCCCGATGTCGCCAGGGAGTACCTTGAGGCCACGAGTGCCCCTCCTGCCTGGGTGGACTGGGACGAGATGGAACGGGCCCGGTTGTTCTTCATCGACAACAACGTGCACATCGCCACCGCCCTCTCCTTCGCCTCCATGCCCGCCTGCTATCTCGTCCCCCACGTGGCGAAGCTGCTGTCGACGACCCACGGTCTGAACTACCCCTCGACGCGTATGGCGGCGACCGGCCAGTTCACCGTCTATCTGATGCAGCCCGATGCCTTCGAGACGGGCAGCCGTTTCATCCCGGCCGCGCAGAAGGTGCGTCTGCTCCACGCCTCCATCCGCCACCACCTCACGCGCGAGGACCGCTGGGACGTCGGGACGTCGGGGGTGCCGATCTGCCAGGAGGACATGATCGGCGGGCAGATGTTCTTCTCGCTGCTCGTCCTCGACAGCCTGCATCGCCTCGGCATCCACATGTCGCAGGAGGGAGCGGAGGCGTACTCCTACGCCTGGCGTGTGGTCGGAGCCATGCTCGGTGTCGACCAGGGCGCTGTCCCCAAGTCCCTTGAGGAGTCGCGCCGGTTCCTCGATCAGTACATGGTCAGGTACATGGGGCCGTCCCCGGAGGGTGCCCATCTGACCCGGCAGCTCATCCAGCTCTACGAGGACATCGTGCCCGGGACGCTGCTCGACCCGGTCGTGGCCGCTCTGGTCCGGTACCTCGTCGGCGACACGAGCGCCGACTGGCTCGAGGTCCCGAGCACGCCCTGGGACACCGTCGTCAAGGCCGTGCCCCATCTGCTGGGCGTGTTGGAGACCATCGAGGACCGCTCACCGCTCGGTGCCTGGGCCCTCGACCGGCTGGGGCACCTCACGACGATCTTCGAGCTGTCCTCGCTCACCCGGGGACGCGTCATGCACTACGCCATCCCCGAACACCTCAGGAAGGAGTACGGCGTCCCGGACGCGCCGTCCCGCACCCGACGCTGGACTCCGCCGGCGCCCACGCTCGCGCCGTGAGAGCCGACCACCCGCGCAGCCACTTCCGCGCCGTCGCCACACAGCACTGAGGCCGTCCCACACGTCCCCGTCGCCACCCTGGACACGACCGCGACACAGGGGGCGACGGGGGGACGCAAGGCGCAACTAGGAGCTCTCTTTTGGATCATCGGGCGGACCAGAGGGCGCTCGGCGCCGGAGGTTCATTCGCGGGAGCTGCAACGCCCCCGGATCACTCCTTCGGGTGGGACTCGGATGGCTCATACGAAATCCGCCCCAGTGATCACTAGCGTCGGCTGCACCGGAACACGAAGCAGAGACAAGAGGGGTTCATCATGAGCACGTTCGACGATGCCTTCGATCACACGGTAAAGCTGGAGGGCGGCGATCCGACGGGCGCGAGCGCCTACGGCATCACGGAGGCTGTCGCCAGGAAGGCGGGGTACGTCGGCGAGATGTCGGAGCTTCCGCTGGAGACGGCCAAGAACATCTACCGGGACAGCTACTGGAAGCCGCTTCGCCTGGATGACATCGCCGAGGTGTCGCAGCCGGTCGCCATGAAACTGTTCGATACTGGCGTCAACATGGGCATCGGCACGGCGGCGAAGTTCCTGCAGCGCAGCCTGAACGCACTGAACCGGAAGCAGGCCGACTACGCAGACATGACGGTGGACGGCGCGATCGGCCCGAAGACTGTCTCGGCGTTCGTGACTTTCATGACCAAGCGAAAGCCGCAGGGCGAAACCGTAGTCCTCAAGGCGATCTCCAGCCTGCAGGGTGCGCGGTACATCGAGATCGCTGAGTCTCGGGAGCAGAACGAGGCATTCGTCTTCGGCTGGCTGGCGAACCGCGTCTGACTGCACCGCCCCATCTGACCTGCTACCAACTGCGTTCCCGCTCGGGCACCGGCTCGTTGGTGGGCTGTGCCGTTGACAGACGCCCAGTGGGTGCGGATAGAGCCGTTGTTGCCAGCCCGGACGCCCAAGCGGGGCGGGCGGTGGCGCGATCACCGGCAGGTGATCGACGCGATCGCGTGGAAGTTCCGCACAGGCTCGCAGTGGGTGCACTTGCCTGCCGAGTACGGCTCGTGGAAGGGCGTCTACACCCGGCTACGGAACTGGGCGATCGACGGCACCTGGGCCCGCGTCTTCACCGCCCTGCTCGCCCAGGCCGACGCCGAAGGCGACCTGGACTGGGTCGTCGCAGTAGATTCCACGATCGTGCGCGCCCACCAGAACGCGGCCGGAGCCCGGAGAACAGGGGCTCCGGCCCCGAACCTGACCACCACTCCATCGGGCGTTCCCGCGGCGGCCTGACAACCAAGATCCACCTCGCCGCCGACAGCCGCTGCCGTCCGATGTGCTTCTATCTCACCCCAGGCCAGGCCAACCGACGCACCCGCGTTCGAGCACATCATGACCGCCCTGCGAGTGCCCCGGCTGCTCGGCCGACCACGCACCCGACCCGATGTCGTCCTCGCCGACCGGGCCTACTCGTCGAGGGCGATTCGCGAGCACCTTCGCAGCCGCGGAATCCGGGCCGTAATTCCGCAGCCGACCGACCATGGTCCTGCGTCTGGTTCGGCTCCTGCGGGACGTTCCGGACACGGAAGCGGCCTCCGGGGTCCCCGTGTGGACCGTGGGGGACGTCGGCGCGCACCTCGCGGGCGTGCACTTCGCGTACTCAGCCGGTTTCCTCGACCGGAGTCTGGACTGGGACGCCCTCCTCCCGCCGGACAGCGGCTCGTTCAGCGAACGGATCGCGGCCGTGAACGCCCCCTCCATCGGCCTCTTCGACGGTGAAGAGCGCACCCGCATCGGCGAGTTCATCGGCGAGCGCAGCGAGAAGTTTCTGCGGGTCACCGAGGGACTCGCACCTGACACACCGGTCAACGCCCCCTGGCTCGGGAAGGATCCGTCCCTCACGCTGGCGGCGACCGGCCTGATGCTCAGCGAGAGCCTCGTCCACGGCCTGGACATCGCCCGAGGTGCCGGGCTCCCGTGGACGATCGGCCCCGACGAGGCGAGGCTCGTACTGGGGCAGTCGATGCCGACGATGATGCCGTTGGGCCTGGACGCGGACAGAGCGAGGGGCGTCAGCATCTCGCTCGACCTGGTCATCAAGGGCGGTCCGCGACTGGCGGTCGTCGTCGGGAACGGGGCGGCGACCGTGACCCGTGACGCCCCGTCGCGCCCGTACGACTGCCGGATCACGGCGGAACCGGTCGCGTTCCTGCTCGTCTCCTTCCGCCGCATGCCCGTGTGGAAGGCGATCGCGTCCGGCCGGATGCGGGCCGGCGGTCGTAGGCCGTGGCTCGCCATGCGGCTCGGCGAGCTCATCGACAGTCCTTGACCAGGACTCTCGACGCTGAACGGTGAGAGCGAGTTCGTAACCGGAGCGGATCAGGTCATGGATGCTGACATGTCCGAGAATCGTGGTCCTGGGCGGCGCGGCGATCGCCACCGTGCCCACGGAGAGCGCCGCCCTGGTACTGCGTCGCGCGCTCGCTACGGGGCCGGTCGACTCGCTCACCCGGCCGGAAGTGGTGGCCGTACTGCCGGTGTCGGATGCGCTGGGTCCGGCGAGCCTGGCGTACCCCGCGCCGGCACCGACTTCCGTCCCACGCATCCGCATCCGCATCCGCGCCCGCACCGCGTGGCGCTGTCGAGCCCCTGGCCTCCTCCCACCCCGCCTTTCAGGGGCTGTTGCGGGCAGCCGAGCCGGGGGGCTTGGCGGAGAGTGGCATGGAGGAGATCACCTCTCCCGCGTTCGTCGTACGCGAAGGAACGGACGTGGTGGCCGCGGCGGGATACCGCGCCCGGCCCGCCGATACCGCGCACGTCTGTGTGCTGACGCATCCACGGGCATCCGACGAGCCGGCGCGCTGCCATCCTCCACCGGGCTCCCGGCAAGGAGCCGCAAGGAATCTACCCGGAGGCACTCGGCAGCCAGCTGGTGGCACTCGCCACTTCGCGCGCTATGTCGACCACGGCACGTCCGTCGGTCTCCACTCGCACCGTGTCCGGGGGCATCTGCTCGTCCAGAATCCGGGCCTTGCGGGCGCTGCCCGCCACCTCGTGCTCCAGCTCCGACCCCAGTTCCCGGCCAGTCAGCCGCTCGCGAGCGGTCGCATCGGACGCGGTGAGCACCACCCGGATGATCCTGACGTTCGCACCCATGGCCCGCCGGAACATGCCCTCGTTCTCGGCGAGGACACTCACCGTGTGCGTGTAGATCAAACGGCGGTACCCGAGCTCGGCGTAGTTCGACCAGAGCGCCGTCAGGTTGCGCTCGCTGATCTTCCTGCGGCGTGGATCCCCCTCCGGAGCGGGATGCGCCTGCCCCATGAAGTCGCCCTCGATCACACAGTGAGCAACCGTCTCGGCACGCAGATGTGCTGAGACCTCCCATGCCACCGTCGTCTTTCCGACGCCGGCGCGCCCTCCGATGAGCAATACCTCAGCCTGTTCCATAACCGCAGCCTGCCACCGTGCAGTTGATGCGCGTGCACCGCGTGTGCACCGACCGGGAAGACAGCTCTGCGCCGCTCCAGGGGGCTCTGCGAGGATGGCGCGACATGCGACGTCTCGGGAACCACGTTCGCAGCCGGAGACTCGGTTTCCGCCGCGACCCCGTGTCGGCCCATCCGGCGGTCGGGTGGGTCGACACAGGCGGGCGCGCTCTGAGCCTGGTCAGGCGCCCGTCGTCGTGGGCAGCACGGGCGTGAAGTCGTCCCAGCGGGCGATCTCGCAGCCGTCGGTCCGCTTGAAGCTCGCGTCCACCGGGCGACCCGCCCAGGTGCCCGTGACGTGGGCCGTGGCCGGTCCTCCGTACTGCATGGTGCAGAGGGAGTCCGGTTGCGTCGGTGCGAAGGGGTCGGTGCCCCACGTGGTCACTTCGTCGAGCCGGTCACAGGCCGCCTGCGGTGTGGGATGCGTGCCGCCCGCTGGGTGGCAGGTGAGTTCGTACGTGCCGTCGGCGGCCCGGTCGCCGCTGTCGGTCACCGTCACGGTGAGGTGGTCCACCGGGGTCGGTGCCCCTGCGACGGCGGAGGCGGCCGAGGCGGTGGAACAGGTGGCAAGGGCGGCCAGGGCCAGGACGAGCGCTAGGCCTGTGAAACGCGGCATGGACGACTCCGGGTCATGAGGGTCGGCGCGGCCCGGACGACGGACGGGAGCAGCGCCGACCAGCGGTGGTGGTCGTGGGCGGGGTGCTGTGCGGAGGTGCTTCCTCCGCACAGCACCCCGCCCCCACCCCGGTCTACTCGAAGAGGTCACGCCGCATGGGCCTCCGCCGCCGGCCCTCGGGCCCGATCACCCCGATGGCCCACCGGTCCTTCAGTCGCACCGTCGCACCGCCGTACCGTCACACCGGCCGGCGGTGCCGCTAGCGCCGGGCATCGGGCCGCTCTGCCGCAGGCGCGCCGCACGGTGCTGTGCGGGATCTGTGATCATTCATGATGACCGGAGACTGGAGACAGACCAGTCCAGTCCGGTTTGGCCTAGTTCGGTTCAATTCAGTTCAGTTCAGTTCAGTTCGATCCATTCCAGTCAGAGATCAGAACAGAGCAGACCGGGGACGGTCCTTCTCGCACGGCCGCGGGAGGGCCTGCCTCGGGCAGATGCACGGGGGCGTTGATGCGGGGATACGGCGAGACAGTGCTGCTGGACGTGTTGGCCGGTGCGGCCGAGGCCGCGCCCGGCGAGGGCATCGTCCATGTCGACGGCGACGGCGCGGAGAGGACCGTCAGTCATCGCGCGCTGTTCGCCGACGCCCTGCGCGTTGCCGGAGGGTTCCTCGACGCCGGGCTCGCGCCGGGAAGCCACGTGGTGCTGCCCGCTGAGCGGAGCGAGGAGTTCCTGCCGCTCTTCTGGGGCGCCGTCGCCGCCGGGCTCGTACCGGTGCCGCTCGCCCCGGACGTACGGCGAGTGCTGCCCGTGTGGGAGATTCTCGACGAACCGCCGGTCGCCGTCGGGGCGTCCACCGCGCCGGTCCTCGACGCCCTGCCCGGCTCCGTACGTTCCCTGATGCTCGGCGAGCTCCGCGAGCACCCCGCCCCTCTGACGCTGCCGACGCGGGCGCCCGACGACGTGGCGTTTCTGCAGTTCTCCTCCGGCAGCACAGGGGCGCCCAAGGGGGTCGAGCTGACGCACGCGGCCGTTCTCGCCAATCTGGCGCAGATCCGAGCCGCAGCAGGTATCCACTCCGCTGATGTGCTCGCCACCTGGATGCCGTACTTCCACGACATGGGACTCATCGGCACCCACCTCGTGCCGATGTCGGCACGGATCAAGCAAGTGCGGCTCGAACCGCTGACGTTCGCCAAGCGGCCCCTTCGGTGGCTGGAGGCCGCCTCCCGGCACCGGGCGACGCTGCTCTCGGCCGCCAACTTCGCCCTGGCACTCGTCGAGCGGCGCGTGCCCGCGGACGCGCTCGCGCGTCTTGACCTGACGTGTGCACGGATGATCCTGGTCGGCGCCGAGCCGATCTCGCCGGCCGTGTGGCGGGCCTTCGTCGGGCGGATGCGCCCGACCGGACTCCCGGCGTGCGCGCCCAGTCCTGTGTACGGCCTCGCGGAGGCCACCCTTGCCGTCACCTTCCCGCCTCCCGGCGAGGTCGCACGGCCGCTCGCCCTGGACAGGGCCGCGCTCGGGCGCGGCCGCGCCGTGGACACCTCGCCCGGACCGGACGCGGTGGAACTGATGGACGTGGGCATCCCCGTGCACGGGTGCGCCGTACGGATCACCGACGACACGGGGCACCCCGTCGAGGAGCGGCGGGTCGGTCACATCGAGGTCAGCGGGCCCCAGGTGGCCCGCGGCTACCACGGCGCCCCGGAGGCGACGGCGGAGGCGTTTCGTGGTGACTGGCTGCGCACCGGTGACCTGGGGTTCCTGCGCGAGGGGCGCCTGTGCGTGACCGGCCGGTCCAAGGACGTCGTCTTCGTCGACGGGCGCACGCTCCACGCGTCGGACCTGGAGGAGGTCGTGGCGAACACACCGGGGCTCGGTCGCTGCCCGGTCGCGGTCGTGGGATCGACCGACCCTGCGGACGGTGGCGGCGAGCGGGTCGTCGTCTTCCTCGCGCCCGCGCCTCCCCTGTCCTCCGTGACCGCCGAGCTCCTGCACGCGGTCCGCGGCCGGGTTCGCGAGGCTCTGGGACACGACGACGTACGGGTGGTGGCACTGCCCGCACGCGGGTTCCCGCGTACGACGAGCGGCAAGGTTCGTCGCGGGGTGCTCCGCGAGCGCTTCGAGGGCGGGGAGTATCCGGAGATCGCGGGGCGGGCGGCCGTGGGGGTCGTGGGGAGGGGAACCCTGGCGGCCGTGAAGGATCCGGGCGAGGAGGTGCGGCGGCCGTCCGACTCCCTGCCTCGGCAGCGGGACGGGAAGCGGAGTGGAGAGCGGAGCGGGAGCTGGAGTGGGAACACCTCGGTGGGTGCGGGCGGGGGCGCCGTTCCGGTTCGCTCCGGGCCCGTCGTTCGTCCGGACACGCTCGTCGACGGCGCGGTCGACGAGGCCGGCTCTCGTGGTGCGGGTGGGGCGGATGCCTCCCGTGCCGCCGATGCTCCGTCCGGCGTCCTTGCCTCGACCGCCGCACCGCTGTCCCGGCCTGACGTCGAGGCCGTCGTGCGCAGTATCTGGGCGCGCGTGCTCGGACTGCCGGAGAGTGCCATAGGGCTGGACCACGACTTCCGGGCGCTCGGAGGCTCGTCGCTCAAGGCCATGGAGGTCCTGGCCGGGCTTGAGGACGCGTTCGGCGTGGTGCTGCGCCCGTCCGACGTACGTGATCACACCACCGTGGCCGCCCTCGCCGGGCTGATGCTCGCCGCGGCGCAGGCCGCTCCACACGACTCGGCGCAGGCCACTCCCCACGACTCGGCGCAGGCCGCTCCGGACGGGTCGGCCCAGGCCCTCACGCCGTTGGTCGCCGTCTCCGCGCTCGCTTGTCGCTTCCCCGGCGCCGATACCCCCGAGGCCTTCTGGGACCGGCTCCTCGACGGCTACGACGCCGTCACCCCCGTACCTGACGGGCGATGGGCCGATCCGGGCGACGGACACGCCCGGTGGGGTGCGTTCCTCGACGAACCCGACGGTTTCGACGCCGGGTTCTTCGGCATCGGGGAGGAGGAGGCGCGGGCGACCGATCCTCAGGCGCGGATTCTGCTGGAACTCGCCCACGAGGCCCTGGAGCGGGCCGGTTACGCCGGGCCGCGGCGGCGCGGGCGGCGGGTGGGGGTGTTCGTGGCCGCGGGTGACAGCGGCTATCGGCGCGTTCTCGAAGAAGGCCACGGCGAGGGCGGGTTGCCCGCCGCCGCCCTCACCGGGAACCTTCCCAACATGCTCGCCGCGCGCGTCGCACACTGCCTCGACCTGACCGGGCCCGCGCTCGCGGTCGACACCGCCTGCTCCTCGGCCCTCGTCGCGCTCCACCTGGCGCGCCGCAGTCTTCAGGCGGGCGAGTGCGACATCGCCGTCGTCGGCGGCGTCCATCTCCAGCTCACGCCGACCGGGTACACACTCCTGGAGAAGGCGGGGGCGCTCTCCCCGACCGGCCGTTGCCACGCGTTCGGCGCGGCGGCCGACGGGTTCGTCCCCGGGGAGGGCGGTGCGGCGCTCGTTCTGACCCGGCTCGACGAGGCCCAGGAGGCGGGGGATCCCGTGCTCGCGGTGCTTCGCGGCACCGCCGTGAACAACGACGGGCGTTCCCTCAGCCTGATGGCACCCAACCCCCTGACCCAGCGTGACGTCATCACGCAGGCCTACCGCGACGCGGGCATCTCCCCCGAGAGCGTGTCGTACGTGGAGGCCCACGGCACCGGCACGCCCCTCGGCGACCCCGTCGAGGTGCGCTCGCTCGCCCACGCCTTTCCGCCGCTTCCCGACGGACGGCTCCGGCTGCTCGGCTCGGTCAAGACGAACATCGGCCATCTCTTGAACGCCGCCGGGATGCCGAGCCTGGTGAAGGTGGTCCTCGCGCTCGGTGAGCGGCGCCTGCCGCCGTCACCGCTCCGGACCGCGACCTCGAACGTGGCCTCCGCCTCGACCGCGAACGCGACCCCGACCGCGACCGGGACCCCGACCTCGGCCTCGACCCCGACCGGGACCTCGCCCGCGACTTCGGCTGCGCCCTCCCCCTCCCCCGACCTGGCCGGTTCCGGGTTCGCCCTGGTGGATGCCGTACGAGACTGGGAAGCGCCCGGTCCGCTCGTCGCGGGGATCAATGCCTTCGGTTTCGGTGGCACCAACGCCCATGCCGTACTGGAGGAACCGCCTGCCCCGCGGCGGCCGGAGCGCGTGCCGTCGCACGGGCCCCGACTGCTCACGCTGTCGGCCCATGGGCAGGACGGGCTGCGTGCCGCTGCCGCCGGACTCGCCGCCCGTCTTCGTGACCGCCCCCGTCTCGACGAGGGGGATGTCTGCGCCGCTGTAGCCGCCGCCCGTGACGAGGGGCCCGATCGCCTCTCCCTCGTCTCCGACGGCGATCTCGCCGCGCGGCTGGAAGCCGTGCGCGACGGGGTGACGCCGGCCGGTCCCCCCGCACGGTCCCGGGCTCGCCTCGTCCTTCTCCTTCCCGGGCAGGGCGTACGGCCGCACGGACAGGCCCGCGCCTTGTACGCCGACGCGCCCGCCTTCCGCGAGACGCTGGACGAGGCGTCCGGCCACGTCGGGTTGATCGGGGGGCGCAGTCTCGCCGCCTGGTGCCTCGACGACGACGCGGCTTCGGACGACGCGCTCGCCCGTACCGACATCGCCCAGCCGCTCCTCGTCGCGTACGGAGTCGCGCTCGCCCGTCAGGTGCGGGCCTGGGGCATCACACCGGACGCCGTCGCCGGGCACAGCGTCGGCGAGATCGCCGCCGCGTGCGTCGCGGGGACGCTCCCCCTCGCCGACGCCGTACGGTTCGCCGCCGAACGAGGCCGCCTGATGGCCGAATTGTGCGCCCCCGGCGCCATGGCGGCGGTGCGCTGCAGCGAGGACGCGGTCGCCGACCTGGTGGGCCGCGCGCGGGGCGCTCTCAGCGTCGCCGCCGTCAACGGTCCCGACCAGGTCGTCCTCGCCGGAACCGAGTCCGCTGTCGAGCGTGCGATCACCACCCTGTCCGCTCGGGGCGTCGTCGCTCGCCGGCTGGGTGTGTCCCGGGCCTTCCACTCGTCCCTGATGGACCCGGCCCTCGACGCGCTCGCCGAAGCCGCGCGGACGCTCGTGCTCCGGCCGTCGGAGGGTGCGACGACACCGGTGACGTCGACACCGCTGATCAGTACGGTCACCGCCGCTTGGCAGCCCGTCCTGGACCCGGCCTACCTCCGTGGCCATGCCCGGCAACCGGTGCTCTTCGGCGCTGCGGTCGAGCGGCTGCTCGGCGACGGGTACGACACGTTCGTCGAGCTCGGCGCCGGCTCACTCGGTGGCTCCGTGCGTGCCGTCGCGGCCGCGCACGCGCGCGGAGGCGGGACGGTCGCCCTCGCCGCAGGGCACCGGGGCGGTGCGCGGGGGCTCCTTGAGACCGTCGGCCGGCTCTGGGAACGGGGTGTGCCGCTGGACCGCAGCAGGCTGGACGCGGGCCGGGCCCGGATCTCCGACGTCCCCCCGTATCCCTTCCAGCGGCGCCGCTACCGGCCGGCCTCCGCTCCCCGAACCCGGCCGCCCGTGCCGCCGGCCCAGCCGCTGTCACCGCCCCAGCCGCTGCCGCTGCTGCACCGGCTCGGGTGGGACGACGCCCCGCTGACCGTCGGACCCGGGCCTCGTTCCGTCCTTCTGGCGGGACCGGATTCGCCGCTCTCCCGTGCGTTCGCGGACCGGCTCGCGGGGCGGGGTGTCACGGTCGCACGGACCGCCGGAGACGCGCCGGCCGGCAGGGGGCCGGTGTCCGAGGGGACGCCGACCCCTGAGGTCGTCGTACTGCTCGCAGGTCCCGCCGTGGAGCCGGACTCCGCCGACGCACTCGACGCGGCCCACCGTGCCATGGCGACCGGGCTTCAGGACCTCCTGCCGGAGCTGGCGCTCCACCGTCCGCGCGTGCTCGTCGTGACCGAGGACGTCCACGTCACCGGTGCCGGACCCGAGCGTCCGCGCCCGGCGCAGGCGGTCCTGACCGGGCTGACCCTGGCGCTGCCTGAGGAGTTCCCCGGTGTGGTCGCCCACAGCGTCGACCTGTCGTCCCTCGACGAGATGGGCGCACGGCTCGACGCGCTCGACCACGAGCTCGCCGCTCGGCCCGCGGCGCCGGACGACGGCGCGGGCCTTCGCCCCGCGCACGCCGTCGCCTGGCGGGCGGGGCGACGCCTCGGCCGGACGACCGAGCCGGTCACGACGGGGCCTGGTACTGGACCTGGCGCCGGGAATGGACCTGGCGCCGGGATTGCGGCGTTGCTGCCTCACGGCACGTATCTGATCACCGGTGGGGCGGGCGGTGTCGGCGCCGCGTTGGCCCGTGATCTCGCGGGGCGGGGCCGACCGACCCTGCTGCTGACCGGTCGCTCCGCCGAGCCGCCCGCCGGGCTGCTCGCCGAACTCGGCGCGCTCGGCGCCACCGTGGGCTACCGCGCCGCCGATGTCGCCCGCGGGGCCGACGTCGACACGCTGCTTGCCGGGCTGCCGCGACTCGACGTGCTGATCCACGC
Organism: Streptomyces sp. NPDC088707; assembly: GCF_044752725.1. NCBI lineage: Bacteria > Bacillati > Actinomycetota > Actinomycetes > Kitasatosporales > Streptomycetaceae > Streptomyces > Streptomyces sp. NPDC088707. Next base: position 102,502 of record NZ_JBIVLV010000004.1, on the reverse strand, counting down.
GGCCGGGGTCGTACGTCCCGGCACTCTGCGGGCCAAGACACCCGACGAGATGGCCGAGGTCCTGGCCGCCAAGACGCGGGGCACCGAACTGCTCGCCCGTGGGGTCGTCGAGCACGGCCTGCGCCCCTCCCTGTGCGTGGCGTTCTCCTCGGTCGCCTCGGTCCTGCCGAGCCTGGCGGGTGCGATCGGCGACTACGCCGCCGCGAACGCCTACCTCGACGCCTTCGCCGCCGCCGAACGCGCGGCCGGTCGGCCGTGGCTGGCAGTCAACTTCGCCGCCTTCGCGGACACGGGACTCGCGGCCGGTACGGGACTCGTGGCCGGTCCAGGATTCGTCGCCCGTAAGGGACTCGTCTCCGGTACGAGCTCCCTCGGCCGGCGTGCCGGTGCCGCTGCCGGCTCCCGTGCTGCGGTCGGCGCCGCGCGCGGCCCCGTGCCGCTGGCGACCGGCGAGGCGCTGGAGGCCCTTCGTACGGCCTGCGGCATCGACGCCGCCCAGCTCATCGTCGCCGACCTCGGCCGGAGGGCCCCCGCGCCTCGTACCTCGGCCGACGTCGGCGTACCCCCGCTGCCCGCCGCCGTTCGGACGGCTCCCCCACGCACGGCACCGGCGGTGACCACCCGATCCGGCGGTGTGTCGGACGTCCTGCGACGGCTGCTGTCCGACGCGCTCCATGTCTCGCCCGACGCCCTCGGTGACGACGAACCGCTCCTCGGCCTCGGGCTCGACTCGCTCATGGCCGTCGATCTCGTCAAGCGGCTGGAACAGGAGCTGGACCGCTCCCTGCCCATCACGCTGTTCTTCGAGCACCGGACGCTGGGCGAGCTCGCCCGCGAACTGGATCGTGAACCGGCCCTCGAACCGGGTCGTGAAGCCGCCCGCGTCCCCGCCCGCGACCCGGGCGAGTCCGAGGAGGGCCTCTCCCCCACCCTCGTGGGGTCTGCGGCTCCGCCGTCGGACGACGCCGGTGTCCCCTTCTCCCTGACCCCGGTCCAGCTCGCCTTCCACACCCAGGGCGGGCTGTACCCGGACGTCCCCGCCTACGGGTACGTGACCCAGGACGTCCGCGGCCCTCTCGACCCCGACCTCCTCGGCAAGGCGCTCGGCCTGCTCGCCGACCGTCACGCGATGCTGCGCATCCGGTTCCTTCGCCAGGAGTCCGCTCCCACCCAGGCCGTCGCACCGGCCGCGTCGCACGACGACCCGGGGATTCCCGACTGGTACGAGGTCCGTGCACTGCCCGGAGCCCGTACGCCGGAGGAGGAGTTCAGGGCGCTCGAAGAGGCCCTGTGCAACCGCCCGTTCGACCTCACCGTCGAGGCTCCGATCCGTGCCGTGCTCGCCCGGGCCGACGGCGCGAACGGTGCCGGCGGCGCTGGAAGCGCCGGCGTTGGAGCAGCCGAGCAGTTCACCCGTCTCGTGCTCGTCGTCCATCACGCCGCCGCCGACGGCTTCAGCCTGAACATCCTCGGCGAGGAACTCTGGACCCTCTACACCGCCCTGTCGCGGGGATACACACCAGAACTCCCGCCACTCGGCACCGACTTCGCCGCCTACGCCACCCACGAGCAGTCAGAGCGTTCGGACTCCGCCCTCGCCGAGGACCGGACGTACTGGCGTGAGGTACTGAGCGGGCAGGGCGAACCGCTCGCGCTCCCGTACGACGGTGATCCGCTGGGTCTCCCCGAACCCCCGCTCCTCGCCCGCCAGGTGGCTCCCGGCCCCGACCTGACCGCCGCGCTCCGGGAGACGGCCGCCGCCCACGGCGTGTCCCTCTTCCACCTGCTCCTCGCCGCCTACGCGCGCTGCCTCTCTCGGTGGAGCGGCGGGCGGGAGGACGTGTCCGTGAACGTCGCCAGGGCCCGTCGTGAGACGCGACTGCCCGGAATCGACCGGCTGGTGGGACCGCTGGCCGACACCCTCCCGATTCCCGTCCGCGTCGGATCGGACGACTCGGTGCATGCGCTCGCGGTACGCCTCCGCGACGCGTGGCCCGAGAGTGAACGGCGCAGCCGTCTCACGAGCCTGGACCTCGCCCGGCTCCTTCCGGCGGACGGCGCAGGACCCCGCACCGCCGCGCCCGCGTCCTTCAGCTTCGCCCGGTTCCCTGTCGCCCTGGACCCCCACTGCCCGGTGGAGGTTCGTCCGACCTCGGCCGGAACGGCCTCCGCCGCCACCCGGCTCAGCCTGCTGTGCTGGGAGTCCGACGGGGAGCTGGCCTTCTCGTGGAACTTCCCGTCACGGCTCTTCGACCGGTCCACGATCGCACGTCTCGCCGCCGAGCACATGGCCGAACTCACCGAGGCGGCCGGGCTGGACAGGCCACCAGCCGGAGTCGACAGGACGGACGCGCTCGACTCGGCAGACGAACCGGCGGATGCCACGGCCGAGTTCGACGAGACCGCTCCCGACAGCGCGCCCCTGGCCGGTGACATCGTCGCCCGGCTGCGCGCCCAGTTCGGGGCGACACCGGACGCGGTCGCCGTCGACACGGACGGCGCCACCCTCACCTACGCCGAGCTGGACCGGGCGTCGGGCGCCCTCGCCGCCCGGCTGCGCGCCTGCGGCGTGGTCCCGGGTGACCTGGTGGGCCTTCTCACCGAACCGGGCGCCGACGCCGTCATCGGTGTGGTCGGCATCCTGCGGGCCGGTGCGGGCTGGGTCCCCATGGACGCCGCCCATCCCCCCGTACGCCTGGCTGACCAGCTGAATCGGTCCGGTGCCGGGGCACTCGTCTGCCACGACGCGACCAAGGACTCGGCCACCGCGCTCGCCTCGACGGCGAACATCACGCTGGTCGCGACCGACGCCCTCTCCCCCGGGCCCCACGCCTCCTCCCCCGGACCGCACGCCTCCGCTCCCGGAGATCACACCTCCGCCCCTGGACCGCGCTCCCCCTCCCCGGAGGAGTCCCCCGCCGCTCATCCCGACTCCCTCGCCTACGTCATCTTCACGTCCGGCTCCACCGGGCGCCCCAAGGCAGTGCCCATCACCCGGCGTTCGATGACCAACTACCTCGACTGGGCGCTCGCCACCTTCGGTTACGGCGAAGGCGACCGGCTCGCCCAGACGGCGTCGCTGTGCTTCGACGCCTCCGTGCGCCAGCTCCTCGCGCCCCTCCTCGTCGGGGCGACGGTCGTCACCCTGCCTCGGCAGCTCCTCCGGGACCCCGAGGCACTGCTCGAACGGGTCGAGCAGGCCCGGATATCGGTGTGGAGTTCGGTCCCCAGCCTGTGGTCCCGGCTGCTCGAAGCAGCAGAGACGCGTGTACGGCAGGGCGGGCCCGCGCCGGACCTGTCGGCCCTGCGCTGGATCCACGTGGGCGGCGAGGCTCTCCCGCCCGCTCATGTACGCCGCTGGTACGACCTGTTCGGGCCCGGACACCGGATCGCCAACCTCTACGGGCCCACCGAATCCACCATCAACGCCACCTTCCACATCATCGAGACCCGGCCCGCCGACGACGTGCGGACGCTCCCCATCGGGATCCCCCTCACCGGCACGGAGGTCGACGTCGTCACGGCCGACGGCGGGCGGCGCTGCGCACCGGGTGAGCCCGGCGAACTGCTCATCACGGGCGTGGGACTCACGCCCGGCTATCTCCACGCCCCGGAGCTGACCGCCGCCGCGTTCACCGAACGTGACGGGCGCCGTTGGTATCGCAGCGGCGACCGGGTCCGACGCGGCAGGGACGGTGTCCTGGAGTTCCTCGGACGCCTCGACGACCAGGTGAAGATCCGTGGCCACCGGGTGGAACTCGGCGAGATCGAGTCGGCGCTCCTCACGCATCCGGCGGTCGCCCGCGTGGCAGTGGTCCACCGTGAGGAACGGCTCAGCGCCTTCGTGCAGTGCCTGCCGGGCGTGACGGCCCCGGATGCCACGGCAGTGCGCGCCCACCTGGCGGGGACGCTCCCGGAGTACATGCTCCCGACCCGGATCCACCTCGTCGGGGAACTCCCCCTGACGGGGACCGGCAAGATCGACCGCGCCGGTCTGAGGCCCCCGGCGACCGAACCGCGGCAGCCCGTGCGGGGAGCAGGGGGATCGCGCCCCTCGACCTCGACCGAGGTCCTGTTGTCCCGCGTCTGGTCCGAGTTCCTCGACGCGGACGCGGAGGCGATCCGTCGCGAGGACGACTTCTTCGCCCTCGGTGGAGACTCCCTGCTCATCCTCCAGGTGTTCGCCCGGCTGCGGGAGACGATTCCGGCCCTGCCCCGTCCCACCGTGGTGTACACCCACCGGACACTGGCCACGCTCGCGGCGGCCATCGACCGCGGACCGGTGGACGAACCCGCGGCGGCCGATCAGGGGAGGACCTGCGTCGTCGAGCGCCCGCAGGACGGAACGTCCTCCCCTTCCCCCCAGCCCTCGCCCTTCCCCCTCTCCCCCTCCCAGCGCGGGTTCCTGCTCGCGGAGGCCATGGCGCCCGGCTCGCCCACGGCGTGGCTCGCCTGTCTGCGGGTCGACGGGCCCCTACGGCCCGACGCGTTCCAGCAGGCCGTCGACGCCTGCGTCGTACGCCATCCGATGCTGCGGACCGTGTTCCCCGCCGGAGTGCGACCGCCCGTCCAGCAGGAACTTCCGCCCACCCTGCGGCTCCCGGTCGACTTCGAGACCCTCGCCGCGCCGGACCTCCTCGCGTCGCGGATCGCCGAGGAGCGCGAACGGCGCTTCGAGTCCTGGGCATGGCCGCTGCTGCGGCTGCGCGTGCTCACCCTCGGGCCGGACGAACACGCGCTGGTCGTCCATGCCCACCACCTGATCGGCGACGGCTACAGTGTGGCGCTGCTCGGCCGGGAGTTGCTCGCCGTCTACGACCGTGTCGTACGGGGTGAGAGCACCGAACTCCCGCCGCTGCGGGGCACGTTCCGCGACCACGTCGATCTGCAGGAACGGCGGTCCGCGTCCGGCGGCACCGAGACCCGCCGGGCGGCCGCCCGACGCGACGAGCCGTACCGGCGCCCGGTCCTCGGAGGCCGTGCCGGCGAACGGACGTCCGCCGAGGGCCCCGAGGCACCTCCGTACCGCTCGACCGGATTCACCCTGGCCGCCGACGAGGTGGCGGCGCTGCGCCGGATCGCCACCGCCGCGGGGACGACGCTCTTCGCCCCGGTCCTCACCGCGTACTACCGGACGCTGGCGGCCACGACCGGGCAGGAGGATCTGGTCCTCGGTCTCGCCGTGTCCGGTCGCGACGACGCGCATCCGGACGCCCACCTGGTCTTCGGTCCCTACGCCGCGGCCGTGCCGCTCCGGCCCGGACTCCGGTCCGGACTCCGGCCCGCTGCCGGAAGGGAGGTCCGCCGCACGTTCGCCGACGACCTTCGGTCGGTCGTGGAGGAGGTCGAGGCGGCCCGTTCCCAGGGGGTCCAGCCCCCTCGGGGTGACGGCGGGCTTCCGCCTGCGGCCCAGTTCTTCTTCACGTTCCTGGACTTCTCCGCCCTCGGACCGCTGAGCGGCGACACGCTGAGCGTGCGGTGGGACGACTCCGACGCCGAACTCGCGCCTCCGCCGGTGGGCACGGACACGTTCCTGACGGTACGGCCGGTAGGGGAGGGACAGCTACGGGTGACGCTGCGCGCGGCCACCACGGCGTTCCCCGAGGAGGCGGCGTTCGCCGCGTTCACCGGGGCCTTGCGGAACGGGTTGACCGAGAACGCGGTCGGGACGGCGGGAAGGCGGCCACGCCACTCGGTCGAGGCTTCGGCCCCCGGCGTCCTGGACTCCGCGCTCGTCGGGTACCTCCCGCCGCCGGGGCAGCTTGCCGCGCTGGCAGCGGTCGGCGGACCCGGCGGGCACAGCGAGCACGGTGGAGTCAGCGGGCCCGGCCGCGCGGGCAGTCTCGGCGCGTCGGCCGCCGCCGACGCGGCGGCGTCGCGTGAGCAGCTCCGGGAGTTGCTCTTCCCGGGCGGGCACCCACGGCTCGTGGAGGAGATCGACACGCCTCTGGGACGGTCGGGATTCGTGTGCCTGCCGCTGTTCGCGGACGAGCTCGCGTCGACGCCCGACCTCGCCGCTCGGACGGCCCGGGCCGTCGAGCTGGCGGCGTCTTCGGGCGCCCGCTCCGTCTCGCTCGCGGGGATGATCCCGTCCCTGACCGCATACGGCTTCGGCGTCCTGCGGGAGACGGAGGGTCCGACGGCGTTGACGACCGGGCATGCGGCGACCGCGGTGTCCGTGGTCAAGACGGTCCATGCCGCGCTGGTCCGGACGGGCCGCGAACGCGTCGGTCGACGTCGCCTCGATGAGCCGGGTGATACCGGTCAGCTCGGTGACCCCGGTCAGCTCGGTCAGCTCGGTCAGCTCAGTGATCCCGGCGAGCCCGGTCAGCCCGGTGAGCTAAGTGACCTCACTGATCTCTCCGTCGCCGTGGTGGGTCTGGGCTCCATCGGCAGTTCGTCGCTCGAACTGCTTCTGACCCTGGCGCCCGAGCCGCCCGCCCGGCTGCTCCTGTGCGATGTCCCGGGCAGCACGTCACGGCTGCGCACGCTGGCGGACGGCCTCATCGGCCGCGGTCTGGCCCGGAACGTGGAGATCCACGAGTCCGGCCGGTCCGACCTTCCGGCCGCGGTCTACGAGGCCGATCTCCTCGTCACGGCCGTGAGCGGCGGCGGCGCGCCGCTCGACGTGGCGCGCCTCCGGCCGGGCACGATCGTCGTCGACGACTCCTTCCCCCACTGCTTCGACACGACGAAGGCGCTGGCCCGGATGCGGGAGCGGCGCGACGTCCTGATCGTCGGCGGGGGTCTGCTCTCGGTCGGCGCGGGAGGAGCAAGTCGATCCGCCGGCGTCGGTGGAACCGTGGAACGTCGTACGGCTCCGGGGCTGCCGCCCGCCGCGGCAGCGGGATACGCCGCGCGCTCGTGGCTCCCCGACACGATCGCCTCCTGCCGGCTGGAGTCGCTGCTGCACGCCGCCGACCCGGAACTCCCGCTGGTACACGGTCTGGTGGACGCGAGGCTCGCGCTGGCGTACTGGCGGGGGATGGAAACGGCGGGAGTCACAGCGGGCCCCCTGCATCTCCTGGGTCACGCCGTCGCCGTCAAGGACGACGATCTGGACGGCTTCCCGCCGGTGTCACCTGCCACGCATGCGGGCCCGAGCTCAGAGGTGGCTCAAGTCCTTTGATCGGCGCAGGCCTTGCCGGGCAGGATCGATCGCACCATCTGACCAGTGGTTCCGGGGCAGAAGATCGTGAAGATCAAAGAGACGGTTCTGTCCGCGTGCGCTGTTGCCGCGGTGCCGGCGTCACGGGAAGCGGGCGATCGCGGTCTTCGAGGCCTGAGAGGCGGCGACCCGCTCCGGCTGACCACGTGCCGCACCCCGCCCCGTGTCGGCAGGGGGCGGGGTGCGGCGGGCGGCGTGGATCGTAGGGCTACTTGGCCGGCTTGCCGGTCGCCGTGACGGCGAACCAGGTGCCGCCGACGCCGTGGCCGTTGGTGTCGCCGGGGGTCTTGTCTCCGGTGAACCAGTAGAGGGGCCAGCAGTCGATCGTGAGCTGCTTCGTGCCGTCCGAGCGGGTGTAGGTGATGAGCTTCTTCGGGTCGATGCCGTCGACGTCGTCGAGGTCGACCAGCTTGGCGGGGCGCCACTTCTCGAGGCAGGCGCCCTCGCAGTTGGACTTCATGGGCCAGGCGGTGTCCTTGGTGAAGCGGTAGAGGGTGCGGCCCTTGGCGTCGCGGATGATCTTGCCGAGCTTCGCGTCGTCGGTGAGGGAGAGGGCCGGGAGCGGCTCGGCCGCCTCCCGCACGCCCGCCTTCTTGCCGTCCGGGGTGACGGCGAACCAGGTGCCGCCCACTCCCTGGCCGTTCGTCTGGCCCGGCGCGGTGTCCTTGGCGAAGCGGTACACCGGCCAGCCGGCGATGGTCAGCTGCTCGGTTCCGTCGGCCCGCTTGACCGAGCCGGTCTCGGCGGCGCCGACGCCGCCGAGCTTGGTGGCGGAGGCGGGGACCGGGGGCCAGGCCTTGGCGCAGTCGCCGGCGCAGGCGGACGAGGAGGGGTCGGCGGTGTCCTTGTCGAAGCGGTAGAGGGTGAAGCCCGCCGCGTCGGCCACGAGCGGGCCCAGCTTGGCGTCGTCGCGGACCGCCAGCGGGCCGGACGCGGTCCCGGCGGCGGCTTCGGTGCCGGTGGCCGCGCCGTTGCCGTACGCGTCGGCGCTGCTGTCGCCGTCGGCGGCGGGGGCGGCCGTCTGCGCCGGGGCCTGCTGCGGGGAGCCGTTCGTGGTGCCCTGCGTTCCACAGGCCGTCGCCCCGAGCACGAGTGCGGTCCCGGCTGCGGCGATGGTGAGCTTGCGCAGGTTCATCATGAGAACTCCTCTTATCCGGTACTTCGTTGGTCTCTGTCTGCACCGGAGACACGCGGGCCGTACGGGGCCGGTTCAACGGATCCGGAGATTCTTTTCGGGGCCTCTCGCACGAGAGCGCCGGCCGGGGGTGTCCCCGACCGGCGTTCTCGTACCGATGGACCGGTTCCGCCTTCGCCCGCTACACCGGGACGGTCACGAAGGTCTTTCCCGCCTCGTTCTCGACCACGACGGCCTGCACGTCCGCCGGATCGACGGCCGCCGAGCCGTCGAGCGAGGCTCCCTTGCCCTCGCCGGCTCCCGGGGCCCTGCCCACGACCCAGCTCCCTGCCGTGGTCCTGCCGCCGTCGCGGCCGACCACGACGAGCTTGCAGCGCTCCCCCGGGGGCAGTCCGGTCACCGCCGCGTGGACGCGGACCCAGGCCGCCGCCGGGGTCACCCGTACGGTCATCCGGGCGCCGCTGGTCGCGTCGGTGGCCGAGGCCACTCGGGTGCCCGGCGGCGGGGTGGCGGGGGTCGTCGTGGACGTCGGCGGCGGGGTCGGGGGCAGGGCGACCGGATCGCCGGCGCCCGAGGTCGCCGTACCGGCCCAGAAGACGCCGGCGAGTGCTGCCGCCGCCGCGAGGCCGATCAGTCCGCCGCGGCGGTTCCGCGCGCGCGTGCTCTCGCCGCGCATCTGCCGCAGGGTGCGCTGCAGGAGCAGGTCGCCGCCCTGGGGCGGGCCGTCGAGGAAGGATTCCGGCGGCACTTCGCCGAGCGCCGCTTCCATCTCACGCAACGCGGACAGCTCCTCCCGGCATGCCGCGCAGTCGTTCACGTGTGCTTCCAAGCGCCGCGTGTCGGCCGTGTCGAGTACGCCGAGCACGTACGGGCCGAGGAGTTCCTCCTCTTCATGCTGCTGCCGGTTCATGCGACCACCTCCCTGAGTCCGGCGGGCTGCTGCGGCGCGCTCGGCCGGTTTCCTTCTCTGAACGTCTCGCGCAGCGCCTTCAGCGCGTAGTGCGAGCGGGACTTCACTGTGCCGGCCGGGATGCCCAGGGTGTCGGCCGCCTCCGCGACGCTGCGTTCGCGGTAGTACAGCTCGGTGAGCACGTCGCGGTGCTCGGGCGACAGCCGGTCGAGGGCGCCCAGGACGGTCATCGTGTCGACGACCGAGTCGGCGTGGTCCTCCTCGACGGGGGGTGTCGCGGGGGATTCGGCCACCTCGGCGGGGCGCGCGGCCTTGGCCCGGTAGCGGTCGGTGATGATGTTCCGGGCGACCGTGAGGAGCCAGCCGCGGACCGAACCCTTGCCGTTGACGAGGGCCTCGGAGTGGCGCCAGGCGCGGATGAGGGTCTCCTGTACGACATCCTCCGCGGTGGCCCGGTCGCCGGTCAGTCGGGTGGCGTACGCGAGGAGGGCGTTGCCGTGTTCCTCGTACACCGCCCTGATCAGTGCTTCGTCGGTCGATCCCCGTCTGTTGCGGGGCCATCGTGGTCCGGCCATCCCATCCACTCCGTCTGCGGTGCCAGCATCGTCGGCGCCGTCCGCGCCGTGCCCCACACGTGGCCCGGGGGCACCTGGTTCATGTGACGTGGGTCACCCTGATGCTCCTTCAGCAGTGCCGGCCCGTGTTGACGCAGGTGACGAGCTTCGCCATCCGGTCGTCCGTCATCACGTTGACGAACATCGCGTGGTCGGTCTTCGGGCTGTGGCGCTGCTCGGGGAAGGAGTCCAGGGCGAGCGGCGCGCCGGCCGGGGGCGCGTCGTAGGCCAGGGTGATGCGCAGTTCGGGGACGGCGAAGGTGTTCTGGGGACAGACGCCGTTGGCGGCGGGGAAGAGCAGGTGGGTGCGTTCGGGGTCGGCGGTGTCGAGGCCGTTCCAGCAACTGGGGAAGACCAGGGTGCGGGTGAGGCGGTCACCTGCCGGGCAGCGCGGGTAGCGGGTGGTGGCGCGGTCGGGCAGGCTCGCGCAGCCCCAGCGCGCCTTGACGCCCCCGTCGCCGCGTGCGGTGAGGGCGACGGCGTCGCCGGTGAAGGCGCGCAGGAAGCGCGGCATGGGGACGACCTGCCCTGCCGGGTTGCCGTGGAACGCCAGGCGTACGTCGGCGGGCGTGAGGATGCGTCCCGTGTTGCCGTGGGCCGCCGCCTTCTCGTACGGCCGTGTCGCGGGGAGGTCGGGGCGGCGGAGGACGGGCCAGTAGTAGGTGGAACGGTCGCCGCCGCGGCAGGTGGTGGGGGCGGCGGCGAGGCTCTCGTCGGTGGAGAACGCGTCGGTGGAGAGGTTGCCGACGTAGGCGTGGGTGTGGTGGGCGCCGTGGCGGAGTCCGGGTGAGATCACCGGGTTGTCCTGGTTGTAGTGGCCGTCCTCGTTGCGGCCGCAGTCGACGGTGAAAGAGCCCGTCGAGGCGTCGGGGCCGGGTCGCGTCGCCCGTTCCCGGGTCGGCGGTACGTCACGGATGTCGACGAAGTCGCCCGGCGCGGGCGCTCCGTGCCCGGCGCCGGTCATCGCGCCGGACGCCGCGTCGTGCGGCCCTTCCCCTTCGGACGCCGCCAGGACGGCGGCGGTGAGGGCACCCCCCAGGACCAGGCAGACCAGCAGGACGAGCAGTCGGTGTTCTCTCCCCATGCCGGTCACCGTCGCCGCTGCACACGGTCGACGTCAACCGGGGCCCGTAGGCCGGCGGGGCCCCGCGGGCAGGAGGGTCGAACGTGACCATTCGGCGGAGGAGTCGGCCAGGGCATGTGTGTGACATGGAGGCGGTGCGGAGAGCTGTTTAAGAAACCTTGTTGAATAAGCCTTTACCCCTGGTTCGCTCTTGATTTGCTCCTGCCAATCCGAACAGGGTTCTCTCGAACGTTTGACGCCCCACACGTCAACACGAGGAGAGATCCACTTTCATGGCAACTCACAAGCGATCCCACGGACTTCGCAACGCAGCCATAGCCACGGGTACCGCGGCCGCGGCCGCCGCAGCGCTGTTCGCGGGCAATCTCGCCGGGGCCTCCACCCCCGCCGAGGGCACCGTCCACGGACTCGGCGCCCCGGGTGCCGTCGACGGCAGCTTCATCGTCATCCTCGACGCGTCCGCGAACAAGGGAGACCTCGCCAAGAAGTACGGCGGCAAGCTCGTCCGCTCCTACGGCTCGGAGGTCAACGGCTTCTCGGCGTCCGGTCTGTCCGTCGACGAGGCCAAGCGCCTCGCCGCCGACCCCGCGGTCGGGACCGTCGTCCAGAACAAGCGGTTCAGCATCAAGGAGACCCAGGAACAGCCCCCGTCCTGGGGCCTGGACCGGATCGACCAGGCGGACACGGCCGGCGACCAGAAGTACACGTACCCCGACAACGGCGGGCAGGGCGTGACCGCGTACGTCATCGACACCGGCGTCCGCATCTCGCACCAGGACTTCGGCGGCCGGGCGGCCCACGGCTTCGACGCCGTGGACAACGACGACAGCGCCGACGACGGCAACGGCCACGGCACCCACGTGGCGGGCACCATCGCCGGCACCGCCCACGGAGTCGCCAAGAAGGCCAAGGTCGTGGCCGTCCGCGTCCTCGACGACAACGGCTCCGGCACCACCGAGCAGGTCGTGGCCGGCATCGACTGGGTGACCAAGAACCACTCCGGGCCCTCCGTCGCGAACATGAGCCTCGGCGGCGGCGCCGACGAGGCCCTGGACGCGGCGGTCCAGCGGGCCATCGCCTCCGGTGTGACCTTCGCGGTGGCGGCCGGCAACGAGTCCTCCGACGCCGGTCAGGGCTCGCCCTCCCGGGTGCCGGAGGCGCTCACCGTGGCGTCCAGCACCAAGGACGACGAGCAGTCGGAGTTCTCGAACTTCGGCTCCGTGGTGGACCTGTACGCGCCCGGCTCGGAGATCACCTCCGCCTGGAACGACAGCGACACGGGCGTCAAGACGATCTCCGGAACGTCGATGGCCAGCCCGCACGTGGCGGGTGCCGCGGCCCTCTACCTGGCGGCCAACCCGTCGGCGACGCCGGCCGACACGGCCGCCGCGCTGACCGGCGGGGCCACCGCGGACGCCATCAAGAACGCGTCCTCCGGCACCGCGAACAAGCTCCTCAAGGTGACTCCGTAACACCACACCCACCTCTCGTCGGGGCCGGGCCCGGCCCCGACGAGAGGTGGACAAGTGGCCCTCCACACACCCGTGGAGGGCCACTTCCGTCCGTTCCGTCCCCGATACTGCTGAGATGCCGCAGACGCCGCCCGCCGCGCTCCCCGAGCCGATATCGGCCGACCCGCCGCACCGCCCGGACCTCACCCTGCTCACCCAGTCCTGGCTCGACCTGGCCTTCCTGCACTGGGCCGTGGACCCCGCCGACGTGGCCCCGCTCCTGCCCGCCGGCACCGTCCCCGACACCCGCGACGGCGTCACCTACGTGGGCCTGGTCGCCTTCCGGATGCACCGGGTCGGCTGGCTCCGGCTCCCCCCGATCCCGTATCTCGGCACCTTTCCCGAGACCAACGTCCGGCTCTACTCCGTGGACGCCGACGGGCGCAGGGGTGTCGTCTTCCGCTCCCTCGACGCGTCCCGGCTGATCCCGGTGACCATCGGACGGTGGGCGTTCCGGATCCCGTACGTCTGGTCCAGGATGAGCATCCGGCACGACGGTTCCACCGTGACGTACACCAGCAGCCGTCGCTGGCCCGGCCCGCGCGGCGCGCGCAGCGCGATCAGTGTGGAGATCGGCGAGGCGGTGAGGGAACCCACCGCGCTCGAACACTTCCTGACCGCCCGCTGGGGCATGCACAGCTCGTACCGGGGGCGACCGCTCTACCTCCCGAACACCCACCCGCGCTGGACGCTGCACCGCGCCCGGCTGCTCACCTGCGACGAGACGCTGCTCAGCGCGGCCGGCCTGGAGCAGCCGCCCGGTCCGCCCGTGAGCGTGCTCTACTCGCCGGGCGTGCCGGTCCGCTTCAGCGCCCCGCCGCGGGAGTCGCGGGGCGTGTCGGTCCCGCGCCCCGGGGACGGGGGCCGGTAGGCGGCTCGCCCGCGGTCTCAGCGCGGGGCGATCCCCGCCTCCGCCGCCGCCTTGATCCGGGCGCCGAAACCGGGGGCGTCCTTGCGGGCTGCCGAGAGCGCCAGGCCGGCGAGGAGTCTGCCCACGCCATGGCCTTCGAGGACGTTGTAGATCCGGACCTGGGTCCGGCCGTCGGTGAGCGGCTCCAGGTCGTAGCCACCCTCACTCGCCGTGACGAGGTTCTTCGACACCTCGGCCCAGCGGATCTTCACGGGTGCTTCGAGGGCGGTGATGCGGAACTCCCTCGCGGTCTTCATCCCGGCGTCCTTGACGGTGCTCCGGAAGACGGTGCCCACGGCGGTCGGCGCGTCCGGGACCCGCTCGATCCTCAGCACCCGGGGGCTGAACTCCGGATCGTTGCGTCCGTCGGCGAGAAAGGCGAACACGTCCTCCACCGGCCGGTCGACCTCGAACGTCGCTTCGAACTGTCCTGTCATGGGCACCCCAGATCGGTCGAGCGGCGCCCCCGCCCGCGCCTGCGGCGACGAGGCGTTCACCCTCGTCGTGGCACCGCGACTGTCGTAGCGGCATCACGACCCTACGTGACCGCCGGCGGGCCCGCCCGGTGAGCGACGCGCTCCTCCAGTCGGTAGGTCTCCACCGCCGTGCCGCCGAAGACCGCCGCCCGCTCGCCCGGGCTCAGTGCCTCCGTGAGCTGCCGCGCCGTCGCGAGGGTCCGTCCGTACGACGCCGCGAGCGTGCACACCGGCCAGTCGGAACCGAACATCAGGCGGCTCGGGCCGAACGCGTCGAGCAGGGTGTCGGCGTACGGCCGCAGGTCCCGCACGGTCCAGCCGCGCCAGTCGGCCTCGGTGTGCAGGCCGGAGAGCTTGCCGGCGGTGTGGGGCAGGGCCGCGAAGGCGCGCAGGTGGGCGGCCCAGGGTTCGAGGTCTCCGCTCGCGACGGGCGGTTTCGCCGCGTGGTCGAGGACGAAGGTCAGCTCCGGCAGGTCTCTCGCGGTCCTCGTCGCGGCCGGCAGCTGGTGCGGGAGGATCACCAGGTCGTACGCGAGCCCGGCGGCGGCCACCGCGGTGAGGCCGTGGCGGACGTCGGGACGGAGCAGCCAGGCAGGGTCCGGTTCCGACTGGACCTGGTGGCGGATGCCCACGAGGCGTTCGCCGCCCGGCAGGGCGAGCAGCGCGGCCAGGGTGTCGGCGATGTCGGGCGCCGTCAGGTCGGTCCAGCCGACGACGCCGGCGATCAGGTCGCTGTCGCGGGCGGTGGCCAGCATCTCGGGTGTCTCGTCGGCGAGGGTGACCGTCTGGACGAGGACGGTGGCCGCCACCCCCGCCGGGGTGGTCTCGGCCCGCAGGTCGCGCTCCGTGAAGGTGCGGCGCAGGGGCGCGAGGGCGGGTCCGGTGATCCAGTCCTGGTCGCGCACGGACAGGTCCCAGAGGTGGTGGTGGGCGTCGACGACGAGGGGGCCGCGGAGGGTGCTCACAGGTGCCACACCACGGGCAGTCCCGCGTCCGCGCCGTCGCCGGAGTAGTCGTGGACGACCTCGAGGAGTTCGGCCATCCGGGCCTGCCACCCGACGTTGACCGGAAGTGTCTCCAGCTCGGCCAGGAGACGCGCGTAGTCCTCGCAGTCGAGCAGATGGAAGAGGTCGGTGCCGCTGCGCCAGATCGTCCAGGAGGTGCAGCCGGCGGCCCGGATCGCGCGGGTCAGCTCGGTGGGGACCTCGCGGTGCGCCTCCTCGTACGCGGCGATGCGGTCCGCGCGGACCCGGGTGTGCAGGGCGATTCTCATGGGTGCGCTCCAGAGGTGCCGGTGACGACCAGGACGGCGTCGAGGACGCGGGGGCCGTGGACGCCTTCGGCGCGTTGCGGTTCGATGTGGTCCGGGACCGGGGACAGGGCCCGGCGTCCGACGGCACGGTGGTCGGCTACACGTGCGGCGAGGAGTTCGACCGTGGCGGCGCCGGCGCCCGTCGCGGTCGTGCGGAGTCCGATCCTCATCGGCGCCTCACCCGCAGTCCGGGGCGGCATCGGACCCAGGGGTGTGGCGCTCGCGGCGCAGCTCCGCCCAGAGGGCCTCGGGTATCTCGCGGGCCAGCATGTCGGCGGCGTCCGTGACCTCGGCCGGGCTGCGCAGGCCGAGGAGGACGCCCGCCACAGCGGGATGGCCCAGTGGGAAGCGGGCTGCCACGGCCCTCAGTGGCACTCCGTGGCGCT
This sequence comes from Streptomyces sp. NPDC088707, assembly GCF_044752725.1. NCBI lineage: Bacteria > Bacillati > Actinomycetota > Actinomycetes > Kitasatosporales > Streptomycetaceae > Streptomyces > Streptomyces sp. NPDC088707. The sequence continues at coordinate 86,996 of NZ_JBIVLV010000004.1, read as the reverse complement.
CGCAGACCTCCCGCAGCCGAAGGGCCCTGGCCAGGGTCTGCGGCGGAGCCGCCGCGTAGTCGTACGTGGCGCCCGGCCGCGGATCCGCGAGGAGGCCCGAGTTGAACACCCCTCCGGCCACGACCGACACACCGCGGCGCTGCGCGGCCGGCAGGAGTTCGGCGAGGCCGCTCCGGTCGAGCAGGGTGTAGCGACCGGCGAGCAGGACGACGTCGATGTCGGTCTCGGTGACGAAGCGGGTGGGGATCGCGGTCTGGTTCATGCCCACGCCGATGGCCCGGACGACTCCCTCGGCCCGCAATCGTTCCAGCGCGGGGTACGCCTCGCGCAGTGCCTGGTCGGCGTGGTCGTCGGGATCGTGCAGGTACACGATGTCGACGCGGTCGAGCCCGAGCCGCTCCAGGCTCTCCTCCAGGCCGCGCCGGATGCCGTCCGCGCCGAAGTCCCAGACCCTGCGGTACGCGGCGGGTACCGCGAAGCCGTGGGCGAGGTCGTCGCCGGTCGCGCCGGGGTCGGGGACGAGGCGGCGCCCGACCTTCGTCGAGAGGGTATACGTGTCACGGGGCCGGTCCCGGAGGAAGGCGCCGAGCCGGCGCTCGGACAGGCCGAGGCCGTAATGGGGTGCGGTGTCGAAGGAACGGATGCCACGGTCCCAGGCGGTCGCGAGGGTCCGGTGGGCGTCCTCGTCGGTGACGGTGCTGTAGAGGTTGCCGATGCCGGCCGCGCCGAAGGCGAGGCGGGTCGTCCAGGCGCTGGTCCGGCCGAGGGGGACGCGGGTGAGGGGGACTCGGGCGAGGCCTGCGGGGTCGGCGGCGCGGGCGAGGCCTGCGGGGTCGGCGGCACGGGCGAGGCCTGCGGGGTCGGCGGCACGGGTAAGGCTCGCGGGGTCTGCGGCGCGGGCGAGGCTCGCGGGGTCGGCGGCGCTTCCGTCCGTGGCCCGTTCGCCGGCAGCCCGTTCTCTCGCGGCCGGTTCCTCTGCGGCCCGTTCGTCTGCGGCCCCGCCGCCGGCCGCCCGCTCGCCCGTGGCCCGCGTGTCGGCGCTCATGTGCCCGCCGGCCGGAGTCGGAGTCCCGCCATGCCGCCGTCGACGGCGAGGGCGGTGCCCGTCACCGAGGCCGCCGCCGGGGACGCGAGGTAGACGACGGCCGCCGCGACCTCGTCGGCGCCGACGAGCCGACCCGTGGGCTGGCGGGCGCCGAGTGCCGCGCGTTCGGCCTCCGGGTCCGGGGCCGCGTCGAGCAGGCGGGCGACCCACGGGGTGTCGACGGTCCCGGGGTTGACGCAGTTGACCCGGATTCCCTCCCGCACATGGTCGGCGGCCATGGCGAGGGTCAGGGAGAGGACCGCCCCCTTGCTCGCGGAGTACAGGGCCCGCTGCGGCAGGCCCGCGGTGGCGGCGATGGAGCAGATGTTGACGACGGCTCCGTGGTCCGAGCGGCGCAGGTGGGGCAGGGCGGCACGGGTGGTGCGGACGACGCCGAGGAGGTTGACGTCGAGGACGGCGTACCACTGGTCGTCGGGGTTGTCCTCGACCGTGCCGGCGGCGCCGATGCCCGCGTTGTTGACGAGGATGTCGATTCCGCCGAGTGTCGCGGCGGCCGCCGCGACGGCCTCGCGTACCGAGGTGTCGTCGGCGACATCCGCGCGGAACGCGGTGAGCGTGTCGTGGGCGGCCGCCGGTTCGAGGTCGAGGACGGCGACGGCGGCGCCCTGCGCGTCGAGGAGACGGGCGACGGCGCGTCCGATGCCGGAGGCGCCGCCGGTGACGATGGCGCGGAGCCCGGCGAGCGGGTGGGCGGTCATGCGATCACCTCCACGGTGGCTTCGTCGGCGAGCGCTCCCGCCAGATCGGCGGCCCAGAACGTGCCGTGGGGGTAGGCGAAGGTGGCGAGGGAGGCCTCGTGCATGTCGGCCGAGAAGCCGGGGGCGAGGGGCGCCGTGTAGGCGCCCTCGCGTATGACGGCCGGGTGGGCGAAGTGCTCGTGCAGATGGTCGACGAACTCGATGACCCGGTCGTCGGTGGTTCCGCTGAGCGCCACGAAGTCGAACATCGCGAGGTGCTGGACCAGTTCGCACAGTCCGACCCCGCCGGCGTGCGGGCAGACGGGCACCCCGAACTTGGCGGCGAGGAGCAGGATGGCGAGGTTCTCGTTCACGCCGCCGACCCGGGCCGCGTCGAGCTGGACGATGTCGACGGCGTTCGCCTGGAGGAGTTGCTTGAACACGATCCGGTTCTGTACGTGCTCGCCCGTCGCCACCTTGACGGGGGCGACGGCGGCCCGCACGCGCGCGTGCCCGAGGATGTCGTCCGGGCTGGTCGGCTCCTCGATCCAGTAGGGGTCGAACTCGGCGAGCGCCCGCGTCCAGTCGATGGCCTCGGTCACGTTCCACCGCTGGTTGGCGTCGACGGCCAGGCGGACGTCCGCGCCGACGGCCGCGCGGGCGGCGCGGCAGCGGCGGACGTCGTCCGCGAGGTCGGCGCCGACCTTCAGCTTGATCTGGGTGAAACCGGCCGCCACCGCTTCCTTGGCGAGTCGGGTCAGCTTCTCGTCGGAGTAGCCGAGCCAGCCGGGCGATGTGGTGTACGCGGGGTAGCCCCGGGCCCGCAGGACGCTTTCGCGCTCGCCCCGCCCGGCCTTGCCGCGCCTGAGGAGGTCGAGGGCCTCCTCGGGGGTGAGGGCGTCGGTGATGTAGCGGAAGTCGACCTGCGAGACGAGCCACTCGGGGTCGGCGTCGGCGAGCAGCTTCCACAGCGGCTTCCGCTGCCGCTTGGCGGCCAGGTCCCACACGGCGTTGACCACGGCCCCGACGGCCATGTGCATGACGCCTTTCTCGGGCCCGAGCCAGCGGAGCTGGCTGTCGCCGATCAGCGCCCGGCTGACGAGTCCGGGGTCGGCGCAGAGGTCCTCCACGGACCGGCCGATGACGTGGGGGCGCAGTGCTTCGATCGCGGCGACCTGGACATCGTTGCCACGCCCGATGGTGAAGGTGAAGCCGTGTCCCGTGGGGCCGTCGGGCTCGTTCGTACGCAGGACGAGGTAGGCCGCGGAGTAGTCGGGGTCCGGGTTCATCGCGTCGGATCCGTCGAGTTGGCGGGAGGTCGGAAAACGGATGTCGTAGGTGTCCATCGCGATGACCCGCGTGATGTCAGTGGACAACGGGGTTCCTTTCACACCTGGGCTGCCTGCTCGGTGTTCGGCTTCGTCTGCCCGAGCGACGCGGAGCAGCCCCAACCATCAGCACAGATCGGGTGATTGGCCTGTTGAGCGAGAACGATACGGCGAGCCCGAGAGGTGGGGCAAGTAGACATCGGATGTTTCTCGGACCTTGAGAACGGCACCACGAACGGCGCCGCGAGGGCCTCACGCACGGCACGCCGACGAGGGCGGGCGCCCCTCGGGGGCGCCCGCCCTCGTCGGACGCCAGGGGCGAAGGAGGCGGAGGAAGGTGCCGGGCCGGCAGCTCACCACACGCTGTCGAGCCAGCGGACGACGTTGGAGATGTGGATCGTCGCCCAGGCCTCCGCCGTCCTCGCGTCCCGGGCGGCGAGCGCGTCCAGGATCGCCCGGTGCTCCGCCAGGGTCCTGGCCACGGCGGTCTCCTCGGTGATGCCGCGCCACAGCCGCGCCCGCACGGTGGCCCCGGAGATGCTGTCGAGGAGCGAGCACAGCAGGGGAATCCCGGAGGCCGCGGCGATGCGCCGGTGGAACTCCAGGTCACTGGCCACGAGTTCGTCCAGGCTCGGGGCGTCACCGAGCCGGTCGAGGAGCTCCCCGAGCTCCCTGATCTCGTCCTCGGCGATGCGCTCCGCCGCCAGCGCCGTCGCCGCCGGCTCCAGGATGCCCCGTACCTTCAGGGCCTGGAGCGCCTGGTCGTCCTGGTGGAAGTCCAGGACGAACGACACCGCCTCCAGCAGCAGCGGTGGTTCGAGGCTGGAGACGTACGTGCCGTCGCCCTGCCGTACGTCGAGAATGTTCAGGAGGGACAGGGCCTTCACCGCCTCACGCAGGGAGTTGCGCGAGAGGCCGAGCTCGGCGGCGAGGTCGGCCTCCTTGGGCAGCCGGTCGCCCGGGCGGAGCGCTCCGGAGACGATCATCTCCTTGATCTTGCCGATCGCCTCGTCCGTGACTGCCAAGGCGTCCTCCTGTGCAAGGCCAAATACATCGGATGTGTCTGCTGGGCGCCCACCTTACTGCAGGGTCCGCGCCCCTCCCCCGTGCCCCTCCCCGCCCCCTTGTCCGTCAGCGGGCGTGGGGGCCCACGTCCGCCGGGGTCAGCGGTCGGCGGATCGGCGTCGCCGTCGCGTACTCGTCGGCACCGACATCGCGCACGCCGCCCCGCGCATCGCCGTCGATGTCATGGGTGACCGGCGCGGGGGACAGCGTGGCCGCGCCGATCGCCCGGCTCGTGCTCGACAGCCGGTACACCCCGTCGGAGCCCCGTACCAGGCGGGGATCGGCCCGCAGGAACCCGCCGGCGGGGATGTTCCCGTCGGCCGCCGCGCCGAACAGGATGTTGCTCTGCCAGGTGAAGCGGACCGTGGTCGCCATCTCGACCAGGCTGCCGGTCTGGCCGACAAGGAGGTTGTCGGCGACGGTGACGTCGCGGGGTTCGTGCGGGCGGTGGCTCTCGCCCGACAGTGCGCCGCCCGCGTTGTCGAGGAGGGTGTTGTGGGCGATGAGGACGCGGTCGGGTGCGTCGTTGCCCCGGCGGGCCTCGGCCGATTCGCCGGGGACGTGGTCGCGTTCCGTGCCGCTGCCGATGACCATCGCCCGCCCGCTGAGGCCGGCCAGGTAGTTGTTGACGATGACGTGGTCGTTGCCGTAGATCCGCACGCCCTCCTCGCCGCCGATGAGGTAGTTGCCGTCGACGAGGGTGCCGTTGCCGTGGCGCAGGACGATGCCGCCGAGGCTGTCGCGGATGGTGTTGTACCGGATGACGTTGTCGGAGCTCTTGACGGAGATGGCCTCGGGGTCGCCGTCGGCCCGCTCGAACAGGTTGTACTCCACGAGCGCGTGCGCGCTGGACAGGGCGCGGGGGCTGACGCCGAGGCGGATCGGTTCGCCGCCGTTGGCGCCGGTGAAGGTGTGGTCGGAGAAGTGGTTGCGGTGGACGTGCACGCCCTGGGCCATGGCCTCGCTGCCCGCGCCCTCGATGCCGAGGAAGATGCCGAGCGTGGTCTTGCCGTGGAAGTGGTTGCGGTCGATCACGGCCTCGTCGCCGCGCACCATGACCCAGTGCAGGCCCTCGATGTCCGCGAGCTGGAAGTCGTTGCGGGTGAGCCGGATGTACGTGCAGGTCGGCGGGATCTCCAGGGTGGTGCTCTGGCGGAAGGAGAAACCGCTCACGGTCACGTTGCTGGACGCGTCGAGGACGAAGCTCCGCTCGCCGCGCAGTACGGCGCCTCCCCGTGACGCGGCGACGATGGTGATGGGCGCGGTGCGGGAGCCGTGCTGGCCGGTGATGGTGAGGGGCTTGGCGGCGGGGACGGTGTAGGTGCCGTTCGCGACGACGATGCGGGTGCCGGGTCCCGCCGCGTCGATCGCGTCCTGGAGGTCGTCCAGGGAGCCGACGTCGACGGTGGGCCCCAGGGGGCGCGCGGGCTTGCGCCGGGCGGCGTCCGCGTACGCGGGGGCGGAGAGGGGCAGGACGGCGGCTGCCGCCCCTGCCGCGGTGCCGGCGAGGAACGTGCGTCGTTGCATGGTGCCTCCGTGATCGGTCGGACGAGTCGGATGAGTGGTACGCGTACGGCCCGTCACATCGAGGCGCCGGGCCCGGACGGGTCCGTCAGGTGCAGCTCGATGACGGGCACGGGTGTGTCGGGCCGCCGCACCGGGAGCCGGAGCGTGAGGGTGCCCGCCGGCTGGCCGCCCATCTGGGTGTTCATCGCCGGGCGGTCGGGGTCGAGCGGCTCCTGGAGGATCTCCGAGGCGTCGTTCAGGAGCTGGGCGTACCGCACCCGGCCCGCGAGACCGGGCAGGTGCAGATGGCGCAGCGGCCAGGAGAAGAGGTGGACGTAGAGCCGGTCGCCACGCTGGGTGTAGCGGCAGTCGGCGCTCGGCGTGTACGGGGAGGGGCCGCAGCCGCGTACGGACCGTTCGTGCAGGTCGGTCCAGCGGCCGATCTCGGCGAGTGCGGCGGTGTCGCGCGGGTCGAGGTCGCCCCGGCCGGTGGGGCCGACGTTCAGCAGCAGGTTGCCGCCCTTGGAGACGCCGTCGACGAGCATCCGGATCAGCAGGTCGGGGCTCTTGTGGTCGAGGTTGTCGCGGTCGTAGCCCCAGCTTCCGTTGAGGGTCTGGCAGGCCTCCCACAGGACGGGGCGGCCGCCGAGGGTCATCGGGGCGGACGGCTGGTACTGCTCGGGCGTGACGAAGTCCCCGGGGAGGCCGGCCCGGTCGTTGACCAGGATGCGCGGCTGGAGTTCGCGGACCATCGCCATGAGTCGCGGGGAGTCCCAGTCGTCGGGGCCTTTGCCGCCCCACCATTCGCGGCCCGCGTAGGAGAAGTCGAAGAAGAGGTAGTCGACGCGTCCGTACTCGGTGAGCAGTTCGCGGACCTGGCCGTGCAGGTACTCCTGGTACTCCCGGATGTCGCGGTCGGCCGCCGCGGCCTTGAACTCCTCGTCGTCGCGCTGCGGGTGCGTTCCGTCGACGGGGAACGACGGGTGGTGCCAGTCGATCAGGGAGTGGTAGAAGCCGACCTTGAGCCCTTCGGCGCGGCAGGCGTCGACGAAGGGTCCGACCAGGTCGCGGCCGTGGGGTGTCTTCGTCACCTTGTAGTCGGTGAGCCGGCTGTCCCAGAGGCAGAAGCCGTCGTGGTGCTTGGTGGTCAGGACGACGTACCGCATGCCGGCGGCCTTCGCCGTCCGCGCCCACCGGACCGGGTCGTAGCGGTCGGGGTCGAAGTGGTCGAAGTACACCTGGTACTGGTCGTCCGTCATCTTCTCCCGGGTCTTCACCCACTCGTGGCGCGCGGCGAGGGAGTAGAGGCCCCAGTGGACGAACATGCCGAAGCGGTCGTGGGTGAACCAGGTCGTGTCGGGCGAAGGGGCCGTGGGGCGGTCGGCGTCGGCGCTGGTGGAGGTCATGGGGCATCGTTCCTGTGCGGTGGGGAGGGGCGGGACGGGACGGCGAAGCGGTCAGGCCGGTTCGTGGACGTCCTCGCGGAGTCGCACGTCGGGGGCGACGCGGGCCAGGTAGCCGGTGTCGTCGCGGCGGGTGAGGCCGCACGCCAGGTACTGCTCGTGGAGCCGGTCCAGTGCGTCGCGGTCGAGTTCGATGCCGAGTCCGGGTGTGCGCGGGACGGTGATCGCGCCGTCGGCGAGGCTCCACGGTGAGGTGACGACGTCGTCCTCGGGCCGCTTCCAGGGCCAGTGGGTGTCCAGGTCGTGGGTGAGGGCGGGGGTGGCGGCGGCGAGGTGGACCATCGCGGCGAGGCTGATCCCGAGGTGGGAGTTGGAGTGCATGGACATCGCGACGCCGAAGTGGTGGCAGACGGCCGCCAGTTGCTGGGTGGCCTTGAGGCCGCCCCAGAAGTGGTGGTCGCCGAGCAGGACGCCGACGGCCCGGGCGGGGATCGCCTCGGTGAGGTGCTCCCAGGTGACCACGCACATGTTGGTGGCGAGGGGCATCGGGGCGGTCCTGGCGAGGTACGCCATGGCGGGGATGCCGGCGACCGGGTCCTCCAGGTACTCCAGTACTCCCGTCAGCTCGTCGGCCACCCGGGCGGCGGTCTCCGGGTCCCAGCTCGCGTTGGGGTCGAGGCGGAGCGGATGGTCCGGGAACGCCTCGCGCAGGGCACGGATCGCGGCGACCTCGTCGTCGGGAGGGAGGACGCCGCCCTTGAGCTTGAACGAGCGGAAGCCGAAGCGGTCCGCCAGGAGCCGGGCCTGCGCCACGAGTCCGGCCGGGTCGAGGGCCGGTCCCCACGCGTCCGGCTCGTGGCCGGGGTGCGCGGCCCATTTCGCGAACAGGTAGCCGCAGAAGTCGACGCGGTCGCGGGTGGCGCCGCCGAGGAGGTCGGACACGGGCCTGCCGAGGTGCTTGCCCTGGAGGTCGTGGCAGGCCACCTCGAACGGCGAGGTGACGCTCGCGACCGTCTTGGCCGCTCCGCCTGCGCCGATGAGGCCGTGGGCGTCGCGCGCCACCCGGCCGCCGACGATCGCGGAGGCTCTCCGGGAGAGTTCTTTGAGGTCGAAGGGGTCGAGGCCCGGCAGGTCGTCGGCGACGGCGCGGAGCAGTTCGAGGTGGGCGGCGTCGCCGTAGCTCTCGCCCAGGCCGTAGGCGCCGGTGTCGGTCCTGATCTCCACCACCGCGCGCAGGGCGTACGGCTCGTGGACGCCGACGGCGTTGAGCAGCGGCGGGTCGGCGAAGGCGACGGGGGTGACGACGACGGAGGTGACCTTCACGAGGCGACCGCCACGGCGGGGGCACCTTGTTCCGGCGCGAGTTCTGCGTCGGCGCCTTCCGTCACGGGGGAGCCGGCGCCGCCGCCCGTCACGTCGGCCAGGGCGCGCCGTCCCCGGGCCAGGAGGTCCTTCAGCTGGTCGACGTGGTCGGGTGCCGCGTCCACCAGCGGGGCTCGGACGTGGCCGACGTCGAGCCCGCGCAGGCGGGCTCCGGCCTTGACGAGGGAGACGGCGTAGCCGGGGACCTGGTCGCGGAGGGCGGTGAGCGGCAGGTAGAAATCGGCGAGGAGCCGGCCGGTGGTGGCGGTGTCGCCGGTCGTCAGGGCCGTGTGGAAGTGGCGGGCGATGTCGGGGGCGAAGCAGAGGACGGCGGAGGAGTAGTCGCGGATGCCGATGGCCCGGCAGGCGGTGGCGCTGACCTCGGCGGTGGGCAGTCCGTTGAGGAAGGCGAAGGTCTCGGCGCGGGGGTGGCCGCTGGTGCGTACGGCGGTGACCATGCGGGCCATCGAGTCCAGGTCGCCGTCGCCCTCCTTGATCCCGGCGACCTGGGGTACGGAGAGGAGCCTGAGGGCGGTGGAGACACCGATCCTGGCGAGGCCGCGCCGGTAGACGAGGACGGGGAGGTGTCCGGCGCGGGCGACGGACTCCACGTATCCGAGGTAGCCGTCCTCGGTGCCGCCGACGAGGTACGGGGGCAGCAGCAGGATCCCGTCGGCGCCCGCGTCCGTGGCGGCGGTGACGGCTGCCCGGGCGTTGCCGAGGCCTCCTCCGGCGCCGGCGTAGACGGGCACGCGGCCGGCGACGACGCATACGGCGTGCCGGACGACCTCGGCGTACTCGGCGGCGCTGAGCGAGGAGTACTCCCCCGTGCCGCAGGCGACGAAGAGTGCGGCGGGGCCGTGGGCGAGCTGGTCCTCGATGTGGTCGGCGAACACGCTCGTGTCCACCTCGTCGGCGGGGGTGAACGGCGTGAGCGGGAAGGACATCAGACCGGACGGGAGCACGGGAGGTGGTCCTTTCGGAGGGGTCGGCCGTTCGGGTCAGCCCTTGAGGGCGCCGCTGGACAGGCCGTGGACGAAGGAGCGCTGGAAGAAGAGGAAGACGATGACGGACGGCAGCAGGGCGAGCAGCGACGCGGCCATCACCACGCCGGGGGTGACGAGGGGGTCGACCCGCAGCGTGCGCAGGGCGAGCGGCAGGGTGTACGAGGAGGAGTCGGTGGCCACGAGCAGGGGCAGCAGGTACTGGTCCCAGATCATCGTGAAGCCGAAGACTCCGATGACGCCGAGTGCGGGCTTGCACATGGGGAGGATGATCTGCGCGAAGATCCGCAGGTCTCCGGCGCCGTCGATGCGCGCCGCCTCCTCCAGCTCCTTCGGTACCTCCTTCATGAACTCGGTCATGACGAGGATGGAGAACGCCCAGGCGCCGACGGGCACGATCATGCCGGCGAGGGAGCCGATCAGGTCGATGTGGACGACCGGCAGGTCGGCGAGGATCACGGAGAGCGGGATGGCCAGGATCTCCTCGGGCAGCATCAGCGTGGCCAGGATCGCGACGAACGCGAGGGTCATGCCGCGGAACCGCTTCCTGGCGAGGGCGTAGCCCGCGAGGACGGAGACGGCGACCTGGAGCAGCAGTCCGAAGCCGACGACGAAGAACGAGTTGAGGAGGTACTTCAGGACGCCTTGGTCGAAGGCGACGGTGAAGTTGTCGACGGTGGGGTCGGAGGGGACGACGCTGAGCTGGGTGGGGTCCTTGACGTGGTTGAAGGCGCTGACGAGCAGGGCGAGCAGCGGTCCCGCGAAGACCACGAGCACGAGGAGGTACGTGAGGACCTTCAGGGCGCGGCCTGCGGCGCTGCGGCTCTCGGTCAGCCCGAGGGCGGTCTCGGTCGGCGCGCTCATTCGTTGCCCCTCCGTCGGAACAGGTGGACGCCGACCGTGAGGAGCAGCGTCGCCAGGAACAGCAGGACGGCTCCGGCGGCGCCGACGCCGAGCCGGTTCTGTTCGAGGCCCAGTTTGTAGATCACGGTCATGACGACTTCGGTCGAGCCGTCGGGGCCGCCGTTGGTGAGCAGGAAGACCTCGGTGAAGACGCGCAGGCCCCGGATGGCGGCGAGGATGAAGAGGATGGTGAGGACGGCGCGCAGGCCGGGGAGCGTCACGTGGCGGATGCGCTGGAACCTGGAGGCTCCGTCGACCTTGGCGGCCTCGTACAGTCCGCGGTCCACTCCGGCGAGACCCGCGAGGAAGATCATCATGTCGTAGGGGGCGCCCCGCCAGATGCCGGTGAGCATGAGGGAGGCCATCGAGGTGTCGGGGTCGTTGATGAATCCCGACGGGCCGAACCCCACGAGTCCGAGGAGGGAGTTGAGCATGCCGTCCTCGGTGGGGTGGTACATGATCCGCCAGAGTTCGGCGACGACCGCGATCGGCACGACGACGGGGAGGAAGGCGGCCGAGCGGACGAAGCCGAGCTTGCGGCCCTGTCCTTCCATGAGGAGGGCGAGGGTGAGGCCGAGGAGCATCGAGCCTGCGGTCTGGCCGACGGCGAGGACGACGGTGTGCCAGGCGGCCTCGCGGAAGCCGTCCGAGGAGAGCACGGTGGCGTAGTTCTCGCCGCCGACCCACCGGTTGCCGAGGTAGGGCTGGACTTCCTGGAAGGACATGGTCAGCGCGCTGGCCATGGGGATGAACTTGAAGTAGAGGAAGAGGATCAGGGCCGGGGCGAGAAAGAGCCACGGAGTCCACCAACGGCCGCCGCGGCGGTTCCTCACGCGGCGGGAGACGGGCGGCGCGCCTCCTCCTCGCGCGGTCGGCGCCTGCCCGCGCCGGGCGGGCGGGGTGGAGCCGGCCGCCGGGTCCGCGGCCGTCTTCACCTGGTCGAGGCTCGTCATCCGGCGATTCCCTGCTCCTGGAGGATCCCGGCGAGCTTCGTGTCGAGTTCACGCAGCTTCTCGCCGAGGTCGAGGGAGCAGTCGGCCATCAGCGCGTTGACGGTCTCGGCGGTGGTCTGCCGTACGGGGGTCCAGTTGGGGATGGAGGGGGCGTAGCGCCCGGAGGAGCGGTAGACGTCGGCGTACGTCTTCCAGCGGAGGTCGGGGCGTACCTCGGTGACGTCGACCGTCTTGTTCACGGGGAGCTGGACGGTGGAGCCGTCGACGCCCTCCATGCCGATCTTCTGGCCCTCGGCGGAGATGGCGTATCCGGCGAACGCGTCCTGTCCGGCGTGGTTCTCCGAACCGGCCATGAGATAGACGGTGCCGCCTTCGGCGAGCACGGTGGCGTCCTTCGGTCCCCTGGGCATGGGGACGACCTCGTACTTGTCCTTGCCGAGGGACTTGTCGAAGCGGGGCATGAGGTAGGGGCCGACGACGAACATGCCGGTCCTGCCCGCTTCGAACGTCTCGTTCGTCGGCGGGGTGTCCATGGTGACGGCGCCGGGCTGGACGACCTTCCGGTCGCAGCCGAGGGCGCGGAACCAGCGCATGGCCTCCGTCGACTCCTTGCTCGTCATCGACGGTCTGTACGTGCCCTGGCCGGCCTCGGTGATGAAGTCCCCGCCCGCGGCCCAGAGGAAGTTGGAGAAGTACCAGGAGGCGTAGCCGCGTTTGGTCGACAGCGGGGCGGCGAGGCCGTAGGTGTCCTGCCTGCCGTTGCCGTCGGGGTCGCGGGTGGTGAAGGCGGTGGCGAGCGCGGCGAGGTCGTCCCAGGTCTTCGGGGCCTCCAGTCCCAGGTTCTCGCGCCAGTCCTTGCGGAGGAGGAGGGCACCGGCCTGGGCGGAGTACGGGATGCCGTACTGCTTTCCGTCGACGCTCTTGCCGGAGTTCAGGCCCTGCTCGACGAGGTCCCCACTGTTCTTGATCTTGTCCAGGTCGATCTCCCTGAGGAGCCCCTGGCTGTGCATCGCGCCGAGCTGGGTGACGTCGTTCATGACGATGTCGGGCAACTGCCGCTGGGCGGCTCGCTGCTGGAGCTTCGTCTCGAAGTCGTCGAAGATCGCCGTGACCTTGACCTTGTGCCCGGTGGCCTTCTCGAAGCCTGCGACCAGCCGCAGGGTGGCCTTCTCCCCGGGGCCGCCGGGTGTCGTCCTGGTCCACAGCTCCAGTTCCGCCGTGGAGTCCTGCTTGGCGTCCGCCCCGGCAGGACCGGACGTACAGCTCGTCAGGGCCAACGCCGAGGCGAGAAGACCCGCACCGATCCATCGCGTTCTCTGCATGACAACTCCTGTTCGCCGCCCTCGGCAGCTGGCCTGTAAGCGCTTGCCGGGGACGCTAACGCTCGGCCGAACGAGGGTCAATAGTCCGATGAATGAAAAGAGTTGGAACGAAGGAAGGTGCTGGATGACGCGTCCCCGTCGAGGCTCTCATCACCCTCTTGAGCAGTCAGGGAGCAGGGTGGGGAGGCGAAGCGCTTCGCCTGGACGCGGGGAGCGCTCCCGAGGGGCATCGCTCAGACATCGATCAAAGCTCCGATGTCTGAGCGGACGCGAGGGCTCGGGCCGCGGGAAACAGGCCAGGCTACGCCCGGGTCGAGGCCTGGGCGGGTGCGACGGCGTGCCGCAGGGGCTCGCCGCGTACCAGCCGCCGCAGTTCGTCGCGTACGAGCTCACCCAGGCGGGCGCGCTCCCGGCCCATGGCACCGGCCAGGTGCGGGGTGAGCAGCACGTTCGGCAGCGTGAAGAGCGGCGAGTCGGGGGCGGGCGGTTCGGGCCAGGTCACGTCGAGCACGGCGGTGAGATCGGGCCGGTCACGGAGCACTCCGATCACCTCCGGCTCGTCCAGCACGGCCCCGCGGGCCGTGTTGACCAGGGTCGCGCCCTCGGGAAGGAGCGCCATCAGCCGCCCGCCCACGAGGCCTTCGGTCTCGGGCAGGAGGGGGGCGTGGACGCTCACGACGTCACAGGAGGCGAACAGCTCGTCGATGCCCGCCAGTCGGACACCCAGTTCCCCGGCGGCGGCCGGATCGATCACCGGGTCGAAGGCGAGCACCTCGACGCCGAAGGCCCGCAGGTGCCGGGCGACGAGCCGGCCGATCTCGCCCAGTCCGAGCAGGCCCACGCGGGAGCCGTACCCTCCGGACACCCGCGGGTCGTGCGGGAAGCGGCGGGTGACCGTCACCTCGCGACCGAGGCGGTGGACCTGCTTCAGGCCGAGCAGGATCTGGGCGAGGCTGAACTCGGCGACGGGGACGGCGTTGGCCGCGGCCGCGGAGACGACGGGGATGCCGCGCGCCCAGAACTCCGGTGGCGTGAGGTGCCGTACCGAACCGGCCGCCACCATCACCGCGTTCAGCCTCGGCGCATGGCGGAGCAGCGCCGCGTCGAGCACCGGGGCTCCCCAGCCGGTGAGCAGGACGTCGACCCCTTCCAGCACCCCGGGGTCCGCAAGGAGGGCGTCCCGGGTGAGGGCGGGGGCGCGCCAGCGCCCCAGGCGTCCGATGTCCTCCAGGACGTGAGCCGGATAGACATCGGCTCTGCGCTCCTCCTCCATGACCAGTAGGACGTGGGGCGTTGTTGTCGCAGCTGCCATCGGCTCGGCCTCCTGGGGCGTGGCGGTATCGGCGGGCCACACGATACATCGGAGGACAAACCTGATCCGGTGAAAGGGCTGGACAAAAGTGTGGGCGATTGCTTGCATTCCAGAGTCGATACATCCGATGTCTATCGTGAAGGATGGCTGGCATGCGCGTGCTGAGGATCGGGGAAGCGGGGGCGGAGCGCCTCGCGGTCCTGGGCGGGGACGGCGGGCTGCTCGACGCCTCCGGCATCGCCGACGACATCGACCACCGCTCGCTCTCCGACGGCGTGCTCGACCGGCTCGCCGAGGCCGTGGCGGCGGGCGCCCTGCCGGCCATGGACCGTCCGGCCGACCGCGTACGCGTCGGGGCGCCGGTCGCACGGCCCGGGAAGGTCGTCTGCATCGGCCTCAACTACCGTGACCACGCGGCGGAGACGGGATCCGAACTCCCCGCCGAGCCCGTGGTCTTCATGAAGGACCCGTGGACGGTCTCGGGGCCGCACGACGAGGTGCTGATTCCGCGGGGCAGCGTGAAGACCGACTACGAGGTCGAGTTGGCCGTGGTGATCGGCAGGACCGCCCGGTACCTGGAGAGCGACGAGGACGCGCTCGCGTGCGTCGCCGGGTACGCCGTCTCGCACGACGTCTCCGAGCGCGCGTTCCAACTGGAGCGGGGCGGTCAGTGGGACAAGGGGAAGAGCTGCGAGACGTTCAACCCGCTCGGCCCGTGGCTCGTCACCCCGGACGAGATCCCCGACCCGCAGAAGCTCTCGCTCCGGCTGACGGTGAACGGCGTCGAGCGTCAGCACGGATCGACCGCGGACATGGTGTTCCCCGTCGCCGGAATCATCCGGTACCTCAGCCGGTTCATGGTCCTGTACCCCGGGGACGTCATCAACACCGGCACCCCGGCCGGTGTGGCCCTCGGCCGGCCCGAGCCGCGGCCCTACCTGCGGCACGGCGACGTGGTGGAGTGCGGAATCGACGGCCTCGGCACCATGCGCCAGACCTTCCGACAGGCCTGACAGGAGACGCGCATGCGGTTCACCCGGGACCACCGGCTGCTCTTCATCGGTGACTCCGTCACGGACTCCGGCCGCGACCGCGAGGACCCCACGTCCCTCGGCGACGGCTACGTACGGATGATCGCCGAGGCCCTGCCCTCCCCCGCCACCGTCGTCAACAAGGGCGTCAACGGCCATCGGGTCCACGACCTGGAGGCACGCTGGGCCACTGACGTCCTCGCCCTCGCCCCCTCGGTCGTCACCGTCCTGATCGGCATCAACGACACCTGGCGCCGGTACGACCGCGGACTCCTCAGCCCGGTACCGGAGTTCGAGGCTTCCCTCGACCGCGTCCTCACCCTCGCCGACGAGAGGTGCGCCGCCCGGCTGTTCGTCATGACGCCGTTCCTGCTCCCGGCCCGCCCCGAACAGGAGACCTGGTTCGAGGACCTCACACCCCGCACCGACGCCGTCCTGCGCACGGCGACCGCTCACGGCGCGACGGTGGTCCGCACGGACCTGGAACTGGCCCGCGCCGCCGAGGTGTACGGCGCTGGGGCCATCGCCCCGGACGGGGTCCATCCGAGCCCGCTCGGCCACCGCGTCATCGCGCGCGCGTGGCTGGCGGCGGCCGCGGCGGACGGGCGGAGCCCAAGGGCGTGCGAAGGCGGGAGCACCTCGTCTGAGAGGCTGTGACCATGACGGACATGCCCCTCTGGCGTCGGCCCACCCGCAGCGGCTGGCGCATCGACGTCGACGACGCCCGCACCCGCGCCGACGTGATCGACGCCGGGGGCAGCGTCCGGGCGTCCGTCCCCATCGAACCCGTGCAGCACTTCACGGGGTGGTTCGCCAAGCGCCAGAACGCGGTCACGAGCCGCGCGTTCGAGGCCGACGGCCCGTCCCTGCCGGCCCGTGGGCCGAGCGCGATCTCGCTGAGTCCGCAGGACCCGGGGGCCTACGTCAGCGACGGCGGCGCCGACGGGCGTCGCCGGGAGAAGA
The DNA here is from genome assembly GCF_044752725.1 of Streptomyces sp. NPDC088707. Classification (NCBI taxonomy): domain Bacteria; kingdom Bacillati; phylum Actinomycetota; class Actinomycetes; order Kitasatosporales; family Streptomycetaceae; genus Streptomyces; species Streptomyces sp. NPDC088707. The sequence continues at coordinate 71,062 of NZ_JBIVLV010000004.1, read as the reverse complement.
CCGGGCGGGCGGGCGTCCACGGCCGGAGCTACACGTTCGTGCACACCGACGGCCGGAGCGCGGACGCGATGCGGGACGGCGCCCGCATCGCGTCGTTCGTCAAGCACGGCTTCCGCCCCCGGGACGGGCACGTCAGCCGCGACGATCACCTTCCCCTGGACGAGACCGACGAACTGGTCCTCACCGTCTTCGAGAAGCTCCTGAGGCCCGGACGCCCCGGCGCCGTGTCCGACGCGCTCACCGACCTCGGCTGACCACGGCGTACGGGCGCGAGACGAGGCGGCCTTCCCGGTTCTCGTCAGGGGCAGCTGATGCGACTGTCGCCCGGGTCGGTGGTGCAGGTGTCCGTGCCGGCGCCGCCGTTGGCGGTGTCGTTGCCCGAGACGCCGTCGGTGGTGGTGAGGCGGTCGTTGCCGTAGGAGCCGGCCAGGGTGTCGTTGCCCGGGCCGCCGTTGAGGGTGTCGTCGCCGTAGCCGCCGTCGATGTTGTCGTTCCCGAAGCCGCCGTGGACCGTGTCGTTGCCGTAGCTCGACCGGATGGTGTCGTTGCCGCCGAGGCCGCAGATCACCTCGTTACCGAAACCACCGTTGATGGTCTCCGCGGCACTGGTGCCGATGACGGTGCACCCGCGCGCGTTGTTCACCGACGTGGTCGCGGTGGCCGTGTTGTCGGAGGTCACCGGGTCCTGCGGCGAGCCGCTGACGCCGACCGCGTTGGTGAGGGTGCCGACGGCCCGGGGCTCGGCCGTGACCGTGACGGTCGCGCTCGCGCCCGGGGCCAGGGAGCCGAGGGCGCAGGTCGCACCGGTCGCGGTCGTCGTACAGGTGCCCTGTGAGGGAACGGCCGAGACGAGCGTCGCACCGGCCCCCGAGAGCGTGTCGGAGAGCGACACGCCGGTCGCTGTGGCCGTGGACGTCGTGGCGTTGGTGACCCGCACCGTGTAGGTGGCGCGGTCGCCGATGCTCACCGCGGCCGTCCCGGTCTTCGTCACCGACAGATCGGCGCGCGGCGGAGGCGGAGTCGTGCCGTCACCCCCCTGGTAGCGGGCGAGCGCGAAGGCGAAGCCCGCTCCGTACCCGGCCGCGACGATCTTGCCGTCGGGCTGGACGAGCACACCACGCGCCTCGTCGAAGTCGTTGAAGCCGGTCACGACGAAGCCGTCACCGCCGAAGCCGGTGTCCACCGCGCCGTTGACGTGGAGACGGGCCAGGCCGAAGTCGTTGGCCTCGGAGCTGTTCGGGTCGTCCGCGCGTCCGGCAAGCACGATCTTGCCGTTCTGCTGGAGCGCCAGACCGTACGCGATGCCTCCGTCGCCGGGGGCGTTCACCGACGTACGACCGCCCGTGCCGAAGCCGGCGTCCGGGGTGCCGTTGGCGTTGTAGCGGAGGACGGCGAAGCCGAGACCGCCCGAACCCGCGGCGACGATCCTGCCGTCGGGCTGGACGGCCACGGCGTTGCCGAACTCGGTGCCGCCGAAGTCCGCGGTCACCATGCCGTCACCGCTGAAGGTGGTGTCGAGGGTTCCGTCGCTGTTGTAGCGGGCCACGCCGATGTCGAACGCGGTGTTGCCCACGTAGCCGACGGACACAATCCTGCCGTCCGGCTGGAGCGCCATGCCCCGGGCGATACCACCGCCGTCCTGCGGCGAGGTGGGCGTGAAGCCCGCGACGACCGCCCCGTCGCCGCCGAGGCCGGGGTCGAGGGTGCCGTCGGTGCCGAGGCGGACGAGCGCGAAGCCTCCACCGCCGCCCTTGCCCGCGGCGACGATCCTGCCGTCGGGCTGGACGGCCACGTCCGCGCCGTCCGCGGACCCGCCGAACTCCTCGACGCGCACCAGGCCGCCGTCGCCGAAGCCCGCGTCGAGGCTGCCGTCGGTGTTGTACCGGGCCACGGAGAAGAAGCAGCATCCGCCGCCCTCCTCCGCGATCACCTCGGTGGTGCCCACCACGACGATCTTCCCGTCGGACGGCTGGATCGCGACGGCGTTGGCGGTGTGACCGCCACCGCCGAAGTCGCTGGTCACGATGCCGTCCCCGCCGAAGCCGGTGTCGAGGCCGCCGTCGGTGTCGTAGCGGGCGAGCGTGAAGCCGGCCTCGCTCACACCGACCACGACCACCCTGCCGTCGGCCTGGCGCGCGATGTCGTGGCCTTCCGCGTAGCCGGTGATCGGAGTCGTCACCCGGCCGTCGGGGCCGAACGACGGATCCAGATCGCCGGGCGCGGCGAAGGCGGTGCCGGGCAGCGCGAGGACGAGCGCCATGCCGAGTGCGACCGGCACCCCGGCCCTTCCGCCGGGCCTGCGCCGCCGATCCGCCGGTCTCAGCTGTACGTGGGTCATCTGCGTACGAACCTCCGTCTTCGTGGTGTACGGGGAGCAGCGCACAGCTTCGTGGCGGAGCGGGCCCCGTCCCCGCGGGCCGTGCCGGACTACGCCCACCGGCCCCCGCGAACCACCCCCGCGAGGGAGCGCACGGGGCGCGATCCCGGCCCGCCGGGGCTGCCCGCCTCGGCCGGCATGCGGTGGTTGCTCCTGAGTCGGCCCTGTGGTGGCGGGAACCGTTCCCTGATGTGGTGTCAGGGACGGTTCAGGGTGGAGCCCGGGGCGGTCCCTGGCGCACCGGGCCGGGCGGGCGGGCAGACTCGAAGAAGCCGATCATCACCTTCCCGGGGAGTTCCCGTGCGTCGTTCCTCGTCCCTGCCGCGCCGCCGGTCAGGCAAGACGGGCTCGGACACGGGGTACCGGAGCGGTGTCTCCGCCACCCGTGACCTGAACCTGCGCGCGGTCTACGCGACGGGCACCTCGGGCCCGGCCGGGAACGCCGCCCCGGCTGGTCGCCCAGCGTCTCGTCGGCGCCCTGTTCGCGCGCTGACGGTCGAGGTCCCGGCAGCGGGGGACGCTCGGACAGCGCGTACCCTCACATCCGAAACGGGCACCGGCCTCGCCGGGTGCAGGACGAGCAGGGCGAGCACGGCCGGCAGGGCGAGCACGTCGGCCGGCGAGCAGGGAACGGATCATGACTCAGGCACGGGGGCAGGGAACGGAGCCCGGTGGGGGCGAGCGGGATCGGGAGGACCGGGACCGGGCGGCGACGGTTCGCGTCTTCATCGCGCTCGCCCCGCCCGACGCGGCGAAGGACGAGCTGGAGCGGGAGCTCCGCCGCGCGTACGACGCGTACCCCCGGATGCGGTGGAACCGCATCGAGGACTGGCACATCACCCTGGCGTTCCTCGGCGAGCTGCCGGTCGGGACCGTGCCGCTGCTCGGGCCGCCGCTCGCGGACCTCGCGGCCTCGCGCGGGCCGGTCGAACTGGCACTGCGGGGCGGCGGGCACTTCGACGAGCGGGTGCTGTGGAGCGGGATCGACGGGGACGTCGACGGGCTGCACCGGCTCGCCACCGACGTGCGAGGTGTGGTCAAGGAGTGCGGCATCCCCTTCGAGGACCGGCCGCTGCGCCCCCATCTGACGCTGGCCCGCGCCCGCCGCGACGACCCGTCGAGCGTGGTGGACGTGGCCGCCGGTCTTGCCGGCTTCACCGGTCGCCCCTGGCGGGCCGAGAAGCTCCACCTGGTGGCCAGCGACTTCGGCCGGGGACCGGGACCCATCCGGTACCGCGACATCGAGGCCTGGACGTTCGACGGGCGTTGATCCCGCCCTGGTGGTGCGGCGATCCTGCCGATCTGCGGCAACCTCTGCGTGCCGCAGCTCTGTCGGTGCGGCAACCCCTGTCAGTGCGGTGACCCTGTCAGTGCGGTGACCCTGGCGGGGCCGCACCCCGGTTTCCTCGATGGCGCGTCGCCCCGGTGCCCGTGGCTGCGAGGATGGCCGGCATGGAGACGACACTGAACGGCCCGCGCGCCTCGGCCGCGGTCGGTGATGCGGGTTGGCGCTATCTGCTGGGCGGGCTCCGCACGGTGGTCCCCGTCGGTCCGATGGCGCGGGCCGTCGACGTCGCGGCGGTCGCGGTCGCCGCGTGCGGTGAAGACGCCGACGGGCACCTGGCCCTCGACATCCGGCCCGGGCGGATCCTTCTCACCCTGCAGTCCGCCGAGCACGCGGGCGTCACCACCCTGGACGTCGCACTCGCGCACCGGGTGTCCGCCGCCGTCGGCGAGCTGGGGCTGCGCACCGAACCCGAGATCGCGACGGGGGCACCGCGGTCGCTCCAGCTCCTGGAGATCGCGATCGACGCGCTCGACATCGCCGCGATCCGGCCGTTCTGGAAGGCGCTCCTCGGGTACGCGGACGAACAGGGCCACGACGGACCCACCGACGCGCTCGTCGACCCCCTCTGGCAGGGCCCGGCGGTGTGGTTCCAGCAGATGGACGTTCCGCGCCCGCAGCGCAACCGCATCCACTTCGACCTCTGCGTGCCGCACGACGAGGCGCTGCGGAGGATCGACGCCGCGCTGACGGCGGGCGGCCGTCTCGTGTCCGATGACCGGGCCCCGGCCTTCTGGGTCCTGGCCGACCGGGAGGGCAACGAGGCCTGCGTCACGACGTGGCAGGGACGGGACGGCTGACGGCGGCGCGGCTGACAGCGGGCGGCGGCGGCTGCGGCCGTCGCGTGTCGGAGGTCCGTGCCGCTCCCCGGGGCCCGTCCGCGCGGGTCGAAACCGCTCGGGGGTACCTGTGCGTGTCTCCCTGTGCAGTGATCGCTCCGGAAAGGGAGACACCTTGCCCATCACAGGTTTCAGCCCGTCCCGCCGCAGTGTGCTCGGTGCCGGTGCCGCGCTCGCCGTCGCGTTACCGCTCGGCGGGACGGCGTACGCCTCCACACCCGGCGGGGAGGGCCTCGTCGCCCGGCTCCGGGAGCTGGAGGAGCGGCACTCCGCACGGCTCGGGGTGTTCGCCCACGACGTGCGGTCCGGGCGTTCCGTGGCGTACCGCGCCGACGAGCGCTTCCCCATGTGCTCGGTCTTCAAGACCTTCGCCGTCGCGGCCGTGCTGCGGGACCTCGACCACGACGGCTCCTTCCTCGCACGGCGCATCCGGTACACGGCGGCGGAGGTCGAGCGGTCCGGCTGGTCCCCGAAGACCGGGCTGCCCGAGAACCTCGCCCACGGGATGACCGTCGCCGAACTGTGCGACGCCACGCTGCGCTTCAGCGACAACACCGCCGCCAATCTGCTCCTGCGCGAGCTGGGCGGTCCGACCGCCGTCACCCGCTTCGCCCGGTCGATCGGCGACCGTACGACCCGGCTGGACCGCTGGGAGCCCGAGCTGAACTCGGCGGAACCGTGGCGCGGGACCGACACCTCGACGCCCCGCGCCATCGGACGCAGCTACGGACGCCTCGTCCTCGGCGACGCCCTCCCACGCGAGGACCGGGAGCGGCTCACGGCGTGGCTGCTCGGAAACACGACCAGCGGTGAGCGGTTCCGCAAGGGACTGCCCGCCGACTGGATACTCGCCGACAAGACCGGCGGCGGTCGCTACGGCGGCAACAACGACGCGGGCGTCACCTGGCCACCGGACGGCGGCCCGATCGTGCTCACCGTGCTGACCACGCGTTTCGCGGAGGACGCGGCGCCCGTCGATCCCCTGGTGGCCGACGCGGCCGCGCTGGTGGCGGCGGAGCTCCGCTGACCGGAACTCCGCTGATCAGAAAAAAGGCGCGCGATAAATGACTTGAGCGTCGCCGCGGGCTTTCCTAGGCTGTGGTCACACGCTGAAAGGAGGTGATCCGAGAACATGGTTTCTTTTCGGATTCGTGAGGTGACTGCGGGCTAACGGCCTGCCGTCGCACTCTGTGCACCTCGGCAGGTCACCTGCCGAAAACCACGCAGTCACCCGACCCGTGGGCCGCCGGTAATCCGGCCGGCTCCCGTCCGAACTCGAGCGGACGGGACCAAGGCCCACGGGTCGTCTGCGTTCCCGGCCCCTGGTTCCCCAGCGCCCCGGCACCCCGGACTCATCGACGTGAGCCGGATCACAGGGAACCTTCGGGCCGTGCTGCTCCTCCTCGGGGTGTCGGCGCGCTGCGGCGTCGGCCTCGGAACGGAGGGGAACACCATGGCGGTCATCGACATCGAGCGGCCTCGCACGATCATCGGCGGACGCGGCGTCGCCGCGCTGCTCGCCGTCCTCGCGCTCGTGCACCTCATCTGGGCCACCGGCCTGACCTGGCCCGCCGCCGACGAGCGGGCCCTGTCGCTCGCCGTCCTCGGCAGCGTCGTCTCCTTCGGGCCGGCCGTGGTCCTTCCGCTCGCGGCGCTCGAGGGCTGCGCGGCGTTCGCCGTCGCGCTCCACGCGCGCGGTGGTGGCCGCCGACGCGGAATCCCGCGCCTGGTCACGGCTGCCGTCGCCGCCGGGATCCTGCTCCGCGGGACCGCCGGGCTGGTGTGGATCGTCGTCGGCAAGGACGGCTCGGGAGCGGCGTTCCCGTGGCTGAACGCGCTCGTGTACACACCGCTGTGCCTGGTCTTCGGAGGGGCGGCTCTGCGTGCCGCCCGCTGACTCCGTCCACGCCGCCCGGTCCGCCGACATCGCCGCCCCCGCCGACCGAGGAGTCTTACTGGTCCGGGCCGCCCGGCGCGGCGACACACTGGCCCTGCACGACCTGCTCGATCACCTCACCCCGTACATCTCCCGGATCTGCCGTCCCATCGCGCTGGACGACGGGCCCGACGCCACGCAGGAGGCCCTGGTCGCGGTCTTCACCTCGCTGCGCTCGCTGCGGGAGCCGGAGGCGCTCTACGCGTGGGTGCGGGCCATCTCCGTACGGGAGGCGGTGCGGGTGGCGAAGCGGGCGGGGCGGGCGCGGCCGGCCGAGCTCGCCGACGTACCGGAGCGGGGAGATCCACAACTGGCCGCCGACATCGACGACGTCCTCGCGCGCCTGTCGCCCGGGCACCGGGCCGTGCTCGTGCTGAGGGACATCGAGGGGATGGACGAGGAATCCGCGGCGGCGCTCCTCGGCGTACCGACCGGCACGGCGAAGTCCCGGCTCCACCGGGCCCGGCAGAGCTTCCGAAAGGCGTGGTCCGCGTGAACGACAGCGACGCGAGCAACGAGAGCGAGGCGAACCGTGGGGGCGGCGCGAACCGTGGGGGCGGCGCGAGCGAGAAGGGCACAGGTGGCCTGCTGCTCGACGACGTGCGGCGGATGCACGTCATGGTCGCGGGTGTCCGGGGTGCCCGGCTCGTCGAGCGGGTGCTGCCCGCGCCGCTCCCCCGGGTCTGGCAGGTGATGGGTGATCTGGAGGAGGGCTTCGGGGAGTTCCAGCCCGACATGCGGTCGGTCCGGATCCTGCGGCGCGACGGCGAACGGGTGGAGGCCCTCGCCCGCAGCCGGTACGGGCTGCGGGCGCACTTCCACGGCGTGCTGCGGCCCGGCTGGTGCTGGCTGCAGAGCCGGTTCCTGGTGATCGGGATGGCGGCCGTGGAGGCCGAGGAGGAGGGCGGGCACACGCGGGTCGCGCTCACCGGTGGCGTACGGGTCCCCGGGCGGGCGGCGCTGGTGCCGTTCGGCGCGCGGCGCGAGCTGGAGCAGGCGATGACGCGGCTGGCCGCGCGGATCGGGTGACCGCGCCCCGTTCCGGCGGCCCGCCCTGTCAGGCCAGGCTCAGCGCGCCCGTCTGCCGGGCGCGGGCCTCGCCCACCCGCAGGATCAGCGCGGCGGCCACGAGGAGCAGGGCGCTCAATGCTCCGAGGCCGAGCAGGGTCGGGGCGAGTTCGCCTGCCGTGCGGTGTTCGAGCAGGGCGCCGCGGACGGCGAGCAGGCTGCCGGTGAGCGGGAAGACCGCGCCGACGACCTGGACGGCTGCCGGCAGCGCGAAGTGCGGGAGCCGGACGCCCGAGACGAACCAGAGGGGCTCGTCGAGGATCGTGTACAGGAAGGCGGAGTCCCGCGAGAAGACCAGGAGGCTGTTGAGGAACGCTCCCCACGCCACCGCCGGGATCAGCAGGGCCAGGAGGACGATCCCGTACATCCACCAGGCCGACACCGACAGCGTGCCGAAGCCGGTCAGGGCGGCGACGGTGAAGCAGGTGAGCAGCCAGGCGTTCTGGAGGAGCGCGCCGGCGCCGTTGGCGATCATCAGGGTGAGCCGGCCGGCCGGGGAGAGGAAGAGCAGTTCGAGGGTGCCGGTGGTCCGCTCGAAGGAGAGGTGCCAGGCGCTCTGGACGAGGGAGAAGAAGAAGGCGTACGCGAGGGTGCCGGTGGCCAGGAAGGCGAGCAGGCGCTCGGGGTCGGCGGCGAGCGGCCAGTTCTCGGCGGCCCGCGAGGCCGTGGCGACGGGGCGCAGGGTGTAGTAGGTGGTGGCCAGTTGGAGGACGGGCCAGACGAGCATGGAGAAGACGACGAGCGGCTGGCCGAAGAGCCTGCGGTGCTGCTTGAGCGTCTCCGCGGCGAAGACCCGCAGGGCGTGACGGAGACGGTTCACGGGGTACCGCCCTCGGCCCCGGCGGTCGCGGCCTCCGAGGGGACGGGCATGGCGTCGGCCGGCACGGTCGCGGCGACGGCCCGGACGGGCATGGCGTCAGCCCGGGCGGGCGTGGCGTCAGCCCGGGCGGGCGTGGCGTCGGGCCGATCGGACCCCGGGCCCGCGAGGCCGGCCTCGCCCCGCTCCGCGAGGGTCAGGATCGCGTCCTCCAGGCTCGCCTCGGCGATCTCCAGACCGCCGATGGAGCCGCCCGCCTCGAACACCGCCGCCGTCAGTGGTCCCGCCATGTCGCCGGGGTGGCGCAGGGTGATCACCTCTCCGCCGTCGGGAAGGGTCTCGCGCGTGGCCCCGAAGGCCTCCGCGACGGCCCGGGTGCGCTCCGTCGGGTCGGTGACGGTCAGCCGGACCGTCCGGTGGCTGCCGGTCGCGGCCTTCAGCTCGGCCGGGCTGCCCTGGGCGAGGTGACGGCCGGCGGAGATCACGTACACATGGCCGCAGAGTTCCTCGACCTCGGCCAGGTAGTGCGAGGTCAGCAGCACCCCGGTGCCGTCGTGCGCGGCGAGGTCGGCGACGACCCGGCGCAGGTCGCGGGCGATGGGGGCGTCGAGGCCGAGGGTCGGCTCGTCGAGGAGGAGGTAGTCCGGGCGGTTGATGAGGCCGCGGGCGATGGCGAGCCGCTGGGTCATGCCGCGGGAGTACCGCTCGACCATGGTGTCGGCCGCGTCGGACAGGCCGACGAGGTCGAGGAGTTCACCGGTCCTGCGGCGCAGCTCGGCCTTCGGGACGTCGTAGAGCTGGCCGAAGTACCAGAGGTTCTCGCGACCGGTCATCCGGGTGTAGACCATGCGCTCGCCGCCGGCGATGAGGTTGATGCGACGGCGTACGGCGCGGGCGTCGGCGTCCGCGTCGCGGCCGTCGACGCGGACGGTGCCGGCGCTGGGCCGCAGGAGCGTGGCGAGGATCTTGATGGTGGTGGTCTTCCCGGCGCCGTTGAGGCCGAGCAGCCCGGTGACGCGGCCGCGGGGGATGTCGAGGTCGAGGCCGTCGACGGCCCGCTTGAGGGTGCGGGGGCCGAGAATCCCCTTCTCCCGTACGGGAAAGTCCTTGCGCAGGCCGCGGACTTCGATCGCCGTGGTCATGGTCGTGGTCATCAGTACGTCCTTTCGACGGCACGGGCCTCGGCCCGCGGCAGGTACCTCAGCCCCAGGAAGAGGTAGGCGCAGCTGAGGGCGGCGCAGACCGCGAGCCTCGGGAGGAGTGCGGGGAGGGACTGGCCGCCGGTGAAGCTGCCGTGCAGGACGTCCATGGCGGAGGTGGTGGGGAGGAGTTCGGCGAACCAGCGGGCCGGTTCCGGCAGGTAGTCGCGCGGGAAGGTGAAGCCGCCGACCAGGCCGAGCACGATGAACACGGTGTTCTGCGAGATGTGGGCCTCGCCCGCCGCGATCATCAGTCCGCCGAGCCCCACCGAGAGCGCGAAGACGGCCGCGACCAACGCGAGGGCGCCGAGCAGCGCGCCGGGCACGGAGGAGACCGGCACGGTGATGCCGAGGACGGCGACGACCAGGCCGAGGGTCAGGAACTCCAGGACGCTGCTGAGCACCGCGAAGCCGGTGAAGCCCAGCAGGTACGGGAGACGGCCGGCAGGGGCGATGAGCAGGGCGCCGAGGGTGCCCTGCCGCTGTTCGGTGATGAGGGCCTTCGCGGACCAGAGGATCAGTCGGACGGCGAAGTGGAAGGCGGTGGTGCCGACGACGATGTAGGCGAGGTAGGCGGTGGTGCCGCTGCCCGCGGCGAAGTCGGCGCCGCCGCCGATGACGTGGAAGCCGAGGTAGGCGAGCGCGATGGTGAGCGCGGCGGGCAGGACGGTGCCGACGGCGTACGTCCATGGGTAGGCGCGACGGGTCATCTGCCAGGTGCGCCAGGCGGTTGCCCAGGCTGTGGGCATGAAAAGGATCCCTCCCCCGAAGAACACTGGAACCAAGTGAGTTCCCATGGGGAACTTACAATGAGTTTCTATCGGGAACTCACTCGATGGCGCAAGATGGATCACCGACGGGCCCGGTACGGACCTGTCCGGGCCGGTCCGTCCGGTCCGGGCCGGGACCGGACCCCGGACCGGACCCCGGGACCCCGGGCCGGTGACCCGAACGAGGAGGACACGTCATGGCACGAGCCGTTCCCGACCGCGACGCCGCCTGCGCCATCGCCCAGGCCGCGGCCGTCGTCGGCGACTGGTGGAGCCTGCTCCTCGTCCGCGAGACGGCGCGGGGGCGGCACCGGTTCGACGAGCTCCAGCGCGAGCTGGACATCTCCCGCAAGGTGCTCACCGAGCGGCTCCACCACCTCGTCGACAGCGGGGTGCTCGACAAGGTCCCTTACCAGGAGGGACCGGTGCGGTTCGAGTACCGGCTGAGCGACGCCGGGCGGGCACTGCTGCCCGTCCTGGTCACCATGCAGGACTGGGCCGACCGCTGGCTGCTCGGCGACGGCTCGCTGACCGCCTCCGCCGACGAGCGGAGCGCCGAGGCGCACCGCGTCCACGACCTGCCCGGCACCCGGCTGCCGCGGCTCACGCTGCCGGCGCACACGGGCGGCGCGCTCGACCCGGTCGACACCGGAGCCGGCGCCACCGTCCTGTTCTGCTTCCCCGCGACGGCCAGGCCCGCCCCGCTGCCGGACGACTGGACGGACATCCCCGGCGCCGCGGGGTGCACGCTGGAGAACCGGCTGTTCCGGGAGGCGTACGAGAGGTTCACGTCGGCAGGGGTCGCGGTGCGCGGCGTCAGCACCCAACGCCCTGACGAGCAGCGGGCGTTCGCGACGGCCGAGGAGATCCCCTTCCCGCTCCTCTCCGACATGGACAGCGGGCTCTCGGCGGCACTCCGGCTCCCGACGTTCCGCGCGGGACAGGCCCTCCGGCTGAAGCGCGCGATCCTGGTCGTGGATCGCGAACGGACCGTACGGCACGTGCAGTTCCCGGTGGTGGACATCCCGGCGGCCGTGGAGACGGCGTGGCGCGAGGGGGCATCGGTCGCCGGGGGGTGATCGGCCGCCGAGGGGTGAACGGTCCGCCGCCACGCCATAGGGCGTCATCGGCACCGAAGTCGGGTGTCTGCGACCGGACACCGACGACCCACGCGTGCGCGTCCAGCGGGCCGACCGCACACCACCCGACGAGACGACTCTCGTGGAGGCGCCTCTGCTCGCCCTGAGCGAACACATCGCGTAACCTTGGCTGGAATCTTGCCCTTTGAGACCTCCTCGTGATCATATTCAGGGCTTTGTTGTGATCATTACCAGGGGGCAGAAATGACCAGAGGCATGGACCGTCGTTCCGTCATACGCGGCGTGGCGACAGCGGGAGTCGGGGCCGCCGCAGGCGCTCTGACCATGGGGGGCGGTACCGCGTACGCGGCCGGCTCCGGGGGCGACCCGTACAGCGTCGATGTCATCAGCAAGGGTGCGGACCCGACCGGTGCCACCCCGAGCGACGCCGCCTTCCGTGCGGCCGCAGCCGAGGTGCTCGCCTCGTTCCAGCCCGGTCCGATCTCCGGGGCCATCCCGAAGAAGGTCCTGGTCGTCCCGCCCGGCACGTATCTCCTGACCCAGCCGGACTCGCTCCTGCCGAACGTCAACGGCGAGGGCAACGGCGGAATCGTCGACGGAGTGTCGATCACCGGCTACGGGAAGCGGCTGTCGCGGATCGTCTACTCGCCGGCCGCCGACGACACCACGCTCTGGACCAACTACCAGCGCTACAAGAACATCCGCATCTCGGGCCTGACGTTCACCAGCACCAACGCCACGTCGAGCTTCAACTACGCCTACTCGTCGGCCGAGTACGGCGTCCAGGACACCTGGTACAGCGACGTGGAGTGGCGCGGCAGCTGGAAGCGCGGCATCGGCCTGGACGGGCCGGCCACCACGTCCAACCTGAACAGCGAGATGGGCTGGGACCACTGCCAGGTCGGCGGCTCCTACTCGGACGCGTTCCTCGTCATGGGGATGACGACGGCCGCGACCCAGCAGGACCAGTTCCTCAACTACTGGTTCCGCGACTGCAAGGTGGAGTACCAGTCCGGTGTGTTCGTGAAGAACAACCGCGGCGGTTCGATGAACTTCATCGGCGGCTCGTACATCCTCACCGACGCCGCGTCCACCGGCACGTTCTTCAAACTCACCCCCGACGCCACCACGCGGGCCGACTCCGTCACGCGGCTGTTCGCGCAGGGCATCCGGTTCGAGCTGCGCGGTGTCGGCCACAAGGTCATCGACTCCCAGTGGTACAAGGGCAACATCACCTTCGAGTCCTGCGACGACACCGCCCTGAGCTTCAAGTCCTGGGCGCCGAACGCCGTCACGCACGTCTACGACTTCAACGCCAACGGCGCCCGGGGCCCGATGGTGCGGTACGTGGACTGCGGGCTCATGGGTTCGCACCAGGTGTCGACCGGGTCCACCCCGACCACGTACGGCAAGGTGCTGTACGACGGTTGCCGGTTCATCGACATGTCGACGGCGACCGGGACGACCGGGTTCCTCCGCTGGACGGGCACCGTCGCGCCCCGCTACGAGATGCGCGACTGCCTCATCGGGGCGAACTACCTGGCGGACGTGAAGAACCCCGCCTGATCGTCCGATCGCCCGACACAGCAGCAAGGGCGGGCCGCGGCACACTGCCGCGGCCCGCGCCGCGGTTCATCGTGCGTACACCTGGACTTCGGACCCCCGGTCGGGCGGAGGCCGCCGAGCCGACACGGAAGGGCACCACGCTCACGCAGGACGTACAAGCCCCCCTCCTGAGGAGACTTGCGTGACTCGCCCCCGTACCACCCGGTCGCTCGTGCTCGCCGTCACCACGGCGCTCGCCGCGGCCGCCCTCGCCGTGCCCGCCCAGGCCGATGCCGACGCCGATGCCCACGCGCAGGCGCAGCCGCGGACGCAGGCCCGCGACCGTGGTCCCGCCGGCTCGCTGCCGGCCGTGACCCCCCGCGCGGAGACGCCGGTGCTGCACGACGACGACGCGGGCGGCAACGCCGACGCGGACGACCCGGCCATCTGGCGCAACGCCGCCGCCCCCGGCCGCAGCCTCGTCATCGCGACCGCCAAGGAGGGTGGGCTCCGCGTCTACGACCTGGACGCGCGCCCGGTGCAGTCGATAGCCGCGCCCCCGGCGGACGGGCCGGACGACGCCCCCGGCCGGTTCAACAACGTGGATCTCGTCCAGGGTCTGCGGCTCTCCTCGGGACGGGCCGACCTCGCCGTCACCAGCGACCGCGGCCACGACCGGCTGCGGTTCTACCGCATCGACCGCGACCGCGCCGGCGGCCCGCTGACCGATGTCACCGATCCCGCCGCCCCGGCCGTCTTCTCGCGGGACCAGGCCGAGATCAACGACCAGCGGACCGCGTACGGTCTGGCTACTTGGACGGACCCGGCGTCCGGGAAGTCCTTCGCGCTCGTCAGCCGCCGCGAGCGGACCAGCATCGCCCTGCTCGAACTGCTCCCGGCCGCCGGCGGCACGGTCACGTACCGCAAGATCCGCACTCTGAACCTGCCTGCCACGTTCCGGCTGCCGAACGGCACGTCATGGGCCCCGTGCGGGGAGCCCGGCGAGCTGCCGCAGGTCGAGGGCATGGTCGTCGACCCCGCCGACGGCACCCTGTACGCCGGTCAGGAGGACATCGGCATCTGGCGGCTGCACGCCGACCTCACCGGCACGCCGAAGCTGCTCGACAAGGTCCGCGGGTACGGCGTCCCCGGCGTCTACGACGAGGAGACCGAGGAGTGCACCCCCGGCGCCGACCCCGGCTACGGCGGGACCAGGATCTCCTCGGACGTCGAGGGTCTGACGCTCGTCACCGAGTCCGACGGCGACGGATACCTGCTCGCCTCCAGCCAGGGCGACAACACCTTCGCCGCCTACGACCGGGAACTCTCGGACCGCAACGAGTACGAGGGCGGCTTCCGGATCGCGCCCGCGAGCAGCACCCTCGACGGCTCCGAGGAGTGCGACGGCGCCGCCGCCCTGAACGCCCCCCTGGGTGCGCAGTACCCGAACGGCCTCCTCGTCGTGCAGGACGGCCACGACACCCCCGGCGACGGTGACCGCCCCGCGACCGACTTCAAGTTCGTCGACCTCGGCACCGTCCTGGACGCCATCGACGACTGATCCGTCCGACGACCGCTCTCCCTCACCCGCACCGGCCGCCGGGGTCCGATGACCCGGCGGCCGGTGCCCGGTCACGGGGTCGCGAGGAGCGCCGCCACCGCGTGGGCCGTGGCGGGGTGTTTCGTCGTCAGGGACGACGAGGGAAGCGCCGGGACCGCGGGCGCCCAGGGATCGGCGGCGCCCAGGAGGTCCGCCACGGCGTCGCAGGTGGCGCGGTGGGTGAACAGGAGCACCGCGCCCGACGGGGCCGTCGCGCCCGTCGTCGGTCCGTCCGCAGGGGCCCATCCGTCCGTGCAGCCCAGGAGGTCCGCGACCGCGTCGCAGGTCTCCGGGTGGAGGGGCAGCAGCGCCGCGCCGCGCGGCGCGGGCGCGGCCAGCGGCGCCCGGGGCGCCGGCTGTGCGTGCCACGGGGGGACCCAGGCGTCCAGGGCCGCCAGCCGGGCCGGGAAGATCCGGCCCGCCTCGCGGACGATCAGCGGGGCCAGCTCGGCGGCCTGGGACCGCAGCGTGGTGATGAGGGTGGGCAGCCACGGCAGCAGGACGGGGTCGGGGAGCCGTCCGAAGGCGTTCGACACGGCCTCCACGACGATGTCCGCGAGTCCCGGGACCGGCTCCAGGGCGTGCACGAAGCCGCTGAGGTAGCGGGGGTACGAGGGCACCACCAGGGGGTTGCCGAGGAGTTCGTCGCAGCGGCCGCGCAGTTCGCCCCGGGACAGCGTGCCGAGCTGGACCCGGGCGGCCCACAGCAGGGCCGTCTTGGCCGGGTCGTTCGGGTGCGACTGCGCGACCGCGAGCTCCAGCTGGGTCCGGTCGCAGCCCAGCGAGAGCGCCAGGCTCTCCATGCTGAACAGGAAGCCCAGCATCGCCGCCACCTGCCCCACGGTCGCCTCCTCGTCCCGGAAGGCCGTCGGCAGCAGAGTGCAGTAGTGCGCGTACCCGGCTCTGACGAAGGACTCGATCCACGGCGGGAGGACCGGTTCGCTGGTGCGGTAGTACGCCAGGAGACCGCGCACCCGGCGCAGTACCGCCGGGGCGCCGTCCACCGTGCGCTCACCGGCGAGGACTTCCAGAGCCCTGGTGCCGAGCTCGTCCGGGAGGCGTCGGCCGCCGAGGTGGAGCGTCGCGTCCTCGACGGCCGCGAGGACCTCGGCCGTGGTGGCCTGCGGTCCGTACGCCGCGCGGCGCAGCCGCTGCTCCAGCACCTGCTCCAGGCTCACGCCCTCGTACCCGAGCTCGATGAGCGCACGCTGGTGGGTGCCGAGCGAGAGGTCCCAGGACTCCTGGATCGACCGCTCGCCGAGCCGCCGCTCCCCCATCACCGTGCGGGCCGCGCCCGGCGGCAGCAGACGGCGCAGCATCCACAGGACGTCCGAGCAGGCGCGCAGCTCCGGCCGGGACGCCATGTCGAGCAGGGCCCGGCGCACGCCTCGCTGCTGGAGGTTCAGCTCCAGGGGCGCCAACCGGTCGTGCACGTCACGGGCGAGGGGCGGCAGCGCGGCGTAGCCGACCTGGCCGATCCGGTCGCCGCCCATCATGATCTCGACGAGCCGTCGCACGTCCCGCCGGCCGGGGACGGTGTCCTTCTCGATGCAGGTGACCGCCGCGTCCTGGAAGTCGTACGGCGTCGGTTTGGCCCGGTCCCGCATGGCGGCGAGCAGGATCGACGTCTCGAAGACGGCGATGGCGTCGGCGGTGGAGGCCAGGTAGCCGCTGCGGCGGGCGGCGCGCACGATGTCCACGGACCAGCCGAGCAGTTCGGCCTCGTCGAGGGTGTGGAGGACGGGCGGCTGCCGGAGGAAGCCGGTGAGCCGGTCCTCGGCCGGACCTGAGACGGGCCCTGAGGCCGGACCGGGGACAGGACCTGAGGCCGGACCGGGGACGGGACCTGAGGCCGGACCGGGGACGGGACCGGTCGTGGGGTCGGACGCGGGTGCGGGCGGGAGCGTGGCCGTCGGGGTCTTCGCCGCCGTCTTCTTCGCGCTCGGCTTCCTCGTGCCGGACTGGCCCTCCAGGCGGTACTGCTTCACCCGGGTGCGCTTGAGGTTCTTCGCCCATTCCGTCGCGGCGATCGACACCGACCCGGACGCGAGGCCGAACTGCGCCTCGATCGCCGCGTGGCTGGAGGGGATCAGCCCGTACTGCCAGGTCGTGGCGGTCCGGGGGGAGATGGCGAAGTCGCCCGTGCCGTGCACGCCGAACTCGTCGACGCGGCTGGCCGCGTGGAAGGCGCCGCACACGTACAGGCAGTCCGCCGGGTCGGTGCCGGTCGCGGTGAGGTGCTCGCGCATGCGGGTCCACATGTAGCGCTCGCGGTCCTCGTCGACCCGTACCCGCTCGCCCCGGCCCGGGGCGAGTCGCCGGAACAGGCTGCCGATGAGGAACATGACCTGGCGGTAGGTGTCGTGGTCGCTGTCGCCGAGGGGGACCTCGACGTACTGGTGCCACCACTCCGACCAGTGCCGCACCTTGCCGTGCCGCAGCAGGTGCTCCTCCAGTTCAGCGAAGCGCGGACGCAGGTCGCCGATCTCGACGCCGACGGCCTCGCCGTGGAGGGCCGCCTCGGGCTCCGTCCCGGCCGCGGCCACGGTCTCGGCCCCGGTCTCGGCGGCGCCCGACCCGCCGTCGGCAGGCTGCCGGGTGTCCCACTGGAAGACATGGTCGGAGGAGCGGTCGACGAGGACGAGCTCCACGCCGGGGGTGTCGAGGGCGTACGCGATGGCCTGGTACTCGGCGGAGGCCTCCGTGATCGGGGCGACGACCGAGAGCGGGGCCCAGTCGGGCGGGAAGCCGTCGATCTCGCTCGCGAAGGCCTGCACGGCGACGGGCAGCCGGCAGTTGCGGAGCTCGGTGAGGAGCGGGGCCATGTCCTCGCACAGCTCCAGGTACACGACCTTGGGCTGCTTCTCGCGCAGCCGGCGGGCCATGGCGAGGGCCGAGGCCGGTGAGTGGTGGCAGACGGGGAAGATCTCCAACGGCTCGGCGACGGCCCGGTCGACGTCGTCGACCATGCCGAGCAGGATGCCTTCCAGAGCGTCCTGACCTCCGGCGAACTCGGCCGCCGCTTCGTGGAGTTGCCCGCGCAGGGCGGCGAAGGAGGCGCTTGTCGGCTTCTCCGGGGTGGTGCTCATGCCAGCTTCGCGATCGCCTCGCGGCCGCCCTCGAGGAACTCGGGCCAGGAGCCGCCCTGCTCCTTGCCGCGCGGCTCGACGACGCCGTGCAGGTACTTGTTGAGGATGGCCAGGTCCTCGGGCTCGCGGCGGGCGAGCGTACCGACCAGGGAGGAGGCGAGGGCGCGGGCCGTGAGGGTGCGCTCGCCGAAGAAGTCGCTGTGCAGGACCGCGTCCTCCAGGACGCCGATCTGCTCGGCGGTGGACAGGGCGGACTCCAGCTTCTCGTCGTCGCTCCCGGCGGCGGCGGAGGAGGCGCGGAGGTCGGCGAAGCTCTGGAGGAGGACGTCGAGGAGGGTCGGCGGCACGTCCAGCTCGATCGAGTGCCGCCGCAGGAGTTCCTCGGTGCGGAAGCGGACGATCTCGGCTTCGCTCTTCTTGTTGGTGACGACCGGGATGCGGACGAAGTTGAACCGGCGCTTGAGCGCGGAGGAAAGGTCGTTGACCCCGCGGTCGCGGCTGTTGGCGGTGGCGATGACCGAGAACCCCGGCTGGGCGAAGACGATGTTCTCACCGCCGGCGCTGTCGAGTTCGGGGACCGAGATGTACTTCTCGGAGAGGATCGAGATGAGTGCGTCCTGGACGTCGCTGGTGGAGCGGGTGAGCTCCTCGAAGCGGCCGATGGTGCCGGTCTCCATCGCGGTCATGATCGGCGAGGGGATCATCGACTCGCGGGACTGGCCCTTGGCGATGACCATCGAGACGTTCCACGAGTACTTGATGTGGTCCTCGGTGGTGCCAGCGGTGCCCTGGACGACCTGGGTGGAGTTGCGGCTGATCGCTGCGGAGAGGAGCTCCGCGAGCCAGCTCTTGCCGGTGCCGGGGTCTCCGATCAGGAGCAGACCGCGATCGGAGGCGAGGGTGACGATGGAGCGCTCGACGAAGCTGCGGTCGCCGAACCACTTCTGCGTCACCTCCCGGTCCAGGCCGTCGGCCCGCTCGGAGCCGAGGATGAAGAGGCGGACCATCTTCGGGGAGAGACGCCACGAGAACGGCTTGGGGTTGTCGTCGATCGACTCGAGCCAGTCGAGTTCCTCGGCGTACTTGATCTCGGCGGGGGCGCGGAGCAGGTCGGACATGCGAGGGCCTTTCTGGGCGGCTCAGGTGAGGAAGGTCTTGAGTTCGTGCACGAGCTTGTCGATGTGGCCGGAGACCACCGGGGTGCCGAGCGCCTTGAACCGCTCCCGGAACCAGGGGTTGACCTCCTGCCGTCCCGAGCTGGTCACCGAGCCGACGGGGATGAACCGCACGCCGGACCGGTGGACCGCCTCGATGCCCTCGAAGAGGGGCTGTGAGCGGTCGAACTCGTAGAAGTCGGAGATCCACACCATGACGGTGTTCTTCGGCTCGGCGATCTTCGGTCGGGCCATGGCCATCGCCACGGGCCCGTCGTTGCCGCCGCCGAGGTTGGTGCGCAGGAGCACGTCGAACGGGTCGTGCACCCAGGGGGTGAGGTCGATCGCGCGGGTGTCGTACGCGATGAGGTGGACGTCCACCTTCGGCAGTCCGGCGAAGATCGAGGCGAGGATGGTGCAGTTGACCATCGAGTCGACCATGGAGCCGGACTGGTCCACGACGACCACGAGCCGCTGCGGTGTGGTCCGGCGAACGGTGTGCCGGTAGTAGAGGCGGTCGACGTAGAGCCGCTCCTCCTCCGGGCTCCAGTTGGTGAGGTTCTTCCAGATGGTGCGGTCGAGGTCGAGGTTGCGGAAGACCCGCTTGGGCGGGACCGAGCGGTCCAGCTCCCCGACGGTGGCCTTCTCCACCTGGGTGCGGAGCACCTGTGCGACCTCGTCGACGTAGCGCCTGATGAGGGACTTGGCGTTGGCGAGGGCGATCCCGGAGAGGTTTCCCTTGTCGCGCAGGAGCTGCTCGATCAGGGACATGCTGGGGGTGAGCCGGGCGGCGAGGGCGGGATCGGCCAGCACTTCGCGCAGGTGCATCCGGCGGACGAGGTCGGCCTCGACGGTGCCGAGTTCGAGCCCCGCGCCGCCGCCGGCGGCGACGGCCCCGGCTCCCCGGCCGCCGCGCAGCCCGCCGGGCGGGCAGCCGAGCGAACGCTCGAGCCAGCCGGCGTCCGACTGCCAGCGCGCCAGCTGCCCGGCGGAGACCGTTCCCGATCCGGTGGAGAAGACGTTGAGCAGCAGCTTCGACGCCAGTGCGGCGCGGCGCACCTCGGCCGCCCGGTCGCGGGCGCCGTCCGGCTCGGGCTCCGGGGTCATCAACCCGTCGAACTCGTCGGCCAGTTCCGGATGGCGCTGGACGACGGAGTCGACGGACGCGCCGGGGTCGAGCAGCGCGGACGGCAGGCCGATGTCCTCGACGACGGCGAGGCTGGCCGCCTCCAGGGCGGCCTGCTCCTCGGGGTCGAAGAGCCGAGCGAGGAGCCGCCAGTAGAGGACCTGCCGACGGTTGTCGTCGGGGTCGGGGTCGGGGGCGGGGGCGGCCGGCGGAAGGTCGGCGGGCGGGAGGCCGACCGGGCTGAGGTCGACCGGGCCGGGGGCGGCCGGCGGGAGGCCAGGGGACGGGAGGTCGGGGGACGGGAGGCCGGTCGGCGGGAGGCCGGGGGACGGGAGGCCGGTCGGCGGGAGGCCGGGGGAAGAGGTGTCGGCGTCGGTCATGCGCGCAGCAGCTTCCCGGCTCGTTCGCGCAGTACGGCGACGGAGTCCGTGGCCGCCTTCTCCGCCCTGACACCCGCCTTGTCGGTGGTGCCTCCGGCCCACGCGCCCGCGTGGGCGGCGACGGCCTTCTTCCGGACGGTCGTCTCGACGGCCAGCGGCTGGAGGACGAACTCCCCCGCGTCCCACCGGAGCAGCCCGAGGCACGCACCGGACGCGGCGACCGCCTCCGGGGTGAGCGGACCGGCGGTCGGGATGCGGTCGGTGTCGACGGCCAGCCGGTGCCCGGCGAGCGCGAACACCGGCCGGCCGGCTCCCTCATCCTCGACGTCGGCCTCCACCGTGTACCCCTCCAGGAGGACGGGGACGGCGATCCGCGCCGGGTGGCGGTCCAGCGGCGCGGTCGCCGGGTCGGTGGCGGTGGCGAGGACGACCCGGGCCGTGCCGAACGGGTCGGCCGGCTCTCCCGTACGCGCCCGCTCGTCGTCCCAGACGAGGTCGCCCTCGTCCGTGACCGGCATGCCGTCGAGCTCCATGGCACGGCACTCCCCCACGGCGGCGAGCAACGACATCCGCGGTCGGAGCAGCTGCCACAGACCCGCGCCCACGACCGTGTCCGGCTTGGGCGCGGAGACCGCCGCCCGGACCAGACGCGGCTCCGTTCCGTCGGCGGGTTCGAACACCGCGTGGACCTGGGCCTGTACGGCGGTCGCGTGTTCCTGTACGTCCACGCCGAGCGGCAGCAGACGGCCGGTGGCGGTGGAGAGGGCCGGGGTCCGGGTGGCGCCCGGCAGGGTCAGGAGCAGGGCGCGTGTCCAGAGGTCGGCCCAGCGGCGGAGCGGGACGCGGTCCAGGGTGGCCCCGGGGCAGGAGGCCGCGAGTTCTGCGGCGAAGCCGTCGAGGAGGGTGGCCTGTCGGCGCAGCCGCAGGTCCGGCAGCATCGCGGAGACGACGGGCGCGGCGCCGCTGACCAGATCGTGGTCGATGCCCTGCCAGCCCGCTCGGGCGAGGTCGCACAGCCACGCGCGTGCGGCGGCCAGCACGTGGGCACCGGGCTCGTCCGCCGTGGTGTCAGCCGTGTTCCCTTCGACGCGCGGCCGGCCGGTGATGTCGGCGACGCGTTCGGTCAGGGCGTCGTGGACGGAGCCCATGAGGGCGGTGCGGGCGGCGGCGAGCGCCACGAGGTGGTCCTCGCCCGCGGCACCGGCGGCGGCCTTGTCGGCGGCCTCGGCGACCTGCGCGGCCAGTGGCGTTCCCGCGACGGCGGTGGCGAGTGCCGCGAGTCCCGCGGCCTGGTCGGGCTGCGGGCGGAGCAGCCCGGAGACGAGGGCCCGGTCGAAGGCGTCGACGGCTGACAGTGCCTCGTCGAGCCCGTCGACGGGGTCGGTGAACAGGTCCGTGCGCATCAGGCGACCGTCCTCGTCGGCGGGAACCACTGCATCTCGGGCAGCGGCGCGGTGCTCGTCTCCAGTTCCAGATAGGCGAGGTGCCGCAGGAAGCGGCTGAACACCGGCGCCGCGGCCGAGGTGTCGCCCTGCGCGGGCCGCGTGGCCGTCATCAGCGCGACGAGCGTGTGCGCGTCGGTCCCGGTGCCCGACGCGTCGCCCGTGTCGGCCTTCAGGTAGCGGGCGACGCGCTCGGCGCCGTACTGCAGGACGGCCTCGCCGACGAGTGCCCGGATGTGGTTGCAGAAGCCGCCCCGAGCGCCGCCGCAGGGGCGGTTGTTGTTCGTGCTGCAGGCGAAGGCGTACGTCCCGGTCGCGATCGAGGACACGTACACGCGTCCTGCGTCGGACCCGCTGGACACGACTCCCTGCAACCGTCCGTCGGCCAGTTCGACGAACGGCACCTTGGCGAGTTTCCGCGGTCGCGCGGGCGGTACCACCCGCGCCGTGCTCGACAGCTCCCAGACCGGCAACGTACCTCTCCCATGCACGTCAAAGGGGATGTTCTCGCCGTCGCGGCGGAACAGGAACGAACCTATCCCCGGCCACTGACAACGCCTTCGGGCCGTGGGAACGGCTACACCACCGAGGCCGCCCTGGCCTGCCCGGCCTTCGGCTTCGAGGTCCGGATCCCGCGGTGCGCCCCCACCGCACCGGGCCGCCGCAGACGACCGACCGGTCGGACCCGGTCTCGCGGCCACGTCCTGCGCCCCGATGCCGTCCTCCGGTGGGGCGTCATCGGCATCTGGACGAGGATGGCCGCATGGTGAAGGGTGTCGTGGTCGATGCGGTGAACGCCGTGCTGGCGAATCTGTGCCGTGAGTTCCGGGAACTGAACAGCGGGCACCTCGCCACGTACATTCCGCCTCTGACCCAGACGGATCCCGCGGACTTCGGCATCGCGCTGGCGAGTGCGTCGGGGCATCGCTACCAGGCGGGCGAGGCGGACAGGCTCTTCACCATCCAGTCGGTGTCCAAGCCGTTCGTCCTCGCGCTCGCGCTGAGTGAACTCGGCGCGGCCGAGGTCTTCCGCCGCGTGGGGGCCGAGCCGAGCGGTGAGCCGTTCAACGCGATCAGTCTGGATCCGGAGACGGGCAGGCCGGCGAACCCCATGATCAACGCAGGGGCCATCGCGACCACCGCCCTGGTGCCGGCCGCAAGCGCGGAGCAGCGGTTCTCGCGCATCCGGGAGACGCTGAGCGGCTTCGCCGGGCGGCCCCTGGACGTCGACGAGGAGGTCTACCGCGCCGAGGCCGCCACAGGTGACCGGAACATCGCCCTCGCGCACCTGATGCGCGCGGCGGGCTCCCTCACGGGTGACCCGTCGGAAGCGCTCGACGTCTACTTCCGGCAGTGCGCGATCCGGGTCCATGCCGTCGACCTGGCGGTGATGGCCGCGACGCTCGCGAACGGCGGGGTCAATCCCGTCACCGGCGCGAGGGTCGTTCCGGAGCCGGTGACCGTGCAGGTCCTGGCCGTCATGGCGACATGCGGGATGTACGACGGCTCGGGCGACTGGCTGCTCCGCGTGGGGCTGCCGGCGAAGAGCGGTGTCTCAGGGGGCTTGGTGGCCGTGAGCCCGGGGCGGTCCGGAATGGGGTGCTACAGCCCCCTGCTCGACGCGGCTGGGAACCCCGTGCGCGCGGTCGCCGCGCTGACCGTGCTGTCGCGGGAACTCGGGCTCCATCTGATGCACAACCCTCCGCCCGGCACCCCGACGGTCATCGACCCCGGGCCGGGCGACGGACCCGCCGGGGCCGCGTGGTACCGGGCCGGGGGCGAAGAGGTGCCGGGTGATCTGCCCACGTGGGTCGCCGCGCAGGGAGAGCTCGACTTCACGGCCGCCGAACGGCTGGCCTACGCCCTGGCGGAGCGCCTGCCCGAAGCCGGCCACGGACGCGCTGTCATCGACCTCGTGCAGGTGACCGCCGTCGACGCGGCCGCGGAGACCCTGATCCGCGCGGTCCTGGAACGCGTCACGGCCAGGGGCCACCTCGTGGGCCTCGTGGGCGAGGCCGCGACGCCCTTCAGCCCCCAAGGAGTCACGCTCGCCTCGCGGTCCGCCGCCGCCACCTGGGCACGGCTGCCCTCGTGAACGGCGGCCTCGGAGGCGACGAGGCCGCCGTGGCCGGTCACGCCATCAGGCCGCGCCGGTCAGGCCGCGCCGTGCTTCCGGAAGGAGGTGGAGTCCGTGGCCAGGGCCCAGATCACGATGATCGAGATGGCCATCGAGAAGAGTGCCCACCAGGGGTGGTAGGGCAGGAAGAGGAACTGGGCGACCGTGTTCAGGACGGCGAGTGTGATGCCGCCCATCCGTCCCCACTCGGAGCCCATGAGGATTCCGGCGCCGGCGAGGCCGACGAGGACGCCGAGGACGATGTGGGTCCAGCCCCAGCTGGTCAGGTTCAACTCGTAGACGTAGTTCCCCACGCGGGCGTAGACGTCGTCCTTGGCGACGGCGGCGATGCCCTGGAGGACGTCCAGGATTCCGATGACCACCATGAGGACACCGGCGAACAGGGTTCCCCCTGCGGCGCCTCTGGTGCCTGCGTCGGCGCTGGGCGGGCGGGGTGCGGTGTTCTGGCTCATGGGGTCATCGTCCGGCCGTCGCTCCCGGAACGATCGTTCAACTACTCCGAACGAGTGAACGGGGTGGGGTGCGCGACGCCGGCGCGCGCGTACGGCGGCCCCCGGCGAGGGAACGCCTGCCGGGCCCTCGCGGTTGCGCGAGGGCCCGGCGGGCCGGTCGGCGGCGCGGTGGCGGAACCGTCAGTCGATGGTCCACCGCTGGAGCGACGTACCGGTGTCGGGCTGCTGGGTGACGAGGGCTCCGTCGGCGGCGGATGCGGTGGTCAGGAGCAGCCCGCTCGCCGCGGAGGCGACCGTGTAGGTGCCGGCGCTCTGGCGGACGATGTTCCAGCGCTGGTTGGCGCCCTTGGTGCAGGTCCACTGGATGACGCGTACACCGGCGGCGGTCGATCCGCCCTCGACGTCGGCGCACAGCCCGGACTCGCTGTTCTTGAGCTCGTAGCTCCCGTCGGTCTGCTGGGTGAGGTTCCACTTCTGGTTGAGGCCGCCGGTCGGCGACCAGGTGATGAGCCGGGTGCCGGCGGTGGTGCCGTGGTCGGGGTTGTCGAGCGCCTTGCCGGCGGCGGTGAGGGTGTGGACGCCGTCGAGGGAGGCGGTCACGGCCCAGGTGAACGTGGTCGTGCCGGTGGCGCTGCCGGAGGACGCGGTGACGGTGACCGTGGACGTGCCCGCCCCCGTGGGGGTGCCGGTGATCAGTCCGCCGGCGCTGATGCTCAGACCGGCCGGAAGGCCGGTGGCGGTGAAGGTCAGCGGCTTGCCGGCGGAGTCGACGGCTTCCATCTGGAGGGAGACGGGCTTGTTCAGGGTGGTCGCCCGGTCGCCCGGATGGGTGACGGTCACCGTCTCGGGGACCTGAGTGGTCGCGGTCAGTGTGAGGGCCTGCTCACCCGCCGTCTGGGTGCCGCCGACCGCGTTGCCCGTGGTGTTGCTCCAGCTGCGGGTGGGCGTGGTCTCGGCGAGACGGCCGGTGTCGGCGGAGAGCCCGATGACGAGGCCGCTGTACCGGTTGACGATCTTGTACGTGCCGGTGGCGGTGCCGTCGGTGGGCGAGGTGCCCCGGATGACGAACCACTGCTGTCCGACGGTGGGACCCTCGGTCGGGGCGGCCGTGACGGTGGGCTTGGTGCCCCAGGCCCGCGTGACGGTGGAGGTGGTGCTCACGCCGAGGAGCCGGCCGGACGCGGAGTTGGCGATGCGGTACGAGCCGTCCCCGTTCGGGGTGAAGGTCCACGACTCGAGTGCGGAACCGGTGGCGGCGGCGAGCGAGGTGGTGGCCGAACCGCCGGAGACCTGGGCGAGGACACGTCCACCGGAGTTGGAGATGCGGTACGCCTTGGTCGTGTCGACGGGGGCTGCGGGCTCCGTGGTGCCGATCGTCAGGTTGACGTACTCGCTGCTGGTGCCGTTGGAACAGCCGAAGGAGCAGTACGAGCGGAAGTTCTTGCCGACGATCCCGGAGCCGGTCTTGTTGCCGCTGTCGAGGAACCAGCGGTACCAGGACGCGTTCTTGTAGCTGCCGGTGTCACCGAGCCGGAACCACCTCTGGGTGGCCAGGTTGTCGGTGGCGTAGATCTCCTGGGAGGCGTTGCCGCTCTGGTCGACCGCCTGGGGCTGGCCGATGTACAGGCCGAGATGGGCGTTGTACGTGATGTCCATGACGAACAGCGGGGACGTCGGGGGCGTCAGACCGGCGGCCACCTGCTGGCTCACGGTGCCGCTGCTGGCCGGGTCGTACTCCTTCGACGGCGGGGTGTAGCCCGTGGTGCTGCCGGAGCCGACCGGGACCATGGTGCTCTCGCGGCCTCCGACGCCGGGCTCGGTCCAGGCGCCGTCGTACCACTTCTGCCAGGAGCCGGGCGCCATCTTCGACGCGATCGGGGCCCGGGCGACGTGCCCGTAGAACGCGGCCCAGCCACCCCCCTTGTTCACGATCCGGGAACCGTAGAAGGCGTAGAAGTAGCCGGAGGCCGTGTCGACGAACAGACGCTGGTCACCGGTGCCGTAGTGGTAGGTCTGCTGCGGGAAGGCGGTGGTGTCGCCGCGCTTGGTGCTGTAGTGCGAGGTGATGACGTGGTCCTTGATGGTCCACGTACGTCCCTGGTCCTTGGAGACGGCGTAGTCGATGCCGTCGTAGTGGATGCCGTCGCCGAAGGGCTGCGGGGTGAACTCGTTGTGCACGAGTCCATACCAGTCACCGGTGTCCGGGTCGACCCAGACTCCGGCGAGGTCGCAGTAGTTGCGGTGCGCGTACGAGCCGGTGGACGGCGCCTGGGTGGACTCCACGCCCGTCGGGCTGTTGTTGCAGCGCCAGGTGGTGTCGTTGTTGCGGTCGTTGGAGTTGGCCGGGTTGACCGCGTCGCTGATGGCGGCGGACCGGGTGGCGGTGTCGAAGTTCGTTCCGGTGGAGAAGGTCCACTTGCGGGGGTCGCTCGCGCCGTACAGCGCATGCGCCTGCTGGTAGTAGAACGTGCCGTCCTTGTCGATGTACGTGCCGGCGGGGGTGTCGTCGGGGTGGGTCCACGAACCCTTGGCGCCGACGGTGACGGTGTACGTGGCGGCGCTGGGTGCCGCGTCCGCTGCGGCCGCCGCCGACGCCATCGGCGTCGCCAGCGTGCTGCCGCCGGTGACGACCAGCGCGGCGGCGACGAGCGCCGCGGCCAGTCTGCTACGAGGAGTGCGCATGGTTCTCCCTGATCGGAGGAGCCGCGAGGGGGAGGGCTCCTTGACTGGGTGGGGTGGGGGTGAGGGCGGGGGTGGGGAGAGGGATGCGGTGGGTGCACGACATCCCGGCCGAGCGGCACTCAGACTGCTCGCACCTGCGTCATCGCTCATAGGGACGAATCACCGCGGGACTTGGACTTTCCGTCGGGACGCCCGGACTCGGGCGGAGAGTGGCGGGCGTCGATGTCGGCGGTGCACAACGATGCGCGGGCGGGGACACTCTGGCGAGGAAGCTCGGAGGCGCGCAGCGGGGCTCGTACGGCTGCCGGTCCGCTAGGCAGGCTGATGCCGGCCTGCCGCTCACGGCCCACCGCACCCAGGGAGATCCGCACGGGCCCACCCGCACCCGCGGCCGCCGCCCGCGCACCGTACTGTCCCCGCCGCCGTCCTCGTCCCTGCTCGGCGACGCAGCGGTCGCACACCTCGCCGTTGGCCGTGTGGCCACCCGGCACGGGGGTGCTGCCCCTTGTCGCCCTCTCGACCGGGTGCTCCGCTTTCCGATGCCAAGGCCCCGCGTCGTATGGAACATTCGGCGTCCCGCATTTCGCAGGTGTGTGAGAACGAGAGCGGGGCACACGGTGTTCCGGAGGTAATAATCATGGTTCCCCTGCTTCTCGTTCTTCTGCTGATCCTGCTTCTCTTCGGTGCCGGCTTCGCGCTGAAGATTCTCTGGTGGATCGCGATCGCCCTGCTCGTCGTCTGGCTGATCGGATTCGTCGCCCGCCCCAAGTCCGGTAGTGGCCGGTGGTATCGGTGGTAGCGGGTCCGTCCGACCGGCCCGCGCCGGCATCCCGTACGGATGAGGCGAATGGGAGACCGGAAGCCGGGTAGGCGGAATTCCGGCAAGACGTGGTCAAGACGTGAAGTGCGCCGCGGACGGCGTACGGAAAGTGGAGACGGCAGGCGATTCCCTTGCCGTTCTCCCTTTATCGGAGGAGTTGTTTTCACATGACTGAGCATGCGTGGAGTTTCAGGTCGACCTCGGGCCACCTGGCCGGCGCCGATCTCACCGGCTACAAGGTGGAGGCGACCGACGGGAGCATCGGGAAGGTCGACAAGCACTCCGACGAGGTCGGTGACGCCTACCTCGTCGTGGACACCGGCGTGTGGATCTTCGGGAAGGAGGTCCTCCTGCCGGCGAGCACGGTGACCCGGGTGGATCCGGAGGACCGGAAGATCTTCGTCGACCTCACCAAGGAACAGATCAAGGACTCCCCCGAGTTCCACCGTGAGAAGCACCTCGGCGACGCGGGGTACCGCGAGGAGCTGGGCACCTACTACGGCTTCCCGCCGTTCGGCGGCCGCCCGCTCTGATCCTCGGACTGGCAGGGGTGTGGGGGCCCCACAACACCCGGTTGGGGCCCCCACCCCCCCCCAAAGTACCGGGCCCCCCCCCCCCAGCGTGGGGGGGGGCCCCCCCCCTCTTACCCCGGCCGGGGCGGGGGTGGGGGCCCCCACCCCCCCGTGTGGGGCCCCCACACCCCTGCCATGAGTCCGGTCCCCACCCGTCAGAGCGTGGCGGGGAACCGCTCCCAGGCGCGGTGTCCGGCCAGGGCCTTCGTGATCTGTCGGAGGACCGCACCGGGGGCAGAGAGGGACCGACTCCGGCCACCGACCGGTCAGCACCGCACCGCAGCAGGACCGCTTCGCGCCTCCAGCCCCCACCATCGAGAGCACACCGACTACCCGCCGACCACTTCCTCGCCTTCACCACCAGCGCCTGCGTCAGGTCGGCCTCGCAGCCGATTCTCGGAGGTCCGAACAAGTCAGGAGGGGACGCGTGGTGCCTTGTCCCGAAGGTGCGAGTGCGCCGTAGCAGTAGAGGCGAGCCACCAGCGAGGATGCCTCTCATGACCGCAGAACAGAACGTGGTTCCTCTCCGCTCGACGCACGCGGCACCCGTGGTGTTCGGGGCGGGAGCGGCCATCGGCGTCCTGGGCGGGATGATCGGCCTGGGCGGCGCGGAGTTCCGACTGCCGCTGTTGATCAGCCTCTTCGGATTCGCTGCCCTCTCCGCGGTCATCCTGAACAAGGCGATGAGCTTGGTCGTCGTCCTGGTCGCATTGCCCGCGCGGCTGGCCGCTGTCCCGGCCGCAGAGGTCGCCGTCCGCTGGCCCGTCGCGGTCAACCTGTTGGCCGGGAGCCTCCTCGGCGCCTGGGCCGGAGCGAGCTGGGCTGTCCGCATGCGGTCGGTCACCCTCTACAAGGTGCTGGCCGCGCTCATGGTCCTCATGGCAGCCGCCTTGGTGCTCACGCACACCACCACGCTGGACACGCCGGCGCTGCCGCTCTGGGCCCAGATCCCTTCCGGCGTCGTGGCCGGGTTCGGCATCGGTGTGGTCGCAGCGATCATGGGTGTCGCCGGCGGTGAGCTGCTGATCCCGACGATCGTGCTGCTCTTCGGCGAGGACATCAAGATTGCCGGCAGCCTGTCCCTGCTCGTCTCTCTGCCGACCATGATGGTGGCCTTCGCCCGCTACAGCCGCGACGGCAGCTTCGCCGTCCTGGGCGCCAACCTACGCTTCACCGCGGTCATGGCCGTAGGTTCCACGGCCGGCGCGGTACTGGGCGGACTGCTCCTTGGCGTGTTCCCGGACCTGGTCCTCATCCCCGCGCTGGCCGTGATCCTGCTCGTGTCCGCGGCCAAGCTCGCCCGACACGCATGAGCGTCCGGGTGCGGCCTCCGGGACCGCCGGAGCGCCAGGGTCGCCGTCCAGCGGCTGGCAGGGCGTCCCGCCGGCCTGTCGTCAAACGGTCGTTTGACGACAGGCCGCAGGG
This sequence comes from Streptomyces sp. NPDC088707, assembly GCF_044752725.1. Lineage (NCBI taxonomy): Bacteria > Bacillati > Actinomycetota > Actinomycetes > Kitasatosporales > Streptomycetaceae > Streptomyces > Streptomyces sp. NPDC088707. Next base: position 41,187 of record NZ_JBIVLV010000004.1, on the reverse strand, counting down.
CGTTCCTATGGGGTGACGATCGGGAAGCCGGGGTCGGGCTGGGTGACGTAGGAGAAGAGGCGGGTCAGCAGGGCGGGGTCGCCTTCGGTGGTGATGCCTTCGAGTCCCTTACCCGCGAGGACAGCGAGGAGTTGCGGCTTGGTGAGGGTGAGGGTGAGGCCGGCGGGGGTGCGGGGCGCGCCTGAGAGGGGGCGGTGGGTGAGGGCGCCGTTGTGGAGGGTGAGGCGGTGGCGGGCGTCCTCGTCGGTGAGGACGAGGTCGAGGGTGAGGTCCTCGTGCCAGGCGCGCGGGCCGTCGATGCGGACGGCGAGGGAGTCGAGGAGCATGCCGGTGGTCAGCGCCATGACCATCTCGGGGTTGGCGGCGTCGAGCAGGGCGGCGTTCTCGCCGTGGCGCAGTTCCATGGCGGAGGTGAGGTAGAAGTTGCGCCAGGGGCCGTTCTCGGCGCCGTGGCCGAGCCGGTCGTAGACCCCCGCGAGGGTCTCCTTGGCCTCGGCGTCGCCGGGGTCGGCGAAGACGAGGTGGTTGAGGAGGGTGGCGGCGAAGCGGAGGTCGCCCTGCTCGATGTAGTCGCGCGCCTTGGCGAGGGCCTGGTCGGGGCCGCCGGCCAGGTCGACGTACCGCTTGGCGAGTTCGACGGGCGGGTGCTCCCACAGGGTGGCGACGTTGCCGTTGAACCAGCCGAGGTAGCGCTGGTAGATCGCCTTGACGTTGTGGCTGAGAGAGCCGTAGTAGCCGCGGGTGTGCCAGGAGTTCTCCAGGGCGGGCGGGAGCTGGATCTCCTCGGCGATCTCCGGTCCTGTCAGGCCGCTGTTGAGCAGGCGCAGGGTCTGGTCGTGCATGTACGCGTAGAGGTCGCGCTGCTCGGAGAGGAAGCGTACGACGTTGTCGTGGCCCCAGGTGGGCCAGTGGTGGGAGGCGAAGGCGACGTCGTACTGCCCGTCGAAGAGGTCGATGGCCTCGTCGAGGTAGCGGGACCAGATGCGGGAGTCCCGGACGACGGCGCCGCGCAGGGTCAGGATGTTGTGCATGTTGTGGGTGGCGTTCTCCGCCAGGCACAGGGCGCGGTGGTCGGGGAAGAGGAAGTTCATCTCCGACGGGGCCTCGGTGCCGGGGGTGAGCTGGAAGACGATGCGGACGCCGTCGACCGTCTCCTCCTGGCCGGTCTCCGTGATGTCCACGGTGGGCGGGATGAGCGTGATGGTGCCGGTGGAGGTGGTCATGCCGAGGCCGGCGCCGATCTGGCCGTCGGGCGCCTTGGGCAGCCGGTCGCCGTACATGAAGACCGCGCGGCGGGTCATGGCGTTGCCGGCGTAGACGTTCTCGCTGACCGCGTGCTCCAGGAACCCGACGGGCGCGAGGATCGGCACGCCCTCCTCGGTGCCGCGCGGCAGTACGCCGCGGGCGCCGCCGAAGTGGTCGCCGTGCGAGTGGGTGTAGATCAGGGCGGTGACCGGCCGGTCACCGCGGTGCTCGCGGTAGAGGGCGAGCGCGGCGGCGGCGGTCTCGGCGGAGATGAGCGGGTCGATGACGACCACACCGCGCTCGCCCTCGACGAGCGTCATGTTCGACAGGTCGAGGCCCCGGACCTGGTAGATCCCCTCGGTGACCTCGTACAGGCCCTGTTTCGAGGCGAGCTGCGCCTGGCGCCACAGGCTCGGGTTCGCCGTCTCGGGGCACTCGCCCTTGAGGAAGTCGTAGGCGTCGTTGTCCCACACCACACGTCCGTCGGCCGACTCGACCACGCCGGGGACCAACGCACCGATGAAACCGCGGTCGGCGTTCTCGAAGTCGGTGGTGTCCTCGAAGGGCAGGGCGCTCATCTCATGCTCCGTTCAGTGGTCGACAGGCTCCGCGCTCCGGTCGGCAACGGGGCGTCCGCCTGCCCGACCCCGACCACCTGGTAGCGGTCCCACCGCTACATCTGACCATTTGGCGCATTCACTCGCATATCGACAGATGCTCGCGAGGCCCGATCACCGCTGCTCGCCTGATGCGTCGTAGGGCCGACCGCGCACGGCCCGCTGTCTGACATGCCGCGAGGCGGCGGGGCGCCTGGGGCGCCGGCAGGAAGGTGAGGGCGTTCGCGAGGGTCGCGGCCTGGTAGGCGCCCTGGTGGTCGAAGGCCGCGACTCCGGCACCGAGGGCGGCTCCCGCGCCGATGCCGGCGTTGTTGACGGCGCGCGGCAGACCGAGGGCGGGGGTGCGGGTGGCGGCCGGCAGGCTGTGCGCGTGGTGACCCCCGCCGCCGTCAGCCGGCACCTGTCCCGCCCTCGCCGCGGCCCGCCTCGTCGACCGCATCCGGCACGGCCGCCACGTCCGCTACCGGCGCAGCCCCCTCGGTGCCGCGCTCTGCCACGGCCAGACCGACCCCGCGGCCGGTTCCTGATCCAGGGACGGCGGCCCGGCGTCACTCCCCCGCCGAGGCCCTGTCTTCGATCCAGGCGCGGGCGGTGGCCATTGCCCGGTCGAGCGGGTCGAGGAGGGCGCCGCCCGCGGGGACGATCCCGTCGGGGCCGAGGTCCCGGTCGAGGCCGGCCGCCTCGAAGGCGTGGACGAGACCGGGTTCGGCGCCCGCGAGGATCAGCCTGCCGCCCTGTCGGTCGAGGTCGTGCGCGTGGCGGCGCAGGACCTTGGCCATGGAGGAGGAGGGGACGTCGGGGACACCGCGCATGACGAGGATCAGGACCGCGTTCCGGGCGTGGTCGGTGCGCGGGAGCATCGTCTCGATGCGGGGCAGTTCGGCGAAGAGGCCGACGCCGTCGTAGTAGAGGACGGTGACCTCGCCGGGCGGCAGGGCCTGGGGGACGTCGCCGGGGTGCCAGTGCCCGGTGTCGTCGGCGGTGAGGGCGACGAGGCGGGAGCGGCGGGCGGCCTGGACGCAGTACAGCAGCAGGGACAGGACGGCGCCGATGACGATCGCCTGCTGGAGGGGGAGCTGGGTGGTGGCGAGGAAGGTCAGCACCATCGCGGCGGACGACAGCGGGGACGTGCGCAGGACGAGGAGGATGTCGTGGCGCTTGCCCCAGATCAGCTCGCCGCCGACGACCAGGATCAGGCCGCCGATCACCGGCATGGGGATGTGCTCGGCGAGCGGGGCGCAGACGAGGACGATCAGCGCGAGCAGCACGCCGGAGAGGACGCCTGCCCAGCGGGTGCGCGCACCGGCCGAGACGGCGACGCCCGTACGGGACAGGGAGCCGCCGGAGGGCAGCGACTGGAAGAGTCCGCCGGCGAGGTTGGCGAGGCCCTGGGCGGTGAAGTCGCCGTTCACGGAGGACTTGGAGCCGTCGGGGTTGGGCACGGACGGCCCGATGCTCGCCGCCTGCGCGAGGCCGACGAGCGCGACCGCGACCGCGCCGCCGAGGAGCGCGGGCACCGCGGACAGGTCGGGTGCGGAGAAGCCCGGCAGTGCGGCGGGGATGTGGGCGATCCCGCCGACGAGCTCGACGTCGGTGCCGAGCACGGCGACGGCCGCGGACGCGACGACCATGGCCACGAGCAGGGCGACCGGTTCCAGGCGCCGTACGAGCCGGGTCAGCGCCCATACGGCGATCGTGGCGGCGGCCACGAGGGTCGCGGCGAGCTGCCAGGCGCCTATGTGGGCGAGCCAGTCCACGAGCTGGTGGAGACGGTTGTGGCCCTGGGGCTTGTAGCCGGTGGCGTCCTTCAGGACACCGGTGATGATCTGGAGCGCGATGCCGGTGGAGAAGCCGGTCATGACGGCGTGGGAGACGAAGCTCATGACCACGCCCAGCCTCAGCACGCCCATCAGCAGCATCACCATGCCCGCCATGAGGGTCAGGGTGGCGACGTTCCCGGCGTCCTTCGGGTCGAGGCCGGCGTCCGAGAGGACGCTCTGCGAGGTCAGCGCGAGTGCGCTCGTCAGGGTCGTGACCATGAGGACGGTACGGGAGGTCAGCGAGCCCACGATCGCCGGAACCACGCCCGCGTAGAGTCCCGCGACCGGGTTGAAGCCGGCGATCGCCGCGTACGCCATGCCTTCCGGGATCGAGAAGAGTCCCGTCACCAGCCCGGAACCCACGTCCGCGGGCTGCGGGCGGCCGAGGCGGCGCCGGAGTCGGCGGACGGGAACGCGCACCTTCAGCCCGCCAGACCGCTCACCGCGTCGCCGATGTACTTGGCGCCGAGGACGATCAGGACCGTGGTCATGATGGCGGCGTTGTGGGCGGCCATCCATTCCTTCCACTCGCCGAGCACCTTCACCGACTTCTCGCCGCCCAGGAGATAGACGCCGAGCGGCAGCAGGGTGCACAGGGAGGCGATCAGCACCATCAGGACGGCGGCGACCGTCTTGCCACCGGCCGAGGCAGTGCTGGCGGCGATGGAGACGGCGCCGCCGACCGCCAGGACCAGGTTCTTGGGATTGGCGACGGCAAGCGCGGCGGCGAGTCCGGCCGACTTGGCCGGGGTGAAGCTGTCGATCGCCTTCATCCAGCCCGGCGGATCGGCCGCTCGGCCCTCCCGGGGCCGGTCCTTCCACTGCTTGACGCCCATGAGCAGGAACAGCACGCCGAGGCCCAGTTTCAGCCACAGCGTCCAGGAGGCCGGTCCGTCGTCGCCGCCCGACGCGTCGCCGCCGGAGCCTGCGAGGACGACCACGGTGACGAGCGCCGCGAGCGAGACCACCCAGCCCGCCGTGAAGGCGAGGCCGTTGCCCCGGCCCTTCGGGGTGGCCAGCATGAGGATCACGGCGATCAGCGGCAGGGGGCTGATGGCGATGCCCACCGCGGAGGCGAGCATCCCTCCGATGGCGTCTCCCATCGCTACCTCACTTCCTCGCGGTGAGGGACGGAATCCCGTAGGTGCCGTCGAGGACGGACGGGCCGGGCGTGTAGAGGCGGATCATGGGGCGGAAGTCGCCGGCGGGGGCGGGCAGCCAGTTCGCCGCCTCGGCCGGGTCCTCGGGGCGCTCGCGCTGGATGAAGACAGTGAGGGAGCCGTCCTCGTCGTACACGAGGCCGGGGGTGCGGTCGCCGAGCGAGTAGCGGCCGGCCGGGTTGTCGACGAGGTAGTAGTCGGGGGTGTCGTACATGGTCACCGACCAGAACGACTCGACGGGCGGAGGCTGTTCGAAGCGCAGGGTGTAGGACCGGCTTCCGTTCAGCTGCTTGCCGTCGGCGTCGGTGAAGGTGTGCGCGTACACCGCTTCGTAGCCGTGGTTGCCCCACAGCGCGGAGCGCGCCGCGCCGGCCCGGACGAGGTAGGACGCCTCCCGGTCGGCGATCCGCCACTGCGGGGTGTCCAGCGTTCCGACGCCGAAGTGGTCGAGGTTGTAGTCGAACAGGTGCGGGTTCATCACCCAGGCCCCCGGCGGACGGTCCCCTTCGGCGGGCGGATTCGCCGCTGCCTCGACGCGCGTCCTGCCGGTCGCGAGTCCCTCGGTGAGGGCCTTGACGAGGGCGGGTTCGGCATTCACGTACGGCGAGGGTCCCTCTTCGAGGAGCCCCAGCGGCTGGAAGCGTTCCTGGTGGTCCTGATCGGGGCCGGCGGGCGGGAAGTCCGCCATCCACACACGCAGCTGCTCGTAGAAGCGCAGCTCTTCGGGCACGTCGGGATCGGGCGCCGGCAGGCCGGTCCGGTGGGTCGCCTTGCCGAGCGGGGTGAGCGTGAGCTGTTGCTGGAGGGCGCGCACGCGGGGCATGTCCTCGGGGCCGTCACAGGCGTTGCGGCCGACGATGGAGATCACCGTGGTCGGGGCCTCGATCACCCCGCGCACCCCGTCGGGAGCGGTGCCGGACCAACCAGGCGGAGTGAGGAGCCAGTCGCCTTCCTCCGTCCCGGTGGCGCGCTTCCCGAGGTACGCGAAGTTGTTGCTCCACACGTCCACGAACTGGAGGACGTAGTAGGCGCCGGCGGTGTCCGGGGCGTGGAGGAGGACCGGGCCGCCGGAGAGGTCGACCTGGGCGATCGAGTAGACGGTGTCGTTGTTGACGGAGACGAAGTGGGCGTCCGGGGTGGCCAGTTTCGTGGAGTGGCCGAACCGGTTGAAGGGGGTGGGAGGCAGCGAGCCGAAGCCCTTGTGCGTGAAGGCGGAGATCATCGATACGTCGAAGACGAGGGGGTAGCCGTAGACGTACGCGTCCGCGGCCAAGTCGGCCAGGCTGTCGGTCGGGTGGGGCACGACGGGGTCCTCTCTCAGGCTTCGACGCTCAGGGCGGGCAGGGTCCAGGAGCCGTCGAGGACGGAGGCGTCGGGGCCGTACACGCGGATGGCGATGGTGAAGGGGCCGTCGGGCGCGGGCAGCCAGTTCGCCGCCTGCTTCGGTTCGGCCGGGCGGTCCTTGCTCACGTACAGGGTCAGGCCGCCGTCGTCGTCGTACACGAGCCCCGGGGTCCGGTCGCCGATCGAGAAGCGGTCGATCTCGTTGGCGACGAGGAGCCGCTCGGGCAGCCGGTACATCGTCGCCGACCAGAAGGAGCGGGCCGGCGGCAGCTTCCCGGGGGCGAAGCGGATGACGTGGTCGTGCGTGGAGGCGTTCGGCGGCCGGTTGCCCTGGTCGTCCCGGGCCCAGCCCGCGTACCAGGCCTCCGCCGCCGGCAGCCCGTAGAGGCCCTTGTCGACGCCGACCGCGCGGGTCAGGTAGTCGGTGCCGTGTTCGGCGCGGGTGCCGAACCAGTGGGTGGAGTCGGCCGCGTCCTTCTTCGCCTCCTCCAGGCGGGCGCGGGCGTCCTCGATGCCCTGCTGGATCGCGGCGCGGATCTCCGGCTTCAGCGCGGCGGGCTCGAACTCCCCGCCGCCCCGCACGCCGAACGCGGCCAGCCGGTCACGCAGTTCCCGCTCGGCCCCGAGGACGGGGAAGAACTGGAGCAGGAAGTCCAGCAGGGTGAAGAACTCGACGGTGCCGAGGTCCTCCTCCCGCCAGACGGGCCACACCGGCTCGTCGGCCGGCGGCGGCGCTTCGGCACCGGCGAACTCCGACAGGGGGCGCAGCCGGTACCGCTCCTGGATGCCCCGCAGGGCCGGTACGTCGTCGGGGCCGGCCAGATACGTACGGCCCAGGATCCCGACCAGGGAGGTCTCGGCGCGCAGCACGCCCGCGACGCCCTCGGGGGCCACGCCGTCCCAGCCGGGCCCGGCGACCAGGTAGTCGCCCGCCTCCGAGCCGGTCGTACGGGTGCCGACGAAGCCGACGTACGAGGTGTCCAGGTCGTGCAGCGGCAGGACGTAGTACCGGTCCACGGCCGGAACCGAGACCACGTAGGGCTCCGCCCTCAGGTCCAGCCACGCCCAGGAGTACGGGGTGTCGTTGTTCGGGGTCACGACATCCGTGTTGGCCGGGGTGAACGGCTCCGAGTAGTGGCGGAAGCGCCCGAACCCGCCCACGTACCGGGGATCATCGGAATCGACCGCCTGCGGATACATCGTCCGGTAGTTCTGCAGAAGCGCGTATCCCCAGATCCAGCCCTCGGCCGCGGCGCTGCGCGCCTCCTCGACGGTCAACTCCGGCACACCGATCTCCTCACCCGTTTATGACGTTTTGCCATAAACTTCCACACTCGTCTCCGGGGCGCATCCGGAGCTCCCCCCGTGCCCCGCCGCGGTCTGCGCCGAGCCGGCGGGGCGCACGCCTCAGTGGACGGCGGGGGCCGCCGCGCCCGGTGACTCCGGGACGCCGAGCCGCTCGGCGTCCCGTTCAGGACGCATGAAGAAGGCCGACAGGAGGCCGGTGACCAGCAACAGGGCCGCCGTCACGAGCCAGCCGTTCTCGTAGCCGGCCGTGGCCGTCGCGGCGCTGTCCACGATCCGGCCGAGGACCAGGGGCGAGACGATGCCGCCGAGGGCGAAGACCGCCACCAGGGCGCCGAGGACGACGCCGCGCTGCGAGGGCGGCGTGATGCGGGCGATGGCCGTCTGCGCGGCGGTGATCATGACCAGGGCGACCGCCATCGGGCCGAACATCATCGGGACCTTGATCCACAGCGTGTCGACGGTGGCGAACACGGTCACCGCGCCCGCCGAGGCCACCAGCAGCAGACCAGCGCCTGCACCGGCCGGCAGCCTTCCGCCCGTACCACGCAGGACTGCCCGGCGTGCCAGCAACCCGTGCGCCAGGAGGACCGCGCCGTTGGCCACGGCTCCCCCGCCGACCGCGGCGGCGGCCTGATCGAGGTCCCAGCCCACCACGGTCTGGAGATAGTCCGGCAGCCAGGTGAGTTTGGCACTCATCACCCAGTAGGCGGCGAACGCGCCCAGTGCCGCCGTGAGGAAAGTGCCGGAGAGGAAGACGGCGCGCAGCGGTACGTCCGCGGCCCCCGAGATCCCCTCCATGGAACGAGCGTCACGGCCCACCGGCGGGGCCGACGGCCCCTCCGTGCCCTTGGCCCTCCACACCGCCACCCACAGCAGGCCCGCGAGCCCGGCCGCCCCGAACGCCCAGCGCCAGCCGAAGTGGGAGATCACCGCACCCAGGGTGGGGGCCGCCACCGCCACCCCCGCCGCCGCGCCCACCATGAGGATGGCCGTCGGCAGGGTGCGCTCACGCTGTTCGAACCAGCCGTGCACGTGGTGGACCGCGACCGGGGCCGCGGGCCCTTCGGCGAAGCCGAGCAACACCCTGGTGGCGATCAGCGTCGCGAAGCCCGCCGCCCCCCAGAGCATCGGCAGCTGGGCGGCCGCCCACAGCAGGCCCATCGCCAGGAGCAGCACCGACGTGCGCACCTTGCGGGTCAGGAACGAGACGCCCAGCGCGGAGAGCGAGAAGAGGCTGAAGAACGCGGCCTGGGCCATGCCGAACTCCTGACGGCTGAGTCCGAACTCCTCCATGATCTCCGGCCCGGCCAGCCCCAGGACCGCCTTGTCGGCGAAGTTCACCAACATGAAGACCAGCAGGAGCCAGGTAGTGGTCCACGCCTGCCGGCCACCTGCCGTCGGGGCCGTCGGACTGGAGCCCCGCATCGTCACCGCGTCCACGGTCACACCCCTTGCTCTGCGATGTCGTCCATGGCAGCGCCGCAACCGCAGCTGTCGTCGTCGACGACCCCCACGCTGATGACTCCCGCGGCCCGTCGCCGCCCTTCCTCGCTGCGTGTCAGCTCGGTGGCCACGTCCGTACCCTCCGCCACGGCGGCGGCCTCCGCTGCGGCCCAGTTGAAGACGCCGCGCGCCATCGTCGAGGTCTCCGCCGCTGCCCGACGGGTGAAGACCTCGGCCCGGATCCGGGCCACGTCGGGATCGGTGGGTGCGGCCAGCGCGGCGGTCTCGGCCAGGTGCGTCGCCAGACGCAGCTCGCCACGGGCGAGCAGTCGCCCCGCCCGGTCCGCCAGTGCGCGCGCGCCGCCGGCGGCCTCGGCGAGTTCGGCGGCCAGCGCGGCTTCGGGGGCAGGCTTGAGGTTCGCGGGGTTCTGGTCGTACCAGCCGCCCCACAGCCGCCACAGGTTCCTGACGACGAACTCAGGCTCGTCGTACGCGGGGTGCAGGTACGGCTTCTCCAGCAGGCCGGGCGGGACCTTCACGCCGTGCAGCACCTCGTCGAGGCGGGCGCCTGCGTTCATCAGCTCCCGGGTCTGGGTGCACAAGGACTCGAGCAGCTCCGCCGTGTCGCCGAGCGCCTGACGAATGCGGCCGGCGCCGACGATCGGCACGCCATGTCCGGGGAGCAGGACCTCGGCGCCGAGGTCCTGCATGGCGCGCAGTGCCCGCGCCCACTCCACCGGATAGCGCTGCACCTTCTGCGGGTTGCCGGCGTTGGGCGAGTTCCAGATGAACAGGTCGCCGGCGCACAGGGTCTTCAGCTCCGGGATCCACACGTAGGTGTGGTCGTCCGTCTCGCCCCGGGCGTGCACCAGCTCGAAGGTCAGCTCTCCCCTGCGCAGAGTCAGCCGGTCGCGGTAGGTGGTGTCCGGGTAGCGGTACTCCGTCGGCCAGTTCAGGGAGGGCACGCCGAACTGGCGCCGGTTGATCCAGGTGTTGTAGCCGGCGGTCTCGCGGTAGCGGTCGAAGCGTGCCGCCACCGCCTCGTGCGCGACGACCTCCGGGAGCGCCGTGCCGGCGTCGGCGGCCTCCCGGTCGAAGGGGCCCACGCCGAAGACGTGGTCCACGTGACCGTGGGTGTACACCACCGTACTCACGGGGGCCTGGGTCCGACCGCGCACCGCGTCGTGCAGCTGGGACGCCGTGCGGAAGTCTCCCGAGTCGACCAGCATCAGGCCGTCGCCGGTGTCGAACACCGCCACGTTCGCGAAGGCCGGGAAGAAGCCGGTCCGCTCGGCGACCCGCACGAGTCCGCCGCCTGCGAACTCCCCCGTGAAGTGGGCCAGCAACGACTGCTTCCCGGACCAGACCCCTTCCGCGTACTCCATGTAACCGCTGACATTGTGTTCCGTCATAGCGTCCGGCTCCTCGTGCGTCGCCCCGGGGGGCGGCGTCCCGCGCCCCTCGTGTGGCCGTCTGATGTCTGTAGAGTCTGCGTCGGAGCCTGTCGGAGGGATATCCGCAGCCTTCACAGTCGTTGACGCCCCGCGTTGTGATCCGTCACATCTCCTCGGGAGGAGCACCGGTGCCCAGGACCCCGCCGTCCGCACCCGACGACGGGCGTCCCGCCCTGTCGCCCGCGGCCCGGGCGCTCGCCGCCCGGTGCGAGAGCCACGTCAACGAGCTCGCCCGCCGCATGGCCCGTGAATCGTTCGAGCGGCTGCCCGGATACAGCGAGCTCCCCACCGATGTGAAGGACGTGGAGGTCGCCGCGACGGTCCGGCACGGGCTGCGTCTCTTCCTGCACCGCGTACGCGACGGGCGGGACGACGCCGGGGACTACCGACTCTTCCGGGAACGCGCCGCCCAGCGCGCCGACGAGGGGATGCCCCTGCACACCCTGCTGCGCAGCCACTCCACGGCCGTTCACGTCCTCTGGCAGGCCCTTCGGGACGAGACCGCCGCCGGCGAGGAAGGCGCGCTCATGGAACTCGTCGACCTCCTCCTCCGCAGCCACGAGGCCGTCATCGGAACCGTCGCCGAGACCTACCTCGACGAGCAGGCCGCGCTGTTCGCCGAGCGGCGCGAACACCACCGGTCCCTCGTACGGGGGCTGCTGGACGGCTCCCTGCCGCCCACGCGGGCCTTCGAGGAGCTGGGACTCGAAGGCCCCACCCTCGTCGTCCACCTGTATGTGCCGTGCGAGCGGGATGCCGATGCCTCGGCCGTGGCGGAGCGCCGCCGGACGCGCCGCGTCCAGACCGTCCTGGACCGCACCTTCGACACGGGGGCCGCTTGCCTGCTCGGCGCCGACGGCGGACACGTGATCGCCCCTCGGCGGCCGGACGACACCGACGGCGTCCGTGCCTGCGAAGAGCTGACCGCCCGGCTCCGGCAGGTCTGCGGAGACGATGTCCGCGTGACCGCGGTCACCGCCGCCACCCCCCAGGACGTGCCGACCGCCGCCCGCACCGCCACCGACATCGTCCGGGTCGCCCGCGCCTGCGGCCGACCCGCCGGCGTGCACCGCATGGACGACGTCCTGCTGGAGTACCACCTCTCCCGCCACGACGAGAGCAGCGACCGCATCGCCGCGCTCCTCGATCCCCTCGGCGACCGGCCCGAACTCATCGAGACCCTGCGCGTGCACATCGAGCTCCGGCACGACCGCCGCGGCACCGCGCACCGGCTCGGGCTGCACCCCAACACCGTGGACAACCGGCTGGCAAGGATCACCGAGCTCACCGGCCTCGACATCGCCTCCCCCCGCGGCAACGCCCTGGCCCTGGCCGCCCTGCTGCTGCGCGGCGACGCTCCCCGGTGATTCTCGCCCGACGAGGTCGGCGCTGCGCCGATGGCGGAGGGTGGCCAGGCCGGACTGCGCGGTGGGGGACTTGCTGATGCCGAGGGTGTCAGGGCGCGGGTGCCGAGGGGCCGAACGCCCTCCTTCGTCCTCCTCTGGGCAGTGCTTTCACCTCTCGCGCATCCGCACGCGTGCCGACGACCGAAACATCGCATACATCCATCGCTTCACGGGAGGCCACAGTGCTCGTTCTGATCGGAGTGATCGTCGTCGCCGTGCTGATCGGCGCGTTCGTCCTCGGGACCAAGGTCCGCGACGAGGAGACCCCGCCGCCGGACCCCGCCTCGCATCCGCTGCGACCCCCCACCGACCGTCTGCCGGGCGAGATGTCCGCGTACCGAAGGCCCTTCGATGTTCCCCGCACCGACTGGGCGCATCGGCTTCGGCCGTACCAGCTCGGAGCCAGTACGGAGACGTCACCTGTGCCCCCGCGGGAGTAGTCGGCACACGTCGGCGGCGCCTCCGGCGCCGACCGGGCGGACTCCGGTCTGCGCAGCGTTCTGGGTTGCGCAGCGTTTCTGCACCGTAAGGTTGATCGCATGCCCGACACGAGTCTGGGAATCACCACAGGGGCCCTGGCCCAACGGCTGGGCGTGTCGCCGACCACCGTTCGTTCCTGGGAGCACCGCTACGGGATCGGGCCGGCGATCCGCGCCGACGGCAAACACCGGCGCTGGTCCCCCTCCGATGTCGCGATGCTCGAGGAGATGTGCCGTCTCACCGCGTCGGGCATCCCCCCTGCGGAAGCCGCGAGGGCTGCCCGGAGCGACCGAAGGGATGCGGCCGGCATCGGCAGGGAAAGCGCTGCTCCGGCCTCGTCCGACTCCGATCCGTCCCCGGGCCCCAAGCGGGCCGGGGGAGGTGGGCTGCCCCTGGGTGATGTGCGGCAGGAGTGCCGCGGTCTGGCGCGGGCGGCAGTGCGGTTGGACGCCCCGGCGATGGAGACCCTTCTGGCGCAGGTGATCTCCGACTACGGCCTCGTGACTGCCTGGGAAGAGGTGATGGTGCCCACGCTGCACGCCGTCGGCCGCAAATGGGAGTCGTCGGACGACCGTTACGTCGAGGTCGAGCATCTGCTGTCCTGGCAGGTCTCGACCGCCCTTCGCCGCGCCGCCATCGCTTCCGTGGGGAAGCAGACGGCTCCGGTGCTGCTTGCCTGCGTGCCGTCAGAGCCGCATACGCTGCCGCTCGAGGCACTTGCCGCGGGTCTCTCCGAGCGGCGCATCGCGACCCTGATGTTCGGCGGCGCCGTCCCGGCGGAGGCCCTGGATGCCGCAGTGCGCAGGTGTGGTCCTCCCGCCGTCGTGCTGTGGTCTCAAGCGCGTTCGACGGCGAGCCACGCACTGGCACGCCATGTAGCGGGCATGACGTTCGGCCTGCGCGGTGCCCGGACGGCGCCGCTTGTGCTGCTGGCCGGCCCCGGCTGGGCGGGCCGGACGCCCGACTCCGGCATGTTGCGCCCCCGGGGCCTGCGGGAGGCGCTCGACTCCATTTCCCGCATCTACGGCGATCCCCTGCCGGATTCGGAACGCCGATGAGCCACACCTCGTAGGAGCCCCGAGTCGGGGGCAGACCGCTGACGGACACGGTCACCGGCCTCGCCGCGCTCCCGCGGCCGGGATGCAGGTTTCGCTCCCCCCCCCATTTCGACGCAGCATCAATGCGTCTTGCCGGGGTGCATTGATTCGGCGGACGGTGTGAGGGACGGTGCATCCTCGTGCCCAGGAGCAAGCCATGATCTCCGCTCGACCCACGTCGCCTGCTCAAGGCGGCCAGAAGGCGCTGCACGCGGCCCCCACCCGGACAGCCCGTCCGGCTGGACACTCGACGACGCTCGACGAGTCGGAAGCCGAGCTCGCGCAGCGGTTCGCGAACGGCGATCCGGCCGCGTTGGCTGCTTTGTACGAGCAGCACTCCGCTCTGGTGTACTCGCTCGCTCGCCGTGCTCTCGGCAACGCCCAGGACGCGGAGGACGTCACCCAGCAAGTGTTCATCGCCGCCTGGCGTGGCCGTGCCGGATACCGGCCAGAGCGCGGCGTCATCGGCGGCTGGCTCGTCGGCATCGCACGTCACGTCATCCTGGACACGCGTACGGCACGGACACGGAGGACGGACCTCGAGCGGGCACTGACGGGTCAGCACGCGCAAGTAGTCCGCGACTACAGCAAGGACGAGTGCGAGCAGGCTCTGAACAGAGTTCTCGTCCTGCAGAAGCTCGGCCTCCTCTCCCCCGTCCAACGACGCCTGGTCGGAATGGCGATCTACGGTGACATGACCCAGGCGCAGATCTCAGAGGAGACCGGACTCCCACTCGGCACGGTCAAGAGCCACATCAGGCGCGCCTTGCACGCCCTTCGCCGATGCATGGAACCCCCTGCCTGAGGCGCTCACACGCGGTCGTGCACTCTCATGGCCGCTCTTCTTGGATCAGTCCCCATGACCCGTACCACCGCTGCCGAAGCCCCCGCTGGAGATGCCACGCCACTTGCGCTTCTCCTCGCTCGGCGGCTCGGTGTCGACCTCTCCGGAACTGTTCAGGTTGTACGGCATGAGCCGGTGCTCGTTGTCCGTCATCGGCACTTCGGACGGCTTGCGGTACTCAGAGACCTCACCGGGCAGTCGGCCCGTGTCGGGGCGGTGCGGCTGGGACTCGGGGTCCGGCGGTGAAGGTTCCCTGTTCATGACCCGGATGCCCCACGCGAATGCTCCGATGAGAACCGCGACGACGACGAGCCCGCCCAGCACCTGGGCGAGACCTGATTGCCAGACACCCGCCGCAAGTACCGGCGTCCCGAGAAGATCCGTGTGCATGGTGTGCTCCGTTCGTCGGCCCCCTCCGCCAGGGACGGCGAGACCTCTCGCGATGGCATTCGCCGTCTTCATGAGCGGATTCGGACTTCGGGCCGACGCTGGATGCACGTGCAGGTCGACGACGCGCCGCCGCTCATCCCCGTGCCGGGAATCCGATGACGACGGCGCAGGGCCATACGGGTGGCTGCTGCATCCAGAGGGCGCGGAGTCAGCGCAGTCCTGACGCAATGGTCCCGCACGCCGACAAGGAGATCCCATGAGCTTCGTCGAGACACATGAGCCCGGCGCGTACACCCCGAGGGCAGGCCTCTACGAGTGCGACTGCGCCGGGGGGCACCTCTGGCGGATCGACCTGGCCGGTCATCTCTTCCCTCCGTTCCCACCTGGCTGTTCCGCGACGCGCTGGCGGGGGACGGAGGTCGGTGCCACGTCCCCAGCCGCTCCGGAGGGCAGCCCGCGGCCATGAAGGAGGGGAGAACCCTGACGACCGCGAAGGCACCCGAGCGGCCACCGCACGACGGACGGACCGCTGCGAGGCAGCTCGTTCCACATAAGGGCGATGCATCCGAAAACACCGACAATGCGAAGCACGAGGAGAAAGAACCCACTTCACCTCACAGCGGACGGGCCTGCCGACCCCGAAGTGCGGTCACCGAGTCGCTGTCGGTTCAACGGAAGCGAGAGAGAAGATGATTGTCAAGAAGCTGCATGACGCGGGAGTGAGCAGCGAGCACGCCTACCTTGCGGCCGTCGGCTCGATCGGCCTGTCCCTTGCTTCGTGGATCACCTCGCGACGAAGCGAGAATCTGGAAAGGGCAGACCGGTGGGGCATCTTCGTCGGTGAATGGGCGCCCACCTTCTTCGCCTTGGGGTTGGCGCTGGCGAACTACGAACGGGAGGAGGTGCCGGAAGGCTTCGTCAGCGTCAACTGACAGTCCGCGCGTCCCACGTCGCACCGTGCCCCTGGCGGCCGTCCAGGGGCACGCAGCATGTTCACGCCCTGTCGGGCGGCCCACGAGGGAGCTGGCTGCCGTCCGTGTCGTGCCGACGGCTCGATCACGGGTCGGGCGTCCGGCCGGCCACTTTCATGGCGCTTCTCTTCGGCCTCGCGAGGCCACGTCGGCGTAGTGGCCCGCGAGGGCCTGCGCCATGGCGGCCGCCGAGTACCTGCTGCGAACGAGGTGCTGTGCTCGCCGGGCCATGGTCTCGGCGGTCTCGTCGTCCAGGGCCAGCAGGCGCCGCAGTCCCTGGCCCAACGCGTACGAGGTCGAGGTGTCCAGGAGCAGACCGTTGACTCCGTCGTCCAGGTAGTGCGGTACGCCGCCGCGCTCAGGCCCGGCCACGACCATCCCCGCTTCCATGGCCTCCAGGACCGCGAGGCCGAACTCCTCCTTCGCGCTCGGACAGACGTATCGCGCCCGGAGCCGGTGACCGGAGTCGGCGAGCACGCGTTCCAGTGTCCGTACGTCGGCGTTGGAGAGCGCGGGAAGAAGGAGCAGGCGTTCCCGGGCTTCCGGGTTGCCGAGGGTCGCCGCCCGGATCCGGTCGCGTATCAAGGACTCCTGGGGGTCAGGCCCACGTGTGCTTCCGCCGACGAGGACCAGAACCGATTCGCGGTGGCATCCCGACTCGATCCACGCCCGTACCAGAACGTCCTGCTGCTTGACCGGGTGCAGACGGCCGACGCTCAACAGCACCGTTCGCCTGGACTCCTCGGCAGGTCCGGCCGCGCCACCGATCCTGTCGATGAGGAGCCGGCATCGCTTCGCCGCGTCGGGCGGCGGCTCGTAGGGCGCCACGCCTTCCGGCGGGGCGCTCAGCCGCCCTGTCCCGTACCTACGGGAGAGCTGCGGGAAATGTCGGACCAGTTCCGCCGTTCCGCCGCGCCCCGCGATTCCCACCACCCGGTCGGCTCGGTCTGCCAGGCGGTCGGCGAGGTACACACGGTGCAGGTCCAGGCGCACCTGGTCGGGATCCGCATCGGGGTGGTCGAGGCGCTCGCTCATCTGGCGATGAGGATCCGGGGTCGCGGTGAAGACGAGTCCGGCGCCGACTCTTCGGGCCGCCTCGGCGAGAGCCAGCGAACCGTCGTCGGCGTAGCGCACATGGAGGACGTCGAGTCGCCGTCCGAGCGCGGACATCAGCGTGGTGGCCCACCAGGCCAGGGCTTCACGGTGTTCCCCGACGTCCTGTGGACCGACCGGGCGATCACTGTCCACGGGAAGCCGCAGAATCCAGTGCCCCGTGCTCCGCCGGCGCAACAGCACACGATCGTCTTCGAGGTCGGGGCGACAGGCGGTGACCACGGTGAGAACGCCTGCGACGCCGACGGTCGAGGCGAGGGCCTCTCCGACGGAGTCGAGGAGGACACTGAGGCCGCCGCTCAGGCCCTCGCCCGGCCGGTCGAACCGCCCCAGCAGCATGGACTGTGCGACGACCAGCCCCGAAGCGGGGAGCGAACGCCGAGCTGCCGCGAGCGGCGTGTGACGCAGGGTTTCCAACAGGAGGCGCTCGTAGGTGTCTGCGGGCTGTATCATCCGGAGCCGGTTCCCCCATCGGCGCCCGTACCGGGCGAGCAGCAGCCATGCCGCGTGCCGCACGCTCCGAGAGCCCTCACGGGCAAGCCGGAGGACGCCGTCTCCCGGGAGGGGCCGGAGGCCGACCGCAGCCGCGAGGTGGAGCAGCATGGCCGTCGTCTCGGGCGCTTGAGCGGTACGGAGGCCGGAGCGCAGCGATCTCGCGGCTCGGGCTCCTCCATGGAGGCGCACGACCTCGGGCCATGCCTCGAAGACTGCTCCACGCGCCCCGTCTCCCCCGGTCACGAGCCGTACGCACTCTTCCGGGCAGGGCATCCGTCCCCTTCGAACCCGGTTACGCAGGCGGGCGACGACGACATCCTGATCGGTGGCCAGGGCGTGCCGCCCGTGGCGCCTCTCACCAGCACCCGATCCGTACTCCTCTTCGACCAGGTGAGACAGGAGGCTGCCGGAGGGTGACGGCAGGTGTGCCGGGTGCGAGGACTCAGTCGCACTTTCGGACCGGCTCCAGAAGGCCCGCCGTGCCTCTGTGAACACGTCACGTTTCCCGTCTCCGGCGGTGAAGCCGTGACGATCAGGCGGTGCCAGGCCCGGGACAGAGATCTCCATGTCGACTCCTGGTGGGATACATCCGACCAGCAGGCCTTCCTCGTCTCATCCCGACGTGGATGCACCCCTGCGCAGCGTCTCCGTTCCAGCGCTTCCGAGCGGCGGATCCGTCCGGTCAGTCATGAAACATGGGAGCGGTCCCGATTGAGTGGTGCGCACTGCCCTTGTCGGATCAGTGCGGAGCGAACCGAGGGGCACGGAGGCGCATCCGCTGCGCCGTTCCGAGACGAAGCAGTGGACGTACCCTTCCTGCCGAAGGAGGTCGGAATGCCACACATCGTGGTGATCAGTCCCCCCTTCCAGTCGCATGCCCAGCCGTTGTCGGTGCTGGCCGGCGCTCTGGCCAAGGCAGGCTCCGACGTCACTTTCGCGTGCGCGCCTCCCTTCGCGAGGCTGGCCGAGGAGGCCGGCGCGAGGTTCGCCCCGTTGACCGTGACGCGCAACGCGAACACCGGTGTGGCCCGGAGTACACGACAGGGCGTAAGGGAGTCGGAGCGGCTCGAAGAGTTCATCGGCTCCACGCGTAAGGGGGCGATCGCCGCGCTGCTCACGCAGTCCCGGCACCGTGGCGAGGACATGCTCGCCGCCCCGGAGCAGGTCCTCGCCGAGGTCCGGGCCCTCCAGGAGCGGCTGGCTCCCGACTGGTTCGTGGTCGACCAGCTCAGCTACTCGGTGACGCTCGCCCTGCATTGCCTCGGGCTCCCCTTCGCCACGTTCTGTCCAGGGCATCCCACGTACCTGCCGCACGGCCCGGAGGCCTTGTTCGGTGTCCCCTACGCCTGGCCCCGGGCCATCCGTCCCGCGGCGCGGGAGCTGGCCGCGCTGAGGCGGGCCGCCCAGCGCGACGATGTCGCCTTCACCGAGCGGTTCGCCGCGGTCGCCCGCGGGCACGAACCCCGGGTTCCGGCACCCGGCCGCGCGTTCGCCCTGGCATCGAGGCGTGCCGTCGTCTTCAACTACCCCCCGTTCTCCTGGTTGCCGAAACACCGGCCGTCCGGTGCGCGCTTCTTGCACGGGGGCCATTGCGTGCCCCCGGAGGAGAAGGGACCCGGCGACGAGTGGGAGGGGGTACTCAGTCGCCTCACGTCACGCGCCGGCCGCGTGGTGCTGATCGCGCTCGGCACCTTCCTGTCCGCGCGCGACGACATACTGGCGTTGCTGATCCGGGGCATCCTCGCCCACTGTCCGGACGTGGCAGTCGTGGTCGCCGCGGGCGAGGGGGCGCCCAGACTGGCGCAGTTCGCCGGACCCAAGGTGCACGTCGCGCGGATCGTCCCTCAGCGATGGCTGCTGAGCCGGGTCGACGCCATGGTGCACCACGGAGGCAACAACTCCTTCACCGAGTGCGTGGCATCGGCGACTCCGGCTCTGATTCTGCCTTTCTCCAGCGACCAGTTCTCCATCGCCCACGACGCCGAGCGCGCACGGCTGGCCACGTGTCTGAACCCGGCGACGCTGACCGAGGACGACGCCGGTGCCGCGGTACGCGATCTCCTCGACCACGTCCCCGAGGGGCTGCCCCGCTGGTCGGAGGCGCT
Organism: Streptomyces sp. NPDC088707; assembly: GCF_044752725.1. Taxonomy (NCBI): domain Bacteria; kingdom Bacillati; phylum Actinomycetota; class Actinomycetes; order Kitasatosporales; family Streptomycetaceae; genus Streptomyces; species Streptomyces sp. NPDC088707. Next base: position 21,895 of record NZ_JBIVLV010000004.1, on the reverse strand, counting down.
GCGTCAGCGCGGGCCGCAGTGGACTGCCGGCCGCCTGCTCGACGCCATGGAGTCTCCTGCCGGGATCCGGTGACCCCAGAGGCAGGTCGGCTCGCTCCTACTCCCGCTGCGCCACGAACGTGTGCGTGATTCCCGTCTGCCAACCCGATTGCGGCAGACAACGGACTCGCGTGAACCCCGCCCGGCGGATCCTTTCGGAGAATTCGGTTGCCGTGTCGAAGTCGAGGACGCTCCGGTGCAGGTGTGCATAGAGGGGGCTGTCTCCGTTGAGGCGGGCCCAAGGACCCACGAAACCCCTCATGACCGCCGTCCACAGGAATCTGTGGAGGACGCGGCCGCTGAGAGCGTACTCGTGAATGGCGAGACGTCCGCCGGGTCGGAGAAGCCGATGCACGATGCCGAGGGTCTGATCGGGGTCCGAGACATTGCGGAACAGATAGGCGGCGAAGACCGCATCGTACGAACCGGGCTGTTCCGCCTGGGGCATACGTTCCACCGCCGCATGGACGAAAGACACGTGCGGAGGCCAATTCTTGAGTTGCGCCTGTGCGAGCATGCCGGCGGAGGCGTCGACCCCCGTGAGGGCCGCCAAGGGGGCAGCACGCAGCAGCGCCGCAGTGGAGGCTCCTGTTCCGCACCCGAGATCCAGGACGGACAGTCCCGCTCCTGCCGCGGGAAGGCCCAGTCGTCGCGCTGAGCGGCGCAAGTGGGCGTGGTAACCCGGACTGGCGGAGGTCATCCGATCGTAGGTTCGCGATGCGTGGTCGAATGCGTTCGCGAGGTCCGCGTCGCGCAGCAGAGGCATCCGCACACTCCTTTGACGTCGTCCCTCAGTTTCCCGTAGCGGGACGGGGCGGTACGTCGAAGACGCCGCCCGCCATTGGGGTGACGCTCGCAGCCTCTGGCCCTGGAGCGTTGCGCCGGACAGCTGAAGAACTGATGCATCCGTGCGGATCGGCGGTACGGAATCGGAGGAAGAACCGCTCTGCCCGACAACTGGCAGCAAGGAAACCACCATGCGCACTTCGGATCCGTTGTTGGTGGACAGGGACGTCCCGGCGGCCGTCAGCACCGTGCTCGATGAATTGCTCGGCCGCCGCTTGAACGAGTCGAGCGCCGCTCACAGGAGGTTCGCCTCGGACATCGGCGAGCGCGTGGTGACGTTCACCGTCACAGGAGGAAGGCGACGGCGGTCGCAATTGCTGTGGTGGTCGATGCGTGCCTGCGGCGGAGGCCCCCCAGAATCGGAGGCGACTCTGCGGGCCGCGGCCGCTTTGGAACTGATTCAGACGTGCGCCCTGATCCATGACGATGTGATGGACGGATCGGTACTGCGGCGAGGGCGTCCTTCGGTGCACGCTGCTGTTGATCGACAGTACGGAACACAGAACCGCCGGCGTCCGTTCGGCACCTTCGGGGGAGCCGCGGCGGTTCTCGCCGGCGACCTGGCGCTGGCCTGGGCGGACGACACGTTCGTAGAGGCGCTCGCAAGGACGCCCCATGCGCTGGAGCTCAGCAGGGTGTGGCGTGTGATGCGTACGGAGATGGTCGCGGGCCAGTACCTGGACCTTCATACGCAAGCCACTGGTTCCCGGTCCCCGGGACGAGCGATGCGAGCGGCAGTTCTCAAGACGGCTCAGTACTCCGCTGCGCACCCGTTGACGCTCGGGGCGATTCTCGCCGGCGCCGATCGCGATGTGGTGCGCGAGCTGCGCAGGGCCGGGCTGTGTGCGGGCATGGCGTTCCAGCTCCACGACGACCTGCTGGGGGCCTTCGGTGACCCCGCGGTGACAGGCAAACCGGCCGGCGAGGACCTACGCGAGGGAAAGGCCACCTACCTGGTCTCCGTCGCCCGGAGCATCGGCATACGGAAGGGTGACGAGGAGGCTCTACGACTGCTCGACGAAGTGGTCGGGTCCTTCGACGCCGCAGAGGACGACGTGGCGAGGGTCCTCGATCTGCTCGTCACGAGTGGAGCCCGTGATCGCGTCGCCGCGCGCATCGAGCGCCTGTGCTCACGGAGCATGGCGATTCTCAGCTCAGGGCCGCTCTCCTCCAGTGCGACCGGCCACATCGGCCGACTGTTGCTGGAGTCGTGCGGCTTCACGGATGCGGCACCGAGCACGCGCACGGCCGCTCCTCTCGCCGACCGGTTCGCGGGGATCCCCGCATCTGCGATCGGAGGTGTCCGTTGAGAACGGTGCCGGGCAGGACGGACCACGTGGTGGTGGTCGGAGCCGGCTTCGCCGGCCTCGCGGCAGCGCTGCACCTCCTGGGCGCGGGACGTGCTGTCACCGTGGTCGAACGGGAGGTACAGCCGGGCGGCAGGGCAGGACGACTGGATCTCCACGGCTACCGGGTGGACACCGGCCCGACGGTCCTGACCATGCCGGACATCCTCGATGAGGCGTTCGCCGCAGTGGGCGACTCGCTGCGCGACCGGGTCGAGCTCATCCCCCTGCATCCGGCCTACCGGGCGATGTTCTGGGACGGAAGCAGCATCGACGTGCACACCGACGCCGAGGTCATGGCTGCCGAGGTGGAGCGCTTCGCGGGGGCGCCGGAAGCACAGGGCTACACCAGGATGCGGCAGTGGCTGAGCAAGCTGTACGAGGTGCAGAAGCGACGCTTCATCGACGCCAACTTCGACTCACCCTTTCAGCTTGTCCATCCCGATCTGGCACGACTCGCTGCTCTCGGCGGCCTGGGCCGGCTCGACCGCGCCGTGAGCAGCTTCCTCTCCGACGAGAGACTTCAGCGGGTCTTCTCCTTCCAGTCGCTCTACGCGGGAGTGCCGCCCTCACGCGCCCTGGCCGCCTACGCGGTGATCGCGTACATGGACACCGTCGCGGGCGTGTTCTTCCCACGGGGAGGCATGCACACGGTGCCGTCGGCCATGGCGGGTGCGGCTGAACGCGCGGGAGCACGCCTTCGCTTCGGAGAACGTGTCGACGAACTGGAGCGCTCAGGGGAACGGATCACGGCAGTGATCACCGATCGCGGACGAATCCCCTGCGACGCGGTCGTCCTCACCCCTGATCTTCCCGTGGCCCACCGGCTCCTCGGGCGCGAACCCCGTCGCCCGGCCGGGCTGCGGCACTCCCCCAGCGCGGTGGTCCTCCACGTGGGCACCGACCGCACGTGGCCGATGCTCGGTCACCACACGCTCTCCTTCGGCGAAGGCTGGTCGACGACCTTCCGTGAACTCACGCGTACGGGAAGGCTCATGAGCGATCCGTCGTTCCTCATCACCCGCCCGACCGCGACGGACGCCATGCTGGCGCCGCCCGGCAAGCACCTCCACTACATCCTCGCTCCTTGCCCGAACACGGACATCGGCCCCAGTGCCGCTCACTGGGGCGAGCTCGGGCCGAGGTACCGCGACTCGCTGGTCGCCGAGCTGGAGCGCAGGGGCCTGCACGGACTGGATCGGTCCATCGACGAGGAATGCCTGGTGACCCCCGCGCATTGGGCGGCTCAGGGACACGGCGCGGGCACACCCTTCTCTGTGTCCCATACGTTCACCCAGACCGGCCCGTTCCGACCTCGCAACCTCGTGCGCGGCACCGAGAACGTCGTCCTCGCCGGGTGCGGTACCACTCCGGGTGTAGGTGTTCCGCCCGTACTGATCTCCGGGAAGCTGGCTGCCCAGCGGATCGCCGGGCAGCAGGTCCGGCGCGCGGGCAGCCGACTGCGGGTCGAGCGGACGCCTCCGTCGTCCGCCTCCCCTCACGCCGGAAGGACCTCACGTTGACACCCCGGGAGCTCGACGCCGCAGGAGTGACCGACCCGTTCCTGCGCGCCGCGTACACCCGGTGCCGACGACTCAACGCGCGCCACGGCAGGACGTACTTTCTCGCCACCCGTCTCCTCTCCGTGGAACGGCGCAGCGCCGTTCACGCGTTGTACGGCTTCGCCCGGTACGCCGACGACATCGTCGACGACATGGACCGACGCTCCTCGCGAGCTTCGAGGTCGGCGGCTCTCGCCGACCTCGAAGCACAGTGGGACAGGGCGCTCCGCGGGGAAGCGGTCAGCGAACCGGCGGTGGCGGCCGCGGCGGACACCCGCGCCCGCTACGGCATTCCGCCCGAACGCTTCAGCGCCTTCCTGGCCTCGATGCGCTGCGATCTTTCGGTGCGCTCGTACGCGACGTACGACGAGCTGAGCACCTACATGTACGGTTCGGCAGCTGTCATCGGGCTGCAGATGGTCCCCGTCCTGGGGACCGTCTGCCCCCGGGAGGAAGCCGAACCCTATGCGGCCGCCCTGGGCATCGCCTTCCAGCTGACCAACTTCCTCAGGGACGTGGGAGAGGACCTGGACCGCGGAAGGATCTACCTGCCGTCCGACCTGCTCGCCGCCCACGGTGTGGACCGGGAACTCCTGCAGTGGAGCCGGCTGACCGGGAGCAGGGACTCGCGCATCACGTCCGCCATGCGAGCTGCCGCGGACGTCACGCGTGGCGTCTACCGAGAAGCGGAACCCGGAATCGCGCTGCTCGATCCCACGTCCTCACCTTGCATCCGGACGGCCTTCGTGCTGTACCGGGACATCCTGGACGTGATCGAGGCGGAGGGCTACGCCGTCGTGCACCGAAGGGCCGTCGTCGACAGACGGCGCAGGGCGTCGGTGGCCCTGTCCGGTCTCGCGAGGGCCCTCACCGCGCGGACGGTGCGGCACTGGGTCCGCAGGGGACTCCCAGCGGTGAACGACACACGGATCGAGGCAGGCTCCCCTGTCGCTCTCCGCGCGGCGGGGGACCATCGCGAGAGGGCGAGGGGTGAAGCGGGTGAGTAGCCACCAGGGACGACGGGGACGGCGAGGCATGCCTCTGCGCTTGCGGCGCAACCCGCTCGCATGGGCCGACCAACGGGCGACGTGGGATCAGGCCCGGCCCTCGACGATGGCCGAGGCGTTGAGGCGCGCGACGAACCGGGCGTCCGGGAACTGGTTCGTCGTCGCGGACAGTCGGGATGTCCGCGCGGACCGGCCCATCGGGCGGACCGTGGCAGGAACGGAGGTGGTGCTCTGGCGCGACGAGCAGGGGTCACTGCACGCAGGACCGGGCGCCTGTCCACACTTGGGAGCCCCCCTGAAGGACAGTGCGGTCCGCTGCGGAACGCTGATCTGCCACTGGCACGGTCTGGCACTGAACGGGGCCCCCTTCGCAGGATGGGAGCCATGGCCGACGTTCGACGACGGAGTGCTGGTGTGGCTACGGCTGGATCGTGCGGGCGGTGAGGCCCCGACCGAGCGCCCCGTGGTCGGTAACCGTCCGTCGCCCGTGAACGCGATCAGCGCGGTGTACACCGCAGTGGGTGCCTGCGAACCTCAGGACATCGTGGCGAACCGACTCGACCCTTGGCACGGCGCGTGGCTGCACCCGTACTCGTTCGTGGACCTGGAGGTGCTCTCCGTTCCCGAGCGGGAGACAGCCGACGAACAGGACGCCCTGGTCGTCCAGGTGTCCTTCAAAGTGGCCGGACGTGCGGTGGTTCCGGTGAAGGCCCTCTTCACGGCCCCTGGGCCCCGGACCGTCGTCATGCGGATCGTGGAGGGGGAGGGAACCGGCTCCGTGGTGGAGACACACGCGACCCCGCTCAGCCGGACAGGTGCCGCCCGGCCTCGGACCGCGGTGGTGGAGGCTGTCGTCGCCACATCCGATCGTCGCGGATTCGTGGTGGCGAGGGCGGTGGCGCCGCTGCTGCGACCCGCCATGCGCTCCACGGCCGCTCGGCTGTGGAGGGATGACCTGGCTTACGCCGAACGCCGCTGGCAGCTCAGGAGTACCGGGCGATTCCCGGGCTGACGCAGAAGCCCCGAAGAGACAGGGGGAGCGGCGGCCGCGTGGGCCCCATCCCGTCTCCAGAGACTTCAGCGGCAGGCGGGCGAACCCACGGGCCGCTTCAGCGCTTGCCGCCCAGCCGGGAAAGGAGACGCAGAGCCTCTGAGCGGCCCCGGTTCGGCACCGTCCACAACGTCTGTCCGCGTAGCCCCCACCGCCGCAGATGGGCGTTGGCCGCCATGAATCCGGTCGTGGCCGCGCGCTCCATCAGCGCGACCGGGTAGTCGGTGCGGACGAGGTCGCCCGCGACGGTGACAGTCGGATCCGGCGTGAGGACCGTGGGCCTGTCCTGGTAGCCGCCCACCGCGAAATGCGGACAGTCTTCCCTCACCTCATGTCGTTCGTCGATGATCCGCGCGCCTCGTGTCTCCGAGTAGACCCGGTGGAGCTGAGCAAGGAGTTCTCGCGAGACTCCATGCGGGTCGCCGGCCGGATCGAGGGCGTAGGAGTGCAGTTCGACGACCGAGCCGCCCGTCCTCCGTGCCCAGCGGGCGGCTTCGCCTTCGTAGCGTTCGAGCACGCTGATGTTGTCGAGCGGCCCGTATCCGGCGCTGCCGAGGAAGCCGGGCCGGTGTTCGTGCACCGGCCGGTCGAGCCACAGCCTTGAGACCAGGAACGGCGGCGCTGTCCTGAGCCGGCTCACTCCGGCGCGCCAGCGCTCGTCACACAAGCCCGGGGACCGCGAGACGAGTGACCGCAGTCCACTCGTGTCGACGGCGATGACGACGGCGTCGGTGTGCCGCACGCCGGCCGTCGACGTGACGAGATGGCCTTCGCCGGGAGCCGGGTCGAGACGGTGCACGGCGGTGCCGGTGTGCAGACGTGCACCGTGCCGGCGGAGATATCGCCCGAGAGGGTCCCACAGGGCCTGCGGGTAGGGCTCGTTGGGCACGTCGAAGAGCAGTCCTTCGGACGAACCGAGGAAGTAGATGTGGAACATGAGGACCAGCTCGGCAGCGGACAGCTCTCGGGGATCGGCGAAGAAGCTTCGGGAGAACACCTCGAACGCAAGATGCTGCGAGGCTGGGGGGAAGCGGATCTCGTCGAGGAACTCGCGGGCGCTGAGGTGGTCGTAGCGCTCGTAGATCTGGGGCAGTCGGACATCGAGAAGAGGCAGCGCCGCGCCCGCTCTCAGATGTCGCAGGTCGCGCCAGGTGAAGCTGGGGCTGAGGGCCACGAAACCGAGTGCGTTCCAGGGAGGCGTCCGGGGGACCCTCGCGAAGCTGTCGTACAGGCCGGCACTGTGTTGCAGGGGGTAGTCGGGGAGCGGGGTGAGCGAGTCGAGGGCGGGGTCGACTCGGCGCAGCAGTCCGCGAAGGTTGTAGTACTGGCGGAAGAAGGCGTGGAAGCCCCGGCTCATGGTGACGGGCGTCCCGTCGCGCAGTTCGTCAGGCCAGCCTGCCAGGCGTCCCCCGAGCGACGCCTCTCGCTCGTAGAGGGTGACCTCGACGCCCCGCTCGGCAAGGATCGTGGCGGCGGCGATTCCCGCGATTCCACCACCGATGACGGCGCACCGAGGCCGTCGGCCGTCGCGCGGCCGCATCTCACCGTGGTGAGCGGGAATGGTGACCGCCTTGCGGTCTCGTCCCCACGACGCGGTCGCGTTTGCGTTGAGGAACATCGGTGGTGCTCACTCTCATGAGGAGGGGCGGGTCATTCAGGCGCGGCGGGCGAGGAAGGGGACCTCCACGGCGGTTCGCAGCATGGCCAGCACAGGGGTGTGGAGTCCGATGCGGAGTTCCTCCGACCGACTGGTGTCACCATCGAGGAAGCGGAGGAGTCGTTCGGCGGGAACCCTGTCGAAGAGCGACGTGAAGAACTCGGGGCCGGCGATACGGCCGGTGCCGAGCCCCCGGAGGAGAATCGCGTCCATGGCCAGTGAACGCGGGGAATGGGCGGGAGGCGGCACCGGTTCGAGACCACGATGAAGAGCGTTCGCGATGGCTGCCGCCTGACGTTGGATGGCGGCGAAGGCGTAGCCGGTCGATGGTCTGACGGCTCCGCCGGCGCTGCCGATACGGAAGACGTTTCTGCCCGCGCGCCGGGCGTGGTGAGCGTCGGTCATCGGGATGCGCCCCTGCTCGGTGGCGCGCACGTGAAAGGTGCCCAGTCTCAGAAGCGACTCGGTGTAGTGGCACAGGGCCGCGTCGTAGGCGTGGTCGGCAAGGGCTGCCGCACTGAACTCGGTGTACTCGACGAGTGCCTCGTGGGTGCTCAGCGGCAGCACGTATCCGAAGGAGAGGCCGTGCTCCGGCTGTGGGGTGCGGAAGTCCATGAGCTCGACCGTGTCCGGTGTGAACGCGGGTCGTTCGGTACGGACGAACCAGCCTTTGAAGTGCTGCAGCAGGGCGACTCGAGCAGGGGGCGCCGAGGTGGGCGGCCGGGAGTCGAACACCCGGCGGGCACTGATGTGGCGGAGCGGACGACCTGCGGCCCGGTAGGCCACACAGACTCCTTCGGCATGGTCGACGATGCCTTCGACGACGGCTTCGATCCGATGCGCCGTGGCAAGTCGAGGTTCCAGTCCCCGCGCGAACGCGGTCGAGCCCAGCATCTTGTAGCGCAGGCTTCCCAGGTCGCGCAGGAGGGGGCGTCCGTCGGGCGCCCGCACTCGTACCTGTCGCCATGACGCGCTCAGCCAGGAGTCGTAGTCGCCTTCGCCCTGTTCCCAGTAGCACCATGTGCGCTCCGGGGGACGAAGGCCGCTCCCAGGCGGCGCGTCGATGAGGACGACTGTCGGAGCGGTGAGGTCTGCCGGGGGGCTCAGCAGTCGCCACGCCAGGGAGAGGCCGGCCGCGCCGGCGCCGATGATGACTACATCGCTGTCCACGGAACTGTTCCCGCCTCTGCGCTGGAACTGAGAGCCAACGGCCCGATGGAGTGGTTGCAGGGCGCTCGGAGACCGCCGGAATCCGAGCCTGGTCGGCGTCGTCGCGCCGGCACCCGAAGGTGGGTTCCCGCGCGTGCCGAGTGGTTCTCCGCGGAGAATTCTCCGTCCTGGTGGGTCGCCCCGAGCGCATGGGGGCCGAACTCCGCGTGTCGGGCCGCAGTGGTGCCGGACCTGTCAGCGATTCGCCACTCGCGCACCGGGTGGATGCAGAACATGAGACGGGCCACGCCCGCGCGCGGGGAGCGGCACGGACCACGACGCCCCCTTCGTTCACGGACTCGAGAACCAAGGGGGCGGTGCGAGGGGGCGGGGAGGTGCCGGGTGGGCGTGCCGGCCGTCAGGGTCGGTGTCGGAGTGCGCCCGGCCACCACACCGCGGGGCCGATGTCACGTACCAGGGCGGGGACAAGCAGCGAACGGACGACCAGGGTGTCGAGAAGGACGCCGAAGGCGACGATGAACGCGATCTGCACCAGGAAGGCGAGCGGGATGACGCCGAGGGCCGCGAAGGTGGCGGCCAGGACGACACCGGCTGAGGTGATGACACCGCCGGTGGCGATCAGGCCCCGCCGCATTCCCTCCCGCGTGCCGTGCTGGACGGTCTCCTCGCGGACACGGGACATGAGGAAGATGTTGTAGTCGACGCCGAGGGCCACCAGGAAGACGAATCCGTACAAGGGCACGGCCGAGTCTGTTCCGGTGAATCCGAAGACGTGCTCGAACACGAGCGAGGACACCCCGAGGGTGGCGGCGAAGTTGAGCGCGACCGTCGCCACCAGGAGCAGGGGAAGCAGGATCGAGCGCAGCAGGCCGAAGAGGATCACCAGGATGATCGCGAGCACCACGGGAACGATGAGCTTGCGGTCGCGTTCCGCGGTGACCTGAGTGTCGTACTGCTGCGCGGTGTATCCACCGACCAGGGCGTCGGCGTCCGGTACGGCATGGAGGACCGATCGGAGTTCGGCGATCGTGTCCTTCGCGGCATCGGTGTCCGCGGCATCCACGAGGGTGACGTCGACGCGCGCGCGCCCGTCGGCGACGAGCGGCTTGGTCGTCCCGGAAGCCCCGGGGGCCGTGAAGACAGTGGCGGAGTCGACTCCTTCGACCCCCTCGGCAGCGGATCGGACCTTCTCCGCGGCACCAGCGTCAGCGATGACGACAGCCGGATTGCCTGCACCACCAGGGAAGTGTTCGCCGAGTCGCGCCTGCGCCGCGACGGACGGTGCGTCCTTGACGAAGATCTCGTCGAGCGGCACGCCCCTGGAGTCGAGGGTGAAGGAGAAGGCGGCGCAGACCAGGAGAGCGGCGAGGGATCCTCCCCATACCTTGCGGGGCGCCCGGTCGACGAGGGCGGCGATCCTGCGCCAGATCGGGTGGGCGTCGTCGGCGGGTGTCGCCTTGGGGCGTGCGGGCCAGTAGGCGGCACGGCCGAGCAGGACCAGGACCGCGGGAAGGAAGGTCACAGCGCTCAAGACGGCGCACACGATGCCGATCGCCCCGACCGGCCCCAGTGCGCGGTTGTTGGTCAGGTCGCTGAAGAGGAGGGCGAGAAGACCGAGTGCGACGGTGGCAGCGCTGGCCGTGATCGGCCCGATGGACTGCCGCAGCGCGGCCCGCATGGCGGGCACGCGTTGCCCGTCCCGAGCTCCGAGCTCCTCTCGGTAGCGGGCGGCCAGCAGCAGTGCGTAGTCGGTGGCGGCCCCGATGACGAGGATGGACAGGATGCCCTGGACCTGCCCGTCCACGCGCACGATGTCGTGGTCGGCCAGGAAGTAGACGATGGCGCACGCCAGTCCGAGGGCGAACACGGCTCCCACGATGATCATCAGCGGGAGCAGGACGCTTCGGTAGACGAGGAGCAGGATCACCAGGACTGTCACCAGGGCGACCACCAGCAGAAGACCGTCGATGCCGGCGAAGGCGTCGGTGAGGTCGGCCTGCGTGGCGGCAGGTCCGCCGAGCCATGCCTCCGTGTTCGGAACGGCGGATGCCGTGGCATCGATCTTCTCGATCGTCGCCGGAAGTTCGTCGCCCAGGTCGGGTCGGAGTTGAACGATCCCCCGCAGGGCTTCGCCGTCCGTGGACGGCAGCGCCGGAGAGGGCGCGCCGATCACCCCTGGCGCACCCTTCAGCGATGCGAGCGCCTGCGTCGCCGCCGCTCGCACCGCGGGGTCCAGCCGGCCGCCTCCCGGAGCTGTCCAGACGATCAGGGCAGGCAGGGACTCTTCCTGACGGAAGGCTTCCTGCTCCAGCAGGACCTGGGTGGATTCGGCGCTGCGAGGAAGGAAGGCAGCTTGATCGTTTGTGGCGACCTCTCCGAGTTTGCCCGCGTAGGGGCCCAGCCCTCCTCCGATGGCGAGCCAGACGACGAGCATGAGGAGCGGCAGCAGTCGGCCGGCCCACCGCAGGGGTGTGGACATGAAAACTCCCGGAAGGATCTCTTGATCACAAACAATCTCAATGATTGAGACACATTGAACCATGACCGGTAACTGCCACCGCCGACGAGTGACGGAGTCTGTGGATCGGTAGGGGTTCCGTGCGGGGCCGCTCCGTGGATGCACCCGATTCACGAAAAGGCGGTTCGCTCCGCCCGGAGTCAGCGCCTCGGCACCCTGAGCTCGGCCAGTTCGGCGTTCAGGGCGCCGAGGTAGCGCAACACCACAGCGAGTTCGTCGTCGGTGAACCGCCCGCGTGCCGCTTCGGTCGCCTGCGCGAGCGGCATGAAGTACGAGCGCGCCGCCGCCCGGGCACCCTCCGCGTAGTGGATGCGAATGACCCGGCGATCGGTGTCGTCCCTGGTGCGGTAGATGTGGCCGGCCTTCTCGAGTCGGTCGAGGCAGGCAGTCACCGCGCCCGAAGTGAGTCCGAGACGCTCCCGCAACAGACCAGGCGTAGGCGGATCCGGGTTGTCGAGTACGAGCGAGAGCGCCTGTACATCGGTGGGGTGCAATCCCTGCGCGGCGGCGAAGCCGTGGACGAGGCGGCTGATCTCCGAGATCGTCCGGCGCAGCGCAACGGCGAAGCTCTGCAGGTCGACCGCCCTGATGTCGCTCGCTTCGGCGTCGCCTGGGTGCCCATGAGTCACCCCGCCAGCGTATAGAAGCCGCACCCCGGTCACGCTCTCCTGATCGAGGGGCCTGCGGCACGTCGCGCCCGCGAACCGGTCGGCTTCGCGTTCGTAGCGTCGGTGGGGCCGCGAGCGACCAGGCCGGCTCGCCTCGCCTCGCCTCGCCAGCCGAGATCGTCGAGGGCCAGGCCGTAGAACTCGGCCCACGGCTCGGGGGCGCCGCCGTCTGATGAACGCGATCGGACGGGGGTGTCCAGGCTCCGTAATAGGCAGTACATTTACCCTCCTACGCTCCACTGTCTGAAACGTGGGAGGCGGGATCACGCGGCCCGTCCGACTGCGCTCAGCTCTCGGCGCAGCCCGCCGCAGAAGGGAAAGCCATGAGTTCCACGCTGGCCGACGAGATCCGCAGTCGGCTCGGAGAGCTGAGCCCCGCCGAACGCAAGGTCGCGCGCATTCTCCTGGCGGGATACCCCGCCGCGGTCTTCGAGACGGTCGCCACCATCGCGGAGCGGGCCGGCGTGTCGGCACCCACGGTCCTGAGGTGCGCCTCACGACTCGGGTACAAGGGCTTTCCCGATCTGCAGGCGGTTCTTCGCAAGGAGCTCGACGCGCGCAACGCCTCCCCCATCACCCTGTACACCGCCGCGGGACCGGCGGAGCAGCAGGCGGCAGCGTCCCCTGAGGGCTCCTTCGCCGCGCATCTCGGGGAACGCTCGGCGCTCGTGCGACAGGCGGTGTCGCAGACCTTCGACGAGGTGGCGCCGCACGAGTTCGAGGACGCCGTGAGCCTCCTCGGCGACCCCAAGCGACGGGTGCATCTGGCCGGCGGACGCTTCACCCACCTGCTGGCCGAGTATCTGGGTCTGCATCTGATGCAGTTCCGCGACCAGGTGAGCCTCCTGCCCCACAAGGACGTGGAGCGGACGTCCTTCCTCACCCAGCTCGGCCGCCGTGACGTCACGGTCCTCTTCGACTACCGGCGCTACGAGGCCGACAAGACGCTGATCGCCGAACTGGCCCGGGAGCGCGGCGGCAAGGTCATCGTGTTCACCGACCCGTGGCTCTCCCCCGCCGCCGCCCACGCGGACGTCGTCCTCATCACCCAGGTCAACTCGGACTCGCCCTACGACAGCCTGACCCCCGCGATGGCGATCGCCGAGTCGCTCGTCGCCGCTGTCCTGGAACGCGTCGGCGGCGCAGGCCACGAACGCATGAAGCAAGCCGAGAGGACCGCCCGGCGCACCGGACTCCTGTGAGGGGGCGTTCCGCACGGGGGCGTCACGCCGTCGGCCGGGGTGCGGAAGTACGGTCGGGACTGCGGCGAGCCCTCCCCCGCCTCTGGTGTCGCGCGGTCGGGGAGGGCGGGCGGAGCCGGTCACCGAGGCGCGCCGGCTCCGCCCACGGCTCACCGGCCGGCGGCGATGTCGATCTGGAGCGCGACGAGCGTTCGGGCGGTGGCGCCGTCACCGGTGAAGGCGGCGAAGCCTCGTGCCTTCGTGAAGGTCACGGTGAACTGCGGGTCGGTTTCGAAGGTCGTCGCGGTCGCGCGGTCCTGTCCTCGCGTCGACGCGAGCGCTCGTGCCGTGGTCCGGAAGGAATAGGCGGCGCCGTCGGGGTTCGCGGCGGAGTAGAAGACGTCGCCGTTGGCCGGCACGGCCGTCGTGGCCGTGGGCGTGAACGCCGGCTTCCCGGGAGCGACCCGGGCCTTCCACGTACGGCTGTCGTACTGGTCGCCGTCGGTGAGGTAGCTGTATCGCGCCTTGCGGAGGGTCCAGCCGCGGGCGGATTCCCGGGCGCGCGCCTGACGCAGGTCGAGGACGGCCACGCCGTTCGGTCCGAGGACGGTCACGTGCTCGTCGCGGGTGCCGGGGCGGTCGACGACCAGGGCGGTGTTCTCGTCCAGGGCGTAGACGCGGTCGTGCCCGGAGTCGGAGGCGAGTCGCAGTGCTCGGCCCTCGCGTCCGTAGGCGCCCGTGTGGGTGTCGATGAGTCCGGAGCGGAGGAAGCCGAACCCTCCCCGCGGTAGGTAGCCGAGTCGGGCCGGGTCGTCGAAGTAGCCGGGTGCGCTGCCGCTTCGGAGGGCCTCGTAGGACTCGCCGCCGCTGACCATGTCGGGACCGGAGGCGATCTGCGCGCCGGCGGAGGAGCCGGAGACGACGGCACCGTGGGCGAGCTTGGCGCGGATGGCGGCGAGGACCTTGGAGTCCTTGTGCCGGTCGCCGCGCAGGAGGGTGGTGACGTAGCGGTACTGGTCGCCGCCTCCGAAGAAGAAACCGGTCATGGATTCGACCTGGGCGACGACTGCGTCCGAGTCCGCGTTCGCCACGTGGTCGATGTCGAGGGGGATCCACTGGGCGTCCGCGGCGCCGTGACGCTTGAAGAAGTCGGCGTAGTAGGCGCCGTTGCAGGCCGAGTTGCTGCACAGGGCGGGGTCATCGGCGTGGGGGTCCTGGCTCTCGGGCACGGAGGCGGCGGTGATGACGCCGATGCGGGCCCCCGGGCCACCGGCCCGCTTGATGATCTCCCCATACACCTGGGTGTTGTTCTCCTTCAGGCCGCCGCCGATCAGGACGAGGGAGCCGGCGTGGGCCTGGGGCGGCCGGAGGTCGGCCTGGGCGGGGGAAGCGAGGGTGAGGAGTGCGGCGGCGAGACCGCCGACGACGACGGTGCGGCGCGTGGGAGCTGACGGGATGCGCAAGGGTGCCTCCAGCTGCGGTAGCGGGGTGAAGGGACGTCCGTGGTGTGTGGGCCGGTCGACAGGCGCGCACGGCGGAGGAGGAAAGCCGTCCTCCGCCGTGCGGAGGGGCCGGTCAGGAGGCGCCGGCGTCGCCGAGGGAAGCGATCAGGTCGGCGAGTACGGCGACGCGCTGGGGCACGCTGGTGGTGTCGAGCCATTCCCTGGGGGTGTGGTCGGCTCCTCCCACGGGTCCCAGTCCGTCGAGGACGGGGACTCCGGTGCCGGCGATGAGGTTGGCGTCGCCCACTCCACCGGTCGCCGCGGCGCCGAACTCGATGCCTGCCGCGAGGGCCGCGCGGCGTGCGTGCTCAAGCATGCGCCGGGACGCGGGGGTGTCCTCCATGGGCGGGCAGAGGTCGAGCTGCTCGACCTCGACGGCGACACCGGGCACGCCGGGGTGGTCCGCCGCTTCCCGGATGGCCCGGGTGACACGCAGGATGTCGGTCGTCGTGGCGGCGCGGACCTCGATGCGCAGTTCGGCCTGGGGGCAGACGATGTTGGCGCGGGTACCGGCCCGTACGACGCCGACGTTGACGGTCACGTCGTCCCAGTGACCGTTGAGGGCCTGGATGGCGACGGTGAGATGGGCGGCTGCGAGGGCGGCGTTGGCTCCCCGCTCGGGCTCGATGCCGGCGTGGGCGGCCCGGCCGGTGACGGTGAGGCGGAAGTCCGCGACGCCCTTGCGGGCGATGACGACGTCGCCGTTCTCCCGGGCGCATTCCAGCCCGAGGCCGTAGTGCATGTGCGCGGCGGTACGTTCGATGAGGGCGCGGCTGGCCGGGGAGCCGATCTCCTCGTCGGGGGTGGCGAGGAAGACCAGCTCGTCGTAGGCGTCGATGCGGTGCTCGTCGAGGATCTCCAGGGCGCTCAGACCGGCGAGCAGACCGCCCTTGTCGTCGCTGACCCCGGGTCCGTACGCCATGGAGCCTTCGACGCGGAAGGGCCGGTCGGCAGCGGTGCCGTCCTCGAAGACCGTGTCCATGTGCGCGGCGAGGAGGATCCTGCGGCCTCCCGCCGCTTCGGGGAGTCCGCCACGTCTGCGGCCGATGAGCGCGTCGCCGGTCCGCCGGCCGTCGGGCGACGGCGGGAAGCTGACGCGTTCGACGTCGAATCCGATCTGTTCGAGGCGGCGCTCGACCCAGTCGGCCACTTCGTTGACACCGTCGGGGCTGTAGGAGCCGGAGTCGATGGAGACGAGCTGTTCGAGGTCGTCGAGGTAGCGGGGGCGCCGTATCCGGGCCAGGTCGAGAAAGTGGTCGAGCCTTTCCCGCCGGCTGGTGGGGGCGCTCACAGGACCTTGGACAGGAAGGCGCGGGTTCGCTCCTGCTCCGGGTGGACGAGCACCTGGCGGGGGTCGCCCGCCTCGACGACCACGCCCTCGTCCATGAAGACGGCGGTGTCGCCGACCTCGCGGGCGAAGCCGATCTCGTGGGTCACGACGACCATCGTCATGCCGTCGGCCGCGAGCTGCCGCATGACGTCCAGGACGTCCCCGACGAGTTCGGGGTCCAACGCGGAGGTCGGCTCGTCGAACAGCATCAGCTTGGGCTTCATGGCGAGTGCGCGGGCGATGGCGACGCGCTGCTGCTGACCGCCGGAGAGCTGGGCGGGGTAGTGCTCGGCGCGGTCCCCGAGGCCGACCCGTTCGAGCAGCGCATGGGCCTGCTCCCGGGCCTCCTTCTTGGCGGCCCCCGCGACCTTGACCGGGGCCTCCATGACGTTGTCGAGGGCGGTCATGTGCGGGAAGAGGTTGAACCGCTGGAAGACCATGCCGATGTCTCGGCGGCGGTCGGCGACCTCGCGTTCGCGCAGTTCGTGGAGCTTGTTGCCGCGCTGGCGGTAGCCGACGAGCTCGCCGTCGACGGTGAGCTTGCCGCCGTCGACCTTCTCCAGGTGGTTGATGCAGCGCAGGAAGGTGGACTTTCCCGAACCCGAGGGCCCGAGGAGGCAACAGACCTGGCCGCGATCGACGGTGAGGTCGATGCCCTTGAGGACCTCCAGTCTTCCGAAGTGCTTGCGGACGCCTTCGGCCCGCACCATCGGGGTGCTCATCGGCTCTGCTCCTTGTTGTTCCTGCCGAGTCGCTCCACGGTTCCGCCGAGCAGGCGGCGGAGCGGCGAGACGTGTCCGGCGCGGGAGGTCCCGCGTCCGTAGCGCCGTTCCAGCCACGCCTGGGGCACGCTGAGGAGGGTGACGAGGGCCAGGTACCAGATGCTGGCGACGACCAGCATGGGGATGACCTGGTAGTTCTGGGCGTATACGTCCTGGATGTTGGACATCAGGTCGTGGGCGGAGATGACCGACACGAGGGCGGTCATCTTGAGCATGTTGATCGTCTCGTTGCCCATGGGTGGAATGATCACGCGCATGGCCTGCGGGAGCACGATCCTGCGCATGGTCAGCGCGGGCCGCATGCCGAGGGAGTGCGCGGCCTCGGCCTGACCGGGATCGACGGACTGGATGCCGGCGCGGACGATCTCCGAGGCGTAGGCCGCTTCGTTGAGTCCGAGCGCGAGCAGGGCTGCGATCGCCGGCGTCAGCAGGGTGTTCGTCTCGGCCTGGAAGAACGTGACGTCGGTGAACGGGATGCCGATCTTCACGTACGCGTAGAGGGCGGCGGCGTATCCCCAGAAGATGATCTGGACGAGCAGCGGGGTGCCGCGAAACACCCAGACGAAGGCGTTGGCCAGGCCGTACAGCACGGGGCTCGAGGAGAGGCGCACGACGGCGATCAGCGTGCCGAGCGCCAGGCCGAGGAGCATGGCGGCGGCGGTCAGCCAGAGCGTGGTGCTCAAGCCGTCGAAGATGAGGTCGGCGAAGAGGTAGTCGCCGACGATGTCCCAGTGCAGGTTGTCGTTCTTGGCGAGGGAGCCGACCAGGCCCACGAGGGCGGCCAGGGAGGCGATTGCCGCGATCCAGCGCCCGTGGTTCCGGACGGGGACGATGTCGAGTTCCTGCGCGCGCGGCGTGGTCACGGACGGGCTCTTGGTGTCGATCATCTTTAGTCGACCGCCGCGTTCTTGGTGGCCCGGGGGACGGCGATCGACGCGACACCGTACTTGTCGTAGATGTGGACGAGGTCGCCGTCGTCGATGAGGGCCTGGAGCGCCTTGAGGATCGCGTCCGTCAGCTCAGGCAGCTGCTTGCTGACGGCGATGCCGTTGGGAGAGGCGTTGTAGCCGCCCGGCGCGGCGGGGTCCTCAACGAGGTCGAAGGTCGCACCGTTGCCGGCGGTCTTGGCCACCCAGCCGGCGGCGGGCTTGGTCAGGACCTGGGCGATCACCTTGCCGGCACGCAACGCGAGCTGGGCGTCGGAGTCCTTGGGAAAGGTCTGGATGTCGATCTGGCCCTTGCCCGCGGCCGAGCAGGCGGCCTGGTGGGACTTCAGGAGGTCGAGCTGGTTGGTCGCCGCCTGGACGGCGACCTTCCGCCCGCACAGGTCGTCCAGGGTGGCCACCTTCGCCGGATTGCCTTCGGCGACCAGGATGCCCGAGCCGGACTGGGAGTAGTCGACGAAGTCGACGACCTTCTGGCGGTCCTTGTTGTCGGTGATGGCCGACATCGCGGCGTCGAACTTGCCGGCCTGGATGGCGGGGACGATGCCGTCGAACTTCTGCGGGGTGAAGGAGAACCTGACCCCGAGCTTTGCGCCGAGCGCCTGGCCCAGGTCGTAGTCGAGTCCCGTGAGGGTGGGCTCGCCCTCCTTCACGAACATCTCGAAGGGCGGGTACGGCACGTCGGTCGCGACGCGGACCTGACCGGCCTTCTTGATCTTCTCCGGGAGGAGATCGTGCAGCGCCGGGTCCTTCGCGACCTCGTGGCCGGCGACGACGACCTTGCCGGAGGGAGTGGCGGCGTCGTCGCCTCCGCAGGCGGACAGGGACCCGAGCATGACGACCGTGACAGCGGCTGCCGCTGCGGGGCGTGCGAAGCGAGTGTTCATCGCGTGGAACCTCTCGGTGATTTTCTGCCGGCGGAATCTGGCCGCCCGGCACAGCAGTGAAGTTACATAGCAACGCGTTCACTGACTAGATGTAAGTCCCATTACGTTCACGTAACGCGCGCCGCCTGCTTCAACTTGCGGCACTTTTGGGCGTTTTAGGCAGGGCATTTCCGGAACAGGAGATCAGTCGTGGCTGAGCATCGCCTTACATCTTCCGCCCACAGCTCGTTACTTGTATGTTCCGCTACCAACCGCCTCCCCTCGTCGGGCTGCTGCGGAATCGACCAGTCCCCTTGCTTGGAGCGCAGATGCATCTCCGTTCATTCAGATTCGCCTCGGCCGGCGTCGTGCTGACCGCCATGGCCTCCGCGTTGATCGCGCAGCAGCCGGCGCACGCGGCGGCCGAAAGGATCCGGCTCGGCAGCGCCTCGGACGTCACCCGTGCCGCGTGGAACGGCCCGGCGTTCACGATGAACGGCGCCGGCGCCATAGTCCCTGCCTCGATGACCCGGGCCATCGACGAGATCCGAGGCGGTGCGGGATCGCTCGACGTCGTCGTTCTCTCGGGTTCGGCGCCGACGTCGGGAAGCAAGACCCCCGAGTGCGACGCGATCACCGGACTGACCGGGGTCAACTCCTGCACGACGTGGACACTCACGGCCGCCAACGACGGCAACAACAGCCAAGTCAACGCGGACGTCCGGAACGCCGAGTTCGTCTACTTCGCGGGCGGCGACCAGTGTCGGTACACCGCCTGGAAGGGAACCGCGCTGGAGGCGTCCATCGAATCGGTCGTCACCAAGGGCGGCGGTTCCGGCGGTGGGAGTGCGGGGCACCACATCAACAGCCCCATCGTCTACGACGCGTGCAACGGCAGCGTCACCAGCGCCGAAGCCCTCGCCAACCCCTACGACCGGTACATCAGCTTCACCACAGGCATGCTCGAGTGGCCGAACTACGGCGGGGTCATCAATGACTCCCACTTCGTCACCCGTGACCGCATGGGCCGCACGATGTCCTTCCTCGCACGCGCCGTCAAGGACGGCCTCGCACCCGGCGGAGCGGCCTGGGGCGTCGGCGTGGAGGAGGGAGGCGGCTCCCTGTTCCTCGACCGCAACGGCATGGCGACGCAGTACGGGAAGAACGCCTACGTCGTCCTCGCCGACCACCAGCCGGAGCAGGCCGTGGACCGCAAGCCGCTGACCTACTCGGGCTTCAAGATCTGGCGCCTGACGCCCGGCTCGACGTTCGACTTCAAGAACCGTCCCACCTGCGGCTACTACCTCCGTAGCGTCACCAGCGGCGTCGCCGACCCCAACCTCTACAGCGGTACGCCCGTGACGACCTGCGGCAGTCAGGGCGGCGGGGCCGCACTGGCCGAGAGCGAGCCGAACGACACGCGCGACACGGCCGACGACGCCACCGCCCTGGCCTCCCCCGGCTCTCTGACCGGCAGCATGAAGTCGACCAGCGACCGCGACTACTTCAAGCTGAGCCTGACCTCGGGCCAGACGGCCTCCGTCACCTGCGCCGTCCCCTCCGCCTACGACGCCGACCTGTACTGGCTCGACGCGAACGGCAGCACCCTCACCCGCTCCGTCAACAACGGCGCCGGCACCGACGAGGCCCTCACCTTCACCCGCACCGCCTCCGGCACGGACACCTACTACCTCGAGACGGAGGCATACAGCGGCTCCGGCACCGCCGGCTACGACTGCACCGTCACCAAGAGCTGACCTTCCCCGGACCCCTGTGGCCGGCCCGCGCGGCCCGGCCACAGGGTCTCCCGTCGTCGCGGCACCCGCCGGCCGGAATCCGAGCCGGGCGCCCGCGTCTCAGGCCGGATGCACGAGCCGCCACGGGTCGAGCAGGACGGAAAGCTCCTCGTCGGAGACCAGCCCGCTACCGGCCGCCAGTTCGCGCACCGGTATGCCGGTCGCCTGACACATCCGGGCCAAGGCCGTGGCCTGCTGGTATCCGATCACCGGATTGAGGGCGGTGGCGAGACCCGAACTGCTCTCCACGAGCGCGCGCAGACGCTCCTCGTCGGCCTCGATGCCTTCCACACAGCGCTCGGCGAGGAGCTGACACGCGGCCCGCATCCGGTTCGCCGACTTCAGCAAGTGGTGGACGATCAGGGGCTCGAAGGCGTTCAGCTGGAGCTGACCGGCCTGCGCGGCCGCGCAGACCGCGGCATCAGCGCCCACCACGTCGAAACAGACCTGGGTGACCGCCTCCGGGATGACGGGATTGACCTTGCCGGGCATGATGCTCGAACCGGCCTGCAGCTCCGGAAGCCGGATCTCGCCGAGGCCTGCGCGGGGCCCCGAAGCGAGAAGCCTGAGGTCATTGCAGATCTTCGTCAGACGCAGGGCGAACTGCTTCAGCGCGCCGGAGAGCCGGATGAACGCCCCCACCCCCTGCGTACTCTCCACCAGGTCCCGTGCCGGCCTGACCGGCACCGAGGAGACGGCGGCCAGGTGCGTCACCGCCAGGTGAGCGAAGCCTGGGTCCGCGTTCAGCCCGGTACCGATCGCGGTTCCTCCGAGGTTGACCTCAAGGAGGACCTCCGCGGCGAGTCCGATGAGTTCGGCGTCGTCCCGCACGGTCAGGGCGAACGCGTCGAACTCCTGCCCGAGCGTCATGGGCACGGCGTCCTGCAGCTGCGTCCGGCCCAGCTTGACGGTCTTCGCGAACACCCCTCCCCGTTCGGCGAAGGCGTTACGCAGCACGGTCATCGCGTCCAGCAGACGCCCCGTGGCGGCGTACAGGGCGAGCTTCGCCGCAGTGGGGTACACGTCGTTGGTGCTCTGCGAGCGGTTCACATCGTCATTGGGGTGCAGGACCGCGTAGCTGCCTCGCTCATGCCCCATGAGTTCGAGGGCCCGGTTGGCGATCACCTCGTTGGCGTTCATGTTGGCCGACGTACCGGCACCGCCCTGGAAGACGTCCACGACGAACTGGTCGTGCAGGCGACCCTTTCGGATCTCCCGGCACGCCCTGGTGATGGCACCGACCTTCTCCTCGGGAAGCGTCGCCAGGTCCGAGTGGGCGAGCGCGGCCGCCTCCTTCACGGCCGCGAGAGCCACGACAAGCTCGGGGTGCGAGGAGAGAGGAAGGCCGGTGAGGGGGAAGTTCTCCAGGGCGCGCAAAGTGTGGATGCCCCAATAGACGTCGGCCTCCACTTCCCTGTCTCCGATGAGGTCGTGCTCTGCGCGCCGCATATGGGGGGGGGGCGGCCGGCGGCCGGCCGGGGCGGGGGGGGAGCGCGGCCCGCGCCCCCCGCGGCGCCCCCGGCGCGCGCGCCGGCCGACCGCCCGCCCGCGGCGCCGTCCGCTCACGCCCTGGTCGAGGCCCCGCCGGTCGCGGCGCCCGGCCTCCTCCGGCTCTCCGGTGGAGTCGGGG
>NZ_JBIVLV010000003.1:0-684885 GCF_044752725.1 Streptomyces sp. NPDC088707 | reverse complement strand
TGAGTTCTCAAGGAACGGACGCTTCCTTTGTACTCACCCTCTCGGGCTTTCCTCCGGGCTTCCCTTCGGTCTTGCGTTTCCGACTCTATCAGATCTTTCCGACCCGATTTCCTCGGTGCTTTCCGGTCCCATTCGCTTTCGCTCCGGGCCCTTCCGGCGGTTCCGACTCTATCAGAACCTTTCGGCGTCTGATTCCCAGTCAGCGGGGTTTGTCTTTCCGGCTGTTGGGCCGTTCCGACGTCTCAAACTCTAGCGGATTCCCCCGGCGACTCATAATCGAGTCTTTCGAAATGAATTTCGGCATGCCGAAATTCGTCCCGGTGGGGAGATCGTGCGGAGTAGAGGTGCCGCTATCAGCGGCGGAGTGGTTGCCGAAGAACCGTTCCGGCTCTGTGACAACTCGGAGAACACTACGCATCCGTCAGGGGGGTGTCAAGCCCTGTCAAGCGAGTTCAGTCGAGGTCCGTCAGGCGGCCGCCCGCGTCGGGCTGGGTGAGCTCCACGCGGCGGAGGAGACGGATGAGGACCTCGCCGAGGACTCCCCGCTCGTCCGAGGTGAGGTCCTGGAGGAGCTCCTCCTCGAAGTCCGTGGCCATGCGCATGGCCTCCAGCCACTTCGAGCGGCCCTCGTCGGTGAGCTCGACGATCACACGGACGCGGTTGTTCTCGTCGCGGTCGCGGGTGACCAGGCCTTCTCCCGCCATGCGGTCGATGCGGTGGGTCATCGCGGCCGGGGTGAGGCCCAGCCGCTTGGCCAGCTCGCCCGGGCCCAGCCGGTAGGGCTCGCCGGCGAGGACCAGGGTCTTGAGGACCTCCCACTCGGCGTTGCTGATGCCGAGGTCGGCGAGCTGGCGTCCGTACGCCACGTTCATCCGTCGGTTCAGCCGGCCGAGGGCGGAGACGACCTTCTCGACCTGGGGGTCGAGGTCGCGGAACTCGCGCTGGTAGGCGGCGATCTGCTCGTCGAGGCTCGGCTCCTGCGGAGCCTGCGGGCCGGATCGCTCGGGGTTGTCGGACATGGAGCCGAGTATCCCACGGGTCTCGTTGGCGTTGAAGTCCTTCGGTGTGTACTGTTAAGGCTCGAACTTTAGTGTTGAAGTCTTCAAGGTTCAGGGGTACACCTCTGAACCTGCGACCGAAGTGGGTGAGTGTGACCAAGGCGAGGGGCGCAGCGATGCGCCGTATTCAGGCAGGCAGCGCGCTGAGCGCGTTCGGACTCGGCTTCACCGTGCCGTACCTCTATGTGTACGTGGCGCAGGTGCGGGATCTGGGCGCGGCCACGGCGGGCATCGTCCTGGCCGTCTTCGCCATGGCCGCACTGGTGGTGCTGCCCTTCAGCGGTCGGGCCATCGACCGGCGCGGCCCCGTGCCGGTCCTGCTGGTCGCCTCGGTCGTCGCCGCCGTGGGTGCGGTGGCGATGGGCTTCGCCTCCAGCGTCCCCGCGGCCGTGGGGGCGGCGGCGCTGCTCGGTGCCGGTACGGCCGTGCTCCAGCCCGCGCTGGCCACGATGATCGTCTGGTGCTCGACGCCCGTCGGGCGCACCCGGGCGTTCGCCATGCAGTTCTTCCTGCAGAACCTGGGTCTCGGTGTCGGTGGGCTGATCGGCGGTCTGCTGGTCGACACCAGCCGTCCGGGCAGCTTCATCCTGCTGTTCTCGATCGAGGCGGCGATGTTCCTCGTCCTGGCGGCGATCGTCGGGACCGTGAAGATGCCGGGCTCTCCGGCCTTCCAGGGTGCCCGTCCCTCCGAGGGCGGCAAGGGCGGCGGCGTCCGGGCGCTGCTCGGGCACAAGGCCATGGTGCAGCTGTGCGTCCTCGGCTTCGTCCTCTTCTTCGCCTGCTACGGACAGTTCGAGTCGGGTCTCGCCGCGTACGGCACCGAGGCCGCCGGCATCCAGCCGTCGACGCTCGGTATCGCGCTGGCCGCGAACACCGCGGTGATCGTGGCCGCCCAGTTCCTGGTGCTGAAGTTCGTCGAGCGCCGCAAGCGGACCCGGGTGATCGCGGCCGTCGGTTTGATCTGGGCCGTGGCCTGGCTGATCGCCGGGTACGCGGGCCTCGGGCACGGCAGCCAGGCCATGGCGACGGCCGCTTTCGTCTCCACGTACGCCCTGTTCGGGCTCGGTGAGGCGATGCTGTCGCCGACCGTGGCACCGCTGGTCGCCGACCTGGCTCCGGAGTCGATGGTCGGGCAGTACAACTCGGCCTTCGCCCTGGTCAAGCAGCTGGCGCTGGCCGTCGGGCCGGCCGTCGGCGGGCCCATGGGAGCAGCGCTGCACGGTCCGTACATCGTGACGTTCGTGCTCTTCTCGCTCGGCATCACGTTCCTCGCGGTGCGGCTGGGCAGGCAGCTGACCCCGGAGCAGAACCAGCCGTCGCTCGCCGTGAGGCCGTCCCGGGTCGTGGCGCAGCACATGCCCGAGAAGGAGACCGCGGCCGCCTGACCTAGTGGTCGGGCAGGGCGAACTCGCACCAGACCGCTTTGCCGCCGCCCGGAGTGCGGCGGCTCCCCCAGGACGAGGCGATCGTCGCGATGATCGAGATCCCGCGACCCGCCTCGTCCTCCGATTCCGCCCTGCGGCGGCGCGGCAGGTGGTCGTCCCCGTCCGTGACCTCGATGATCAGGCGGCGGTCGGTGCGGCGCAGGCGCAGCCGCATGGGCGGGGTGCCGTGCTGGAGGGAGTTCGCGACCAGTTCGCTGGTGGCGAGGACACCCAGGTCGCGCAGTTCGACCGGGAAGCGCCAGGACGACAGGACCCCGGTGGCGAACGCCCGCGCGCGGGGAGCGGCCTCCACGCCGCCGAGGAGTTCCAGGGCCGCGTTGTGGAAGAGCTCCGCGTCGGCGCCCTTGCGGGACGGGTGCTGGACGACCAGGACGGCCACGTCGTCGTCGTGCTCCGCGGTGACCCCCAGGGAACGGAGCAGCCGGTCGCAGACGACCTGCGGGGTGCCGCTTGCGCCGGAGAGCGCGCGGGCCAGGGCGGCGACGCCCTCGTCGATGTCCTCGCGGCGCCGCTCGACCAGACCGTCGGTGTAGAGGACGGCGGTCGAGCCGGGCGGCAGGGCGATGGAGCCGGAGGTGTGCAGCCAGCCGCCCGTGCCGAGCGGCGGGCCCGTCGGGTCCTCCGCGCACCGGACGCTGCCGTCCTCGTCCCGGACGAGGATCGGGAGGTGGCCGGCGGAGGCGTAGACCAGCTTCCCCTCGTTGGGGTCGTGGATCGCGTACACGCAGGTGGCGATCTGGCTGGCGTCGATCTCGGCGGCGAGGCCGTCGAGGAGCTGGAGCACCTCGTGCGGGGGCAGGTCCAGGCGCGCGTAGGCCCGGACGGCGGTGCGGAGCTGGCCCATGACGGCGGCGGCGCGCACCCCCCGGCCCATGACGTCGCCGATGACGAGCGCGGTGCGTCCGGCGCCGAGGGTGATCACGTCGTACCAGTCGCCGCCGACGGCCGCGTCGGTGCCGCCGGGCTGGTAGGTGGCGGCGATCCGCAGGTCGTCGGGCTGCTCCAGGTCCTGCGGGAGCAGCGAGCGCTGGAGGGTGACGGCGGTCTCGCGGTGGCGTCGCTCGCTGGCCCGCAGCCGCTCGGCGGCCTCCGCGTGGTCGGTGACGTCCGCGGCGTGGACGAGGACTCCGCCGCCTTCGAGGTGCGCGCTGTCCACGGGCAGGCACGTCACCGTGTACGAGCCGCCGTCCTGGGTGCGGCGGGACTTCACCGTGCGGGGCTTGCCGCTGCGCAGCACCTGGTCCATGAGGGGCAGCAGGCCGAGCTCCTCCGCCTCCGGGCAGGTGTCGGCGACGGGCACGCCCGCGGGGCGGGGTCCGAAGGCGGCGGCGTAGGCGTCGTTGACGTACGCGATGCGGTGCTCCGGGCCGTACGCGAGGGCGACCAGGCCGGGCAGCCGGCCCAGGAGCTCCCGTACGGAGAAGTCCTCCAGGGCGGGCACGTCGACGGGCTCGCCGGTGTCGGCGGCCAGGTGCTCCAGCTGCTGCGCGTACTCACCGCGGGCGGCGGGCACGGAGCCTTCGGTCCCCCGCGCCGCGCGGCGCTGTGTACCGGGGAGCCGGGCGCTCCAACGGGTGAAGTTCACGGATCTCTATGCCTCGTGGTGTCGGTGCCGTGCAGAGTCACGCTGTGCAGGTGTGAGCCCACCTATGGTCACACGTCCAGTGTGGACGAGTGCACTGACAGTGATGTCAGGACGACGGCTTGTCGCCGTGGTCGGGTGGCGGAGCGGCGGCGAGTTCGAATTCGGCGCGGGGGTGTTCCAGCGATCCGAGGGAGACGATCTCCCGTTTGAACAGGCCGGACAGGGTCCATTCGGCGAGGACCCGGGCCTTGCGGTTGAAGGTGGGCACCCGGCTCAGGTGGTAGGCGCGGTGCATGAACCAGGCCGGATATCCCTTGAGTTTCCGTCCGTAGACGTGGGCGACGCCCTGGTGGAGGCCGAGGGACGCCACGGAGCCGACGTACGCGTGCGCGTACTCCTTGAGCGGCTGCCCGCGCAGGGAGGCCGCGATGTTCTCGGCGAGGACCTTGGCCTGGCGGACGGCGTGCTGCGCGTTGGGCGCGCACTCCGTGCCGGGTGCCTTCGAGGTCACGTCGGGGACGGCGGCGGCGTCGCCGGCGGCCCAGGCGTGGGCGACGCCCTCGACGGCGAGCTCGGCCGTGCAGCGGAGCCGGCCGCGCTCGTTCAGCGGCAGGTCGGTCGCGGCGAGCACGGGGGCGGGCTTCACGCCCGCGGTCCAGACGACGGTGCGGGTGGGCAGCCGGGTGCCGTCGCTGAGGACCGCGATCCGGTCCTCGCAGGATTCGAGGCGGGTCTCCAGGCGTACGTCGATGTTCCGGCCGCGCAGCTCGCGGATGGCGTACTTCCCCATCTCCTCGCCCACCTCGGGCAGGATGCGGTCCGAGGCCTCGACGAGGACCCAGCGCAGGTCCTCCGGCTTGATGTTGTGGTAGTACCGCGCCGTGTAGCGGGCCATGTCCTCCAGTTCGGCGAGCGCCTCCACGCCCGCGTAGCCCCCGCCGACGAAGACGAAGGTCAGGGCGGCGTCGCGGATCGCGGGGTCACGGGTCGAGGAGGCGATGTCCATCTGCTCGATGACGTGGTTGCGCAGGCCGATGGCCTCCTCCACGGTCTTGAAGCCGATGCCGTGGTCGGCGAGGCCGGGGACCGGGAGGGTGCGGGAGACCGAGCCCGGCGCGATGACCAGTTCGTCGTACGTGAGGTCGACGGTGCCGGTGCCCTCCTCGGCGGTCGCGAGGGTGGAGAGGGTCGCGGTCCGCTTGGCGTGGTCGACGGAGAGGACCTCGCCGATGACGATCCGGCAGCGGTCGAGGACCCGGCGGAGCGGCACGACGACATGCCGCGGGGAGATCGAGCCGGCGGCGGCCTCGGGGAGGAACGGCTGGTACGTCATGTACGGCTCGGGGGTGACCACCGTGATCTCGGCGTCGCCGGCTCTGAGCTCGGCCCTGAGCTGCCGCTGGAGGCGCAGCGCGGTGTACATGCCGACGTAGCCACCGCCGACCACGAGAATGCGCGCAGGTTCCGTCACTGTCCCATGACGCACCGCCGTCCGTGGTTTGTCCACAGCCCCGGCAAATTGTGTGACCGGAGGGGTACGGAGGCGCGGGGTGGCGCGCAAGGGGAGGACGGGAGCAACGGCGCAGGTCAGGGTGGACGCGCCGGGTCGAGTGGAGGGCCGGAATCGGGAGTGTTCCCCTCCTTGCTCCGATCGGGGGGCGCACCGTACGGAACTCCCCCTTCTGAATTGACCCGGACTCAACTATGTTCGTACTTCGTCGGGGTGTCGGATGAGAGCGCGTGGACCGAAGCGCTCGCCGCCGGAAGCCCCGTTTCAGGGCGGGGAGTCTCCGGGGGGAGACATCATGAGCGGGGGAACGCTTATGCATATTCAGGATTCACGATGGCAGACGGGCGCCGGGACGGCGACCGTGGACGACGGCCCGCACACGGGCCTCGGCGGCTCGGAGCGCAACGGCGCACCGGTGTCCGGCAGGTCCGCGCCGCTGCGGGTGGACGCCCAGCGCAATCTGGAGCACGTCCTGCGCGCCGCGCGCGAGGTCTTCGGCGAGCTCGGTTACGGGGCTCCGATGGAGGACGTGGCGCGTCGCGCCCGCGTCGGTGTCGGCACCGTCTACCGCCGCTTCCCGAGCAAGGACGTGCTGGTCAGACGGATAGCCGAGGAGGAGACCTCCCGGCTGACCGAGCAGGCACGGGCCGCGCTCGGCCAGGAGGACGAGCCGTGGTCGGCGCTCTCCCGGTTCCTGCGGACCTCGGTGGCCTCGGGCGCGGGCCGGCTCCTTCCGCCGCAGGTGCTGCGGGTGGGCGTCGACGACGTCACGGTGCTGCCGCTCGGCGGCGGCTCCCAGGACGCGGGCGACGCGGCGCGGGTGCCGCACCAGCGGGTCATCGGCGAGCAGGCCGACGCGCGCGTGGTCGCGCCGCGGGCCGTACCGGCCGAGGAGAAGGACGACGCGGGTGCCGCGGAGCTCCTGGAGGTGGTCGGCCGGCTGGTCGACCGGGCGCGTGAGGCGGGTGAGCTGCGGACCGACGTGACCGTGGCCGACGTCCTCCTCGTCATCGCCACGGCCGCTCCGGCGCTGCCGGACGCGGTGCAGCAGGCGGCGGCCTCGACGCGTCTCCTCGACATCCTGCTCGAAGGGCTGCGCTCCCGGTAGGAGTCGGCTGCCCGCGCCCCGGCGCGGGTAGGGGTCCTTCGTGGTCCGGGCGGATCAACGAGCATGCCACGAACGTGTGAGCGGTTACGCCCGGATACCCGAAGTCACCCCGGATGAGTGGTAAGTGGACGCGGCGCTTCGGCGTGCCCGCGCTCTGTGGCACGCTTGGCCGGTGTTCGGGTCCGAGCGTGCGTACGGGGGCTTCCGCGATGAGCGGTGACAGTCGGGACGAGCCGCTCGGCGGCCCCGCCGAGGCGGAGGATCCGCCCTCCCGGCAGGTGCCGAGCCAGGGTGGGCCGGGAGGCCTCTCCGGTGTACCGGACACCGCCGGACCGGGTTCCGTGGGCGCGGGTTCGGCCGGTGCCGCCGGTCCCGTGGAGCCGCTCGACCCGAGTGTGCCGCAGCAGCGCGAGGGCAAGGCCTCCAGGTGGGGCGCCGGCTCCGGGGCGGAGGCCGGGTTCGGCACGGCCGGGACCGGTCCCGCCGCCGAGGACCACCACGAGCACGACACCGTCCTTCCGCCGCCCGTCGAACTGCCGCCCTCCGACTCCGAGCTCGTCCAGCTCATGCGGGACGGCGACGACTCCGCGTACGAGGAACTCTTCCGCAGACACTCCGACGCCGTACGCCGGTACGCCAGGACCTGCTGCCGGGACGCCCACACCGCCGACGACCTGACCGCCGAGGTCTTCGCCCGCACGCTCCAGGCGGTCCGCGGCGGAGCCGGTCCCGAACAGGCCGTACGCGCCTATCTGATGACCACCGTCCGGCGCGTGGCCGCGAACTGGACGAAGACGCAGAAGCGGGAACACCTCGTCGAGGACTTCGCGGTGTTCGCGGCCGAGGCCGCCCGCTCCTCCGAGGTCTCCGACCAGACCGCGTCCTTCGGGGCGGGCCTCGACCTCGGCGCCGACGTCCTGGCCATGCACGAGGCGGAGCAGTCGCTCGCCATGCAGGCCTTCCGCTCGCTGCCCGAGCGCTGGCAGGCCGTGCTGTGGCACACCACCGTCGAGGAGGAGTCCCCGAGCGAGGTCGCGCCGCTCTTCGGCCTGACCGCCAACGCCACGGCCGTACTCGCCAGCCGCGCCCGCGAAGGCCTCAAGCAGGCCTACCTCCAGGCCCACGTCAGCCAGTCCCTGACGGCCGGCGGCGACTGCGCCCGCTACGCCGACCGGCTCGGCGCCTACGCGCGCGGCGGTCTGCGGATGCGCGCCGAACGCGGACTGCGCAAGCACCTGGACGAGTGCGCCAAGTGCCGGCTCGCCGCCGGTGAGCTGGCCCACGTGAACGCAGGGATCCCCGCGCTGCTTCCGGTCGCCGTCATCGGCTGGTTCGCCGCCGGGTACTCGCTCAAGGCCGCCGGCGTCGTCGCCGGTGGAGCCGTCGGCGCGGGCGCGGCCGGTGCCGCGGCCGCCGCCACCGGGTCGTCCGGCGGTGCGGCCTCCGGGGGCGCCGCCGCCGAGGGACTCGGCGCGCCCGCCAAGGCCGGGATCGCGGCGGCCGTGGCCGTCGCCGCGGCCGCCGGACTCGTCTGGGCCATGGCCGGGGACCCGCAGCCCGTGGCAGCGCCCAGACCCAGCCAGCCCGTCGTCACCCCCGTCGTACCGGCGGAGCCCCCGCCGCCGGCGAAGCCGACGCCGAAGCCCGTACCGCCGCCGCCCGTGACGTCCGAGCCGCCGCCCGCGCCGACGCCGGCCCCCACATCGCCTCCCGCGAAGCCCACGCCGAAGCCGACGCCCGCGAAGCCGTCACCGAAGCCGCCGCCGCCGAAGCCCAGCCCCACGCCGGAGCCGGCACCCACACCCACGCCGACGCCCAGCCCTGAGAAGCCCTCGCCCAAGCCGGCGCCGCCGCCCGCCCCGCCGAAGGTCTACCAGGTCAACGAGCTGGACTACGGGATCTTCGGCGACGGCACGAAGCCCGAGGTCGCCCTCTCCGACAGCAGCTGGATGTGGCAGCGCGAAAGCCTGTCCATCGGCGGCACCCCGTACGCGCACGGGGTGAGCGTCCACGCGCCCTCGTCCCTGCTGATCGACCTCAACCGCCAGTGCACGAGTTACGACGCGATCGTCGGCGTCGACGACCTGAGCGCACTGCTCGGCGTCGGCGGCGTCCGGTTCTCCGTGTACGGGGACGAGGAGCGGCTCTGGCGCTCCGACGTGGTCCGGGCCGGCGACCCGCCGGTCCCGGTGCACGTCGACGTCTCCGGCCGCCGCACGATCCGCCTGGTGGTGGAGGAGCACACGCCGTTCGGGCGGGCCGCGGTCGCCGACTGGGCGCAGTCGCGGATCAGCTGCTCCTGACGGTCCCGTCCGTCTCGGGTCCGCCCGGTTCGGGCCGCGCGGCGGCGCTCTCCGCGAGGGCGAGGACCTCGTCGACGCCGAGGCCCTCGCCCGCCGCGCGGGCGGCGGCGACGCCCGGCGGACCGAGCGCCGCGAGCGCCCGGTCGGTCACGTCCCGGAGGTCCTTCAGGCCGGGGACCGAGCGGGGCAGCTCGGTGCGCCAGCCCTCGACGGCCGCCATGATCCTCACCGCCAGAGCCGGTTCGCCCGCCGAGGACAGGACGACCGCGAGGCCCTCCCCCAGGCCCGAGACGATGAAGTCCGCGCACTGCGCGTCCCGCGCGCTGCGCAGCGCCTCGGTGGCCGTGGCGACGGCGGACGCCCGCCCCTCGCCCGCCTCGACGCGCGCGGACAGCCCCACGAGGACCGCCTCGAAGTGCGGTGGCGGTGCCCCGGTCGCGACCGTGCGGCCCGCCTGCTCCAGCTGGGCGCGGGCCTCCGCGACCTCACCGCGGTACAGCGCGAGGGCCGCCCGCAGGAAGCAGACGAACACGCCGGTGTCCCGCACGCGGTAGCGCTCCGCCTCCCACGAGGCCTCGTCGAGCCCCTTCTCCGCGGCCTCCATGTCTCCCGTTTGATAGGCGAGTTCGGCCAGACGGGCGAGGAGGAACGGCGACTCGGCGTGCGCGCCGACCTCACGGGCCAGCCGGAGGGCCTCCTCGTACGCCTCCCCGGCCTCCTCGGTGCGGCCGCGCAGCATATGGGCCTCGCCCACCGCGCTCGCGATCTGGGCGCCCATCCAGCGGTCGCCGACGCTCCGGGCGAGGTCGCGGAGCTCGGCCAGGTCCTCGTCGATGCCGGGCATGCCGCCGGGCATGTCGACGACCATGTGCGTACGGAACATGAGGCTGACGCCGACCTCCCAGTCGCCGCCGTGGCGGCGGCAGTTGGCGACGGCCTGGTCGAGGAGGTCACGGACCACGGCCGGTTCCTCGGTGAGGTACGCGGTGAACGGCCAGAGCAGGCCGGGGAACCGGGCGCCCTCGGGGCCGGGCGGCTCGCCGAACGCCGTCCGCACGCGGCGGGCGAGCGCGAGCGCCTCCGGTTCCTCGAAGTCCCGCAGGGTGCGGCTCTCGACCTCCAGGAAGAACTGCAGCATGCGCAGGCGCATCCGGGGCCAGTAGCGCGGGTCGTCAGGGTCGTCCGGATCGTCGCCGAGCGCGACCGTGCGGTCGACCCAGGTGAGGCCCTCGGGGCGGTAGTTGCGCAGCCACCAGAACCAGCCCATGGCGAAGACCAGGCGGTGGGCGGTGGCCTCGTCGGGGGAGGTGACGACGGTGCGGTGCAGGGCGGCGCGGATGTTGTCCAGATCGCGTTCGATCCGCTCGATCCACGGAAGCTGCTCGGCCGAGCGGAGTTTCGGCTCCGCGGTCTCGGCGAGGGCCGCGAAGTGGGCGGTGTGGGCCGCCTCGACGGCGGCGAGGACCTCCGGGGCCTCGGCGGCGCGCTCGACCGCGTACTCGTGGATGGTCTCCAGGAGCCGGTACCGCATCTCGCCGCCCTCGACGGGGGTGGCGACCACGAGGGACTTGTCGACCAGGGCGCCGAGCGGATCCGCCGCGCGCGGGGAGAGGGCCTCGGCGGCGGCGAGGTCCCAGCCGCCGGCGAAGACCGAGACCTGGCGGAGCAGGGTGCGCTCGTCGGGGTCGAGCAGGTCCCAGGACCAGTCGACGACCGCGCGGAGCGTCTGCTGGCGGGGCAGGACCGTGCGGGAGCCGGAGGTGAGGAGACGGAAGCGGTCGTCGAGGCGGTCGGCGATCTGGCGCGGGGTGAGGAGCCGGAGCCGGGCGGCTGCCAGTTCGATGGCGAGGGGCAGGCCGTCAAGGCGGCGGCAGATCTCGTCGACGGCGGCGCCGCCGTCCCGGGTGAGGTCGACGTCGGGGCGTACGGCGCGGGCGCGCTCGGCGAAGAGGCGGTGCGCGGGGTCCGGCGGCAGGGGTTCGAGGGGGCGGACCGACTCCCCCGGGATGCCGAGGGGTTCGCGGCTGGTGGCGAGGATGCGGAGCTGCGGGCAGTCGGTGAGGAGGGTCTCGGCGAGGGCGGCGGCCGCGTCGATCACGTGCTCGCAGTTGTCGAGGACGAGGAGGAAGGGGCGGCGGGCGAGGTGCTCGACGAGATGGGCTGTGGGGTCGTCCTGGAGGGTCACGCCCTCGCGGGTGATCAGGTTGACCTCGCGGAGCCGGAGCGCGGAGAGGACGGCGCCGGGGACGGCCTCGGGGTCGTCGAGCGGGGCGAGTTCGGCGATCCAGGCGGCGGGGGCGAGGGGGTCGGGGGCGGCGGACTCGACGGGGGCGGGGGCGGCGGGGGCGTCCGGGGCGTCGGCCGGGGCGAAGACCCTCAGGGCGGCCTCTTCGGCGAGCCGGGTCTTGCCGGAGCCGCCGGGGCCGGTGAGCGTGACGAGGCGGAAGCGGTCCAGATCGGCGTGGATCGCGGCCAGCTCGGGCTCCCGGCCGACGAAGGAGGTGAGGCGGGGGCGGATGTTGCCGGGGGCGGGAGTGAGAGTTGAGGAGGAGGAGGAGGTGGCCGGGGGTGTCGGGCGACGCGGGTGGTCCGGCGGTGACGTGGGCCGCGCGTCGGCAGCGGTCTGCGGCCCCCACGGGGCGCCCGTACGCGCAGGAGTCGGGGGCGGGCTCGGGGCAGGGGTCGGGGGCGGACCCGCGAGGAGCTCCCGGTGGAGGGCGGCGAGTTCGGGGCCGGGGTCGGCGCCGAGGGCGTCCGCGAGGGTACGGCGGGCCGACTCGAAGGCGGCGAGGGCGTCGGCGTGCCGGCCCTCGGCCCGCAGGGCGCGGATCAGCTGGGCGTGGAAGGGCTCGTCGTACGGGTACGTGGTGGTGAGCCCGGTCAGCTCCGGTACGAGTCCGTCGGTGGCGCCCCGGCGCAGGTCGGCCTCGACGCGCTGCCGCAGCGCCGCGAGCCGCTGCGCCTCGGGACGGACGCCGGCCGGGCCGGACAGGTCGGCGAGGGCGGGCCCCCGGAAGAGGCCGAGGGCCGGGCGGAGAAGGGCGGCGGCCTTCTCCGGGGCGCCGGCGTCGAGGTGGGCCGCCGCGTCCTGGACCTGGCGCTCGAAGACGTACAGGTCGATGTCCTCGGGAGCGGCCACGAGCCGGTAGCCGGGGCCGGGGGTGGAGGCGACGGCATCGCTGCCGATGGTCCGCCGGAGGCGGCCGACGAGGGCCTGGAGGGCGGCTGGGGCGTCCTGCGGCGGGGAGTCCCCGTACACGTCGTCGGCGAGCTCGGTGACGGATGCGGGGTGTCCGCCGCGCAGCGCGAGGGCGGCGAGCAGGGCACGCAGCCGGGCGCCGCCGAGGGGGAGGCGGCGGCCGAGGGGGTCGAGGGCCTCGGTGGTGCCGAGGATGAGATACCGCACCGGCTCATTGTGTCCGGCGGCCGTTGCGTGCGCCTCGGGGTTTACCCCGGTGCGCCCTCGGGGTCCGCCGTCAGAAGCCCGAGGTGTCCAGGGCGGAGCCGGGGGCGGTGAGGCGGCGCGACGAGTGTCCCCGGCTTGTGGATGGACCTGTGTCCTCAGTCGCCGCCGGAGGGTTCGGTGCACACGCGGTCGACGGGGTCGGTGGCCCGCCGGGCGGGTTCGTTGCGGACTCCGCCGTGGTCATGGCGTCTCGTCTCGCGGTCAGGGTTTCACGCCGGGAGGGACCTCGTCGCCGGGATCAGGGGACCCTGGACCGCGCGATGGGCGCGGGGTTCTGTCGTGCTGGTCCAGCAGGAGCCCCGGCGGGACATGAGGCGGCGGAGCCAGAGTTCGGTGGAGACGAGGTCCGCGAGGCCGTCGAGGGGGACGGGGGCGCCGTCGGCCGCTGCGCGGAGGGCCTCGCGGACCACGCGTGCCTCGATCAGGCCCGCGTCGGCGAGCAGCGGGGCGTCGAAGAGGACGATCAGCTGGGGGAGCGCCGCGCGCAGGCCCGCGCGGGTGGCGCCGGCCGGGACCGCCGGGTGGGGGGCGCCCCAGCCCGCGGGGAGGTCGTGGATGCCGGCGCCGGACAGCACCGTGCGCAGGACGCCCGCGCGGGCGTCCGGCTGGACCCGGAGCGCTTCCGGGAGGACGCGGCAGGCCCGTACGACCTGGTTGTCGAGGAAGGGGGCGTGCAGGCGCTGGCCACGGATCTCCGCGGCCTGTTCCAGGACCCGGTGGTCGGCCGCCGCCCGCGCGAGCGCGGCACGCGCGCGTGCTTCGCCGGGGCGCTGGACGGAGGTCGGCAGGGTCGCCGCCCGGTTCAGACGAACCGATACTTCAGCCAGCGCCTCCCCCGTCAGCCACCGCGCCGCGGGCCCCGGCCGGGACCAGGTGAGCGCCGAGAGGGACGCCTCCAGGGGGCCGAAGCCGTCCGGAGCCGTGCGGTTCGCCTCCAGGACCCGCTGGGCGGCCGCCTCCAGGCCCGTCCGGTACGGGGTACGGGCCAGCTTCCGCGCCGCCCGGTACACCGTCAGCGGCACCAGGAGCGAGCCCGCCGACGTCCCCGAGGCCTTCGCGAGCGCCGTCACCGGACGCACCAGGGAGCGGCGCCTGCGGTCCATCAGGAGGTCCGCGAGGCGTGCCGGGTGCGCGTCCAGGACCTGCTTGGCGCCCATGCCGGTGAAGTGGTCGGCGCTGCCTCCCGCGAGCCGTCTCCGATGCCGTTCGGCCGTCACGAGGGACGGCCCCGGCTCGTCCGTGAGCGGCCCGTCGAGCGCGGCGTACGGGAGCGCCTCCTCGCCGCCTGCGACGACCACGTGATGCAGCCGCGGGTCGGCCGCGAGCGCCCCGGCCCGCTTCAGTTCGTCCTCCCGTTCCGCACCCGCGCGCGTGGCCAGGTCGTTGAAGGTGACGGCGAGCAGCCGCTCCCCCGCGCCCGTGCCCTGCCCGGTGATCGTGCCCGGCACCCCGGGGAGGCCCGCCGCGAGCAGCGCGAGGGTGCCGGACGCGCTGCCGCCCGAGAGGTCGGCGCCGATGCCGGGCGCCGGGCCGGCGCCCCGGGCCGCGCGCCGGTCGGCCGGCCCCATGCCGGGCACCGGGCCCGGGTCGGGCAGTGGCGCCTCGGGCGCGTGCCGGGGGGCGGTGAGCCGCGCGCGTACGGCTTCGATCAGGGCGTCCTTGACCCCCTCCACGGCCTGCCGGGGGTCGGCCTGGGCCGCCGCGACCGCGAGCGAGGCGACCTGCTCGTACCCGGTGATCTCGCGCGAGCCCTCCCGCAGGATCAGCGCGTGCCCCGGCGGCACCCGCCTGACCCCCTCGTACGGGGTGGAGTCGCGCAGCGCCTCCGGGGTCTCCGGGCAGGCGAGCAGCGCCGCGAGGTGGCCGATGTCGAGCTGGGCCTCGACCAGGTCGGCGAGCGGCAGGGCGGCGGTGGCGAAGGCGGTGCCGCCGGCCCACGGGGTGTGGAACACGGGCCGGGCGCCCGCGAGATCACCGGTGACGGTGACCCGGCGGCCGGCCTTGACGACCGCGGTGTAGCTGCCGGGCCATGCCGTGAGATGCCGCAACGCGCCCCCGCGCGCGGTGAGCAGGCCGATCCGCAGTTCCTCGTCGCTGGCGGCGCAACAGCCGAGGACGGCGAGACGGGTGTGGTCGTCGACGGCCACGACGCGCACCTCGTCGGGGCGCCAGTCGCCGACCGCCCACAGCGGATCGGGGTCGCCCCAGAGGAGTTGTGCGCCGACCGGTTGCACCGTGCGCCCCTCGGTGGCGGCCGCGTGGCCGTAGCCGGGGCCGTAGCCGGAGCCTGAGCCGAGGTCTGCGCTTGAGCCCGAGACGTGGCCGGCGCCCGCGCCGGAGCCGTATCCGGCACCCGAGCCGTATCCGCCCGAGCCGGAGCCGTATCCGCCGCCGTACGGGCCGCTCACCGAGCCCGCCCGGGCCCCGGCCGTCGTTGCGAAGCCCGCGGCGACACTGCTCCAGCCCACCAGCCATCGCATCGGCGCCTCCACATCCGTTTCGGTGGGAGACATGCTGCCACGACAACGGCGCACGGGGCGGAGTCCGGGTGCACGCGCGCGAAAGCCGAATGCGCCCCTGGCATGGGCCAGTTGGACACCGGCGTCATTCGGCCAAATATCGACCCTCCCCGAGGGGGTTGAGAAGCGTCCGGGACACCTGCCCACGCACACCGCCTCACACCTGCCACCGGCAGCCCGGGAGGCGCTCCCGCCTCCCGGTGCCGTCCGCCGCCCGCGGGGAATGGGGCGGCGGTATCCCCCAGCCCACTGGTCCGGGACACTTCCCGGCCGAGCGGGCCGACCCACGCGCTACTCATGGAAGCGCTCCCCCGGGCACGCCGAGAGAGCGCACGGCCGGGCGCACGGCCACACGGCGGGAGCACGAGCCGGTCCGCCGAGCCCGGCTGTCGGTCTTTCACACAACAATCTCGCCATACGGAACACCGCCCCTTAACGGTAGGGATGCGGCGAACTACGCTGTGTTTACGAATGCCGCACGCCTATGCCCGGCGTCGTGGCGGCCGTCTGGGTTGTCGAGGGGTGGCGTCATGTCCAGGGAGCAACGCGGGCCGAACGAAAAGCTCGGCACGGTTCTCGCCCTCGCGGGAATCAGCAACGCCGGGCTGGCCCGGCGCGTCAACGACCTCGGTGCGCAACGGGGCCTGACGCTTCGCTATGACAAGACATCGGTCGCCCGGTGGGTGTCGAAGGGCATGGTGCCGCAGGGCGCCGCGCCGCATCTGATCGCCGCCGCGATCGGGCAGAAGCTCGGCCGGCCCGTGCCGCTGAACGAGATCGGGCTCGCCGACGCCGACCCCGCGCCCGAGGTGGGCCTCGCGTTCCCGCGCGACGTGGGCGAGGCGGTGCGCTCGGCGACCGACCTGTACCGGCTGGATCTCGCCGGGCGGCGGGCCGGCGGCGGCGGGATCTGGCAGTCGCTCGCCGGCTCCTTCGCGGTGAGCGCGTACGCGACGCCCGCGTCCCGCTGGCTGATAACCCCGGCCGACCCTTCGGTGGAGCGCGAGGCACCGCGCCCACCGGGAGCCGGGATCACCGGCGGGGGCGGGAGCGGGGGCGCCACGGGCGGCGCGGCGGCAGCCTCGGTCGCCGCCGAGTACGTGCGCGTGGGGCACAGCGACGTCGCCAAGCTCCGCGAGGCCGCCGAGGACGCGCGCCGCTGGGACTCCAAGTACGGCGGCGGGGACTGGCGTTCGTCCATGGTCCCCGAGTGCTTACGCGTGGACGCGGCCCCGCTGCTGCTCGCCTCGTACTCCGACGAGGTCGGCCGGGCCCTCTTCGGCGCGACCGCCGAGCTCACCCGGCTCGCCGGCTGGATGGCCTTCGACACCGGACAGCAGGAGGCCGCCCAGCGCTACTACATCCAGGCGCTGCGGCTCGCCCGCGCCGCCGCCGACGTGCCCCTCGGCGGCTACGTCCTCGCCTCGATGTCCCTCCAGGCCACCTACCGGGGCTTCGCCGACGAGGGCGTCGACCTCGCCCAGGCCGCGCTCGAACGGAACCGGGGCCTCGCCACCGCCCGCACCATGTCCTTCTTCCGGCTCGTCGAGGCACGCGCGCACGCGAAGGCCGGTGACGGGGTCGCCGCGGCGGCCGCGCTCAAGTCCGCCGAGGGCTGGCTGGAGCGCTCCCGCGAGGGCGACGGCGACCCGACCTGGCTGGGCTTCTACTCGTACGACCGGTTCTGCGCCGACGCCGCCGAGTGCTACAGCGATCTGAAGGCGCCGCGCGAGGTGCGCCGCTTCACCGAGCAGGCGCTCTCGCGGCCGACCGAGGAGTTCGTCCGCTCCCACGGGCTGCGGCTGGTGGTCTCCGCCGTCGCCGAGCTGGAGTCGGGCAACCTGGACGCGGCCTGCGCGGCGGGCACGCGCGCGGTGGAGGTGGCGGGGCGGATCTCGTCGGCGCGGACGACGGAGTACGTACGGGATCTGCTGCACCGGCTGGAGCCGTACGGGGACGAGCCCCGGGTCATGGAACTGCGGGAGCGGGCCAGGCCGCTCCTCGTCGCACCGGCGTGAGGGGCGGGGGCGCCGCTCGTCGCCCCCGACGCGAGGGGTGTGACGTGAGCCGACGGGCCCCGCGTCGGCGCGGCCTGCGTCGGCGTGGCCTGCGTCAGCCCGCCCCGCGTCGGCGCGGCCCGGTTCGGCGTGACCTGCGTCTCGTGCCGTCGTGCGAGGTTTCACGGCATTGTCAGTGGGCCAGTGCACTATCGGGGGTGGGAGGTGGCGCTGGTGTTTGACTGTGACGTGCTGGTGATCGGCGGCGGGATCGTCGGTCTGTCGACGGCGTACGCCCTGACGCGCGCCGCTCCCGGCACCCGGGTCACGGTCCTGGAGAAGGAGCACGCGCTCGCGAGCCACCAGACCGGGCGCAACAGCGGGGTGATCCACAGCGGGATCTACTACCGGCCGGGGTCGCTCAAGGCCCGGTTCGCGGTCGAGGGCGCGGCCGAAATGGTCAAGTTCTGTGCGGAATGGGGCATTCCGTACGAGGTGACGGGCAAGCTCGTCGTCGCCACCGCGCGCGAGGAGCTGCCCCGGCTGCACGCGCTCGTGCAGCGCGGCAGGGAGAACGGCATCCCGGTGCGCGAGCTCGGTCCCGCCCAGATCAGCGAGTACGAGCCGCGGGTGACGGGCCTGGCCGCGATCCACGTCGGCACGACCGGCATCTGCGACTACGGGGCGGTGTCCCGGCGGCTCGCCGAGTCCTCGCGGGCCCGGATCCTGTACGGGGCGGAGGTCACCGTCATCGACCGGCGGCCCTGGGGGGTCGCCGTGCGGACGGCGGACGGCCGGGTGGTGCGGGCGCGGGTCCTGGTCAACTGCGCGGGGCTGCACTGCGACCGGATCGCGCGGCTCGCGGGCGACGACCCGGGCATGCGGATCGTGCCCTTCCGGGGGGAGTACTACGAGCTCAAGGACCCCTCCCTCGTGCGGGGCCTCGTCTATCCGGTGCCGGACCCGGCCTTCCCCTTCCTCGGGGTGCATCTGACGCGGGGGATCGACGGCGGCGTCCACATCGGGCCGAACGCGGTCCCGGCGCTCGCCCGGGAGGGGTACGGCTGGTCCGTCGTCCGCCCGCGCGAGCTGGCCGGCACGCTCGCGTGGCCCGGCTCGTGGGCGATCGCCCGGGCCCACTGGCGGTACGGGGCGGGTGAGCTGCGGCGTTCGGTGTCGAAGCGGGCCTTCACGGAGGCGGTGCGACGGCTGCTGCCGGTGGTGTCGGAGTCGGACCTGCGACGGGCGGACGCGGGGGTGCGGGCGCAGGCCGTGCTGCGGGACGGGACGCTGGTCGACGACTTCCTGATCCGGGAGGCACCGCGGACGGTCCACGTCCTGAACGCGCCGTCGCCCGCGGCGACGGCGTCGCTGCCGATCGGACGCGAGGTGGCGGGGAGGGCGCTGGCGCGGCTGTAGCCCACCGCCGGGCGGTCGGCACGGTTCGCCGTAGAATCGGGGCATTGTGTCTGAGCAGCCAGAGAACTTCGCGCGCCCCGTCGCCGACCCCGCCGAGTCCGTACGGCCCGTCTCGCAGCGGGGCAGCCAGCGGTTCGCGGCCGGTGAGGGCCCCCTGCCCGATCCCGCCGGGTCTCACCACGAGCGGCGGATCCGCAGCTTCCAGCCGCGGCGCAGTCGCGTCACCACGGGTCAGGCCGAGGCCCTCCTGAAGCGGTGGCCCGACTGGGGTCTCGACATCGACGGCAAGCGGGTCCTCGACCTCGGCGAGATGTTCGACGGGCTCCCCGTCGTCCTCGAGATCGGCTTCGGCATGGGCGAGGCGACCGCGCAGATGGCCGCCGCCGACCCCGGCACGGGCATCCTCGCCGTCGACGTCCACACCCCCGGCCAGGGCAATCTGCTCGGTCTCGCCGACCGGAACGGCCTGACCAACATCCGGGTCGCCAACGGCGACGCGATCATCCTGCTCCGCGAGATGATCGCCAAGGACTCCCTCGACGGCTGCCGCGTCTACTTCCCGGACCCCTGGCCCAAGGCCCGCCACCACAAGCGGCGCCTCATCCAGCCCGAGTTCCTCAGCCTCCTCGCCACCCGGCTCAAGCCCGGCGGCGTGCTGCACTGCGCCACCGACTGGGAGTCGTACGCCGAGCAGATGCTGGAGGTGCTCTCCGCGCACCCCGACTTCGAGAACACCCGGGCCGACGGCGGTTTCGCGCCGCGGCCCGACTTCCGGCCGCTCACCCGCTTCGAGGGGCAGGGGCTCGACAAGGGCCACGTCGTGAACGATCTCCTCTTCCGGAGGAAGTGACCCGGGGCGATCCCGGGGGCTCAACCCCTTTCCCGGCTGTCGGTGGAGGTCGTTAGGGTCGCTCACGTGTCCTTCCCCGTCCCCACCGAAGCCGGTGCCGCTCCCGTCCCCCACCGGGACACCGAGGAGCCGGCCTTCCCTGCCGCCGCCGACCGGTCCCAGTGGCGCTACCGGCCCCGCCGGGACTTCTGGCGCAGCAGGCTGGTCCGGGCCGTCGCCCTGGTCACCGTGCTCGCGATCTGCGCGCTGTTCATCCTC
Source organism: Streptomyces sp. NPDC088707 (assembly GCF_044752725.1). NCBI lineage: Bacteria > Bacillati > Actinomycetota > Actinomycetes > Kitasatosporales > Streptomycetaceae > Streptomyces > Streptomyces sp. NPDC088707. The sequence continues at coordinate 665,367 of NZ_JBIVLV010000003.1, read as the reverse complement.
GGGCTGGTCCGCGAGCAGACCGGCACCGAGGGCTTCCTCGTCGGCCTGGGCCTCGCCGTCCTGCCCGTACCGCTGCTGATGGCGGCGTTCCGCTGGCTCGACCGGGTCGAGCCGGGTCCCTGGAAGAACCTGCTCTTCGCGTTCGCCTGGGGCGCCTTCGCCGCCGCGCTCGTCGCGATCCTGGCGAACTCCTTCGCGGTCCGCTGGATCGCGACGGCCACCGCCGATCCCGCCTCGGCGGACACCCTCGGCGCGACCGTCGTCGCGCCCGTGGTGGAGGAGACCGCGAAGGCCGCCGCGATCCTGCTGCTCTTCCTCTTCCGCAGGAAGCACTTCGGCGGGCTCGTCGACGGGGTCGTGATCGCCGGGTTCACCGCGACCGGTTTCGCCTTCACCGAGAACATCCTCTACCTCGGCAACGCCTTCGGCGAGGACCAGGAGTTCGGCTCCACCGGCCTCGGCTCGGTGACCGCGGCGACGTTCTTCGTCCGGGTCGTCATGTCGCCGTTCGCGCATCCGCTGTTCACCGTGCTCACCGGCATCGGCTTCGGCTTCGCCGCCCTCGCGCCGCGCGGCAGGCGCCTGCGCCGGGTGCTGCTGCCGCTCGCCGGGCTGCTGCTCGCGATGGGCCTGCACGCCGCCTGGAACGGCTCGGCCACCTTCGGCGGCCCCCTGACCTTCTTCGCGGTGTACGGGGCGCTCATGGTCCCCGCCTTCGGCCTGCTGACCTGGCTCGCGGTCTGGAGCCGGCAGCGCGAGCTGCGCACGATATCCGGCGAGCTCCCGGCGTACGCGGCGGCCGGCTGGCTCTCCCCCACCGAGCCGCTCGCGCTCTCCTCGATGCGCGCCCGCCGGCTGGCCCGCTCCTTCGCCGCCCGTACGTACGGGGCACCGGCGGCGCGGGCCGTAGGCGAGTACGAGTCCTTCGCGACGACCCTGGCGTTCCTGCGGGACCGGGCCCGGCGCGGCACGGCCGGACCCGACTTCCCGGCCCGGGAGCAGGAGTTGCTGCACCACCTGTGGCAGCGCCGGACGGTCGCCTCCCCCGCCCTCACGTACGCGGCGCGGGCGACGGGCCAGGTCTGGGCGCCGCCGCAGTATCTGGACTACGACGGCTTCAATCCGTACCGCAGCTAGCCGCGGACGCGACCGCCCCCCAACAGCCGCCGCGAACTGCCGGTGGCGGTCCGCGGGGCCTCCTAGCGTGCCGGTACACCTTTCGTACCCATCCAGGAGGTTGCAGCATGAAGTACACGAGTCGCCCCGCTGTCGGGGGTACCGCGGCCGCGCTCGCGGCCGCCGCGCTGGTTCTCGGCGGAGCGGGTGCCGCGTCCGCGCAGTCCTCGCCCAAGCCCGGGCAGATCACCTCGGCGCAGCTGGAGGCGCACCTGGCCAAGGCGGTCGAGCAGGAGCGCACGGCGGCGGCCTGCACTCCGGCCTGCGCCGGTCAGATCGTGTAGCGGTCCCACCCGACGGACGAGGAGGTGGAGATGAGCACCGCGGACCGTTCCGGAGCGGGCAGGACATGGTGCCCGAGCGGCAAGGCCGACGCACCGGAGTCGGTCGTCCTGGGAGTGCGGTCGGGGCAGGGCGGCGAGGTGGTGTACCTCGCCGATCCCGTGCCGGCCCGAGACGTCCTGCCGGTCGTCCCGAAGGATGTCGAGCCGACCCGGGTCCTGCGCTTCGCGTCGCACTGCGTCAGCAACTGTCTGCACCGCAGGGGCAATGACTGCGGCCTGGTGGAGCGGGTGGCCGCGACGCCGGCGGACGAGCAGCGGAGCGTGCCGCGGTGTCATCTGCGCCCCCACTGCAAGTGGTGGGTGCAGGTCGGTGTGGACGGCTGCCGCAGGTGCCCGGCCCTGGCGACCACCGTCGTCGAGGGCGACGACCTGGGTGCGCTGGTCGCCGACCCCGGCACCACCCAGGAGCAGTTGGACGCCTGGATCGCGGAGGCCGGAGCCGGCGTGCCCGCACGGTAGGGCGGGCGGACCCGCGTCGCCCTCGTGGCGACGCGGGGTGGGCCGGAGGCCGGTGGGCCGGAGGCCGGTGGGTCAGAGGCTGAGGCCCTTGGAACGCAGCCACTCCGCCGGGTCGAGGCCGGAGCCGCCGGGCGTGTGCACCTCCATGTGGAGGTGGGCGCCGGTGACGTTGCCGGTGGCGCCGACGCGGCCGATCGTCTCGCCGGTGCCCACGGTCTGGCCCGCGGAGACCGTCATGGAGGACATGTGGGCGTACCAGATCTCGGTGCCGTCCGAGAGCTCCAGGACGACGCGGTAGCCGTACGAGCCGGACCAGCCGGCCGACTTGACGGTGCCGCCGTGGACCGCCTTGAGCGGGGTGCCGGTGGGAGCGGCGAAGTCGAGGCCGGTGTGGTAGCCGGAGGACCACATCGAGCCGGACTGCATGTAGGTGGCGCTGAGGCTGTAGGAGGAGAGCGGCAGCGTGTAGCTCGCGGCCAGTTTGGCGAGGCGCTCGGCCTCGGCCGCCGCCTCGGCCTTCGCCCTGGCCTCGGCTTCCGCCTTCGCCTTGGCCTCCGCCTCGGCCTTGGCCTTCGCCTCGGCGGCCGCCTTCTCCGCCGCGTCGGCCTTGGCCGCGGCCTCCGAGGCGGCCTTCTCGGCCGCCGCCTTCTCCGCCGCGGCCTTGTCGGCGGCGTCGGCGGAGGCCTGCTGCTGCTCGGCCTGCTGGAGGATGCGGGCGCGCAGGGCCTCGCCCGCGTCGCCGGCGCCGGGCGCGGCCTTCGTGGCCGGGCCGTCCTGGGTGACCAGGCCGGCCTGCTGCATCTGCGGGGCCTTGGCGCCCTGCTCGTCGTCGAGGGTGGCGTACGTGGCGCCGGTGAGCGGGTTCGGGTTGGCGCGGGCCGCGCTGACCGTCTCCTGGGTCTCCTCGGGGAGGAGGTCGCCGACACCGGGGAGGTCGTGGGCGTCCGGCAGGTGGAGGTCGGGCAGGTCCGGGAGCGATATGGCCACCGGGGGCTTCTCCTGCGCGGTGGCGAGGCCACCCGCACCGACGGCCGCGATCACACCGACGCCGAGGACGGTGGAGGAGCGGGCGAAGTTGGAGCGCTGCTTGACGACACGGTGGCGGCCGCCGGAGCGGCTCTCGGCGCGGAGGGATCCCTCGGTGGGGTTCCACTCGGTGTCCGGGGCGGCAGGACCCGCACCACCACCGAAAGCATCGAAGGGGGCTTCGGGTGCGGGAGTGTTGGACGCCACGAAGGCGCGCTCCTTTCCTTCCTTCTCGCCTACCGGGTTAGCTGACGGGTTCGGAGCAGGAAGGTCTCCTACGGGCACGGTCGCACGAGTGCGAGGGCCCGATTCACCCCAAGTAGTGGTTCCCCGGTTCCTTTTCAGGATTCGGCGCGTGCGCACGGTGCCGCCTCTTGCGACGGCTGGGACGACCGCGCTGCGTTATCGAACGTTAATAGACACGGGGTGCCGATTCCAAGCTGTTCCTCTTGATCATTCATTGAATTGGGAGGGAATGGTCCGAGTTGACCCCCCTTCAGCAAGGAAGGCCCAAACCCTCGCGATCTGACGTTATGTCAATTGTTATCGCAGTGACACCTTGCGGCTACGGCCGGTGACCGGGCCCGCCGCCGGGGGATCCGGACCCGCCAGGGGATCCGGACCCGCCCGGCGGCACCACCGGCATCGTCCGGCGCCGCTCCGGCTGCCCCGTCGCCGGACGGCTCACCGCGAGCAGCGCCATGTCGTCGGTCGACCCGCCGCCCGTGTGCAGCCGTACGTCGTCCACGAGCGCGTCGAGCAGCTCCTCGGGCCCGGGGAAGATCCGCCCGGCGAGCCGTTCCCCCGGGTCGTAGAACACGCCCCCGGCGTTCCGCGCCTCCGAGAGGCCGTCGGTGTAGAGGAGCAGGGTCGCGCCCGGCGGGTACGGCCGCGCCTCGGCCCGGTCCGGCCACGCCGCCAGATCGCCCATGCCGAGCGGCAGCGCCGGCTCGCCTGGCTCCATCGTGTCCAGGCGCCCGTCCGCGTACAGCATCAGCGGAGGCGGGTGCCCGCGGTTGACGACCCGTACGAAACCGTCGAAGGTGCCGCTCCCGTCACCGCGCGGGATCTCGGCGAGCACGGCCGTGGTGAAGCCCTCGAAGGCGTCGAGCCCGTGCCGGCGGGTGCCTTCCCGGGCGAGGGCCCGCTCCAGCCGCTGCGCCACGCCTTCCAGGGTCCGCTCCTGCTCGGCCGCCTCCCGGAACGCCCCGATGACGACGGCGACGGCCTCGACCGCGTCCATGCCCTTGCCCCGGACGTCGCCGACCACGAGCCGTACCCCGTAGGGCGTGTCCTGGACGGCGAACAGGTCGCCGCCGATGAACGCGTCCGCCTGCGCCGCCTCGTACCGCGCCGCGCACTGCAGCCCCCCGATCCGCTCGGCGGGCGTCGGCAGCACCGCCTTCTGCGCGGTCTCCGCGATCACCCGCGCCGAGGCGAGCCGCTCGCCGCTGCGGAGGACGACCCGGTTGATGAGCATGGCGAGCGCGGAGACCGTGAGCACGGTCAGGACCTCGGTGAGCGAGGGGATCTCGGTCGCGGTGTCGTTGTAGACGTGCAGCCCGACGGAGGCGAGGACGGCCGCGATCCCGGTGAGCAGCGTCGTGAGGGTGGAGAAGAACGGCGCCGCGATCAGCGGGGCCGCCGAGAACATCGGCGCCGCGCTGTACTTCGGCGGCGTCAGGACGTCGAAGAAGACCCCGCCCACGATGATCAGCGGCGGGAGCGCCCGGATGAACCTCCGGGCGCTCCCGTACGGGCGGCGGCCCTCGCCGCCCCGCCGCCCGCCGATCACTCCTGGGGGGTGCCCCACCTGTGCTCTCCTGCCCGGTCCGTACCCGGCCGCGGCCCGTACCGCGCCCTCCCAGGGTGGCCGCCACCGCCCGGGGCGGCGACTCCCACGGGGCCGACTGGCGTACGGCCCGGGAGTGACCCGCCCCCGCTCAGTCCGCCGGTGCCGCTCCCTCCGCCAGCCGCCCGCCCCTCGCCAGGAGGGCCATCGCCGCAGCGCACCCCCACCCCACCGCGCACAGCGCGAGCCACGGCGCCGCCGACCACCCGGTCACGTCGAGCAGCGCGCCCGTCCCCAGGTTCCCCAGGGTGATCCCGATCCCGCACACCGTGTTGTAGAGCCCGTAGTGGGTGGCCACCCAGCGCCCCCGGGACAGGGCGACGACGGTGTCCATCTCGTACGGGTAGAGCACCGCGTTCGCGACGGCCAGGACGGCCGCGCACAGCAGCAGCCCCACCAGGCCCCGGCCGAGGGCCGCCGGGAGCAGGAACGCCCCGCCCATCAGGGCGAGCCCGAGGACCAGACAACGCTCCCGGCTCAGCCGCCGCCCGCACCAGGCGGTGATCCGCAGCTGCCCGGCGAGCGCGACCAGCGCGGAGACGACGAAGAGCGCCGTCGTGGGCCCCGCGCCGCCGGCGGCGAGCGGCAGCGCCAGATAGACCTGGAAGGACAGCACGTAGGAGCCGGTCATCGCGAGCGAGAAGAGCCAGAAGGTGCGGTGGGAGAGCACCGTGCGGAACTGCCCGCGCCCCTCCCCGTCCCGCTCCCGCCGCTCCCCCCGGGCGGGCATGTACCGGAGCTGTACGAGGGTCAGCCCGGCGAACAGCAGCGCCGCCACCCCGCACGTGAGCCGGAACGACACCCCCGTCAGGGCCACCCCCACGAGCGGCCCGAGCAGGATGCCCGCCTGGTAGTGGACGTTGAACAGCGCGAAGGCCTCGACCCGGCGCTCCTCCCCCGCCTCCGCCGCGAGGCAGGCCCGTACGGCGGGGTTGAACAGCGCCCCCGCGAGCCCGGTCGCGAGCGAGGCGGCGATCAGCATCGGGAGCGACTGCGCGAACGCGAGCGCCCCGAAGCCCGCCGTCCGCAGGGCGCAGCCCGCCACGATGAGCGGCTTGAAGCCGAGCCGGTCGGCGAGCGCCCCGCCGACGAGGAACATGCCCTGCTGGGAGAGGTTCCGGGCGCCGAGCACGAGCCCGACCGCCCAGGCCGCCATGCCGAGCCCGTCCGCGAGGTGCGCGGCCAGGTACGGCATGAGCATGTAGAAGCCGAGGTTGATGGTGAGCTGGTTGAGGAAGAGGAGCCGGACGGCCGGGTCGAAGGTGCGGCTCTGTTTCCAGACCCCGCCCTTGGGCGGCGTTGCCGTGGTGGTCATCGCGCCGCCCCCGTCCGCGCCGTCGTGGTCAACGCGCCGCCCCCGTCCGGTCCATGACCCTGCGGGTCCAGCCGCTGACCGTGTCCGCGGAGACGTACCCGGCGGGGTCCTCCCGCACGGGCCCGTCGAGGAGGCCGTGGGCCGCGCAGAACTCGTCGTTGAAGACGGTGTCGAAGTACCGCTGCGGCCCGTCGGGGAAGACGGCCGCGATCCGCGTCCCGCGCGGCCGGGTGCGGGCCAGCCAGCCGGCGACCAGCGCGACCGCGCCGACGCTCCAGCCGCCCGTGGCGAACTGGCGCGAGGCCAGGCGGCGGGCTGCCCGTACCGCCTCGGCGGGGCCCACCCAGTGGATCTCGTCGAAGGCGCCGTGGTCCACGTTGCCCGGGTGGATGGAGGAGCCGAGGCCGCGCATCAGCCGCTCCCCGGCCGGCAGGCCGAAGACGGTGGAGCCGACGGAGTCCACGCCGACGAGTTCGAGCGCGGGGCTGCTGGTGGCGCGCAGGGCCCGGGAGATCCCGGCCGAGTGGCCGCCGGTGCCGACCGCGCAGACGAGGACGTCGATCCGGTCGAGCTGCCCGGATAGCTCGGCGGCGAGCCCCGCGTACGCGTCGGGGTTGTCGGGGTTGCCGTACTGGTCGGGCCACCAGGCCCCGTCGAGGCTCACGAGCAGCTCGGCGACCCGGTCCATCCGGGCCTGTTGCCAGCCGCCCAGGGGGCTCGGCTCCCGTACGACGTGGACCCGGGCGCCGTGGGCGACGAGCATCCGCTCGACGATCGGTTCGAGGCCGGGGTCGGTGACGACGTGCACCGGATGGCCGTGGAGGACCCCGGCGAGGGCGAGGCCGAGGCCGAGGGTCCCGGAGGTCGACTCGACGATCGGGGCGCCGGGCCGCAGCTCCCCGCGCCGGCGGGCCTGTTCGACCATGTAGAGGGCGGCGCGGTCCTTGATGCCGCCGAAGTTGAATCCTTCGAGCTTGGCCCAGTAGCCGTCGTCCGTGCGGAGGACGGGGGTGTTGCCGACGGTCTGCTCGGCGACGGGCGGCAGGCTGCCGGACAGCAGGTTGTTCATGGGGGCGTCCTTGGGGTGAGTACGCGGAAGGGGCCTGGTCACGCGAGGGCGAGACCCGGCTCAGTTCCGGTCCACTCCGAGGGCGATCAGCAGCCGGCCCGGCTCGGGGCCGGGTCCCGCCCCGCCCCGGACGCAGCGCGCGCGGGGGCCGGTGCGGAGGTCGGCCGCGTACGGCAGGAGCACGGCTCCGCCGGCGTCCGGCGCGGCGAGGGGCGCGGCGGCGGTCTGCGCGGGGAGGTGGATGTCGAAGGACCATCCCTCTCCGGAGCGCTCGCAGCCGTGCGGCGGCGCGGGGGCCGAGACGGCGGCCGCGGAGCCCGAGGGCGGCAGCAGGTGCCCGTGGGAGCCGTGGCAGACGCTGGCGAGGAGGGCGAGGAGCGCGAGCAGGACGAGGACGGCGGGCGCCCGCCGGCGTACGTCACTCACTCGCTCGTCACTCATGGTGCGGGTGACACTACGGTGAGGCAGGGTGCGTGCACAAAGGGACAGGCACGGTTCTGGCCACCGTTCACCTCCGGCATCCGGAGGCGTTCGGACAGCCCGGCCGGAAGGACTACAGGTTCCGCTCCGCGTAGATCTCCATCGCGTCCCGGACGAGGACCGCCGTGCCCTCACCGTGCTTGTCGTAGTGCGCGGTGAAGCGCGGGTCGTCGACGTACATGCGGCCGAGACCGATCACGTACTCCTTGCTCGGCGTCGTGGTGGTGGACAGCCACGCGACCTGGCGTCGCGCGATCTCCTGCACCGCGTCGCCGCCGGCGGCGAGCCCGTCCTTGAGCGCCTGCGCGAAGTCGCGGGCGATGCCGGCCTGCTCGTCCATGAACGCCTTCTTCTGCGCGTCGGTGAGCGAGCGCCACCACCGGTCGCTGTTCTCGTACGCGTGGCGGCCCCAGCGCTCGGTCACCTCCCGCTCGTACACCGTGTGGTCGAAACCGTCGAACACTTCGTCGGCCATGAGTTCTTCTCCGTTCTCGGTCTTGTGGAGAGTGGTCCGCACCGAGGCGATCTGCCGGCCGATGCGTTCGCGCTCCTGCTCCAGGAGCGCGAGATGGGTGCGCAGGGCGGCGGACGTGTCCCGCTGCCCCGCGAGGACCTCGGCGATCGCGGGCAACGAGAGCCCCAGCTCGCGCAGCAGCAGAATCCGCTGCAGGCGCACGAGCGCCGCCTGGTCGTAGTACCGGTAACCGTTCGCGCCGATCCGGCTCGGCTCCAGCAGCCCGCGGTCCCCGTAGTGCCGGAGGGTGCGACTGGTGGTGCCTGCCTTCTTGGCGATCTCTTGGATCGACCACTCCATACCGAGAACGCTAGATCTTGACGCTGCGTAAAGGTCAAGCACCGACGTCAGGAAACGACGAAGGCCCGGATCCAGTGACTGGATCCGGGCCTTCGTTGCTACTGAGTAGCGGGGACAGGATTTGAACCTGCGACCTCTGGGTTATGAGCCCAGCGAGCTACCGAGCTGCTCCACCCCGCGTCGGTAAACATGACTGTACGGCATGACCGGGGCGATCCGGAAATCGGTTTCCGTCAGCAGCCGCAGTCGTCCGAGTCCACCGGCGCCGTGAGCGGGTCCGCGCTCTTCTCCGCGGGCCCCTCCCAGGTCTCGTACGCGAAGCCCTCGCGGACCCAGTACTCGAAGCCGCCGAGCATCTCCTTCACCTGGAACCCCAGCTCCGCGAGGGCCAGCGCGGCGCGCGTGGCGCCGTTGCAGCCGGGGCCCCAGCAGTACGTGACGACCGGCACGGACGGGTCGAGCAGCCGCTCGGCCTGCTCGGGGATGAGCGCGGTCGGCAGGTGGACGGCGCCGGGGACGTGCCCCTGGTCCCAGGAGGCGGTCGAGCGCGAGTCGATCACCACGAAGCCCGGGTCGGTGCCGTCGGCGGCCGCGGCGGCCAGCGTGGAGGCCACGTCGGAGACATCGGCGTGGAAGGCGAGGCTCGCGGAGAAGTACGCGGCAGCGGCGGCGGGAGCGGCCGGCGGGGTGCGGAGTACGGCGTTGACCTGCGAAGTTGTCGTCGTCATGGGAATCAATCTACGGATGATGATCACCGCGCTGAAGGGACGATCCCCGGCGCTCCGAGCCATCGACCGGGGAATCCCGGGCGTTCTCCGTCAGGCGGCGTGGATCTCACGCACCGGAACCCTCGGGACCGCTGATGCCCCGTTCAGAAGGGGCGTGACAAGAGGCGTCACATCGACGAGGTTTGATCCGTCATGACGACATGACGGGACGCGAACGGGGAGATCGACGAGTGGACCAGATCCGCGACAACCACACCGACGGCAAGGACCTGCTGGCCCGCCGCTTCGAGGCCGACCGGGGGCATCTGCGGGCGGTGGCGTACCGGATGCTCGGCTCGCTCAGCGAGGCCGAGGACGCCGTCCAGGAGGCCTGGTTCAAGCTCAACCGCAGTGACGTCAGCGCCGTGGAGAACCTGAGCGGCTGGCTGACCACGGTCGTCGGCCGCGTCTGCCTCGACATGCTGCGCTCGCGCGGCTCGCGCCGCGAGGACCCGCTGGAGTACTACGTCCCCGACCCGGTCGTCCGGGTCGCCGACACCACCGACCCGGAGCACGCGGCCGAGGTCACCGAATCCGTCGGCCTCGCTCTCCTCGTCGTCCTGGAGACCCTGGGCCCGGCCGAGCGGCTCGCGTTCGTCCTGCACGACATGTTCGCCGTCTCCTTCGACGAGATCGCGCAGATCGTGGACCGCACCCCGGCCGCCACCCGCCAGCTCGCCAGCCGCGCCCGCCGCCGCGTGCAGGACGCCACCCCCGCCCCGGGACCCGACGCGCGCCGGCAGCGGGAGATCGCCGACGCCTTCCTCGCCGCCTCGCAAGGCGGCGACTTCGAGGGCCTGCTCGCCGTCCTCGACCCGGACGTGGTGCTGCGCGCGGACGGCGGCCGGACGCTCGCGGCCGTCTCCAAGCTCGTACGGGGCGCCGAGGCGGTCATCTCGCAGGCCCTCATGTACGCCAGGTTCCGGCAGGCCGCGCTGCCCGTCGTGGTCAACGGCGCGCCCGCGTTCGTCGCGGTCGCCGACGGCCGCCCGACCGTCCTCATGTCGTTCACGATCGCCGGGGACAGGATCGTCGAGCTGCAGATCCTGGCGGACCCGGAGCGTCTCGCCGCGATCGACCTCTCTGAGGAGGACCTGGCCCGCGCGACGTACTGAGACGCCGCGTCACTTCCCCCTGGCGGCCGTCAAGGAGGCCACGGCCGCCAGGGAGACGGCGGCGCTCGCGACGCCGAGGACGGCGCCCGCGGCGACGTCACCCGGGTAGTGCACCCCGGTGTGGACACGGGAGTAGCCCACCGCCATCGCCAGGACCTGCAGGGGCACCGCGACCGGCGGGAAGACGACCCCCGCGGCGGTCGCGAAGGCCACCGCCGACGCGGTGTGCCCGGAGGGGAACGACGCCGAGTCCGGCATCGGCACATGGCGGCCCACCACGACCCGGGCCGCCTCACGGTCCGGTCGCGGCCTGCGGACGAGACGCTTGCCCAGCAGGTTGGCGGTGGCCGAGGCGACGGCCACCGCCCCGACGCCGGCCAGGGCGGCGCGCCGCGGCCGGCCGGGGACCAGGGCGAGCCCGGCCGCCACGGTGAACGAGATCTTGGAGTGGTTCGCCGCCCTCGACAGCCTGCGGAGGCCCGTGTCGAGCGTGGGCGTGGGGGTGGCGGCCACGGCGGCGTAGACGGCCCCGTCGATCGCGCGGAGGTCCCTGAAGACAGCCCGGACGGGGTTCGTGGCGGGGGTGGGAGGGGGAGTGGTGCCGGTCATGAGCCGCTGCTCCTCGGAGGGGTCTGGAAGGCGATTTCGGTGATGCGCCGCCAGTCGAGGCGCGGCTGGGGCTCGATGACGCCGGGCCGGTGGCGCGGCACGAGCACCCGCAGGGCGCGGGGGCGCAGGGTGCAGACGACGGGGGTGGGGAGGGTCAGCGCCTCACCGTCGACGGCGACGGCGATGGTGCCGGGGGTGCCGGGGGCCCGGGCCGGCGCGGGGACGAAGGCCGAGGGGGGCGCGGGGACGGGGGCCGCGGCCTTCCCCGTCACCTCGACCCGAGCGGCCGTCAGGACGTTCAGCCCGGTCGAGTTGGTGCCCAGTACGGCCATCTCGGCGGCCTGCGCGGCCCCGTCGACCCGGATGGCGATCACCCCGAGCTCGCCGCCGTCCAGGCGCGGTCTCCTGGCGGCGGCGGCGCCGAACGGATCGGGCGCGGCGTACGCGTTGTTGCTGACGAGGAGGGCCTGCTGGGCGGGGAGCGGGTGACCGTCGGCGGTCGCGTCGAGACGGTCGCCGCCACCGCCCTGGAGCAGGTCGGGGAGGACGTCGACGGCGGTGCCGGCCTTCGCGTCGCGGTACTCGGGGAGCTGGACGACATCGGCGTACACCCCGAAGGAGACGGTGTTGACGAACGCCCGCCCGGACACCGAGCCGAGGTCGACCCGGAGTTCCTCGCCGTCGACGAGGGCCTCCAGGCAGGTCGCCGGGTCGGCGCGGTCGAGCCCCAGGTCGAGGGCGAAGTGGTTGCGGGTTCCGGCGGAGATGACGAGGAAGGGCAGGTCGTGCTCGGCGGCGACGGCGGCGACCAGCGCCTGGGTGCCGTCCCCGCCGGCCACTCCGAGCAGGTCGGCGCCGTCGGCGACGGCCTCCCTGGCGAGCGCGGCGACATCGGTCTCGACGGACGGATCGATGAGGACGACCCGCGCGCCCAGCTTCTCGGCCTTCTCGACGAGCCCGAAGCGGGCGACCTTCCCGCCCCCGGACTTCGGGTTCATGATCAGTACGGGGCGCTTCGGCCGGGGCCGCCGCTTCGGCCGCGGACGGACCGGCGTGCCCTTCGTGTCCCGGATGAGGCGCAGGGCGGCCCGAGCGCAGCCCAGCGCCACGCTCCACGACGCGAGGGCCCCGAGCCCGGTCAGCCAGGGGCCCCAGGCGACGTACAGGACGAGGACGGCGAGCGGCGCGGCGACGGCCAGCAGGGCGCCTGCCGCCCGCAGCGGCCCGCGGTGGGCGAGGAACCACCAGATGCCCACGGCCGAACAGACGAGCCCGACGAGCGCGCCCAGGAGGACCAGCAGACCGGCGCCGCCGAGCCCCGTCAGCAGCAGCAGGACCGCCGCCGCGGCGGCGCCGAGCGCCCACCGCGCCAGCGTCCTGGCCCGGCCCATCGGATCACCCGATCCGTTCACCGTCACGGTCCCCACCTCCACGCTCAGCGTCCACGAACCAGATTCACCCACGGTGCCTCACACCGCGTCCCGGATACGGAAGCGCCCCGACCGGTCGAAACCGGTCGGGGCGCTTCTCGGCAACTCGGAGACCGAAGCCCCCGCCTGCCACACGTAGGCCGTGTGGGACTCGAACCCACAACCAACGGATTAAAAGTCCGCTGCTCTGCCAATTGAGCTAACGGCCCGTGGACAAGCACACCCGTGCAGCATAGCCCGAGAGATCCCCCGAACCGATCGGGTATACGCCGACGGCCCGGGCCCCGTTCCCCGGACGGCGCGTTCGACGGGCTCCGAAGCGGCCCCCGGGCGCTGCGTTCCGGTCGGGAGAAGGACCGGTTCACCAACGCGCAGGGCCCGTACGGCACCGAAGTGCTGTACGGGCCCTGCGTGTTGTCAGGTCAGCCGACCTCAGCCGTTGCGCTTCCAGCGCGGCTTGTCGTCGCGGCGGCCGAAGGAGCCACCGGTCGAGCCGGTCGAACCGGTGCCGCGGTGGTCGTCACGGCGGCCGTACGGGCGGTCGCCGCCACCCGCGCGGAAGCCGCCGGCGGGGCGGTCGTCGCGACGGTCGCGGTTGAACGGACGGTCGCTGCCACGGTGGCCGCCGGCCGGACGGTCGTTGTCACGACGCTCGAAAGAACGGCCGCCGCGGTCGTCACGGTTGAAGCCACCCGAGGGACGGTCGTCACGACGGAAACCACCGGCCGGACGGTCGTTGTCACGACGCTCGAAAGAACGGCCGCCGCGGTCGTCACGGTTGAAGCCACCCGAGGGGCGGTCGTCACGACGGAAGCCACCGGACGGACGGTCGTTGTCACGACGGAAGCCACCACGGTCGCCACCACGGTCGTCGCGGTTGAAGCCACCCGACGGACGGTCGTCACGACGGAAGCCACCGGACGGACGGTCGTTGTCGCGACGGAAACCGCCACGGTCGCCACCACGGTCACCGCCGCGGAAGCCGCCGCGGTCGCCACCACGGTCACCGCGGTCGTCGCGGTTGAAGCCGCCGCGGTCACGACGCTCGTAGTTGCCCCGCTCGTCGCGGGCCGGGCGCTCCTCGCGGCGCTGCTCCTCGGCACGGGCGGCACGCTCGGCCTCGACGGCGGCGGCCGCGACCTCGGCCTCGGCGGCCTCGGTCACCTCGGCGACGGCGGCCTCGGGGTCCTCGCCGCGCTCACGGGCGGCGCGGGCCACCAGGCGGTCGGCCTCCTCGCGGAGCTCGACGGCGCGGCGCTGCAGGCGCTCCAGCTGCTTGGTCAGGTCGACGACCTCGCGCTCGGCCTGCTTGGCCGAGTTGTTCGCCGAGTCGGCCTGGACCTCGGTCAGCGAACGGGCGCCGGTGATCTCGGCGACCTCGGGGTCGAACGCGCCGGCACCACCGACGATGTGGCGCGAGGCGTCGACGCCCGCGTCCTCCATCAGACGGAAGATCTGGCGGCGCTGGTGCGGCAGGGCCAGGGAGACCACGACACCGGAGCGGCCGGCACGGGCGGTACGGCCCGAGCGGTGCAGGTAGTCCTTGTGGTCGCCGGCCGGGTCCACGTTGAGGACCAGGTCGATGCCGTCGACGTGGATGCCTCGGGCGGCGACGTCGGTCGCGACGAGCGCGTTGACGTAGCCCTTCTTGAAGTCCTCCAGGACGCGGGTACGGGCGCCCTGCGTCATGCCGCCGTGCAGCGCGTCGGCCTTCACACCGGCGTCGCACAGCTGCTCCGCGATGCGGTCGGCGCCCAGCTGGGTGCGGACGAAGATGATCGTGCGGCCCTTGCGGGCGGCGATGGCGGCGGTGACCGGCGCCTTGTCCTTCGGCTTCACGACGAGGACGTGGTGGGTCATGGTCGTGACGTTGCCCTGCGCGCTGTCGACCTCGTGCGTGACGGGGTCGGTCAGGTAGCGCTTGACCAGGGTGCCGATCTCGTTCTCCATGGTGGCGGAGAAGAGCATGCGCTGGCCGCCGCCGGGGATCTGGTCGAGCAGTTCGGTGACCTCGGGCAGGAAGCCCAGGTCGGCCATCTGGTCGGCCTCGTCGAGGACCGCGATCTTGACCTGCTCCAGGGAGCAGGCGCCGCGGTTGATGATGTCGCGCAGTCGGCCCGGGGTGGCGACGAGGACGTCGACGCCGCGCTCCAGGGCGTAGATCTGGTTGCCCATCGACGTACCGCCGCAGACGACCTTCATCTTGAGGCCGAGCACGTCGCCGTACGGCTGGAGGGCGTCCGCGACCTGCATCGCGAGCTCACGCGTCGGCGTGAGGATGATGCCGCGGGGCTTCTTCTTCTCGGTGTGACCGTCGGCGAGGCCGGCGAGCAGCGGCAGACCGAAGGAGAGGGTCTTGCCCGAGCCGGTGCGGCCACGGCCCAGGATGTCCTTGCCGGCCAGGGCGTCCGGGATGGTCGCCGCCTGGATCGGGAAGGGGGTGGTGACGCCGTTCTGCGCGAGCTTGCGCACCACGCCGTCCGGCAGACCGAGGTCGCCGAAGGTGATGGTGGGCTCGGCGGGCTCCTCGACGGAGTCGTCGTCGGAGTCGATGTCGATGTCGAGGGCCTCTACGGCCTCGGCGAGGTCGTCGGTGTCGATCTCGAGGATCGCGACAGCCTCGGCGGCGTCGACGATCTCGTCGTTCTCGGGCATGACGGCGTGATCAGAACTGAAAATGGACATGCGAAATGCGAAACCTTCCGGAGTCTCGGCACGCGCCCGTCAACTCCGTGATTTCGCAAACGACCGCCTCAATGCGGTCAGCCACGGCTAGGGAGAGTACGCGCCACACGGCGCTCTTCTGTGTCGGCGCCGGGCAATGGGATCAAACGATCTACCACCATACGCACCCTCCCCCACCTATGGCAAATCGGACTCCCTCACACCGGTCCGACCTGCGGAGACGCCACCGGCTCCGGGGGTGCTCCCGGTCCGTCCGCCGCACGCAGCGCACCCATCTGGGTGTCGGCTCCGGGTGTCGGGGGGTCGGTCGGATGGGAGGTCGGTTCCGGGGTCGGCTCGGGAGTCGGCTCCGCGGTCGGTTCGGGCGTCGGTTCGGGTGTCGGCTCCGCGGTCGGTTCCGGGGTGGGCGTGCCCCCGCCGCCCGGACCGCCGGCGCCGCCGCCGTTCGCCGCGCCGCCGTTGCCGCCGCCCGCGCTCCCGCCACCACCGCTACCGCTGCCGCCGCCCCCCGCGGCACCGCCCGAGCCGCCGCCCGGGCCGTCCTGACCCCCCGTCGGCTGCGGCTTCGACGGGCCGCCGGCGCCACCCGGACCCTCCACCGGCAGCACCGTGCCCGGGGAGGGCTTCGCCGTGCCCGAGGGGGAGCCGCTCGGCACCGGGGACCCCGTACCGGAACCGGCCACGTCGGGGCCGCCGGCGTCCGGCCGGCCGTTCCACGAACCGGCGTCACCGCCGGGCTCCCCGGCCGCACCGCCGCCGGACTCGGTCGCCACGCCCCGCTTCCCGCCGGACGCGCCGGGCGCCGGCTTCGCCCCCTCGTCACTCACACTCATACAGCCGCTCAGACCGGCACAGGCCGCGACGGCCAGCGCGGCGGCGGCCCAGCTGACACGGGTGGGCAAATGGCGCACGGGGGCACCTCCAGGACACGACAGGCAGGAACGGAACGCGTTGCCCTGCCCAACTCCCCCGGCGCCACAAGGGACACGCCCGAAAGGTCCCGGGCGTGCGCCCGGGGTCCGCTCAGCCGTAGCCCAGGGCGTGCAGCCGCTCGTCGTCGATGCCGAAGTGGTGGGCGATCTCGTGCACCACCGTGATCTCGGTCTCCGCGACCACGTCCTCGCGCGACTCGCACATCCGCAGCGTCGGCCCCCGGTAGATCGTGATCCGGTCCGGCAGCACACCGGCGTACCACTCACCACGCTCGGTCAGCGGCGTCCCCTCGTAGAGCCCGAGCAGGTCGGGATCGTCCGGGGCGGGCTCGTCCTCCACGAACACCGCGACGTTGTCCATCAGCCGCGTCAGCTCCGGCGGGATCCGGTCCAAGGCCTCGGCGACCAGCTCTTCGAACTCCTCGCGCGTCATCTCCAGCACGCGCCCATTGTCCCCCCGCCGGAAACCGTTTTGGCGATAGCGCCCGGCATCCCATATGCTTCTCACGTCCCCGACGCACTGAGAAGTGCGCAGGTGAGCCTCTAGCCCTCATCGTCTAGTGGCCCAGGACGCCGCCCTTTCAAGGCGGTAGCACGGGTTCGAATCCCGTTGGGGGCACGCAGTACCGTGTGCGAGACTAGTGATCGCGCACAAGCTTGGCTCTGTGGAGCAGTTGGTTAGCTCGCCACCCTGTCAAGGTGGAGGTCGCGGGTTCAAGTCCCGTCAGAGTCGCTGAAGCTGGAGACGGCTTCGTGGCTGGGTAGCTCAGTTGGTACGAGCGATCGCCTGAAAAGCGATAGGTCGCCGGTTCGACCCCGGCCCCAGCCACAAACAGAAGGCCCCGTTCGAAAGAACGGGGCCTTCGTCGTTCCCAGAACCGGAGCGGCAGGAACCGAGACGTCCGGCCGGCACCGAGTCGTCCGTACGGGGAGGGGGCCGGCGCCCCCCTCCCCGTGCCGTCAGACCTCCTCGCGCTCCCCCGAACGGCTCCCCCGCCTCGCCCGCAGCGCGAGCACCAGCGCCACCACGGCCACCACCGCGACGAGCAGCGCCCAGTCCGGGACCGCCCGGCCGAGCGACGCCACCCGCTGCTCCACCGCGAACGACTCGTCCACCGACAGCAGGCCCGGCAGCGCGGTCGTCCCGTCGAAGACCAGGAAGAGCGTCCCGAGGGCCACGAAGAACAGGCCCGAGAGCAGCGACGTCGAGTGGAGCGTGAGGGGACCCGCCCGGAGCGGCCGGCCGCGCAGCCAGGACCGTCGGCCCAGGTCGTACCGCTCCCAGAGCAGCGCGAGCACGAACAGCGGAACGGCCATGCCGAGGGCGTACACGGCGAGGAGCAGTCCCCCGTACGCCGGGCTGCCGCTCAGCGCCGCGACCGTCAGGACGCTGCCGAGGATCGGGCCCGCGCAGAAGCCCGCGAGGCCGTAGACCAGGCCGAGGGCGTAGACGGAGAGCGCCGAGGTGGGCCGGATCCGGCCGCTCGCCCCGGCGATCCGACGGGAGGCGAAGCCCAGCCCGAGGATCTGCAGGACGCCGAGGCCGATGATCAGCCAGCCGCCGGCGGTGACGAGCAGGTCCCGGTGACCGTAGAAGAGACGGCCCGCGAAGGAGCCCGCCGCGCCGAGCGGGACGAGGGTCGTCGCCAGACCCGCGTAGAGGATGCCGGTCCTGGCCACCAGCTTCGCGCGCGTGTCGATCGAATACGCGAAGAAGGCCGGCAGGAGCAGGGCGCTGCACGGGCTGAGCAGGGCGAGCAGGCCGCCGAGGAAGGCGGCGAGGTAGCCGATGCCGGAGGTCACCGCGCGGAGCCCGAGCCGGGCTTCGTGGCGCCGTCGGTCGGCTCGGCCGTCTTCGGCCCCTTCGAGGCCTTGGCGGCCTTCGCAGCGGCCTCGATCGTCTCCGTGAACGTCTCCAGCGGCTGCGCGCCGGCGATCGGCCGGCCGTTGATCAGGAAGGACGGGGTGGAAGTGGCGCCGAGGGAGTAGCCCTGCTCCTGGTCCGCGCTCACGGCCGCGCGGGCCGCCGCCCCCTCGCTGTCCTTCGCGAACCGGGCGGCGTCGGGGACGCCCGCCTCCTTCGCCAGGGCCGCGATCCGGTCCTTGCCGAAGCCCTTCTCCTTGGCGCCCTCCGCGTAGGCCGCCTTGTGGAACTCCCAGAACCGGCCCTGCTGCCCGGCGGCCCAGGACGCGCGGGCGACCGCCTCGGACTCCTCGCCGAAGATCGGGAAGTTCCGCCACTCGATGCGCAGGGTGCCCTCCTCGACGTACTTCTCGATCAGGACGGGCTCGGTGTCCCGGGCGAACTTCCCGCAGTAGCCGCACTTGAAGTCGGCGTACTCGATGAGCACGACGGGAGCGTCGGCGCGGCCGAGGGCGAGCTCGTCGGAGGCGTCGCGGCGGGCGTACGCCTCCAGTTCGGCGTAGACGCCGGCCGAGGGGTCGGCGGAGACCTCGGCGACGGAGGAGGAGCCGGCGGTGCCGGGGGACGCGGGCTTGGTGGCGGTGTACGAGACGACGCCGAGCAGGACGGCGGCGACGGCCACCCCGGAGACGACGACGATCGGCTTGGACCTGGACATGCGGAAGCGCTCCTGAGGAGAGAGGGAGGAGGGACGGCGGAGGACGGCCGTCCGTCTAGACCCTCAGGACCGAGAGCTCCACGGGAGACAGGGGTACGCGCGCGGGTGGCTCCCGTCCCGCCGACACGCCCCGGCCGGCCGCGTCCCGTTCCCGGGCGCCGCACGGCGTCCGGTCGGCGGCCAGGGCCGGCAGCAGCTCCGCGAAGGCGTGCGCGCGCGGTGGTACGACGGGGCCCGCGGCCCCCTCGTCGACGGGGTGGCCCGGGTCGCAGCCGGGTACGGCGGCGCCCAGGACGACCGGGGCCGTCCCCGCGGGCGTGGCCGACGTCGCACCGCACACCAGGAGTCCGAGGACCAGCGCCACGAGCGCGGCGAACGCCGCCGGCACGCGGGTGGTGCGGAACATACGAAACCTCTCCGGTCCGGTCGACGTGCCCGAAATAGTACGCACCCCACCACCCCGCACCCGGAAGCCACCCGTCGCCGGGCACCCGCGGGCGCCCCGGGGAAGCCACTCGTGCGGTCCCCGGGCGGCCACTCGTAAATCGGTTCGCCGCTTCTCGGCCGCAGGTGCGATCCTGGATCCCGTATGTCTACTTCCTTCGCCGCCCTCCAGTCCGTCCTGGCCGAGGTCTCGCTGCGGGACTCCCACCGGCTCGGCCGCCGTCTCGAAGGCGCCCGCCGCATCCGCAAGCCCGAGGCCCGCGCGGCCGTCCTGGACGAGATCGCCGTCGAGGCGGCCAAGGCCAAGGAGCGCGTCGACGGGCGCGCCTCCCGCGTGCCCGCGGTCACGTATCCCGAGCAGCTACCCGTCTCGCAGAAGAAGGACGAGATCCTGGAGGCGATACGCGACCACCAGGTCGTGATCGTCGCCGGTGAGACGGGTTCGGGAAAGACCACCCAGATCCCGAAGATCTGCCTGGAGCTCGGCCGGGGCGTCCGGGGCATGATCGGGCACACCCAGCCCCGCCGGATCGCCGCCCGCACGGTCGCCGAGCGGGTCGCCGAGGAGCTGAGGACCCCGCTCGGCGAGGCCGTCGGCTGGAAGGTCCGCTTCACCGACCAGGTGAACCCCGACGCGACCTTCGTGAAGCTGATGACGGACGGCATCCTGCTCGCCGAGATCCAGACGGACCGCGAACTGCGCGCCTACGACACGATCATCATCGACGAGGCCCACGAGCGGTCCCTCAACATCGACTTCCTGCTCGGCTATCTGGCACAGCTGCTCCCGAAGCGCCCCGACCTCAAGGTCGTGATCACCTCGGCGACCATCGACCCGGAGCGCTTCTCCCGCCACTTCGGCGACGCCCCGATCGTCGAGGTCTCCGGCCGTACCTACCCGGTCGAGGTCCGCTACCGGCCGCTCCTCGAAGAGGACTCGGAGGAGAGCGACCGCGACCAGATCACCGCGATCTGCGAGGCCGTCGACGAGCTCCAGTCCGAGGGCCCCGGCGACGTCCTGGTCTTCCTCTCGGGTGAGCGCGAGATCCGTGACACCGCGGACGCGCTGCTCAAGCGGCAGCTGCGCGGCACCGAGGTCCTCCCGCTCTACGCCCGGCTGAGCCACGCCGAGCAGCACCGGGTCTTCCAGGCGCACTCCGGCCGCCGGATCGTCCTCGCGACGAACGTCGCCGAGACGTCCCTGACCGTCCCCGGCATCAAGTACGTGATCGATCCGGGCACCGCCCGCATCTCCCGCTACTCGCACCGGACCAAGGTGCAGCGGCTGCCGATCGAGCCGGTCAGCCAGGCCAGCGCCAACCAGCGCAAGGGCCGCTGCGGCCGCACGTCCGACGGCATCTGCATCCGGCTGTACTCGGAGGACGACTTCCTCGCGCGGCCGGAGTTCACGGACGCCGAGATCCTCCGGACGAACCTGGCCTCCGTCATCCTCCAGATGACCGCCGCCGGCCTCGGCGACATCGAGAAGTTCCCCTTCATCGACCCGCCGGACCACCGCAACATCCGGGACGGCGTGCAGCTCCTCCAGGAACTGGGGGCGATCGACCCGGCCGAGAAGGATCCGAAGAAGCGGCTCACCCAGCAGGGCCGGAAGCTCGCCCAGCTGCCCGTGGACCCGCGGCTCGCCCGGATGGTCCTGGAGGCCGACAAGAACGGCTGCGTCCGCGAGGTCATGGTGATCGCGGCCGCCCTCTCCATCCAGGACCCGCGCGAGCGGCCGGCGGAGAAGCAGGCGCAGGCCGACCAGCAGCACGCCCGGTTCAAGGACGAGACGAGCGACTTCCTCGCCTTCCTGAACCTCTGGCGGTACGTCCGTGAGCAGCAGAAGGAGCGGGGTTCCAGCTCCTTCCGCCGGATGTGCAAGCAGGAGTACCTGAACTTCCTGCGCATCCGCGAGTGGCAGGACATCTACGCGCAGCTGCGGACGGTCGCGAAGCAGCTGGGCATCCATGTGAACGAGGAGGACGCGCCGGAGCAGTCCGTCCACATCTCGCTCCTCGCGGGCCTCCTCAGCCACATCGGCATGAAGGACGTGAAGGACGGCGCGAAGAACGACTACCTGGGTGCCCGCAGCGCCAAGTTCGCGATCTTCCCCGGCTCCGCGCTCTTCAAGAAGCCCCCGCGCTTCGTCATGTCCGCCGAGCTGGTGGAGACCTCGCGCCTCTGGGCCCGGGTCAACGCGCGCGTGGAGCCCGAGTGGATCGAGCCGCTCGCCCAGCACCTGGTGAAGACGACGTACAGCGAGCCGCACTGGGAGAAGGACCAGGCGGCCGTGATGGCCTTCGAGAAGGTGACGCTGTACGGCGTCCCGATCATCGCCGACCGCAAGGTCAACTACGGCCGGATCGATCCGGAGGTCTCCCGCGACCTGTTCATCAGGAACGCGCTCGTCGAGGGCGACTGGCGCACCCACCACAAGTTCTTCGCGGACAACCGCAAGCTCCTCACCGAGGTCGAGGAGCTGGAACACCGCGCGCGGCGCCGGGACATCCTGGTCGACGACGAGACGCTCTTCGACTTCTACGACAAGCGTGTCCCCGAACACGTCGTGTCCGGAGCCCACTTCGACTCCTGGTGGAAGCACAAGCGCCACGACGAGCCGGAGTTCCTGGACTTCGAGCGCGAGATGCTCATCAACGAGAAGGCCGCCGGGGTCACCAAGGACGACTACCCGGACTCCTGGCGGCAGGGTCCGCTGAAGTTCCGGGTGACGTACCAGTTCGAGCCCGGAGCGGACGCCGACGGCGTGACCGTCCACGTCCCGCTCCAGGTCCTGAACCAGGTGACGGACGACGGCTTCGAGTGGCAGATCCCCGGTCTGCGCGCCGAGGTCGTCACCGAGCTGATCCGCTCCCTGCCGAAGCCGATCCGCCGCCACTACGTGCCCGCGCCGAACTTCGCGTCCCGCTTCCTCGACGCGGTCGTGCCCGTGCAGGAGCCGCTGGCGGGGGCGCTCGCCCGCGAGCTCCAGCGGATGGTCGGCGTGCCGGTGACGGCCGACGACTTCGACTGGGCGAAGGTCCCCGAGCACCTCAAGGTGACGTTCCGGATCGTCGACGAGCGGCGCAGGAAGCTCGCCGAGGACAAGGACCTGGAGACGCTGCGGCTGCGACTGCGCCCGAAGGCCCGCAAGGCCCTCTCCCAGGCCGCCGCGGCGGCCACCGGGGGTCCGGACGGCTCCGGGCCCTCCCTGGAGCGCGCCGGGCTCACGGACTGGGCGATCGGGACGCTCACGAGGGTCTTCGAGACCAAGCGCGGCGGGCAGCCGGTCAAGGCGTACCCGGCGCTCGTGGACGAGGGCGCGACCGTCGCCGTACGGCTCTTCGACACGGAGGCCGAGCAGGCGCTCGCGATGTGGCGGGGCACCCGGAAGCTGATCATGCTGAACATCCCGGTGAACCCGGCGAAGTTCGCCTCGGACAAGCTGACCAACCAGCAGAAGCTGGCCCTGTCCTCGAACCCGCACGGCTCGATCCAGGCCCTCTTCGACGACTGTGCCACCGCGGCGGCCGACAAGCTGATCGCGGAGCACGGCGGCCCCGCGTGGGACGAGGAGTCGTTCCGGAAGCTGTACGACAAGGTCCGCGCGGACCTGGTGGACACGACCGTGCGGACGGTGGGCCAGGTCCAGCAGATCCTGGCGGCCTGGCAGGCGTGCGAGCGCCGGCTGAAGTCGACGAACAGCCTGGCGCTGATCGACAACCTGACCGACGTGCGCACGCAGCTGGCCTGGCTGATGCCGGCCGGCTTCGTCACCCGTACGGGCCTGAAGCGGCTGCCCGACCTGATGCGCTATCTGGTGGCGGTGGACCGGCGGCTCCAGCAGATGCCGACCGGGGTCCAGCGGGACACCACCCGGATGGAGAAGGTCCGGGAGATGCTCGACGAGTACGCCTGGCTCCTCGAACAGCTCCCCCAGGGCCGTCCGGTGCCGTCCGAGGTGACCGACATCCGCTGGATGATCGAGGAGCTGCGGGTGAGCTACTTCGCCCACGCGCTGGGCACGGCGTACCCGATCTCGGACAAGCGGATCGTGAAGGCGATCGACGCGGCGGCCCCGTAGCGGACCGTCGCCGTCGGTGAGTTCGACCGGACCCCCTGACCTGCTGTACAGTCTTGCTCGCAGCCGCTTACGAGGGGCTGCGAGCAAGGCTCTGTGGAGCAGTTGGTTAGCTCGCCACCCTGTCAAGGTGGAGGTCGCGGGTTCAAGTCCCGTCAGAGTCGCCTCACCGGAAAGGCCCGCATCGTGAGATGCGGGCCTTTCTTTGTGTTCCCGTGTCTTGACGGGGCCACAGGCCCGCCGGTACCCCGGACATCAGGGATACGGGGGCCCACACCGGAGGTGGTCGCGCATGGCCGCGGCGTCCGCAGCACGGCACGAGACGAGAGCACTGCTGCGCGCCCATCTGGCGGCCGCGTCCCGGTACGGACACCTCACCCGCCACTGCGTGGTCTGCCATCGCCTCCTGCGGCTCTCCATGGACCTCCCGGAGCCCGAGGGGCCCGGGGAAGGACCGGAGGGGCCCGGGGAAGGGCGCCAGGAGCCGGAGCGCCCGGCGGACGGGCCCGGGGAGCCGGCGGACGGCAGTGGGGACGAAAGTCCCACCGACCCATGACCAACGGCGGGTTGAGGCCGTTCCGCGAAGTGGCAGGCTGTTCTTTGGCAAGAGTCGGCCAGTGTGACGGGAGTCACTGAGGCAGTTTCAGAAACCGCTTCACTTACACCCTCCCTACACCGGCCCGATTTAATGTGTGCAATTGCACCGCCCTCCGAAGAGTGGCGCCGGGCACAAAAGAAGATCGCGCCAGACCCGGCGGAGTCCAGCGCGATCGTTGACGAAGGCCTGTTGGGGCAGGAATCCGTCGGCAGAGCTAGGGGTGGGCGACCGGATTGGGGGATCCGGACAGGCCCGGTGTTACGGGGTACTGCAGGTACTGCGGGGTGTCTGCGCGACCTCAGGCCTCGCTGCGCTGCTGCGGAATACCCGCCAGCAGAGCGCGAACCTCAGCTTCGCGGTACCGGCGATGCCCACCCAGGGTGCGGATGGACGTGAGCTTCCCGGCCTTCGCCCAACGGGTCACCGTCTTCGGGTCCACGCGGAACATCGTGGCAACCTCGGCAGGGGTCAGCAGCGGCTCGGCATCAGGGGTGCGAGCGGTCATGAGCGGCCTCCTCGGGAGAACCGAACCATCTCGGTTCTTTCCTCTAAATTCTGCACCTTGACCCGCGTTGCCCGAAATGGCAGAAGCGGGCCGAGTCGGTTATAGGACGAACGGCTTGTCCTCGGCACTACAACTACACCATCCGTCCAGCCACGTCGGCCAAACCGATGGAATTGCCCTCGCAGGTGTTCATCAGCGGCGGAAGTCGATGGACCATGCCATAACGGACAGTCACGCCACTGTGACGATCAGTCACAGAGCGATCAGGAGTCCTCAGACCCCCCATAGAGTGCAATGCTGAGCGTTCCGCCCATAGATGGACGGAAGGAACCCTCCCCGGACTCCTTGTCCTATTTTGGCACGAGGGTGGGTGATGGACGCAAGGGTGCGTTACGTGCTGTCCGTCACGCTTGAGCCAAAGGCCCGGATCGGGACCAACGTCCCCGCCCGGCGGGTGCCGAAAGGCCCGACACCGCTCGGCATTCAAAACCGGGCAGGCGGTATCCGGACACCCTTGAAGATCATTTACACCCGTCGGACATGTCTTGTCGATACCGACCTGACGAAGATGCCCGACTGATGTCAATTCGCGAAGCGAAGATCCCTGACCACCCGCCAGCGCTCCGCGAGCCGCCCGTACGCCTCGCTCGCCCGCTCGCCGTCGCCGGCCCGCAGCGCCGCGAGCCCCTCCGCCAGCTGCGCCGCCGACCGGTCCGCCGCCAGCCACTCCTCCGGCACCGCGTGCACCAGACCACCGAAGTCCAGCTCCACGAGCGCCCGCGGATGGAACTCCTCCAGCCAGCGCCCCACCTCGATCAGGCCCTCCGTCATCGGACCGTCGTCGATCGACTCCCGCAGGGCCCGCAGCGCCCGCGCGAGACGGCGGCGCGCCTGCGCCATCGTCGTCCGGTAGCGCAGCACCGGAGCCCTCCCCTCACCGTCCGCGCCCGCACCCGCCGCGCTTGCACTCGCCGCGCCCGCGTCTCCCGCGCCCTCGGCCGCGCCGGCCGGCCGCTCCCCCGGCTCGTACTCCCGGTCCTCGTCCCCGAAGAGCGCGAACCAGCGCAACGGCACCTGCCAGACCGCCGTACGGATCCACGGACGCGCGTCCGGGTTCCTGCTCAGCCAGCGCTCGTAGTCGCTCTCCACCTGGACGCGCACGACCGGGGGCAGCATCGCGTCGAGCACCGGCTCAGGGAACTGGCCGGCCAGCTCCTGGAGCGCCAGCCACCCCCGCAGCCGGGTCCGCCACGGGCAGATCACGACCACCCCGTCCAGCCGGGCGACGAAGGCCTCCCCGCTCTCGTGGACCGGCACCGGGACCGGCGGCGTCGGCAGCAGGTCGGCCAGCGAGCGCCGCAGCTCCTCCTGCGCCCCCGGGGTGCGCGGCAGGCGGGCGTACCGGGCCCAGTGGGTCCGCTCGGGCTCGGGGAACGCGGCCAGCGGCTCGTACACCCGCAGATAGGACGCGTAGGGGATGAGGACCGAGGAGGCGACCGACATGTCGCGAATCCTTCCACGGAGGTACTCCGGGAGGGGGTGATCCTGAGCACTGCGGCCGATCTACGCCCAGGTAGGACTTACTCTCTTGCCGAACTGGTCCTCCCCCCACCCACAGGGAGGTCCGCAACCGCCGCTTCGTACTTGGGAGTCACCACCGTGACCGATGTGACCGGCGTTCCTGCTGATGTACTGCACACCCTGTTCCACTCGGAGCAGGGTGGCCACGAGCAAGTCGTGCTCTGCCAGGACCGCGCCACCGGCCTCAAGGCCGTCATCGCCCTCCACTCCACCGCCCTGGGCCCCGCCCTCGGCGGCACCCGCTTCTACCCGTACGCCACCGAGGCCGCGGCGATCGCCGACGCCCTCAACCTGGCCCGCGGCATGTCGTACAAGAACGCCATGGCCGGTCTCGACCACGGTGGCGGCAAGGCCGTCATCATCGGCGACCCGGAGAAGATCAAGACGGAGGAGCTCCTCCTCGCCTACGGCCGCTTCGTCGCGTCCCTCGGCGGCCGGTACGTCACGGCCTGCGACGTCGGCACCTACGTCGCCGACATGGACGTCGTGGCGCGCGAGAACAAGTGGACCACCGGCCGCTCCCCCGAGAACGGCGGCGCCGGGGACTCCTCCGTCCTCACCGCCTACGGCGTCTTCCAGGGCATGCGCGCCTCCGCGCAGACCCTCTGGGGCGACCCGACGCTGCGCGGCCGCAAGGTCGGCGTCGCGGGCGTCGGCAAGGTCGGCCACTACCTCGTCGAGCACCTCCTGGAGGACGGCGCCGAGGTCGTGATCACCGATGTGCGTGAGGAGTCGGTGCGCCGGATCACGGACAAGCACCCGCAGGTCACCGTCGTCGCCGACACCGAGGCGCTGATCCGCGTCGAAGGTCTCGACATCTACGCGCCCTGCGCGCTCGGCGGCGCCCTGAACGAGGAGACCGTCCCGTTCATCACCGCGAGCATCGTCTGCGGCGCGGCCAACAACCAGCTCGCCCACCCGGGCATCGAGAAGGACCTCGTGGAGCGCGGGATCCTCTACGCGCCCGACTACGTGGTCAACGCCGGTGGCGTGATCCAGGTCGCCGACGAGCTGCACGGCTTCGACTTCGACCGCTGCAAGAAGAAGGCGACGAAGATCTTCGACACCACGCTGGAGATCTTCGCACGTGCGAAGGCCGACGGGATTCCGCCGGCCGCCGCGTCCGACCGGATCGCCGAGCAGCGGATGGCCGACGCGCGACGCGCCTGAGCCTGACCGGGGCCGGCCCGTCGCCGGGGTGACCGTGAGGTGTCCGTGGGAGGTCCACGGAGCGGCCACGGGGAGACTTCGCTCACGCCCCTCGGCGGGTCGGCCCTCAAGAAGAGGTTAAAATCGCGATTGACCAGCGAGGAAAGGGCACCTCGATGGTTCTGTACCGGGGTATGTGATGCGCGCGGCGTACCGTAGACCCGCGGAAACAGGTACCGTTGAAGCCCTACGGACCGGTCTCTCTGTCGAGAGTCCGTTCCGAATCATGAACGCGTGTCAAGACTCTGGGGCCACCGAGCCCCGTCACCGAGGGGGTCGAGCCATGGGGCGCGGCCGGGCAAAGGCCAAGCAGACCAAGGTCGCCCGCCAGCTGAAGTACAGCAGCGGCGGGACAGACCTGACGCGTCTGGCCAATGAGCTGGGCGCTTCGACTTCGAACCAGCCGCCGAATGGCGAGCCGTTCGAGGACGACGACGAGGAAGACGACCCGTACGCCCAGTACGCGGATCTCTATAACGAGGACGACGAGGACGAGGACGACGAGTCCGGTCCGAGCGCGTCCCCGCGTCGCGCTTGACCTTCTGAATCGCATCGCAGAAACCCGGTCCGGGATCACCCGGCCGGGTTTCTGTGCTGTCCGCGTCCGGGCCTCGCAGGGCCCTGAGCGGGGAGCAGGGCCCCTGATCCGGGGCGCGGGGCGCTCCGTACGAACGCGAACGGGGCGCCCCCTCAGGAGCGCCCCGTCACCTCGTACCGGCGAGGGTTACTTCGCGTAGTCCCCGACCAGCTCGGCGCCCGTGGTGTGCGTGCGACGCTCGGTGATCTCGCCCGCGACCCAGGACTCGACGCCCCGGTCCGCCAGCGTCGTCAGGGCCGCGTCCACGAACTCGGCCGGCACGACCGCCATCATGCCGACGCCCATGTTCAGGGTCTTCTCCAGCTCCAGGCGCTCCACCTGTCCGGCCTTGCCGACCAGGTCGAAGATCGCGCCCGGCGCCCAGGTCGAACGGTCGACCGTGGCGTGCAGGCCGTCCGGGATCACCCGGGCCAGGTTGGCCGCCAGACCGCCGCCCGTGATGTGGCTGAACGCGTGGACGTCCGTGGTCCGGGTGAGGGCCAGGCAGTCGAGCGAGTAGATCTTCGTGGGCTCCAGGAGCTCCTCGCCGAGCGTCCGGCCGAGCTCGTCGACCCGCTGGTCGAGCGTCATCCCGGCGCGGTCGAAGACCACGTGGCGGACGAGCGAGTACCCGTTGGAGTGAAGACCGGAGGAGGCCATGGCGATGACCGCGTCCCCCGTACGGATGCGATCGGCGCCGAGCAGCCGGTCGTGCTCCACGACACCCGTGCCCGCGCCGGCGACGTCGAAGTCGTCCGGGCCGAGGAGGCCCGGGTGCTCGGCCGTCTCGCCGCCGACCAGCGCGCAGCCGGCCAGGACACAGCCCTCGGCGATGCCCTTGACGATGGCGGCGACCCGCTCCGGGTGGACCTTGCCGACACAGATGTAGTCGGTCATGAAGAGCGGCTCGGCGCCGCAGACGACGATGTCGTCCATGACCATCGCGACCAGGTCGTGGCCGATCGTGTCGTACACGCCCATCTGGCGGGCGATGTCGACCTTCGTCCCGACGCCGTCGGTGGCGGAGGCGAGGAGCGGACGCTCGTAGCGCTTGAGGGCGGAGGCGTCGAAGAGGCCGGCGAAGCCGCCGAGGCCACCAAGGCCCGCGACTTCTGCGCGCTGCGTCTTCTTCACCCACTCCTTCATGAGCTCGACGGCGCGGTCACCCGCTTCGATGTCGACGCCCGCGGACGCGTAGCTGGCACCAGTGGTCTCAGACATGCTGAAGAACTTTCGTGTCGTACTGCGGTTGCAGCGGGGTCTTCCGGGCGACGGAGCTCACGGGCGACGGAGCTCACGGGCGACGGAGCGCGTCGGAGGCCGCCGTGGCAGCGGGACCCGCGGCCAGTTCGGTCTCCAGGAGCTGCTTGCCGAGCAGCTCGGGGTCCGGCAGCTCCATCGGGTACTCGCCGTCGAAGCAGGCACGGCAGAGGTTCGGCTTCTGGATCGTGGTCGCCTCGATCATCCCGTCGAGCGAGATGTACGAGAGCGAGTCCGCGCCCAGCGACTTGCCGATCTCCTCGATCGACATGCCGTTGGCGATCAGCTCCGCGCGGGTGGCGAAGTCGATGCCGAAGAAGCAGGGCCACTTCACCGGCGGCGAGGAGATCCGGATGTGGATCTCGGCCGCGCCGGCCTCGCGGAGCATCTTGACGAGGGCGCGCTGGGTGTTGCCGCGGACGATCGAGTCGTCGACGACCACCAGGCGCTTGCCCTTGATGACGTCCTTGAGCGGGTTCAGCTTCAGCCGGATGCCGAGCTGGCGGATGGTCTGGGAGGGCTGGATGAAGGTGCGCCCGACGTAGGCGTTCTTCACCAGGCCCGCGCCGAACGGGATGCCCGAGGCCTCGGCGTAGCCGATCGCGGCCGGGGTTCCGGACTCCGGCGTCGCTATCACCAGGTCGGCCTCGACGGGCGCCTCCTTCGCCAGGCGGCGGCCCATCTCCACGCGGGAGAGGTACACGTTCCGGCCGGCGATGTCGGTGTCCGGGCGAGCCAGGTAGACGTACTCGAAGACACAGCCCTTGGGCTTCGCTTCCGCGAATCGCGAGGTGCGGATGCCGTTCTCGTCGATCGCGATCATCTCGCCCGGCTCGACCTCGCGGACGTAGCTGGCGCCGCAGATGTCGAGGGCGGCGGACTCGGACGCGACCACCCAGCCGCGCTCCAGGCGGCCGAGGACCAGCGGGCGGATGCCCTGCGGGTCACGGGCCGCGTAGAGCGTGTGCTCGTCCATGAAGACGAGGGAGAAGGCGCCCCGGACATCGGGAAGGACCTTGGCGGCCGCCTCCTCGATGGTGAGCGGCTTGCCCTCGTCGTCCACCTGGGCGGCGAGGAGCGCCGTCAGCAGGTCGGTGTCGTTGGTGGCCGCGACACGGGTGCTGCGGCCTTCCTTCTTGGGCAGGTCAGCGACCATTTCGGCGAGCTGCGCCGTGTTCACCAGGTTGCCGTTGTGGCCGAGCGCGATGGAGCCGTGGGCGGTTGCCCTGAACGTCGGCTGCGCGTTCTCCCACACGGAGGCCCCGGTGGTCGAGTAGCGGGCGTGACCGACCGCGATGTGACCTTGGAGGGAACCGAGAGAGGTCTCGTCGAAGACCTGGGACACGAGGCCCATGTCCTTGAAGACGAGGATCTGGGAGCCGTTGCTGACCGCGATTCCCGCGGATTCCTGGCCCCGATGCTGGAGGGCGTAGAGCCCGAAGTACGTGAGCTTTGCGACCTCTTCACCCGGAGCCCAGACACCGAAGACGCCACAAGCGTCCTGGGGGCCTTTCTCGCCGGGGAGCAGGTCGTGATTGAGTCGACCGTCACCACGTGGCACGTTTCCGAGTGTAGACGGGCTCGACCACTGGTCCGAATTGAGGAAATGCGGGGTCCACCCTGCTCGTGCGATCGCACGAAATGATCATCTCCGGCTCGGAGAGGCCTACGAGGCAGGCGCGGTAAGGGATTCCCGCCCCGCGACCCTCCCGAGCGGACGCTCGTACCAGGACGGGAGCGCCGTAGCGATGTGACGGAGGGCACCCCGGGGAGCCTCGTTCACCGGGACGCCGGGGGCTCTTGGCCCTCCGTTCCGCCCGCTCCTTCGGAGGTTCCGCCAGTCCCGGTGGCCGCCTTGGCGCTGAGGCCCTTGCCGTCGGCGTCGGTGAGGGTCAGCGTCCGGTGGTCCAGGCGATAGGTGAGCGGGCCGTCGAGAAGCTCGTACAGCCGGGTCTCCAGCTGCATCTGCGGGCTGGTGCACATCATCCGGGTGGTCGCCGCCGGGCCGTCGATCGTGAGGGTCTTCCCCTCGACGCGGGCGGTCGCTGCGAAGTTGTTGCAGCCCAGGTTGCCGCTGACCCTGCCGTCCGCGCCGAGGACGAGACGGGCCTTGTCGCCGCTGCCGGCGGGCAGCGAGGACGCGGTGTCCCCCGAGACCAGCCCGTCGATCTTCCAGGTGGTGCCGCGCAGCGGGAGGTCCGCCTCGGCGGCCAGCTCCAGGCCGTTGCGGCCGTCCGGGGAGGTCAGGGTGAGGGCCTCGCCCTTCTGCCTGCCCTTGAGGGTGCCGGTGAAGGCCTTGACCAGGTCCGTCTCGAAGCGCTGCCGGTCCTCGGGACAGCCCATCTCGGTGATCTCCTGCGGGGAGACGGTCAGGGTGTCCCCCTTCACGGCGACGGTCGCCCCGAAGGTGTTGCAGCCGCTGTTCCCGCGGGCGCGGCCGTCCGCGCCGAACTCGACGCGGGCGCCGTCCGGGGCGGCGGACCTGCGGCCGTCGACCGTGACGGCGCCGATCGTCCAGTGGGTACCGGCGACGGGCAGGTCGGGGGAGACGGTGTCGGAGCCCGGGCCGGCGGTGCCGCCCTCCGTACCGCAGGCGGCGAGGAGGAGGGCCAGGGCGGCGGCGGATGCGGCGGATACGAGGGTGCGCGGCGTCTGCGTCTGCATGGCGGTGGGACGGGCCGCGGCGGAAGTCGGTTCCGCCTCGGCTCCGGGGCGGCGCCACCGGGACCCTGGCCGTCCGTACGGAATCTCAGCCCATCAGGGGCAGGAGGTCCTCCAGGTCGGCCCGCTCGCCGCTCGCGCGGACCCGGGCCGCGTCCAGCTCCGTCGCCCACTCCGCCCGCCCGGTCGCGAGCCGGATCCAGGTCAGCGGGTCGGTCTCGACCACGTTGGGCGGGGTGCCCCGGGTGTGCCGGGGGCCCTCCACGCACTGCACCACCGCGTACGGCGGGATCCGCACCTCGACCGCCCCGCCCGGGGCCTTCGCCGCGAGGGCGTCGGCGAGCAGCCGGGCGCAGGCGGCGAGGGCCTGCCGGTCCAGCGGGATGCCGGCGCCGGTCGCCGCGTTGAGGTCGTCGGTGTGGACGACGAGCTCGACGGTCCGGGTGACGAGGAAGTCGGCCAGGGTCATCGCGCCGAAGCTCACCGGCAGGAGCCGGTCCTCCGGTGCGTCCACGAGCATCCGCTCGTAGTCGGCCGCCACGCGCGCGTAGAGCCCCGGCAGGTCGGAGGCGTCCAGACCGCGGGTGTGCTCGTCGATCCGCTCGGCGGCTCCGGCCGTCCTGAACGGCCAGTCGAGGAGAGCCAGCCGGTCCTGTCCCACGCGCTCCGGCGCGGCCAGGAGCTGCGGCACCGAGTCGACCATCCACGCGAGATGCGCCGCCAGGTCCCGTACCGTCCACTCCCCCAGCCGGGTCGGCCCGTCGAGCTGCTCGGGTGTGAGCGCCGCGACCGCCTCCCGTACATGGGCGAACTGGGCGAGCACGGCCGCCCTGGTCTTGGCGGAGTCGTAGCGACGGGTGCGCTTCTTGGCCGGTGGCATGGGGGCGAGGGTAGTCGGAGACTGGAAGGGGAGGGCTTCCGGCAGCGCACCCGTTTCGACCGAGAGGGGTCGATGAGCGATGGCTGAGCACCCTGACGCCGCCCTGATCCGCCGGGGCTTCGACGCCTGGACCAAGGGGGATATGGACGCCGTCGGCGAGATGATGACGGCCGACTGCACGCACCACTCGCCCGGCGAGAGCCAGATATCCGGGCACATCAAGGGCCGGGACAACGTCCTCGACATGTACCGGAAGATGTTCGAGCTGACCCGTGGCGAGATGCGGGTCGAGCTGCAGAGCGTCACCGTCGACGGCCGGGGCCACGTCGTGGCGGCGAACAGGTTCTACGCCACGCGCGAGGACAAGGGCATGGGCATCGAGATGAACGGCGCCCTCGTCTTCACCGTCATCGGCGGCAAGATCTCCGACATCGACGAGTGCGTCGAGGACATCGACGTCTCCGACGCCTTCTGGGGTCAGGCCGAGTAGACCGGCTCGGGCGGCACCTCGAACGTCTCACCGTTCTTCGGTACGCCGACACCGCGCCAGGTGAACGGCACCCCGCTCGCCGTGGCCAGGTCCGGGCCGTCCATCAGCTGGAAGTGCACGTGCGGCTCGGTGGAGTTGCCCGAGTTCCCGCACCGGGCGAGTTCCTGGCCGGCCGTGACCCGGTCGCCCGGGCGGACGGCGAGGGAGCCTCGCCGCAGATGCGCGTACATCGCGTACGTACCGCCGCCGAGGTCGAGGACGAGGTGGTTGCCGGTGATCCGGTGGGCTCCCCCGATGCTCCGCGCGCCGGCCTCGACGAGCAGCAGATAGAGGACGCCGAGCAGCGAACTGCGGCTGAGGTGGTCCCGCTGTCCGTCCTCGGCGTGCACGACGGTCGCGTCGGCGACCGAGAGCAGCGGCGCGCCGAAGGCCGGGAAGTCCTCGCTCCGCCGGACCACCGGCCACAGCCAGGCGAAGCCCGGCCGGGGCTTCTCCCCGTCCTCCCGGGTGATGTCGATCGCGTACGTCTGGCCCAGCTGGTGGGTGCCGTGGCTGGGCGTCCGGTCGGCCGGGCTGTTCAGCGCCGACCAGCGGCCGGTGACCGGCGGGGCCACCTCGACCGTGGCGCGGGGCGTGGCCATGACCCGGCTGCGGGCGGTCCGGGAGAGACCGGCGCCGAGGATCATCGCGACGACCACGGGCAGCCAGCCCACCCAGTACGGGTACGGCAGCTCGACGACGAACGAGGCGATCACCTGGACGACGAACGCCAGCCAGAGCACGCGGTGGAGGACCATCAGCGGTTTGCGCGAGGACATCCGGATTCCCCCTGAGGATCGTGGTGTCGGTTACGGGCGGGCCGCGGTGAGGACCACCAGGAGCGGCACGACCCGGGCTCCGGGGACCTCGTAGCGACCGCGTCCGACGGTCTTGAGCCAGCCCGCGCCGGTCAGCTGGCGCAGGTGGTGGTAGATCTGGCCGGTCGTGCCGGTCTCCTGGAGCTCCGCGAGTTCGGCGGCGGTGCGCCGGCCACCGAGGATCTCCCTCAGCAGGCGGAGCCGTACAGGATGGCCGAGCGCGGCGAAGGACTCGGCGGCGTCCGCCCACTCCTCCTCGAACAGCTGCCCGGTGAAGGCGCCGAACTGCCACTCGTACCGCTCGTCGGTCGGCAGCCTGACCGTTCCCGTGAAGACGACCGCGCCGTCCTCGCCCCGGTCCCCCGGGCCCGCGGCGAGCTGGGCCTTGAGGCTTTCGAGGGCCCAGAGCGGGCTGTCCGTGACCTCGGGAGCGGGGCGGCCGGCGGCGTGGGAGCCACGGTCGGCCGCGCGTTCCGCCACCCGTCCGGCCGCGGCTTCGGCCGCGCTCTCGGCCCCGCTTTCGGCCGCGGCCTCGGCCGCGCTCTCCAAGGCGGCGATACGCCGTTCCAGCGCGACGACCCGCTCTTCCAGCTCCATGCCATCGAGATTACGTAGTTACGTAATCCTCCGCAAGCGGGAAACGCGAAAGCCCCCGCCCGGACCCTTCGGTCCGGACGGGGGCTTCCCCGGTGCTCCGTATCAGGCCAGCAGGGCCGGAATCGTCGCCTCGTGCGCCGTGCGCAGCTCCGTCAGGGAGAGCGCGAACTCGCCCTGGACGTCGACCGCGTCCCCGTCGACGACACCGATCCGCGCCGCCGGCAGACCCCGCGCACCGCACATGTCGGTGAAGCGGAGCTCCTCGCTGCGCGGGACGGCCACGACCGCGCGGCCGGCCGACTCGCTGAAGAGGAACGTGAACGCGTCCAGGCCCTCCGGGACGACCAGGCGCGCGCCGTTCCCGCCGCGCAGGCAGGACTCGACGACCGCCTGGACGAGACCGCCGTCGGACAGGTCGTGCGCGGCGTCGATCATGCCGTCGCGCGAGGCCGAGATCAGGATCTCGCCGAGCAGCTTCTCCCGGTCGAGGTCCACGGCCGGCGGCAGACCGCCGAGGTGCTTGTGGACGACCTCGGACCAGGCCGAGCCGCCGAACTCCTCACGCGTGTCACCGAGCAGGTAGAGGAGCTGGCCCTCTTCCGCGAAGGCGATCGGCGTACGGCGGTTGACGTCGTCGATCACACCGAGGACGGCCACGACCGGCGTCGGGTGGATCGCGACCTCACCGGTCTGGTTGTACAGCGAGACGTTGCCGCCGGTCACCGGGGTGCCGAGCTGCAGGCAGCCGTCCGCGAGACCACGGGTGGCCTCGGCGAACTGCCACATCACGGCCGGGTCCTCGGGCGAACCGAAGTTCAGGCAGTCCGAGATCGCCAGCGGCTTCGCTCCGGAGGCGGCGACGTTGCGGTACGCCTCCGCCAGCGCGAGCTGCGCACCCGTGTACGGGTCGAGCTTGGCGTACCGGCCGTTGCCGTCGGTCGCCATGGCCACGCCGAGGTTGGTCTCCTCGTCGATGCGGACCATGCCCGCGTCCTCGGGCTGCGCCAGGACCGTGTTGCCCTGCACGAACCGGTCGTACTGGTCCGTGATCCAGGACTTCGACGCCTGGTTCGGGGAGGAGACCAGCTTCAGGACCTGGTCCTTCAGCTCCTCGCCCGTCTGCGGCCGGGGCAGCTTGCCGGCGTCGTCGGCCTGGAGCGCGTCCTGCCACTCCGGGCGGGCGTACGGCCGGTGGTAGGTCGGGCCCTCGTGGGCGACGGAGCGCGGCGGCACGTCGACGATCTGCTCGCCGTGCCAGAAGATCTCCAGACGCTCGCCCTCGGTCACCTCACCGATGACGACGGCGATGACGTCCCACTTCTCGCAGATCTCCAGGAAGCGGTCGACGTGCTCGGGCTCGACGATCGCGCACATGCGCTCCTGCGACTCGCTCATGAGGATCTCCTCGGGCGAGAGGGTCGCGTCGCGCAGGTGGACCCGGTCGAGCTCGACGCGCATGCCGCCGGAACCGGCCGAGGCCAGCTCGGACGTGGCACAGGAGAGCCCGGCGCCGCCGAGGTCCTGGATGCCCGCGACCAGCTTCTCCTTGAAGATCTCCAGGGTGCACTCGATGAGGAGCTTCTCCTGGAAGGGGTCGCCGACCTGGACCGCCGGGCGCTTGGTCGGCTTGGTGTCGTCGAAGGTCTCGGACGCGAGGACCGAGACGCCGCCGATGCCGTCGCCGCCCGTGCGGGCGCCGTACAGGATCACCTTGTTGCCGGGGCCCGAGGCCTTGGCGAGGTGGATGTCCTCGTGCTTCATCACGCCGATGCAGCCGGCGTTGACCAGCGGGTTGCCCTGGTAGCACTCGTCGAAGACGACCTCGCCGCCGATGTTCGGCAGGCCGAGGCAGTTGCCGTAGCCGCCGATGCCGGCGACGACACCGGGCAGCACGCGCTTGGTGTCGGGGTGGTCGGCCGCGCCGAAGCGCAGCGGGTCGACGACCGCGACCGGACGGGCGCCCATGGCGAGGATGTCGCGGACGATGCCGCCGATGCCGGTGGCCGCGCCCTGGTAGGGCTCGATGTACGAGGGGTGGTTGTGCGACTCGACCTTGAAGGTGACCGCGTACCCCTGGCCGACGTCGACGACGCCGGCGTTCTCACCGATGCCGACGAGCATGGCGTCGTTGGCGGGGACCTTCTCGCCGAACTGCTTCAGGTGGACCTTGCTGCTCTTGTAGGAGCAGTGCTCGGACCACATGACGGAGTACATGGCGAGCTCGGCGCCGGTGGGACGGCGGCCGAGGATCTCGCGGATGCGCGCGTACTCGTCCTCCTTGAGGCCGAGCTCCTTCCAGGGCTGCTCGCTGTCCGGCGTCTCGCTCGCGTGCTTGACGGTGTCGAGGCTCATCAGGCGTTGACCAGCTTCTTGAGGATCGAGGTGAAGAAACCGAGGCCGTCCGTCTTGCCGGTGCCGACGAGCGGCTCGACGGCGTGCTCGGGGTGCGGCATGAGGCCGACCACGTTGCCCGCGGCGTTGGTGATGCCCGCGATGTCACGCAGCGAGCCGTTGGGGTTCACGTCCAGGTAGCGGAAGGCGACCCGCCCCTCGGCCTCCAGCTCGTCGAGCACACGCTCGTCGGCGACGTACCGGCCGTCCATGTTCTTGAGCGGGACCTCGATCTCCTGGCCCTCGGTGTAGTCCGAGGTCCAGGCGGTCTCCGCGTTCTCCACCCGCAGCTTCTGGTCGCGGCAGATGAAGTGGAGGTGGTTGTTGCGCAGCATCGCGCCCGGCAGCAGATGGGCCTCGGTGAGGATCTGGAAGCCGTTGCAGATACCGAGGACGGGCATGCCCGCCTTCGCCTGCTCGATGATCGTCTCCATCACCGGCGAGAAGCGGGAGATGGCTCCGGCCCGCAGGTAGTCGCCGTAGGAGAAACCGCCGGCCAGGACCACGGCGTCGACCTGCTTGAGGTCCTTGTCGCGGTGCCAGAGCGATACGGGTTCGGCGCCCGCGAGGCGGGCTGCACGCAGCGCGTCCTGGTCGTCGAGCGTTCCGGGGAACGTGACGACGCCGATGCGTGCGGTCACGACTCCACCTTCACGATGAAGTCTTCGATCACGGTGTTGGCAAGGAAGGTCTCGGCCATCTCATGGATGCGGGCGAGGGCGGCGTCGTCGACCGGTCCCTCCACCTCCAGCTCGAAACGCTTCCCCTGACGGACGTCGGCGATTCCGGCGAATCCCAGGCGGGGCAGTGCTCGCTGCACCGCCTGCCCCTGAGGGTCGAGGATCTCCGGCTTGAGCATGACGTCGACTACGACGCGTGCCACTGGCACTCCCGGTGGTGTGTTGCGTGGGCGGTTCCCTCAGCGTACCTGTCTCCAAATTCTACGCGGGTAGAGATCTGAAGGATCCTACAAAAGCCAGGCCACGGCGCCGCTCCACCAGCGATCACAGACCATGACCCCGTCCGAGCACACCCACGCAAAATTCGAGTGAAATATTGCGGACCTCATTGCACCGGGACACGCTGAAACAATTGCCAGGGCTTCACAATGCGACGCCCACCGCTGTACAAAGGAATCGAGAAGAAATCAGCATTGTCGCGGCACAGCCGTACGGTCGGCATCGCCGCACGTCAGAGGCGTCACAAGCGCCCCCTCTGCGGCACCGGCCGCAGGAAAGGACCGATATCCGTGGCTCAGCGTGTGGTGGTCACAATCTCCGACGACATGGACGGCGGAGAAGCGGCTGAAACGGTCGCGTTCGGCCTCGACGGGAAGATGTACGAGATCGACCTGAATGCAGCCAATGCAAAGAAACTCCGCAAGGCACTCGCCCCGTACCTCGCCGCCGGACGCAAGGTGCCGGCGAAGGCAGTGACCGGTCAGAGCGTCTCCCTGGAGTCGTACACCCACACCTCCCTCGCCCCCGACCCGGCGGCGGTCCGCGCCTGGGCGCAGTCCAACAGGATGGAGGTGCCCGCGCGCGGCCGGATCCCGAAGCGGGTCTACGAGGCCTTCCGCGCCGCGAGTTGAGCGGGCCGGCCGCCGGCCGCCGACGCGGCGGGGCGAGCCGATTTGCATTGCACCCCCCATGATCCGCTAAAGTCTGGAACACGCCGAGGGGCGAGGCCGCAAAGCCCCACCTCACGCAGCGTGCGGGTGTAGTTCAGTAGCAGAACAGCCCCCTTCCAGGGGGAAGGCGCAGTGTGCAATTCCTGTCACCCGCTCTGCATCGCAAGACCGAGCACTCCGGTGCATCAGGTAGAGTGGTGCTCGCACCGCCCAGTGAAAGCTGAGCGGCAGCAATGCGGACGTGGCTCAGTTGGTAGAGCATCACCTTGCCAAGGTGAGGGTCGCGAGTTCGAATCTCGTCGTCCGCTCCAGATCGAAGGCCCCGGTTCTCTGGAACCGGGGCCTTCGGCGTATCCCTGAGCCCCGAGCGCTCCCAACTGCCGTCCTCCCCATGACATGTGTCAGGAGCGGCCGGTGGCAGCGCGCACTGCCGGACGGCCCGCGATCTGGGCGGAGTGCGGCACCCACCCCCGCCCCGCCGCCCGAAGCACTCGACGCCACCGGCCTCGACGCCGAGGGCCGCCGCGACACCTGGGAACCCGTCCGCGCCCTCCGCGACGACGGCACCACCGTGCTGCTCACGAGGACGACGGACCGATGTCGCGGTGTTCGGATCCGCAGATGCCGCGGGCGGACGGTGTGAGGGTCGCCACAGTCCTGCGGGACGAACTGCCCACCTGCCGCACCATGACCGTGACCGGACACGGCCGTCCCGGGCACCTCGAGCGGGCCCTCTCGGCCGGTGTCCGCGGCTTCGCCCCGAAGACCGTCAGCGCCCAGCGGCTCCCCGAGATCATCCGTACCGTGCACGCCGGAAACCGTTACGTGGAACCGGAGTTGGCGGCCGACGCCATCGCCGCAGGGGACTCCACGCTGACCGCGCGGGAGGCCGAGGTGCTCGCATTCTCCGCCGACGGGGCACCCGTCTCGGAGATCGCCGGCGCGCCTCGCTCTCCCCCGGAACCGTCCGCACCCACCTGTCCTCCGCCGCCGCCGAACTCGGTGCCGGGAACCGGCATACGGCGGTGCGTCTCGCGCAGGCGAAAGGATGGGTATAGTTGGCTTCGCGCTACGGCGCATGCGGACGTGGCTCAGTTGGTAGAGCATCACCTTGCCAAGGTGAGGGTCGCGAGTTCGAATCTCGTCGTCCGCTCCATGAAGAAGCCCCCGGTCGAATCGACCGGGGGCTTTCTCGTGTCCCGAGGTGGGCCCCCGGCGCGAACGCCGGGGGCCGCGGACCTCAGAAGCTGTCGGACCAGGACGCACCGGTCAGCAGCTCGTACGCCTCCAGGTACTTGGC
Organism: Streptomyces sp. NPDC088707; assembly: GCF_044752725.1. Taxonomy (NCBI): domain Bacteria; kingdom Bacillati; phylum Actinomycetota; class Actinomycetes; order Kitasatosporales; family Streptomycetaceae; genus Streptomyces; species Streptomyces sp. NPDC088707. The sequence goes on along the minus strand of NZ_JBIVLV010000003.1, from coordinate 625,651 downwards.
GCGCGTGGCCTCCACGATCTCCTGCGGGAGCGGCGGCGGGGGCTGCTCGCTCCTGCGGTCCCAGCCGGAGGCCGGGGACGTCAGCCAGTTGCGGACGAACTGCTTGTCGTACGAGGGCTGGGCGCGGCCCGGCTCCCAATGGTCGGCCGGCCAGAAGCGCGAGGAGTCCGGGGTCAGCACCTCGTCGCCGAGGACGAGCGTCTCCCCGTCGAAGCCGAACTCGAACTTGGTGTCCGCGAGGATGATCCCGCGCTCGCGGGCGATGTCCCGGGCGCGGCCGTACACGGCGAGGGTCGTCTGGCGCAGCAGCGCGGCCGTCTCGGCGCCGACCTGGCGGGCGACCTCCTCGTACGACACGTTCTCGTCGTGGTCGCCGACGGCGGCCTTGGTCGCCGGGGTGAAGATCGGGGCGGGCAGCTCGGAGCCGTCGGCGAGCCCCTCGGGCAGCGCGAGGCCGCAGACCGTGCGGGACTCGTCGTACTCCAGGAGGCCGGAACCGGTGAGGTAGCCGCGGGCCACGCACTCGACCGGGACCATGTTCAGCGACTTGCAGACCGTGGTGCGGCCCGCCCAGTCGGCGGGGGCGCCGGCCGGCAGCTCCGTCGAGATCACATGGTGCGGGACCAGGTCGGAGAGCCGGTCGAACCACCACAGGGAGAGCTGGGTGAGGACCCGGCCCTTGTCGGGGATCTCGGTGGGCAGCACCCAGTCGTACGCGGACATGCGGTCGCTCGCCACCATCACGAGGTCCCCGTCCTCGTTCCGGTACAGGTCGCGCACCTTGCCCGTGTGGAGATGGGTGAGGCCCGGGACCTGGACGGGCTCGGGCTTTTCTACGAATCCGGACACGGTTCCTCCGCGTAGGTTGATCCAGGAGCGTGTCCGATTCTCTCGCACATCCGGGCGGCCCCGGCCGCCCGGCCGTGTGACCCCCCGCTCAGTCCCTCTTGCAGATCCGGTCGAGGAGGTTCGCGGTGGCGCGCTGGACCCGGGCGTCGACATGGCCCGGCCGGTCGAGCGCCGGCGACCAGGCGAAGGTGCCGGAGGCGAAGACCCAGGCACCCGAGGGCGCCCGGTAGAGACTCGTCTCCTGGTGCCGGAGCGCCCCCTCGCCGTCGCGGTAGGGCGAGTGGGCGAGCAGGATGCGGCCCTGGTGCTCGGGGAGCGCCGTCCGCGGGAAGTAGCGGTCGGCCTCGCCCGCGACCAGGCCGGGGAGCTCGTCGCCGTCACCGGCGCCGGTGGCGTCCCAGAGCCAGTGCTCGGCGTTCCGTACGACCAGCGGGTGCGGTTCGGGCACCCGGCCCGCGTACTGGATGCCGAGGAGCTGCTGCTCGGGCCGGTCGACCTCGCGCCAGAGCGCGGGCCGGCCGGGGCCGCGGCGCTTGCGGCAGGTGAGGAGCCGATCCGGCACCCCGGACGGCGAAGGGCCCAACTCCACCTGCCAGTACATGGTGTTGGCGGAGAGGAAGACCAGCGAGGTGCCCTGGTCGCGGGCGAGCTCGACGGTCTTGCGCATCGGCACCGACCAGTACTCGTCGTGCCCGGGGAAGACCAGGCCCCGGTAGCGGCTCGGGTCGACCCGGCCCGCGTGCAGATCGCGGGTCTCGGCGTACGCCAGGTCGTATCCGTAGCGCTCGGCCCAGCGGATGAAGTCGTAGGCGTGCCCGACGTGGAGCGGCAGCCCCGCGCCCGCGTACGGGCGGTCGAAGGAGACGGTGACGGCCGCGTCCTGCTCGCCGAGCAGCCGACCCTCCTCGTCCCAGGCGTGGTAGAGGCTGGCGCCGGTGTGGCCGTCCTCCGGATAGAGGTTGTACGCCTGCCAGGTCACGTCCGGGAGGACGAGGAGCAGATCGGCCGGGTGGTTGTCGCGGACCGTGAAGGGGATGTGCGAGCGGTAGCCGTCGGCGGTGGTGAGGACCGCGACGTACGCCCCGATCGACCAGTAGCTGGGGACCTGCAGCCGCCAGGACTGCCACCAGTGGTGGCAGGAGACCGTGCGGTCGGCGGTCAGCGGGGCCGGCTGGACGATCCCGGACAGCCGGGGGCTCGTGGTGATCTTCGCGGCGCCGTCGCCGCCGTAGTGACCGATCCGGTAGACGTCGACCGAGAACTGCTGCGGCGGGTCCACCGTGATGTGGAAGTCGATCGACTCGCCCGGTGCCACGGCTCCGTCGGAGGCGAAGCCCTTGATCTGGCGCCGGACGTCGTCGGCCGTGCGCGGGCCGCCGCTGCCGCCCCGGGCCAGGATCTCGTCCGCGTACCAGGGGACCATCTGCCCGGTGTCGTCGAAGTAGTTCTCGGAACCGCGCAGCCAGGGCAACGGGCCCTGGCCGAACGGATCGGTGACGGCGTGCGCGAGCGCACCCGACTCCCACCGTCTGATCTGGTCCGCCCCCATGCTGCGCCCCTCCCTCGACTCCCCCGGGTCGGCTGGTCAGTGCCTGTGGCTTGTGTGTCCGTGTGCTGGTGTCGCCTCGTGCCCCTGGTTCAGGCCCTCGGTTCGTGCCTCTGTCAGTGACGGTCTCCAGCACATCACATAACGCACGCACTCCGTCACCGTTCGTCGTGAATTGACGAGAGTGGAAGACAGCGCTCCGAAACGGGTGATCTCCAGGGCCCTTCCGGACGGCTTCCGGGACGCTCCGGACGGCCTCCGGTGCTCCCGGCGGGGCCACCGGAGGCTCAGACCAGGCGTACGGGCTTCTCGGGGCGCACCCCCGTGCGGGCCAGCCAGGCCCGCAGCGGCTCCGGGTCGCCGTCCTCGACGAGCGCGAGGACGCGCGGGCCGAGGTCCGTCGCCCGCTCGCCGCCGACGAGCAGCGCGGGACCGTCGAGCCAGTCGAGGCCGGGGGTGGCCTCGGCGGTGTCCACCGCCGCGCAGCAGACCATCGCGGTGACGTGGTCGGCGAGCAGGTCACGACCGGAGCGGGGCGGCTGGAGCGGGAAGAGCGGCAGCGGGCCGTCCGGGCCGCTGACGACGGGAGATGTGCTGCCGGAGTGCCGGTCGTCCTTCTCGGCGCTGCGGGCCGCCGCCTCCGCGCTCAGGGCGCTGGCGGCCACGCGCGCCTCCCGGGCGGCCTCCTCGCGCGCGAGGAGCGCGCTGAGCGCGCCGGCGAGCGCCTCGGCGGCGGGGTTGACGGTCTCCTCGTCGTCCTCGGCGTCCTCGTCCCCCTCGGCGTCCTCGGCGGCGATGTCGAGGTCGGCCACGACGGCGGTGTGGATGTCACCGGCGGTGGCTGTGGTGACGTCCGTGCCGGGGTCTGTTGCGGTGGCGGCATCGATGGCGGCGATGTGGCTGTCGTCCGCCGGGACCGCGCGCTCGCGGGATGCGGCCTGCGCCGTGGCCGCCACGTCGGCGTAGGCATCGGTGTCGGTATCGGTACCGGTATCGGTGTCGGTGTCGAGATCCGCGTCGGCAACGGCCCGAACATCGGCATCGACATCGGCATCGGCGGGTTTCGTCGGCTCCGTCGAGAGGTGGGCGATCACCCGGGTCAGGGTCGGACCGTCGGCCGTGCCCTGACCGCCCCCGCTCCCGCCCCCCGCCGCGACCTCCGCCAGGCCGAGGCCGTCGAGGACCTGGTGCAGCCGGGCCGCGTCGGTGCGCCACTTCCGGTCGACGACCTCCTCCGGATACTGGCTCCACTCCACCGGGGACCAGTCTGGCCCGGGCTCGGCCGGGCCGCCGTGGAAGAGACGGGCGGCGAGCAGCGAGGTGGCCTCGTCGACCGCGCCGGGCTCCTCCAGGAGGTCGCAGGCGGGGCGCTCGCCGAGGCGGGAGGAGAAGCCGTCCGCGAGCCGGTCGCGGCGGGAGAGCTCGGTCAGGGCGGAGACCACGCCGGCGTCGAGCTTGGCGGGCCAGCGGCCCATCCGCCAGGCGGGCAGCGCGACGCGGGTCAGGAGCCGGTCCCAGCCCGCGTACGCCAGGCCGACCTGCTCCTGGGCGACGATCCGGACGCCGTAGTCCACGGCCTGGGCGCGCTCGGAGCCGGCGGCGGCGACCCCGCGCTCCATCTCGGCGGCGTGCCCGCGGCAGGCGCGGAGGAGGACGCGGGCGACCTGCCCGACGGCGCCCGCGCCGATGCGGCGGACCGGGTCGAGACCGGGGGTGCCGGGCACGGCCACGGCGGCGTCCAGGCCGCGGACGAAGCGGCGGGCCGCCGCTATGTCGGGGTGTGCGGCGGGGCCCGTGCCGGCGACGACGGGGGCGAGGACCGCCCTGAGCTCGCCGACGCGCATCCACCACAGGAAGGGCGAACCTATGACGAGAACGGGGGCGCCTTCGCCCTCCCCCTCGCCGCCCGGTGTGCGCAGCGCGCGGTGGGCCCGGTGGGTGCGGTCCTCCAGCCAGCTGTCGCAGTCCGGGGTCAGGGCTATCGCGGCCGGCGCCGGGACGTCGAGCCGGTCGGCAAGGTCCCGGACGAGCCGGTAGAGGTCGGGGGCGGCGGTCTCGGCGAGCTCCACCGTCGGTGTGGCGGCCGGACGGGCCCGGGCGACGACGAGGGCGACGGCGGTGGCGGCGATCAGGACGAGGACCGCGAGGACGGTCACCACCCAGCGGGCCGCGTCCCAGCCGGAGCCGGTGAAGTGGCCGGTGACCCCGCCCGCGTACAGGACGACGGCCACGGCGGCGGGCAGGACCGCGAGGCCCAGCGCCCTGCCGCGGACCCGGAGGACGGCGAGGGCCCGGGAGCGCGCGGCGCGCGCTCCCCACTCCTCGCCGACAACGGAACCGGTACCGGACACGCCGTACATCACCCCCTCCTGCCCTCGTCGGGACTGCCTGTGGCGGTGTTGCTCACTCCCCCACTGTGGCACCCGACACCGACATCGCAATGCCGGTGGGCCAAGTGCCGGAACGCCTTCGCCGCACCCTAGTTGGGGCTTGGGCGGACGTCATCCGGATGGCCCAGCCGTCACTCGAAGGTATGGCTTTGGGCAAAGGTGATGGATTTCGCGCGACCGTACGATCCACCGCACGGCCGCGCGAGAGATCGGCGGTCCCGTCAGGCCTCGGCGGCCTTGCGCGCGATGTCCGTACGGTGCTGGGAGCCGTCAAGGCGGATACGGCCGACCGCCGCGTAGGCACGCTCGCGGGCCTGTGCCAGGTCCGTTCCGGTCGCGGTGACCGAAAGGACGCGGCCGCCCGCGCTGACGATCGCGTCGCCGTCCCGCTTCGTCCCGGCGTGCAGCACGTACGCGAGCGGGGCGTCCTTCTCCGCGACCTCGTCGAGGCCCTCGATCGGGTCGCCCGTGCGCGGGGTCTCCGGGTAGTTGTGCGAGGCGACGACCACGGTGACCGCGGCGTCGTCGCTCCAGCTCAGCGGGGCCTGGTCGTCCAGGGTGCCGTTGGCGGCGTTCAGCAGGACGCCGGCCAGCGGGGTGCGGAGCCGGGCCAGGACGACCTGGGTCTCGGGGTCGCCGAAGCGGGCGTTGAACTCGATGACCCGGACACCGCGGCCGGTGATCGCCAGACCCGCGTACAGGAGGCCGGAGAACGGCGTGCCGCGGCGGCGCAGCTCGTCGACCGTCGGCTGGAGGACGGTCGCGAGGACCTCCTCGACCAGCTTCGGGTCCGCCCAGGGCAGCGGCGAGTAGGCGCCCATGCCGCCGGTGTTCGGGCCCTCGTCGTCGTCCAGAGCGCGCTTGAAGTCCTGCGCGGGCTGGAGCGGGAGGACGGTGGTGCCGTCGGTGATGGCGAAGAGGGAGACCTCGGGGCCGTCGAGGAACTCCTCGATGACCACCCGGTCGCACGCGAGCGCGTGGGCCCGTGCCTGCGCGAGGTCGTCGGTGACGACGACGCCCTTGCCGGCGGCGAGGCCGTCGTCCTTGACCACGTACGGAGCGCCGAAGGCGTCGAGCGCCTCGTCGATCTCCTCCGGGGTCGTGCAGACGTAGCTGCGGGCGGTGGGCACCCCGGCGCCGGCCATGACGTCCTTGGCGAACGCCTTGGAGCCCTCCAGCTCCGCCGCTTCCCGCGACGGGCCGAAGACGGGGATGCCGGCCGTGCGGACGGCGTCGGCGACACCGGCGACGAGCGGAGCCTCCGGGCCGACGACGACCAGGCCGACGCCGAGCTCGGTGGCGAGGCGCGCGACGGCGTCGCCGTCCAGCTGGTCGACGGGGTGCAGCTCGGCGACCTCCGCGATTCCGGCGTTGCCGGGCGCGCAGTGCAGAGCGGTGACGTCGGGATCGAGAGACAGAGAGCGGCACAGGGCGTGTTCGCGGGCGCCGCCGCCGATGACGAGGACCTTCACGCCAGTCAGAGTAGCCCGACGACCGGGATGCCCCTTGTGCGGGCCACTGAACGAGACGCCCCTACTCGTTCGTGTATTCCTCCACAACCGTGGCTCCGAGCTCGCGCACGATCAGGTCGTGGCCGGAGAGGGCGGAGTCGACGAGGTCCGGATCGTCCTCCTCCGGCACGTCGTCCTCGGGCGCCACGGGCTGCGGCGCGGGCGGCGTGTACGCGGGCGCGGGGGCCTGCGGCGGGGCCTGCTGGAAGGAGGAGGGCGCGGGGGCGGACGCGGGCGCGGACGGCGACTGCGGCTGTACGGGGGCGGGAGGCGGCGCCTGCTGGAAAGACGGCGCGGGAGCGGGCGCGGACGCCTGCGGGCGGCCGAAGCCTCCCGTTCCGCCCGATCCGCCGAAGCCGGTCGCCGCGGGCGGCGGCGAGGCACCGCCCGAGGGGTCGATGATCGCCTCGATCTTCCAGTTCACGTGGAACTGCTCGGCGAGGGCCTGCTTCAGAACGTCCTCGCTGCCGCTGCTCGCGAAGTTGTCGCGGGCTCCGGCGTTGAGGAAACCGAGCTGGAGCGTCGTGCCGTCGAAGCCCGCGACCTGCGCGTTCTGGCTGAGCAGGATCCAGGTGAAGCGGCGCCGGTTCTTCACGGCGTCGAGGATCTGCGGCCAGAGGTTGCGCACCTGGGCGGTGTCACCGCCGCCGCCCGAGGCGGCGGGGGCGGGCGCGGGGGCCTGCGGCGCGGACTGCGCGTGGACGGGGGCCGGGGCGGCCGGGGCCGCTGCGGCGGGCGCGGCGGCACCGGGCCAGGCACCGGGTGCGCCGCCGCCGGGGGTGGCGGCCCCGGGCCAGGCGCCCGGGCGGGGGGCGGCGGGCTGCGCGTGCACCGGCTCGGACGCCGGAGCGGGCGCGGGCGCCGAGGCCTGCGCGGCCTGCGCGGCCTGCGGCGGAGCCTGTACGGGCATGGGGGCGGGGGCCGGCGGGGGCGGGGCCATCGGCGTGTGGGCGTCGGGCCCGGGGACGTACCCCATGGCGGGCACGGGCGCTCCCGGCGTGAAGACGGGCGCGGGCCCGGTGGCCGCACCGCGCTCCAGCCGGTCGAGGCGCGCCTGCACGGAGCGCTCGTCGTCGAAGGCGGCGGGCAGCAGCACGCGTGCGCAGATCAGCTCCAGCTGGAGCCGGGGCGAGGTGGCGCCCCGCATCTCGGTCAGACCGGTGTTGACCAGGTCGGCGGCCCGGCTGAGCTCGGCGGCACCGAACACGGACGCCTGGGCCTGCATGCGCTCGATCACATCGGCCGGGGCGTCGATGAGCCCCTTCTCGGCGGCGTCGGGCACGGCGGCGAGGATCACCAGGTCGCGCAGCCGCTCCAGCAGGTCGGCGACGAAGCGGCGCGGGTCGTTGCCGCCCTCGATGACCGTGTCGACGACCTCGAACGCGGCGGCGCCGTCACCGGCGGCGAAGGCCTCCACGACCGCGTCGAGCAGCGAGCCGTCCGTGTAGCCGAGCAGGGAGGTGGCCATGGTGTAGGTCACACCGTCGTCGGCGGCTCCGGCGAGCAGCTGGTCCATGACGGACATCGAGTCACGCACGGAACCGGCGCCGGCGCGCACGACGAGCGGCAGCACACCGTCCTCGACGGGGATGCCCTCTTGCCCGCAGACGTCGCGCAGGTACTCCCGCAGGGTGCCGGGCGGGACGAGCCGGAAGGGGTAGTGGTGGGTCCGGGACCGGATCGTCCCGATCACCTTCTCGGGCTCGGTCGTGGCGAAGATGAACTTGAGGTGCTCCGGGGGCTCCTCGACCACCTTCAGCAGGGCGTTGAAGCCCGCCGGGGTGACCATGTGGGCCTCGTCGATGATGTAGATCTTGTACCGGCTCGACGCGGGCCCGAAGAAGGCCTTCTCGCGCAGGTCACGGGCGTCGTCCACACCACCGTGCGAGGCGGCGTCGATCTCGATGACGTCGATCGACCCCGGCCCGTTCCGCGCGAGGTCACGGCAGGACTGGCACTCCCCGCAGGGCGTGGGCGTGGGCCCCTGCTCACAGTTCAGACACCGCGCCAGGATGCGCGCACTGGTCGTCTTGCCACAGCCGCGGGGACCGCTGAACAGGTACGCGTGATTGACCCGGTTGTTCCGCAGGGCCTGCTGCAACGGGTCGGTGACATGCTCCTGCCCGATGACCTCGGCGAAGGACTCGGGGCGATAGCGGCGGTAGAGCGCGAGAGACGACACATGTACGAGGTTATAGGCGCCCACCGACAACCCGGGAAAAACCGCCACCGGAAGCCGCCGCCCGCACCGGCGTCCGCCTGGCTCCCGCCTCGTACGGGAACGAAAAGGCCCTTCGTACGGGAGCGCAAGCGCCCCTCCTGCGGGAACGCAAGCGCCCCCCACGCACCTGCCAGAGCCGACCTACCCTTGCTGCCTTCCGGCCCTGGGGGAGTTCAGTCAGATAGCACCGCGTGAGGGGCTCCGCCCAGAGTACCCGATGGCGAACCCCCCGAAGCCCCGCCCCCTGGCTCCCCACCGGAGCACTCCACCGAAGACCTCGCAGGAGACCTCGCCGGAGATCTCGCCGAGACCTCGCAGGGGAGGCACCGGAGAGGCGCCGGGCATGTCGCCGGAGACGTCACCGCAGAGGCACGGGCAGGTCGCCGGACACGTCACCGCAGACGTCTCCGGACAGGTGGCCGGCGCCTCCCCGGGCGCCTCACCACCCCCCACCAGGATCGAGTTCGCGAGCACCCTCTTCGGTCATGTAATGTTCGCGGCGGAGGATTCGCCTAGAGGCCTAGGGCGCACGCTTGGAAAGCGTGTTGGGGGCAACCCCTCACGAGTTCGAATCTCGTATCCTCCGCCATTGCTCTCACCGGGCAATTCGTTGAAGGGCCCCACCGTTCGCGGTGGGGCCCTTCGGCGTTTCCCAGGCATCGGGGTCGAAGGTGCCGTTGCGGCAGCTCCCACCGTCGTGATCGCAGGGCCGGAGACACCGGTCCCGCGATGCACACGTGTGCGGCCCCCTGGCGTCCGTCCGTCTCGGTTTCCGTCTCCTGTCATTCCCGTACTGCGCGGTGCGCGGCGTCGGTACATTGGCACGCAAACACCACGCGGAGGGGGACCCAGTGGTCGAGAAGATCGTCGGTGGACTCGTTCTTGCCCTGCTCACCTATGTGGGCCGCACCCTCTGGCAGAACCGGCGGCACCTGAAGCTGTTGCTGGTCCTTCTCGCACCGTGGCGCCGCACACGGGTGTCGGTGGCCGTGCTGCTGCGGGTGCAGGAGGAGGACACGTTCGTCCTGTTCGCCACGCCTTCCCGACCCGGCGCCTTCGGTCCCCCGGGTGGAGTGGTGAAGTACCGCGAGACGGCCCGGGACTCCCTGGAGCGGCTGGGCTTCGAGCCCGAACAGCGCGGCCGCGCCGTGATGCGGCTCGACCTGCGCGGCTTCCTCTCGGGCAGCCGGGTCCTCGCGTTCGCGCGTTGGCTGCACCGCGGGGACGGCCGGGAGCCGGCGACCGAGTGCCTGCGGCGCGAGCTCGTCGAAGAACTGGGCGAGGTCGGGCACGAGGAGCTGGTGGACCTCGCCAAGGCCGTGGCGTTCCAGCACGTCCGGCGCGTCATCGACGGCCCCATGAAGGTGGCCGGGGAGTCGTACCGGCAGCTTCGGTTCCTCGAGGTGTACGACCTCCTGACGGACCGGCCCGAGGCCGAGGAACTGCGTTCCGCACTGATCGCCCTCGCGAACGAGCAAACGGAGACCGGCGTCGTCTGCGCCACCCGCAGGGAGATAACGCTCGGCCGGGCCGGCGCCCACGTGGTGCTGCCGCAGTCCGCCTTCCTGGTCGGCGACCGGCGCCACCGCGAGGACCTCCACCCCGCGAGCTGACCTTTCAGGTGTCTTCGTCCGAACCCATGGCGGCGGCCCCCCGGCTCTGCTGGGATATGGCGACCAGGGCTGAGCAGCACCGAAGAGCCTTGCGTACCAAGCACTTGAGGGGGCTCAGTGACCGGTGGCGTGACCCAGGACATTCTCAGGCATTCGGCGGACTTACTCGAGAGGGCGCTGGACGACGCGCTCCACGCGGATCCGTCGCGGGAGATGCGCCTGCGCAAGGCACGTGAGGGTCTGCTCAAGACCCGGGAGCAACTCGCGAACGGCTACCCGTACATCCCCGGGTACCGCATCGCGAACGGCGCGTCGACCGTCGCCGATTACTACATGCAAACGAACATCGAACGGGCGCGCGAACTGCTGGAGCTCGCCGTCCACCTCCTGGAGTCCGAGCGGAACGACGACGGCAGGTACACGCCGACGATCGAGCACTGCCGGGAGCGGCTGGAACTGCTCGGCCCGGCACCCGCCTCCGCGGTGGGCAGGGGGCCCGTGCCGGGCCCCGGAGCGGTTCCCGGCCCGGCCTCCGCCGGCCTGCTTCCTCAGCAGGCCACGGGCACGGGCACCGCGGAAGGCCCCGCCGTGGCGGTCTCCGCCGCCGCGGCCTCGGTCGCCCCGCCGTCCGGTGGCGCCGCCGCCGCCGCGGCCTCGGTCGCCCCGGCATCCGGTGGCAGCGCCGCCACCGCGGCGGCAGCGGCGGTGGACGCCGTGGCCGCCGGAGGCGGCGTCGCGGTCTCGGTGGCCGCCGGCGGCGAGACGGCCACCGCCGGCGTCGCGGCCAACCGGTTCCCCTCGCAGATGAGCACCACCCGGGACTGGGACACGCTCCTCGGCGACTGGCGGTCCGGCCCGCCCGACGACGACACGGTCCGGCGGCTGGTGGCGGAGCTGGGAGCGCGCATCACCGAACTGTTCGGCAAGCACGCCCCCGTCTCGTCCGAGTCGCTCCTCCCGGTCCTCGACGAGGACCTGCAGGAGCTCCCCGTCCTCCTCGCCTTCGTGTCCGTGCCCGGCGACGACGCCCAGGCGCTGCACCAGCGGGCCAAGGACGCACGCAGCACCTGCCGTTCGGAGATGCTGTCGTACGCCAAGGGCGACACGGTGGTCGACGTACGGGTACTGCGACGGCACTGGCTGGCCAGCGCGCTCTGGAACTACGCTGTGGAAGGCCACTGGCACTCCAGCGGCTACCAGACCCTCGCCGACATCCTCGGCTACCTCCAGCTCATCCAGATCTCCTACCGGTACCACGAGGCCAGGCGCGAACAGCTGCTGGACGTCACCGAGACGGCGGTCCTGCTGGCGCTCGGCGAGCTGCGCGACCCCGAGCTCAACCGGGTGCCGTACGTCTACGGCTGGCTGCGGCACGCCATCGGCATCCACCTCCTCGTGGGCGGCCCCGACCCGACCGCGCCCAAGGAGCTGCGCTTCAACGAGCTGATCCAGGACCCCAGATTCGCCGACCGGCACATCTACGCCGAGTACTGGGCGGTCCGGGTCCTCAACCGCTGGACCGAGGAGAACCGGCACCGCAGCAGCGTCGCCCTCACCCTGCTCAAGCTGTCCGGCTGGAAGGCCGACCGGCTGGACCGCCTGCTCGACCTGCTCTACTCCTCCACCGGCTTCTACGGCGACACCGGGACCCAGGAGGAACGGCAGGAGGCGCTCGCCTTCTGGCGCAAGGCGGGCCGCGACATGCTGGCCACGATCCGGATGGTGCGGGTCGCGAGGAACCCCTGGGAGTCCGGTTCCGCCACGGCCACCGGCTTCCTGTCCATGGGCGACCAGGACGCGTCCGTACAGGTCTCGAACCGCCTGCTCCAGGGCATCGCCGCCGAACTGGCACCCGGTCCGCAGGGAACCATGGTCCAGGGCGCGCTGTTCGCCGGACGGCCCGTGCCGACCTTCCTCGCCCTCGACAGCTTCGGCCCGGTCGGCGTGCTCAAGATCGACGAAGTGGCCAAGGTCCGCAGGGAGAAGGAGAACTTCGACCGGTTCGCGGAGGCGTACCTGCGCCCGGTGTACCGGGCCAGCAAGTGCGTCGTGGGCAGCACCACCATCGCCGACAGCAGCAACGGCGATCTGTACCAGGGCATCTTCACCTCCTACGTCTTCCGGCACCGCGACGAACCGAAGACGCTCCGGGACTGGGTGCGCACCGCGGACCCCGCCGAGCTCCAGCCGGTCATCGAGGAAGTCTTCATGGACGCGCTCGGCCCGTGGCTGAGCCAGGCCCAGCGGACCATCGGCGACCTGCGGGGGGAGTATCCGGCCCTGCGTCCGGTCGCCTTCGAGCTGACCAGCTACGCGCCGGGCAAGAACGTGGAATCCGAGCTGGAGCACTTCCGGCTGCCCGAGGTCGCGGAGATCTTCGGCATCGAGGGCGGACTGCCTTGGCAGCACCGCACGCTGGAGCACCTGCTGGACAACTCCGCGCTCGGCTCCAGCCCCTTCGCCGCCGATCCCGCCTACAGGTCCGTCACGAACCCGCTGTGGCTGGTCGCCCACATGGCGGAGACCGGCAAGCGGGACCCCGGGACGGAGGACCTCTTCGAACGGCTCCTGTACGACCGCCAGTACGGCGTCACCACCGCCTCCTACCTGACCTGCATCTGCCACGGCGACCTGCACGCCGAGAACGTCCTGGCCAGCGGACCGGACGGCCGGCGCCCCGATCTCTACGTCATCGACTTCGAGACCACCCACCAGGGACACATCTGCAAGGACTTCGCCCGCCTCGAATCCGCCCTGTGGTCACGGACGTTCTCCTGGAACCAGGAGCAACTCCAGGAGGTGCGCTCCTGGTTCGTCGGATCCCTGCGCGGCACGGCCATGTGGGAGCCGGACATCCCGGAGGACGCTGACCCGGACGTGCGGCGCGTGCTGCTGTGCATCGCGAAGCTGCGCGCCATCCTCAAGGGCTGCGAGCAGAAGAACTGGCCGTTCGGCGAGGCCGAGTACCAGTGGGCCCTGCTGGCGTCCCTGCTGCCCTTCGCCCGCTACCGCGACCACGAGGACCAGGTGAACCGGCACTTGCCCTTCCTGCTGGCGGCGGACGTCGCCGACGTGCTGGTGGAGCACGCCGAAGGGGCGGCTTCCGGGGGTTAGCCCCCAGATGCCTCGGGGGTTCGAGAAGGCCCCGCTGCTTGCGGCGGGGCCTTCGAGGTCGGGCCTGTGGGCGGCTTGGCCGACGTTGTCGGGTGTGGATGGTGTGGCCGGTGTGGCCGGTGTGGCTGACGTGGCCGAGGTGGCCGAGTTGGCCGAGGTCGCCGAGGTCGCCGACGTGGTCAGTCCTCCTCGGTGGGGAGACCGGTTTCGAGGAGATCGAAGACGTACGCCGCCTCCGGGGCCACGGCGGCCGAGATCCGGGCGTTGGACTCCCCGGCGAGGGTGAGCTCCTGGATGCGCTGGAACAGCAGGCGGTGGGCGGCGCCGAGGAGAGCCGCGGCGGCCCGGGGGGCGATGGCCGGGGCGTGGGCGGGAGGGGCGGCGGCCGCCAGGGCCTCCCCGAGGGCCTCCTCGCGCAGGTCGTGGAGCTCGCGCAGGCGCGCGCTCAGGGTGGGGCTGTCGGCGATCATGCGGGCGAACTCCGGCCCGGCGAAGCCCGCGACGGGGTCGCAGGTCTCGACCGCGGCGGTGAACTCGCGGCGCAGCGCGGAGAGCGGCGACTCGCCCGCGGCCCGGTCGGCGACCGCGCGGGCCAGGGTCGCGGTGAACGCCTCGTGGTGGTCGAGGGCCAGGTCCTCCTTCCGCGGGAAGTAGTTGGTGACCGTCTTCTTGGCGACGCGGGCCGCCGTGGCGATCTCGGCGATGGTCGTCTGCTCGAAGCCCTGCTCCATGAAGAGGCGGGTGGCGTGGTCGGAGATCAGCTGCCTGGTCTCCTGCTTCTTGGACTCACGGAGTCCCATGCTCTCGGTACCCATGAGCGAATCTTACACACGACGTAAAAATATGCTTGACGCACTCGTCTGGCCACGCGTAAAGTTACGTCCGTTGCAAAAATCGCCCCGTAGAAGGATGGGGTTGTAGAGGCGTAACGGCGTAGAGCCGAGGAACCCAAGGGAAGAGGCCGCGTATGCGCACGCCGAAGCAGGATCTCGCCGCGTTCAGTACGGCGTTCAGCACCGCCTTCCGTGCCGAACTCGGCGCCGCCGCCCGGGACACCGGGCCGGCGCCCACGACCCGGCGCCCCCCGCGCCGCGAGCTGCCGCGCACGGGCCGCGACGGGGCGCGTCACCGGTTCCAGGCGCCGCGCCGCACGTACTGAGAACGGACGGGCGGGGCTGCCCGCCTGCAGCCCACGCAGAGTCGGCCACACAGCCTCACGGCCGCACGCACGCAGCCCACGGCCGCACGCCTGCCGACCCGCTCACTTCGCCCACCCCCTCACTTCGCCCACTCGACCTGCTTCTCGAGGAGCCCCCGTGAACGTCTCTACCTCCACCCTCTCCCTCACCGTCGCCGACGTGGACGCCTCCCGGGAGTTCCTCACCACCCACCTCGGCTACCAGGTGGCCATGGCCGCCGACGGCTTCGCCTCGTTGACCCGCGAGGACGCCGCCGTCGACATCGTGCTGCTGCGCCGGGGCACGGACGTCCTGCCGCCCGAACAGCGCGACCAGCGGGCCGCGGGCCTGATCCTGGCGTTCACCGTCACCGACCTCGTGGCAGAAGAGGCCCGACTGCGGGCCGAAGGCGCTCCCATCACGATGCCGCTGCGCGAAGAGCCCTGGGGTGAGCGGTTGTTCCAGCTGACCGACCCCAACGGCGTCGTGATCCAGCTGGTCGAATGGGTCACGCCCTCCGCCGCCCCCGACACCAGCACTGGCACCGCCTCCCCCGCGCCACGATGACCGGACTCGCCGCGCCGAGCCGCCGGACCCGAGCACACCATCCGCCGCGAACAGGTGTGGACGGTCACCAGCGGCACCCTTCCCCCTCCGCCGTGCATGCCGGTGGGCCGGGACGCATTGGCGTCCCGGCCCACCGGCGTTCGTGTGTGCCTGTGTCGCTACACGGGGCAGGGGCGGTACTCGAGGCTGAGTTCGCGGTCGACGGCGTAGCTGGTACGCATCGACGCGTCGATCACCTGCTGCCAGGAGCCGTACTTGGCGTACAGCTGGTCCGCGGTGGGGCCGAGCGGGTTGCCGTACTTGGCGATGTTCCGCTGCTCGAGGATCCGGACCTCCTCCGGGGTCATGCCGGCGCGGGTGATCTCCTTGGCCTGGTTCCGCATGTCGACCAGCTCACGGGCGATCTCCTCGTCCGTGGCACCCGCCTCACGCATGGCGGCCTCCGTGCGGTGCATGTCCTCCAGGAGCCCGTGGTACCGCATCCGGGTCCGTTGGGCCTCGACCTTCTCGTCCATCGGCAGCACGCGGATCCGGCAGACGACGGGGTCGGTGCTGGGACAGGGGTCGTCGACGGAGACAGGCCGGGCGAGCGGGGCGGTGATGACCGACCCACACGCCTCGACGGCACCGGCACCGGCGGAACCGGCGGTCCCGAGAAGGGCGACGGCGGCGACGAAGGGGAGAAGGGCGCGGCGGAGTGTGAAGGAAGGAGAGGAGGAGGAAAGAGGCATGCGCGCATCTTTGGGGCTGCGGCGGTACGCCTTCACGGAGGCGCACCGGTGATCACTCCTACGGGGTCCGGGTCCAGTGGGGCGGCCTGGATTCACTGGATCGGGGGGTGATGGGAGGGAGGGACGTTACTGCGGCTACCGGTGTGTAGTGATGTCGATACTTTCTGTGATGACCAGTCGGCACGACCAAACAGGGGTTATCGATGAGGAAGTTCGCTACGGCGGTGGCGGCCGCGGGGCTGTTCTTCGGGGGGATGGGGGTGGCGGTGGCGGACTCGTCTTGGCACGAGTTGGTTATGGAAACTCCGGGTGTGGCGTTCGAGGGCAAGTACCAGTGGCAGCCCACAACCAAGGTGCCGAGCGGACTTCATCTGAAGGGCCAGCTGCGGGACGAAAACGGAAACGACGGCCACAACGTCTACCTGCGCACCAAGGTCGAGGGCTACGCCTGGGGCGATCTCAAGGGCGTCCAGAGGAAGAGCGTGAAAGTCGACAAGGTCTTCTACGACGGAGCCGTCCTGAAGACCAAGAAGGTGCGGTTGCACGCATGCATCGATCGTGGATCGCTGCGACCTGACTACTGCTCGCCAGAGCGGCTGTTCTCGCGGAAGTAGTCACAGGTTCCGGGAGCCGCGGGCACGCGGCTCCCAACGCCCAGGGAGCACCAGCATGGACGTCATCCTCCGCGCCGACGGCGTGGATCTCTTCTACGGCACTGAGCAGGCCGTCAGCAACGCGGATTTCATGCTCAAGCGCGGCGAGGTGGCCGCCATCATGGGCAGCAGCGGGTCGGGGAAGTCGTCGCTGCTGTATTGCCTTGCGGGGGTTCTGCCACCGACCAACGGCACCGTGACCTTCGACGGGATCCCGCTCGCGAGCCTCCCCGACGGTGAGCTGAGCGCCCTGCGTCGCACCCGTCTCGGGTTCGTCTTTCAGTACGGGGAGCTGCTGCCCGAACTGACCGTCGAGGAGAACGCAGCCCTTCCTCTTCGGCTCGCCGGCATCAGCAAGGTGCATGCCCATGCCGTAGCCGCCCAGGTTCTGGGGCGGCTCGGGATGGGTGATCTATTGCGGCGCAGAACCTCGAAATTGTCCGGAGGTCAGAGTCAGCGCGTTGCGGTGGCACGCGCTCTGGTCCACCGGCCTGACGTGGTGTTCGCGGACGAGCCGACCGGCGCGCTCGACAGTGCCAACGCGGCGGCTGTCTTGGAGGAGTTCCTTCAGTTAGCGCGCAGGCAAAAGACGGCCGTCGTCATCGTCACGCACGATGCCGACGTCGCCGCGCGGGCCGATACGCAGTACACGATGTCGGATGGCGTTCTGGCCCAGCGGGTGGCGGTGTGAATGCGTTCGCCCTCGGATTGCGTCTGTTGTGGGGAAGCGGGCGTAGGGGGCGCGTTCGTTTCCTTTTGATGGCGCTGGGCTCGGCACTCGGAGTGGCATGCCTTGCCGCAGTCCTCACTATTCCGGCGATCCTCGCCGCTCACGATGCGCGCACGGCCTCCCGTGAACCGAACCCAGGGACCAGTAACACCCTGTACCAAGAGTTTCGGGATCCGTACGGGTCGCAGCCACTGCATCGGGTCTTCGTCGCACGTACAGGGCCTGGGCCCAGTCCGGTGCCCCCGGGTATTGAGAAGCTCCCCGCCGCCGGCGAGGCAATCGTCTCGCCGAAACTCGGTGAAATTCTTGCGGCCAATCCAAGGACGGCCGGTCTTATCCCGGGCCGCGTAACCGGCACCATCGCGCCGGAGGGATTGGGGGACTCCGAGGATCTGTACGCGTACATCGGCACCACTCCCGCCAAGCTGACCGAAGCAGAGCAGCTGGGCAGCTTTGGCGCCGGTCGGTCTTGGCGGCAGATTGTCGAGCCGTCGACCCTCGACATCCTTCGGTTCACCCTCGGGTGCATCGTGCTACTCCCGCTCGTCATCTTTCTCTCCGTCTGTGCGCGGCTCTCCGGAGAGTCGCGTGCCCGACGGCTCGCCGCCCTCCGGCTCGTCGGGCTCAGCGTGAAGGACACTCTGCGGGTCAACGCTGGTGAGAGCGTCGTCGCCGCTTTGGTCGGGGCAGTCCTCGGAATCACGGGGTATCTCGGCGTCAACGACATCGCAGCTCGGGTCGGGTTGCCGGGCTTGCACTGGTATCCCGCGGACGGACGACCCTCCGTAGCGACCGTGGCAGTGTGCCTGGTGGGATGTCCAGCGCTCGCTTGGGTGGTAGGTCAGTTCAGTGCCCGGCGGGCCGCCCTGTCGCCGATCACTGTGCGACGGACCGGGGAGCGCAAGCCTCCGAGGAAGTTCGGGACGCTGCTGTTGGTCCCCGGGGTTGGGATCATCTGCGGATACTGCGTGCTCAGTGTCATGGGACGCGACCCGTCCGGCGGGTCGGCCAGTTCTCTGCTGGTTCCTGGTGCCGTGCTGTTGACCGGTGCCGGACTCGTATTTGGGTTGGCGCCTATCACTGCGTGGCTCGCGCGGCGGATGGCCGGGGCGGCCAAGTCGCTGCCGATGGCGCTGGCGATGCGGCGTAACGAGGTAGATCCCGGTTCATCGCTGCGGGTGGCTACGGGCCTTGTTCTGTTGGTGTTCGGTGCCTCACTCACTCAGGGGGTGCTCATCGAGCTCGGCCAAGCCAGCCAACGAACTGCGCCCCTTCAGGAGTACAACGTCCATCTGAGCGGCCTGGATCCGGAGCAGCGGAAGGCGCTCGCGAAGGTGTCGGGTGTGCGGACGCAGGTGGTCTCCTACAGCTCCTGGGATCCGCTGGACGGCAGCGACGTACCCCACGCCAATCTCGTGGTTGCGACCTGCGCGCAGCTCTCCACGTCTACGGAGCGAGCCACAGGCTGCGTAGACGACAGAATCATGCAACTGCGCGACAGGCGTTCGAACTTCAAGTACGACCCAAAGGCCGGAGAACGCTACCCGTTTGCATTGAAGGACGGCCGGAAGGTCACTTTCACTGTGCCCCACGAAAGGGTCGACGTACTTCCCTGGGACGTCTCTGTCTTCGATTCGGGTGTCCTGCTCGTTCCCCCTTCCCTCCTTCCCTCCCCCCTCGCGGACGCATCCGGCACCCTCACCCTCGTCAGCGATTCCGACCCCGCCACCATCCGCTCCGTTCTCGACGGCATCGGAGCCGTCGCGCCCACGTCCCCTGTCGAGCCCGTCGGGATCGTCATCGACTCGCTTGCCCAGCTCACCGTCATTCGGAGTCTGCTTGCCGTCGGGATGGTGCTCGGGCTGGTCATCGGGGTGGCCGCGTTCGTCGTGTCTGTGGCCGATCGGGCCATGGAGCGGCGGGGGCAGGTGACCGCGCTCGCGCTTCTGGGGGCTCGGGCCGGGACGTTGCGGGGGGTGCAGGTCATGCAGGTGTTGCTGCCGCTTGCCGTGGGGCTGGGGGGTGCCATCGTCGCCGGGTGGCTTGCCGAGTCCAGCTATCTGATCACCGGGGGTGGGGCCGTGCACTGGGACTGGGAGGGGCTGCCCCTGCTGTTCGCCTGCGCCCTGGGTGTCCTGCTCGTCGCCGCGCTCGCCTCCGTGCCCATGGTGCGGCGGCACATCGATCCCGAGCACATTCGGCGGGATTGATCTTGCGGCGCCGATGAGTTTTCGGTGGGGTGGGGGTCTCCCTAGGAGTACGGCGTCGGCGTACCGACGCCGTTGCCCGCCCTCACCCACCCAGCCGCCCCACCCATCCCGGAGACTCCCCATGGCCGAGAACGTCGTCAAAGGGCCCGCCAGTTACTTCCCCTCCATCGAGAAGAAGTACGGCCGGCCGATCTCCGAGTGGCAGGACCTCATCCGTTCCTCGCCGCTCGCCAAGCACATGGAGCTCGTCTCCTGGCTGAAGGCCGAGCACGGGCTCGGCCACGGGCACGCCAACGCACTCGTGGCCCACACCCTCGCCGAGGGGAAGTAGCCGCCGGATTCACGCCGCCAGTTCGTGGGCCGTGCGGGCGTTCACCCTCGCCGTCAGCGCCGCCGTGGCCACCGCCGCGGCGGTGCCCGCCACCAGGGCCGTCCACCACAGCACCGACGGACCCAGCGTCGTGTACACGGCCACCCCCAGCGTCAGCGCCGCGAAGCGTGCGAGACCCCACGTCCAGCTGAAGGCGCCCTGGTAGCGGCCTCGTGCGTGGGCCGGGGCCAGGTTGGCGACCACGCCCGCGGCGATTCCCGCCACCACCACCTCGCCCAGGGACCAGACCACGACCGAGACCGTGTAGCCCACGACGCCGTCCGCCAGTCCGGTCAGTGCCACCCCGCCCGCGATCAGTGTGCCGCCCGCGCCCTGCACCGCCAGCTGCGGGAACCTCGACAGCCTCGCCGTCGCGAACGGCTGCAGTGCCACCACCAGGATCGCGTTGACCGCCGCCATCGCCCCGTACACCGCCGGTGACAGGCCACTGTCGTGGACCGCGAGCGGCAGGGCCACCTCGGTCAGCGAGTACACGAAGAGCTGCACTCCGAAGAGGGGGAGCAGGAGTAGGGCCAGGCGGTCCCGGAGGACCACTCCGTAGCCGATGCCGTCCTTCTTCTCCTGGGGTTCCCCGCCCGGCGTGTCCGAGGTCCCCGGGCGCTTCGGGTCCTTCAGGCGGACCGCCACCACCAGCGCGTACGCCAGCATCGAGCCCGCGTCCACCGCGAACAGCAGCCAGTAGCCCCGCGCCGCCAGGTAGCCGCCGAGGACTCCCGCGACCGCCGTGCCGATGTTCACTCCCCAGCCGAACAGGGCGTACGCGCGGCGGCGCCGCTCGCTGTCCACCGCGTCCGCGAGGAGCGCGTACGCCGCCGGCGAGACCGTGCTGCCCGCCGCGCTGATCAGCAGCGCCGCCGCTGCCATCGTCCACACGCCGGGGGCGAGGAACAGCGCGCCCTGCGCCGCCGACGCTCCGATCAGGCCGATCAGCATCGTCGGGCGGCGCCCGATCCGGTCGGCCAGGATGCCGCCCACGGCCGGGCCCAGGAGGTTGCCCGCGCCCAGGGCTCCCAGGACGTACGAGGTCTCCGCGCCCGTCACTCCCCGGGCGGCCAGGAAGAAGACCAGGAACGGCGTCACGAGGTAGCCGAGCCTGTTGACGATCGTTCCAGCGAAGATCGTCCAGACGACGGAGGGAAGTCCTCGGAAGGAGGACGGGATCAGGGAGGACGCAGTGAGAGGGGGCATGCGTCGAGGTTGCCCGCGCCGCACACCCGCCTCCATTGATTAAGCTCTGACCGAATCCAATCACCGGACCCAGTCGACTCTAGGACGTGGACCTCTTGGAATCCGGGCTCAGCTTCTCCGCCGCCGACCTCGCCCAGACCCGTTTCGCCGTCTCCCCCATGTGGGAGGTCGTCACCAGCTACCGCGTCCTCGTCGGCCGGCCCGACCCCGGTCCCCATCGCCGCTGGGTCGCCCAGGTCCGGCCCCGGATCGTGCGGGCCGGACTCGACCGCGGGTGGCTCGCCGCACTCGTCCCCGCCCACGGCTACCTCGCCGACTTCCTCAACCCCACCCCCGCCGGGCCCTTCCCCACCCTCGACACCGAGCTGGGCGCCGTTCTCCGTACGCCCGTCGAGCAGGTCCGGGACGATCTCCGCCCCCTGGCGGGAGGTGAGTACCGCGACCGGCTCCGGCTGCTGCACGACGACCCTCCCGCCGTTCTCCGCAAGGTCGTCGACGAGATCGAGGCCTACTGGGAGCTGGCCCTCGCCCCCTACTGGGCCCGGATCCAGCACGTCCTGGAGGCCGACGTCTTCCATCGGGCCCGGCAGGTCGCCGAACACGGTTCGGCGCGGGTGCTGAGCGAGCTCCACGACACCGTGCGGTGGGACGACGGCACCCTGCGGCTCGTACGGCGACACTGCGCGCTCCGTCGCGACCAAGCCGGGTCCGGGCTGCTGCTCGTCCCCTCCGTGTTCGCCTGGCCCCGGGTCCTCACCCGGTCCGTCCATCCCGACCCTCCTCAACTCGCCTACCCGGCGCGGGGCTTCGGTGCCGTCTGGGAGCCCCGTACCGGCGACGCCACCGAGGCCGTCGCCGCCGTCCTCGGGCGCTCCCGCACCCTGCTCCTCACCGAGCTCGACACCCCCGCGTCGACCACCCAACTCGCCGCCCACTGCGGCCTGTCCGCCGCCGGCGTCTCCCAGCACCTCATCGCCCTGCGCAACGCCGGTCTCGTCACCGCCCACCGCAGCGGCCGCTCCGTCCTCTACGCCCGTACGGCCGTCGCCGATCAGCTCCTCAACCCGTAGGGGATCATGGAGGGATGACATCTTCCTCCAGTCCCTCCTGGTCAGAGCGGTTCGTGGTCCGTGACGGCGTGCGGCTCTCGTGTCGCGATTGGGGCGGCCCGGGTGACCTGGATGACCTGGATGACCTGGATGACCAGGGTGACCGGAGTGACCAGGGTGACCAGGGTGATCGGAGTGACCAGGGTGATCGGTGCGGACAGGGTGGTGGTCTCGGGGGCGACGTACTCCTTCTCCACGGGCTCGCCGGGCACGCCGGCGAGTGGGACGACACGGCCCGGCTGCTCCGGGACTCCGGCCACCGTGTCGTCGCCCTCGACCAGCGCGGGCACGGCGGCAGCGACCGCAACCCTTCGGACGGGGACGTCTCACGGGCCGCGTACGTCGCCGATGTCCTCGCCGTCATCGAGCAACTCGGTCTCGACCGGCCTGTGCTGATCGGTCAGTCCTTGGGCGGGAGCACCGCTCTCCTCACCGCCGCCGCCCACCCCGGTCTGCCGCGCGCCCTCGTCCTCGTCGAGGCCGGGCCCGACGGGGCGAAGCCCGGCGTCCAGGAGCAGATCGGCAGCTGGCTGCGGGCCTGGCCGGTGCCGTTCCCCTCACGCGCGGCGGCCGTCGCCTACCTCGGCGGCGGCACGGACGCCGTCGGCGAGGGCTGGGCGAGCGGGCTGGAGGAGCGGGCCGACGGCCTGTGGCCGCGCTTCGACCCCGAGGTCATGGTCCGGTCCCTCGACGAGAGCGTCACCCGTGCCTTCTGGGACGAGTGGTCCGCCATCACCTGCCCCACACTCGTGGTCCTCGGCCAGGGCGAACACGGCGGGATCATCGGCGGCGAGGAGTACGCGGAGATGGTCCGCCGCCGCCCCGCGCTGCACGGCACCAGCCTGCCCGGCACCGGCCACGACGTGCACCTGGAGCAGCCGGGGGTCCTCC
Organism: Streptomyces sp. NPDC088707; assembly: GCF_044752725.1. NCBI lineage: Bacteria > Bacillati > Actinomycetota > Actinomycetes > Kitasatosporales > Streptomycetaceae > Streptomyces > Streptomyces sp. NPDC088707. Next base: position 602,759 of record NZ_JBIVLV010000003.1, on the reverse strand, counting down.
ACCGGCTGATCGTCGACTTCCTCGCGGACGGGACCGGGGCGGTCTAGGGAGGGTGGGGGAAGGTCGGGTCGATGCGGTCGGAGCGGCCGGGGCGTTCGGGCCGGGTCGGGTGCAGCCCCCGCCGGTCGGCCGCCATCGGCCACTGTCCCCGTCCGTCGGCCCCGGCCCTCCAGGACGCCGCACCCGGGCCCTTGCCTTGGAGTGCACTCGAATTCCTAGAGTGCGCGCATGCGCTATCGGGTACTCGGCGGGACCGGGTTCGAAGTAAGTACGTACTGCCTCGGCACGATGATGTTCGGAGCCGTCGGCAATCCTGACCACGCCGACTCCATACGCGTCATCCATGCCGCCCTCGACCGGGGCATCAACTTCGTGGACACCGCCGACATGTACTCCTCGGGCGAGTCCGAGGAGATCGTCGGCAAGGCACTGCGCGACTCCAGCCGGCGGGACGCGACCGTCCTCGCCACCAAGGTGTACTTCCCCGTCGGCGGCGAGGGCCCCAACCGGGGCGGCCTCTCCCGTCGTTGGATCACCCGGGCCGTCGAGAACAGCCTCAAGCGGCTCGGCACCGACTGGATCGACCTCTACCAGGTCCACCGGCCCGACCACCGCACGGACATCGAGGAGACCCTCGACGTCCTCGGCGACCTCGTCGGCCAGGGCAAGATCCGGGCGTTCGGCTGCTCCACCTTCCCCGCCGAGGAGATCGTCGAGGCCCACGCCGTCGCCGAACGGCGCGGCCTGCGCCGCTTCCGCTCCGAGCAGCCGCCGTACTCGCTGCTCGCGCGGGGCGTCGAGGCCTCCGTCCTGCCCGTCGCCCAGCGGTACGGGATGGGCGTCCTGACCTGGTCTCCGCTCGCCTCCGGCTTCCTCACCGGCACGTACCGCAAGGGGCAGCCGATCGACCTCACCCGCGGGCGCGCCGCGCTCACCCCGCACCGCTTCGACCCGGCGATCCCCGGCAACGCCGCCAAGCTCGACGCCGTCGAGGAGTTCATCGCCCTCGCCGACGAGATCGGCTGCTCCCTGCCCGAGCTCGCCCTCGCCTTCGCCGCCTCGCACCCGGCCGTGACCTCCGTCATCATCGGGCCGCGGACGATGGAGCAGCTGGAGGGGCTGCTGAAGGGCGCGCCCGTCGTCCTCACGGACGAGGTCCTGGACCGGATCGACGCGATCGTGCCGCCGGGCACGAACCTCTACCGCGCGGACGGCGCCTGGCAGCCGCCCTTCCTGACCCAGCCCGCGCTGCGGCGGCGGCCGTTGGAGGAGCGGGCGGCCGGGTAGGGCCACCCGCCGCCGCCACCCCGGGCACCCTGCGGCGCTTGGCGCTCGACCGGGAGGTCGACGTCCGGGCGCTGCTGCCGCTGATCACGGCGCCGATGCCGGGGGTGGGCTGCGCGCGGGACGCCACCGGCCCCGGTGGAGAACAGCCGGGCGCCGCACGCGGCGATCGCCGGCAGCGCGTACGCGGAGCTCGGCGCCGGTCATGTCGTCTTCTTCGAGGAGGACGAGTTCGTGGAGACCGTGACGGATTTCCTCGTTCCGGTCGGTGTGTGAGGCCATGCTTGGCCGCATGGGTGCGACGAGGACGAGAACGATCGGCGCCGCCGAGCGCAGGGTGCGGCTCGGGGTGCGGCATCGGCTGGCCGGGAGCGCGCGGGCCGGGTCGGCGGAGGAGGTCGCGCGGTCGCTCGTCGCCCTGCACGGGACCGACCCGGCGAGCGTGTTCCTCGCCGTGGGGGCGCGGCTGGCCGGGAAGGCCGGGCCCGTGGCGGAGGTCGAGCGGGCGCTGTACGAGGACCGGTCGCTGGTCCGGATGCACGGCATGCGGCACACGGTCTTCGTCCTCCCCGCCGCGCTCGCCCCGGCCGTCCAGGCCTCGACGACGGACCCGGCGGCCGTCCGGGAACGCGCCTCTCTGCTGCAGCACTTGGCGGCCGGCAGCGACTTCGACGCCGCGTGGCTGGCGGAGACCGAGCGGCTCGTCCTCGCCGAACTGGGCGTGCGGGGCGAGGCGACCGGGGCCGAACTCGGCCGTGCTGTACCGGCGTTGAGATCGACGTACCTGTACGGGAAGGGCACGCGGCAGGAGGGTGTCCAGTCCGTCGGGAGCCGGGTGCTGCGGGTGCTCGGCATGGAGGGGCGGATCGTACGGGGCCGGCCCCAGGGCACCTGGACGTCCAGCCAGTTCCGCTGGGCCCGTCCCGCCGGTCCGGGGTACGGGCCGCCTTCCGCGCTGGATCCGAGGTCCGGGCCGCCTTCCGCGCCCGATCCGGCCACGGCGCGCGCCGAGCTGATCCGGTGGTGGCTCCGGGCCTGCGGGCCCGCCACCGAGGCGGATCTGAAGTGGTGGACGGGGTGGAGGGTGACGGACGTGCGCGGGGCGCTCGCCGCCGTCGGGGCGCTGCCGGTGACCCTCGACGAGGGGACCGGCTTCGTCCTGCCGGACGACCTCGACCCCGTGACGGAACGGGCGGCGGTGCCCGAACCGTGGGCGGCGCTGCTGCCCGCGCTCGACCCGACGGCGATGGGCTGGCAGGCGCGCGACTGGTACCTGGACCCGGGGCACCGGGCGGCGCTGTTCGACCGCAGCGGGAACATCGGGCCGACGGTGTGGTGGGACGGCCGGATCGTCGGCGGGTGGGCCCAGCGCCCGGACGGCGAGATCGTCCACCGGCTCCTGACGGACGCGGGCGCGGCGGCCGGGCGCGCGATCGGCGCGGAGGCGGAGCGGCTCGCGGGGTGGGTCGGGGACGTACGGGTGACGCCCCGGTTCCGCACGCCGCTGGAGCGGGAGTTGGGCGCCTGAGCCCCGTACTCCTGGAGCCTGCGCCCCGTAGCCCTGGAGCCTGAGCCCATCCCGCTCCGTTCACTCACGTGCGCAGGTTCAGGCCCGGGACGCCGAGTTCCGAGAGGCCGTCCAGGATCAGGTCCACGCCGACGGCCGCGAGCAGCAGGCCGAGCAGGCGGCCGAGGAGCTCGATCGTGGCGTGGTGGGTGCGGCGCAGGACGCGGGCGAGCAGCAGCACGCAGATCAGGTCGAGCGCGATGACGGACACGTACGCGCCCACGACGGTCGAGCGCCAGCTGAAGGAGTCTCGGGCGGCCGCCTCGACGAGCACGGCCGTCATGGCGAGCGGGCTCACCACGTACGGCATGAGCAGCTCGCGCACGCCGCTGACCAGGTCGGGGGCGTCCTGGCGGGCGGTGTTGGTGCCGAGGTGGAGACCGAGGACGAGCCCGACGGCGTAGATGAAGAAGATGACGCCGCCCGCGAGCTGGAGGGCCGCGGTGCTGATGTGGAAGACGTTCAGCAGCCACGGGGCCGTGATGCCCATGACCAGGCCGACGAGGACGGCCGCGCCGGAGGAGATGAGGGCGATGGTCCGCGTCTGGCTCACGGGGTGGACCTGGGCGAGGCCGGCGAAGGCGAGGAGGACCTTCGGGGGGCCGACGACGGAGAAGAAGGTGATGAAGGCGGCGGAGTAGCTGAAGGCGTTCACACCGGAATCATGATGCGGGCGGGTGATTTATCCGTCTTTTCCGGCTGATGCCCGCGCGGTGTCGAGAACCGGTCCTCCGCTCCGACTGTCCTGCGAGAGGCAGTACGCCCAGGAAGCCGAGAACGACGAGCGAGGAGGACGTCATGAAGTACCTGGTGATGGTGCAGGGCAGTCAGGCCGACTACGAGGCCATGGTGGGCAAGCCCACCGACAGCAGCCCCGCCTGGACCAAGCCGGACCTCAAGGCGATGTTCGAGCACATGAACACGATCAACGAGGAGCTGGCGGCGAAGGGCGAGATGCTCGACGCCCAGGGCCTCGCGGCCCCGTCCACGACCCGCTTCGTGACGGTGGACGGCGACGGCAGGCCGGTCGTCACGGACGGCCCCTACGCGGAGACCAAGGAGGTCATCGCGGGCTACTGGCTCCTCGACTGCGCCTCCCTGGAGCGCGTGACGGAGATCGCCGCCCAGGTCGCCCGCTGCCCGCAGCCGGCGGGCGCCCCGGAGTACGCGGTCGTCATCCGGCAGGTCGACGAGACGGGCCCGACCCAGGACTGACGGCGTGAACCGGCCGTCAGCACTCCGATGAGCCGCTCGGCAAGCCTGTCTTCCGCTTGCCGAGCGGCCCTTTCCAGCCATCGACTCACACCGTTAGTCCAGGTTTCACATTCCCTCCCCATCCTCCTGTTACGGACGCTACGGTTCCCCCTGAGACGCACATCACATCGCGAGGGTCCGGGGGGACGCATGCACGAGATGGCCAAGGGAGCCAACATCGGACTGGCTGCACTCAGCGACGACACCGGGGCGGTCGTCGTCGGTCTGAGCTGGAGCAGCGCGTCCGGCGACGGCGACGCGGATGTCTCGGTGCTGCTGGTCGACGGCGACGGCAAGGTCCGCAGCGACTCGGACTTCTACTTCTACAACCAGCCCGCCGCCGAGGACGGCAGTGTGCAGCTCCTGGGCAAGGTCCCCACGGAGAACGGCAGCGAGGACCGGATCAGCCTCGACCTCACGGCCATCCCCCCGGACGTCGCCACCGTCGTCGTGGCGGCCAGTCAGTACGGCGGTGCCTGCTTCGGGGATCTGGACGACCTGCGCATGACCGTCACCGATCGCTCGGGCGAAGCGCTCCTCGGGTTCTCGATCCCGGACGCCACGATCGAGACGGCCTTCATCTTCGGCGAGCTGTACCGGCGGAACGACGAGTGGAAGTTCCGTGCCGTGGGCCAGGGATACGAAACCGGCCTCGCCGGTCTCGCCACCGACTTCGGCATCGCGGTCGACGAAGGTGACGACGACGAAGTCGAGGGGCCGGGCAGCGCGGAGATACAGGGCGGGGAGCAAGCCGTCGTGGACGGCCGCTCCAAGGCCGCAGGGGATGCCGGGTATGCCGAAGAGACGTCCCTCGGCTTGGCCGAAACCGGCGTACGGGCAACCGGCGCTCCCCGGCTTCCGGCGCAGGCCACCGTCTCCACGGATCGCACGGCACCGGCCCCGGGCGGGACGGCCGCCGCCCCTGCCCCGCAGGCGGACATGCCCCAGCCGAGCCGCCGCCGCGGCACGCGCACGGCCAAGAAAAAGGTCACTCTCCCGAAGGCCGCGAAGAAGACCCTGGCGGAGAACGACTCGTGGAAGCCGGCCCGGCTCTTCCCCGTTCCCTCCTACAAGAGCGATCGTGAGCGGGAGGTGCGCGCCACATCGGTCCTGCTCTCCGTCATGGCGGAGGTGCCTGAGTTCGGTCGCCGCCTTACCGCTGGTTTCGGGGCTCCCGCCGGCCGGATGCAGACATTCACCGAGGTATCGATCCCCCACGGCAACAGCCCGAAGCGCCCGGACGGGGTCATCCGGACGGAAAGGGCCGGGAAACTCTGGACCGCGCTCGTGGAGACAAAGACCAACGGCAACCCACTGAAGTCGGAGCAGGTCCAGAACTACATGGACATCGCCGCGAGGCGCGGTTACGAGGCCGTCATCACCCTGTCCAACGACGTGGCCCTGGAGGGCAGTCCGCTCGTCGAGGTCAAGACGGACGGCAGGCGCAAGCACAAGGTCTCTCTCTGGCACCTCTCCTGGGCTGAGGTGGCGCACCAGGCACAGATGCTCATTCGACACGAAGGCGTCGGCAATGCCGCACATGCCTGGCTCCTTCAGGAACTGCTCCACTACCTCCAGCACGAGAACTCCGGCTGCCACGGCTTCCAGAACATGGGGCCGTCATGGGTTCCCGTGCGAAACGGGATCGACGGCGAGACCCTGTGCCAGGGGGATCCCCGTGCGGTGGAGGTCGTGGAGAGCTGGGAACGGCTGATCCGCCAGGTCTGCCTCCGGCTGGGCGGCGAACTCGGACAGAAGACCCTGCCGGTGCAGAGGGCCAAGCGCGGCTCCGACCCGAAGTCCCGGCGCGCGGAGCTGGCCGACCGGCTCTGCGAGGAAGGCAAGCTCTCCGCCGAGCTGCGGGTCGACGGCGCCCAGAGCATCCTCTCCCTCACAGCGGATCTCCGGACCGGCAAGATCCGCACGTCCATCGACGTCCCCGCACCCGACGGCGCCTACCCCCTGTCGGTCGCGAAGCGGCTCCTGCGCGTGCTGAACGAAGCACCCGCCGACCTGCATGTGGAGACGCTGTTGGAGGGGCGGAACGGACCACGCGGCACCCTGGAGCGGCTCCGTCCCGAGCCTGGGGATCTGCTGCCCAAGGACAGCGCGGCCATCACCGGCTTCCGGCTGTCCCTCTTCAAGGGCATGGGCAGCAGCCGGGGCAGCACGGAGTCGGGGTTCATCCGCAGCATCGACGAGGCCGTCGACCGCTTCTACAGCTCGGTCGTCACGCATCTCAGTCAGTTCGAGCAAGGACGTGCTCCACGGGTGACGTCCGGCGCCGACACGTCCGGAGTCCACTGATCCCGCGCCGCCCACCGGCCGCAACGGTGTTCCCGCTCTCAGTGGATACCGTGCGGGCCGCCCGTCATGTGCGGGCGGCCCCTCGGGATCAGCAGGGGGGATGCCAGGGCCGCGGTCGCTGCCGTGAGGGTGCAGAGGGTGTACGCGGCGGTCAGGCCGGCCGGGGTGGGGGTCGGGGTGGCCGTGGTGGTCAGGGCGAGGGTGGAGACGAGCGCGACGCCGATCGAGCCGCCCAGTTCGTGGAAGGTGTTCACGATGCCGGAGGCGAGGCCCGCCTCGTGCGGGGCGATCAGGCCGAGGGCCGTCGTCGTCGCCGTGACGAAGACCGCCCCGAGGCCGAGCGACGCCGTCGCGAGGGACGGCAGGAGCGTGGTCCACGGGCCGGACGCGGGGTCGGCGAGGACCAGCGGGAGGCAGCCGAGGGCCGCGACCGCCAGTCCTCCCGTGGCACAGACGCGCGGGCCGGCCGTGCTCACCAGGCGGGAGCCCAGGTGGGCGCCGATCGCCGTGGTGAGTGCCACCGGGAGGAACAGCAGCCCGGTGCGGAGGGCGTCGAGGTGGTGGACGTGCTGCAGGTGCATCGAGCCCAGGAAGAAGAACGAGATCAGGAGCGCCGTCGCGACCAGCATGAGGAGTGAGCCCACGACGACCGGTCGCCGGGTGAGCATCCGCAGGTCCATCAGCGGGACGCGGGTCCTCCGCTCGGTCGCCGCGAAGGCTCCGTAGAGCACGAGCGCGCCCAGGAGGGGCAGCAGCGTCGCCGTCGACGTCCAGCCGGAGTCGCCCGCCGTGACCAGGCCGTAGACGAGGGCGCCGGTCGCCGTCGTGACCAGGAGGGCGCCGGGGACGTCCAGGCCGCCGCCGCGCCGCGCGGGCTTCGCCGTCGCCGGGACGAACCTCGGCAGGGCCGCCAGGACCGCGAGGCCCACCGGGACGTTGACGTGGAAGATCCACGGCCAGCCCGGGCCCGAGGTGAGGGCGCCGCCGAGCAGGACGCCCACCGCCGATCCCGTACCGCCGACGGCCGCCCAGACGCCCAGCGCCCTCGGCCGCTCCGGGCCGTGGAACACGGTCGTGACCAGGGCGAGTGCCGCCGGGGAGAGCAGTGCGGCGCCGACGCCCTGGGCGATCCGGCCGCCGAGCAGGACGCCGGCGTTCGGCGCGAGGCCGCAGCCCAGGGACGCGGCGGTGAAGAGGGCGAGGCCGATGAGGAGGACCCGGCGGGCGCCGAGGGCGTCGGAGAGTCGTCCGCCGAGGAGCATCAGCCCGCCGAAGCAGAGGGTGTACGCGGTGACGACCCAGGTCAGGGCGGTGCGCCCGAGGTCGAGGTCGGTGGCGAGGGCGGGCAGCGCGACGTTCACCACGGTCACGTCGAGCACCAGCATGAACTGGGCCGCGCAGATCAGCGCGAGGGCTTTCCAGCGGCGCGGGTCGGGGCGCGGGTGGTCGTGGGCCCGGGCGTGGGCAGGGGAGGGTACGGCGGAGTCGGTGGGCATAACTGAACTGTACGGCACAGTACAGTTGAACTCAAGAGTACAGTTTCCTTGGGTAGGGTGAGGCCATGGACGCCCAGCCCGCACCGGCCGCCAAGCCCGCCCCCACCGGCCCCCGCGCCGCCCGCAAGCGACAGGCGATCGTCCGGGCCGCCCGCGATCTCTTCCTCCGCGAGGGCTTCGGCGTCGGCATGGACGCCATCGCCGCCGAGGCCGGCGTCTCCAAAGTGACCGTCTACAACCACTTCGGCAGCAAGGAAGCCCTCTTCACCGCCGTCGTCGCGGGCGGCCTCGACGAGCCGCTCGGCGGCAGCGGACGAAGCGAGCGGTGTGAACAGGGTGAGCAGAGCGAGGAGGGCAGACAGGGGGGACACGGCGGTCAGGGCGGTGGGAGCGACGCGCCCGATCTCGCGCGGCTCGTCGAGGCCGACGGACCCGACGCCCTCAAGGCCGCCCTCACCGACGCCGGTCGCGCCTGGGGCCGCGCCCTGCGCGCCGACACCGAGGGGCGCGCCCTGCGCACCCTCGTCGCCACCGAGGTGCACCGCTTCCCCGAGCTGGGCCGCGCCTGGCGCGCGCACGGCCCGGCCGGCCACCACCCGGCCGTCACAAACGCCCTGCGCGCCCTCGCGGACCGGGGGCTCCTCGACATCCCCGACCTGGAGGTCGCCGTCCTCCAGCTCTACTCGCTGCTGGTCTTTCCGCAGATGGTGTTCGAGCAGCACGGGACGGAGCTCGGCGAGGAACTGGGCGAGCGCCTCGTCGTCGACGGTGTCGAGATGTTCCTCCGGCGGTACGCGCCCACGCCCTCGTCCACGCCCGCATCCTGACGCAGGTGTCATCCTTGGTCTTCGACGGAGCCCCGCACGGGGAGTAAATTACCCCCTGGGGTATCGATGAGGAGTAGCTGTGGAACTGGATCTCGCTGGTGCGGAGCTGAAGTCGGTACTGAACCGGCTCCGCCGGGCTCAGGGCCAGATCTCCGGCGTGATCCGGATGATCGAGGAAGGCCGCGACTGCGAGGAGGTCGTGACCCAGCTGGCCGCCGCCTCCCGGGCTCTCGACCGGGCCGGGTTCGCGATCATCGCGACCGGCCTCCAGCAGTGCCTGACCGACGTCGAGGACGCCCGCCGCAAGGGCGAGGACCGCGACGCGATGCGCGCCCGGCTGGAGAAGCTCTTCCTGTCGCTGGCGTGACCGCCCCTCGCTGGAGGGACCGCCTGGCGCTGGCGTGACCGCCCCTCGCCGGAGGGACCGCCTGGCGCTGGCCTGACCCGCCTGGCGCTGGCCCGACCTCGCTCTTCGAGACGCCGACGTGCCCCCGGGGGATCTCCCCCGGGGGCACGTCTTCTACGGCGGCCTTCGCGGCGGCGGCCGTGGCAGCCGCCGTGACCGCCGTAGGCGCGGTCAGTCGGTCGCGAGGCCCTTGAGGCGCTTCGCGATCGTCGTCAGACGGCGGCCCTGGTAGCGGGCGGCCTGGAGGACGTTCTCCTCCGGGGCACCGTTCGCGCCCGGGTGGGCGGTGCCGTACGGGTTGCCGCCGGCCGCGTAGACCGCCGGGTCCGTGAAGCCGGGGGAGACGATGACCGAGCCCCAGTGGTGGAAGGTGTTGTAGAGCGCGAGCAGCGTCGACTCGTTGCCGCCGTGCAGGTTGTGGGCGCTGGTGAAGGCGGTCGCGGGCTTGTCCGCCATGACGCCCTGCTGCCAGAGGCCGCCCGTGGTGTCGATGTACTGCTTCAGCTGCGCGGCCACGTTGCCGAAACGGGTCGGGGAGCCGAGCGCGTAGGCGTCCGCCCACTCCAGGTCCTCGAGCGTGGCGACCTCCACGTCACCCGTGGCGTCCACGTGGGCGCGCCAGGCCGGGTTCGAGTCGATGGCGGCGGCCGGGGCGAGCTCGGGCACCCGGCGCAGCCGCACCTCGGCGCCGGACTTCTCCGCGCCCTCGGCGACGGCCTGGGCGAGCTGGTGGACGGCACCCGTGGCCGAGTAGTAGATGACGGCGACCTTCACGGACATGGCGATCTCCTCAGGCGGAAGCGGATCAGTTTCCGTTTCAATGACAGGAGCCTAAACGGATTGCTATCCACTTTGCAAGGGGAACGGGTATGCTCACATCGAGGGCTACCGGAACGGGGAGACGGGGCGCGAGAAGACAAACAGCGCGCCACAGCGCGCGACAGGGCGCACAGGCGGCGCACCCAAGAACAGGAGTCGGCAGATGAGCACCGAGATCCCGCGGGCCGGAGGCACGGCGGCACCCCTGCTCGGACTCCTCCCCACCGCCGGAACCCCCGCACCCGAGCGCGCCGACGCCGCCCGGAACCGGCGCAAGATCCTCGACGCCGCCGCCCGGATCGTGAGCGAGGACGGCCCCGAGGCCGTCACCATGAACCAGGTCGCGCACGCCAGCGGCATAGGCGTCGGCACGGTCTACCGCCGGTTCGGCGATGTCTCCCAGCTCCTGTGGGCGCTCCTCGACGACCGCGAGCGCCAGTTCCAGGAGGCGTACATGAGCGGCCCGCCGCCGCTCGGTCCCGGCGCTCCGGCCGACGCCCGGCTCGACGCCTTCCTCGACGCGCTCGTCGACCGGGTCGGCGAGCAGCGCGAGATCCTGCTCGCCGCGCACTCCGCCGCCCCCCGCGCCCGGTATCACAGCGGCGCGTACCGCGTCATGCACACGCATGTGGCCCTGCTCATCGGGCGGCTGCGGCCCGGCTCCGACAGCACGCTCCTCGCGCACATGCTGCTCGCGCCGTTCTCGCCGGACGTGATGCACCATCTGGCGGTCGAGCAGGAGCTGTCGGCGGACCGCCTCAAGGAGGGGGTACGGGAGCTGCTACGGCTGCGGGCCTGAGCCCTGGACCGGTGGCCGGGGGCCCGGAGCGCCCTGAGCCGGTGACCGGGGGCGGCCGGCCGCCCCGGATCAGTGGCCTCGGTCAGATCCCGCCCAGCGCCGCCAGGCCGTCCAGCACCCGCTCCAGACCGAAGCGGTACGCGTGTTCCGCGTCGTACAGGCCGTCGTACGCGATCGCCGCCGCCTCCCCCACCCGGCTCGCCAGCGGAAACCGGGACTGGTCCAACGCCCTTGCCAGCAGCGGCTCGTGGGCGTCCCACCACTCCCCGTCCGACATGGCGCTCTCCCGCTCCACGGCCCGCGCGTCCAGCTCCGCCCGGGCGCCGGACTGGACGAAGCCGAGGACGTACGTCAGCGCCGAGTCCCTGGCCACGTCGTCGAGGCCCAGGCCCTCGAAAGCGCCGAGTTCGTACTCGTACTTGGTCATCACGCCGGGTCCCAGCGGGGCGCGCACGATGCGCAGTTCGACCAGCCACGGGTGGCTCAGGTGCAGCGCGCGGTTCGCGTCCGCGACCGCCGTGACGCGGTCCCGCCAGGAATCCTCCGGGCGGAACGGCGGTCGGTCCATGCGCAGGAAGACGGCGTCCAGCATGAGGTCGAGCAGCTCGGCCTTGCCGGGGACGTACGTGTAGAGCGTCATCGGGGTCACCCCGAGGTGCTGGGCCACCGCGCGCATGGTCAGCGCGTCCAGCCCGCCGGCGTCCGCGAGGGCGAGGGCCGCGTCGACGACCGCGTCGACGGTGAGGCCCTGCCTCGGGCCGCGGCGCCCGGCCGGGGCGGCCGAGCCGTCGCGCCACAGGAGCTCCAGGGTGCGCGCCGGGTCGCCCGCGCCGCTGCTGCTCTTCCCCTTCGCTCCCGCCATGTCGCTTCCGTCCTTCATCGCGTTCTTCGCGTTCTCGCGCTTTTCGCGTTCTCGCAGGTCAGGATAGCTCCCGCTTACTTTGTACGCTGTATAGAGTACGCTTCCCCAGCACACAGGACGACCACCGGAGGGCGCACGCATGAACCACCCCGTCGCAGCGGACAGCCACCACGTCATCCAGGTCCGCGGGGCCAGGGAGAACAACCTCAGGAACGTCGACGTCGACCTCCCCAAGCGCCGCCTCACCGTCTTCACCGGAGTCTCCGGCTCCGGGAAGTCCTCCCTCGTCTTCGGCACCATCGCCGCCGAGTCGCAGCGCCTGATCAACGAGACCTACAGCGCCTTCCTGCAGTCCTTCATGCCGTCGCTCGCCCGCCCCGACGTCGACGGACTGCACAACCTGAGCGCCGCGATCGTCGTCGACCAGGAGCGGATGGGCGCCAACTCCCGCTCCACCGTGGGAACCGCCACCGACGCCTACACGATGCTGCGGATCGTCTTCAGCCGCCTCGGCACCCCGCACGTCGGCACCTCGGGCGCCTTCAGCTTCAACCTGCCCGAGGGCATGTGCCCGCGCTGCGAGGGCACCGGCCAGATCTCCGACATCGACGTCGACGAACTCGTCGACCGCACCAAGTCCCTCAACGAGGGCGCCATCACCGTGCCGGGCTACGCCGTCGACTCCTGGATGTGGCAGGTCATGGCCCACTCCGGTTTCTACGACCCCGACAAGAAGCTCGCGGACTTCACCGACCAGGAGTGGGAGGACTTCCTCCACAAGCCGTCCTGCAAGGTGAAGGTCGGCACCAACAACTTCACCTACGAGGGCCTCGTGGTGAAGCTCCAGCGGACCGTCCTCGCCAAGGACCGGGAGGCCATGCAGGCCCACATCCGCGCCTTCGTCGACCGGGCCGTCGGCTTCCGGACCTGCCCCGAGTGCGAGGGCGCCCGGCTCACCCGGGCCGCGCTGTCCTCCCGTATCGACGGGGTCAACATCGCCGAGTGCTCGGCGATGCAGATCAGCGACCTCGCCGCGTTCGTCCGCCGGATCGAGGACCCCTCCGTCGCCCCGCTCCTCGCCGGTCTGCGCGAGCTCCTCGACTCGCTCGTCGAGATCGGCCTCGGCTACCTCTCCCTCGACCGCTCCTCCGGCACGCTCTCCGGCGGCGAGGCGCAGCGCGTGAAGATGGTGCGCCACCTCGGCTCCCCGCTCACCGACGTCACGTACGTCTTCGACGAGCCGACCACCGGGCTCCACCCGCACGACGTACGACGCATGAACGACCTGCTGCTGCGGCTGCGCGACAAGGGCAACACCGTCCTCGTCGTCGAGCACAAGCCCGAGGTCATCGAGATCGCCGACCACGTCGTCGACCTGGGCCCGCGGGCCGGCACCGCGGGCGGCGAGATCTGCTACAGCGGAAACGTTCCCGGACTGCGCACCTCCGGCACCCTCACCGGCAACCACCTCGCGCACCGGGCGAAGCTCCGTGCGGAGGTACGGGTCCCCAGCGGCGCGCTGAGCATCACCGGCGCCACACAGCACAACCTCAAGGACGTGAGCGTCGAGATCCCGGCCGGGGTCCTGACGGTCGTCACGGGCGTGGCGGGCTCCGGCAAGTCCTCCCTCATCCACGGCAACCTGCCGGGCCGCGAGGGCGTCGTCGTCGCCGACCAGTCCCCCATCCGGGGCTCGCGCCGCTCGAACCCGGCGACGTACACCGGGCTCCTCGGCCCGATCCGCACGGCCTTCGCCAAGGCCAACGGCGTCAAGCCGGCCCTCTTCAGCGCCAACTCCGAGGGCGCCTGCCCGCGCTGCAACGGCCTCGGGCTCGTCTACACCGACCTCGCCATCGCGGCGGGCGTCGCGTCGGTCTGCGAGGAGTGCGAGGGGAAGAGGTTCACGCCCGAGGTCCTCACCTACCGGCTGAACGGGAAGAACATCCACGAGGTCCTGTCGCTGTCGATCGAGGAGGCGTACGAGTTCTTCACGGCCAAGAGCCAGGCCCGCACGATCCTCGGCCGCCTCAAGGACGTCGGCCTCGGCTACCTGCGGCTCGGGCAGCCGCTCAACACGCTCTCGGGCGGTGAGCGGCAGCGTCTGAAGCTGGCGATCCACATGGCGGAGAAGGGGGCGGTCTACGTCCTCGACGAGCCCACCACCGGGCTCCACCTGGCCGACGTCGACAAGCTCCTCGCCCTCCTCGACCGGCTCGTCGAGGCCGGCAACACGGTCGTCGTCATCGAGCACCACCAGGCGGTGATGGCCCACGCGGACTGGCTGATCGACCTGGGGCCGGGGGCGGGGCATGACGGGGGGCGGGTGGTGTTCGAGGGGACGCCGGCGGAGCTGGTGGCGAAGTCGGACACGCTGACGGCGCGGCACCTCCGCGAGTACGTGGGCGCCTGACGCGACGGCCCCGCCCTGGGGCCCCCCCGTGTGGGCAATCGTCCCGCGGGGCGGGACGGGTGGGCACGCGGGACGGCGCGCTCTGGCGGCGCCCCCGCCCCCTGTGCCTGGACCCGCCACCAGCTGTGCGCCGCACCTGGGGTGCGGGTTCAGGCGCGGAAGCCCAGGCCCGGCAAAGGGCACCGTCCGTCGTGCCCACCCTCCCCCAGACCCCGTCCGGGGGGACCCCCACGCCCCAGCGGAACGAATGCCCACAACGGGGGTGGCGGACGGGCACCGCCCCGGCGGGTGGGTGCCGCCTCAGCGGAGCGAAGGGGGCGCGACGAGGACGGGGGTGCTGGCCCGGCTGGGGTGTTGGAGGTGCGTCCAGGTGTTGGGATCGGGTGGACCCCGGCTCGGTTCCACCCGCAGCATTCCCCCATGACCGACCCCTCCAAGACCTTCCTCATCCTGCACGGTTTCCAGAACCGCCGGCCCCCCGAGCACTGGCAGCACCAGCTCGCGCAGCAGCTTCGGGACCGCGGCCACGACGTGCGCTACCCGCAGTTGCCCGAGCCCGACGCGCCCGTGCTCGGCGACTGGCTCGCCGCGCTGGAGGAGCACGGCGCGCGCCCCGCCCGGGGCGAGTTCGTGGTGCTCGCGCACAGCCTGGCCGTGCTGCTCTGGCTGCGGGCCGGCGCCCGCCGGCCGGACGCCGACCGGGTGCTGCTCGTCGCCCCGCCCTCGCCCCTCGTCACCGCCGGGATCCCCGAGATCGCCGCCTTCGCCGACGGGCTCGACCTGACGGAGGCCCGGCTCGACGCGCGTCTCGTGTACGGCGACGGCGACCCGTACTGCCCCGGCGGCGCCGACCTGCACTACGGCCGCCCGCTCGGCCTCGACATGGATCACGTACCGGGTGGGGAGCACCTCAACCCCGCCTCCGGGTACGGGGACTGGCCCTCGCTCCTGGAGTGGTGCGAAGACCCGGTGGTGCGGATCAAGGGTCACTAGGGTCGGTCGGATGTACTCCGACAGCACCGCACCGTACGACCAGGGCCTGCTCGACGTGGGCGACGGCAACCGCGTCCACTGGGAGGTCTCCGGCAACCCGGAGGGCCGGGCCGCGCTCGTCGTCCACGGCGGCCCGGGCTCCGGCTCCTCGCCCCGCAGCCGCCGCTTCTTCGACCCGGAGGCGTACCGCCTGGTCCTGTTCGACCAGCGGGGCTGCGGCCGCTCCACCCCGCACGCGAGCGACCCGGCCGCCGACATGGGGGCGAACACGACCGCGCACCTGGTCGCCGACATGGAGCGGCTGCGCGAGCACCTGGGGATCGACCGCTGGCTGCTGTACGGCGGCTCCTGGGGCTCCACCCTGATCCTGGCGTACGCGGAGGCGTACCCGGAGCGGGTCACGGAGATCGTGATCGCGGCGGTGACGACCACCCGGCGCTCCGAGACGGCCTGGCTGTACGAGGGGGTCGGGCGGTTCTTCCCCGAGGCGCATGAACGGTTCCGGGCGGGGGCGGACCACGCGGAGGACCTGGTGGGCGCCTACGCCGCCCTGATGGACCACCCCGACCGGGCCGTACGGGAGAAGGCCGCCGCCGACTGGTGCGCCTGGGAGGACGCGGTCCTGTCGATGGAGGGCCAGGGCACCCCGTACACCGACCGGGTCGACGACACCCGGCTCGGCTTCGTCCGGATCTGCGCGCACTACTTCGCGCACGGCGCCTGGCTGGAGGAGGGCGCCCTGATCCGCGACGCCCACCGGCTGGCCGGCATCCCCGGTGTCCTGATCCACGGCCGGCTCGACATGGGCGGCCCGCTCGGCACCGCCTGGGAGCTGTCCCGGGCCTGGCCGGACGCCGAGCTGCACGTGGTCGAGACCGCCGGTCACCTGGGCGGGAAGGAGACGGGGGAGCTGATCCTCGCCGCCCTCGACCGCTTCGCGACGGGGGGCTCCCCCGCCCGGGCGAAGCCCTGAACCCGGGGAGGGTGAGTCCACCGGGCGATCACCACGGCCGGGCGGGATGATCGAACCATGAGTCCCGTGTCCAAGAGCCCCGCCGCCCCGCACCCGAAGCACCCCGAGATCCGTCTCGCGCAGCAGGCGGAGGCCGACGCGCTGCTCGGCCGCTCACCGCTTGCCGCGCTCGTCGGCATGCTGCTCGACCAGCAGGTGCCCATGGAGTGGGCCTTCTCCGGGCCGTACACCATCGCCCAGCGGCTCGGCGCGGACGATCTCGACGCGCACGAGATCGCCGCCCGGGACCCGGAGGAGTTCGCCGCGCTGCTCTCCGAGAAGCCGGCCGTGCACCGCTACCCCGGGTCGATGGCCCAGCGCGTACAGCAACTGTGCGCGTTCCTCGTCGAGGAGTACGGGGGCGACGCGGAGGCCGTCTGGGCGGACGCGGCGACCGGGAAGGAGCTGCTCGGGCGGCTCCAGGCGCTGCCCGGCTTCGGCAAGCAGAAGGCGCAGATCTTCCTGGCCCTGCTCGGCAAGCAGTACGGGGTGCGGCCGACGGGCTGGCGGGAGGCGGCGGGCGCGTACGGCGAGCAGGGTTCGTACCGTTCGGCCGCCGACATCACGGGCCCGGAGTCGCTGGTGAAGGTGCGGGCCCACAAGCAGGAGATGAAGGCGGCGGCGAAAGCGGCGAAAGCCGCCAAGGAGTCTAAAAGCGATGGGAATTGAGAATTCCAGATTTCAATCCTGCTCTATGTGACAGGAATTGTGGAGAAGGTGTTCACAGGATGCCCTGCCGATCGCTAACTTCCCCTCAACCTCGTCCGTAACGGGAAGGACTTCTGTGAACGCTACCCAGCGCCGGGCCGCGGCCGTTCTGGCCGCCGCCGCCCTCGCCACCCCGCTGGTGCTCGCCTCCCCCGCCACCGCGGTGAAGGACCCCACGGCCGCACCCGCCCGCGACGCCGCCAGGCTGGCGAAGAAGCTGGTCCGCGAAACCACTGGCCAGGACGCCTACAAGCACCTGCAGAAGTTCCAGGCGATAGCCGACTCGGCCGGCGGTCACCGCGCGGCCGGCACGCTCGGGCACGACGCCTCGGCCGCGTACGTGTACCAGCAGCTCAAGAAGGCCGGATACGACGTCTCGTACGAGCAGTTCGACTTCATCTACACCCAGACGCTCGCCGAGAAGGTCTCCGTCGAGTCGCCCGCGCCGCGCGCCCTCGACATCCGCGCCATGACGTACACCAAGTCCACCCCCGTCGGCGGCATCAAGGCCGATCTGGTCGCCGTGCCCGTCGACGCCGACGGCACCACCGGCTGCGAGCCCGCCGACTACGCCTCCGGCACCTTCACCGGCAAGGTCGCGCTCATCAAGCGCGGTGGCTGCTCCTTCGCCATCAAGCAGGAGCAGGCCGCCGCGGCCGGCGCCGCCGGCGCGATCATCTACAACAACGCCGAGGGCATCCTCTCCGGCACCCTCGGCGAGCCGGCCGCGGGCAAGATCCCGACCGGTGGCATCAGCCTGGCGGAGGGCGAGAAGCTCGCCGCCGACCTCGCCAAGGGCGCCGTCAAGCTCTCCTTCGAGATCCGCCAGCTCCAGGAGAAGCGCGTCACCAACAACGTCATCGCGGAGACCAGGGGCGGCAACGCCGCCAACACCGTGATGCTCGGCTCGCACCTCGACTCCGTCACCGCGGGCCCCGGCATCAACGACAACGGCTCCGGCTCCGCCGGCCTGCTCCAGACCGCCCTGGAGCTCGCCAAGTCGAAGGACAAGGTCCGCAACAAGGTCCGCTTCGCCTGGTGGTCCGCGGAGGAGAACGGCCTCCTCGGCTCCGACCACTACGTCAAAAACCTGACCGCGCTCGACAAGAGCGAGATCAAGCTCTACCTCAACTTCGACATGATCGCCTCGCCGAACTACGGCCTGTTCGTCTACGACGGCGACAACTCGGACAACGTCGGCGAGGGCGCCGGCCCCGCGGGCTCCGCCCAGCTGGAGCGCGACATCACCGACTTCATGACCTCGCGCGGCCTCCCGCACGAGGGCACCGACTTCTCCGGCCGCTCCGACTACGGCCCGTTCATCAAGGTCGGCATCCCCTCCGGCGGCACCTTCACCGGCGCCGAGGGCATCAAGACCGCCGCCCAGGCCGCCAAGTTCGGCGGCACGGCGGGCGTCGCGTACGACGTGAACTACCACGCCAAGGGCGACGACCTGAAGAACATCAACATGAAGGCCTTCGACGCCAACATCAAGGTCATCGCCAACGCCGTGGGCACCTACGCCCACGACATCTCCTCGCTGCGCAAGCCGGTCGTCTCCACCCCGACCACCGGCGGCACGGGCAGCGGCGGCGGCCTGCACGACGACCACCACGAGGTCACCGAGTAGGAGCCGAGCGGGTCCCGCTACCTCCTGCGGCGGGCGGTGCCGAAGACCGAGCGGCTGATCTCCCGGCCCAACTGGCTGCCGATCGACCGCGCGAGGGACGTGAAGATCCCACTGCCCACCACCTGTTCGGCGAGGGAGGGCTCCGGCTTCGGAGCCCTCCCTCCCCCCTGCTTCCGCTCCTTCTCCGCCTCCTTGGCGGCCGCCGCCTCCAGCGCCGCCGCCTCCGCCGCCTGCTGCTCGGCCGTCAGCTTCTCGTACGCCGACTCGCGGTCCACCGCCTCCGCGTACCGCCCGTAGAGCGGCGAGCCCTTCACCGCCGCGTCCAGGGCGGCCGCGTCGACCGGGCCCATCAGCGACTCCGGCGCCCGCAGCCGGGTCGCCGCGACCGGGGTCGGGGCGCCCTTCTCGCTGAGCACGGTGATCACCGCCTCGCCCGTGCCGAGGCCCGTGAGGACCTCCTCCAGGTCGTACGGCGAGTTCGGGAACGTCCGTACCGTCGCCTTCAGGGCCTTCGCGTCGTCCGGGGTGAAGGCGCGCAGCGCGTGCTGCACCCGGTTGCCGAGCTGCGCGAGCGCGTCCGACGGCACGTCCTTCGGCGTCTGCGTCACGAAGAACACGCCGATGCCCTTCGAGCGGATCAGCCGCACGGTCTGGGTGATCGACTCCAGGAACGCCTTCGACGCGCCCTTGAACAGCAGATGCGCCTCGTCGAAGAAGAAGACCAGCTTCGGCTTCTCCAGATCGCCGACCTCCGGCAGGTCGTTGAAGAGGTCCGCCAGCATCCACATCAGGAACGTCGAGAACAGCTGCGGCTTGTCCTGCACCGACGGCAGCTCCAGGACCGAGACGATCCCGCGCCCGTCCGCCGCCGTCCGCAGGAACTCGCTGGTGTCGAACTCCGGCTCCCCGAAGAACCCGCCCGCGCCCTGCTGCTCGAAGGCCGTGATCGACCGCAGGATCACCCCCGCCGTCACCGTGGACAGCCCGCCGATCCCCTTGAGCTCGGCCTTCCCGGTGTCCGACACCAGGAACGCCACCACCGCCCGGAGGTCCTTGAGGTCCACCAGCTCCAGACCCTTGGAGTCGGCGTAGTGGAAGATCAGGCCGAGTGACTGCTCCTGCGTCTGGTTGAGCTGGAGCACCTTCGACAGCAGTACGGGGCCGAAGCTGGTCACGGTGGCGCGCACCGGGATGCCTGGGCCGGTCCCGCCGAGCCCGTAGAACTCGCAGGGGAAGCCCGTCGCCCGCCACTCCTGGCCGACCTGGGCGGCCCGCTCCCGGACCTTCTCGCCGTCCTCGCCGGGGGCGGAGACGCCGGAGACGTCGCCCTTGATGTCGGCGAGGAAGACCGGCACGCCGTTCGCCGAGAGCTGCTCGGCGATCAGCTGGAGCGTCTTCGTCTTGCCGGTGCCGGTCGCGCCGGCGACCAGTCCGTGCCGGTTGAGCACGGGCAGCGGGATGCGGATCTGCGCGTCCGGGTGACATGCGCCGTCCCAGAGCAGTGCCCCCAGATCGAGTGCCGCGCCCTCGAAGGCGTACCCGGCGGCGATCTCGGCGGCAGGGCCGCCCAGCGCGGCCGGTGGCTCCTCGCTCACGCTCATCACGGCACCCCAATTCCGGTTTGTCATGGTTCGCACCAGCATCCCACTGCCCGTGCATGGCTGCGCCGGGAGCCGCTCGCCCGGTAGGCTTTCCGTGTGATCTTCAAGCGCATCGGAAACGGAAAGCCGTATCCCGACCACGGCCGGGAAAGCACCCGGCAGTGGGCGGACGTCGCCCCGCGCCCGGTCCGCCTCGATCAGCTGGTCACCACCAAGGGCCAGCTGGACCTGGAGACGCTGCTCGCCGAGGACTCCACGTTCTACGGCGACCTCTTCGCGCACGTCGTGAAGTGGCAGGGCGATCTCTACCTCGAGGACGGACTGCACCGCGCCGTCCGCGCGGCGCTCCAGCAGCGCCAGGTGCTGCACGCCCGCGTCCTGGAAATGGACTGAGCCGGCGCCGACCGGCCCCGCACGCACTGACCCTTTCGGGGTCAGTTCGCCCCCATCCGGACGCGATCACATGATCATCAAGTAGGCATCGCCGACGGGCGGCATTACGCTGCGCTCATGAGCATGCTCACTCCCCCCGGAATGGGCGGAAAGTACCGCATCACGGGGGACGTCTACCCGCGCATGCGCCGCCCCCACCGCCGGCGCAGGATCATCCTCGCGTCCGCCGCCGCCGTGGTCGTGCTCGGCGCGGCCGGCTGGGGCACGCTCCAGCTCGTCGACGTCTTCTCCGGCGACGCGGGCACCAAGGCGACCGCCGGGAAACAGGCCGACTGCAAACCCGTCGCCCGGGCGACGGCCCCGCCCGCGGCCGCTCTCCCCAAGCCCGCCCAGATCACGGTCAACGTCTACAACGCGACCCCGCGCAGCGGGCTCGCCAAGACGACCGCGGACGAACTCAAGAAGCGCGGCTTCAAGATCGGCAAGGTGGGGAACGCACCCGCCGCCTACGACAAGAAGGTCCCCGGCGCCGGTCTGATCCTCGGCGCCACCACCGCCACCAAGGGCGTCTTCCCGGTCCTCGGCACCCAGCTCGCGGGCGCCACGACGAAGACGGACACCCGGGGCACGGCGGACGTGGACCTGATCATCGGGACCGCCTTCAAGAACCTGGCCCCGAAGAAGACGGCGGACGCGGCCCTGGTCGCCCTGACCAAGCCCGCGCCCGTACCGACCGGAAAGTGCTGACGTAGCGGCTGCTGCGGCGGTTGCTGTGGCAGCTGGGGGCTGTTCGGCGGAGCCGACAGCCCGCTTATTCGGCGGAGCCGACAGCCCGCTTATTCGGCGGAGCCGTACATGCGGTCGCCCGCGTCGCCCAGGCCCGGAACGATGTAGCCGTTCTCGTTGAGACGCTCGTCGACCGAGGCCGTCACGACGGTGACGGGGGTGCCCGCCAGCTCGCGCTCCATGATCTCGACGCCCTCCGGGGCGGCGAGGAGCACGACCGCGGTCACGTCGTCGGCGCCGCGCTTGATGAGCTCCTGAATGGCCGCGACGAGCGTGCCGCCGGTCGCCAGCATCGGGTCGAGGACGTACACCTGGCGGCCCGAGAGGTCCTCCGGCATGCGCGTGGCGTAGGTCGACGCCTCCAGCGTCTCCTCGTTGCGGATCATGCCCAGGAAGCCGACCTCGGCGGTCGGGAGCAGCCGGACCATGCCGTCGAGCATGCCGAGCCCGGCGCGCAGGATCGGGACCACCAGCGGACGCGGGTACGACAGCTTCACGCCGGTCGTGGGCGTGACGGGGGTCTCGATGTCGACCTGCTCGGTCCGGACGTCCCTGGTGGCCTCGTAGGCGAGCAGGGTGACCAGCTCGTCGGCGAGCCGACGGAAGGTCGCGGAATCCGTGCGCTTGTCGCGCAGCGTGGTGAGCTTGTGGGCGACCAGCGGGTGATCGACGACGTGGAGACGCATGACTCAACAGTAGCCCGCCCCGCACTGGCATCGACCCACGCCACTGGGGGAAGGTGGGTGGCACGGGGACCCAGCGATGGGGTGGAGTGGCCGATGCCCGACCTGGAAGAACCGGCCGACGGCGCCGCCGAGAGGGCGGCCCGGCGACCGGCACCGGAGACCGACGCGGAGCGCCGCAGGCGCCGCGCCCAGTTCCTGCGTGAACTCGGCGAGGCGAAGGCGCTGCGCGAGCGCGTCCAGCCACGCCGCGCGCGTGCGGCCCGGATGCGCCAGGCCATGCGCATGCGCACCTTCCGCTGGTGAGGAGCCCGCCGGAGACCCGTCGGGAGCCCGCGGAGGCCCGTCGGGAATCCGCCGGCTCCCGCCCGCTCCGCCCCCGGCCGCGCCCCCGTCCCGTCCCCCCGTGCGCCCCCTGCGTGCGCCGGGGTCGCACGCCCGCCCGATCGCGGGGTCGTTCAGACTGATGCACGACGCAAGAGCCGAAGACCTCTCCTGTGGGCGTCGTATCTGTCACGATGCCGATTGGGCGGGGCATCAGGAGCGCGCCGCCGGATCGTCACACCTCTGATCAGTGGGAGAGAGTCAGGTGTACTTCGCCGCACTGCTCGCGCGCACCGAAGACGGGTGGGAAGCGAGCGACACGGAGCTCGACGACGTGGAGACCCTGTCGGATCTGACCGAGCTCGCCCGCGAGGCCTCGGACGACGACACGGTGATCGTCTTCATCGAGCAGGAGGACGCGTGGTTCGGGATCGTACGGATCGAGGGTGAGGAAGACCCTCGCGTCTACGTCTCGGACGGCGCCGCCGCCGCCCGTTCCTCGTACGGGGAGATCCTCACCCGGGAGATCCTCGGCGACGACCTGGACGACATCGTCGACGAGCTCGAATCGCTGGACCTGGACGGTACGGAGGACGGGGAGCCGCTCGACGGCGACACGGACGACGACGAGGAGACGAGCGTCGCGGCCGAGGCCGTGCCGGCCGCTCCGGTCGGCGACCGGCTGATCCTCGCGGACCTCGGCATGTCCCCGGCGGATCTGCTGGCGCTCGACAGCGACGCGCTCGCGGAGATCGCGGACGCGCTGGGGGCCGCCGAGGTCCTGGAGGCCGTCCGCTAGTGGCACGCGCTGTACCTGTCGTACCCGTACCCGACCCCGTTCGGGACCCCTGGCGGGACGCCATGCGGCTCGCCCTCACCGAGGCCGACGCGGCCGTACCGGCCGGTGACGTACCGGTCGGCGCGGTCGTGCTCGGCCCCGGCGGTGCCGTGCTCGCCCGCGGGCACAACGAGCGTGAGGCGACCGGCGACCCCACCGCGCACGCCGAGGTGCTCGCTCTGCGCCGGGCGGCCGCGGCGACCGGGGAGTGGCGGCTGACGGGCTGCACGCTGGTCGTGACCCTGGAGCCGTGCGTGATGTGCGCGGGGGCACTCGTCCAGTCGCGGGTCGAGCGGGTGGTGTTCGGCGCGCCGGACGAGAAGGCGGGGGCGGCGGGTTCGCTCTGGGACCTCGTACGGGACCGCCGGCTCAACCACCGGCCCGAGGTCGTCCAGGGCGTGCTCGGCGAGGAGTGCGCGGAGCAGCTCACGGCCTTCTTCCGCACCCTCTGACCTGGCACGGGATACGGATTTCATCGCAGCGCGACTTTCGGCTAAGCTCTCTCTCGGTAGCGTGTCCGAGCGGCCGAAGGAGCTCGCCTCGAAAGCGAGTGTGGGGAAACTCACCGAGGGTTCAAATCCCTCCGCTACCGCCAGCAAGAACCCCCTCCGATCCGTGGAAACGGATCGGAGGGGGTTCTTCTTTGCTGCCTCCCGACGGGTCGGGAGGGGGCCCCTGGCCCTCCGTCAGGCGGAGTCGCCAGGCGCCGCGCGCTTCGAGGACGGCCGGGCCAGGTTCCCGCTCATGCCGTCGGGGCTGCGGCTCGACCACGTCCTCGGCTGTCTCGCCCTCGTCTCGCTGGGCCACCTCGTGCTCGGCGGGGGACCCTACGACCTGCGGCCCCGCGCACTCTCCAGGAGTTCGATGCCGCCGATGACGACCAGGACGATTCCCAACGGTCGCCCCCTGAACCAGCCGAATTCGAGATCCGGGAAGAACAGGGCGAGCACGCCACCCGCGATGATTGCCGCGAGGCCGAAAATTCGCTTCATACCGGTGATCCCCCTGGGGTATGCCTGCGCTCGGTAAAGAAACCGCCAACTCGTCTCCACGGTACGTCATATGGTGTGCTCGCCGCCCGAGCCGATGGCCGAATTGCGAAGGCCGGGCCGAAAACCGACTGCCCGGGCGGGCCGATGGCCCGGAGACCGGGAACGGCAGCCGGGTGGGATCGTCCCCTCGACGCCACAGAGGCCCCTGACCGGTGGGGCCGGCGAACCGCCCTGCGGCTGCGAGCCGCGCTCGGGGCGGCGCATACGGACGGGCTCACGAAGCAACCCAGGGCGGGGCGCCATCCCTTCGGAATACACGAGGGTCCGGTCCGGAATCGGCCCGATCCCGTGCCGTCGCCGCACGGGATTCCGGATGCCCTCGTATCCGCCGGTGCAATTCACCGAGGGCTGCACGCAGGCCCCGAAAGCGCCTACGACGTCCACGACATTGCCTTCGGCAGCGGTCCGCGCCGCATTCCCCGTAATGCCGTGAACACCTCGGAAGCGCGTCGGGGGAGGTCCGGGCGGAAGCAAGGACGGGGGGAGCGGCATCGGGGGGACAAGCCGCTCCCCCCGATGAGAACCGGTCCTACAAGCCCGCGCCGCAGTCAGGGGGAAGCTCGCGGCGCGGACCCCGCAGTGCGGGCCGGTTCCAGGAGCCCTTCCGATTCCTGCCAGATCCTCCGGGCTCGACATCCATCCTGCTCCGCCGTCACCCTTCCGGGGGGCGGCGAAAGGCCTCGATCAACGGGCCCTTGGTCCATAAAGCCTCGGTTAGAGTGGCGCGGTCGTACGGCGGGGGAACAGGCGGGGGAACAGGGGAGGGCTGGCAATGGCGCAGGCGAAGAAGGTCGCGCTCTACGCGGTCGCGGTCTTTGTGCTGTACACGATCATCACGTCCCCTGCCAGGGCCGCCGATCTCGTACAGGTAGGGTTCGAGGGCATTTCCAGCGCCGCCCAGGGTGTCGGCGAGTTCATGACCGAACTCATCAACTAGGAGCCCTTCGTGATCCGCCATCTGGTCCTCTTCAAGCTCAACGACGGTGTCGCGCGCGACGAGCCGCGCGTCGTCGCCGGTGTGGACGCGTTCCGCGCCCTCGGCGACCAGATCCCGGAGCTGCGCTTCTGGGAGTGCGACTGGAACATCACGGACCGGCCGATCGCGTACGACTTCGCCATCAACTCGGCCGTCGAGGACACCGACGCGCTCCAGCGCTACCTGGACCACCCCGCGCACCAGGCGGGTGTCGCCCAGTGGCGCGAGTTCGCCACCTGGGTGATCGCGGACTACGCGTTCTAGTCCCCGGTCGACACCAGGCCCCCCGCCGTCGAGGTGGGGGGCTTTTCCGTGTCTGATTCCACGCGTGACCTCCCCTTTTTCCGTCAGTATGCCCTCAACACGTCACTATGCGGTGCTTGCACACAGTGGACATGTCTTGTGATGCTATGACCGCTTTTGACGGATGAGTTGACCGTAGTTGACCCAGTCGACCAGCAAGACCAGCCAAAGGGGTGGCGTGAACGTGCCGGCCAGTACAGCGCCTCAGGTCCCGCCCCAGCACGAGGCGGGTGGCGCGGAGACCCCCCGCCCCCGGCCCCAGAGCACCCGTGGCGCGGACACCCGCGCCCTCACCCAGGTGCTCTTCGGGCAGCTCAAGAACCTGGAACCGGGCACTCCGGAGCACCACCGGGTGCGCGGGGCCCTCATCGAGGCGAACCTGCCGCTCGTGCGGTACGCGGCGGCGCGCTTCCGCTCCCGCAACGAGCCGATGGAGGACGTCGTCCAGGTCGGCACCATCGGCCTCATCAACGCCATCGACCGCTTCGACCCCGACCGCGGTGTCCAGTTCCCGACGTTCGCCATGCCGACCGTCGTCGGAGAGATCAAGCGGTACTTCCGCGACAACGTCCGCACCGTGCACGTGCCCCGCCGCCTGCACGAGCTCTGGGTCCAGGTGAACGGCGCCACCGAGGACCTCACGACCGCCCACGGCCGCTCCCCCACGACCGCCGAGATCGCCGAGCGGCTGCGGATCGGCGAGGACGAGGTGCTCGCCTGCATCGAGGCCGGCCGCTCGTACCACGCGACCTCCCTGGAGGCCGCACAGGAGGGCGACGGGCTGCCCGGCCTCCTCGACCGGCTCGGCTACGAGGACCCCGCGCTGGCCGGCGTCGAGCACCGCGACCTCGTCCGGCACCTGCTCGTCCAGCTGCCCGAGCGGGAGCAGCGGATCCTGATGCTGCGCTACTACAGCAATCTGACGCAGTCCCAGATCAGCCAGGAACTCGGTGTCTCCCAGATGCATGTGTCAAGGCTCCTCGCCCGCAGCTTCGCGCGTTTGAGATCCGCAAACAGAATCGAGGCGTAGCTGAATCGGGTAGACCGGTTCGGAGCAGTTCTGCGGCGCCCCAAATGCCGTACACCCCTTGTTTCCTGCGGATATGCGCCCTCGGCTTGTCGACAAGTCACTACAGCGTGTTGCCGACATGTGACATTCTGCTGGAACCGAGTTTGCCGCAGCCCCGCCGCCGGTATTCAGGTGGTGGCTGCGTTCCTCAGATGGTCGCGGCCACCGCGACCGTCCGCGACCTCAAGGGGGTGGCATGTCCACAGAACTGGGCAGCTCGAAGGTGCTCACGCTCACGCCCGTTCCCGTGCCCACGCAGACGACGGCGCCGACCGCGACCGACAGCGCCGAGGCCACGCCTCCGCCGATGGCCGTGACGTCGGGAGCCCTCGACACCCGCACCCTCTCGCGCTCCCTCTTCCTGAGGCTGCGCGCCCTCGACACCGAGGGCGCCGTCGCGGACAGCCCGGAGCGGACCTACGTCCGCGACACGCTCATCGAGCTCAACCTCCCCCTCGTGCGGTACGCAGCGGCCCGTTTCCGCTCCCGCAACGAGCCGATGGAGGACATCGTCCAGGTCGGCACCATCGGCCTCATCAAGGCGATCGACCGCTTCGACTGCGAACGGGGCGTGGAGTTCCCGACGTTCGCGATGCCGACGGTCGTCGGTGAGATCAAGCGCTTCTTCCGCGACACCTCCTGGTCGGTCCGCGTCCCGCGCCGGCTCCAGGAGCTGCGCCTCGCCCTCACCAAGGCCAGCGACGAGCTCGCGCAGAAGCTCGACCGCTCCCCCACCGTGCCCGAACTCGCCGCCGTGCTGGGGGTGTCGGAGGAGGACGTCGTCGACGGCCTCGCCGTGGGCAACGCCTACACCGCGTCCTCGCTCGACTCCCCCTCGCCCGAGGACGACGGCGGCGAGGGCTCCCTCGCCGACCGCCTCGGCTACGAGGACACGGCGCTCGAAGGCGTCGAGTACCGCGAGTCGCTCAAGCCGCTGCTCGCCAAACTCCCGCCCCGGGAGCGGCAGATCATCATGCTGCGCTTCTTCGCCAACATGACCCAGTCGCAGATCGGCGAGGAGGTCGGCATCTCGCAGATGCACGTCTCGCGGCTGCTCACCCGCACCCTGGCCCAGCTGCGCGACGGCCTCATCGCCGACTGAGTTCCGCGAAGGGCTCCCTTGTTGACGGTTCGTCAGACAGACTGGCGGCCATGAGGCGAAGGAAGCCCGGACTCGTGGCGGTCGCGCTCTGCCTCGGCGGGGTGCTGACCGCCTGTGGCGGCGGAGGAGACGGCGAGGGGTACGCGGCGGTGGGCGCCGGCCCCTCCCCGGGAGCGGCGGGCGTCCCCTCGGGCGCGGTCACCCTGGTACCCCTGGACGGCCCCGCGAGCGGGGACACGTCCAGCACGTCGTCCCCGTCACCGGAACCGCGCACGGTCCCAGGCACGGACCCGGGCGGGTCGGCCACGGCGCCGGCGGACGGCGCCACGAGACGCCCGGGCACACCCGGGCCCTCCGGATCCAGTACCGGATCGAGTACGGGGTCGGGCGCCGGATCGAGTACGGGGTCGGGCACGACCTCGCCCGGCGGCTCGGACACGGGCTCCGGCTCCGGCTCCGGCTCCGGTGGTACGTCCACGCGCCCCGGCGCCGGCACCCCTCCCCGTACTCCCTCCGCCCCGCCCCCGAAGCCCGCGCCCGGCACCACCGCCCCGGCACCCCCCACGACCACGGCACCCACGCCGACGCCCGCCCCAGGGCCCGCCGTGGTCACCGTCTCCGCGCCCGTCCTGGCCGACGGCGACCGGCGCTGGTGCGAGAAGGTGACGGTCACCTTCCGGAACAGCGGTGGGACGGCGGCCCGTTCGGGCACGGTCACGTTCGCCACCCACGTCATCGGCGCCCTCGGGGTCGACTGGGCGACACTCACGTCCACCCAGCCGCTGCCCGCACCGATCGCCGCCGGGGCGGCGCGGACGGAGACGTACACCGTGTGCGTGGACTCCTGGCGGGTGCCGCTCGGGATGCGGATCGACACCCGGAAGGTCTCCGCTACCTGGCGGTGACGGGGAACCTCACCTCGGTCAGGCCCTCCGAGCGCTCCCACAGCTCCCGCCCCGTCCCCGGGTCGGCGGACGCGGCGGAGGGACGTACCCGGGTCGGCGCGCCCCGCAGCTCGCCCATGCCGTCGGGCCCGATGAACTCTCCGCCCTCCAGACCCGGTTCGGTCGCCGCGTACAGCTGCGGCAGCGCGCCCCGCTCGGGGCGCTGGGCGAGCAACGGGTTGCCGATGCGGCCGAAGACCAGCTTCACGAGGCCCGAGGTGTCCCGGGTCTGGAGCCGGGTCGCGGTGTAGCCGGGGTGGGCGAGGACGCTGCGGACCGGGCTGCCGGACGCGCTCAGGCGCCGGTGCAGTTCCTGCCCGAAGACGGCGTTGGCGAACTTGGACTGGTTGTAGAAGGCCATGGGCGCGTAGCCGCGCGCGCCGGTGAGGTCGTCGAGGCGGAGGCGGCCCTGGCGGTGGTTGATCGAGCTGACCGTGACCACCCGGGGGTCCCGTCCGGCGGCGAGCAGGTCGAGCAGCAGCCCGGTGAGCGCGAAGTGGCCGAGGTGGTTGACGGCGAACTGGACCTCGTGGCCCTGGGGGCTCAGCGTGCGGGGCGGCGCCATCACTCCCGCGTTGTTGACGAGGACGTCCAGCCGGGGGTGCTCCTCGCGCAGCCGGCCGGCGAAGGCGCGCACCGAGTCGAGGTCGGCGAGGTCGAGCGGCCGTACGGCGAGCAGGCCCGGCGCGATCCCGGCCGCGACGAGCTCGTCCACGGCACGGCGGCCCCTCTCCTCGTCCCGTACGGCGAGGATCACACGGCCGCCCCGGCGGGCGAGCTCACGAGTGGTGGCGAGGCCGAGGCCGCTGTTGGCCCCGGTGACGACGAAGAGCCGCCCGGTCTGGTCCGGAATCCGGTCGGCGGTCCAGCGCTGCTTCTTGGTCATGCGGCACACGCTGCCGCCTGTGTCACCGAGTGTCAAGCATGGGTGTTGGTGTCATGGAGGCGTCCTGGTGCCGTCGGGGGCACCGCGTTACGATTCCGACCGTGAGCACCCGCCCCGAAGTCGACTCCGGCACCGGCCGCGCCGCCGGCCCCGCCCCCGCCGCCCGCACCGGTACCGGCCGGACCGCTGCCCCCGCTCCCGCCAGCCTGGCCCAGCGCAAGCGTCAGCTCGTCGCGACCGAGCTCACCGAGGCGGCCCTCCAGTTGCTCGCCCTCAAGGGCTTCGACGCCGTCACCGTCGACGAGATCGCGACGGCGGCCGGGGTCTCCAAGCGGACCTTCTTCCGCTACTTCGCGTCCAAGGAGGACGTGGTCGTCCAGTTCCTGGCCGACATGGGCGCCGACATGCGCGCGGGCCTCGCCGCCCGGCCCGCCGGGGAGCGCCCCTCCGAGTCGCTCCTGCACGCCGTCTCGGTACCCCTGACGATCTGCGACGCCCACGCCGACCGGGCCCTGCCGGTGGTCCGGCTGATCCTGCGCACCCCCGCCCTCCTCGCCCGCTTCCTGGAGCACCAGGCGCGGTGGCGGGAGGACCTGACGGAGGAGCTGGCGGCCCGAGTCGGCCGCGACGCCGGTGCCGACCTCTACCCGCGGCTGGCCGCGGGCATGGCGCTCGCCGCCTTCGACGCCGTACTGCACCGGTGGAGCGAGGGCGAGGACGCGGGGAGCTCCGAGGACCCCGGCGCCCTGATCGGGGAGGCCTTCGCGGTGCTCGCACCCGCCCTGGACTCCGTCACCCCATGAGCGGCGCTCGCATGCGCCCTCACTCCGTCACCCCATGAGCGGTGCTCGCACCCGCCCTCACTCCGTCACCCCATGAGCAAGAAAGGTGGGCCGGGCCCGCGTGACGCGGATCCGGCCCACCCGGGGCTCGACGAAGGACGGGTCGGTCAGCGCAGGGCCAGCCAGGCGACGGCCGCCAGGACGACGATCACCGCGGCCACGCCCACGATCAGGCCGACCTTCGGGCCGCCGCCCGACGTGGCCGCGGCCTGCGGCTGACGCTGCTGGGGGGCGCCCTCGTCGACGAAGGCGCGGAACATCTGGGTGTTGCCGGCGGGGTCGTAGGAGCCCTCGGGGCCCTGGCCCTGGCCGTACGGTGCTTGGGGGTTGTGTGCCATGGGTCAGGACCCTAGCGAAGTACGGGTGAGGGGCCCAAGCCCCGTACCCCCACCTCTGCGGAACCGTCCGCGACCCACACCTCCGCTCCACCTTTGCCTATTCTTTAGCGCCGTTTGACCGATTTAGTTTGCCTGGAGCAACCATCCATCTCTATGGTTGCCCTAAGCAACAACATCTGTGGAGTGCCTGATGGACGACTCGATGGACAGCTCGATGCACCCGGGCAACCGCTACGAGAACCTCGCCCGCCAGGTGAGCGCCATCGGAGCGGTGAAGCGCGGACTCGCGCGGGTCCTGCCCGCCGAGTGCCCCGGCGGATCCGCCATCGTCCTCGCCCTGCTCAACCACCACGGCGACATGCGGATGGGCCGGGTGTCCGAGCTGATGGCCGTCGACATGTCGGTCAGCAGCCGTCACGTGGCCCACACCGTGGACCGCGGCTGGGTCGAGCGCCTGCCCGACCCCGCCGACCGGCGCTCCCGGATCCTGCACCTGACCCGGGCGGGCGAAGACATGCTCGCCGTCCTCGACCGACGGCTGACCGACATGCTCGCCCGCACCCTCGCGGAGTGGTCCGACGACGACGTCGAACTGCTCACCACCCTGCTCGCCCGCCTCCGCGATTCCTTCGGGGACTGCCGGGCCCACCACGCTTGAGAACGAAGGAACTTGATGGCTACGACCACCACACCAGAGACCGGTGTGAGCGGCGGGAGCGCCAAGCAGGGGGACACCGCCTCCGGCGGCGCCCCGATGACCCACAAGCAGATCATGGAGGCGCTGTCCGGGCTGCTGCTCGGCATGTTCGTCGCCATCCTGTCCTCGACGATCGTCTCCAACGCCCTCCCCCAGATCATCACCGACCTGGGCGGCGGCCAGTCCGCCTACACCTGGGTGGTCACCGCCGCACTCCTGTCGATGACCGCGACCACCCCGCTCTGGGGCAAGCTCGCGGACCTCTTCTCCAAGAAGCTGCTCGTCCAGATAGCCCTGATCATCTACGTGGCGGGCTCGGTCGTCGCCGGTCTCTCGCAGAGCACCGGCATGCTCATCGCCTGCCGTGTCGTGCAGGGCATCGGCGTCGGCGGTCTGACCGCCCTCTCACAGATCATCCTGGCCGCGATGATCGCCCCGCGTGAGCGCGGCCGGTACAGCGGCTACCTCGGCGCGACCTTCGCCGTCGCCACCGTCGGCGGCCCGCTGCTCGGCGGTGTCATCACCGACACCGACTGGCTCGGCTGGCGCTGGTGCTTCTACGTGGGCGTGCCCTTCGCGATCTTCGCGCTGATCGTCCTGCAGAAGACCCTCAAGCTCCCCGTCGTGAAGCGCAAGGTCAAGGTCGACTGGGCCGGCGCCTTCTTCATCAGCGCCGCGGTCTCCCTGCTCCTCATCTGGGTCACCTTCGCGGGCGACAAGTACGACTGGATGTCCTGGCAGACGGCCGTGATGGTGCTCGGCGCGATCGCGCTCGGCGGGATCTTCCTGCTCGTCGAGTCGAAGGCGAGCGAGCCGATCATCCCGCTCCGCCTCTTCCGCAACCGCACGATCACCCTGGCCTCGCTCGCCTCGCTCTTCGTGGGTGTCGCGATGTTCGCCGGCACGGTCTTCTTCAGCCAGTACTTCCAGCTGGCGCGGAACGAGTCGCCGACGATGTCCGGCGTCCTCACCATCCCGATGATCGCGGGCCTGTTCGTCTCCTCCACCGTCTCGGGTCTGATCATCACCAAGACCGGCCGGTGGAAGGCGTGGCTGGTCAGCGGCGGCGCCCTCGCCGCGGGCGGCCTCGGCCTGCTCGGCACGATCCGCTACGACACGACGTACTGGCACATCGCGCTGTTCATGGCGGTCCTCGGCCTCGGCCTCGGCATGATGATGCAGAACCTGGTGCTCTGCACCCAGAACCAGGTGGCCCCCGCCGACCTCGGCGCGGCCTCCTCCGTCGTCACCTTCTTCCGCTCCCTGGGCGGTGCGATCGGTGTCTCGGCGCTCGGCGCGGTCATGGCCCACCGGGTCACCGACTACGTCAAGGAGGGCCTGGCCGAGCTCGGCCCGAAGGCCGCGGCCGCCATGGGTCAGGGCGGGACGGGCGGTGGCATCCCCGACATGGACAAGCTGCCGGCCCCGATCCGCACGGTCATGGAGAGCGCCTACGGACACGGCGTCGGCGATGTCTTCCTCTACTCGGCGCCGTTCGCGCTGCTGGCCTTCGTGGTGACGCTCTTCATCAAGGAAGTCGCCCTGAAGAGCGGCTCGGCGAAGACCGACGAGAAGCCGGTGGCCGCGGAGACCGCCGCGGAGGCCTAGAAAGACTCCCGGCCGCGCTTCGAGCGGAGGCGCGGCCGGGTCGAGTACGGAGCGGCGGGCAGGGGACGGCCCGCCGCTCCGTCATTTCCTGCTATCGGGGACCTGTGCTCCACCGGCCTCGGTCCCACCGGCCTCGGTCCCCCCGGCCTCGGTTTCACGGGAAACCATCGTCTCGATGCCGGCGACCAGGACGTCCAGCGCGTAGGCGAAGTCCCGGTCCCAGATCTGGGTGACGCTGCCGTGGGAGGCCCGCTCGTCGAGGATCTCCGCCATGGGTTCGAGGGTGTTCAAGAACCTCGGGTCGTCACGGAAGGCCTTGATCGACTCCGCGTAGAAGTCGTCCTGCGACATCCCGGCCTCCGCCGCACGCCGCCCGAACTGGGACTCGATCGTCCCGTAGCCGTAGACGAACTGGAAGACCGCCGACATCGCGCTGGGCTGACGGTCCATCGGCAGACCGGTGTCGCCGATCGCCTCCTGGATCTTGGCGCCGACGGCGATCGCGTGCGGGCCGATGTTCAGGTACTGCCCGGCACTCGGAGACATCCACGGGTGGCGTACCAGCATCCGGCGGTATTCCAGGGCGAGCACCCGGATCATGTCCCGCCAGCCGTCGGCGGCTTCCACCGCCCCGAGGTCGAACTCGCCGTAGACGCTGTCCATGGCGAACTCGATGATGTCGTCCTTGGTGTCCACGTACCAGTACAGGGACATCGCGGTGACGTTCAGCTCGGCCGCCAGCTTGCGCATCGACAGCTTGGCCAGGCCCTCCTCGTCGAGCATCCGGATCGCGGCGGCGACGATCCGGTCCCGGTCGAGACCGGCCGGACCACCGCCGCTCCGCGGGGTCCGGGTCTCCAGCCAGACGCTGGAACGCGCCGGGTTCTTCGCCCGGTCGGCTGCCTTGACCATCGCGTTCCTCCGTCTGTCAGTTCTCCGTGACCATGCTAGGCAGCGATCGGCTGCTCGGGCGTCAGAGCCTTCTCCGTCCGCTCGGCCCGCCGGAGCAGGGCCGCCGCCACCAGACCGCCCGCGAAGACGGCGATCGCTCCGACCAGCTGGCTGGTCTGGAGGCCGGAGGCGAAGGCGTCCGCGATCTCCCGCCGCTCGGCCTCGCCGCCGGCTGAAGCCAGGGCGGCCGGAAGGGAGGTCGCGGTGACGGCGACGAGCGCGGCGAAGCGCGCGTTGAGAACGGCGCCGAGGACGGCGACGCCGAGGCCGTTGCCGAACTCGGCGAGGGTGCCGTTGATCCCGGCGCCCACGCCCGCCTTCTCCGGCGGGATCGAGCTCATGATCGCGTTGGCCATGGCGGGGGACGAGACGGCGATGCCGCCGCCCATCAGGACCAGGCCGAGGAGCATGCCCGCGTAGCTGCCGTCGGTGCCGCCGCCGAGCAGCGAGATCGAGGTCAGGCCGCCGGCGACCAGGGTCATGCCGAGGACCACGGTGGGCGGGGTGCCCAGCTTCATGACGATCTTCGGGCCGATGCCGGTCAGGTTGAGACCGACGATCGTCAGCGCGAGCGGCGCCATCCGCAGACCTGCGTCAAGGGGTTCGTAGCCGAGCACGAACTGCAGGTGCTGGGTGAGCAGGAAGAGCGAGCCGCCCATGCCGAAGACGACCAGGATCGAGCCGCCGATGGCGCCGACGAACTTCTGGTTCCGGAAGAAGTGCATGTCGAGCATCGGGTACGGGGTGTGCAGCTCCCACAGCGCGAACGCGCCGAGACCCAGCAGCCCGATCGCGGCCGGGACCAGCACCTGGGCGGAGACCCAGCCGTGCTCGGGGCCGCTGATGATCGCGTACACGACGGCGGTCATGCCGCTGGTCGAGAGCAGCGCGCCGAGCAGGTCGGGGCGCTCGCCCTGCGGGTTCTTGGACTCCGGTACGAGCTTGAGGACGGCGGCCAGGGCCACGACGGCGACCGGGATGTTGATCAGGAAGATCATTCCCCACGAGAAGTGGTTCAGGATCACGCCGCCGATCAGCGGCCCGCCGGCGAAGCCGAGGGAGGCGACGGTGGACCAGAGCGCGATGGCCTTGACCCGCTCCGAGTCGTCGAAGATCTGCATGACGACCGCGAGGGTGGTGGTCATGAGGAGCGCGCCGCCGACGCCCATGCCGGCACGGGCGGCGATCAGCTGCGTGGTGGAGTCGGCGATTCCGGCGGCGAGCGAGCCGATGCCGAAGAGCGCGAGTCCGATCGCGAGCAGCTTCTTGCGTCCGTAGCGGTCGGCGGCGTTGCCCGCGCTGAGCAGCAGGCCGGACTGGACGAGCGAGTACGCGTTGATCATCCACTGGATGTCGGTGGTGCTCGCGTGGAGTTCGGAGGTCAGCGACGGGATGGCGACGCTGAGGACGGTGTTGTCGAGCAGCACGGTGAGCTGGGCGAGGCAGATGACGCCGAGGATCAGCCAGCGCTGGGGGTGACCGCCGGTGGCGGTCGGTTCGGTCGCGGCGGTCGTCGCCGTCATGGGCAGGACTCCTTGTACGGTGTACGGGACTAGGTCTCGTACACCGTACAAGGGGTCTCTTACGCTGTATAGCGCTTATTCGCTTATCGTGGTCACCTCGGCGGTCAGGTCGTAAAAGGTGGCATCGCCGACCGTGACCTTCTCGAAGGTCTCCGCCACCCAGGCGGAGATCTCCGAGTTGCCTCCGGGGCCACCGCCGCCGCCCATGCGGCCACCACCGCCCTCACCGGTTCCGCCGCTCTCGCCGCTGCCGATGAAGTAGTGGATCCTTCCGTCGGCGACGTACTGCTTGAACTGCGCGAGCGTCGGGGAGGGGTCGCTGCCGTTGAAGCCGCCGATCGCCATGACCGGCTTCCCGGTGGCGAGCTGGTAGCCGGCCGCGTTCTGGGCGCCGACCGTGGCCGCGACCCAGGTGTAGGCGTCGGCGTCCTTGAGGAGCGCCGCCTTCGCCTCCGTACCGACGGCGGCGCCGTTGAGCAGACCGCCCATGCCGCCGCCACCGCCTCCGAAGCCCTCGCCCCGGGTCATCCCCTGCGGCGGGGTGCCACCGGGGGGCAGCCGGCCCGGGCCGTTCGGCAACTGACCGCCGGTCTGGCCGCCCTGACCACCCGGCATCTGGCCGCCCTGGCCGCCGCCGGGGAATCCGCCGCCCTCGACCATCCGCATGCCGCCACCGCCGCCGGGACCCCGGCCACCCATCGCGCCGCCCGCCGGGCCCGCCGTGACGATCGAGCCCTGGTGTCCGGCGGCCACCGTCGCAAGGGTGTACGCGAACGGACCCGCGAGTCCCGCCGCCAGGCCGAGGCCCGCGACCCCGAGGCCGAGCCGCCGGTCCACCCGGCCCGCGAACAGCAGCCCGAGCGCGGCCACCGCGCCCGCGACCAGGACCGTCCAGCGCAGCCACGGCAGCCAGTCCGGCGTCCGTCCGAGCAGGGTCCAGCCCCACCAGGCGGTCACCGCCACCGTCACCGCGAGGGCCGCCGAGGCGAGCAGCCGCGTGCGCTCCTCCCAGAGCACGGCCGCGCCCATGCCGACGAGCGCCGCGAGGTACGGGGCCAGGGCCACCGTGTAGTACTCGTGGAAGATGCCGGCCATGAAGCTGAACACGGCCAGCGTGATCAGCAGCGAACCGCCCCACACCAGGAACGCCGAGCGTGCCGTGTCCGTCCTGGGCGCCCGCCGGGTGACGACGAGCCCCGCGACGAGCAGGATCAGCGCGGCCGGCAGGAGCCAGGAGATCTGGCCGCCGACGGAGTCGTTGAACATCCGGACGATGCCGGTCTCACCCCAGCGGCCACCCCCCATGCCACCACCGCCACCGCCGCCGCCGACGCTGCCGGTCTCGTCGCCGTTGATGCGGCCGAGACCGTTGTAGCCGAAGGTGAGCTCCAGGAAGCTGTTGTTCTGCGAGCCTCCGACGTACGGGCGGGAGGACGCCGGCCACAGCTCGACCAGGGCCACCCACCAGCCCGCCGACCCCAGCATCGCGAGCCCCGCGAGGGCGAGGCGGCCGATCCGGCGCCCGAGGCCGCCCGGCGCGCACACCCCGTAGACGAGGGCGAGCGGCGGCAGGATCAGGAAGGCCTGGAGGGTCTTCGCGAGGAACGCGAACCCGAAGGCCACCCCGGCCCACACGAGCCACCTCGCCGCACCCCGGTCCGTTTCGAGCGCGCGCAGCACGCAGTACACGGCCACCGTCATGAGCAGGGCGAGCAGCGCGTCCGGGTTGTTGAAGCGGAACATCAGCGCCGCCACGGGCGTGAGCGCCAGGACGACGCCCGCGATCAGGCCGGCGCCCGCGCCGAACCTGCGCCGTACGGCCGCGTAGAGCACCGCGACGGTCGCCACGCCCATGAGGACCTCGGGCACGAGGATCTGCCAGGAGCCGAGGCCGAAGAGCCGGACGGAGAGGGCCATCGGCCAGAGGGCGGCCGGCGGCTTGTCGACGGTGATGGCGTTGGCCGCGTCGAGCGAGCCGAAGAAGAAGGCCTTCCAGCTCTCGCCGCCCGCCTGGACGGCGGCGGAGTAGAAGGAGTTGGCGTAGCCGGAGGCGCTCAGGTTCCACAGATAGAGCACGGCGGTGACGGCGAGCAGGCCGAGGAACGCGGGTCGGACCCAGCGGGCGTCCTCGGCACGGCCGCGCCACAGCCGGGTGAGCGGGCCACCGCGGGACGGCGCGGCATGGGCCGCGCCGTCCGGCGTGGCCAGGGAGGTCGAAGTCATCGGTCGTTCCTTGGGTCGTTCCTTGAGGCGGACCGCTCGGGGAAGACCCAGAGCCGGAAGAGCAGGAAGCGCAGGACGGTCGCGGCCAGGTTGGCGACGACCAGGACGGCGAGTTCGGTGGAGTGCGCGGGATCGCCGGTCGCCGCGCCGAGAGCGGCCAGCGAACCGCTGGTCAGGGCCAGGCCGATGGCGAAGACCACGAGGCCCTGCGCCTGGTGGCGGACGGCCCGGTCACGGCCCCGTACCCCGAAGGTGAGCCGCCGGTTCGCCGCCGTGTTGGCGACGGCGGAGACGAGGAGCGCGGCGGCGTTGGCGATCTGCGGGCCGACGCCGAGCCGGAAGAGCGAGTACAGGGCGACGTAGAAGAGCGTCGACAGGGCCCCGACCACGCAGAAGCCGACCAGCTGGCGGGCGAGTCCGCCCGGCACACCGGTGAGTTCACGGTCCCGGGGATCGTCCCCGAAGGGCCTGGCCAGCCGGTCGAGCGGCAGCGAACCCGTCGCGAGAGCCCGGCCCACCCGCCAGACGCCCTTCAGGTCGTCGGTGGCCGTGCTCACGATATGCACGGTGGAGTCGGGGTCGTCGACCCAGTCGACGGGCACCTCGTGGATGCGCAGCCCGGCCCGCTCGGCGAGGACCAGCAGCTCGGTGTCGAAGAACCAGCCGGTGTCCTCCACCATCGGGAGCAGCCGCTCGGCGACCTCGCGCCGGATCGCCTTGAACCCGCACTGCGCGTCGGAGAACCGGGCGGCGAGCGAGCCCCGGAGGATCAGGTTGTACGCGCGGGAGACGAACTCCCGCTTCGGGCCGCGCACCACCCGCGAGGAGCGGGCGAGCCGGGAGCCGATCGCCAGGTCGGAGTGGCCGGAGATGAGCGGCGCGACCAGCGGGAGCAGCGCGTTCAGATCGGTGGACAGGTCGACGTCCATATAGGCGAGGACGGGCGCGTCCGAGCCCGACCACACCGTCCGCAGCGCCCGGCCGCGCCCCTTCTGCTCCAGCCGTACGGAGCGCACCTCGGGCACCTCGGCGGCGAGCCCGGCGGCGACCTCGGGGGTGGTGTCGGTGGAGGCGTTGTCGGCGACGGTGATGCGGAAGCCGTACGGGAAGGTCCGGAGCAGGTGTTCGTGGAGCCGGCGGACGCACGGCTCCAGGTCCTTCTCCTCGTTGTAGACGGGAATCACCACGTCCAGGACGGGCCGTCCGGCCGTGTCCACCGGCAGGTGTTCCCGGGCGGGGAGGGCTCCGGGCGTGGGCCCCGCGATCGTTGGGGTTCGCATGCCACCGACCCTCGCCGGGGCCGCTGTCACGGCTGTGTGATGAGCCTGTGGCCTGCCTGTGAGGGGGCTTCCGCAGGGGACGCGGCGGGCAGCCGGACGGTGAAGACGGTCCGGCCCGGGGCGCTCTCGACGCCCACCTCGCCCCCGTGCGCGCACACGACCGCCCGGACGATGGCGAGCCCTAGGCCGGTGGATCCGGCGTTGCGGGAGCGGGAGGCGTCGCCGCGGGCGAACCGCTCGAAGACGGAGGGCAGGAGCGCGGCCGGGATGCCGGGCCCGTCGTCCTCGATCCGGACGAGAACCGCGCCGGGTTCCGTACCGACCCGCGCGGTGACCCGGGTCCCCGGCGGGGTGTGCGTCCGGGCGTTGGCGAGGAGGTTGACGAGGACCTGCTGGATCCGGGCACCGTCCGCCCGTACGGCGCCGGCGCCGTCCTCGGGCAGTTCGAGGGACCAGTGGTGGTCCGGACCGGCGGCGCGGGCGTCGCTCACGGCGTCCACGACCAGCGGGACGAGGTCGGTGGGCTCGTACGAGAGGGGGCGCCCGGCGTCCAGCCGGGCGAGCAGCAGCAGGTCCTCCACGAGGCCCGTCATCCGGGTCGCCTCGGACTCGATGCGGCCGAGGGCGTGCCGGGTGTCGGGCCCGCACTCCTCGCGGCCGCGCCGGGTCAGCTCCGCGTACCCCCGGATCGAGGCGAGCGGGGTGCGCAGTTCATGGCTGGCGTCGGCGACGAACTGCCGGACGCGGGTCTCGCTCTGCTGGCGGGCGTCGAGCGCCGAGTGGACGTGGTCGAGCATCCGGTTGAGGGCGGCGCCGACCTGGCCGACCTCGGTCCGCGGATCGGCCTCCGCGTCGGGGACCCGCTGGTGGAGCGCCACCTCACCGCTGTGCAGGGGCAGCCGGGCGACCTGCCGTGCGGTGACGGCGACCCGGTGCAGCGGCCGCAGGGCCACCCGGACGAGCACGGTTCCGGCGAGCGAGGCGGCGAAGAGCCCGGCGCCGGTGACGCTGAGCTCGACGAGGATCAGGGTGGACAGGGCGTCCTCGACCTCGGTGAGGGGGATGCCGATGAGGAAGGCGCCACGGCTGCCCTCCGCGTACTCGACCCGGTAGGAACCCAGGCCGCCGGGGAGATCGACGGTGTGCGGCCGTCCGTCACGCGGGACGGCGGAGAGCGCCGACATCTGGGCGGCGTCGAGCTTCTCGACGGGGAACAGCGGCTGGTACGCGCCGGTCTCCCCCGCCGTCTCCGTCGAGTAGCCGGCCTCGGAGACCTCCCCACCGGTCAGGACCGCACCGAGCGTCCCTATCGGCGCGCCGGGGTCCTTGAGGAAGCCGAGCGGCGGCCTTTCCGGCTTCTCCCTCTCCGGGTCGGGCAGGCCGACGCGGTCCGGCGGCCCGGCGGCCCGCGTGGACACGCTGCGGAGCCCGTCGTCTGCCTGGTCGTACAGGTACGAGCGGAACGCGATCGTCGTGACCGTGCCGATGACGGCCGCGACGACCGCGATCAGCGCGACCGCCGAGACGACGAGACGGGTGCGCAGCGACCACGGCCCCCGGGCCCCCGACGACGAGGTCGGGGACGACCGGGGCGGGGATGACCGGGTCGGGGATGACCAGATCCGCGACGACCGGGCCGGGGATGACGCGGTCCGCGAGGATCCGGTCCGCGACGACCGGGTCCGCGACGATCGGGTCCGCTGCCCTGCGCCTCTCACCACGAGCCGCTACTCCCCCGGCTTGATGAGATAGCCGGCCCCGCGCCGGGTGTGGATCATCGGGGCACGCCCCGCGTCGATCTTCCGCCGCAGATACGAGATGTAGAGCTCGACGACATTCGCCTGGCCGCCGAAGTCGTACGACCAGACGCGGTCGAGGATCTGCGCCTTGCTGAGCACCCGCCGCGGATTGCGCATCAGATAGCGCAGCAGCTCGAACTCGGTCGCCGTGAGGTGGATGGAGTCGCCGCCCCGGGTGACCTCGTGACTGTCCTCGTCGAGCGTGAGGTCCCCGACGGCGAGCAGCGACTCGCTGCGCGCGAGAGCCGCGCCCGACCTGCGGATGAGCCCGCGCAGCCGGGCCACCACCTCCTCCAGGCTGAACGGCTTGGTGACGTAGTCGTCGCCTCCGGCCGTGAGCCCGGCGATCCGGTCCTCGACGGCGTCCTTCGCCGTCAGGAACAGCACCGGCACGTCGGGCAGTTCGCGCCGGATCCGGCCGAGCAGGCTGAGGCCGTCGACGTCGGGCAGCATGATGTCGAGGATGACGGCGTCGGGCCGGAACTCCCGCGCGGAACGCAGGGCGGCCGCCCCGTCCCCGGCACTGCGCACCTGCCAGCCCTCGTAGCGCAGGGCCATGGAGAGCAGCTCGGCGAGCGGGGCCTCGTCGTCGACGACGAGAACACGGACGGCGGTTCCGTCGGCACGGAGCAGGTCGGCGCGGGTGCCGGTACGGCGTGTGGTGACGGTCATGGAACCCACACTGTCGGCCGCCGCTGAGAGGCCTCTTGCCCTTCCCTGTGAATTCCCTGAGAAAGGGCCGTCGAGGCCTGGCCCTCAGGGTTTCACGTGAAACAGCGCGGCGCCGTTCTCGTACAGGACACCCCGGAGCCAGTCGTCCCCGAGCCCGAGGCGTTCGAGGGCGTGGAGCTGGTGCACGTACGGATACGGGATGTTCGGGAAGTCGGAGCCCAGGAGGATCCGGTCCCCGACGTCCACGAGCCGCTTGAGCTCCGCGCTGGGGAAGGGCGCGAGCCGCTCGCTGAAGTCGGTGAAGGCCATGGTGGTGTCGAGGTGGACGCCCTCGTACCGCTGGACGAGGTCGAGGAACTCGCCGTACTCGGGCATCCCCATATGGGCGACGATCACCCGGAGCCGGGGGTGGCGGGAGAGCAGCCGTCCCATCGGCCCGGGTCCGGTGAAGGTGCCCGGGGTGGGCCCGGAGCCGCAGTGCACCACGATGGGGGTGCCGGAGTCGGCCAGGGCTCCCCAGACCGGGTCCAACCGCACGTCGTTAGGGTCGAAGCCGCCGACCTGGAGGTGCACCTTGAAGACCCGGGCCCCCGCGTCGAGCGCCTCCCGGACGTACCCCTCGACGCCCGGCTCGGGGAAGAAGGTCGCGGTGTGCAGGCAGTCGGGGGTCCGGGAGGCGAAGTCGGCCGCCCAGGAGTTCAGCCAGGCGGCCATCCCGGGCTTGTGCGGATAGAGCATCGCGGTGAACGCGACCGCCCCGAAGCCCCGCAGGAGGGCGAGCCGGCGCTCCTCCTCCTCGCGGTAGGTGATGGGCCACTCCGTACCGGTCAGGGGGCCGACGGCGTCGAAGTAGGCCCAGACCTTGTCGAGGACGTTCTGCGGCATGAAGTGCGTGTGCACGTCGACGAGCCCGGGAATCCCGAGCCGCCCGACGAGCGCCCGGATGTCGTCGCTCTCGCGGGCCTCGCGGGCCTCGCGGGCCTCGCCGCTCGGGTCGCTTCCGCCGCTCGCGCAGCTCCGGTCGCTTCCGCCGCTCGCGCAGCTCCGGTCGCTTCCGCCGTTCGCGCCGCTCTCGTTACTCGCGCTCAAAGCTGTAACTCCGCTCGACCTTGCCGATGTGGACGCTGTAGCTGTCGTACCAGTGCTCCCGCCCCTGCGCCTTGGCGGCCCGGTGCTCGGCGTGCACCCGCCAGGCGTCGAGCGACTCCAGGTCCCGGAAGTAGGCGACGGTGATACCGATGCCACCGGGAGTACGGGCGGACTCGTGGCCGAGGAAGCCCGGCATCTCCCGGGCGAGTTCGTCCATCCGCGCGGCCGTCTCGGCGTAGCCCTCGGGGGCGTCGGGCCGGATCGAAGTGAACACAGCGGTGTAGTAGGGCGGTTCGATGTCCGCCACCAGCTTGGGGGTCATGTGATCACCCTCGCCGGGCCGGGTCGGGGATGTCCACGGCCCCCGGGGAAAGGGATCCAAGACTTTACGAAGGGACGGCGGGCCGTCAGAAGAGCTCCCCCTGGCTGCTCAGGTCGACGGCGGGCGCCGCCTCCGACACCGGCACGGAGAAGGCGTCCTCCTCCCCGGCACCCTGCAGCACCCAACCGCCCATCAGCCGGGTGTCGAGCGCGATACAGCGCCCGCCGGGGTCGAGCAGGTGCAGATCGGGCCCGGCCGCGGCGAGCAGCCGCCCGCAGACGACACCCCCGTCGACCAGCTCCGTGACCGTGCCCGCGAACGGCGGCAGCCCGTCGAGACCGAAGGCCTCGGCGTGGTCGCGTGCGGCGAAGTCCAGCGGCTGCAGGGTCTCCGTCCAGCCGCCGACCTCCCGCGCCCGCCCGTACAGCTCCCGCACCTCCAGGGCCCGGTCCGGGGCGGGCGGCAGGGTGTGCCGGGCGGCGCGCTTCCGCTCGTACGCCACCCGGTCGGGAACCCCGAGCGCCTGCCGCAGCACCTCCTCGGTCCGCCGGGCGGCCATCAGCGGCCCCCGCCCGAGCCAGCTGAACGCGACGGCGCCCTGTTCGAGCAGCCGCGCCTCGCCCCGGGCCTCCGCGGTGATCCCGACCTTGGTCATCCCGGGCCCGAACCAGGCCAGGTAGACCCGGTACGGCTGCGGATCGTCCAGGAAGGTGTCGGCGGCGACGGAACGGGCCCGGTCGAGCCGCGCGCACTCGCCGCACCGCCCTCCGGTGGCACGTCCGGGCACGACGGACTCCAGCGGGCAGGGATTCCCCCGCGCCCCCGGACACCGGCGCTCCCCCACGGCCCGGAAGGCGAGCCGCTGACCGTACGCGAGGTCGCTGACCCTCCCGCCCCGCCACCGCAGACCGGGCGCGCCTCCGCTCCAGGTGATCCCCCGACACCGCCACTCCACGCCCGCGCCTCCCTATGCTCCCCGGATGTCCAGTCTCCGCCACATCCGCTTCCAGTCCCCTGCCCCGGGCCCGCGGGGCAACCACCCCGGGGTCTTCGGCCTGACCAACCTGCTGGCCCGGGAGGGCAGGCTGTCCCCCGAGGAGTGGGCGGTCTGGCGCTCCTCGAACGACTGGTACGACGCCCACTTCCCCGACCCGACCGCGGTCGACCCGACGGTCTACGACCCGGATCTGAACCCGGGCGCGGCCGCCTGGTTCCGCCCGGCGGCCGCCGAGGCACTGGCGCGGGTCGCCCCGTACCTGCGCATCCTGCGTG
Organism: Streptomyces sp. NPDC088707; assembly: GCF_044752725.1. NCBI lineage: Bacteria > Bacillati > Actinomycetota > Actinomycetes > Kitasatosporales > Streptomycetaceae > Streptomyces > Streptomyces sp. NPDC088707. The sequence goes on along the minus strand of NZ_JBIVLV010000003.1, from coordinate 558,812 downwards.
ACCACGGGGTGCCCTGCGTCCGCCTGGAGTCGGCGGACCCGGGCCGGGTCGTCTACAGGGACGCGTACCAGATCGTCGTCGTGCCGGCTCAGGGCAGGACGTAGATCCGAGCCCCGTCGGCGTCGGGTCCGCCGACCTCCCGGATGCACCCGCGCTCGATGAGGTGACGCACGCAGTCCCGGACGCGCTCGCCGGTGAGACCGGTGCGCCGGCCGATGTCCTGGGCCCGGTAGCGGACGCCGCCGCGGACCAGGGCGGGGGCGAGGCAGCTCGCGACCGTGCGCACGTCCCCGGTGACGGCCCAGGACTCGACGAGCTGCTGCGGGGTGAGCGCGACGGCGGCGCCGGCGCGCTGGCGGGGCACGGAGAGCCGTTCAAGGGAGTCGGCGACCCTTGAGAGACTCCGCCGGGTCTCACGGAGCAGCTCCGCGTACTCGGTGTGCTCGGCGTACGCGACGGCCCGCTCGTCGAACTGCCCGTCGAGCCGTACGAGGACGTCGACGAGCTCGGGCGGCAGCACGAACCCGCCGTGCACGGGGGAGGGTTCGAGCCCGTACCCCCCGTACCGCTGGACCGCCGCTATGACCTCGGCCGTCCACGCCCGGAACGGCCCTGCCTCCGGTCTCCGGCAGGCCCCGACGAGCTGTACGAGCCCCTGCAGGCTCACCATCCGCGTCGACGCCCGGATCCCGCACCGGCCGGAGAACTCCTCGCCCCCGGCGAGCTCCCGCGCGGACGCCAGGCACGTCCCGGGCAGCGCCACCGTCCGCAGCGCCTCCCGGCTTCCCCCGTACCCCAGCCGCTTCGCCACGTCCACGACGGGGAACCAGTGGGTCCCGTCGTACGCGGTCAGCCGCCGCAGGGGCGCACCGGTGGCGGCGTACACCAAGTCATCGATGTCGATCGCGTCCATCGATCATCACCTCCGTCTCGCAAGCTAGGACGAAGGCATATTCAACTGACATGCAAATCAGACAGGTTCACCCAAAAGGGGAGAGATTCCCGGGTATATCCCCGGAAATCCCTCCCCCACACCTGCGCAGACGGGCTGCCGCCCTAGCGGGCGACGAACTGCGTGAGGATCGCCTGCACCTCGTAGATGTCGACGCCCTTGGTGAAGGTCTTCTGGACCGGCAGCTGGCTGCCCGAGATCCAGATCTTCAGCTCGGCGTCCAGATCGAAGGTGCCGGCGGTCTCGACCGCGAAGTGCGTGATGCTCTTGTACGGGATCGAGTGGTACTCGACCTTCTTGCCGGTGATGCCCTGCTTGTCGACCAGCACGAGCCGCCGGTCGGTGAAGAAGATGGTGTCGCGGATCAGCAGGTACGCGGCGTGCACCTGCTCCCCCTGCCCGAGCAGCCGCGCGTAGTCCTGCTGCGCCTGCGCCGGATCAATCGCGTGCGCGTTCCCGAAGAGCGCCATGCCCCAACCCCCACATCGAAGAGAAAAGAACGATCATCCGACCCTAACCCTCCACCCCGACAACACCGAAGGCCCCGGACTCTCGCCCGGGGCCTTCGACCTACTGTGCCTCGGACATCGACCTCAGCGCCCACGCGCTCGGACCCGACAGCAACGGACAGGTTGTGTAGCCAGATGCCGTTACGAGATCGTCGGCGCGGCTGATCTACGCGTTGATGTCACCCGCTGATGCCAGAGGCCCCCTGGACGATGTCCAGGGGGCCTCTCATCTGTGTGCACTCGGCAGGATTCGAACCTGCAACCTTCTGATCCGTAGTCAGATGCTCTATCCGTTAAGCTACGAGTGCTTGTTCTTTTGTTTTGCCTTCGCTCCCCGGTCTTTCGACCCGCTCGCGGCGACAGACAGAACATTACATGACTGCCGCCGCCATGTGAAATCCATTGGCCTCACCCCTTGTGACCTGCGGAAACGTCGCACGGGCCGTGATTGCGGCCGGATCGTGGGGGGTGGCGGGGCGCCGCGCTGTGGGCCGGAAACGGCCGAAGCCCCGGCCTGTGGGGCCGGGGCTTCGGTAGGGGCGGAGGCGGAGGGATTTGAACCCTCGATGGGCTTTAAGACCCAAACCGCATTAGCAGTGCGGCGCCATAGACCGGACTAGGCGACGCCTCCATGCACCTCACGCATACGCGGGTGGTGCGTGCAGATGATGACACAGGCGAACCGGCTGTCACCAATCGATTCTCACCGTACTAGCCCTCCGGGGTCGAGGGCAAAGCCCAGCGGCACCGACGTGGCGCCCGCCGAACCCTCCGAAGCCGGGCCCGCCCGAGCCGCCGGACTCACGGCGGCCGCCTCCGCGCCGACACCCGCGCCCGCCCGTCGCCCGCCCGGCGCACCCCGCTTGCGCAACGCCCGGCCGCCCCGAGCGTTAGACGGGGTGGGAGCACGTCGTGCGCCCGCGTCCGTCGTGCACCGCCGCTCCCCGCTCGCCCCCGCTCCTGGAGATCCGCATGCTGCGCCGCCTCGTCCTCGCGTCCCTCGCCACCGCCGCCGCCGGCACCGCTGGGCTCGGTCCGCTCCCGCCGCTTCCCCTGTTCACGCCGCCCGAGCAGCTGACCGTGACCGTCTCCGAGAGCGGCCATCCGGACGCCGACGGCACCTTCGAGCTGAGGTGCGACGACCGCGCCGGCGGAAACCACCCGGCGCGCGAGAACGCCTGCGAGCGCCTCGACCGGCTCGCGAAGGAGGGCGCGAACCCCTTCGAGCCCGTGCCCGCGGACCAGTTCTGCACCCAGGTCTACGGGGGGCCCGCCCTCGCCCACGTCACCGGCACCTGGCAGGGCCGCACGGTCGACGCCCGCTTCTCCCGTGCCAACGGCTGTGAGATCAACCGCTGGGAGAATCTGGAGCCGGTCCTTCCTCTTGTCCGGGGATGAGACAGGATGGGACGGGATGAGACCGGGGTCACCCCCCGGAGGCTCCCTTAGACTCCCTTCCGTGACAGGGTGCGGCCCGAGGGGCAAGATGGGGCCGGCCGGCCGATAGGGCATGCACGTTGCAGTGCGTCAGGGAGGAACGTCGTCGTGAGCAGCAGGCCATCCCGGGGCGCTGCTCGCCTCGCAGCCATACTCGACGCCCTCCCCGACGGCCTCGTGCTCGTCAACTGCAACGGCACGGTCGTCAACGCCAACACGATCGCCCTCGGCATGTTCGAGACCCCGGGCACCGCACTCGTCGGACGCGGCCTGCTCGATCTCCTGCCCGGCTTCGACTCCCGCCTCATCCCCGGCTCCATGCGCCGCCCGGAGGGCACCGACGAGCGCGGCCGCACCAAGCCGACCCGGATGATCGCCCGCCGCACCGACGGCAGCGAGTTCGCCGTCGAGGTGACGAGCGCCAGCCTGGAGGACGGCCGCGAGGCCTACGACTCGTACGGCGGCTACACCGGCGACGAACTGCTCATGCTGGTCGTCCGGGACCTCACCGGCACTCTCGACACCGAGGCGGAACTCGCCCGCTCTCAGCGGCAGACCGAGATGATCCTGCGCGCCGCGGCCGAGGGCGTCGTCGGCACGGACACCGACGGCCGCGTCGTCCTCGTCAACCCGGCCGCCGCCCAGATCCTCGGCTACCGCGCCGGCGAACTCGGCGGCCAGGAGCTGCACCCGCTGATCCTCGCCAAGCGCCCCGACGGCGAGCCCTTCCCGTACGAGGAATCACCGCTCGCCGACACCCTCAAGTCCGGCCGCAAGCACCGCGTCCGCGGGCAGGTCCTCTGGGCGAAGAAGGGCGACCGCGTGCCGGTCGACCTGACGACCGCCCCGGTCCGCGACGGCGACCAGCTCGTCGGCGCGGTCATGACCTTCACCGACCGCAGGCCGTACGAGCAGCTCGTCGAGGAACACGCCGCCGAGATCAAGGAACTCACCGAGCGGAACGCCGCCGAACTCGCCGACCGCGCCGAGCGGAACGCCGCCGACCGGGAGGCGCAGCAGGAGCGGTACGCCTCCCTCGCCGCCCGGCACGAGCAGCTCACGGCCGTCCTCGCCGAGTCCCTGCGCGGCCCCCTCCAGGAGCTGCGCACCCAGCTGAGCGCCCTCGCCGCGGACGACGCCGGACAGCTCTGGCCCGAGGCCAACCAGGTGCTGCACCACCTCGCCGCCGGGTACGCCCGTATGACGGCGCTCGTCGACAACGTGCTGGGCTACCAGCGCCTGGACGCGGGCGCGGAGGCGCTGGACAAGCGCGTCGCGCTCCTCGACGGGGTCGTGACGGCGGGCATCGACGGGGCCGTCGACCTGATCGGCCCCGGCCGCGCCCAGTTCGCCGTGCACGCGCCGCCCATCGAGGCCGAGGTCGACGCGCCCCGGCTCGCGACCGCGCTCGCGCACCTCGTCGCGGACGTCGCGGGCGTCGACGCGACCGGCAAGAACCGCGCCACCACCCAGGGGTCCGGGCCGGCCGACTCCACGATCGTCGTCGCGGCCGCACAGCGCGGTGACGTCGTACGGATCGAGGTCCGCGGCCCGTACGCGGGCGGCGACCCGGTCCACGGGCCGGTGGTACGCGGCATCGTGGCGGCGCACGGCGGTGTCGTGCAGACCCACGAGGTGCCGGGGACGACCGGCGGCGCGTATGTCCTCGAGGTCCCGGTCGGTACGGGGCGGGGCACGGTCCCCGCGACGGAGACGGGCCGTGCGGGCGGGCCGGGCGGCGCGCCCGGACTCGGACCGGTCGGCGGGCAGGTCGGTGGCGGCCGGGAGGCGCTCGCGCTCCCCGCGCAGGCTTCCGCGCCCGTCTCGGCCCCCTCCGGTTCCTCGGGCCCCTCCGGTTCCTCGGCTCACTCCGGTTCCTCCGGTTCCTCCGGTTCCTCCGGTTCCGTCGGATCCCCCGCTCCTTCCGCTCCTCTCGCGCTCGCCGTCGACTCCTCGGAGACCTCCGGCGGCGGACGGCGACGCGCCCGACGCAGTTCCACGGACGCCTTCCTGGAGAGCTCGGTCGCGCCCGAGGGCGGTGCCGAGCCCAGCGGGCGGCGCCGTGCCCGTACGGCGGAGGCCGCCGGCGGACCCGCCGAACTGATCCCGGCCCAGCAGAACTCGGGCGGGCAACAGGCCGTTCCCGCCACCGGTTCGACGCCGGGCGCCCCCGGCGCCCCCGCCGTCGAGCCGACCGGGCGCCGGCGCGGCCGGCCCGCCGAGGGGTCCGTCGTGACCGCTGCCGAAGGCGCGCAGGGACGGGCCGCGCTCGGCGCCGCCGTGCCGCCGCAGGGCGTCGCCGTCGAGCCCTCGGGGGCTCCGTCGGCCCCCGCGTTCGCCCGCGCCCTGCCGGCCGTGGCCTCCGCAGAGGTCGCGTCCGAACCTCAGCCCAGCGGGCGCCGTCGGCGTGCGCTCGCCGCCGCGCAGGAACGGGCGGCGGCGGCCGACGCCGGGCCCCGGACGCCGTTCGCGCTCCCGCCCGCCGACGCCGACCGTCCCCCCGAGCCCGAAACGGCGCCGTTCGCGGGACCGGGCGTCCCCTCTCCCGTCGCCGGGCCGCTGCCGGTCTCCGACGAGGGGCAGCACGAAGCCGTACGGGGTGTCCCCGGCGCCGGGCACACGCCTCCGCAGCCCCATCCGCACGCCCAGCCGCCGGCCGAGCCGACCGGGCGCCGCCGGGCCGTCACGCCTCCGCCGCCCGAGCCGGAGCCGCTGCCGCCCCTGCCGTCGATTCCGCAGGCCCAGGGCCCGGCCCGGTCCGCGTCCGCCGCGCCGGCCGAGCCCCGGGACACCACCAGTTCCGGATCCGGGACCGGGGCCGCCGGCACCGGGGCGTCCGGCACCGGCTCCGTACCGCTGCCGCCCGAGCTGCCCATGCCGAAGGACTCGACCCAGGGTCGGGCGTTCAGCGTGCGCACCCTCGGGCAGGGCGTCCCCTTCGTCCCGCCGCCCGCCGCGGCGGGTCCGGCGACCCCTGCCGTCTCTCCCGTCCCGGCGACCCCGGCGGCCCCGATGGCCCCCGGCGCGCCCTCCCACGGCGCCGGTGGCACGGGCGGCTCCAACGGCTCGGGGCGCCGGCGCCGGCTCGCCACCCCGCCGGAGGCCGATCCGCCGGTCCCGTCCGCACCCCCCGTACCGGCCCACGGCGATGCCAGGCCGCACCCGCAGGCGGACACCCCGGCGCAGACGCCGTCCCGCGCACCCGAGGGCCGCGCGTACGCCATAGGAGCGCCCGCCGAGGGCTCCGCCGAGGGTCCCGAGCCGCTCGACGGCCCCGGTGGCGCCGTCGAGGTCGCCAACCGGCCCGCGCCGCGCCCCGTCGACGACGAACTCCCCCCGGAGCCCCTCGACAACCCGCGCCGGCTGCTCGTCTGGCCCGCCCCCGACGTCTCCACCCAGCAGGCGCTGAGCGACCGGGGCTACCGGCCGGTGATCGTGCACTCCCGCGAGGAGGTCGACGCCCAGATCGCCGCCTTCCCGGCCGCGCTCTTCGTCGACCCGCTGACCGGGCCCATCACCCGTACCGCGCTCCAGTCGCTGCGCCAGGCCGCCGTCGCCGCCGAGGTGCCCGTACTCCTCGCGGCCGGGCTCGGGCAGGCGACCCGGGAAGCCGCGTACGGCGCCGATCCGGCCGTACTCCTCAAGGCGCTCGCCCCGCGCGACAGCGAGCAGCACCCGTCCCGCGTCCTCCTGATCGAGGAGAACGAGGACATCGCGGAGGCGCTCGCGGCCACCCTGGAGCGGCGCGGCATGCAGGTCGCGCGGGCGGCCACGGACACCGAGGCGGTCACGCTCGCCACCCAGACGCGGCCCAACCTGGTGGTGATGGACCTGATGCAGGTGCGTCGCCGCCGGGCCGGGATCATCGACTGGCTGCGGGCGAACGGCCAGCTCAACCGCACCCCGCTCGTCGTCTACACCTCGACCGACCTCGTCGAGGAGGAGCTGCCGACGCTGTCCTCCGGCGAGACGGTCCTCTTCCTCGCCGAGCGCTCGAACAGCGCCGAGGTCCAGGCCCGGATCGTCGACCTGCTCGCGAAGATCGGCACCAACTAGACCGACCAGCCGGTCACGGACGCGCGTACGCGATACGGGTGGGGGGAGGGCCTCGTCGAGGCCCTCCCCCCACCCGTATCCGTAGCCGGTGCGAGATCCGCGCCTACAGCTCCGTCACGTCCAGCTCGCCCGCCGCGTACTGCCTGCGGATGACCTTCTTGTCGAACTTGCCGACGCTCGTCTTCGGTACCGCCGGCACGAGCGCCCAGCGCTCCGGGAGCTGCCACTTGGCGATGCCGCCCTCGTCCGCGAGGAAGGCCTTCAGCGTCTCGTAGTCCGCCGTGGCACCGTCCTTGAGGACGACGGTCGCCAGCGGGCGCTCGCCCCACTTCTCGTCCGGCACGGCGACGACGGCGGCCTCGGCGACCTCCGGGTGCGCCATGATCGCGTTCTCCAGCTCGACGCTGGAGATCCACTCGCCGCCGGACTTGATGACGTCCTTGGCGCGGTCGGTGAGGGTGAGGAAGCCGTCCGGGCTGATCACGCCGACGTCACCGGTCTTGAGCCAGCCGTCCTCGCTGAACTTGTCCGCCGGGCGGATGGCCTCGCCGTCGATGCCGCCGAAGTACGAGCCCGCGATCCAGGTGCCCCGCACCTCCAGCTCTCCGGCGGACTCGCCGTCCCAGGGCAGGTGTTCGCCGGCCGGGCCGACCAGACGGGCCTCGACGCCGGCCGGGAAACGGCCCTGCGTGACGCGGTACGGCCACTCCTCCTCGGCGGTGAGGCCGTGCGGCGGGTGGGCCATCGTGCCCAGCGGGGAGGTCTCGGTCATGCCCCAGGCGTGACAGAGACGGACGCCGAGCCGGTCGTACGCCTCCATGAGCGCGGGCGGACAGGCCGCGCCGCCGATGGTGACCTGGGACATCGACGAGAGGTCACGGGGGTGGGCGGTGACCTCGGCGAGCAGGCCCTGCCAGATGGTCGGGACGGCGGCCGCGTGGGTCGGCTTCTCGCGCTCGATCATGTCGGCGAGCGGGGCCGGCTGGAGGAAGCGGTCCGGCATGAGCATGTTGATGCCGGTCATGAAGGTGGCGTGCGGCAGGCCCCAGGCGTTGACGTGGAACTGCGGGACGACGACCAGGGTCGTGTCCCTGTCGGTGAGGCCCATCGACTCGGCCATGTTCACCTGCATCGAGTGCAGGTAGATCGAACGGTGCGAGTAGACGACACCCTTGGGGTCGCCGGTGGTGCCGGAGGTGTAGCACATGGCGGCGGCCGAACGCTCGTCCAGCTCGGGCCAGTCGTACGTGGTCGGACGGCCCGCGATCAGCTCCTCGTAGTCGTGCACGCGGGGGGCCACGCCGTCCAGGACGGAACGGTCGCCGGGGCCCGCGACCACGATGTGCTCGATCGTCGGCAGGTGCGGCAGCAGCGGAGCGAGGAGGGGGAGCAGGGAGCCGTTCACGAGGACGACCCGGTCGGCGGCGTGGTTGACGATCCACACCAGCTGCTCGGGGGGAAGACGGAGGTTGAGGGTGTGCAGGACCGCGCCCATGGAGGGGATCGCGAAGTACGCCTCGACGTGCTCCGAGTTGTTCCACATGAGGGTCGCGACCCGCTGGTCGCCGGTGACCCCGAGTTCGTCGCGCAGGGCGTTGGCCAGCTGGTGCGCGCGTGCTCCGGCCTCCGCGAACGTGCGGCGCTGCGGCTCGGGCTCGCCCGTCCAGGTGGTGATGATCGACTTTCCGTGAATCGTCATTCCGTGCTTGAGAATGCGGCTCACGGTCAGCTGTACGTCCTGCATGGTGCTGTACACGGGGCGTCCTCCCGGTGGGCGCTACGTGGCAGAAAGGGTGTGGCGATTCTGCGCACGTACCGCTCGGTATGTCACTACCCGAGAGTACGGAAAATGCCAGTGATCACTGGCACGAGTGGCACACTGTGCCGATTGCGGAGGATTTCTCCCGCTTGCTGGTCGGTTGCTGCGTGCTCGGTGCCCGCCCGCTGCCCGCCTTCGCCGCGCCCCCTATCGGACGGGGGTCAGTTCCGGGTCCTCGCGGAGCTTGCCGAGCGCCCTCGACACCGCGCTCTTCACGGTGCCGACGGACACCCCCAGGACCTCGGCGGTCTGGGCCTCGCTGAGATCCTCGTAGTACCTGAGAACGACCATCTGGCGCTGCCGCTCGGGCAGCTTCAGCACCGCACGCCACATCGCGTCGTGCAGCACCTGCCGTTCGGCCGGGTCCGGCTCCGGGACACCGGAGGGCTCCGGCAGCTCGTCGCAGGCGAACTCGTCGACCTTGCGCTTGCGCCACTGCGACGTGCGGGTGTTCAGCAGCGCACGGCGGACGTAACCGTCCAGGGCGCGGTGGTCCTCGATGCGCTCCCAGGCGACGAACGTCTTGGCCAGCGCGGTCTGCAGCAGGTCCTCGGCGTCGCAGGGGTTGGCGGTCAGGGAGCGCGCGGTGCGCAGGAGCACGGGCCCACGCGCCCGTACGTACGACGAGAAGGTCGAGTACGACGCGTACTGCGAGGCACCGGCGCAGACGGGGCCAGAGGGTGGCGGAGTCATGACTCCACGCTATGAGGGGAGGGGCGCCCGGCGGATCGGCCCCAGGTCCCGACCCGCGGTCCGCCTCAGGTTGTAGGGGCGGGGACGGCCCGACCTCCTCTGGGTGGAGAACCCTCGGGGCGACCTCAGGGTCGGGGGACGGGGGGTACCGCCTCGGAAAGCCGGGCAGCGTCGGTGGTCCCGTCCCCGCGAGTGGCCGCGGGGACGACCCGCGCGACGGGCGCGTCCATCGCGTTCCGGTCGAGGTCGAGGCGGCGGCCGCCGTACGCCTCGCTGACATTGCCCGCGTACTGGTGGATCCGGGCGTGCGGTGTCCAGGCCTCCGGCTGCAGCACCGGCTCGGTGTACAGCGCGGGCCGCCCCAGCCAGCGCGCGAACCACATCACGGCGGGCAGGTCCTGCGTCCCCGCCCGCCGCGCGGCCTCGATGTCCCGTACGCCCGTGTCCGCGCTGCTGTAGTACCCGGGCACGTAGCCGAGACGACGCACCTCGCGGTTCCAGGCGCGGACGAAGGAGAGGGTGGTCGCCGCGCAGCCCGCGTCGTCCTGGTCGTACGCCTCGATGTCGAGGTAGAGCGGGCTGCTCACGTCCAGCCCCAGAGCCTGCGCGGCCCGTACCGCCTCGCCCCCCTCCCGGGTGCCCTGGCTCACCGGGCTGCTGCCGATGGCGAACGGCCGCTTGGCGACGGCGTTCACACACGGCGCCTGGGACCCCACGAACAGCGGCAGCAGCCGCCAGCCCATGGCATCGACGGAGGCGACCCAGGCGGGAGTCAGCTCCCGCTGGGTGGGGCAGCCACGCCCCCGTCCGCCGAAGTAGATCCCGACGGCCCCGTACGGCGAACTGCTCCAGGCCCTCATCACCGTGAGGGACGGCGCCTCACAGGTGTCGAAGGCCTGCCCGACGTAGTGCACGAGCGCGGGGGCGGAGGCGACTCCGCCGGGCGCGGAGCTCGGGGCGGCGGGGGCGGACGCGTCTCGGCCGGGCGCGGAGGTCGGGGCGGCGGGGGCGGACGCGTCTCGGCCGGGCGCGGAGGTCGGGGCGGCGGGGGCGGACGCGTCTCTGCCCGGCGCGGAGGTCGGGGCGGCGGGGGCGAGGGGAGCGGTCGGGGCGGCGGGGGCGAGGGGACCGGCGGCGGGGGTGGGACCCGCCGGGGCGCGGTCGGGGGCGACCGCCGGTTCGGGGGCGACCGCCAGGGCCGCCCCGGCCAGCGTCGCCACGACGGCCCCGACCATGATCCGCAGCCGCACCTGGCGCCAGGTGCGGGCCCCGGCCCGCGCCCCGGGAGTCGGCGCGGACGGCGGCTGGGTCGCCGGCGGAGTCGGGGTCGGGGGCGGGGTCGGGGCCGGCCTCGGGTCCGCTGAGGCCGCCCGTGCGGGAGCGGGCTCTGAGGCCGCCCCTGCGGGAGCGGGCGGGGGAGTGGGGGCGGATGCCCGTGCGGGAGTGGGCTCCGGTCGTGGTGCGTGTGTGCTCATGGCGCGAGTGAAGAACCGCCCGCCCCGGGCGGCCACCGCTGAGGCCGTCGCCTCAGCCGTCCGTGCCCAGGATCAACCCGGACGTGGGAACCCCCGTGCCCGCCGTGACCAAGGTCCGCTCCGCCCCGGGTATCTGGTTCACGGAGGACCCGCGGAGCTGCCGTACCGCCTCCGCTATGCCGTTCATACCGTGCAGATAGGCCTCGCCGAGCTGTCCCCCGTGCGTGTTCAGCGGGAGCGCGTCCGCCGCGACGAAGTCGGCCGCCTCCCCCGGACCGCAGAAGCCGAACTCCTCCAACTGCATGAGCACGAACGGGGTGAAGTGGTCGTAGAGGATGCCCACGTCGATCTCGCCGGGCGCGAGGCCGGAGGTCCGCCAGAGCTGCCGGGCCACGACCCCCATCTCCGGAAGCCCCGTCAGCTCGTCCCGGTAGAAGCTGGTCATCGCCTCCTGCTTCCGGCCGGCTCCCTGTGCCGCCGCCAGGATCACGGCCGGCGGGCACCGCAGGTCGCGGGCGCGCTCGACGGAGGTGACGACGATCGCCTGGCCGCCGTCGGTCTCCTGGCAGCAGTCGAGGAGCCGGAGCGGCTCGACGATCCAGCGCGAGGCGGCGTGGTCGGCGAGGGTGATCGGCTTCCCGTGGAAGTACGCGGCGGGGTTGCGGGCGGCGTGGCGGCGGTCGGTGACGGCGACATGGCCGAAGGCGTCCGGGGTCAGCCCGTAGGTGTGCAGATACCGCTGGGCGATCATCGCGACCCAGGAGGCCGGGGTGAGCAGCCCGAAGGGCAGCTGCCAGCCGAGTGCGACGCCCTCGGCGGAGGGTTCGCGCTGCTGGACCCCGGAGCCGAAGCGCCGCCCTGAGCGCTCGTTGAACGCCCGGTAGCAGACCACGACCTCCGCGACGCCGGTGGCGACCGCGAGCGCCGCCTGCTGCACGGTGGCGCACGCCGCCCCGCCGCCGTAGTGCACGCGGGAGAAGAAGGACAGCTCGCCGATGCCGGACGCCTGGGCGACGGTGATCTCGGGGTTGGTGTCCATCGTGAAGGTGACCATGCCGTCGACGTCGGCGGGGGCGAGCCCGGCGTCGTCGAGGGCCGCGCGCACCGCCTCGGCGGCGAGCGACAGCTCGCTGCGGCCCGAGTCCTTGGAGAACGCGGTGGCCCCGATGCCCACCACGGCCGCCCGGCCGCCGAGGCCGTCCCGGGTACGGAGACTCATCGCGGCACCTCCACGGTGACCGTCCCCGTGACGTGGTGCCCGAGCCCGTTCGCACCGACGACCCGGACGTGTGCGGTGTCCCCCTCGACCTCGGTGACCGTGCCGGTCAGCACCATGGTGTCGCCGGGGTGGTTGGGGGCGCCGAGCCGGATGGCGACCCCGCGGAGGACGGCGCGGGGGCCGAAGTGGTCGGTGATGTACCGGCCGACGAGGCCGTTGGTCGTGAGGATGTTCATGAAGATGTCCGGGGAGCCCTTCTCCCTGGCCAGTTCGGCGTCGTGGTGCACGTCCTGGTAGTCGCGGGAGGCGACGGCCCCGGCGACGATCAGGGTGCGGGTGATCGGGATCGTCAGCGGCGGCAGCTCGTCCCCCGGCTCGACGAAGGTCCCGGTGCCGGGCTTCATGACAGGTCTCCTTCAGCGAGCAGGTCGCCGAGTTCGGCGAGGAGTTCGGTGCCGCAGCCGAGATGGGCGTCGAGCTGCCTGCCCCACAGGAAGTGCCGGTGCACGGGGTGGTCGAGGTCCGCGCCCATGCCGCCGTGCAGATGCTGCCCGGCGTGCACGACCCGCTTCCCCGCCTCGGAGGCCCACCAGGCGGCGGTCAGGGCCGCCCCGCGGGCGTCCAGGTCCTCGTCGTGGCGCCAGGCGGCCTCGTAGGCGGTGACCCGGATGGTCTCGGTGTCCATATGGGCGTCCGCGGCCCGCAGTTGCACGGCCTGGTGGGTGGCGAGCGGGCGGCCGAACTGCTCCCGTACGGAGGTGTACTCCACGGCCCTGGCCAGCGACCCGGCGCAGACCCCGGCCTGCAGCCCGGCGAAGGCGACCCGGGCGGCGGCGAGCACGTCCGCATGGGCAGCGCCCTCCCCGAGCCGCTCCCCCGCCGCCCCGTCGAGGACGAGCCGGCCGGCGGACCAGGGTGCGGTGAGCTCGACGGGATCGACCCGGGCCGCGTCCTCGGTGCGGACCAGCCAGAGGGCACGGTCCGCGTCGGGGACGAGGACATGGGTGGCGTCCCTGAGCCACGGCACCCAGTCCACGGCCCCGCTGAGCCTCCCCTCGCGCGAGGTGACGGTGCCGGAGCCCGGGAAGGCCCCCGTCACCACCGTCGTACCGTCGCGGAGGCCGGGCAGCAGCCGGGCGCGCTGCTCGTCCGTGCCGTGCCGGACGACGGCGAGGATCCCGTACACACAGGTCGCGGCGAACGGCACCTGGGCCGTCACGCGTCCCTGCTCCTCCAGGAGGAGGACCAGGCCGAGCAGTCCGGTCTCCTCGACGGAGCCGGGCAGCCCGGCGGCGCAGAGGGCCTTCCAGAGCTCGGCGTCGCTGCCGGTGCCGGCCGCCCTGAGCCGCTCGTGGGTGGCGAGGTCGGCGAAGATCCGGGCGGCCAGCTCACGGGCGGCCTCCTGCTCCTCGGTGGGGGTGAAGTCCATGTCAGTCCTCCCCTCCCGCGCGGAAGACGGGAAGCTCCAGCTCCTCGTCGACGCGCAGGAACTCCAGCCGCACCGGCATCCCGATCCGCACCTTGTCGTACGGCACGCCCACCACGTTGCTGATCATCCGTACGCCCTCGGCGAGTTCGACGAGACCGACCGCGTACGGCGGGTCGAAGGCCGGGAAGGACGGGTGGTGCATCACCACGTACGAGTAGACCGTCCCGGCGCCGCTCGCCTCGACCGTGTCCCACTCCGGCGAACCGCAGTCGGCGCACCCCGGCAGCCAGGGGAGACGGAGGGCGGCGCAGTCGCCGCAGCGCTGGATGAGCAGCCGGTGCGCGGCCACGCCCTCCCAGAATCCGGCGTTGTCCCGGTTGACCACGGGCCGGGGCCGGCGGGCCTCCGGCGGCTTTCCCGCCGACCGGCTCCCCTCCGGCTGCTTCCCCCCGGCCCCGGGGCCGGGCTCCGGCCCGCGCGGGCGCGCGGCGGGCGCGTACTTGAGGATGCGGAAGCGGTGGGTGCCGGCCGGCTGCCCGCCGGCGCGGACGTCGGTCCGGGTGGTGACGAAGTGCCCCGGCCCCAGCTTGGTGGTCTTGAGGGCCGACACGGACTCGATGACGGTGTCGAAGCTGATCTCGTCGCCGGGCCGCAGCGGCCGCAGGTACTCCTGCTCGCAGTCGGTCGCGACCACCGAGGTGTATCCGGCCCCGTCGAGGAGGGCGAACAGCTCCTCGTGGGCGGAGGAGCGGTCCGTGTGCCCCGAGAGACCGCCCATCGTCCAGGCCTGGAGCATCGTGGGCGGGGCGACGGCGCCGGGCCCCCGGTAGGCGGGATGGTCGTCCCCCATGGCCTCGCACCAGTGGCGGATCATGGGCAGGTTGACCGGGTCCTTGCCGGTGCCGGCCGTCGCGGCGGACCGCCCCGCGAACCCCGCGAGCCGCCGCTCGTACAGCCCGTCCGACGACGACTCCGGCCTGTCCGGCGAGGGGTCTGTCCTGTCCGGCGACGGATCCGGCCCGTCCGACGACGACTCCAGCCCGTCCGGCGACGGATCCGGTCCGTCCTGGCTCCGTGTGAGGGTCATCGCCGACCCCTCCCCTTCATGCCGAGCCGCATCCTCGCGACGATCTCGCGCTGCACCTCGCTCACCCCTCCCCCGAAGGTGTTGATCTGCGCGGCCCGGTTCATGCGCTCCAGCTCACCGCCGTCGAACTCCCCCGGCGATCCCGCTCGCACCGTCCCCGACCCACCCGCGATCTCCTGACATATTCGATACACCTCCACCGCCGATTCGGTTCCCACGAACTTCACGCCGCTCGCGTCGCCGGGGGCCAGCCGTCCGGCCCCCACGTCTCCCACCAGACGCCAGTTCAGCAGGCGTGTCGCGGCCAGCCGGGCATGGGCTTCGGCGGCCCGGATCCGCACCCACGGCTCGTCAATGCGACGCCTTCCCGTCACCGGATCGGGGGTACGGGCCCGGTCGAGCACCGCGGCGAAGAAGTCCTCGGCCTGCATGCCGATCGCGGCGAGCGCGACCCGCTCGTGGTTGAGCTGGTCGGTGATGAGCCCCCAGCCCCCGTGCTCGGGCCCGACGAGGTTCCCGGCGGGGACGCGTATCCCGTCGTAGTAGGTGGCCGTGGTCGTCAGCCCGCCCACGGTCGCGATCGGGGTCCAGGAGAAGCCCGGGGCGTCCGTGGGGACGAGGACGATCGAGATGCCCTTGTGCGGAGGCGCGTCGGGGTCGGTGCGGCAGGCGAGCCAGATCCAGTCGGCGTTCTGGGCGTTGGAGGTGAAGATCTTCTGGCCGTCGATCAGCCAGGACTCACCGTCGCGGACCGCGCGCGTCCGGAGGGAGGCGAGGTCCGTGCCGGCCTCGGGCTCGCTGTACCCGATGGCGAAGACGGTCTCGCCGCGCAGGATCCGGGGCAGGAAGTAGGCCTTCTGCTCCTGGGTCCCGTAGGTCATGAGGGTGGGGCCGACGGTGTTGAGCGTGACCATCGAGACGGGGGCACCCGCGCGGTACGCCTCGTCGAAGAAGACGAACTGCTCGTCGGGACCCCGGCCCTGACCGCCGTACTCCTCGGGCCAGCCGAGGCCGAGGAGCCCGTCGGCGCCGATCCGGCGGAGCAGCCGGCGCTGGGCGCCGGTGTCGGAGGCGGGCGGCGGGCCTTCGGGCATCAGGTCCCGGAAGTACGCGCGGAGTTCGGCGCGCAGCCGTAGCTGCCGCTCGGTCGGGGCGAGGTGCACGGCGACGGCCTCCCGTGGGACGACTGAGGTTTCTGACTGTCCGTCAGATTCAGGACGTCTGTCAAGGTCGGCGACCGACCGCGCACCCGGCGGCACACGCAGGACGGCCCGCGCGCCGGTACCGAAGTACCGGCGCGCAGGCCGTCGTTCACACCGCGGTCACGCCCCCCGTCGGGCCGGCTGCCGTGCCGGGTCGGTCACCACCACGGGTGGAAGTTGACCACCGCGTTGTTCTGGGCGATGTGGGTGAAGGCGGAGCCGTTCACGCTGGCCGTGTTGTTCTGGTTGGAGGCACCGGAACCGGTCGCCACCTGCTGCGTCGTGGTCGAGTTGCCGAAGTTGTCCCCACCCACGCCGCTGCCGATGATCGTGGCGACGCTCGTGTTCGATCCGTCGTCCGCGAACCCGCCGTTGTCGGCCTGGGCCACCCCGGTGAAGAGCGCGGCGGCGAGGGGCAGGGCGGCGGCGACGGCGAGGATGCGGGCGGTACGGATGCTTGCCATGTCTGTTCCTCCGGGAACTGAAAGCTGGTGCTGTGCACGGAACTGCTCTGAAGTGCTCTGACGTGCTCTGAAGTGCTCTGAAGTGCTCTGTGGTTTCTGGAGTCTTCTGAAGTACGGCCATGTCCAGGGCAGTTGGCCGACCGCCCCGGTCGTTCGTGCTCGACGTCGCGAATCCAGAGTTGCCCACCGAATCCCCGGCGAACCACCCCGGAGCGCCCGATTCCCCCGCAAGCGTGAGGACAAGCAGATAAACCCGGCGGCATCGAGCAAAGGCCCAGCTCAGCCGGGGGGACAGGCATTCAGGACAGCGGCAGCCCGGACGCCGCAAGGGAGGAAGCGTTCCGGCAGATTTTCCGCCAATCTCCCCACCGGAAGATCGCGACGGCGCGTCCCCGGCACGCGGAAACCGAACGGACAGGCAGAACGAGACGAAGGTTCGACCTACGGAACGTCCCGCTCCCCCACGGCCGCCTCGAAGGCCGCGTAGGCCGGGGCGTCGAAGAGGACGAAGCGGACTTCCTCCACGTCGGTGGGGGTGGCTCGTACGGTCTGCACGGCGATCCTGGCACCGTCGTCGAGCGGCCAGCCGTAGATCCCGGTGGAGATGGCGGGGAACGCGACCGTGCGGTCACCCGACTCGTCCGCGATCCGCAGGGATTCGCGGTAGCAGGAGGCCAGCAGCTCCGAACGGTCCTCGTCGCGCGACCAGACCGGTCCCACCGTGTGGATCACGTGCCGGGCCGGCAGCCGCCCCGCCGTGGTCGCCACGGCCTGCCCGGTGGCCAGCCCCTTGCCGTAGTGCGAGCGGCGCAGGTCCTGGCAGGCGGCGAGGATCTCGGGACCGCCCTTGCGGTGGATGGCGCCGTCGACCCCGCCGCCGCCCAGCAGCGAGGAGTTCGCGGCGTTCACGATCGCGTCGGCGGCCTCGGCCGTGATGTCCCCCTGCACGAGCACGATCCGCACCACGACAGCGCTCCTTCGTCCGGCCCCGTCTCTCCGACACCCCATGAAACCCGAGGCACCCACCGCGCCGCATCCCCCGAGGCACCCACCCCGCCGCATCCGAAGAAGGCGCCCCGGATACGGATCCGGGGCGCCCCTGACGGTCGCTTCGCGTCTCGCGCTACTGCTGCGGCGGAGGCTGGGGCGGAGAGTCCGGCTGCTGACCCGTGCCTCCCAGTTGCTCCTTGAGCTTCTCCTGGGCGGTGTCGACCTGGCTGCTGTACTTGCTCTGCGTCTTCCCGTCGACGTAGTCGCCGCCCTTGTCGACGCCCTTGGAGGCCTGATCCTCGTGGCCCTTCAGCATTCCCTTGAGCTTGTCGAACACAGACATCCTGGCCCTCCTAGCCACTGTTCCAGCCCCTCCAGCATCACGGCACCACTCGGGTCCCGCATCCGCAGAGGGAGCCCGGAAGGGCCCGGGGGCCACTCCGGAAGGCCGCGGCGCCCGCGCGGACCCCCTGCCCCCGCACACGACGAAGGGGCGCTCCGGCATCCGGAGCACCCCTTCCGACCAGCGCTTTCGCCGGTCCACTGCGGTGGGTGTGGGATTTGAACCCACGGAGACATCGCTGCCTCGACGGTTTTCAAGACCGTTCCCTTAGGCCGCTCGGGCAACCCACCCCGCGCCGGTGGTGTGTCCACGTGCGGCGCGGGGGACAGCCTAGCCGGTCAGCTGTCGCCGGTGCGTTCGCCGAGGGTGACCGTGGCCGTGGAGGTCTTGCCGTCGCGCTCGTAGGTGATCTCGACCTGGTCGCCCGGCTTGTGGGTCCAGATCTCGCTGATCAGGGAGGGGCCGCTGTCGATCTGGTGGTCGCCGAAGCCGGTGATCACGTCACCGGCCTTCAGGCCCGCCTTCGCCGCCGGGCCGTCGGGGGTCACCGAGGGGGTGCCGCCCGAGCCCTGGGAGGCGATCGTCGCGCCCTCGCCCTGCTCCTGCATGTTCACCGTCGCACCGATCACCGGGTACACCGGCTTGCCCGTCCTGATCAGCTGCTGGGCCACGTTCTTCGCCTGGTTCACGGGGATCGCGAAGCCCAGGCCGATCGAGCCCGCCTGGGACTGGCCGAAGCCGCTGCCGGTGGACTGGATCGCCGAGTTGATGCCGATGACCGCGCCGCTCGCGTCGAGCAGCGGACCGCCCGAGTTGCCCGGGTTGATCGACGCGTCCGTCTGCAGCGCGCTCATGTACGAGTTGCTGCCGCCCGAACCGTCGCCCGACGCGACCGGTCGGTTCTTGGCGCTGATGATGCCCGTCGTCACCGTGTTCGACAGGCCGAAGGGCGCACCGATCGCGATCGTCGAGTCGCCGACCGCCACCTTCTCGGAGTCGCCGAGCGGCAGCGGCTTCAGCCCCTTCGGCGCGTTCGTGAGCTTCAGTACGGCCACGTCGTAGCCCTCGGCCCGGCCGACGACCTCCGCGTCGTACGACTTGCCGTCCGGGAACGTCACGGAGAGCGTGCCGCCGTCCGCCGCCGACGCCACCACGTGGTTGTTGGTGACGATGTGGCCCTCCTGGTCGTACACGAAGCCCGTGCCCGTACCGCCCTCGCTCTCGCCCTGCGAACCGCCCGACTTCGCCTGGATGGTGACCACGCTCGGCAGCGCCTTCGCGGCGACCGCGGCGACCGTGCCGGGTTCGCGCTTGAACGACGCCGGGGCCTCGCCCGAGGAGACCGTCGTGGAGCTGACGCCGTCGTCACCGCGCTGGGCGGCCCAGTAGCCGATGCCACCGCCGATGCCGCCGGCGACGAGCGCCGCGACCAGGACCGCCGCCACCAGGCCGCCGGTCCGCCGACGGGGCGCCGCGGGCGCGGGCGGCAGCGGGGCGCCCCAGGCGGGCACGGTCGGCGGGGGCGGCGGCCAGCCGGCTCCCGCGGCGGGGGCGGGCACGGGGGCCGGCGCGGGCTCGGGAGTCGGCGCGGGGGTCGGCTCCTGGGCCGGCGCGGGGGTCGGCTCTGGGGCGGACGCGGGGGCCGGCGTCGACGCCGAGGGCGTCGTCGGAGGGGTCGGAGGGGTCGCAGGGGTGGACGGAGTCGACGGGGCAGCCGGGTGGTCCGCCGGTACCGCCGTGCCCTCGTTCTCGGTGCTCACAGCTCGCTCTCCTCGTTGACTGCGCGGGGTGGGGTGGTGGTACCTACTGGTCACCTACGGGATCCAGGGTGCTGCACCAGCTTTTCCCACAGGACGTCAGGCCGCTGTAAGGCGGAGCTGTGCGTTCACCCCCCTCCCTTTATATACGGACAGAACGGACACCTTCCGGTGTGCCCGCTCCGCCCCGCCAATGGCACCATGACGCCGTGACTCACGCACGGCAGCACCCGAACAGCGTCCCCCTCCAGGTCGTCGCCCACCGTGGAGCCTCCGAGGACGCACCGGAACACACCCTGGCCGCCTATGTGAAGGCCATCGAGGACGGCGCCGACGCCCTGGAGTGCGACGTCAGGCTCACCGCCGACGGCCATCTCGTCTGCGTCCACGACCGCCGCGTCGACCGCACGTCGAACGGCCGCGGCGCCGTATCCGCCCTGGAACTCGCCGATCTCGCCGCCCTCGACTTCGGCGTCTGGAAGGGCCGCGACGACTCCGGCGAGAGCCCCGACTGGGGCGACCCCGGGTACACCTCCGTGCTCACCCTGGAGCGGCTCCTCGAGCTGATCTCCGACGCCGGGCGCCGGGTCGAGCTGGCCATCGAGACCAAACACCCCACTCGCTGGGCGGGCCAGGTCGAGGAGCGGCTGCTCCAGCTCCTCAAGCGTTTCGGCCTGGACGCGCCCGCGTCCCCCGCCGAATCCCCCGTACGCGTCATGAGCTTCTCGGCCCGCTCCCTGCTCCGGATCGCCACCGCGTCGCCGACGCTCCCCACCGTCTCCCTCGCCCAGTTCGTCTCGCCGCGGCTGCGCGACGGACGGCTCCCCGCGGGCGCGCGCATCGCCGGGCCCTCGATCCGGATCGTCCGCCACCACCCGGCCGTGATCCTGCGGCTCCAGAAGGCCGGGCACCAGGTCCACGTCTGGACCGTGGACGAGGCGGAGGACGTCGAGCTCTGCGAGCGTCTCGGCGTGGACGCGATCATCACCAACCGCCCCAAGCAGGTGCTCGCCCAGCTGCGCCGCGACTGAGGATTTCAGCGACTCCAGCCCCCTCTTTCCCTTGCGCCACAAAGCTTCACAGGGCTTACAGGGAGTGCACCGGCGCGTTCCGCGCGTACGCGATCGTCACGAGTGCCTCATCGCACACGGACTGGCCGGTTTCCGGTCCAGGCCATTGGGGCATTCACACGGTGGCGTGGGGCAAAGGAGGTCTCGGGGGTGGCGTTGGTGGTGGCACAGGAGGTGCCCACGTCGTCGAGCATGGCCGTACCCCATGGCCCTGCGGGCGTGGGTGAGGCGAGACACCGGATGCGGGACGAGCTGTACCGCAGCGGGGTGTCCGATTCGGTCGTCGACGACGCGGTGCTGATCCTTTCCGAGTTGCTCAGCAACGCCTGCCGGTACGGCAGGCCGCTGGGGCACGCGGATCGGGGCGACGGGGATGTACGGGCGGCCTGGCGGGTGGACCCGGCGGGCGGCCTCAGGGTCGAGGTCACGGACGGAGGCGGTCCGACCCGGCCCGTTCCGGCGACGCCGTCGGTCACCGCACGGGGCGGCCGCGGGCTGAACATCATCAGCGCGCTGGCCCAGGACTGGGGTGTACGGGACAGCGCGACCGGCGAGGTCACGGTCTGGGTGGTGGTGACCGAGGGCCACCGCCGCGAGGACTTCGCGTCCCGCGTCGGCGGCGGCTCCCGCTTCGACATCCTGGACGCGTACGACGACCTGGATTGACGTCGTACGACGGCTGGGTCGACGTCGTAGGACGGCTGGGTCGGCGTCGTACGAGGATCCCGACCACGGACGACGCGCGATCCCGGCGCCGTACGAGGATCCCGACCACGGACTCGCGATCCCGGCGGCCGGTGATCGGCGACCGGCGGCCGGGGCGCACACGGCGAATCCGGGCCCGCACGGCGCCCGGTGGCCGCGCCCCCTCCCAGGGGCAGCGGCCCGCCTGAAGGGCGTCGGTGCGCGGTGCGGCTAGGCTCGCGCCCGGAACAAGCACCGCACCGCCGCGATCGGGAGAAAGCCACACCATGGCCAAGAAGCGCCCCCAGACGAAGGCCGGCAAGACCGGTCAGGCACAGGTCACGAACGGGGAGATCCCGGTCGTCGGGGCGCGCGAGCCGTGCCCGTGCGGTTCGGGCCGCCGCTACAAGGCGTGTCACGGCCGGGCCGCCGCGCACGCCGTGACCGAGCTCGTCCAGCGCCCCTTCGAGGGCCTGGCCGGCGAGTGCGACTGGGTCGCGCTGCGCGAGCTGGTGCCCGCCGCCACCGTGCCGCTCACCCTCAAGGGCGGGCTCCCGGAGGGCGTTCCCTCCGTGACGCTCGCGACCGTGCTGCCGATGGCGTGGCCGGCGCTCCGCCGCGACGACGGCTCCGTCCTGCTCGCCCTGCAGAACGACTCGACCTCCGGCGACCTCGCCCGCGACCTCGCCGACACTCTCCAGCGCGCCCTGGAGACCGAGCCGGGCAACCCGGTCCCGCCGCGCCGCGTCCCGGCCGAGGGCCCGCGTCTGCAGGACCTGCTGGACGCGGACGCCGCGTTCGCCCCCGAGGTCCACTCGGGCTTCGAGTTCTGGATCCCGCAGTCCTCGGACGGCGCCGACCCGGAGGTCGCCGCCTCCCTGGAGCGGGCCAACGCGGCCGCGATCCCGACCGTGAAGCTGGCGAGCGTCGACTCGGCGTACTGGTGCGAGACCCCGGACAAGAACCACCTGCGCTGGGTCATGCCGTACCCGGAGGAGAAGCTTCTCGACGCGCTGGCCCGCCTCCAGGCGGCCGGCGGTACCTCCATCGGCGCGGACACCCGCCTCGTCGGTTCGTTCCGCGCGCACGGACTCATGGTGCCGGTCTGGGACCTGCCGACCTCGATGACCGCCGAGGAGTGCGAGAAGCCGGCCGCCGAGTTCGCCGAGCGGCTGGCCGAGGCGCTCGCCTCCGACGCTCCGCTCACCGCGGAGGAGCGGCGCGCGCGTGGCGGCCTCACGAACCGTCAGGTGACTCTCAGCTGATACCCCGCGTGGTATCGGTGACTGACAGACCGACCAGTCGGTGACTTCCGCCACAACCCGGTCTGCGGACGGGTAAATCCCTGTCCGAATAACCGAGATCGAATTTGCGAACAGCAGATCTCTTGTTACCGTTCTGGAAGCCCGGTCGCTGGTGCATCCCCCGTCGCCAGCGATCGGGCCTTTCCATGTCCGCCTCCGGCAGGTCCGGGGCGTCGACGCTCAACTTCCTTCGCTGTCCGCCGTGTTGCTGCCCGCCCGCAGCAGCAGCGGGGTGTTGCCCCCCTCGCCGGTGCCCGCGAATTCCGCTACCGCCGTATAGGCCGTGGCCACCCCCAGGCCGCGCTCCCTGGGTGTTTCACAGGTTCCCGGTTCGTCCTGCGCGGCGACCGGGCAGCGGACCTGAACGGTCCGCCCACCGGGCGCCATGAGGGTCAGAAACGCGTCGAGATTCTGGCCGGTCGCGTTCCGGTAGTACGTACGCCCCCAGGTGTCGGGACCCTCCGCCAGGACGCAGGTCTGCGCCTCGACCCCTTCGGGAGAGGCGAGTTCCGGCCCACAGTTCGTGACCCGCTCCGGGGACGCCTGAGCGGTGGGGGCGTTACGGGGAGTGACGGGGGTGGCGGGAGTGCGGGGGGAGATCGGGGTGGCCGGGTCGACGGCGGAGGCAGCCGGGTCGCTGCCGGAGGCGGCGGTGTCGGTGCCGGGCTCCGTACGGGGGCCGACGCCGATCCCCTTCAGCAGGTCCCCGGGTTTCGCGTCGCCGGCATCGGCCGCACCCGCCGGCCGTGCGGACCCGTCCGCCGGCCGTGCGGACCCCCTCGCCACGGGCTCCCCCGTCGGCCCCGCCATCGCGACCAGCGGCAGCAGGACGGCGACCGTGACGGCGGCGCCGAGTCCGACCACGCGGAGGTTCACCGGACCCATGCGCCCCACCTGCTCCTGCTCGGCTGGAGATCTTGAACGGTGGGGTGAACATAGCGGCGGCCGGCGGGCGCGCGGTGGGCCGCGCGCCCGTTTCCCGTACAAGTCGGACCAGGACACACCCGTTCGGGTGAAGGGCGTCCCGCCGCGCCGGTGCCACCGGTGCCAGTGCCAGTGCCACTACCGGTGCCGCCACCAGTACCGCCGCCCCAAGTACCGCCCTCAGTACGCCAGCCGGCTCCCGCCGCCCGGTGTGCTCGTGCTCGCCTCCACGAGAGCGTCGACCACCGCCTCCACGTCCGGCAGCCACGGCCGGGCCGAGCCCGCGAGCGGGGCCCGCTCCCAGCGGACCTGTCCGGTCCCGGCGACCGAGGGCGGCAGGAGCAGATAGCCGCCCTCTCCATGGAAGCGCAGCGAGCTGGGGACGCTGTCCTTCGCGTACAGCAGCTCGCCGAGCCGTTCGAGGCCGTACGGGGCCACGAGGATCGACCAGCGCGTCGGGGTCGCGACCACCGGGCCGAGCCGCATGCCCATGGCGTCGAGCGCGGCGAGCGCCCGCGCTCCCGCGACCGCGGGCAGGCTGACCGCGCAGGGCGCGCCGCCGCCGGTGGCGAGCACCACCGGGGCGTCCGGGCGCCGGGTCCACCACCAGCGGATCATCCGCTCGTCGGTGGTGGCCGCGAGCAGTCCGGGGTCGTAGGGGTGCGCGCCGGGCACCACGCACTCGGGGTCGGGGCAGGAGCACGCGGCTCCCGCGGACGTGCGGGTCGTCGCTCTCAGGCCCGCTCCCGGCAGGACGGGCCAGTCCCATTCGACGGCGAAGGCGACCACCGCGTCGAGCCGGGCGGTCCTCGCCTTGCGCCGGAACCGGAGCCTGCGTCGCCTTCCGAGGATCTCGCGCATGAGCGCTCGTTCCTTTCCGTTGAACGCCGAATCCACATCACACCATGTGCGGGACACTTCACCGTGCGTATCAGCGCGTACCGGGTCGGCGGGGTGGTGGCCCCTGTCGGAGCGGGGCCGGCCGTGCCGGAACCAGGTGGAACCACGTGGAAACCAGATGGAGCGGTTCAGTACCAGGTGGAGCCAGGTCAGAACGAGGTGGAGCCAGGTCAGCACCAGGGGCGGGTCAGAACACGTTCCCCGCCACTCGGTGACGGGCTGCGGCCTGCGGCATGTAAGACGCCGGGGTTCCGCGTCGCGTTCCGGGGCAGCTCCAACTGCCCCTGCCTGTCACCGATTACGTACCCAGCACGCTCGGAATGACGCGCTTTCAAACGACGCCAGTCGACCGCAAAAGGTGCACACCGGGGACAATTTTCGGCCAACTTAGCCAGGACTTCAACCCTCGCGCACGACCTCACGGACACCACAAGTCCCGTGGGGACAATGCTGGACATCGTTCCTCTTGTGCGTGTACATGTGGATGCATCGAGCGGCTCAGAATGACATGGGGGTTTGCGATGCTATGGCGTCAAACGCACCGGTCGGAAAGCCGACTGACATGAGCGCCCCACACATGCCGAAAGTGGCCGGAATCGATTCCACGGTTCCCGGGCCCCCGCACACTACGGCGCCCCTCCCCGGGGTCCCCGCGGCGGCAGCACCCTCCGATCCGGTCTCCCCACCGGGAGCGCTGATCCAGGACCGGCTCGCCACCTGGGTCTCCGACCTCACCACTTTCCACGAACTCACCGAGCGCCTCATCAGGACCGCCTCCCTCGACGAGGCCCTCCGCGAGGTGCTCGGCGCCGGCGCCGCCCTCGTCGGAGCCCGCCGCGGCATGGCCGTCCTCGAACCGGCCGACGGGCTCGGCCCCGCCTCCACCATCGGCCTCGGCCTCGCCCACGCGGACCTCGGCACGATCGAGACCGTCCCGCGCGGCACCAGCAGCTACGGCCGCCTGCTCGACGTCCTCCCCGATCCGGTCCACCCGGAGCGGGTCCCCGACCCGATCGCCATCCGCGACGTCCGCACCGAGGAAGGCCTCGACCCGCGCCACCGCGAGGTCGCCGCCCGCCTCGGCTACGCCGCCAGCTACGCCCTCCCGCTCGCCACCGAGGAGGCCGGCCGGCTCGGCGCCGCCGTCTGGCTCTACGACGAGCCCGCCGAGCCCACCGACCGCCAGCGCCACCTCATCGGGCTCTACGGCCGCTTCGCCACCGAGCACGTGGCCCGGCTCCTGCAAGTCGAGCGCGCCCGCGTGCAGGTCGCGACCATCGCCGAGGAGCTGCTCCCCAGCCGCCTCCCCCGCGTCCTCGGCGTCCAGCTCGCCGCCCGCCACCGCACCGGCCCCCGGGGCGGCGGCGACTGGTACGACGCGCTTCCGCTGCCCGAGGGCGCCCTCGGTCTCGCCGTCGGCTCGGTCTCCGGCACCGGACCGAGCGCGCTCGCGGCCATGGGGCGGCTGCGCGCCTCCCTGCGCGCGTACGCGGTGATGGAGGGCGAGGACCCCGTCGCCGTCCTCTCCGACCTGGAGCTCCTGCTCCGGCTCACCGAACCGGCCCGCTCGGCGACCGCGCTCTTCGCGTACGCCGAACCGGCGCGGCGCCGGATCGTCCTCGCCGGCGCCGGACACGCGCCGCCGCTGGTCATCGGCGAGCGGCGCACCGAGTTCGTCGAGACCTCGCTCTCGGCCCCGCTCGGGATGCTGTCCTGCTGGGAGGCACCGAGTGTGGAGCTGTCCCCGGAGCCCGGAGAAACGGTGCTTCTCTACACCGACGGTTTGCTTCGCCGTACCGGCGACGCGATGGACCGGGCCTTCGCCCGGCTCCACGCGGCGGCGTCGAGCGTGCCGAGGGCGGACCGGGGCGACCCGGGCGCCGTCGCCGACCACGTCCTGCGGACCATGCTGCCCGAGGGTCTCGACACCGCCGTGGACGGGGAGGACGTGGTCCTGCTCGCCGCCCGCTTCGACTGAGCGGCACGGGGCGGCCGCCCGCGTGGGCACACGTAAGCGGAGCGTGATATTCCGGTAATGGGTCTTCCGGCCCTGGGCCCCCTTCCGTACGACCGTACGATGGTGGGGGTTCAGTGTCGTACCAAGAGGAGGCAGACCCGTGGCCGAGGAGCTCACGCCGGAGACCCCGGAAGAGACTGAGGAACAGGCGATCAAGCAGCGGAAGAACGGCCTGTACCCGGGCGTCTCCGACGAGCTGGCCGAGAACATGAAGTCCGGCTGGGCCGACACCGAGCTGCGCGGCCTCGAGCCGATCGCCCAGGCCGACAGGACCGCCGAGCGCCGCGCGGCGCTGTCCGCCCGCTTCCCGGGCGAGCGCCTGGTCATCCCGGCCGGCAAGCTGAAGACCCGGTCGAACGACACCGAGTACGCCTTCCGCGCCTCCACCGAGTACGCGTACCTCACCGGCGACCAGACCCAGGACGGCGTCCTGGTCCTGGAGCCGACGAAGAGCGGCCACGAGGCGACGATCTACCTGCTGCCGCGCTCCGACCGCGAGAACGGCGAGTTCTGGCTGGACGGCCAGGGCGAGCTGTGGGTCGGCCGCCGCCACTCCCTCACCGAGGCCGAGCAGCTCCTCGGCGTCCCCGCGAAGGACGTCCGCGAGCTGGCCGAGGCGCTGCGCGAGGCCACCGGCCCCGTCCGCAACGTCCGCGGCCACGACGCCGGCATCGAGGCCGCGCTGACCGACAAGGTCACCGCCGAGCGCGACGAGGAACTCCGCGTCTACCTCTCCGAGGCCCGCCTCATCAAGGACTCCTTCGAGGTCGCCGAGCTGGAGAAGGCCTGCGCCTCCACCGCCCGCGGCTTCGAGGACGTCGTCAAGGTCCTCGACAAGGCCGAGGCCACCAGCGAGCGCTACATCGAGGGCACCTTCTTCCTCCGCGCCCGCGTCGAGGGCAACGACATCGGCTACGGCTCCATCTGCGCCGCCGGCCCGCACGCCACCACCCTGCACTGGGTGCGCAACGACGGCGACGTCCGCTCCGGCGACCTGCTGCTGCTCGACGCCGGCGTGGAGACCACCGAGCTCTACACCGCGGACATCACCCGCACCCTGCCGATCAACGGCCGGTACACCGAGCTCCAGCGCAAGATCTACGACGCCGTGTACGAGGCGCAGGAGGCCGGCATCGCCGCGGTGAAGCCCGGCGCCGCCTACCGCGACTTCCACGACGCCGCCCAGCGCGTCCTCACCGAGAAGCTCGTCGAGTGGGGCCTCGTCGAAGGCCCGGTCGAGCGCGTCCTGGAGCTCGGCCTCCAGCGCCGCTGGACCCTGCACGGCACCGGTCACATGCTCGGCATGGACGTCCACGACTGCGCCGCCGCGCGCACCGAGGCCTACGTCGACACGACCCTCGCGCCGGGCATGTGCCTGACCGTCGAGCCGGGTCTGTACTTCCAGGCCGACGACCTGACCGTGCCGGAGGAGTACCGCGGCATCGGCGTCCGGATCGAGGACGACATCCTCGTCACCGAGGACGGCAACCGGAACCTCTCGGACGCGCTGCCGCGCCACGCCGACGAGGTCGAGGCGTGGATGGCCGCGCTGAAGGGCTGACCTCCGCGTACGTTGGAACCGAAGGGCCCTCGCCGACCGACCGGCGGGGGCCCTTCCCCGTACTCACGCGAGGAGCAGCGAAGGGCTGTCCTTCCACTTCAGGATCTTGTCGAAGCTGACCACCGCGCCGCCCCGGCCCGACCGGTTGCCGAACTGCACATGGTCCGCGAGCTCCTCGATGAGGCGCAGCCCCCGGCCGTGCTCGGCGTCCGACGGCGCGGCGGGCAGCTCGGCACCGGGGAAACCGGGGCCCGAGTCCGCCACCTCGATACGACAGGTCTCGCCGTCCAGGTACGCCGTCACCCGATAGGCCCTGCCGGCCGCACCCGGCCCGTCCGGGCCGTCACCGCCGTGCTCGACCGCGTTCGCGCAGGCTTCGGTCAGCGCGACCGACAGTTCGTACGACACGTCGGGATCGACACCCGCCGTCTCCATCGTGCCCATCAGCAGCCTTCGGGCGAGAGGCACGCTCGCGGCTTCGCGCCGCAGATGGAGTGACCACCAGATGCTCATGCTCCAGCCTCCCGGCAGCGGCTCGACATACCGATACCTATTGCCGGACAGACCCCTTCGTAAGCGCACGGACGCGTCAAGAGCGCTCGATCGGCGGATGCACCGGGCCCGTGCGCCGGTGTATGTCACCTCGAAGACCCGCAAGAGCCCCAAGAACGACCTTCTGGACCTGCCTCATATCGGTGGGGCCCGTGGTGCGATGATGGGCCCGCCATGAATGCCCCCGCGCTCGCTCCACGGCTGCTGAGGGCCGCGGTGTTCACCGCGGTCTGCGTCGTGCTGTCCGCGCTCGGGCACGCCATCGCCGCCTGTGCGGGCATCGCCCTGTGGACGCTGCTCGCCGGATTCCTCGGCGTCTTCGGCATCACGGTCCTCTTCGCCGGACGGGAACGCTCGCTCGGCTTCGTCGTCGCTGCCCTCGCCGGCGGCCAGCTCGGTCTGCACGCCCTCTTCGGCCTCGGCCAGCGCCAGCTCGGCCTGAGCGCCCAGGCCGACGACGCCCTCGTACGGATGGCGGCGCGGCTGGTCTGCGGCGCGGGGACCTCGTCCCTCACCTCCGCCGACGCCACCCGGGTCATCCGCGACGCCGGGCTCGACCCGGCCACCGCGCAGTCCGCTGCCCACGCCCACCTCGGGCACACGGCCGCCACGGCGACCGCGCCCGCCGGTGAACTGCTGCCCGGTCTGCCCATGCTCCTCGGCCATCTGCTGGCCGCCGTGGCCACGGGCTGGCTGCTGCGCCGCGGCGACCGGGCCCTGCGCCGTCTCGTGGAACTCTCCGAGCAGGGCGCGACGGAGCTCGCCGAGTGCGCCCTCGTCCGCTCGCTGCGGGCCGCGCTCCGGCTCGTACGGGCGCTGCTCAACGGCCTCGCGGCGGCGCCCGGCGCGGGGCCGCGGCGGACGGTCCGCACGGCCTTCGACTCCTCGCCGCCACCGGTGGCGGAGGCACTCCTGCACACGGTGATCAGGCGGGGCCCGCCGGCCGCCGACTGCGTCCTCGCAGCCTGACACGGACCGCTCACAGGGAGCGGGGCCGTGCTCGTCCGCACGCCGGTCCGGGGTCCGTCCCCCGGCGCGCCGGACTCCCTCGTCCTCCTCTCCGAGCTGGAGTGTCTTCTGCCATGACCGTTTCCCGTGTCTCCTCCCGCCTCTCCGCCACCCGGGTCGCCCTCGCCGGCGGCATCGCCCTCTCCTCCGTCGTGCTGCTGTCCGGCACGGCGTTCGCGCACGTGAGCGTGCAGCCGCAGGGCGAGGCCGCCAAGGGCGGCTACGCGACCGTCAACATCAAGGTCCCGAACGAGCGCGACAACGCCTCCACCGTGAAGCTCGAGGTCAACTTCCCGCTCGACCACCCGCTGGCCTCCGTCATGCCGCAGCCCGTCCCCGGCTGGAAGGCCGAGGTGACCAAGAGCAAGCTCAGCAAGCCGCTGGAGCTGCACGGCAAGACGATCAACGAGGCCGTCTCCAAGGTGACGTGGACCGCCGACGGTTCGAAGATCGGCCCCGGCCAGTTCCAGCAGTTCCCGCTCTCCCTCGGCCAGCTGCCCGAGGACACCGACCAGCTGGTCCTCAAGGCGATCCAGACGTACGACAACAAGGAGGTCGTGCGCTGGATCGAGGAGCAGAAGGAGGGCGCTGAGGAGCCGCAGAACCCCGCCCCCGTCCTGAAGCTCTCCGCCGCCTCCGCCGACCACCACGGCGGCGCCGCCGCCCCGTCCGCCTCGGCCTCCACCGCGACGGACGAGAAGGCCGGGCACGACGAGAAGGACGGCCACGACGACAAGGCCGACGAGAAGAAGGAGACGGCCTCGGCCGACTCCTCCGACACCACGGCCCGGATCCTCGGCGTCATCGGCATCCTCGTCGGCATCGCCGGCGTCGCGTTCGGTGTCCTCGCCGGTCGCCGCCGCTCGGCCTGACGGCCGCACTCCACCAGCGAATCCGGAAAGAACCAGCATGTCCGCAGAGAAGACACCCTCTCCGAAGCCCGAGGACGGCCCCGCCCGTCCCGGGCGCCGCACCCCGCTGATCGTCGCCGCGGTCGCGATCGTCGCCGCGATCGGCATCACCGCCGCCGTCGGCCTCGGCGGCGACGACGGCAAGCCCTCGGCCGGCGGCTCGGGCTCGGTCGCCGTGGTCTCCGGCGGTGACGACACCACCAAGGCCGCGACCGTCCTCGACCGGCCGTTCACCAAGCCCGGCCTCGTCCTCACCGACACCAAGGGCCAGAAGTACGACCTGCGGGAGCGGACCAAGGGCAAGCCGACGCTCATCTACTTCGGCTACACGCACTGCCCCGACGTCTGCCCCATGACGATGAGCAACATCGCCATCGCCAAGAAGCAGCTCCCCAAGGCCGACCAGGACAAGCTCCAGGTCGTCTTCGTCACCACCGACCCCGAGCGGGACACCCCGGCCGAGCTGGCCAAGTGGCTGCCCGCCGCGGGCGACCCCTCCTTCACCGGTCTCACCGGCTCGTTCTCCACCATCCAGGCGGGGGCGCGGCAGATCGGCATCGGCATCGACCCGCCGAAGAAGGAGAACGGCAAGGTCGTCTCCATGCACGGCGCACAGGTGATCGCCTTCTCGCCGACGACCGACCAGGGCTATGTCCTGTACGGCGAGGACACCAGCGTCGACGACTACGCCAAGGATCTGCCGAAGCTCATCAAGGGGGAGAACCCGTGAACCGCCGCACCACCACCCTGTCCGCCGCCGTGGCGCTCGCCGCCGCGCTCGCGCTGACCGGGTGCTCGTCCTCGTCCGAAGCGTCCGAGGACGGGAAGCCCGATCTGAAGGTCAGCGGCGCGTTCATGCCGCAGCCGGTGATGGACATGGCCGGCGGCTTCCTCACCATCAAGAACGACAGCGGCACCGCGGACAAGCTCACCTCGGTCACCAGCGCCCTCTCGGACGACGTCACGATCCACGAGACGAAGAACCAGAAGATGCAGGAGGTGAAGTCCTTCGACATCCCCGCGAACGGGGAGTTGAAGCTCGCCCGCGGTGGCAACCACATCATGTTCATGGAGCTGAAGAAGAAGCCCAAGCAGGGCGAGAAGGTCAGCATCGAGCTCCACTTCGAGAAGTCCGACCCGATCAAGGTCGACCTTCCCGTCGAAGCCGCCAACCACAACCCGCAGCAGCACTGAGCGCGTTGACGGAGTTCTCACAGAACTGACGGAGTGAACCGGAAGATGACAACCACCGCCCCGCGCCTCGGTACCGCCCTGGCCCGGCTGCTGATACTCGCGGCCGCGCTGCTCGGCACGCTGCTCGCCGGCGCCGCCCCCGCGTCCGCGCACGCGGCGCTGACCGGAAGCGATCCGAAGGACGGGGCGGTGGTCGCCACCGCTCCCAAGGAGGTCAACCTCACCTTCTCCGAACAGGTCGCCATGAGCGCCGACTCGATCCGGGTCCTCGACCCGGCGGGCCGGCGGGCCGACACCGGCGAGATACTCGACCTCTGCAGCGGCTCGATCGTCCGCTACGGGGTGGCGCTCCGGGCCGGGCTGCCCGACGGCACGTACACCGTGGCCTGGCAGACCGTCTCGGCCGACAGCCATCCCATCTCCGGTGCCTTCACCTTCTCCATCGGCGCCCCCTCCACGACATCCGTCGCCCTGCCCGACCGGGCGGCCGGCGGCGGTCTCGTCGGCACCCTCTACGGCATCGCGCGCTACGTCTCGTACGCCGGGTTCGCCGTCCTCGTCGGCGGCGGTGCCTTCGTCCTGGCCTGCTGGCCGCGCGGCGCGAGCGTCCGCCCCGTCCAGCAGACCGTAGTCCGGGGCTGGCTGACCCTCACCGGCGCCACCCTCGTCATGCTGCTGCTGCGCAACCCGTACACCGGCTCCGGTGAACTCTCCGACGCCTTCGACCTGGCGGGTCTGAAGTCCGTCCTGGAGACGAAGACCGGCGCCGCCCTCACCTCCCGGCTGCTGCTGCTCGGCGCGGCCGCGCTCTTCGTGGCCGTCCTCTTCGGTGCCTACGCCCGGCGGACCGACCCGAAGGAGAAGAAGGACCTCGCTTTCGGGCTCGGCCTCGGCGGCACCGTCGTCGCCGCCGGAATCGCCGGTACCTGGGCCCTGGCCGAGCACGCCTCGACGGGTATCCAGCCCGGGATCGCCATGCCCGTCGACATCCTGCACCTGCTGGCCGTCGCCGCCTGGCTCGGCGGTCTCACGGTGCTGCTCGTCTCCCTCTACAAGGCGCCGTCCGTCGACCGCTCGGCGATCGAGCGCTTCTCCAAGGTGGCCTTCGGCTCCGTGGCCGTCCTCGCGGCCACCGGGCTCTACCAGTCCTGGCGCCAGGTCGGCTCCTGGTCCGCGCTGACCGGGACCCGCTACGGGCAGCTGCTGCTCGTCAAGGTCGGCCTGATGTGCGTCCTCATCGGCATCGCCTGGATTTCGCGCCGCTGGACACAGCGCCTCGCCGACCCGAAGCCGGCCGAGGAGGCCGAGGCAGAAGAGGCCGAGGCCGAGGCCCAGGAGAACTCGGAGGCAGAAGAGGCCGAGGCCGGGGAGAGCGCGGGGAGCACCGCGACCACCGCGACCACCGCGACCACCGAGGCCACCGACCCGCGGCGGGCCGCTCAGCTCGCCCGGCAGCGGGCCGCCGTCGCCACCGCGCGGCGCAAGCGGGAGCGGGACGCCGACCCCGAGCGGGCCGGTCTGCGCCGCTCGGTGCTGACCGAGGCCGCCGTCGCCGTCGTACTCCTCGCCGTCACCACCGTGCTCACCTCGACCGAGCCCGGCCGCACCGAGGAGGAGGCGGGGCGGGGCGGCACCGCCGCGTCCGGCCCGGCCGCCGTGCCCGACCGGCCCGTCGACATCCGGCTGCCCTTCGACACCGGCGGCGTCGACGGCAAGGGAATCGTCCGGCTCAGCCTCGACCCCGGCCGTACCGGCGCCAACGCGCTGCACCTCTTTGTCGAACGGCCCAACGGAAAGCCGCTGGACGTGCCCGAGATCAAGGTCGCCCTCACGCTGGAGGCCAAGGACGTCGGTCCGCTTCCCGTCGCCCCGGACAGGATCCAGACCGGGCACTGGAGCGCGAGTGGCGTCCAGATCCCGATGCCCGGGGAGTGGCGGATCCAGGTCACCGTCCGGACGTCCGAGATCGACCAGACCACCATCGAGAAGAACGTGAAGATCGGCTGATCCTTGACCGAGAACAACACTCTTGAGATCTCCCGGCGTCGGCTGCTCGGCACCGTCGGCGCGGCGGGCGCCGCCGGACTCGTCATCGGCGCGGCAGGCGGCGTCGGCGTCACCACGGCCGGCTCGGCCGACGGCACCACCGACGGGGCCGGCACCGACGGCACCCCGCCGCTGACCACGGTCGGTTCGACCGAGGTGATGTTTCACGGGAAACATCAGGCGGGCATCACCACGCCCTCGCAGTCCCGGGGGCATCTGATCGCCTTCGACCTCGCCCCGGGCGCCGGCCGCAAGGAGGCGATGGCCCTGCTGCGCCGCTGGTCGGAGACGGCGAAGGCACTGATGGCGGGCAAGGCCCCGGCCGGTGACACCGGCGTGGCGCTCGACGCGGGCCCGTCCTCCCTTTCGGTCACCTTCGGCTTCGGCCGTACGTTCTTCGACAGGACCGGGCTCACCGCGCGCCG
Source organism: Streptomyces sp. NPDC088707 (assembly GCF_044752725.1). Lineage (NCBI taxonomy): Bacteria > Bacillati > Actinomycetota > Actinomycetes > Kitasatosporales > Streptomycetaceae > Streptomyces > Streptomyces sp. NPDC088707. Next base: position 524,784 of record NZ_JBIVLV010000003.1, on the reverse strand, counting down.
CCCCGCCGCGCTCGACCCGCTGCCCGCCTTCTCCGCAGACGCGCTGGACGCGCGGCGCTCGGAGGGCGATCTGTGGGTGCAGATCGGCGCCGACGACGCGCTCGTCGCCTTCCACGCGCTGCGCGCCCTCCAGAAGGACGCGGGCGACGCGGCCCGGGTGCGCTGGCAGATGAACGGCTTCAACCGCTCGGCCGGTGCGACCGCGAGGCCGATGACGGCCCGCAACCTGATGGGCCAGATCGACGGCACGGGCAATCCGAAGGTCACCGACCCCGACTTCGACCGGCGGATCTTCGTCCCCGCGGGCACCGGGGCCGCGACGGAGTGGATGGCCGGTGGCTCGTACGCGGTGGTGCGCCGGATCCGGATGCTGCTCGACGACTGGGAGAAGCTGCCGCTCGACCGGCAGGAGAAGGTGATCGGGCGGCGGAAGTCCGACGGGGCCCCGCTCACCGGCGGCAGTGAGACCTCCGAGCTCGACCTGGACAAGCGCGGTCCGGACGGGGCGACGGTCATCCCGGACAACGCCCACTCCCGTATCTCCGCCCCCGAACAGAACGGCGGGGCGGCGATGCTGCGCAGGCCGTTCTCCTTCCACGACGGGATCGCTCCCGACGGGACACCGGACGCCGGTCTCCTCTTCGTCTGCTGGCAGGCCGACCCGCTGCGGGGCTTCGTGCCCGTGCAGCGCAAGCTCGACCGGGGCGACGCGCTGTCCGCGTTCATCCGTCACGAGGCGAGCGGCCTCTACGCGGTCCCGGGCGGTCCCGCCGAGGGCGAGTACGTGGGACAGCGGCTCCTGGAGTCCTGACCCGCCGGGTCGGCCGCCGGCGGGCACGCGCGTCCCGCCGGGCGGGCCGCCCGCGGCCCCGGGGCCCATTAGGGTGACGGTATGTCCGCCACCCGGTACACGTATCTCGGCCCCGAGGGCACCTTCACGGAGGCCGCGCTGCGTACGCTGCCCGAGGCCGCGACGAGGGAACTCGTCCCCATGGTCTCGGTCCCGGCCGCGCTCGACGCCGTACGGAACGGGGAGGCCGCCGCCGCTCTCGTCCCGATCGAGAACTCGGTCGAGGGCGGGGTGACCGCGACCCTCGACGAGCTGGCCTCCGGCGAGCCGCTGATGATCTACCGCGAGGTACTCCTGCCGATCGCCTTCGCGCTGCTCGTGCGGCCGGGGACCAAGCTGTCGGACATCAAGACCGTGACGGGCCACCCGGTGGCCCAGCCTCAGGTCCGGAACTGGCTGCGGGCGCACCTGCCCGAGGCGCTGTGGGAGTCGGCCGCGTCCAACGCGGACGGGGCCCGGCTGGTGCAGGAGGGCCGCTTCGACGCCGCTTTCGCGGGGGAGTTCGCGGCGGTGACGTACGGCCTCGAGGCGCTGGTCACCGAGATCCACGACGCGGAGAACGCCGAGACCCGGTTCGTCCTGGTGGGCAGGCCGGCCCGGCCGGCGGCGCCGACCGGCGCGGACAAGACCTCGGTGGTGCTGTGGCTGGGTGACGATCATCCGGGTGCCCTCCTCGAACTGCTCCAGGAATTCGCGGTGCGCGGGGTGAACCTGATGCTGATCCAGTCCCGGCCCACGGGGGCGGGGATCGGGAACTACTGCTTCGCCGTGGACGCCGAGGGCCATATCTCGGACCGGCGGGTGGGCGAGGCGCTGATGGGGCTCAAGCGGATCTGCCCCAAGGTGCGCTTCCTCGGCTCGTACCCGAGGGCGGGCGTCGCGGTCGAGGACGTGGCGGCGCTGCGGCGCGGCACCTCGGACGGGGAGTTCATGGCGGCCTCCGACTGGCTGGCGAGGGCCCAGGACGGTCGGGCCTGACCCGATGGTGACCGAACGGTCCCGACGACGGGAGCGTTCGTCCACAGGTGCGAACCACTAGTCCTACCTGCGTATTTTCACTTTCCCACAGCAGTTATCCACAGGCTCTGGGCTCGACCTGGGGACAAGTCGACAGCGCGCCCCGACAAGGTCGACAAATCGCCCTAGCCACTCCTCGACCCCACCCGACTGTCCACAGCACGGGGAAGAAGCCCTCGTCAGCACGGTTCGCTCGACCAACTCTTTGGAGCGAGCAATTCCCACCCAAATGAGTGCCTCAATGGTGTTTGGTCACGGAATTCCCAGGGTCGGGGCGGGAAATCCACGCGATCTTCCCCGTAGTCCACAGATCTTCCGCACAGCCTGTGGATAACTAAATGCAGGGCCCGGCTCCCGGCATTCTCACAGGTATCAATTCGGGCATAACGTCATGCGTGACAACACGCGTGACGTTATCCGGTGGGGGCGGGCGAACGGGCACCGGTAGCCTGGTGGGGTGATTGACCTTCGCCTGCTCCGTGAGGACCCCGACCGTGTTCGCGCCTCCCAGCGCGCCCGTGGAGAGGACGTCGCGCTCGTCGACGCCCTGCTCTCCGCCGATGAGCGGCGCAGGTCGTCCGGCGTCCGCTTCGACGAGCTCCGATCCGAGCAGAAGGCGCTCGGCAAGCTGATCCCCAGGGCCACCCCGGAGGAGCGCGCCGAGCTCCTCCTGAAGGCCGAACAGCTCAAGACCGACGTCAAGGCCGCCGAGGCCGAGCAGAACGAGGCCGACGAGACGGCCAAGCAGCTGCTGCTCCAGCTCGGGAACATCGTCCACACCGACGTCCCGGTCGGCGGCGAGGAGGACTTCGTCGTCCTCGAGACGCACGGCACCATCCGCGACTTCGCCGCCGAGGGCTTCGAGCCCAAGGACCACCTGGAGCTCGGCGAGGCGCTCGGCGCCATCGACGTCGAGCGCGGTGCCAAGGTCTCCGGCTCGCGCTTCTACTACCTGACCGGCGTGGGCGCCCTCCTGGAGCTCGCCCTGGTCAACGCGGCGATCGCGCAGGCCACCGAGGCCGGCTTCATCCCCATGCTGACCCCGGCGCTCGTCCGTCCGCGCGCCATGGAGGGCACCGGCTTCCTCGGCCAGGCCGCGGAGAACGTGTACCACCTGGAGAAGGACGACTACTACCTCGTCGGCACGTCCGAGGTGCCCCTCGCGGCGTACCACATGGACGAGATCATCGACGCGGACAAGCTGCCCCTGCGGTACGCCGGCTTCTCGCCCTGCTTCCGCCGCGAGGCCGGCACGTACGGCAAGGACACCCGCGGCATCTTCCGCGTCCACCAGTTCGACAAGGTCGAGATGTTCTCGTACGTCGCGCCGGAGGACGCCGAGGCCGAGCACAAGCGGCTCCTGGAGTGGGAGAAGCAGTGGCTGACCGGTCTGGAGCTGCCGTTCCAGGTCATCGACGTCGCCACCGGTGACCTCGGTGCCTCCGCCTCCCGCAAGTTCGACTGCGAGGCGTGGATCCCGACCCAGGGCAAGTACCGCGAGCTGACCTCGGCCTCGAACTGCGACAGCTTCCAGGCCCGCCGTCTCTCCGTCCGCATGCGCGACGAGCAGGGCGGCAAGAAGACGGTGCAGCCGCTCGCCACCCTGAACGGCACGCTGTGCGCCGTACCGCGCACGATCGTGGCGATCCTGGAGAACCACCAGCTGCCCGACGGTTCCGTGCGCGTCCCGGAGATGCTGCGGCCCTACCTGGGCGGCCGTGAGGTCCTGGAGCCGATCGCCAAGTGAGCCCCTTCCCCTACCGCCTGGTCGCGACGGATCTCGACGGCACGCTGCTGCGCGCCGACGAGTCCGTCTCGGCCCGCACGCGGGACGCGCTCGCCGCCGCCACGGAGGCGGGCGCCGCGCACATCGTCGTCACCGGCCGGGCGGTGCCCTGGACCCGGCACATCCTGGACGACCTCGGCTACGAGGGGATCGCGGTGTGCGGGCAGGGCGCGCAGGTCTACCACGCGGGTGAGCACCGGCTGCTCACCTCGCTGACCCTGGACCGGCAGCTCGCGGGGCTCGCCCTCTCGAAGATCGAGGCGGAGGTCGGCCCGCTGGCGCTGGCCGCGAGCCGGGACGGCCTGGAGGGCGAGGTCCTGATGGGCCCCGGCTACCGGCCGCACCCGGGACCGCTGCCGTACGTGCCGTACGAGGACCCGGCGGAGCTGTGGGCGGCGCCGCTGACCAAGCTCTACCTCCAGCACCCGACGCTGTCGGACGACGAACTGACCCGCGCCGCCCGTGCCACGGTCGGCGGTCTCGTGGACGTCGTCATGGCGGGGCCCGGTGTGGTGGAGATCCTGCCGCTCGGCCTGAGCAAGGCCACCGGCCTCTCGCTGGCGGCGCGCCGGCTGGGGGTGAAGGCGGCGGAGACGATCGCCTTCGGCGACATGCCCAACGACATCCCGATGTTCGGCTGGGCGGCCCACGGCGTGGCCATGGGCAACGCGCACGACGAACTCCGCGCGGTGGCGGACGAGGTCACCACCTCGAACGAGGAGGACGGCATCGCCGTCGTCCTGGAGCGCCTGCTGTCGGTCTGACCGGCTGCTGCGGTGCCGTCGCTCTGACCGGCTGCCATGTGCCGCCGGTCCGAGCGGCCGCGGGGAAAAGAGAAGGGGCGGCCTCGCGTGGACCTGGTCCACGCGCTCGAAGCGGCCGCCCCCTCTTTTCGGGAGATCCCCCGTGTCCCCCGTACAACTAGTGTGCGCCGGGCCCCCGTTCGGGGGCGACCGGTTTTCCGCGGGTGAGCGGGTAGCAGGCGAGGCCGATGGCCAGGGAGATCGCGTGCCCGAGGTCGGTGTACGTGCGGTCGGTGAGCAGCGGTACGACGAAGAAGGCCACCACTCCCACGAGGTAGAGCCAGCGCCAGGGGCGGGCGAGCCGGTACGTGAGGATGCCCGCCGAGGCGGCGAGACCGTAGCTGACCCCGATGTCGACGACATGCGCCATGCTGCGCGGCACGTCGTGGAGGCGGATGGCCACGAGGACGACCTGCTGGCTGATCAGAGTGGCCGCGATATGGGCCGTGGCGACGACGAAGAGCCATTTCGCCGTGCCGAGCCATCGCTCCACGGGCGCGTGGATCAGCTCGAACAGCGCCGCGTACAGGAGCAGGTCGGCCGGGTTCTCGATCCAGAACGCGCTGCCGAGCAGGGCGCGCAGCGGATGGTGGGACAGCTGGTGGAGATTGCTGCTGTTGCGGTGCAGCAGGTAGCTGTCGAGGCCTTGGGGGGACAGCGCGATGACGAGGCTGGTGATCGCGATGACCGCGAGCCAGAGATGCGTACCGGGTGACGAACGCACCCACGACCTGATCGGTCGGGACGGTTCGCCACCCGGGAGGGTCTCGGGAGGCACATGTCCGTGCCTATCACCCCGAACCGGCGGAAACCTCTGGAAACCTCTGGAAGTCTCAGAAATTGATCATGTGTCCGGCGATGCCGTGGATCGCTTCCTTCACGGCCTCGCCCAGCGTCGGGTGCGCGTGGACGTTCCGCGCGACCTCGTGGACGGTGAGGTCCCACTGCTGCGCCAGGGTCAGCTCGGGGAGCAGCTCGGTGACGTCGGGGCCGATCAGGTGGGCGCCGATGATCTCGCCGTGCGTCCCGTCCGCGATGATCTTGACGAAGCCGGTGGCGTCGCCGAGACCGTGCGCCTTGCCGTTCGCCACGAAGGGGAACTTGGCGACCTTGACGTCGAAGCCCTTCTCGCGGGCCTGCGCCTCGGTCCAGCCGAAGCTGGCGATCTGCGGCTGGCAGTAGGTCGCGCGCGGGATCATCGGGTAGTCGAGCTCCATGGTCTCCGCGTCCCCGATGGTCTCGGCGGCGATGACGCCCATGGCCTCGGCGGTGTGCGCGAGCATCAGCTTCGCGGTGACGTCACCGATGGCGTAGATGTGCGGCACGGAGGTGCGGCAGCGGCCGTCGACGTCGATCGCACCGCGCTCGGTGAGAGCGACGCCGGTGGCCTCCAGGCCGTAGCCGGTGACGTTCGGGGCGAAGCCGATGGCCTGGAGGACCTTGTCGGCCTCCAGGACCTTCTGGACGCCGTCCTTGCCGGTGACGGTGACGCGGACCTGCGGGCCGGACTCGTCGATGGCCTCGACGCGGGTCGAGGTCAGGACGTCGATGCCGAGCTTGCGGTACTGCTTCGCCAGCTCCTTGGAGACCTCTTCGTCCTCCAGCGGCGCGATCCGGTCGAGGAACTCGACGATCGTGACCTTGGTGCCGTAGTTGTTGAGGACGTACGCGAACTCGATGCCGATCGCGCCGGCGCCGGCGATGACGATCGACTGCGGGGCGTCCTCGGCGAGGATCTGCTCCTCGTACGACACGACGCGCTCGCTGCGGGCGGTGCCCGGGAGCAGGCGGGGGGTGGCGCCGGTGGCGATGATGCAGTGGTCGAACTGGATCGTCTCCGAGGTGCCGTCGGACTTGGCGACCTGGAGGGTGTTCGCGTCGAGGAAGGTTCCCCGGCCGTCGAACTCGGTGATCTTGTTCTTCTTCATGAGGAAGTGGACGCCCTTGACGCGGCCGTCCGCGACCGAGCGGCTGCGGCGGAACGCCTCGGTGTAGTCGAAGGAGACGGTGCCGTCCACCTTGATGCCGAAGGTCTTGGCCTCGTGGTTGAAGATGTGGGCCAGTTCCGCGTTGCGCAGCAGTGCCTTGGTGGGGATGCAGCCGACGTTCAGGCAGACACCGCCCCAGTACTTCTCCTCGACGACCGCGACCCGCTTGCCCAGCTGGGCGGCGCGGATGGCGGCGACGTAGCCGCCGGGGCCAGCTCCGAGTACGACGACGTCGAAGCGGTCTGACATGACTGACTCCCGAGGGTGGTGAGGGTGTTCGGTCCGCGTACGGGCCCACAGTAGTCCGGTGGCCCGCCCGCAGTCAGTTGTAGGATGACCGGGCAACCGGGCAAATGGAGAGGTCGGAACGGCATGGCACTCAGGGCGACGGGGCGGACCTCGCTGGTGGACTCCGTGGTGGACCAGCTGCGGACACAGCTCGCGGACGGCGAGTGGGCGGTCGGCGACCGCATCCCGACCGAGCACGAGCTCGCCCAGCAGCTCGGTGTGGGCCGCAACACCGTCCGCGAGGCGGTCAGGGTCCTGGTCCACGCGGGCCTGCTCGAATCCCGTCAGGGCAACGGCACCTTCGTCAGGTCGACCGCCGATCCGGCGGCCGTGCTGCGCGGGGTACGGCACGCGGGCGCGGCCGACGTCCTCGAACTCCGGGTCGCCCTGGAGGCCGAGGCGGCGCGGCTCGCGGCGGCCCGGCGGGACACCCACGACCTGCTGCGGCTCCGGGCCGCCCTCACCACCCTGCGCGAGGAGGGCGACCGGGACGCGGACGCCGACCTCGCCTTCCACCTCGCGGTCGTCGGCGCCACCCACAACGCGGCCTTCGTCGAGGTCTACCGCTTCTTCTCCGCCCAGGTGCACGAGGTGCTCGTGGAGGCCCTCGGCGACCGGGAGATGCCGCCGGTCGACATCGACGCCCACGAGGCCCTGGTCACGGCGATCGAGGCGGGCGACCCGGAGGCGGCCGAGCGCCAGGCCCGCGAACTGCTGCGGGTCCCGATGGAGACCGTCGCGGCACTGACGGAGGACGCCCGATGAGCGCGGAGACCCGTACGGCGGGATCCGCCGCGCCCTCGCCCGTACCGCCGCCCGTGCTCGTCGACGCGGAGGCCGGGGTCGCGGCGTCGGCCGCCGGGGCGGCGGCGCGGCGGGCGCTCCTCGCGCGTCCGGCGCTGCTCCTGGTTGGGATCGTGCTGGCCTCGCTGAACATGCGGGCCGCGCTCGCGAGCGTGGCGCCGCTGGTAGGCGAGATATCCGGGGCCTTCGGGCTCTCCTCGACGGCGAGTTCGCTGGTGACCTCGGTACCGGTGCTGTTCCTCGGCGTGGGCGCGCTGGTCGCGCCCTGGCTGGGGCGCCGCTTCGGCGCCGAACGCGTCCTGCTCGCGGCCCTGCTGCTGCTCGCCGTCGGCATCCTCGCGCGCGTGCTGCCCTCCGTGTACGCGCTGTATGGCGGCGGCATCCTCGTCGGCACCGCGATCGCCCTGCTCAACGTGCTGATGCCGGGCCTGATCAAGCGGGACTTCCCGGACCGGGCCGCGGCCATGACCTCGGTCTACACGGGCGCGATGATCGCCGGTGCGACGGTCGCGGCGGCGGCCGCGGTGCCGCTGGAGAAGGCGCTCGGCGGCGGCTGGGAGGGCTCGCTCGGCTTCTGGTCCCTGCTCGCCGTGGTCGCCGCGGTCGCCTGGCTGCCCCAGGTGCTGATCGCCCGGGGCCGCACGGGTCACGAGGTACGGGCCGTGCCGGCCGCCGGCGCCCGCCAGGTGAGCGTCTGGCGCTCGGCACTCGCCTGGCAGGTGACGCTCTTCATGGGCCTGCAGTCGCTGTGGTCGTACGTGCTGATCGCCTGGATGCCGACGATCTTCACCGACCACGGGATGAGCCGTTCCACGGCCGGTGTCGTCTTTGCCTTCAACAACCTGATCCAGGTCGCGGGCGCGTTCGTGGTCCCGCTGCTCGCCGGCCGGATGCGGAGCCAGCGTCCGCTGATCGTGCTGGTCACCACGCTGGTCGCGGCCGGTTACGCCGGTCTGATGGTGGCGCCGGTGGAGGGTGCCTGGCTCTGGTCGGCGGTGCTCGGGGTCGGCCAGGGCGGGGCGGTCGGTCTCGCCCTGACCCTGATCGTGCTGCGCTCCGGGGACGCGGTGACCGCCGCCCGGCTGTCCGGGATGGCCCAGACGGTCGGCTATCTGCTCGCCGCCGCCGGCCCTCTCGCGGCCGGCGCCCTGCACCAGGCCACCGGCTCCTGGACGCTGCCGATCTGCGTGGTCCTCGGCGTCTGCGCGGCGGCCCTCACCGTGGGGCTCTTCGCCGCCCGGGATCGGACGGTGTGAGGGGAGGGGGGTTGCGGTGCGGCTCCGGGGTGGGGCTCCCGGCCTCGGAGCCGTACCGCTTCCGTGTCCGCTTCTACTCCTCGCCCGCCAGCTTCAGCGTGCGGAGCTTGAAGCCGGCGAACCAGGTCGCCACGATCGTGACCGCGGAGAGGAGCACGACCGCCGTGGTGAGGCCGACCTCCGAGGTGACCAGTCCGTCGCCGGTGACCTTCTCGGCGAGGGCGAGCGCCCACTGCTGGACGCTCAGGGTGCGCGCCCCCTCGATCAGGGAGCCGAACAGGGCCTCCCACACCAGGGCGTAGACCAGGCCGATGACCACCGCGTGCCGGCTGATCGTGCCGAGCAGCAGGAACAGCGCGCTGTACGCGATGGAGGCCACCAGCGCCGCCACCGTGTACGCCACGGCCACCTGCTGGCCGTTGCCGTTGAGGATGAAGCCGGCGATGAACGTCGGTACCGCCGAGAAGACCATCGTCACCGCGATCGCGACGATCAGCTTCGTGAAGATGATCGAGGGCCGCTTCACCGGCTTGGACAGCAGATAGACGATCGAGCCGTCGTCGATCTCGGGTCCGATCGCGCCCGTCCCGGCGATCACACCGATCAGCGGGACCATCGTGGCCAGCGCGAAGCCGCCGAGGACATCGGCCGCGACCTGGTCGTCCGCGCCGTTGAAGGCGCGCACCGCCGCGGCGATGAGGAGCAGCATGGCGGGCAGCAGGAAGAGGATCAGGGCCCGGCGGCGGCCGAGGAGAGCCCGGTAGGTGAGCCGGGCGACTGTGGGGTTGTACATCGGTCAGGCTCCTTTCAGGCCGCGACGAGGTATGAGAAGACCGATTCGAGGGACTCGTCCGAGGGCGAGACCGTCAGCAGACGGATCCCCCGCTCACGCGCGACCTTCGGCAGCAGCTCGGTGAACCGACCGAAGTCCACCGCCTGGATGCGCAGTCCGCCCTCCACGTGGTCGACCTCGATGCCGGCCGTGGACGGGTCGGCGATCAGCGCCGCGGCGAGTGCCCGGTCGTCGCTGGAGCGGACCAGGTAGCGGTGCGGCCGGTCCGTCATCAGCCGGCGGATCTTGCGGAAGTCTCCGGAGGCGGCGTGGCGCCCGGCCACGATCACCTCGATGTGGGAGGCGAGCTGCTCGACCTCCTCCAGGATGTGCGAGGAGAACAGCACCGTGCGGCCGTCCGCGCCCATCTGCCGCAGCAGGTCCATCAGCTGCATGCGCTGGCGCGGGTCCATGCCGTTGAACGGCTCGTCAAGGAGCAGCACCGACGGGTTGTGCACGAGGGCCGAGGCCATCTTCACGCGCTGGCGCATGCCCTTGCTGTACGTGGAGATCTTGCGGTCCTGCGCGTACTCCATCTCGACCGTGGCCAGGGCCTGCCGGGCCTCCTCGGCGCCGAGGCCCTGCAGTTCCGCGTTCGCCACGACGAACTCGCGGCCGGTGAGGAAGTCGTACATCGCCTCCCGCTCGGGCACGACGCCGATCTCGCGGTAGACCGACTCGTTCCCCCAGACCGTCTGCCCGTCGAGGGTGACGCTGCCGGTGGAGGGGTCGAGGAAGCCGCCCATCATGTTGATCAGGGTGGACTTGCCCGCGCCGTTCGGCCCGAGGAGGCCGGTGACACCCGGTCCCACCGTCATCGTGACGTCGTTCACGGCCACGACGTTTCCGAACCAGCGGGAGACGTGGTCGATGGAGAGGATGCTCATGGGCGCAGCCCATTCCTTAGAGGGGTGGTGGCGGGCGACGGGAGGGCGGTCACAGCCCGACCTTTCGGTAGCGGCGCATCAGGGTGCCGTACGAGCCGGCGACGAGCGCGAGGACGACCAGCAGATAGACCGCGCCGACACCGGCGCCCGGTCCCTCGCCTCCGGGGAAGGAGGAGGGGGCGCCGAGGAAGGCGGTCTGCACGCCGTCGATCAGCGTGATCGGCGAGAACAGGCCGAGCCAGGAGATGGCGCCGAGGTTGTCCGTGCCGTACGCGATGCCCTGGAGCGTGGAGACCGCTCCGTACGAGATCGTCAGCGCGCCGATCACGGCGGCGACACCGAAGCCGCGGCGCGGGGTGAGCGCCGCCATGACCAGTCCGACGCCGCCGAACAGCAGGGAGAGCAGGGCCACGGAGACCAGTCCCTGGCCGAACATCTGCGTCTGGGTGCCGAAGTCCATCTTGGCGAGCAGGGAGCCGATCCAGAGGATCAGGAGGGGGACCGCGGTCAGCAGGAAGAGCGCCGAGGCCATCGCGCCGAACTTGGCGAGCACGTAGTCCGCGCGCTCGATCGGCCGGGAGAAGTAGAGCGGAACGGTCCGGAACCGGAGGTCGCGGGAGACCGACTGCGGCGCCTGGGAGGCCAGGTAGATGCCGATGACGACCTGGAGGAAGATCGCGTACTGCGTGTACTCGATCGACAGCTTGGACTGCTTGGTGACGACCGCGACCGCGACGATGATCAGCGCGGGTACGCACATCACTCCGAAGAGAAGCATCGGCAGCACCTTGGACTTGGCGCTGCGGCCGAGGCCGTACGCGCCGCGCAGGGACTGCGAGAACAGCGACCTGCGCGCGTACGCCCGGCCGAGACGCGGGCCGTCGTAGGAGCGGTAGCCGATGTTGTGGATGCGGGTCGTGTCGGGAGCGGCCTGGGAGGGCTGCGGGATCTGGGTGCTCATCGGGCCGGCACCTCCTCGTGCTGGGTCGCCTCGGGCTTGAAGACCTCGGCGATGTGGTGGCGGCGCTGCTCCATGCGGACGAGACCGAGGCCGAGGTCGGCGACGGTGTCCCGCACGAGGTCGTACGTCTCCTCTCCGGCGGCCTCCAGCAGGAGGATGTGGCCGGCGCCGGGCAGGCCCTCCTCCACGCCCGCGTGGAGCGTGACACCCGCGGCGGTGAGGGCGGCGCGGAGGGCCGCCGTGCCGTCGGTGTGCACGTCGGAGTCGGTGACCTCGACGGCGAGGGTCGTCGTCGTCCGGGTGAAGTCGCTGGTGGAGCTGGAGCGGAGGAGGCGGCCGCCGTCGATGACGACGACGTGGTCGCAGGTGCGCTCCAGCTCACCGAGGAGGTGCGAGGTGACGAGGACGGAGATGCCGAAGTCGGTCCAGACCCGGCGGATCAGTCCCAGCATCTCGTCCCGCCCGACCGGGTCCAGACCGTTCGTCGGCTCGTCCAGGAGGACCAGCTTCGGGTCGTGGACCAGGGCCTGGGCGAGCTTCACGCGCTGCTTCATGCCCGTCGAGTAGCCGCCCATCGGGCGGTACCGCTCCTCGTACAGACCGACGTGCCGCAGCGTGTCCGCGGTCCGCTCGCGGGCGGCGGTCGCGGGCAGCCCGGACATCCGCGCCATGTGGACGACGAACTCGGTGGCCGAGACGTCCGGCGGGAGGCAGTCGTGCTCGGGCATGTAGCCCACGCGCTCACGGATCTCCGCGCCGTGCGTACGGACGTCCATGCCGAGGACCTGGGCGGTGCCCTCCGTGGCGGGGGCGAGCCCGAGCAGGATTTTGATCATGGTGGACTTGCCGGCTCCGTTGGCACCCACGAGTCCGGTCACACCGGGCCCGATGTCCAGGGAGAGCCGGTCAAGAGCGGTCACCCGGGGGAACCGCTTGCTGAGGCTTTCGGTCGCGATCACAGTCACGCCTTCGACGGTAGTGGCCTGCGCCACAGCGGTCGTCAGCCCAACGGCTCGATCCTTGTCCGACCAGAGGAGTACAAGCCAGTAGGGGAGCTCGCGACGAAAGTCTTTTTCCACAGGCCTGCGGCTGCTCGGGGTGGGACGAGACGGCCGCTTTTCCACAGGGCGTCGTCCGACCCCTTGACGCAGCCGCCGAGCATTGTCACATTCATCGGTGTCAAGTTACGGACGCGTAGCGCAGTCGGGCGCTCACACGGGACGGCGGGTGGCATGGCCTCAGCGATGACAGGCGAACTCTCCGCGGAGCTACGGGGGTTCAGGGACGTACAGCGGCTCTCCTACGAGTGCGCGGAGGCCGTCGCGGCCCAGCTGAAGCCGGGGGTGACCGAGCGCGAGGCCGCGCGGATGCAGCGCGAGTGGCTGTACGAGCGGGGGGTGCGGGACTGGTTCCACCGGCCGTTCGCCTGGTTCGGGGACCGCACCGCCTTCGTCGACTTCAAGATCCCGCTGCAGTTCTTCCCGACCAACCGGCGCCTGGAGCCGGGGATGCCGTTCATCCTCGACATGGCCCCGGTGTTCAAGGGGTACACGGCCGACATCGGCTACAGCGGCTGCCTGGGGCTCGATCCCCTGCACGACAAGCTGCTCGCCGATCTCCGGGACCACCGCGAGCTGATCCTGCGCGAGGTGCGCGAGCGCCGCACGCTCCGCGAGATCTACCAGGACGTGGACCGGCTCATGGTCCGCCAGGGGTACGCGAACCGGCACCGGGCCTATCCCTTCGGCGTCATCGCCCACAAGATCGACCGGGTGAAGGAGCGCCGCTGGTCGCCGACCGTCTTCGGCTTCGGCACGCAGGCGCTCAAGGGCCTCGCGAGCGACGCCCTGCACGGGCACCGGGACGGCTGGTCGCCGCTCTGGTCGCCGTACACGTTCTCCGACCACCCGCCGCAGCCCGGCCTGTGGGCGGTCGAGCCGCACCTCGGATTCCGGGGGACGGGCGCGAAGTTCGAGGAGATCCTGGTCGTCACCGACTCCCGGGACCCCGAGCAGAGCGCGTTCTGGCTGGACGACGATCTGCCGCACGTGCGGCGATGGAACGAGGGGGCGGTCTGATGGCGGGGCTCAACGGAGCGCGGGAGCGCTGGGTCCGTACGGGCGGGGTCGAGCTGTGTGTCGCCGAACTCGGCGAGGAAGGCCGTCCCACCGTGCTGCTCGTGCACGGCTACCCGGACTCCAAGGAGGTGTGGACGGAGGTCGCCGCCCGGCTGGCCGAGGACTTCCACGTCGTCCTCTACGACATCCGCGGCCACGGCCGCTCGACGGCGCCGGCACCGCTGCGCGGCGGCTTCACCCTGGAGAAGCTGACGGACGACTTCCTCGCGGTCGCGGACGCCGTCAGCCCCGACCGGCCGGTCCACCTCGTCGGCCACGACTGGGGCTCGGTGCAGTCCTGGGAGTTCGTGACCGTCCCCCGCACCGAGGGCCGGATCGCCTCCTTCACCTCCATGTCGGGGCCCTCCCTCGACCACTTCGGGCACTGGATCAAGCGGCGGATGACCCGGCCCACCCCGCGCCGGGTCGGCCAACTCCTCGGCCAGGGCGCCAAGTCCTGGTACGTGTACATGCTGCACACACCCGTGCTGCCGGAGCTCGCCTGGCGCGGCCCGCTCGGCAAGCGCTGGCCGAAGATCCTGGAGCGCGTCGAGAAGATCCCCGCCGGTGACTACCCGACCCCCTCGCTGCCGAGCGACGCGGCGCACGGCGCCTGGCTCTACCGGGACAACGTCCGGGCCCGCCTCGGCAGGCCGCGCCCCGACGCGTACGCACACGCGCCCGTGCAGCTGATCACGCCGACCGGAGACGCCTTCCTCTCCGAGCGGCTCTACGACGACCTGGGTGAATGGGTGCCGGAACTCACCCGGCGCACGCTGCCGGCGAAGCACTGGGTGCCGCGCACCCGGCCCGACCAGCTGTCGGCCTGGATCGGCGAGTTCGTCCGGACCCACGAGGAACCGGCCACCAGGGCGCCCGCGGCGGTCGCGGCGGCGGTGGCGAAGAGCGGCGTCAAGCCGGCCTACGCGGAGCGGTTCGGCGGCCAGCTGGTCCTGGTGACCGGGGCGGCCAGCGGCATCGGACGGGCCACCGCCTTCGCGTTCGCCGAGGCCGGCGCCCGCGTCGTCGCCGTCGACCGGGACACCGAGGGCGCGGTCCGCACGGCCGAGATGGCCCGGCTGATCGGCGCACCGGAAGCCTGGGGCGAGACCGTCGACGTCGCCGACGAACAGGCGATGGAGAAGCTCGCCGCCAAGGTGGCGAGCGAGTACGGAATCGTCGACGTCCTCGTCAACAACGCGGGCATCGGACTCACCGGCTCCTTCTTCGACACGACCAGCGAGGAGTGGAAGCGGGTCCTGGACGTCAATCTGTGGGGTGTGATCCACGGATCCCGGGTCTTCGGCGCGCAGATGACGGCGCGCGGCCAGGGCGGCCACATCGTCAACACCGCGTCCGCCGCGGCGTTCCAGCCCTCCCGGGCCCTGCCCGCGTACAGCACGTCGAAGGCGGCGGTGCTGATGCTCAGCGAGTGCCTGCGTGCCGAGCTGGCCGACCAGGGCATCGGGGTGTCCGCGATATGCCCCGGCATCGTCAACACCAACATCACGGCGACCGCCCGGTTCGCGGGGGTCAGCGACGAGGCGGAGGAGAGGCGGCGCCAGCGGAAGGCGTCCCGGCTGTACGGCCTGCGGAACTTCCCGCCGGAGAAGGTCGCGGACGCGATCCTGGGGGCGGTCCTGCACAACCGGGCGGTCGTCCCGGTGACACCCGAGGCACGGGGCGCGCACTTCCTGTCCCGGCTCAGCCCGGGGACGCTGCGGGCCTTCGCGCGGTGGCAGCCGCCGGCCTAGGCCCTGTCCTCACACTCCCGGCGTCGCCCGAAGGGCGGCCCCGGGGCAGACGGGAGTTCGACGACGGGGCCTAGGGCGCGAGCGGCGGTCGTACGATCGGTCCCCTGCAGGAGGGCCCCGCGGCGGCGGGGTGGAGCGAGCGGTCGGTGGGAGCGGGTTTGTCCGAGCAGTCAGCACAGCCGGAGTACCGGATCGAGGATCTCGCCCATCACAGCGGGGCCACGGTCCGGACGATCCGCGCCTACCAGGACCGCGGGCTGCTGCCCCGCCCGGAGCGGCGGGGCAGGTCGAACGTGTACGGGGACGCGCACCTCGCGCGGCTCCGGCAGATCGCCGACCTCCTCGACCGGGGCTACACCCTGGCCTCGATCAAGGAGCTCCTGGAGGCCTGGGACACCGGCCGGGGACTCGGCGGGGTACTCGGCCTGGTCGCCGAGGTGCACGGCCCGTGGACGGACGAGGAGGCGGACCGGATCTCCCGCGCGGAGCTCGACGCCCGCTTCGGCGGCACGCCGGACGAGGCGGCCATTCTGGAGGCCGTCGAGCTCGGCGTACTGGAGCTGCTTCCGGACCGTGAGACGGAGGAGTACCTCGTACCGAGTCCCCAGGAGCTCGCGGTCGCTGCCGAGTTGTACGGGGCGGGGGTTCCGCTCGCGGCAATCACCGGTCACCTGAGGGAACTTCGGGGCCAGGTGGAGCACATAGCGTCCCGCTTCCTGGAGTTCACGACCGAGTACGTCTTCGCGCGCTACCTGGAGCACCGGCCGCCGACGGACGCGGACGCGAGCGAGGCGGCGACGATGGTCCGGCGTCTCCGGCCGCTTGCCCAGCAGACGGTGGACGCCGAACTGGCACGGGCGATGAGGCTGTTGGCCACCCGACACCTACAGCTCCATCTGTCGCCGCACGCGCCCCTGGTGAAGGACGACGAGCCGCGGCCGGTGTCGCTACCGGCCGGGACCGTGCGGGCCGTTCAGGGTCTGGTGGGGCCGGAAGGGGTTGCGGCGTTCATTGCGGCAGCCGCCGAACGAGAGGTTCACAAACGGACATTGGATACTCTCGCCTCAAGTCACCATATAGATAGCGAGATTACTCAATCCATCTGATAATCAAGGTTTGTTGTCCACAGAATCGCCAACTAGCCTGTGGATAACTCACTTTGGCTGTGGATCAAACCTGTGTACCAAAATCAATGGCCCGACGATCCGGGCTCCGCCATCCTGACGGAATGACCCGACAACATCCCCCACAGCAACCACCGGACGAACGCCGTACGGTGAGAATCTCGAAGTACCTCTCCAAGCATCTGCGCCACCAGCCCGCGCGCATCGGCCTCGTCCTCGACGCCCAGGGCTGGACGGAGATCGACGCGCTGCTCGCGGCGCTCGCCCGGAACAACTTCCCGATCACCCGCGCGGAACTCGACCACGTCGTCGCGACCAACGACAAGAAGCGATTCGCCGTCGAGGGCACCCGCATCCGCGCCAGCCAGGGCCACACGGTCGAGGTGGACCTCGACCTGCCGCCCGCGGAACCGCCCGCGTACCTCTACCACGGTACGGTCGCCGCGGTGCTTCCCGCGATCCGGGCGGAGGGGCTGCGCCCCATGGCCCGCCACCACGTCCACCTCTCGCCCGACCGGGAGACCGCGACCCGGGTCGGCGCACGGCGCGGCCGGCCGGTCGTGATCACCGTCGACGCCGGCGCCATGCACCGGGCCGGACACGTCTTCCGCGTCAGCGCCAACGGGGTCTGGCTCGCGGACACCGTCCCGCCGGAGTTCCTCCGCCTCCCTGACTGAGGCCGCCGGCTCAGGTTCGGCTGGCGGCGGCTCGGCTCCGTTCACCGGCTGGCGGCGGCCCGGCTCCGTTCCGGCTGAGACCTCCAGCTCCGGTCCGGCTGAGACCTCCGGCTCGGGTCCGGCTGAGACCTCCGGCTCCGGTCCGGCTGAGACCTCCGGCTCGGGTCCGGCTGAGGCATGATCGTTCCCATGGCTCACCCTCACCTGCCCAGCACCGAAGCGGCCGTCGTCGCGATCCGCGAGCTCGCCCGGGAGTTCAACCTGGAGATGACGGTGACCGACGACATCGGCGCGGACCAGACGTCCCGGCGTATGTCCGCCGGCGCGTTCGCCGTCCTCGACGACGACGGCTCGCTGCCGCACGAGGCCTATGTCGAACTGGGCGGCGCGCCCTCCGTCACCGTCCAGCTCTTCCCCGAGGACGACGCCCGGATCATCGTCGACGGCATCGAGTTCGCGGACGTCCCCCGCGACTCCGTCCCCGCCTTCGTCCGCGCGGTCCACGGCGGCATCGCCCACGTGAAGGGGCGTTTCTTCCCGCCCGGCTGGTGGCTGGTCGTCCCGCTCCCCGGCGACGAGACGTACAAGGAGCTCGTCCCCGGCGCCTCACTCACCCCCTGGATGAACCGCAACGTCCGCTGAACCTCCCGCGCGTATCGTGGCAGTCATGCGCTTGAGTACGGTGATCCTCCCCATCCACCGATGGAGCGAGGGGCAGAAGACCTGGCAGCGGGCCGAAGAACTCGGCTTCCACGCCGCTTACACCTATGACCACCTGTCCTGGCGGACCTTCCGGGACGGCCCGTGGTTCGGAGCCCTGCCCACGCTCACGGCGGCGGCCACGGCCACCGAGCGGATCCGCCTCGGCACGCTCGTGACCTCGCCGAACTTCCGCCACCCGGTGACGCTCGCCAAGGAGCTGATGGCACTCGACGACATCTCCGGCGGACGGATCACGCTCGGCATCGGCGCGGGCGGCAACGGCTTCGACGCCACCGCGCTGGGGCAGGAGCCGTGGACACCGAAGGAGCGCGCCGACCGCTTCGCCGAGTTCGTGCCGCTGCTCGACCGGCTCCTCACCGAGGACGCGGTGACGCAGCAGGGGACCTTCTACTCGGCGGACGAGGCCCGGAACATCCCCGGCTGCGTCCAGCGCCCCCGCCTGCCGTTCGCGGTCGCGGCGACCGGTCCTCGCGGGCTGAAGCTGGCGGCCCGGTACGGGCAGGCGTGGGTGACGACGGGTGACCCGAAGATCTTCGAGGAGGGCACCCCGGAGCAGTCGGTGGCGGCGCTGCGCGGCCAGATCGAGAAGCTGGGCAAGGCGTGCGCCGACACCGGACGCGAGGTGACCGAGCTCGACAAGATCCTGCTGACGGGCTTCACCCCGGACCGCGGCCGCCCGCTGGAGTCCGTGGACGCCTTCGTCGACTTCGCGGGGCGCCACCGCGAGCTGGGCTTCACCGAGATCGTGATCCACTGGCCGATCCCGGACTCGGACTTCGCCGCCGACCAGCGGGTCTTCGAGCAGATCGCCACGGAGGCGCTCGGCAAACTGGGCTGACGGCACGACGGCGCCGGCGCTCGGACGGCCTGCGCCGGCCCTCGGCGGTCGACGTCCGCCCTCCGGCGGCCGGCGCAGATGCCCGGCCGGCCGACGCCGGCGCTTTTCGGGCGACTGACGGCGGCATGCGCTCGCCGAGGCGGGTGTGCGCCCGGTGGATCAGGCGATCCGCCGGGCGTGGCCCCGCCACAGGGCCAGCAGGGCGAGGGAGCCGACCGGTTCCGGACTCGCCGCGCAGACGTCGAAGTGACTGACCCGGCACGTGTCGGACGGCACGGCGGAACCCAGGTTGACCGCGGTTCCGTCCCCCGCGATCCGCCACCGGCTGCCCGCCGGAACGGCGGCGGTGGCCAGTTCCCCGGGCTCGATCATGATCCAGCGGCCCCGCACCGTCCGGTACCAGACACCCTGGCCCCCGCACCGCCGACAGGCGGAGGCGGCCGG
Source organism: Streptomyces sp. NPDC088707 (assembly GCF_044752725.1). Lineage (NCBI taxonomy): Bacteria > Bacillati > Actinomycetota > Actinomycetes > Kitasatosporales > Streptomycetaceae > Streptomyces > Streptomyces sp. NPDC088707. The sequence continues at coordinate 505,635 of NZ_JBIVLV010000003.1, read as the reverse complement.
CCCCGCCGCCCTCGGTACGGCGGACGCCGTACCCCCGGAACGGGGCTCCGGTACGCCGACGGCCGCGCGCCGCACATCCCGTATCGCCTCCCCGAGGCGGACGTCCCGTACGGCGCCGCCGCCGCGCACCGCGAAGGCCGCGGCGTCGACCAGACCCGCCAGGACGTCCCCCACCAGCACCGGATCCCGGGCGGGATGCGCCGCACCCGCTCCCTCGCACGGCGTGCAGAGGACCATGCCGAGACTCGGGACCCATGTCCCGTACCGCGCACCGCAGGAGTCGCACTCGTCGTTTCTCCGGCCCGAGCCCATGCCCCGCCCCCTTGAGACGTCATCAGCTCTCAGAGATCTTCCCCCTCAGCCCGAAAACGAACGGACGTTTACGGCCACGTCGGGGCGTAAGCACCCGTCCGCCTGGGCAGGGCCCGCCCGAAAACCAGCCACTCATATGTGCAGCTCCCCGCACGCCCGTGCGTTCGGTGCGGAAGAATGGTGCGGTGACCACTCCCCGTTCCCCGCGCACGCCCGCCCCGACGGTCCGGCTGATCGCCACCGATCTCGACGGCACGCTCCTGCGCGACGACAAGTCCCTGTCCGAGCGCACGGTCGCCGCCCTCGCCGCCGCCGAGCAGGCCGGGATCGAGGTCTTCTTCGTCACCGGCCGCCCGGCCCGCTGGATGGATGTCGTCAGCGACCACGTCCACGGCCACGGCCTCGCGATCTGCGCCAACGGCGCCGCCGTCGTCGACCTCCACTCCGGAGGCACCTTCGTCGAGGTGCGCCCGCTGGAGCGGCCCGCCGCCATGGACGTCGTCGTGGCCCTGCGCGCCGCCGCGCCCGGGGCCTCCTTCGCGGTCGAGCTCACCACCGGAATCCACTACGAGCCGCACTATCCGCCGTTCCACCTCGACCCCGGCGCGACCGTCGCCACCGCCGAGAAGCTCCTCTTCGAGGAGGCGCCCGGCGCCGCGGCCCCGGTCCTGAAACTGCTCGCCAAGCATCCGGACCTCGACCCCGACGTGTTTCTGGCGGTGGCCAGGGAGGCCGCCGGAGACCGGGCGTCGTTCACCCGCTCGGGGCCCTCCGCCCTCATCGAGATCAGCGGCCTCGGCGTCTCCAAGGCGTCGACCCTGGCCCGGTGCTGCGCCGAGCGCGGGATCACGGCCGACGAGGTCGCGGCCTTCGGCGACATGCCCAACGACATCGAGATGCTGAGCTGGGCGGGCCGTTCGTACGCGATGGGCGAGGCGCACCCCGATGTGATCGCCGCCGCATCCGGCCGTACGGTCGGCAACAACGAGGACGGGGTGGCCGTGGTCGTCGAACAGCTGGTGGCCGAGGCACTGCGGGTGGCAGGAACCACGACACCGCAGGGCTGAACCCCAGCTGTCAGTCCCCAGGCCTCAAGCACAAGCCTCGGGCTTCAGGTCTCAGGCCGAAGCCGCGCGTCTCAGACCTCAAGGCACCGGCGTGAGGCCTCCGGGCCTACAGCGGCGCCTCCCACACCACCGTCGTCCCGCCGCCGTCCTCCCCGATGCCCGGCCCGCACCAGCTCGCGCCGCCCAGCGACTCGGCCCGGCGCGCCAGGTTGCGCAGACCGCTGCGCCGCCCGCCCGCCGGGATGCCGATACCGTCGTCGGCGACCTCGAGCCGTACCCCGGCGGAGCCGTCGGGGAGGGTGACGCCGGCGTCGACGACCACCTCGATCCGGCTCGCCTCCGCGTGCCGGAAGGCGTTGGACAGCGCCTCGCGCAGGGCGGCGATGAGGTTCTTGCCGGTGAGTTCCCCGACCGTCGCGTCGATCGCGCCCAGGAAGCGGTGGGCGGGCTTGAAGCCCAGGGGCACGGCGGCCATGTTGATCTCCCGCAGGACGCGCGTGCGCAGCCCCGACGGGGCCTCCGCGGGTCCCTGCTGGAGCGCGAAGATCGCCGTACGGATCTCCTGGATGGTCACGTCCAGTTCGTCCACGGCCTTGCCGACGCCCTCGCGCACGGCCGGCACGATCGACCGGCGCTGGGCGCTCTCCAGCATCATGCCGGTGGCGAAGAGCCGCTGGATGACGAGATCGTGCAGGTCGCGGGCGATCCGGTCGCGGTCCTCGTACACGGCGAGGCGCTCCCGGTCCCGCTGCGCGTCGGCCATCATCAGGGCCAGCGCCGCCTGCGAGGCGAACTGGGTGGCGAGCGTCCGCTCCATCTCCGTGAACTGGCGCCCGCCCCGCACCCGTGGGGTGGCGAGCGCGCCGAGCACCCGTCCGCCGCTCTGCAGCGGCAGCATCATGCTGGGGCCGTACGGGGACGTCAGCCGGCTGATCATGCGGGGGTCGGTCGAGGCATCCGTGACGAAGACCGCCTCGCCGTCCAGGAGCCGCCGCACCACGGCGCTCTCGGGCGGGATCACCACGCCCAGCGACTTCGTGGGCCGGGGCGAGGAGACGGCGACGATCTCCAGACCGCCGTCCTCGACGGGCAGCATCACGATCCCCGCGTCGGCGTCGGCGAGGCGGCGGGCCTGCTCGGCGACGACGGTGAGGGCGTCGTCCGCGTCCCCGCCGGAGAGCAGCGCGGTGGTGACGGCGACGGAGCCGTCGATCCACCGTTCGCGCTGGCGGGCGGCCTCGTACAGGCGGGCGTTGCCGATGGCGATGCCCGCCTCGGTGGCGAGCACCCGGACCATGTGGACGTCGTCGTCGTTGAACTCGGCGCCGCCGTTCTTCTCCGCGAGGTAGAGGTTGCCGAAGATCTCGCCCTGGACCCGGATGGGAACACCGAGGAAGGTCCGCATCGGCGGGTGCCCTGGAGGGAAGCCCGCGGCGCGCGGATCGGCGGAGAGGTCGGCGAGGCGGATGGTCTGGGGGTCGCGGATGAGCGCGCCGAGCAGTCCCGCGTGGCCGTCGGGGCGGTGCCCGATCCGGCGGGCCACCTCCTCGTCGACGCCGAAGGTGACGAAGTCCGACAGGCCCTTGCCCTCCTCGTCGACGACGCCGATGGCGGCGTAGCGGGCGTCGGCGAGTTCGGCGGCGGTCTCGCAGATGCGGTCGAGGGTGGAGTGGAGTTCGAGCCCGGTGCCCACCGAGCGCATGGCTTCCAGGAGCTGAGGCACGCGGGCGGTGAGCTCCGTGGACAGCCCCTGGAGGCTGCGGGTGGCCTGGGTGGCGGCTTCCAGGGGGTCCGAGGCGTCGGACGCTGCGGCGGTCATGGCCTTGAGCCTAGTAAGTCCTATTTGGCGAGAAAAGTCAGCCGGTGCCTACGATCGCGGCCCGAGGCGCTCCCGTTCGCTCCCGGGGGTCGTCCCCGCGCCCGCGCCGACGGCCAGCAGGTCGGTCTCCCGCTCCTGCTCCAGCATCCGGCGCAGCGGCCCGTCCGCCTCGGCGAGCTCCGCGTACGGGCCGCGCTGCACGGTCCTGCCCTCGTCCAGGACGAGCACCTCGTCGACCGCGTCGAGTCCGTGCAGCCGGTGGGTGATGAGGACGGTCGTACGGCCTTCGGTGGCCCGGAGCAGATCGTCGGTGAGCGCGTCTGCGGTGGCCAGGTCCAGGTGCTCGGCCGGCTCGTCGAGGACGAGGACGGGGAAGTCGGCGAGCAGCGCGCGGGCGAGTGCCAGGCGCTGCCGCTGACCGCCGGACAGCCGGGAGCCGTGCTCGCCCACGAGCGTGTCGAGCCCCTCCGGGAGTCCGTCGACCCAGTCGAGCAGCCGGGCCCGGCGCAGCGCCTCGCGCAGTTCCTCGTCACTCGCCCCGGTACGGGCGAGCCGCAGGTTCTCGCGGACGGAGCTGTCGAAGAGGTGGGCGTCCTGGGCGCAGAGGCCGACGAGCCGCCGCACGGCGTCGCCGTCGAGCTCCCAGGCGGGCAGCCCGCCGAGCCGGTACATGCCGGCCTCCACGTCCAGGAAGCGCAGCAGCACCTGGGCGAGCGTGGTCTTGCCTGAGCCCGAGGCGCCGACGACGGCGATCCGGCGTCCGGCCTCCAGGGTGAGCCGGAAGTCGGCGAGCGCCTCCCGGTCCTGCCCGGCGTGCCGGGCGGAGAGCCCGGACAGTTCCAGCGGGAACGGGCTCGCCGGGGGAGTCGCGGGCCGGGCCGGTTCGAGTACGGGGACGGGGGCGTCGAGCACCTCGAAGACCCGCTCGGCACTGTGCTTGACGCGCTGCCGGTACTGGACGGCGAGCGGCAGCCCGGTGACGGCCTCGAAGGCGGCGAGCGGGGTGAGGACGACCACGGCGAGGGCCACGCCGTCGAGCCGCCCGTCCGCCACGGCCCGGACCCCGACGACGGCTGCTGCCGCCACCGTCAGGCCGCAGACCAGGGCGGAGAGTCCGGCGCCGAGCGCGGCGGCCGCGGCCTGCCGGGAGGCGATGCCGGTGAGGGTACGGTCGGCGGCCCGCGTCCGTTCGATCCGGTCGCGCAGGGCGCCGGCGACGGTCAGTTCGGCGCAGCCTCGCAGCAGATCGGCCACGGCGGTCGCCAGGGCGCCGCGCGCGGGGGCGAGCCGCCGTTCGGCACGGCGGGCGAGCGCCCCGCCGGCCGCCGGCACGAGGACCCCCGCGACGAGCAGGCCCACGGCGAGGACGGCACCGGCCTCGGGCAGCAGCCAGGCGGTGAACCCGGCGGAGGCGATGCCCACGACGAGCGCGGCGCCCGCCGGGAGCAGCCAGCGGAGCCAGTAGTCCTGGAGCGCGTCGACGTCCTGGACGAGTCGGGAGAGCAGGTCCCCGCGGCGGGTGCGGCGCAGGCCGGCGGGCGCGATCCGCTCCAGACGCCGGTAGACGGAGACCCGGAGCTCGGCGAGCATCCGGAGGACGGCGTCGTGCGAGAGGAGCCGCTCGGCGTACCGGAAGACGGCCCGCCCGATGCCGAACGCGCGGGTGGCGGTGACGGCCACCATCAGGTAGAGCACGGGGGGCTGTTCGGAGGCACGCGAGATGAGCCATCCGGACACGGCCATGAGTCCCACGGCGGACCCGAGCGCCAGACTCCCCAGCAGCAGGGCGAGCCCCATCCGCCCCTTGAGCTCGCCTGCCATGTCCCGGACCCGGGTGAGAACGGCCACCCGTGTGAGAACGGCCGTCGGACCCGTGGGCGCGTGTTCCGCCTCGGACGGAATCGGTGGGCACGCCCCCGCGGCGCCGCCTCCCTCCGACACCGCACCCGCGCCCGCACCCGCACCACCGGCACCGGCACCGGCACCGGCACCGGCACCCAGGCTTTCCGTCCCGGCACCCGCACCACCGGGACCGGCACCCTCGCCCGACGGCGCCTCGCCGACCCGCACCACCCGGTCCGCGACGGCGAGCAACGCCGGCCGATGCGCCACCAACAGCACCGTCCGCCCCGCCGCCAGCCGCCGCACCGCGTCGACGACACCCGCCTCCGTCTCCCCGTCCAGCGCCGCCGTCGGCTCGTCGAGGAGCAGCACCGGCCGGTCCGCGAGGAAGCCCCGCGCCAGCGCGAGCCGCTGCCGCTGCCCCGCCGAGAGTCCGGCCCCGTCCTCACCGAGCGGGGTGTCGAGCCCCTGCGGCAGCCCCGCGACGAACCCGTCCGCCCCGGCGTCCCGCAGCGCCTCCCGTACGGCCTCGTCCGAGGCGTCCGGGCGGGCGAGCCGTACGTTCTCGGCGATCGTCCCGGCGAAGAGATACGGCCGCTGTGGCACCCAGGCGATCCGCGACCGCCAGGCCTCCAGGTCCAGCGAGGCGAACGACTCGCCGCCGACCCGTACGGAACCACCTTCCTCCGGCGCGGCGAACCCGAGGACGACATCGAGCAGCGTCGACTTCCCGGCCCCGCTCGGCCCGACCAGGGCCACCGTCTCCCCGGGCTCGACCGTCAGGGACATCGCGTCCAGCGAGGGCTCGGCGCGTCCGGCATGACGTACCGACACGCCCTCCAGCTCCAGCCGTACGGACTCCGGGGCCGCGCTCCCGCCCCCGCCCCGTACCGGCTCCTCCAGGACGTCGAAGATCTCCTCCGCCGCCGCGAGGCCCTCCGCCGCCGCGTGGAACTGCGCGCCGACCTGCCGCAGCGGCAGATAGGCCTCGGGCGCCAGGATCAGGATGACGAGCCCGGTGTACAGGTCGAGCTCACCGTGGACGAGGCGCATGCCGATGGTCACGGCGACGAGCGCGACCGACAGGGTCGCCAGGAGTTCCAGGGCGAAGGAGGAGAGGAAGGCGATCCGCAGCGTGCGCATGGTCGCCCGGCGGTACTCCGAGGTGATCGCGCGGATCGACTCGGCCTGGGCCTTCGCCCGGCCGAAGATCTTGAGGGTGGGAAGCCCGGCCACCACGTCCAGGAAGTGCCCGGAGAGCCGGGAGAGCAGCTTCCACTGCCGGTCCATCCGGGCCTGGGTGTACCAGCCGATGAGGATCATGAAGACCGGGATGAGCGGCAGGGTGACGACGATGATCGCCGCCGAGACCCAGTCCTCGGTGACGATCCGGGCCAGCACGGCCACGGGCACGACGACCGCGAGCCCGAGCTGGGGCAGATAGCGGGCGAAGTAGTCGTCGAGGGCGTCCACACCGCGCGTGGCGAGGGCGATCAGCGAGCCGGCCTTCTGACCGCTGAGCCAGCCCGGACCGAGCGCGGCCGCACGGTCGAGAAGCCGGCCGCGCAGTTCGGACTTGACCGCCGCGCTCGCCCGGTGCGCGGCGAGCTCGGTCAGCCAGGAGACCAGCCCCCGTGCCACCGCGATCAGCGCGAGTAGCAGCAGGGGGGTGGTCAGGGCGGAAACCGACTGGCCCTTCTGGAAGGACCCCACCACGATCTCGGCGATGAGCATCGCCTGGGCGATGACCAGCGCCGCCCCGACGAGGCCGAGCGCGACCACCGCGATCAGGAAGACACGGGTGGCCCTGGCGTACCGGAGCAGGCGCGGATCGATCGGTTTCACGTGAAACATGCTCCCTGGAGAGGGCCGGTTAGTGGGTCCCGGCGATGTGCTGCGTACCGATCCGCTTGCGGAACACCCAGTAGGTCCAGCTCTGGTAGAGCAGCACCAGCGGGGTCGCGATCGCCGCGCACCACGTCATGATCTTGAGCGTGTAGGGGCTCGACGACGCGTTCGTCACGGTAAGGCTCCACTCCGGGTTGAGCGAAGACGGCATGACGTCCGGGAAGAGCGCGAGGAAGAGCATCGCCACGGCCGCGGTGATGGTGACGCCCGAGAGCGCGAACGACCAGCCCTCGCGGCCCACCTTGATGGCGGCGATCGCTCCGACCAGGGCCGCCACCGCGATCAGCATCGCCGCGAGGCTCCAGCTGTCCCCGGTGTGCAGCTGGGTCCAGGTCAGGAAGCCGAGCGCGGCCACCGCCGTGACCAGGCCCAGCTTGAGCGCGAGCGCCCGTGCCCGGAGACGGATGTCGCCGACCGTCTTGAGCGAGACGAAGACCGCGCCGTGGAAGGTGAAGAGCGTCAGGGTGACCAGGCCGCCGAGGAGCGCGTACGGGTTGAGCAGATCCCAGAAGCTCCCGACGAACTCCATGTTCTCGTCGATCTTCACGCCCCGGACGATGTTGCCGAAGGCCACGCCCCAGAGGAACGCGGGGATCAGCGAGGTCCAGAAGATGGCCTGCTCCCAGTTGCGCTGCCAGTCCTCCTCGGGCCGCTTCGCCCGGTACTCGAAGGCGACCCCCCGGATGATCAGGCACACCAGGATGATCAGAAGCGGCAGGTAGAAGCCGGAGAACAGCGTCGCGTACCACTCGGGGAACGCGGCGAAGGTCGCACCGCCGGCGGTGAGCAGCCACACCTCGTTGCCGTCCCAGACGGGTCCGATGGTGTTGATGAGGACCCGCTTCTCGGGCCGGTCGCGGGCGAGCAGCTTGGTGAGGATCCCGACCCCGAAGTCGAAGCCCTCGAGGAAGAAGTAGCCGATCCAGAGGACGGCGATGAGTACGAACCAGACGTCGTGGAGTTCCATGCCTCGATCTCCTGAGCCTCAGTACGAGAAGGCCATGGGGCGGTCGGGGTCACGAGAGTCCCCGCCGATCTTGGTGGGCGGGTTGAGGTCGTCCTCGCTGAGCTCCGGAGGGCCGGCCTTGATGTACTTCACGAGGAGCTTGACCTCGATCACGGCGAGCACGGCGTAGAGCGCGGTGAAGACGATCATCGAGGTGAGCACCTCGCCCGTGGTGGTCCCGGGGGAGACGGCGTCCCGGGTGCGCAGCACTCCGTAGACGACCCAGGGCTGACGGCCCATCTCGGTGAAGATCCAGCCCCAGGAGTTGGCGATCAGCGGGAACGCCATGGTCCAGAGGGCGACGATCCAGTACCACTTGCCCAGGCGGGGGCTGAGTGCCTTCCGCTTGAACAGGACCAGGTTCGGCACTTCGTCCTCACCGGTCCGCAGCCCCGGTGCCAGCATGAACTTCTTGCGGGTCAGCCAGAGACCCAGCATGCCGATGGCCAGCGAGGCCATGCCGAAGCCGATCATCCAGCGGAATCCCCAGTACGCGACGGGAATGTTGGGCCGGTAGTCGCCAGGGCCGAACTTCTCCTGCTCGGCCTTGTTGATGTCGTTGATGCCCGGGACGTACGAGGTGAAGTCGTCGTTCGCCAGGAACGACAGCAGGCCCGGGATCTCTACGGCCACCTTGTTGTGGCCCTTGTCGACATCGCCGTACGCGAAGATCGAGAACGGCGCGGGTGCTTCACCGTCCCAGAGCGCCTCGGCGGCGGCCATCTTCATGGGCTGCTGCTTGAACATGACCTTGCCGAGCAGGTCTCCGCTGATCGCGGTGCCGAGGCCGGCGATGATCAGGGTGATCAGGCCGAGCCGCAGCGAGGTCCGCATCACCGGGATGTGCTTCTTGCGCGCCAGGTGGAAGGCGGAGATGCCGACCATGAACGCGCCGCCGACCAGGAAGGCCGCCGTCATGGTGTGGAAGAACTGGGTGAGGGCGGTGTTCTGGGTGAGCACGTGCCAGAAGTCGGTGAGCTCGGCCCGGCCGCGCTCCTCGTTGATCCGGTAGCCCACCGGGTGCTGCATCCAGGAGTTCGCCGCGAGGATGAAGTACGCGGAGAGGATCGTGCCGATCGACACCATCCAGATGCAGGCGAGGTGGATCCGCTGGGGGAGCTTGTCCCAGCCGAAGATCCACAGACCGATGAAGGTCGACTCGAAGAAGAAGGCGATGAGCGCTTCGAACGCGAGCGGCGCACCGAAGATGTCACCGACGAAGCGCGAGTAGTCGGACCAGTTCATGCCGAACTGGAACTCCTGCACGATGCCGGTGACGACACCCATGGCGATGTTGATCAGGAAGAGCTTGCCCCAGAACTTCGTCGCCCTGAGGTACTTCTCGTTCTCCGTGCGGACCCATGCGGTCTGGAGACCTGCGGTGAGGGCGGCGAGGGAGATCGTCAGGGGGACGAAGAGGAAGTGGTAGACGGTGGTGATGCCGAACTGCCAGCGTGCCAGGGTCTCTGGCGCCAGAGCGAGGTCCACGTCGTTTTCTCCTTACATCGCCGTGGTCACATCGGCAGTTTGCCCGGATAATCCCACCAAACAAGGGACGAACCAGGACACGCTTGTGAACGCGTTCACATTCACAAGCATTATTACTCATACGAAATCCGTACCTCCAGCCGGGGGTCCCTCTACCGAAGGCCACCTCTTCCCAGGGCCTTCAACATATTGTTGAATCCGGGGCATGACCCTTCGGATACGCATCGTCTGGCCGGCCGGACACACCACGGCCACCCTTGAGGAAACCCCCACGAGCACAGCGCTCGCGGGGGCTCTCCCGATCTCCTCCACCGCCCGGACCTGGGGCGAGGAGGTCTACTTCGACACTCCGGTCGCCGCCTCCGTCGAGGCCGGGGCGCGGCAGGTCGTCGACGCCGGCACGGTGGCCTTCTGGACGGAGGGCGACGCGCTCGCCCTTCCCTACGGCCCCACCCCGATCTCACGGGGCGAGGAATGCCGGCTCGCGAGCCCCTGCAACGTCCTGGGCGCGCTCGACGGGGACCCCCGGATCCTGGCCACCGTCCGGGACGGCGACCCGATCCGGGTGGAACGCGTCCACGGCTGACGGCACCGGGGCAGGTCGACGTACCGACCGGTCGACGGCGCCGGGGCAGGTCGACGTACCGACCGGTCGACGGCGCCGGCCGGTCCGAAGGGACCAGCCGGTTCGACGACACCGGCCGGTCGGGCGGTCATCGGCCGGCCGGACGCCGGCGCGTGCTCAGCCCTCCTTGCGGAAGCCCTCCGCCGCCTTCAGGAACAGGTCGTTCGCCTCGGACTCGCCGATCGTGACGCGCACGCCCTCGCCGGCGAACGGCCGCACCATCACCCCGTGCCGCTCGCACTCCGCCGCGAAGTCCAGGGTTCGCTCGCCGAGCCGCAGCCAGACGAAGTTCGCCTGGGTGTCCGCCACGGTCCAGCCCTGCGCCACGAGACCCGCGTGGACCCGCTCGCGCTCGGCCACCAAGGAGCCGACCCGCCCGAGCAGTTCGTCCTCGGCCCGCAGCGAGGCCACCGCCGCGTCCTGGGCGAGCTGGCTCACACCGAACGGCACGGCCGTCTTGCGCAGCGCCGCCGCCACCGGCTCGTGGGCGACCGCGAAGCCGACCCGCAGCCCCGCCAGGCCGTACGCCTTGGAGAAGGTCCGCAGCACGGCGACGTTCGGCCGGTCGCGGTAGAGCTCGATGCCGTCCGGGATGTCGGTGTCGCGGACGAACTCGCGGTACGCCTCGTCGATCACGACCAGGACGTCGGAGGGCACCCGGTCGAGGAAGCGCTCCAGCTCGGCCCGGCGCACCGCGGTGCCCGTGGGGTTGTTGGGGTTGCAGACGAAGATCAGCCGGGTCCTGTCGGTGATCGCCGCGGCCATCGCGTCGAGGTCGTGCACCTCGCCCTCGGTCAACGGCACCTGCACCGAGGTCGCCCCGCTGATCTGCGTGATGATCGGGTACGCCTCGAAGGAGCGCCAGGCGTAGATGACCTCGTCGCCGGGGCCGGAGGTGGCCTGGAGGAGCGACTGGGCGACGCCGACCGAACCGGTGCCGGTGGCCAGGTGCGAGACGGGCACGCCGAAACGGTCGGCCAGCTCCTCCGTCAGACCCGTGCAGGCCATGTCCGGGTAGCGGTTGAAGTTCGCGGCGGCGGCCAGCGTGGTCTCCATGACCCCCGGCAGCGGCGGATACGGGTTCTCGTTGGAGGACAGCTTGAAGGCCACGGGCCCACCCGAGGCCGCCGGCCTGCCCGGCTTGTAGGTGGGGACGCCGTCCAGCTCGGCGCGCAGCTTCGGGCCCGTGCTCGTCCCGCTGGTCCCGCTGGTCTCGCTCACTCTGTGGCCTCCTCGACCGTCCGTACCGCCAATACTCCTCACCTTAAGAGGATTCCCCTCCGCTGCGAATGGGCTGTGGACAACAGGAGGGACACGCTGGGGACACGCCCGCCGGGAACGACGCCCGGAGCGACGTCCGAACGCCCCGGAAGCGCCACCCCGCCACGGCGCCCCGAACGCCCCGGAAACGACCCCGCCGCGGGAACCGCGCGGCCCTGGAGCGCCCCCGGCGCGGTCTCCGCGCGCGCCACCCGAGCGACCCGGCGACCGCCCCCGGCACGCCACCCGCCACGCCACCCTGAGCGGGGCGCCGGAGCTGCCCGGGGAGCCGCCCCGCGAGCCGTCCCTGGAGCGGCCCCGCACGAGGGGGGAGCGCGTGCCCGGGTGGCGCGCGCCGGTGGCGGGCGCCGTAGCGCGCATCCCCCGTAGAGGTGAGTTGAGACCTCTTCGAGACCTCGCCCCCACGCCAGGCCTACGCCGTTCGGCAACCACTGGTCCCATGGCGAAGGCCCTAACTACCTTGGATTCCTTGCCTATTGACGTCTTTCAGCCATGCAGAAACGTGCCTGTCAACGCCTGCATATGCGACCGGCCCAACCGCCCCTCATCGCCCTACTATCGGCTCGCCATGACAGCAGCAGGGAAGCACCAGGTGAGCCGGGCACAGACCCGGGGAAGCCGGCAGGGCCGGGCAGGCATCCGGGACGTGGCCGCCGCCGCCGGGGTCTCCATCACGACTGTCTCCGACGCGCTCAACGGCAAGGGACGACTCCCCGACGCCACCCGCCGTCACGTGCGCGAGGTCGCCGACCGGCTGGGCTACCGCCCGTCCGCGGCGGCCCGCACGCTCCGCACCGGGAAGTCGGGACTCATCGGCCTGACCGTGACCACGTACGGGGATGAACCTTTCACCTTCACCGAATTCGCGTACTTCGCGGAGATGGCCAGAGCAGCCACATCGGCGGCGCTCGCGCGGGGCTACGCCCTGGTCATCCTCCCCGCCACCTCCCGCCATGACGTCTGGTCGAACGTCGCCCTCGACGGCACCGTCGTCATCGACCCCTCCGACCACGACCCGGTCGTCACCGAACTGGTCCGGCAGGGCCTGCCCGTCGTCTCCGACGGACGCCCCGCCGGCACCCTTCCGGTCACGGCCTGGGTCGACAACGACCACGAAGCCGCCGTTCTCGATCTGCTCGACCACCTCGCCGACGCCGGCGCCCGCCGCATCGGTCTCCTCACCGGAACCACCACCGACACCTACACCCGCCTGTCCACCACCGCGTACCTCAACTGGTGCGAGCGGGTGGGCCAGGACCCCGTCTACGAGGCCTATCCGGCGCACGACCCGTGCGCGGGCGCCGTCGCGGCCGACCGGCTGCTCGCCCGACCGGACCGGCCCGACGCCGTGTACGGCCTCTTCGACCCCAACGGAACCGACCTCCTCGCGGCCGCGCGCCGCTACGGGCTGCGCGTCCCGGACGACCTGCTGCTGGTCTGCTGCAGCGAGTCGACCGTCTACGCCACCACCGAACCGCCCATCACGACGCTCTCGCTCAAGCCGCGCCGGATCGGCACGGCCGTCGTCCAGCTCCTCATCGACGCCATCGAAGGGATCGACACCGACGGCCCGGTCGAGCGGGTGATACCGACGGAACTCATCGTCCGCACCTCCTCGCAGCGCCGGTCACCGCGCACCACCGTCAGCCCGCCGCGCTCACCCGCGAAGGACTGACACCCCGCCAACCGGCGCCACCGAATCCGCCGTCCCCGCCCCTGCCCGTGGGCCGGGACGGCGAAACCGGCCACCGAACCGGCCTCAACCCTGGACTCGACCTTCTCAATTCGGGCGAAACAACCGGTGAACCCGGAGTGGACCCGGATTCACCACCCCTGGTGCGTCACACAGGAGGACCCTCATTCCTATGATGGGCGCACGACATCGCGGACCACCCCGACCAGGCCGGTCCGCGATGTGCAGGGCATCGCGACCGTGGTGGAGGGGTCCATGACTCAGGGGGCCGGGCAGGAGCCCGTGGTGCGCACGGCGACATTGCGTGACTTCCGCGTACCGCCGTACGCCCGCGTGCCCGTACAGGGCCACGCCACCGATCCGACGACCACGGAACCTCTGCCGGTGCCGCCACCGGCCGAACCCGCTCCCCCGGAGCACGCACCCGTGGCCGCACCCGCCGCACCCCCGCACGCGCCCGGCGCGCCCACGGCCGGTCCGCCCGCGACCGCGCCTGCGCCCGCGACCCCGCCTGCGCCCGCTCCCGCCGAGCCGACCCTGCATCTGGGACGCCGTACCGCTCCCGCGTACGCCCCTGCCTCAGCCCCGGCTCCGGCCCCGGCTCCGGCCCCGGCCACCGCCCCGGCCGGCTCCTCCATCGTCTCCGTCGCCACCGGCCACCCCGGGAACGCCTTCCCCGAGGACGGGATGCCCGAGGGCTACACCCCGACCGAGCGCGACCTCCCGGTCATCAACCGCGGGGACACCGTGCAGGTCCCGGTCGCGTCCGAGCCGGCCCCCGCCGCCGAGCCGGCCCCCGCGAGCGGCGAAGGCCCAGGCCCGCTCTTCGTCGTCGGCGACGTCCACGGCTACCTCGACGAGCTGGTCGAGGCCCTCCGCGCCCAGGGCCTCATCGACGAGAACGGCAGCTGGGCCGCGGGCAACGCCCGCCTCTGGTTCCTCGGCGACTTCACCGACCGCGGTCCCGACGGCATCGGCGTCATCGACCTCGTCATGCGCCTCTCCGCCGAGGCCGCCGCCGCCGGCGGCTACTGCAAGGCCCTCATGGGCAACCACGAACTGCTGCTCATCGGCGCCAAGCGCTTCGGCGACACTCCCGTGAACTCCGGCGCGGGCACCGCCACCTTCCAGGCCGCCTGGCTGCTCAACGGCGGCCAGAAGCACGACATGGACCGGCTCCAGGACGTCCATCTGCAGTGGATGTCCCGGCTCGACGCCGTGGTGCAGGAGGACGACCACCTTCTCCTGCACTCCGACACCACCGCGTACCTCGACTACGGCCAGACCATCGAGGACGTCAACGACACGGTCCACGAGATCCTCAACCGGAACGACGCCGACGAGGTCTGGGACGTCTTCCGCAAGTTCACCAAGCGCTTCGCGTTCCGCGACGAGGGCGGCCCGCAGGCCGTCCAGGAGCTGCTCTCCACCTACGGCGGCTCCCGGATCGTGCACGGCCACAGCCCCATCCCGTACCTCCTCGGCCAGGTCGGCACGGAGGACGGCGAGGGCAATGCGGGCCCGCTCGTCGACGGACCGCACGTGTACGCGGACGGTCTGGCGATCGCGATGGACGGCGGAGTGACCATGGCCGGAAAGCTACTGGTCGTCCAACTCCCCCTGAACGGCTGACGCATAACCCTCCGCATCCGAGGAAGTCGAATTCCGGAAACACCCTGTCAGCGCGTGGCACCACCGCAATACCATCGTGTTCATCCGTAGCAGGCTCTCCTCCGTTTCCGCCCAACCGACCGTTTCGCACGGCTGATCCGGGCCTACGGAGCATCGGGGGATGCACATGAACGTGGCTCCGCACCTGCTGACCGAGGACCGTGCCGAGTACGAGCGGGTCCTCGACGACGCACTGAGCACCGCCCACGCACGTCCGGATCTCGCCGGAGCGGGAACCCGGCTCACACTCGCCCAACTGCGCTCCCTGACCCTGAACGCGACGACTCTGGTCACCAGCGCCGCGGCGAGCGAGTACGACCACTTCGTGAAGGTCCGCGAGCAGCACCGCGCGGCCCTCGGGACCAGGACACCGGCGTCCCAGGACCGCCCGGGCCCCGGGCCCGGCGTCGTCGCGATCCTCACCGTCATGGTGCCCGTCCTCGCGGGCGCGGCCGCCGTCATCTTCCTGCTGGTCGGTGCGGTCCTGCATGCCGTCGCCCCCACCGTGGCGTTCGGGGCGACCCTGCTCACGGCGGGCCTGGTCTTCGGCTCGGTGGCGGCCGCCGGACTGCTCGGCGCGGCCGCCGGGCTCCTCGTGACGGCCCTGCGCAACAGTCCGGCCGCGGTGAGCAGGGGCGGTCCGCCCGCACCGGACGACGAACTGACCCGCGCCCGGGAGGCCTGGCGCCGCGCACTCCTCGAACGGGGCATCCTGCCCTTCCTCCGCGACGTCCTCGCCGCCACCACCCCACCCACCGGCCCACCCGGCACCTGACACACCACCGGCCCGCGACTCCCCCGGGGTCGCGGGCCGGCACAGTCTCCGGGCAGCGGTCAGCCAGCCAACGGCGATCAGTCGGCCGACGGCGGTCAGTCCGCCAGCGGCAGGTAGACGCGGTTGCCGGTCGCCGCGAACTCGGCCGACTTCGCGGCCATGCCCGCCTCGATCTCGTCCGCCTTCAGGTCGCCGCCGTGCTCACGCCGGATGTCCTGCGAGATCTTCATGGAGCAGAACTTCGGACCGCACATCGAGCAGAAGTGCGCCGTCTTCGCGGGCTCCGCGGGCAGCGTCTCGTCGTGGAACTCGCGCGCGGTGTCCGGGTCGAGGGCCAGGTTGAACTGGTCCTCCCAGCGGAACTCGAACCGCGCGTCCGAGAGCGCGTCGTCCCATTCCTGCGCGCCGGGGTGCCCCTTGGCGAGGTCCGCCGCGTGGGCCGCGATCTTGTACGTGATGACACCGGTCTTCACGTCGTCGCGGTTGGGCAGGCCCAGGTGCTCCTTGGGCGTCACGTAGCAGAGCATCGCCGTGCCCCACCAGGCGATCATGGCGGCACCGATGCCGGAGGTGATGTGGTCGTACGCGGGAGCGACGTCCGTGGTCAGCGGGCCGAGCGTGTAGAACGGCGCCTCCTCGCAGATCTCCTGCTGGAGGTCGATGTTCTCCTTGATCTTGTGCATCGGGACGTGGCCCGGGCCCTCGATCATGGTCTGCACGTTGTGGCGCTTCGCGATCGTGTTGAGCTCGCCGAGCGTGCGCAGCTCCGCGAACTGCGCCGCGTCGTTGGCGTCCGCGATGGAGCCGGGGCGCAGGCCGTCACCCAGGGAGTACGTGACGTCGTACGTCGCGAGGATCTCGCAGAGCTCCTCGAAGTGCGTGTAGAGGAAGTTCTCCTTGTGGTGCGCGAGACACCAGGCGGCCATGATCGAGCCGCCGCGCGAGACGATGCCGGTCTTGCGGCGCGCGGTGAGGGGCACGTACGGCAGGAGTACGCCGGCGTGCACCGTCATGTAGTCCACGCCCTGCTCGGCCTGCTCGATGACCGTGTCCTTGTAGATCTCCCAGGTCAGGTCCTCGGCGCGGCCGTCGACCTTCTCCAGCGCCTGGTAGAGCGGCACGGTGCCGATGGGCACGGGGGAGTTGCGCAGGACCCACTCGCGGGTGGTGTGGATGTTGCGGCCGGTGGACAGGTCCATGACCGTGTCGGCGCCCCACTTGGTCGCCCAGGTCATCTTCTCCACCTCCTCCTCGATGGAGGAGGTGACGGCGGAGTTGCCGATGTTGGCGTTGACCTTCACCAGGAACCGCTTGCCGATGATCATCGGCTCGATCTCCGGGTGGTTGACGTTCGCCGGGAGCACCGCGCGGCCCGCGGCGATCTCCTCCCGTACGACCTCGGGGGAGACGTTCTCCCGGATCGCCACGTACTCCATCTCCGGGGTGATCTCCCCCCGGCGGGCGTACGCGAGCTGGGTCACGGCCTGGCCGTCGCGGCCGCGGCGCGGCACACGCGGCCGGCCGGGGAAGACCGCGTCGAGGTTCCTCAGTCCCCCGCCGCGCGGCGAGGTGTGCTTGATGCCGTCGTCCTCGGGGCGGGCCGGGCGGCCCGCGTACTCCTCGGTGTCGCCGCGCGCGATGATCCAGTTCTCGCGCAGCGGCGGAAGGCCCCGCCGCACGTCGGTGTCGACGGTGGGGTCGGTGTACGGGCCGGACGTGTCGTACAGCGTGACGTCCTTGCCGTTGGTGAGGTGCACCTGACGGACCGGCACCCTGAGGTCGGGGCGCGAGCCCTGGACGTACCCCTTGTGCCAGCCCGGCGTGCGGGCGCCGTCGGCAGAGGTGTCGTCCTGCTCGGAGGCAGGCGTGCGTGCATCCTGAATGGTCATGAGACCGATCTCCCTACGCCGGCATTACCCGGTAACAGGTTCGGCGGTCGGCGCAGCCTCCTCCCGTACGTACATCAGTACGCGCGTACGGTGATCAGCGCCCTCTCAGCCCGGTGCTCCGAGCTCCCGCGTGTGCAAAGGTGCCACCACGCTAGCGTCATCCCTGGCGTGCTGAACAGTGGGCCCCCGCCGTTCTTGCGATGATCGGTCGGTGACTTCCCCCCAACAGACTCCCGAGCCGCACGGCCACGACCAGGATCACAGCCCTCACGGGCACGGTTCCGCGCACGGATCCCACAGATCGCACGGGTCCCACGGATCGCAGGGATCCCACGGATCGCACGGGCACGGTCCGGCGCACGGATCCCACGGGCACAGCCACAGCCACGGGCCCGCCATCCCGGTGTCCCGGCATCTGCGCAGGGTCATCGCCGCGATCCTGATCCCCTTCGCCACGGCGGTCGTGGTCGGGCTCGTGGTCCTGTGGCCCGGTGGCACCCCGCCGCACGAGCGCACCGGTGTCGGCTTCGACCGGCAGACCGAGCAGGGCAAGGTGGTCGCCGTCCAGCACGTGGACTGCGCCTCCGTGAACGCGGGACAGGTCCCGCCGACCGGCGACACCTCGACCCCGTCGGGACGCGAGGCGGTCAACGCGCAGCAGGGGGAGTGCGCGAAGGCGACGATCGAGGTCACCAGCGGTCCGGAGAAGGGGCGCACGTTCACCGAGATCGTGCAGCCGGACGCGCCGCGCCAACTGCACGAGGGTCAGGGCGTGGTGGTGGCGTACGCCCCCGACGCCCCGCGCGATCTGCAGTACTCGGTCACCGATGTGAACCGGAAGCTCCCGCTGGCCGTGCTCGCCGGGATCTTCGCCGTCGCGGTCGTGGTCGTCGGCCGGATGAAGGGCGTGATGGCCCTCATCGCGCTGGTCGTCAGCTTCCTGATCCTGACGTTCTTCATCCTGCCGGCGATCCTGGAGGGGTCGAACCCCCTGGTCGTGGCGGTGGTCGGATCGAGCGCGATCATGCTGATCGCGCTCTACATGTGCCACGGGCTGTCGGCCCGTACCTCGGTCGCGGTGCTCGGGACGCTGATCTCCCTGCTGCTGACCGGTCTGCTCGGTTCGGTGTTCATCGGCTGGGCCTCGCTGAGCGGCAACACCGACGACAACACCGGCCTGATCCACGGCCTGTACCCGGACATCGACATGTCCGGCCTGCTCCTGGCCGGAGTGATCATCGGTTCGCTCGGTGTGCTCGACGACGTCACGGTCACCCAGACGTCCGCGGTCTGGGAACTGAACCAGGCCGACCCTGGCATGGGGCCGCGCGCGCTGTACCGGGCCGGGATCCGGATCGGCCGCGACCACATCGCCTCGGTCGTGAACACGCTGATGCTCGCCTACGCGGGTGCCGCCCTCCCGCTGCTGCTGCTCTTCTCCATCGCGCAGAGCAGCATGGGGACGGTGGCCAACAGCGAGCTGGTCGCCGAGGAGATCGTCCGGACGCTCGTCGGGTCGATCGGTCTGGTCGCCGCCGTGCCGCTCACCACCGTGCTCGCGGCCCTGGTGGTCTCCGCCGACCGCAAGGGCGCCGAGGGCCGGCCGGGCACGGACATCGGGAAGCCCGCGGCGGTACGGGGCGGACGGCGCCGCCGCGCGAAGTGAGGTACACCGGTCGGCAGGCGCCGAGCCGGTACGTGGGGACGCGCGCCGAGCCGGTACGCGGGACAGGCGCAGAGCCGGTACGCGCGGACGGCCGCAGGCTCAGGCGGCCGGGCCCGCGTTCTCCTCGGCCAGAATCCGGCCCAGTGCGGCCTCCAGGTTGTCCTCGAAGTCGCCGAGCGTCCGTTCCTGGCCGAGTGGAACCAGTTTGTCCGTACGGTCGAGGAAGGCGACCAGCGGCGGTGCGCTCGCCCGGAACAGGGCGCGATCGCCGCCGACCTGGAGCCGGATGGAGACGTCCGAGAGGCCCTCGGGCTCTGTCGGGGCGATGTGCACATCGCCGTCCCCGCTGGGCCGGTTGATCCCGTCGAGCAGCAGCTCCCTACCGAACGCCCAGGTCACAGGCGCGTCCCCGGGAAGGTGGAAGGTCATCCGCACCGCGTAGGGATCCCGGGTCTCGTATCGGAGTTCCACCGGGATCTTGAAGGAGAGCTCCTCGGAGACGAGGAAGCTCATCAGGACCTCGGCCTGAACCGACTCTCGCATCATGTACCCCGCAGTAGATGAAGCAGTTGTGTGAACACAGCTGCTGAAAGCTGTGACCGAAACGGCCAGGAATGATCCCCCGTGGCCCTCTTGACGCAATCGTGCTGTAAGCACTAGCAGATCACAAGGAGTGATTTTTCAGATACTGATAGAGAAAGCGAGCGAACTGAAGAGCCTCCCGATCTCTGTGCGTAGTCGCTCGACAGCTGGGAGCAACCGTTCTTCCTGGTGAAGGGGGAGGGAAATGGCCATTGCGGCCGCCGTGGAGCCCGCGGTGATGGGGATTGCGGCACAGACCGTGCCGAGCGCATATTCCTGACGTTCCACCAGGGGCTCCATTCGCCCCAAACCGCCCAAACGCTCCAAAAGCACGCGGCGGTTACGCACCGTGTACGGAGTGATGGCTTCCACCGGGTGGCGGTCAAGGTGGTCTTGACGAGATTTCAGATCGAGTTGGCTCAACAGGCACTGCCCGATCGCATGGGCATGCCCGGTCTCGCGAAAGTCGGCCCATTCCTCGACCGCGGGGGCGGAAGGGGTGTCGGCGACAGCGACGAGCTCGATCTCCCCCTCGCGGTAGAGAGCGAAGTACACGGGCACGCCGATCGCGTCCCGCCACTGGGCAAGGGAGTCTTCGATCTTGATGCGACGATTCTGCACATCTCCGCCGCCGGCCAGTCGGACCGCGGCGTCGCCCAGGACGAACACACCCTTCTCGCGGACCAGATAGCCCTCGTGCGTCAGGGTGCGGAGCAGGTGATACGTGGTGGGCAGCGGAAGGCCCGTCTCGCGGGCGAGTTGCTTGGCCGGGGCGCCTTCCGCATGGGAGGCGACGGCCTCCAGAAGTCTCAGTGCGCGCTGCACCGAGCCGATCAGGGTAGGCGCAGCCGTCTGCGTAGCCGTGGCCAAAGGTCACCCCCAGGCGTGACGACGGATGCATCGCACCCGCCCGCGGGGGCCGCCCCCGCGCGCCCGCCGGGCCTGGGAAACCGCTGGTCAGTACGGAGGTCTACGCCTGTAGTCCCCAACGCGGCGGAGGGATTCCACTGTAGTGGCAGCCCCTGGGCCCGCGCCCTGATTCGACCAGCGCGTTCCCCCGGCCGGGCTAATACCCTCCGTCGCCTTCATACCGATCGGTAGCCTGTGCTACCACTCCTCGCGCGACCGGTCAGAGGAGCTGAACTTCCGTACGACGTAGATCAGTCCGGCGACGAGGGCCACGAAGAGCAGCACCTTGAAGAGCAGTCCGACCACGAAGGCCAGCACGCTGGTGATCAGTCCGCCGAAGACGAGCAGTGCGAGTACGGGTATGGCGACCCACTTGACCCACCACGGCAGTCCCGCGAGAACCTCCTGTACGGCCATCGTCCTCTCCCTCGCTCTCGAAGATCTGTTCCGCGCACTCCGCGCCGAACACCCTCAAGGCTAGGGTCCGGATGAGGCGCACGGGGGCCCTGCGGCCCCCGCTCTCCCCTGATCCGCCCCCTAGGGGCTCCGCCCGCCCGACCCTCAGGCCTCCGGCGGGGAGAAGACCACCATCACCCGCAGGTCCTCGCTGATGTGGTGGAACTTGTGCTCCACCCCGGCCGGCACATAGACCACGCTGCCGCGCGCCACCTGGGTCGTCTCCGTCCCCACCGTGATCGCCGCCCGGCCGCTCACCACGAAGTACACCTCGTCCTGGCGGTGCGGCTGCTGCGGGTCGAGTTCCCCGGCGTCCAGCGCGTACAGGCCCACCGACATGTTCCGCTCCCGCAGGAACTGGAGGTACGCGCCCTTGTTCGCGGCACGCTCCGCCTCCAGTTCGTCCAGTCGGAATGCCTTCATCGCCTGTCAGCCCCTGCCCTCGGCCCGATCATGTCTGCCACGATCAGACACATGATGAATTTCGTAGTCAAGACGCTCGCCAACGCGGGCGCCCTGGGAGTAGCCATCTGGCTGCTCCAGGACATCACCCTGACCGGTGAGAGCACCGGCAAGAAGGCCCTGACCCTCATTCTCGTCGCACTTGTCTTCGGGCTCGTGAACGTCGTGGTCAAGCCGCTCGTCCAGCTGCTGACGCTTCCGCTCTTCATTCTGACGCTCGGCCTGATCACCCTCGTGGTCAACGCCCTGATGCTGCTCCTCACCTCCTGGCTGGCCGAGCAGTTCGACCTCAGCTTCCATGTGGAGGGCTTCTGGACCGCCGTCCTCGGCGGCCTGATCATCTCCGTCGTCTCGTGGGCGCTGAACATCGTGCTCCCCGACGGCGACTGAGCGCCGACCATGACCTACCGCGTCTGCTTCGTCTGCACCGGCAACATCTGCCGCTCGCCGATGGCCGAGCACGTCTTCCGCAGGCAGGTGGAGGACGCCGGCCTCGGCACCCTGGTGGAGGTCGACAGCGCCGGAACCGGAGGCTGGCACGAGGGCGACGGCGCCGACCCGCGCACGGTCGCCGTTCTCGAGGAGAACGGCTACACCTCGGCGCACACGGCCCGCCGGTTCCGCGCCTCCTGGTTCCCCGCCGTCGACCTGGTGATCGCGCTGGACGAAGGGCATCTCCGAGAGCTCCGCGAGCTCGCCCGGACGCCCGAAGAGGCGGCGCGCATACGACTGCTGCGCTCCTACGACCCGGCCGCCGGGGCCGGACTCGACGTCCCCGACCCGTACTACGGGGGCCGCGAGGGCTTCGAGGAGTGCCTGGAGATGGTGGAGGCCGCGAGCGCGGGACTGCTCGCGGCCGTACGCCGTGAACTGGAGGAACGGACACCGTGACCGACAAGCACTACGGCGACGGCACGCGCGCGGTCCGGGCAGGGCTGCCCGAACCCGTGAAGTACGAGCCGACCCTGCCGGGGCCGGTCTTCGCCGCGCACTTCCATCTGCCGGGCGAGCCGACCGGCGGATACGCGTACGGCCGCGACGAGAACCCGACGTGGACCCATCTGGAGCGGGCGATCGGCGAGCTGGAGGCGCCGGGGGAGCAGGGCGTCGAGACGCTGGTCTTCGCCTCGGGCATGGCCGCGATCTCCGCCGTCCTCCTCTCGCAGCTGAAGACGGGCGACGTCGTGGTCGTGCCGAGCGACGGCTACCAGGCGCTGCCCCTGCTGCACGACCAGCTGAGGGCGTACGGCATCGAGGTCCGCACCGCGCCCACCGGCGGCGACGGACAGCTCGCCGTCCTGGAAGGGGCCCGGCTGCTGTGGATCGAGACGCCGTCCAACCCCGGCCTCGACGTCTGCGACATCCGGCGGCTGGTGCGCGAAGCGCACGCCGCGGGGGCGCTCGTGGCCGTCGACAACACGCTCGCCACCCCGCTCGGCCAGCGCCCGCTCGAACTGGGCGCGGACTTCTCCGTCGCCAGCGACACCAAGGGCATGACCGGGCACGGCGACATCCTGCTCGGCCATGTCAGCTGCCGTGATCCCGAACGAGCCGCGGAGGTACGGCGCTGGCGCAAGGTCGTCGGCGCCATTCCCGGGCCCATGGAGGCCTGGCTGGCCCACCGTTCACTCGCCACGCTGCAGCTGCGGATCGACCGCCAGTGCTCCACCGCGCTCGCGCTCGCGCAGACGCTCGCGGGGCGCGCGGACGTGACCGGGCTGCGCTACCCGGGGCTGCCCGACGACCCCTCGCACGCGGTGGCCGCCCGGCAGATGCGGCGCTTCGGGTCCGTGGTCTCCTTCGAACTGGCGGACCGGAAGCGGGCCGATCGGTTCCTCGACGAGCTGAGAATCGTGGACGACGCGACGAGCTTCGGCGGCGTGCGCTCCACGGCTGAGCGGCGCGGGCGCTGGGGTGGGGACGCGGTCGCGGAGGGCTTCATCCGGTTCTCGGTCGGCGCGGAGGACCCGGAGGACCTGATCGCCGACGTGCTGCGGGCTCTCGACGAGGCCGGGTCCTAGTCCCCCGTACGCCGTCAGGCGCACGGAACGAGACGCTCCGAGCCTCCCCCCTCGTGGCTCGGAACGCCTCGGTTCCACGCGCGGAGACCGCCTGAACAAGGCTAGTTGACTGTGCGTCAGTGTCCAATCACGGTAGCGACAGAGACCTATCGACTTATTTATAGTTGGACGGTCCTGAGGCGCAGTCAGCCGACCGCCTGAGTCGAACGGCCGCACGGCCGGGAGGGGACGGACATGGATCTGGCTCTGCTGCGCACGTTCGTCACGGTGCACCGGGCCGGCTCCTTCACCCGCGCCGCCGCGCTTCTCGGGCTCTCGCAGCCCGCCGTCACGAGTCAGATCCGGACCCTCGAACGACAGCTCGGTCGGCCGCTCTTCCTCAGACAGGCCCGCGGCGTCACGCCGACCACCATCGGCGACGAGCTCGCCCACCGCGCCGCTCCTCATCTGGACGCCCTCGTCGAGATAGCCGGGACCGGCCTCGACGAGGAGAGCGGTGTCCGCACCCTGCACGTCGCCGGGCCCCCGGAGTTCACCGCGCTCCGCGTCCTACCGGCCCTCACCCCGCTGGTCGGCCAGGGCCTCGCCGTGCGGGCGTCGTTCCTCGGCAACACCGAGGAGGTCCTCGACGGGCTCGCCGCGGGCCACCACGATCTGGCCGTCGCCACCGCCCGCCCCCGGGGCGGCCTGATCGTCTCCACCCCGCTCTGCGACGAGGAGTACGTGCTGGTCGCGGCCCCGCGCTGGGCGGCCCGGCTCTCCCCCGACACGCTCCTCCGCAAGGGCGCGGTGGTCCTGGAACAGCTTCCGGTGGTCGAGGTGCACGAGTCGCTGCCGTTCGTGGCCCGCTACTGGGCGAGCGTCTTCGAGACCAAACCGGCGATCGCCGCCACCGTGATCGCCCCCGACCTGCGTGCCGTACGGGAGTCCGCGGCCTCCGGCGCCGGGCTCGCCGTGCTGCCCCGCTACCTGTGCGAGGAGGCCCTGGAGCAGGGCCGGCTCGTGGCGCTGCTCGATCCTCCGGTTCCTCCCCTGCGGACCTACTTCCTCGTCGTACGGACGGGGACGCTCGCGCTGTCGCCCATCGCCCGCGCGCACGAGGAGCTGCTGCGGGCCGCGGGGGACTGGTGAGCCTCCGTGGGGCGCATGGCCCTCCGCGGGGGACTGGTGAGTTTCCGCCGGGGACGGCGCGTTTCAGGACACCCCGGACGGGCCATTTTCTTCCCATGAACGAACGGCCCACGAACGAACGGCCCGTGATCAAGCGCACCGCACGCGCCATCCTGCTCGACGGGGACGACCTCATCCTCATCAAGCGCACCAAGCCGGGGATGGACCCCTACTGGCTCACGCCCGGTGGCGGTGTGGAACCCACCGACGCCACCGTCGTCGAGGCCCTCCACCGCGAGGTCCACGAGGAGCTCGGCGCCAAGATCGTCGATGTGGTGCCCTGCTTCGTCGACACCGTCGAGCACATCGTCGACGGCGGGGTCTCCGGGGTGAAGGTCCAGCACTTCTTCGTGTGCCGGCTCGACTCCATGGACACCGCGCTGCGGCACGGCCCCGAGATGGACGAACCCGTCGGCGAGTACGAGATCGTCCGGGTGCCGTTCAGCCGGGTCGGCATCGCCGCCGTGCACCTCGTCCCGCTCTCGCTGCGCCACTACCTCGACGGCAACATCGAGGGCGTCCGCGCGATGCACGCCCCCGACCTCGGCTGATCGTCGGCCGCGGAGGCCAGCTCGGCGAGGAAGTCGTGCCGGATGCGCTCCGCGGGGACCCCCGCTCCCCGCAGCGCGTCCACGCCGCGCCGGACCATGCCGAGGGGCCCCGAGAGATAGGCGTCGCGTTCGCTCCAGGAGCCGTGGCGGCAGACGGCCTCCGGGAGTCGTCCCTGCTCTTCGGTGACCGTGTGGACGGAGAGCCAGGGGAAGGTCTTCTGGAGCCGCAGCATCGTGTCGATGTCGTAGAGGTCGTGGCCGCTGCGGGCCCCGTAGAAGACGTCGACCGGACGCCGGTCCCCGTGCTCGGCGACGTCCTCCACCAGGGCCTTGATGGGCGCTATCCCGGTCCCGCCGCCCACACAGAGCAGGCCCGTGTCCGAGTCGTGGTCGACGGTCATGGAACCGGCCGGCGGGCCGAGACGCAGAACGTCCCCGGGGCGCGCCCGGTGGACCAGCGCGTTGGACACCCAGCCCGCCGGGACCGCCTTCACGTGCAGCGAGAGCAGTCCGTCGGGCCGGGGTGCCGCGGCGAACGAGTAGTGACGCCATATCCGCGGCCACCACGGGGTCTCCAGCGTCGTGTACTGCCCCGCGAGGAAGGGGTACGGCTGGTCGGGCCGGAGCGTGACGACGGCGATGTCCGAGGTCCGCAGATCGTGGGAGACCACCTCGGCCTGCCACCAGGCGGGCGCCGAGCGCTCGTCCTCCGCCGCCGCGTCGATCATGATCTGGGAGATCGTCGTGTACGTACGGACCCAGGCCGCCTGGGTCTCCTCGTCCCAGGTCGTCGTCGCGTACCGCGTGAGCGCGCCGATGAGGGCCTCGCCGACGGCCGGGTAGTGGGCGGAGTGGGTGCCGTACTTGCGGTGTCCCCTGCCGAGGTTCTGCAGGTACGCGGTGAGCACCGGGGTGTCGTCCATATGCTCCGCCGCGGTGAGCAGCGCCTTCAGGAGCCGGTCCCGCTGGGTGTCCATGGCTGCGGGGAACATCTCGCGCAGCCCCGGATTCCCTATGAAGAGAAGTGCGTAGAAGTACGAGGTCACCCGGTCGGCGACCGGCGCGATCTCCGCAAGGGTGCGGCGGACGAGCACCGCGTCGGCGGATGCTTCCGCGGATATCCGGGGCTCGTTCCCGTCATCCGGCGGGCGGTGGGGCTCGTTGCCGCCCCCCGCCGGGCGCTCCGGCCCGTCCCCGTCCTCCGCTGCCCTCGTGGTGGTCGGAGCATCCATCATGTGCCTCGCCCTATCGCTGGCCGGCTTCCGTGGACGCAGCATGACCCCTCCGAACAGCGCTTCGGAGAGAAAGCGACGTTCTCGGGCCAAAGGGCAGGGTTTCTGACTAAGCTGCGCTGTTTCGGACGAGGGCGTAGGCCTCGCGCAGATCCCCGCCGGTGTAGCTGTGGCGGGCGAGCCCGGCGAGATGGTGGTCCGCGTTCACCGCCACGGTGTCCTGCACGATCGCGAAGAGCTCCGCGTCGGACATCGAGTCTCCGTAGGCGACGCAGTGGGCGGGGTCCACCTCGTACTCCGTGCAGAGTTCCCGTGCGATCCGTACCTTCGCCCGCGCGTTGAGGATGCCGGGCCGGTGGATCGGCTCCGTGAAGGGGACGGCGGGCCAGTGCGACCCGTGCACCGCGTCGACACCCCAGTCGAGAAGCCGCTCGACGAAGAAGTCGGGAGAGAGCGAGATGACCGCACAGCGGTCGCCCCGGTCCCGGATGTCGGCCCAGACCTCGCGAATGCCGCTCAGCCAGGGCGCCCCTTCGAAGGCCGCCGCGACCTGGTCCACGGTGAGCGCGGACCACAGCTCGCGCGCCCGGACGGCGAACTCGTCCGGGGTGAGCCCCTGCAGGAGGAAGCTCTTCTCCAGGGCGGCGATCTCCTCGTCGACGCCCAGCTGCCGGGAGATCTCCACCGCCGCGGCCGAGCCCCGGATCAGGGTGCCGTCGAGGTCGAAGAGGTGCAGTCGCCGCTGTCGTGGTTTCACGTGAAACATGGTCTCCGTCCCACGACGTGGAATCAACGCCCCTTTCCGGCTACCCGCCGGCCCGCGCCTGTTCCACGCTGGCCCGCGCCGCGCACACGTATCGGCCAGATCCGCTAAAGCGGTGGACGGAAGATCACCGCGTCGGCCAGCCTGACACCATGCCGATCTCCCCCTCCTCGCTCGCCCAGCTCCCCATCCGGCGTCTCGGCGTGGACGACCTCCTCGCCTGCGCCGACCTCTCCGAGAACCGGGGCTGGCCGCGTGAGGAACACAAGTGGGGCCTCCTGCTCGCCGCGGGCACCGGCTACGGCATCGACGACCCTTCCGGAGCGGGGCTGATCACGTGCTCCGTGGTCACGTCGTACGGCCCCGGGCTCGCAGCGATCGGCATGGTGCTGGTCGCCGAGCAGTACGCACGCCAAGGAGTGGGACGCCGTCTCATGGAGCACGTCCTGGCGGAGGCCGGGGACACCCCCCTCACCCTGCACGCCACACCGTACGGACAGCCCCTCTACGAGCAGCTGGGCTTCACGGAGACGGGTCGCGCGGAGATGGTGCGCGGGCGCTTCACGTTCGCCGCACCCGCCCCGGCCGTTCCGGTCCGCCCGGCGACGGCGGAGGACCTCCAGGCGATTCTGCGCCTGGACCACGAGGTCTTCGGTCTGGACCGCACCCCTGTGATCACCCGGCTGCCCGCGTTCGCCGACTATCTCCGGGTAGCGGAGGAGGACGGCGAGATCACCGGCTTCGCGGCGGCCTGGCCCAACATGGACACCCATGTCGTCGGGCCGCTGATCGCCCGGGACCCCGGCACGGCCCAGGCTCTGATCGCCTCACTCGCGGCCGCCACCGACCGACCGCTGCGGACGGACATCGACGTGCGGCACGCGGCGCTGCTGAGCTGGCTGAAGGAGAACGGCCTCGACCCGATCGCCTTCAACGCGGTGATGGTCCGCTCCCTCCCCGACCTCCCCGGTGACTGGAGCCGCCGCTTCGCTCCCCTGACCGTCGCGGCCGGGTAGCACGAGGATCGGTCCGCCGGCCTCGTGACGGGATGGGACCCATCCCCCAGATTTACTTGCACACGCGCATTATTGCGTCGCATCGTCTACCCTGGGTTCGAGAACCACTCCGGTGCCGAGGAGAGACCGAGGAGAGACCATGACCGCGACGGACCCCGCACTCACAGCGCTCTCCCAGCGCTGGTGCGCCCTCTCCCTGCTGCACGGCAGGATCGAGTCGCACATCGAGCGCGCCCTGGAGTCGCGTCACGGTCTGAGCGTGCGGGAGTACTCGCTGCTCGACGTCCTCAGCCGCCAGCACAGCGGACCGGGCGGGCACCTCCAGATGAAGCAGGTCGCCGACGCGGTCGTCCTCAGCCAGAGCGCCACCACCCGGTTGGTCACCCGGCTCGAGGACCGGGGTCTGCTCACCCGGTACCTCTGCGCCACCGACCGGCGCGGCATCTACACCGATGTCACCGAAGCCGGCCAGAAGCTCCTGACAGAGGCCCGCCCCACCAACGACAGCGCTCTGCGCGAGGCGCTCGACGAGGCCGCCAAGAACCCGGAGCTGGCCCCGCTGGTCCAGGTCGTGGAAGGCGTGAGCGTTCCCGCCTGAGGCACGGACCGCCCGCCCCGCGCGGGCACGCCGTCCGTGCCGCGGTGACATCCCCCGGCGTACTCTGCGGGGCATGAGCGATCTTGAGATACGCCCCGCCACCGCGGAGGACCTCGAAGCCATCGTCGCGATGCTCGCCGACGACCCGCTGGGCGCGCAGCGCGAATCCCCGGACGACCTCGGCCCCTACCTCGTGGCCTTCGAGCGCCTGGCGAACGACCCCCAGCAGCACCTCGTCGTGGCCGTCCGCGAGGACAAGGTCGTCGGCACCCTCCAGCTGACGGTCATCCCCGGCCTTTCCCGCCGGGGTGCCACCCGCTCGATCATCGAGGGCGTCCGCATCCACGCCGAGGAGCGCGGCAGCGGCCTCGGCACCCAGCTCATCGAGTGGGCCGTCGAGGAGTCCGGACGCCAGGGCTGCCGGCTCGTCCAGCTGACCTCCGACGTCACCCGCACCGATGCCCACCGCTTCTACGAGCGGCTCGGCTTCGAGGCCTCTCACCTGGGCTTCAAGAAGAACCTCTGAGGCAGCGCACTCCCTCGGCGGGCCGGAACTCGATCCCGGCCCGCCGAGGTCGCTTGTTTCACGTGAAACACCGCAGAACGACTCAGAGACCGCGCCAGCCCGCCTCGTCCACACCGCCCGGCACCACGTCCGCGGGCGCGTACGGCTCCCGCGTGAAGACGAAGGAGCCGAGATCGAGATGGCTCACGCTGCCGTCGGCGCGCCGCACCGCCCGGAGCGTCTCCCCCTCGTAGTAGCCGTTCAGGCCGATCCAGCCGCCCTCGGGGAGTGCACGGAAGCGGGCCCGCCGCCCGGCTCCCCGCAGGGGTTCGAGCACCACGCTCCGCTCGGGGCCGATCCGGAGCCCATAGGCGTACGTGCCCCAGTACCAGGGACCTGTCAGGGCCAGCAGCTCCTCGTCGGCCTCGGCCTCCGGAAGCGGGCGCCAGGGCTCCGGGAACCTCGGCTCCGCCTCCGCCACGATCCGTACGAGATCGGCGGCCACGACCCCTGTCAGCGGCCCCGAGGTGGCATTGGCGAGGGCGATCGCCGCCAGCCCGTCCTCCACGCTCACCCAGAGGGCGGCGACGAAACCAGGGAGCGATCCGGTGTGGCCGATCAGGGTCCGGCCGTCGTTACGGACCAGCTGGAGACCCAGCCCGTAACCTCCCTCCCAGTCCCCCTCGCCGACCGGGGCGGCCGGGGCCCGCATCTCCGCCACGGAGGACGCGCCGAGCACCCGCTCGTGGCCTGCCGCGAGGAAGCCGGCGAAGCGGGCGAGATCGCCCGCCGTCGACCAGAGCTGACCGGCCGGCGCCATCAGCCCGAGGTCCTCGGACGGCTCCGGCAGCATGACATCGGCCCAGGGGTGTACCGCCCAGCCGCCCGCGTGCGGGGCCACCGGGTCAAGCGTCGTACGGCTCATCCCGAGCGGCTCCAGGATCTCGCGCCGCAGCGCCTCCTCCCAGGAGACCCCCCGCACGGCCTCCACCAGTGAACCGAGCAGCGTGTACCCGGGGTTGGAGTAGTGGTGGCGGCGCCCCGGCGCCTGGAGGAAGGGCTGCTCCCCCAGGACCTCGGAGAGCCCCGGCCGCAGCTCTGCGGACGAGCGCTCCCACCACTGACCGGGCGTCTCGGCCGCGAGACCGCCGCTGTGCCCGAGGAGCTGAGCAATCGTCACGTCTCCGACGCCCGTGCCCTTGAGATGCCGCTCCAGCGGATCGTCCAGCCCGAGGAGCCCCTCGTCCCGCAGCCGCATCACCAGCACGGCGGTGAACACCTTGGTGATCGACCCGATCCTGAACTGGGTGTCGGCGTCCGGCGCGTGCCCGTCCACGCAACTGCGCGAGCCGCTCCACACCAGCGCTCCGTCGCGCACCACGGCCCCCACGAAGGAGGGCGCCCGCCCCTCGGACTGGGCGACCGCGACGCGATGCAGCAGAGCCCGCTCGGTACCGGGCAACAGGGATTCGAAAGGTGTCGTCATGAACCCCATCCAACGCGATCTTTCCATGAAGCGAACCGGCCACGAGCTGTTCCCCCACGAGGAGATCAGGGACGAGGTCGTTCCCGCGCTCCTCGGGCGAGGTCAGGTCTGAGCCATGTCCACGAAGCGTGAGTAGTGGCCCTGGAAGGCCACGGTGATCGTCGCCGTCGGGCCGTTACGGTGCTTGCCGACGATGATGTCGGCCTCGCCCGCTCGCGGTGACTCCTTCTCGTACGCGTCCTCGCGGTGCAGCAAGATGACCATGTCCGCGTCCTGCTCGATCGAGCCGGACTCACGCAGGTCGGAGACCATCGGCTTCTTGTCGGTGCGCTGCTCGGGGCCACGGTTCAGCTGGGAGAGCGCGATCACCGGCAGCTCCAGCTCCTTGGCGAGGAGCTTCAGGTTTCGCGACATGTCGGAGACCTCTTGCTGACGGCTCTCCTGCCGCTTCGAGCCACCGGACTGCATCAGCTGCAGGTAGTCGATGATGACGAGCTTGAGCCCGTTGCGCTGCTTGAGCCGGCGGCACTTCGCCCGGATCTCCATCATCGACAGGTTCGGGGAGTCGTCGATGTAGAGGGGGGCCTGGGAGACGTCCGGCATGCGGCGGGCGAGCCGGGTCCAGTCCTCGTCGGTCATCGTGCCGGAGCGCATGTGGTGCAGCGCGACCCGGGCCTCCGCCGAGAGCAGACGCATCGCGATCTCGTTGCGGCCCATTTCGAGGGAGAAGATGACGCTGGGCAGGTTGTGCTTGATGGAGGCCGCGCGCGCGAAGTCCAGGGCGAGGGTGGACTTACCCATGGCGGGACGCGCCGCGATGATGATCATCTGACCGGGGTGCAGGCCGTTGGTGAGCGAGTCCAGGTCGGTGAAGCCGGTGGGCACACCGGTCATCTCACCGCTGCGGGAGCCGATCGCCTCGATCTCGTCGAGCGCCCCCTCCATGATGTCGCCGAGCGGCAGGTAGTCCTCGGTGGTCCGCTGCTCGGTGACCGCGTAGATCTCGGCCTGGGCCGAGTTCACGATCTCGTCGACGTCACCGTCGGCCGCGTAGCCCATCTGCGTGATCTTGGTGCCGGCCTCGACGAGGCGGCGCAGCACGGCCCGCTCGTGGACGATCTCCGCGTAGTACGAGGCGTTGGCCGCCGTCGGTACCGACTGGACCAGGGTGTGCAGGTAGGAGGCACCGCCGACGCGGGTGATCTCGCCGCGTTTGGTGAGCTCGGCGCCCACCGTGATCGGGTCGGCCGGCTCGCCCTTGGCGTAGAGGTCGAGGATCGCCGCGTAGACGGTCTCGTGGGCGGGCTTGTAGAAGTCGTTGCCCTTGATGATCTCCACGACGTCGGCGATGGCGTCCTTGGAGAGCAGCATGCCGCCGAGGACGGACTGCTCGGCATCGAGGTCCTGCGGGGGCACCCGCTCGAAGCCGGAGAGCCCGCCGTCCCAGGGTCCGCCTTCGCCGCCCCGCTCGTGCTGGTCGTCCCGACTCCGGCCGCGACCGCGCCCCTCGCCGCGGGTACGGGTGGGCAGTCGGTCGCTCGGTCCGCTGTCGGCCCAAGGGTCGTCCAGGGGCTCGGGAATGCTCACCAAGCACCTCCTCCCGTCCGCTCCGCGGACCTCGCCATGCCACTCTTTCTTACGCCACGGGCTTGATCAACGAGTGGCTTTGCGACCGCTTCTAGCGCGTCGGGCGCCGGACCACGGTAGGCCCGCGAGAGGCGTCAGCCAATCTGGTTATCCACAGGCCCTGTGGGTGAAGGGCCTCAGCCTGTGGAGAACTCGCCGGAACCTGTGCACGGACCGGGGGACAGCCATGTGGACAAACTCATAGGCACCCCCGCCTCACGGCCCTGACCTGCCCTTTTCCCATCCACGGGCTGTGGGGGAGAAAAACTTTTCCCCCTGGACCAAGATCAGAACAAACGACCCACACCCGAAGCGCCTTGCCCCGGATAAGTAAGGATCACGAAGGCATTGCATCTCTTACCTGTGGAAGATTAGATTGACCTCATGACCCAGGCGCCCGCGACGCCCAAGGCCGTCCGCCGACAGCACGACCGCGAGATCGTCTCCCTCGCCCTGCCGGCCTTCGGCGCTCTTGTCGCCGAGCCGCTCTTCCTCATGGTCGACAGCGCCATCGTCGGGCACCTCGGCACCCCCCAGCTCGCCGGTCTCGCGATCGCCGCCGCCCTGCTGACCACCGCCGTCAGCGTCTTCGTCTTCCTCGCCTACGCCACCACGGCCGCCGTCTCCCGCCGCGTCGGCGCCGGTGACCTCCAGGCGGCGATCCGGCAGGGCATGGACGGCATCTGGCTCGCCCTCCTGCTCGGCGCCGCCGTCGTCGCGGTGACCCTGCCCGCGGCGCCCTGGCTCATCGATCTCTTCGGGGCCTCCGACACGGCCGCACCCTACGCCGTCACGTACCTCAGGATCTCCAGCCTCGGCATCCCCGCCATGCTGGTGGTCCTGGCCGCCACCGGCGTCCTGCGCGGCCTCCAGGACACCCGTACACCGCTCTACGTGGCCATCGGCGG
This sequence comes from Streptomyces sp. NPDC088707, assembly GCF_044752725.1. Classification (NCBI taxonomy): domain Bacteria; kingdom Bacillati; phylum Actinomycetota; class Actinomycetes; order Kitasatosporales; family Streptomycetaceae; genus Streptomyces; species Streptomyces sp. NPDC088707. Next base: position 472,308 of record NZ_JBIVLV010000003.1, on the reverse strand, counting down.
CTTCGCGGCCAACGGTGCGCTCAACGTCGGTCTGGTCTACGGCGCCGGTCTGGGGATCGCGGGCTCGGCCTGGGGCACGGTGATCGCCCAGTGCGGCATGGCCGTCGCCTACCTCGTCGTGGTCGTACGGGGAGCCCGGCGCCACGGAGCCTCCCTCCGCCCCGACGCGACCGGCATACGTGCCTCCGCCCAGGCCGGAGTGCCGCTCCTCGTCCGTACGCTCTCGCTCCGCGCGGTCCTGATGATCGCCACGGCCGTCGCGGCCCGGATGGGCGACGCGGAGGTCGCGGCCCACCAGATCATCCTGTCCCTGTGGAGCCTGATGGCCTTCGCCCTCGACGCCATCGCGATCGCGGGCCAGGCCATCATCGGCCGCTATCTCGGCGCGGACGACGCCGAGGGCGCCCGTCAGGTCTGCCGTCGCATGGTCCAGTGGGGCGTGGTCTCCGGCGTGGCGCTCGGGGCGCTGCTCATCGTCGCCCGCCCCCTGTTCATCCCGCTCTTCACCAGCGACACAGCCGTCCAGGACACCCTGCTCCCGGCCCTGCTCGTGGTCGCGATCTCGCAGCCGATCTCCGGGGTCGTCTTCGTTCTCGACGGCGTCCTGATGGGTGCGGGGGACGGCCCCTACCTGGCCTGGGCCATGCTGCTGACGCTCGCGGTCTTCGCCCCGGTGGCCCTGCTGGTCCCGGCGCTCGGCGGCGGTCTGACGGCGCTCTGGTGGGCGATGACGCTGATGATGTCCGTCCGGATGGCCACGCTCTGGTTCCGCTCCCGCTCGGGCCGCTGGATCGTCACCGGTGCCACACGCTGAATGTTTCACGTGAAACGCCCTGTTTCACGTGAAACGGCGAAAGGGCCGCACCCCGAGGGGTGCGGCCCTTCCTCACTGCTCAGCGCAGAGCGCCGGCGGCAGCGTTACGCGGCGACGATCTCGACGCCGAGCTTCGCGGCCACGTCGGCGTGCAGACGCACGGACACCTGGTGCGAGCCCAGGGTCTTGATCGGCGAACCGAGCTCGACGCGACGCTTGTCGACGTCGGGGCCACCCGCGGCCTTGATCGCCGAGGCGATGTCGGCGGGGGTCACGGAGCCGAAGAGACGGCCGGCGTCGCCGGAGCGAACGGCCAGGCGCACCTTCGTGCCCTCGAGCTTGGCCTTGATCTCGTTGGCCTGCTCGATGGTCGCGATCTCGTGGATCTTGCGGGCGCGGCGGATCTGCGCCACGTCCTGCTCGCCACCCTTGGTCCAGCGGATGGCGAAGCCACGCGGGACCAGGTAGTTGCGGGCGTAGCCGTCCTTGACGTCGACGACGTCGCCGGCGGTGCCGAGGCCGGAGACCTCGTGGGTCAGGATGATCTTCATTATTCGGTCACCCTTTCCTTATCGCGCGGTGGACGTGTAGGGCAGCAGCGCCATCTCACGGCTGTTCTTGACGGCCGTGGCGACGTCACGCTGGTGCTGCGTGCAGTTGCCGGTCACGCGGCGGGCACGGATCTTGCCGCGGTCGGAAATGAACTTCCGCAGCATGTTCGTGTCCTTGTAGTCCACGTACTGGGTCTTGTCCTTGCAGAACGCGCAGACCTTCTTCTTAGGCTTGCGCACAGGCGGCTTCGCCATGGTGTTTCTCCTGTGTGATCAAGAATGGGGGTACGAGCTGCTTCTAGGGCGTGCCCTAGAAGGGGGGCTCGTCCGAGTAGCCGCCGCCGCTGGAGTTTCCACCCCAGCCGCCTCCGCCGCCCTGCTGCTGGCCGCCGCCGGAGGAGGAAGAGGAGCCGCCGGTCGCCCACGGGTCGTCGGCGGGAGCACCGCCACCACCCTGCTGGCCACCGCCGGAGTTTCCACCCCAGCTGCCACCGCCGCCGGCCTGCTGGCCGCCGCCGCCCCCGCCGTAACCACCCTGGCCGCTTCGACCGGTGGTCTTGGTGACCTTGGCCGTGGCGTTCTTGAGGCTGGGGCCGACTTCCTCGACATCCAGCTCGTAGACCGTGCGCTTGACGCCCTCACGGTCCTCGTAGGACCGCTGCTTCAGTCGGCCCTGCACGACGACGCGCATGCCTCGCTGAAGCGACTCGGCGACGTTCTCCGCCGCCTGACGCCAGACCGAGCAGGTGAGGAAGAGGCTTTCGCCGTCCTTCCACTCATTGGTCTGACGGTCGAAGGTGCGGGGGGTGGACGCGATACGGAACTTCGCGACCGCCGCACCGGACGGGGTGAAGCGCAGCTCGGGGTCGTCGACAAGATTGCCGACGACCGTGATGACGGTCTCGCCTGCCATGGGGGAACCTCTCGGCGGGATTGCTTCTGGCTGCTTTGCTGCTACTCGGATCCGAAGACCACTGAGCTAGTCGCTCAGTGGGTCTCGGGACGGAGGACCTTGGTCCGGAGGACCGACTCGTTCAGGTTGAGCTGTCGGTCGAGCTCCTTGACGACCGCAGGCTCGGCCTGCAGGTCGATGACCGAGTAGATGCCCTCGGGCTTCTTCTTGATCTCGTAGGCGAGACGACGACGGCCCCAGGTGTCGACCTTCTCGACCTTTCCGTTGCCCTCACGGACGACGGAAAGGAAGTTCTCGATCAGCGGGGAGACAGCGCGCTCCTCGAGATCGGGGTCGAGGATGACCATCACTTCGTAGTGACGCATGTGGAACCCACCTCCTTTGGACTCAGCGGCCACGGTCGTTCCGTGGCAGGAGGGTCGTGATGCGTAAGCAACGGTATCCGCCACCACTGACAGTCCCCCTCGCGAACGAGGGGCACTGCCGGGATCCAGACGGACCAGGGCAGACACCGGTGCAGACCGTACAGAGTACCCGCTCACCGCCCTCCGGTTGAAATTCACTGGTGAGGGGACGCAATCTGTACACAACGGATGTCGGCGGCGCTACGATGCGCCGCCTTCCGGCAGCTACGCCAGGAGGTGCCCCATGGCACAGGCAATGCGACCCGACCCCGGCCACTCCCTCTTCGCCACCGACGGCAAACCGCACCCCATCCAGGACGCCCTGGTGGGAGTGACGCTGGTCCTCGGCGTCATCGCCTTCATCACCGCGCAGTTCCACAGCCTGCACCTGCTGAGCTCCTGGACGGGGCTCATCGGCGTCCTGACCGGCGGCTACGGACAGTTCATCTCCGTGACGACACGCGAGCGCTTCCTGCTGATCCTCGGGCTCGGCGCGTCGGCGTTCGGCTTCTACCTCGGCATGGCCCACGGCGGGCTGTTCGGCGGGGTCGTGAGCTGAGCCCAGGGCCACGTCAGGACGCACACACCCATTCGGGGCGCTCCCCGGTCACAGTAGGCTTCGGCGCGAGAGCCGGAGCCCCTGACCGATGGGGACACACCTGCCGAGGAGCGCCCCGCATGAGCCTGACCCTGAGGACCATCAGCCGTGAGCAGCATCTGGCGTACATCCAGAGCCAGCCCGCGGCGAGCCACTGCCAGGTCCCGGCGTGGGCTGATGTGAAGACCGAGTGGCGCTCGGAGAACCTCGGCTGGTTCGACAAGAGCGGCGAACTCGTCGGCGCCGGCCTGGTGCTCTACCGCCAGCTCCCGAAGATCAAGCGCTACCTGGCCTATCTGCCCGAGGGCCCGGTCATCAACTGGCACGCGCCCAACCTCGACGACTGGCTGACGCCGATGCTGGCGCACCTCAAGCAGCAGGGCGCCTTCTCGGTGAAGATGGGCCCGCCCGTCGTCATCCGGCGCTGGGACTCGGCCGCCATCAAGTCCGGCATCCAGGACCCGGACGTCAAGCGCCTCAAGGACGTCGAGGCCACCCACATCGAGCCGCGTGCCTTCGAAGTCGCGGACCGGCTGCGGAAGATGGGCTGGCAGCAGGCCGAGGACGGCGGCGCCGGCTTCGGCGACGTGCAGCCCCGCTACGTCTTCCAGGTCCCGCTCGCGAACCGCTCGCTCGACGACGTCCTCAAGGGCTTCAACCAGCTGTGGCGCCGCAACATCAAGAAGGCCGAGAAGGCCGGCGTCGAGGTCGTCCAGGGCGGCTACGAGGACCTGGCGGAGTGGCAGCGGCTGTACGAGATCACGGCCGTCCGTGACCACTTCCGGCCGCGCCCGCTCTCTTACTTCCAGCGCATGTGGACCGTCCTCAACAGCGAGGACCCCAACCGCATGCGGCTCTACTTCGCCCGCCACAACGGCGTGAACCTCTCCGCGGCGACGATGCTCGTCGTCGGCGGCCACGTCTGGTACTCCTACGGCGCCTCCGACAACATCGGCCGTGAGGTCCGGCCCTCGAACGCGATGCAGTGGCGCATGCTGCGCGACGCGTACGCGATGGGCGCGACCGTCTACGACCTGCGGGGCATCTCGGACTCGCTCGACGAGACCGACCACCTGTTCGGGCTCATCCAGTTCAAGGTGGGCACGGGCGGCGAGGCCGTCGAGTACGTCGGCGAGTGGGACTTCCCGCTGAACAAGCTGCTGCACAAGGCGCTCGACATCTACATGTCGCGCCGGTGACCCGTGCCGTGCCGCTGACGTTTCCGTAGTCTCGTACATACCTTTGATACACCGCTGCCATCAGAAAGGTTCCGGGCCGGCCATGGCGCTCTCCCTCTACGTCGACACCGCTCGCTGGCGCGCGCACCAGAAGACCGTCATCGACCAGTTCCCCGGTGTCATCCCGGTCTGCAAGGGCAACGGTTACGGCTTCGGCCACGAACGCCTCGCGGACGAGGCGGCCCGGTTCGGCGCCGACATGCTCGCCGTGGGCACCACGTACGAGGCCGCGCGGATCAAGGACTGGTTCAGCGGCGACCTGCTGGTCCTCACCCCCTTCCGCCGGGGTGAGGAACCGGTTCCGCTGCCCGACCGGGTCATCCGCTCCGTGTCGTCCGTGGACGGCGTCCACGCCCTGGTGGGGGCCCGGGTCGTCATCGAGTGCATGAGCTCGATGAAGCGGCACGGCGTCCGCGAGGAGGAGCTCCCGCAGCTTCACGCCGCCATCGAGGACGTACGCCTGGAGGGCTTCGCGCTCCACCTCCCGCTGGACCGCCCGGACGGCACCGACGCCGTCGAGGAGGTCATCGGCTGGATGGACCGGCTCCGGGCCGCCCGGCTGCCGCTGCACACCATGTTCGTCAGCCATCTGCGGGCCGAGGAACAGGCGCGGCTCCAGCAGCAGTTCCCGCAGACCCGCTTCCGCGCCCGCATCGGCACCCGGCTCTGGCTGGGCGACCACGAGGCCACCGAGTACCGGGGCGCCGTCCTCGACGTGACGCGGGTCTCCAAGGGCGACCGGTTCGGCTACCGCCAGCAGAAGGCCGCGTCGGACGGCTGGCTGGTCGTCGTCGCCGGCGGTACCTCGCACGGTGTGGGCCTGGAGGCCCCCAAGGCGATGCACGGCGTCATGCCGCGCGCCAAGGGCGTCGCACGGGCCGGTCTCGCCACCGTCAACCGGAACCTCTCGCCTTTCGTCTGGGCCGGGAAGCAGCGCTGGTTCGCCGAGCCGCCGCACATGCAGGTGTCGATCCTGTTCGTGCCGGCCGACGCCCAGGAGCCCCGGGTCGGCGACGAGCTCGTGGCCCATCTGCGCCACACCACGACGCAGTTCGACCGGCTCGTCGAGCGCTGAGCCGGCCGGTCGCCCCGCACCCCCGGGAGCTCAGCTCCTGGGGGTTCCCCATTCCACCAGCAGCGCGTCCTCGGCGACCGGGGCCGCGTGCCGGGCGGGATGGGCGGCCCTGCCCCGCACGAAGACGTCCTCCGCGCCGTCCAGGACGCCTCCGGAGGGGTCGTCCGCGCCGTCCTGCCGGACCGGGTCCTTCTCGGGCGTGAGGATGTCGCGTACGACCATGACGCACAGGTACAGGGTGCCGAGCAGGTGCAGCACGATCGCGAACTGGTAGCCGTCCACCGGCAGACCCTGCTTGGCGTTGCCGCTGGTCGTGAACGCCAGGTACATCCAGACGCCGACGAAGTACATGACCTCGCACGCCTGCCAGATCAGGAAGTCGCGCCAGCGCGGCCTCGCGAGCGCCGCCAGCGGCACCAGCCACAGCACGTACTGCGGTGAGTAGACCTTGTTGGTCAGGACGAACGCGGCGACGATCAGGAACCCCAGCTGGACGAAGCGGGGCCTGCGGGGCGCCGTGAACGCCAGGTAGGCGAGCCCGCCGATCGCCGCCAGCATCAGCAGCAGCGCGTACAGGTTGGCCTGGCCCGGCGTTATCGCGTGGCCCGTCCGCTGGCTGACCAGCAGCCAGATCGAACCGAAGTCGACGTTCCGGTCCCGGCTGAAGAGGTAGAACTGCTTCCAGCCCTCGGGGGCGAGCAGCATCACGGGCAGGTTCACCACCAGCCACGCGCCGCCCGCGGCCAGCACCGCCGTCCCGTACTCCCGCCACTTCCCGGCCCGCCAGCAGAGCAGCAGCAGCGGGCAGAGGAGCAGTATCGGGTAGAACTTGGCGGCGGTGGCCAGGCCGAGCAGGATCCCGAAGGCCAGCGGCCGTTCGCGCGACCACATCAGGACCGCGGCGGCCGTCAGCGCGACGGCCAGTATGTCCCAGTTGATCGTCGCGGTCAGCGCGATCGAGGGCGCCAGGGCGACGAGCAGGCCGTCCCAGGGCCGCAGCCGGTGCGTCCGGGCCACACAGACCGCGAGGACGGCCGCGCAGACCATCAGAAGACCCGCGTTGGCCAGCCAGTACGACTGCTCGCGCTGCATCGTGTCGCCGCCGCCCGGCGTGAGCCAGGCCGCGACCTCCATGAAGAGCCCGGTCAGCACCGGGTACTCGAGGAACGGTATGTCGCCGCCCAGCCGGTCGAAGTAGGGCACCAGCCCCTCGGCGAAGCCCCGTCCGGTGAAGAGGTGCGGGATGTCCGAGTAGCAGGCATGGGTGTACTGGGAGGTCGTGCCCCGGAACCAGGCCCAGTTGTAGCAGGGCAGCTTCTGCACCATGCCGAGGGCGAACATGCCGATGGCCACAAGGGCGATCACCCGCACGGGCGTGAACTGCCCGGTGCCGGTCCGCGCCCGGCGGCCGTAGGGGCCGCCGATCAGTTCGCTGCCCGCGGCGGCCACCTTGTCCCGGTGGGTGGGGATGACCGTCTGCGGGCGGCCCTGGGGCCGGTCCTGCGGCGCGCTCGTCTTCTGGAGGCTCGGCATGGGGGACATCCTGCCGTACGGCTCCGGGAAAACGGCGAGGGCCGCCGCGGCCGGCCCGTACGGAAGGTACGGATCGGACGCGGCGGCCCTCGTCCCGCGCGTCGGCGGGGGACCGGGGAGTGCCCCGGCGGCGGATCAGGGGACGAAGCTCCCGCTGCCGGGCTTGCCGTTCCCGCCGCCCGGACCGTTCCCGTCGTCCGTCGGTGTGCCGGTCGCCGTCGGTGTGTCGGTGGTGGGCGGCGTGGTGGTGGGCTCCCCGGTGTTGCCGCCGGGATCGCCCGGTTCGTCCGTGCAGCCCCAGCCCCAGACGCCACAGGTCGTCTTGTCCGGCTTCGGCGTCCGCGACGTCGTCGGGGGAGTCGTCGTGGGCGGCGGCGTGGTGGTCGGCGCGGTCGTCGTCGGCGTGGCCGAGGTCTCGGTGGGCGTCGGCGTGGCCGTCGGGGTCGGCGTCGGGCTGGCGGCGCCACCACCGAAGACGGCCTCGGCGCCCTCCAGCTTCCCCGGCTCGGGGAAGGACTTGGCCGGGTAGCTCTCCACGGCCTCGGTCATGTAGTCCTGCCAGATCCGCGACGGGAACGACGAACCGTGGATCTTCGGCTGGTCACCCGTGCCGAACATCTCCTGGAACTCGCGGTTCTTCTTCGTCTCGTCGTCGTCGAACCGGTACATGTCGATCGCCGTCGACAGCTGCGGGGTGTACCCCACGAACCAGGCCGACTTGTTGCCGTCGGTGGTACCGGTCTTGCCGGCCACCTCGCGCCCCGGGATCCGGGCCTTCCGGCCGGTGCCCTCTTCGTCCTCCACGACGGAGCGGAGGACGTCGGTGACGTTGTTGGCGACGGCCGGGGAGAAGGGATTCTTGGTCTCCGTCTTGTGCTCGTGGATGACGACGCCCTCCTTCTTCACGGACTCCACCGAGTAGGGGTCGTTCTGCTCGCCCTCGTTGGCGAAGGTCGCGTAGGCGCCCGCCATGCGGATGGCGCTCGGGCTGGAGATACCGAGGGAGAACGAGGGCACCTCGCCCCCGACGAGCGAGTCGGGGCGCAGGCCCGCGTCGACGGCGGCCTTGCGGACCTTGTCGATGCCGACGTCCATGCCGAGCTGCACGTAGGGCGAGTTCGCCGACTTGACCATGGCGCGACGCAGCGTCATGTCCTTGTAGCTCGCGTCGTCGTCATTGGTCTGGAGCCACTCCTCGCCCTTCTCGTTGTGCCAGATCTCACCGTTGTACTTGCGGATCTTCAGCTCGTTCTTGCCGGAGTAGCGGCTCTTGTCCGGGTCCACGATCGTGCGGCTGGAGGCGTCCTGCTCAGGCCCCAGACTCTTGTCCCTGACCCCGTCCCGCATCGCGGCGGCGAGGACGAACGGCTTGAACGTCGATCCGACCTGGGCGCCGGTGTTGTCGGCGTTGCTCCGGAAGTGCTTGGTCGCGTCGACACCGCCGTAGAGCGCGACGATCTTGCCGGTCGCCGTGTCGACCGAGGCGCCGCCGAACTGCACGTTCGTGTCCGTCTTGGGGCGCTTCTTCGGGTCGATGTACTCGTCGAGGATCTTCGTGACCGAGTCCTCGAGAGCGTCCACCTTCTTCTTCTCGAAGGTGGTGTAGATCTCGTAGCCGCCGCGCTCCAGATCCTGTTCGGTGATGCCGAACTGGGCCTTGATGTTGGCCTTCGCGGTGGTGACCAGATAGCCGATCTGACCGCTGAGGTTGGCGCTCTTCTTGGGCTTCTCGACCTTGGGGAACGTCATGTACTTCGCGCGCTCCGCGGCCGGGAGATGCCCGTCCTTCTGCATCTCGTCGAGGATCCACGACCACCGGTCGGTGGCCCGCACGGTGTTCTTCTCGGGCGTGGCCTCGGAGTCGATCTCGGGGTAGCCGGCGGGGTCGTAGTACGTCGCGCCCTTGAGGACCGCGGCGAGCAGCGCCGACTGGCTGGGGTTGAGCTTCTCGGCGTCGACGTTGAAGTACGCGCGGGCCGCCGCCTGGACACCGTAGGCACCACGGCCGTAGTACGCGGTGTTCAGGTAGCCGGCCATGATCTCGTCCTTGTCGACCTCGCTGCCGACCTTCATGGAGATGAAGAGTTCCTTCACCTTCCGGCTGAGGGTCTGCGACTGGTCGTCGAGGCGGTTGTTCTTCACGTACTGCTGGGTGATCGTCGAACCACCCTGGGTCTCACCGCCCTTGGCCATGTTCCACACGGCACGGCCGATGCCCATGGGGTCGATTCCGGAGTCGTCCCAGAAGGTCTTGTTCTCCGCCGAGATCACGGCGTTCTGCATGGACTTCGGGATCTTCTCGAACGGGACGATCTGGCGGTTGGTACCGCTGCCCGTCGCGACCATCCGGGTCTTGTCGGACCAGTAGTAGATGTTGTTCTGCGACTTCGCGGTCAGCGCCTCGTTGGGGATGTCCACCTGCGTGTACGCGATCGCGGCCGCGCCCATCAGGCTGGCCGTGAAGAACAGGAAGGTACCCGTCACGAGCTTCCACGACGGCATCCAGCGACGCCAGCCGTACTTTCCGTAGCGGGGGTAGTCGATGATCCGCTTCTTGCCCGGCGGACGTCCGCCGGCACCACGGCCGGGACCGCCGCCGCGTCCGCCACCGCCGCCACCACGCCGTCCGCCCCCGGGCCCACCAGGACCTCCGGGGCCGGCCTCGGCTCCCCTCCGGCGGCTGCCGCGCTGCGCGGCCCTGCGGGCCTCCGCGCGACCCCCGTAGGGCCGCTGCTCCTCCCCCGGGGAGGAAGGGGGCCCGTACGAGGCCGACGGGGCCCCCGTACCGACGTCATGGGCCGGGGCCGACCTGCGGCCCACCGGCTGCTGGGCAGCGCGCCGTGCCGCCGCGCGACCGCCCGTCGGCGGCTGCTGCGGCGGCATTTTGCGACGATGCTCGCTCATCGAACGACTACTCCTCGGGCAGGCGTGAACGCCTGGAAGCGGCAGTTGAGTTCCGGTCCCCCCGAAATGCGCACGGCCGGAACCCCATCGGAGGCCCCTCCGTATCGCAGCCGGTCACCCGGAGCACTGACGCCCCTCGGCAGCGCTCGGTTCCCGGTGTTCTGCATGCCGCACAGACTACGCACGGCCAAAACCCACCTAGGGCCGGAGTTCACCCCAAATCAGGCAAGTCGAACGCTGCGAATTGACGATGTGACGCCGGTCACGGCGGGCCCACTTGTCGGGACCTTCGGGCCGTTCTATCGTGCTGATGTATCGAGTCGATACATCAGCACGGCATAAGAGCCCCGAAGGCGGAGGAGGAGGCGACGCATGAGCAGACGCTCCGGCATCCTCGAGTTCGCCGTCCTTGGCCTGCTGCGCGAGGCTCCGATGCACGGGTACGAGCTGCGGAAGCGCCTCAACACCTCGCTGGGCGTCTTCCGGGCCTTCAGCTACGGAACGCTGTATCCCTGCCTCAAGACGCTGGTCGCCAACGGCTGGTTGATCGAGGAACCGGGCAGCGCTCCCGAGGAGGCCCTCGCCGCTTCACTCGCAGGACGCCGAGCCAAGATCGTCTACCGGTTGACGGCCGCGGGTAAGGAGCACTTCGAGGAGCTCCTGTCCCACACCGGCCCGGACGCCTGGGAGGACGAGCACTTCGCGGCACGCTTCGCCTTCTTCGGGCAGACCGAGCGCGAGGTGCGGATGCGGGTCCTGGAGGGCCGCCGCAGCCGGCTGGAGGAGCGCCTGGAGAAGATGCGCGCCTCCCTGGCCCGGACCCGGGAGCGCCTCGACGACTACACGCTTGAGCTGCAGCGCCACGGTATGGAGTCCGTGGAGCGCGAAGTGCGCTGGCTGAACGAGCTCATCGAGAGCGAGCGGGCAGGGCGGGATCAGCGATCCGGCCCCGACGCCCCCGCTCTGCACGACAACGATTCTGGAGAAACGGGCGGCCTGCCCCGGCACGGGGGCAGTACCCGGCCGGATCCGTCCGACGACACCGCAAAGTGAAACCCTGCGCACAGCAGGGCTTCCACGATCACACAGGGAGCAACCGGAATGGGTTCGGTTCGCGTAGCCATCGTCGGCGTGGGCAACTGCGCCGCCTCGCTGGTTCAGGGCGTCGAGTACTACAAGGACGCCGACCCGGCGGCCAAGGTCCCCGGCCTGATGCACGTGCAGTTCGGCGACTACCACGTCCGTGACATCGACTTCGTCGCGGCCTTCGACGTCGACGCGAAGAAGGTCGGCCTCGACCTCTCGGACGCCATCGGCGCCAGCGAGAACAACACCATCAAGATCTGCGACGTCCCGAACAAGGGCGTCACGGTCCAGCGTGGTCACACCCTCGACGGTCTCGGCAAGTACTACCGCCTGACCATCGAGGAGTCCGCCGAGGAGCCGGTGGACGTCGTCCAGATCCTCAAGGACCGCCAGGTCGACGTTCTCATCTGCTACCTGCCGGTGGGTTCCGAGGACGCCGCGAAGTTCTACGCCCAGTGCGCCATCGACGCCAAGGTCGCCTTCGTCAACGCCCTTCCGGTCTTCATCGCCGGCACCAAGGAGTGGGCTGACAAGTTCACCGAGGCGGGCGTCCCGATCGTCGGCGACGACATCAAGTCGCAGGTCGGCGCGACCATCACGCACCGCGTGATGGCGAAGCTGTTCGAGGACCGCGGTGTCCGTCTTGAGCGCACCATGCAGCTCAACGTCGGCGGCAACATGGACTTCAAGAACATGCTCGAGCGCGACCGCCTCGAGTCCAAGAAGATCTCGAAGACCCAGGCCGTCACCTCGCAGATCCCCGACCGCGAGCTGGGCGAGAAGAACGTCCACATCGGTCCCTCGGACTACGTGGCCTGGCTGGACGACCGCAAGTGGGCGTACGTGCGCCTTGAGGGCCGCGCCTTCGGCGACGTTCCGCTGAACCTCGAGTACAAGCTCGAGGTGTGGGACTCCCCGAACTCGGCGGGTGTCATCATCGACGCCCTGCGCGCCGCGAAGATCGCCAAGGACCGCGGCATCGGCGGCCCCATCCTCTCCGCGTCGAGCTACTTCATGAAGAGCCCGCCGGTGCAGTACTTCGACGACGAGGCCCTGGCCAACGTCGAGAAGTTCATCAAGGGTGAGGTCGAGCGCTAAGCTCCGCGCGCTTGTCGATGGAGGGTCCCCGCGGCACTGCCCGGGGGCCCTCTTCGTATGTGAGTCTTGCTGCCATGTCCGTCGTACGTGATCTGCGCGTACTCCTGCGCCTGAGGAACTTCCGCCGCCTGCTCGCCGTCCGGCTGCTCTCCCAGTGCGCCGACGGCGTCTACCAGGTGGCTCTTGCCACGTACGTCGTGTTCTCCCCCGAGAAGCAGACCTCCCCCGCCGCGATCGCCTCCGCCATGGCGGTCCTGCTGCTGCCGTACTCGCTCGTCGGTCCCTTCGCGGGTGTGCTCCTCGACCGCTGGCAGCGCCGCCAGGTCTTCCTGTACGGCAACCTCCTGCGGGCCCTCCTCGCCGGTGGGACGGCCGTGCTCGTCCTCGCCTCCGTACCCGAGTGGCTCTTCTACGCCTCCGCGCTCTCCGTCACGGCCGTCAACCGCTTCGTCCTCGCGGGGCTCTCGGCCTCCCTCCCGCGGGTCGTCGACGAGGAACGGCTGGTCGTGGCGAACTCGCTCTCCCCCACGGCCGGCACCCTCGCCGCGACCGTGGGCGGCGGACTCGCGTTCGGCATCCAGCTGATCGCCGACAGGTCCGACGCGGCCGTGGTGGCCTTCGGTGCCTTCCTCTACCTGTGCGCCGCCCTCGCCTCGCTACGGATGTCCCGGGAGCTCCTGGGCCCCGATCCGGCCCTCGTGCGCCAGCGGCTCAGCTCCGCCCTGGCCTCCACGGCCCGAGGGCTGGGCGAGGGACTGCGCCACCTCTCGGAGCGACGACCCGCCGCTCGCGCCCTCGTCGCGGTGGGGCTCATGCGCTTCTGCTACGGCGCCCTGCTCGTCACGGTGCTCATGCTCTGCCGCTACGAGTGGGGCTCCACGGAGTCCGAGGGGCTCGGGCTCCTGGGCATCGCCGTCGGAACCTCGGGCGCGGGGTTCTTCGCAGCGGCCCTGCTCTCCCCGTGGGCGGTGGGGCGGCTCGGGCCCTTCGGCTGGATGACGGTGTGCGCGGCGACGGCCGCCGTGCTCGAACCGGTGCTGGGCCTGACCTTCGCCCCGATGCCCTTCTTCGTCGCCGCCTTCGTCCTCGGCCTCACCACCCAGGGCTCCAAGATCGCGACGGACACGGTGGTGCAGACCTCCGTGGACGACGCCTACCGAGGGCGGGTCTTCGCGCTGTACGACGTGCTGTTCAACGTGGCCTTCGTGGCAGCTGCAGGGGTCGCGGCGCTGATGCTGCCGCCCGACGGCCGGTCCACGCTGCTGGTCGTGCTGGTGGCTGTGATCTACGCGGGGATCGCACTGACCTTGCGCGGGAGACGCACGGAGGGGTGACGTTTCACGTGAAACATCACCCCTCACGACTGTCGTCCGGGCCGACGTTTCACGTGAAACATCGGCGCGCACGGTCGGCACTCAGCCCTGCGTGGCCCACCACTCCTTGAGCGCCGCCACGGCCTGGTCGTGCGCCATCGGCCCGTTCTCCAACCGGAGCTCCAGCAGGAACTTGTACGCCTGCCCGATGGCGGGACCGGGGCCGATGCCCAGGATCTCCTGGATCTGGTTGCCGTCGAGGTCGGGACGGATCGAGTCGAGCTCCTCCTGCTCCTGGAGCTGGGCGATGCGGTCCTCCAGGCCGTCGTAGGCGCGGGAGAGCGCGCCGGCCTTGCGCTTGTTGCGGGTGGTGCAGTCCGAGCGGGTCAGCTTGTGCAGCCGCGAGAGCATCGGGCCGGCGTCCCGGACGTAGCGGCGTACGGCCGAGTCGGTCCACTCGCCGGTCCCGTAGCCGTGGAAGCGGAGGTGCAGCTCCACAAGCCGCGAGACATCCTTGATCATCTCGTTGGAGTACTTGAGCGCGGTCATGCGCTTCTTGGTCATCTTCGCGCCCACCACCTCGTGGTGGTGGAAGGAGACCCGACCGTCCTTCTCGAAGCGGCGGGTGCGCGGCTTGCCGATGTCGTGGAGCAGGGCCGCGATGCGCAGCACCAGGTCGGGGCCGTCCTCCTCCAGGTCGATGGCCTGGTCGAGCACGGTCAGTGAGTGCTCGTAGACGTCCTTGTGACGGTGGTGCTCATCGCTCTCCAGACGCAGCGCCGGCAGCTCGGGGAGCACATGGTCGGCGAGACCCGTGTCCACGAGGAGCCCGAGGCCCTTCCTGGGGTGGGAGGAGAGCAGCAGCTTGTTGAGCTCGTCACGGACCCGCTCGGCGGAGACGATCTCGATCCGGCCGGACATCTCCTTCATCGCCGTGACGACCTCGGGGGCCACCTCGAAGTCCAGCTGAGCGGCGAAACGCGCGGCCCGCATCATGCGCAGCGGGTCGTCGGAGAAGGACGCCTCCGGCGTACCCGGCGTGCGCAGCACGCGGGCGGCGAGGTCCTCAAGGCCGCCGTACGGGTCGATGAACTCCTTCTCCGGGAGCGCCACGGCCATGGCGTTGACGGTGAAGTCACGCCGGACGAGGTCCTCGTCGATGGAATCGCCGTAGGAGACCTCGGGCTTGCGCGAGGTCCGGTCGTAGGCCTCCGAGCGGTACGTGGTGACCTCGATCTGGTAGCTCTGATCGACGTCTCCGACGCGGGCCTCCTTCTGGCAGCCGACGGTCCCGAAGGCGATGCCGACCTCCCACACCGCGTCGGCCCAGGGACGGACGATCTTCAGTACGTCCTCGGGGCGGGCGTCGGTGGTGAAGTCCAGGTCGTTGCCGAGCCGGCCGAGCAACGCGTCCCGTACCGAGCCACCGACCAGCGCGAGGCTGAACCCGGCCTCCTGGAAACGGCGGGCGAGGTCGTCGGCGACAGGGGACACACGGAGCAGTTCACTTACCGCGCGGCGTTGCACCTGGCTCAGTGCAGTCGGGGTGTCTTCGTTGGCGTTCGGCACAACAGAAAAGGGTACGTGCCCCGGCCCGCGCCGACGTCCTCGTTTTCCCGTGGTCGGTGTACCGGGAACCCCCGGAGGGCCCCGTCGAAGATCGGCTGGAGCAGTCCCCGGCACTTGCTCCCAGCGTGCCTCGTTACCATGCCTGGACACAGCAACCGGGAACCACCCACCCCACTGGCACCAGAGACAACGACGAGGACGGGCGAACGCGTGGCCGAGGCGGCAGACATCCAGGGGACCGGTCCCTCACCTGCCCGCCGATGGCTGCGGCGCACGATCACCGTCGCCTTCGGGGCGCCACTCCTCGCCGGCCTCCTCCAGGCCCCGGCCACGTCGTCGCCGGCCGCCGCAGCCGAGGACGCCACCGTCTCGAAGACCGTCGATGTGTCCCTCGACACGCTGGCGCCCAGCGCGCCCGTCGAGGGCGACACGGTCACCATCACCGGCACGGTGACCAACCGGAGCAAGAAGACGGTGACCGACGCGACCGTGGACCTGCGCGTCGGGCCGCAGATGACGAGCCGCAGCGAGATCGAGCAGCTGACGGGGCGCACCGGCTACCGGCCCTACAGCGACCCCGCCCCCCTCGACGACGCTCCCACGGTCAAGATCCCCCGGCTGAACCCCGGCCTCAGCGCGGACTTCTCCCTCTCCGTGCCGGTCTCCGACCTCGGACTCGACGAGGCGGGCGTCTACCAGCTGGGCGTCTCACTCACCGGTCAGACCCCGGACCACCGCTACGACCGGGTGCTCGGCATCGAGCGGACCTTCGTCCCGTACCAGCCCGAGGCCACCGAGAAACGGACACAGCTCACCTACCTCTGGCCGCTGATCTCCTCGGCCCACGTGTCGGCGGAGACGGCCACCGACGACCAGCAGACCCCGGTGTTCGAGGACGACGCCCTGGCGGCCGAGCTGAAGCCGGGCGGGCGGCTCGACGAGCTCGTCTCGCTGGGCAAGGACCTCCCGGTCACCTGGGTGGTCGACCCGGATCTCCTGGCCTCCGTCGACGCCATGGCGAACGGCTACCGCGTCAAGGACGGCACCCTGCACGTCCCCGGCAAGCACCAGGCCCTCGCCGAGCGGTGGCTGGACTCGCTGGAGAAGGCCGTCCAGGGCCACAAGGTCGTGGCCCTGCCCTTCGCCGACCCCGACCTCGCCTCCCTCGCCCACCGCGGCAAGGACGTCCCCGGCTCACTGGGGCACCTCCAGTCGGCGACCGCGCTCGCCGGGACGACGGTCGAGACGATCCTCCACGTCCAGCCCGCCACCGACTTCGCCTGGCCCGTCGACGGGGCCGTCGATCCGTCCATCGTGGCGGTGGCGACCTCGGCCGGTGCCGACAAGGTGATCGCCCGCAGCGACAGCGTCCGCGACGACCTCCCCTACACGCCCACCGCGGCCCGCCCCTTCAGCAACGGCACGACCGCCGTGGTGAGCGACGCGCTCCTGTCCACGACCTTCGAGGGGGACATGGTCCGGACGGAGAACTCGACGCTCGCGGTCCAGGAGTTCCTCGCCCAGTCCCTGGCGATCACCCTGGAGCAGCCGGAGGACCAGCGCAGCGTCGTGGTCGCCCCGCAGCGGCTGCCGACCGTCGCGCAGGCGCAGACCATGGCGACCGCCCTGCGCGGGCTCTCCGCCAAGCGGTGGAGCCAGCCCAGCGACCTCCTGGCGGCCGCCGCGGCCAAGCCGGACCCCGACGCCTCCACCGCGGTGCCCGCCGGCTCCCGGTACCCGAAGAAGCTGCGCGACCGGGAGCTTCCGGTCCAGGCCTTCCGCGACATGAAGACCACACGCGACGAGTTGGACGACTTCAAGGTCATCCTCACCGCCCAGTACCGCGTCGTGCCCCCCTTCACCAACGCGATCAACCGCGAGATGTCGACCTCGTGGCGCGGGCAGGCCCGAGCCGCCGCGCTCTACCGGATCAACGTCCTGGAGTATCTGCAGACCCTCACCGAGGGGGTCGAGCTGGTCGACAAGTCCGACCTCACGCTCTCCGGCCGCAGCGCGACGATCCCCGTGACCGTCCAGAACAAGCTGCTGCAGGACGTGCATCTCGTGCTGCGGCTCACCTCCGGCAGCAAGAACCGCCTCAACCTGAACGGCGAGCGGTACAAAGAGCTGCCCGTGAAGATCAGCGGCGGCCACAGCCAGTCGGTGAAGTTCTCCGCCTCCGCCAACGTCAACGGCCAGGTGCCGATGACGGCCCAGCTCTACACCGAGGACGGCACCCCCTACGGGCAGCCGATGACGTTCACCGTGAAGGTCTCCGAGATCACCGCCACGGTGATGCTGGTGATCGCCGGTGGCGTCCTCCTCCTCGTCCTGGCCGGCGTGCGGATGTACAGCCAGCGCAAGCGGGTGGCCGCGCGGAACGCCGAGGCCGAGGCGGCGGAGGACACCGCCCCGGAGGCGATGGAGCCGCAGCCGGAATCCGGGGTGGATCCCGAGGCAGGACCCGGGTCCGACACGCCGAGGAAGCCGGAAGCCGCTTCGGAGGAGCCCGACGCGGGCGAACCCGAGCAGGCGAGTGACCCGACACCGGACACCGGGCCCGAAAGCGGTGACCCGTCGGGCACGGGTGAGAAAGTGGACCGTTGAGCGATGCCGTGGCCGGTCGGCCGGGGACGATGAGGTGGGGTAACCATGAACGCGCCGTACGACGGTGACCGCGGCCAGGGCGCGGGCGGCACCCCGCCGTCCGGTGGGACGCCCGCGGCACCCCCCGGCTCCGGCCACCCGCCGGTGCCGCCCCCGCCGCCCGCCGCCACCGGCCCGCAGGGGCACGCCCCCTACGTGCCGGACGGCTATGCGCAGGACGGCTACCAGCAGAACCCGTACGCCCAGGACCCCTACGTCCAGGACGCCTTCACCCACGACCCGTACCGGGCCCAGGACCTGTCCGCGCAGGACCCGGTGACCGAGGCGCTCTACGACCGCGCCGCACACCCGCCGCCCCCGCCCGGCACGTACCCGGAGCCGCAGCCGCTCTACCAGCAGCCGGCCGCGCCCCCCCATGCGCCCGACCCCCGGGTGTGGGCCCAGACCCCGGCGCCGGAGCCCGAGGGCCCCTCCCGCCACCTTCCGTACGGTGACGACGCGCGCACCGTCCAGTTCACCGGCGTCGACGACCTGGTGACCCGGGCCGGCGGGGAGGAGCCCGAGCCGGACGCCTTCGCGCACCTCTACCGGGACCAGCAGATGCCCGGCCAGGTGCCCCCGCCCGCCCCGGAGCCGGATCCCATGCCCGCGCCCGCCCCCAAGAAGTCCGGCCGCGCCTCGGGGCTGCTCAAGTCGAGCGCGGTCATGGCCGCCGGAACCCTGGTCTCCCGGCTGACCGGCTTCGTCCGCAGCCTGGTGATCACCGGCGCGCTCGGCGCCGCCCTGCTCGGTGACACCTTCACCATCGCCTACACCCTGCCGACGATGATCTACATCCTCACCGTCGGCGGCGGCCTCAACTCGGTCTTCGTCCCGCAGCTCGTCCGCTCGATGAAGAACGACGAGGACGGCGGCGAGGCCTACGCCAACCGCCTGCTCACCCTGGTGATGGTGGCGCTCGGCGCGATCGTGGTCCTGGCCGTCTTCGCGGCACCGCTGCTGATCAGGCTGATGTCGAACACCATCGCCGACGACGCCGCGGCCAACAGCGTGGCCGTGACCTTCGCCCGCTACTGCCTGCCCACGATCTTCTTCATGGGCGTGCATGTGGTGATGGGTCAGATCCTCAACGCCCGCGGCAAGTTCGGCGCGATGATGTGGACGCCGGTCCTCAACAACATCGTCATGATCGTCACCTTCGGCCTGTTCATCTGGGTCTACGGCACCTCCGCCGAGTCCCACATGGGTGTGCAGACCATCCCCGAGGACGGCATCCGCCTGCTCGGCATCGGCACCCTGCTCGGACTCGTCGTCCAGGCCCTGGCGATGATCCCGTACCTCCGGGAGACCGGCTTCCGCTTCCGGCCCCGCTTCGACTGGAAGGGCCACGGGCTCGGCAAGACGGTCAAGCTCGCCAAGTGGACCGTGCTCTTCGTCCTCGCCAACCAGGCGGGCGTCCTGGTCGTCACCCAGCTCGCCACGGCGGCCGGTGAGGAGTCCGGGAAGAACGGTGCCGGCTTCCTCGCCTACTCCAACGCCCAGCTGATCTGGGGCATGCCGCAGGCCATCATCACGGTCTCCGTCATGGCCGCGCTGCTGCCGCGGATCTCCCGCGCCGCCCACGACGACGACCCGGGCGCCGTCCGGGACGACATCTCGCAGGGCCTGCGCAACTCGGCCGTCGCGATCGTCCCCGTCTCCTTCGCCTTCCTGGCGCTCGGCGTCCCGATGTGCACCCTGCTCTACGCCTCCAGCGGCATCGAGGCGGCCCAGGGCATGGGCTTCATCCTGATGGCCTTCGGCCTCGGCCTGATCCCCTACTCCGTCCAGTACGTCGTGCTCCGGGGCTTCTACGCCTACGAGGACACCCGGACGCCCTTCTACAACACGGTCATCGTCGCCGCCGTCAACGCGGCCGCCTCCGCGATCTGTTACGTCGTCCTGCCCGCCCAGTGGGCCGTCGTCGGCATGGCAGCCTCGTACGGCCTCGCCTACGCCGTCGGTGTCGGCATCGCCTGGCGCCGCCTCCGCAAGCGGCTGGGCGGTGACCTGGACGGCACCCACGTGCTGCGGACCTACGCCCGCCTGTGCATGGCCTCCGTACCCGCTGCCATCGTCTCCGGCGCCGCCGGGTTCGGCCTGCTGAAGCTCCTCGGCGAGGGGGCGTTGGGCTCGCTCGTCGCCCTGATCGTCGGCGGTGCGGTGCTCCTCGGAGTCTTCTTCGTCGCGGCCAAGCGCATGCGGATCGCGGAGCTGAACACCCTGGTGGGGATGGTGCGCGGACGCCTGGGACGCTGAGTCGTCAGCTCCCGCACAACCATCGGGGGGAACCGCGTGTCGTGCATAGCGTCCGACTGTGGGCACAATTGGCTTGGCTGTTGGATGTGGCGCAACGGATGGGGAGGCAGGAACGACGGTGGCGGAACGTAGCACGGCTGCCGTCGACGTGGCCGACAACAGCGGTGACGACCCGCTGACCGCCAAGGCGGACACGGCCGCGACCGACGGGGTGGCGGACATGAAGAAGACGGCGGAACAGCCCGCCGAGGTCACGGACACGAAGGCGGTCGAACGACACAGCGGCGAACAGCCCTCCCTCACGGCTCCGGAACTGCACAGCGGCCACAAACTGGCGCGGCGCTACCGGCTGGAGGAGTGCGTCACCCGACTGGACGGCTTCAGCAGTTGGCGTGCCGTCGACGAGAAACTGAGGCGTGCCGTCGGGGTCCATCTGCTGCCCGCCGACCACCCCCGGGCCCGTTCGGTCCTGGCCGCGGCCCGCTCCTCGGCCCTCCTCGGCGACCCCCGCTTCGTGCAGGTCCTGGACGCGGTCGAGGAGAACGACCTCGTGTACGTCGTGCACGAGTGGCTGCCCGACTCCACCGAGCTGACCACGCTTCTCGCGGCCGGCCCCCTGGAGCCCCACGACGCCTACCAGCTCGTCAGCCAGGTCTCCCAGGCCATGGCCGCCGCCCACCGCGAAGGCCTGGCCCATCTCCGGCTCACGCCGAGCGCCGTCCTGCGCAGCTCCACCGGCCAGTACCGCATCCGTGGCCTGGCCGTGAACGCCGCCCTGCGCGGCATCACCGCCGAACGTCCGCAGCGCAACGACACCGAGGCCATCGGCGCGCTCCTGTACGCCGCGCTCACCCAGCGCTGGCCGTACGACAGCGACGCCTACGGCCTCTCCGGCCTGCCCAAGGGCGTCGGCCTGCTCCCGCCCGACCAGGTCCGCGCCGGTGTCCACCGGGGTCTCTCCGAGATCGCCATGCGCGCCCTGGCCAACGACGGGGCCACCGCCTCGCGCCAGGAGCCGCCCTGCACCACTCCGGACGAGCTGGCCAAGGCCGTGGCCGCCATGCCCCGTGTGAAGCCGCCGGAGCCCGAGTTCACCGCCCCGCCCGAGTACCAGCGCACGACGTACCAGCAGGGCACGTACGGACGTCCTCAGCCGCGTCCGGCGACCACCCAGCCGGTGGTCATCCCGCCGCCCCCGCTGCAGAGCCGTACCGGCAGGGCCCTGAAGTGGGCCGTCTCCGCCCTCCTGATCGCCGCCCTCGGCCTCGGCAGCTGGCAGATCGCGGACCGGCTCCTCGCGACGGACTCCGGGCAGAAGGAGACGCCGGTCCCGACAGCGACGGCCGACGAGAAGCCCGCCCCGCTCAAGCCGGTCGCCATCGAGTCGGCCCACGACTTCGACCCGCTGGGCAACGGCTCCGAGAAGCCCCAGGCCATAGACCTCGCCTATGACGGCGATCCCAGCACGTACTGGTACACCGAGAACTACCACGGCCCCGGCTTCGCCAATCTGAAGACCGGCGTGGGCCTCGTGCTCGACCTGGGCAAGGCGCAGAAGATCAGCGAGGTCGACCTGTCGTTCGTGGGCCACACCTCGGTGGAACTGCGCACGGCGCCCTCCGACGCGACGTCGGAGCCGACCCTGCCCGACGCGTTCACGACCCAGGCGGCCGACGACGGCAGTCAGGTGACCCTGAAGCTCACCAAGCCCGTCACGACCCGCTACGTTCTCGTGTGGCTGACGGAACTGCCCTCCAACGACGGGGGCTACCGGGGCAAGCTGAACGAAGTCAAGATCATGGGCTGACGACCGCAGGGGAGGGGGCTCACCGTTGGACCGACCGATAGACGACGCCACGGACGACCAGGAACTCCTGGCTCGCCATGTCGCCGGCGATCCCGACGCCTTCGGTGAGCTCGTACGGCGCCACCGCGACCGGCTCTGGGCGGTGGCCCTGCGCACCCTGGGAGACCGCGAGGAGGCCGCTGACGCCGTTCAGGACGCCCTGCTGTCGGCCTTCCGGGCCGCCCACACCTTCCGCGGCCAGTCGGCCGTCACGACGTGGCTCCACCGCATCACGGTGAACGCCTGCCTCGACCGCCTCCGCAAGACGGCCTCACGCAGGACCTCACCCGTCGACGACAACGACCGGTTCGAGCAGCTGCTCGAACCCCACGAGTCCGCCGAGGCCCCCGTGGAGCGGCAGGACGTCCACCGTGAGGTCCTCGCCGCACTGGGTTCGATCCCCGCCGACCAGCGCGCCGCCCTCGTCCTGGTCGACATGCAGGGATACCCGGTCGCGGAAGCGGCCCGTATCCTCGGCGTTCCCACCGGCACGGTGAAGAGCCGCTGCGCGCGCGGACGGGCACGACTGCTTCCGATGGTCACTCATCTGCGCGTCGACACCGTGGGTAACGAAGCCCCCGAGGGGGGAAGGAACCGGACGCCGGGGACATCCGTCCCACCGGTGCCGGGGTCGACGGACACCGGACCGACTGATCCAGCTGCTGTGAAGGGCGGAGGTGGGCGCACGTGACTTCCACGGCCGGCAGGGCCAACACCACACAGCACCCGGACGTCTCGGAAATCTCCGATCTGACCGAGGGGCTCCTCCCACCGACCCGCTCGGCCGCCGTCCGCCGACACCTGGACGGATGCCCCCTCTGCGCGGACGTACGCACCTCCCTGGAGGAGATCCGAGGACTGCTCGGCACTCTGCCGGGGCCGCCCCGCATGCCCGCGGAGATCGCCGGACGGATCGATGCGGCCCTCGCCGCCGAAGCCCTCCTCAACGCCACCACGCCGGAGAGCGACACCCCCGTTTCACGTGAAACATCGGCCGCCGCCACAGCAGCCCCCTCGGACTCTCCCGCGCCTGTCACGGACCGCCCCGCCACGCGCGTCACGGACCGCCCCGCCGGCCGCTCCGGCGCCGCCAGCGGCCCCGGGCGGGCCGGGAAGCCCCGCCGCCGTCGCATCGCCCTGCTCTCGACGCTCGGCGCCGCCTTCGGTGCCGTGGTCCTCGGCACGAGCCTCTATCTCAGCCAGGCGGGCAACGTCACCGCCGGTGGTGAGGCGGACGACACCAAGAAGGCCGATACCGTCGCCGGGGCGGCCCTGACCCCCTTCTCCGGCTCCCCGGTCGAGGACCGGGTCCACGCGCTTCTGACCGAGGACCAGCCCGCCGGGACACCCCGCGGAATCGGACCGGAATCAATGTCCGCCGAGGCCGAGACCGGGGCCCCCGAACGGACCAGGGACACCGCCGTCCCCGGCTGCGTCCTGGCCGGCACCGGCCGGTCCGACGCCGTCCTGAGGCACGAGCAGGGCGAATATCAGGGGAAGCCCGCCTATCTGCTGGTGCTCACCGATCCCGCGGACAGCAGCCGGGTCCAGGCCTATGTGGTCGACGCCACCTGCGCGCAGCGGACCACCGGGAGCGGAAGCGCCGACGCCGATCTCCTGTTC
Source organism: Streptomyces sp. NPDC088707 (assembly GCF_044752725.1). Classification (NCBI taxonomy): domain Bacteria; kingdom Bacillati; phylum Actinomycetota; class Actinomycetes; order Kitasatosporales; family Streptomycetaceae; genus Streptomyces; species Streptomyces sp. NPDC088707. The sequence goes on along the minus strand of NZ_JBIVLV010000003.1, from coordinate 448,838 downwards.
AGCGGGACGTACCCCCGCTCCTGACCTCTCTCTCCGTCCGACGGCGGTGCCGCGCGGCAATTTCGGGAATGTACGCCCCTTAGGATCCGTTGGGTGGGGTGAGAGTGACCGAGACAACCGCCCCCGTAGGCAGTGCCAGTCTGCAGAGACGAGGAAGAAACCCGTGAGCGACGTCCGTAACGTGATCATTATCGGCTCCGGGCCCGCGGGTTACACCGCTGCGCTCTACACCGCCCGAGCGTCGCTGAACCCCCTGGTCTTCGAAGGTGCCGTCACCGCCGGTGGCGCGCTCATGAACACGACCGAGGTCGAGAACTTCCCCGGCTTCCGCGACGGCATCATGGGCCCGGACCTGATGGACAACATGCGGGCCCAGGCCGAGCGCTTCGGCGCCGAGCTCGTCCCCGACGACATCATCGCCGTGGACCTGTCGGGTGAGATCAAGACCGTCACCGACACCGCCGGCACCGTGCACCGCGCCAAGGCCGTCATCGTCACCACCGGCTCGCAGCACCGCAAGCTCGGCCTCCCGAACGAGGACACTCTCTCCGGCCGCGGTGTCTCCTGGTGCGCCACCTGCGACGGGTTCTTCTTCAAGGACCAGGACATCGCCGTCGTCGGCGGCGGCGACACCGCGATCGAGGAGGCCACCTTCCTCTCGCGCTTCGCCAAGACGGTCACCATCGTCCACCGCCGGGACACCCTCCGTGCCTCGAAGGCCATGCAGGAGCGCGCCTTCGCCGACCCGAAGATCTCCTTCGCCTGGGACAGCGAGGTCACCGAGATCCACGGTGAGCAGAAGCTCAGCGGTCTGACCCTGCGTGACACGAAGACCGGCGAGACCCGCCAGCTGCCCGTCACCGGCCTCTTCATCGCCGTGGGCCACGACCCCCGGACCGAGCTCTTCAAGGGCCAGCTGAACCTCGACGAGGAGGGCTACCTCAAGGTCGCCGCCCCGTCGACGCGCACCAACCTCACGGGTGTCTTCGGTGCCGGCGACGTCGTCGACCACACGTACCGTCAGGCCATCACGGCCGCCGGCACCGGCTGCTCCGCCGCGCTGGACGCCGAGCGCTTCCTGGCCGCCCTCGCCGACAGCGAGAAGCTGGCCGAGACCCCCGCGGTCTGACCCCGTCTCTCCTCACCCCACACCCCGCGAGATCAAGGAGGCCGCTGTGGCCCTGAAGACTGTGACCGACGCTTCCTTCGAAGAGGACGTCCTCAAGAGCGACAAGCCCGTCCTGGTGGACTTCTGGGCCGAGTGGTGCGGCCCGTGCCGCCAGATCGCCCCGTCGCTCGAGGCCATCGCCGCCGAGCACGGCGAGATCGAGATCGTGAAGCTCAACATCGACCAGAACCCGGCCACGGCTGCCAAGTACGGCGTCATGTCCATCCCGACGCTGAACGTGTACCAGGGCGGCGAGGTCGTGAAGACGATCGTCGGTGCCAAGCCCAAGGCCGCCATCCTGCGCGACCTCGAGGGCTTCGTCGAGCCGACCAAGGCCTGACGCTCCCCCTCTGCTGCACCGTTTCACGTGAAACAGGAGCAGCGTTTCACGTGAAACAGAGACGGCCCGCCCTCGTCAGGGGGCGGGCCGTTCTTGTGTCCCGAGCGAGCCGCCCCGCGGCCCGGCACTACAGGGGACGCAGGACGGGTTCCTTCTGGACCGCGCCGAGGAGCCGGTCGAGCGCCATCTCGACGTCCTCCTTCCAGGAGAGCGTCGTCCGAAGTTCCAGCCGCAGCCTGGGGAAGGCCGGATGCGGCCGCACCGTCTTGAAGCCCACCGCCAGCAGATGGTCGGCCGGCAGCACGCAAGCGGGCTCCTTCCACCGGGCGTCCCCGAACGCCTCGATGGCCTTGAAGCCCCTCCGCAGCAGATCCTTGGCCACGGTCTGTACGACCATCCGGCCCAGCCCCTGCCCCTGGTAGCCCGGCATGATCCAGGCCGTCATCAACTGCGCGGCATCGGCCGCCACAGGGCTCGTGGGGAAGGCGGTGGAACGCGGGACATAGGCCGGGGGAGCGTAGAGGACGTAGCCGACCGGTACCTCGTCGACATAGACCACCCGGCCGCAGGAGCCCCACTCCAGGAGAACGCCCGAGATCCAGGCCTCCTTCTCCGGTTCCGAACGCCCGGCCTTCACCGCGGCTTCCCCGCTGACCGGGTCGAGCTCCCAGAAAACGCAGGAGCGACACCGTTTGGGCAGATCCGGAAGGTTGTCCAGTGTGAGCGGTACGAGCCGACGCCCCACGGCCGCGCCTCACTTCCCTCGCGATCAAGCACGGATACGCCTCCTGGAATCGTATCGATCGGTTGATCGGGACGACACCGCTCATAGGCAAAGGGCGGGCCGCGTTCCGGTGAAACCGGAGCACGGCCCGCCCTCAGCGGCCTTGGACGACGGAAGGCGTCAGCCCTCCGCCCCCTTCTCGGCGTTCTTCTGGTCCATGACCCGCCCCTCGCCGGGAGCCAGGGTCGCCAGGATCCGGTCCAGATCCTCCACCGAGGCGAACTCGACGACGATCTTTCCCTTCTTCTGACCGAGGTCGACCTTCACCCGGGTCTCGAAGCGGTCCGAAAGGCGGGAGGCGAGATCCGTGAGCGCGGGCGAGACGCGGCCACCGGCACGCGGCTTCGTCGGCTTGACCGCACCGCCGGGCTCCTCGGAGCCCATGAGGCTCACCATCTCCTCGACGGTGCGCACCGAGAGACCCTCGGAGACGATCCGGTACGCCAGCTTGTCCTGGGCCTCCGGGTCCTCGACACCGAGCAGCGCCCGCGCGTGGCCGGCCGAAAGCACTCCGGCGGCGACCCGGCGCTGCACCGGCGGGGAGAGACGCAGCAGGCGCAGCGTGTTGGAGATCTGCGGGCGGGAGCGCCCGATCCGCTCCGCGAGCTGGTCGTGGGTGCAGCCGAAGTCCTTGAGCAGCTGCTCGTAGGCGTGAGCCTCTTCGATCGCGTTCAGCTGGGCGCGGTGCAGGTTCTCCAGGAGCGCGTCCAGGAGCATCTTCTCGTCGTCGGTGTCCCGGACGATCGCCGGGATCCGCTCAAGACCCGCTTCCTTGGACGCCCGAAGACGCCGCTCGCCCATGACCAGCTCATAGCCCTCGTCATCGGTCTTGCGCACGACGACGGGCTGGAGGAGGCCGACCTCCTTGATGGAGACGACGAGCTCCGCCAGGGCGTCCTCGTCGAAGACCTCACGCGGCTGGTGCCGGTTGGGAACGATGGAGTCGAGCGGAAGCTCGGTGAAGTAGGCACCCGCCGGAGGCTCCGGCCGGACCGCCGGCTCGGCGTCGTTCCACGACGGCGCCGACTCCGGAGACTGCGCGCTCTGCGGGAGGGACGCCAGCTTCGCGGCCGCCACCCCCCGGCCCGAGGGCATGGCGGGGGCCGCCGCACCCGGCGAGGCCACACCCACGCCACCCGACGGCGACTGCCGTTCCTGGGGAGCAGCGGGGATCAGCGCACCGAGCCCACGCCCCAATCCCCTACGTCGCTCACTCACTGGATCCCCTCCGACATGCTGCGCTGGTGGTTCTGGTGCCCGACATGGGCGTGCTGCGGGTCATAGTGCACGGCGGCCCCCCGCAGGGCGATCTCACGAGCCGCTTCGAGATACGACAGGGCACCGCTGGAGCCCGGGTCATAGGTGAGGACCGTCTGCCCGTAGCTGGGTGCCTCCGAGATGCGGACGGACCTCGGAATGCTGGTCCGCAGCACCTCCTCGGCGAAGTGGGTGCGCACCTCGTCGGCGACCTGGGAGGCGAGCCTCGTCCGGCCGTCGTACATGGTGAGCAGGATCGTCGAGACATGGAGCGCCGGGTTGAGGTGCCCCCGGACCAGGTCGACGTTCCGCAGGAGCTGGCCGAGCCCCTCCAGCGCGTAGTACTCGCACTGGATCGGGATCAGCACCTCGGCTCCGGCCACCATGGCGTTGACCGTGAGGAGACCGAGCGAGGGCGGGCAGTCGATCAGGATGTAGTCGAGCGGCTGCTCGTAGGCCTGGATCGCCCGCTGCAGGCGGCTCTCACGGGCCACGAGCGACACCAGCTCGATCTCCGCGCCGGCGAGGTCGATGGTCGCGGGGGCGCAGAAGAGGCCCTCGACATCCATGACCGGCTGCACGACTTCGGAGAGCGGCCTGCTGTCCACGAGAACGTCGTAGATCGAGGGGACCTCGGCGTGGTGGTCGATGCCGAGCGCCGTGGAGGCGTTGCCCTGGGGGTCGAGGTCGATGACCAGGACCCGGGCCCCGTGGAGGGCGAGGGACGCGGCAAGGTTGACGGTCGTGGTCGTCTTGCCCACGCCGCCCTTCTGATTGGCGACCACCATCACGCGAGTCTGCGCCGGGCGGGGAAGTCCCTCGCCGGCACGACCCAGGGCCTCTACTGCCAGCTGGGCAGCACGACCAATGGGGGTGTCGTCCATCGGGGGCGGTGTTTCACGTGAAACATCCTCCCCCGCCGATTCGGTTCGGGGACCGGGGACCGGATCGGTCATCGGTCCCGCGATGTTGGCGTCGGACCGCAAGGATTCACTCTCCTCGGCTTCAGGCTCGCGATGGGGAGAGCCTGCCATGCTTTCGGGGTCGTGAACCAGCGAGGCCGGTGGTTCTGTGGGTGAATCCACCTCTGTGGACATCTCCGTAACCCTCACGGGTGGGTTCACGCGGGATCTACGGTCCCGGGGCGTGGCAGCCGCGCGACCGCGGCTGATGATCCCCTGCAGCAGTGAGCGATGTTTCACGTGAAACACCATGCCCCTGCTGCCCGGCCGGGACCGTTCGACACTCCGAAATGGTACGAATGCGACGCTCAGCGGCGTCGACGGGTCTTGCTCGTCCGGGCGGCCTTGGCACGCTTGGCGGCGAACCGCACACCACCCGGGCTCTCGCCGACCTCCACCCGTACGACCGTGGACAGCGGATCGACGATCCCCTCGCCCACCTGCAGCACGGAGGTCTCCACCACACCGAGACGGGAGAGCGCGGCGCGAGCCCCGTTGATCTCCTCCTCCGCGGTGTCACCCTTGAGCGCCAGCATCTCTCCGTACGGACGCAGCAGAGGAACGCCCCAGCCGGCCAGCCGATCGAGCGGCGCCACCGCGCGGGCCGTCACCACGTGCACGGGCGTGATCTTGCCGAGCATCTCCTCCGCGCGCCCCCGGACCACAGTCACATGGTCGAGGCCGAGCAGCTCGACGACCTCCTGAAGGAAGTTCGTCCGGCGGAGAAGCGGCTCCAGAAGCGTGATCTTCAGGTCGGGCCTGACCAGCGCCAGCGGAATACCGGGAAGCCCGGCGCCCGAGCCGACATCGCAGACGGTGACGCCCTCGGGGACGACCTCGGAGAGAACGGCGCAGTTCAGCAGGTGCCGCTCCCAGAGCCGCGGGACCTCACGCGGGCCGATCAGACCGCGCTTCACACCCGCGTCCGCGAGGAGCTCCGCGTACCGCACGGCCTCCGGGAAGTACTCACCGAAGACTGTCCGCGCCTGCTCCGGAGCCTCGGGGAGCTCCGCTTCCTCCGTCACGGGAACCGTCCTTCCGTACCGCCCGCATCAGGTGCGGGCGCACTGTGGTGGCTGACTATCAAGGCTGACAAAGATCGGCCCCGCCTGCGAACAGACGGGGCCGACACTACGTGAGGGTTCAGGCCGGGAGAACAACGACGAAGCGCTGCGGCTCCTCGCCCTCGGACTCGCTGCGCAGACCGGCGGCGGCGATCGCGTCGTGCACGACCTTGCGCTCGAACGGCGTCATCGGGTCCAGCTTGACCGGCTGGCCGGTGGACTTGACCTCGCCCGCGGCCTTGGCGCCCAGCTCGGCGAGCTCGGCACGCTTCTTGGCGCGGAAGCCGGCGATGTCGAGCATCAGACGGCTGCGGTCACCGGTCTCCCGGTGCACGGCCAGCCGGGTCAGCTCCTGGAGCGCCTCCAGGACCTCGCCGTCGCGGCCCACGAGCTTCTGCAGCTCACGAGCCGAGTCGCTGATGATCGAGACCGCGGCCCGGTCCGCCTCGACGTCCATGTCGATGTCGCCGTCGAGATCGGCGATGTCGAGCAGGCCCTCGAGGTAGTCGGCCGCGATCTCACCCTCCTGCTCCAGGCGGGTCAGGGTGTCGCCACCCTCGGCGGCGGCGGAGATGGTGCCTTCCGTCACGGATGGACTCCTTCTTGCTTCGGCGAGGCTTACTTCTTGGAGGACGGGTGCTTGGGCCGCTGCTGGCCCTTGCGCTGGCCGGACTTGCCCTGCTGGCGGGAGCCTCCGGAGTTGGCACGGGGACGCGCGGGCTTGTCGCCCTGCGCCTCGTCCTTCGGCTCTTCCTTGGCGGCGGCCGTGGCCGAACCCTGGGGCTTCTTCTCGAGCGAGGTGGTCGGCGCCTCTTCGGCGGCCGGCTCGGAAGCTTCCTCGGTGTCCTTCGCCGTGGCGTGCTGGGCCGCGGCGGCCTGGCGCTGGGCCTTGGTCTGACGCTTGGGCTGCTGGCGCTTGGCGGCGGGACCGCCCTCGGCCTCGGCCTCGATGGTGTCGCTCTTGATCACGGTGCCGTCGGCCTGGGCGGCGAAGCCGGCCTTGGTCAGGCCCGAGAAGAAGCGTCGCTCGTTCTCGTTCCGGTCGCTGGTGCTCTTGGCGACGATCACCTTGACGATGGCCTTGCGCCGACGGCCGCGGACCTCTTCGTGCTGCGTGATGCTCTTCAGCAGACGCTGCAGGTAGGAGTCCTGCGCCTTGCTGCCCGGGGTCGGGTTCTGGTTGATCACGTACATCTGCTGGCCCATGGTCCACACGTTGGTGGTCAGCCAGTAGACGAGGACACCGACGGGGAAGTTGATGCCCATGACGGCGAAGATCACCGGGAAGATGTACATGAGCATCTTCTGCTGCTGCATGTACGGGGTCTTCACCGAGAGGTCGACGTTCTTCATCATCAGCTGGCGCTGGGTGAAGAACTGCGAGGCCGACATCATGACGATCATGACCGCGGTGACGATGCGGACCGAGACCAGCGAGGCGTCGAGCGCGGCGACCTCGGCGGCGGAGTCGGTGAACTTCGACGCCAGCGGGGCACCGAAGATGTGGGCCTGACGGGCGCTGGCCAGCAGGGTGTCGTCGATGACGCCGATGGTCTTGCCCGAGGCGATGCTGGAAAGCACGTGGTACAGGGCGAAGAAGAACGGTGACTGCGCCAGGATGGGAAGGCACGAGGAGAGCGGGTTGGTACCCGTCTCCTTGTACAGCTTCATCATCTCTTCGGACTGACGCTGCTTGTCGCTCTTGTAGCGCTCCTGGATCGCCTTCATCTTCGGCTGGAGCGCCTGCATGTTCCGCGTCGACTTGATCTGCTTGACGAACAGCGGGATCAGACAGATACGGATCAGCACCACGAGGGACACGATGGAAAGGCCCCAGGCCCAGCCCGTGTCAGGGCCGAAGATCGCCCCGTACACCTTGTGGAACTGGACGATCACCCATGAGACAGGTGTGGTGATGAAGCTGAACAGACTGGCAATCGTGTCCACTAATCAGGCTCCTTGAGCATTGGGCGAGGTCTCTGCGGCCGGGCTCGTCTCGGCGGTGGACCCGCCCTTGTCGCCGCGCAGCGCGTTCCTCAGCATTTCGTGCCAGCGCGGGCGCTTACGCGGGGGGACATGGTCCACGCCGCCGGGCGACCACGGGTTGCACCGCAGGATGCGCCAGGCGGTCAGGGCTGTGCCCTTGATCGCGCCATGCCGGTCGATGGCCGTGAATCCGTAGTGGGAACACGACGGGTAGTACCGGCAGACGGGCCCGAGAAGCGGGCTGATCGTCCACTGGTACAGCTTGATGAGAGCCAGCAGCGGGTACTTCATCGCGCGCCCCCTCCCAGCAGCCGCTGAAGAGCGGCGTCCAGGTCTCGGGACAGCTGTGCGTGTTCGGCGTCGCCGGCTCCGGGCAACGCCCGTACGACCACCAGGCTACCGGGGGGCAGCTCGGCGAGCCGGTCGCGGACGAGGTGGCGCAGACGACGCTTCACTCGGTTGCGTACGACCGCACCGCCCACGGCCTTGCTCACGACGAAACCCGCACGTGCCGGGGGAGCGCTCTCCCCAGGCGCGTGCGGGTTCGTTGCACCGCTGCGTAGGTGGACGACGAGGAGCGGGCGACCGGCCCGGCGACCTCGGCGTACCGCGGTTGCGAAGTCCTCGCGCCGCCTCAGCCGATTCTCGGTAGGCAGCACGTCATGACCTGCTTAAGCAGATCAGGCGGACAGCTCAGTGCGACCCTTGGAACGGCGGTTCGCAAGGATGGCTCGGCCGGCACGCGTACGCATCCGCAGGCGGAAGCCGTGGGTCTTGGCGCGACGACGGTTGTTCGGCTGGAAGGTGCGCTTGCTCACTCGGGGGCTCCAGAAATGATTCGTAGATGGCGGGACATCGCCTGGCTGTCACCGTGCGCCCACGAGTAGCTCGCAATACGCCCGAGTGCACCGCTACACGTTCACAAACCGTGATCTTTGCCCATCGGAGGCAGGCGGCAGCAGCCATCGACAACTCGACCTGGTCACGGTACGCGCGGCTACGCCATCCGGTCAAACCGACCTGTCGCCACCTCCCATTGTGCACAGGCTGTGGACAACAACTTGAACCACGTCAGCCGCCGCGACTACCGTGGTTGGACTCCACAATCTTTTCCGTTCTGTCCTTACCTGTCCTCACGGGTCCGTCCTCACGGACATCGACCCACCGTCCCCCGAGAACCACACCATCGTGGGACCTGCGAGAAAGCGTGCCCTGTGGCTGACGTTCCTGCTGATCTTGCCGCAGTGTGGCCACGCGTCCTCGAGCATCTCCTCGCAGAGGGCCAGCAGGGAATCGAGCCCAAGGACAAGCAGTGGATCGAGCGCTGCCAGCCCCTCGCCCTGGTCGCCGACACGGCGCTCCTCGCCGTACCCAACGAGTGGGGCAAGCGCGTCCTCGAGGGCCGGCTCGCCCCGCTGATCAGCGAGACCCTCAGCCGTGAGTGCGGGCGCCCGATCCGGATCGCGATCACCGTCGACGACTCCGTCGGCGAGCCGACCCCGCCGGCGCCCCCGCTCCAGCAGTCGCAGCAGCCGCGCTACGACGAGCGCCAGCAGCCCGGGCCGTACGAGAAGTACGACGGCGGCTACGGCCACCGGCCGATGCCCGACGACGGGCTGCCCACCGCCCGCCCGGCCTACCCGGACTACGCGCAGCAGCGCCCCGACCCCGGCGCCTGGCCGCGCACGCAGGAGGACCTGTCCTGGCAGCAGCCCCGGCTGGGCGGCTACCAGGAGCGGGCCCCGTACACCGGCCCGACCGGCCCCGAGCAGTCCCGGCCGTCGCGGTACGACGAGCCGCCCCGGGGCTACGAGCAGCAGCGGCCCGAGCGCGCCGAGCTGCCCGACCCGCAGAACCACGGCGCCCGCCCAGGGCCCCGGCCCGGCGGTCCGGGGGGTGGCGGCCCCGGCGGCGGCCACGGTTCCTCCTCCGCGCAGGGCTCCGGAGCGCCCGGTGAGCAGCACGCGCGGCTGAACCCCAAGTACCTCTTCGACACCTTCGTGATCGGTTCCTCGAACCGCTTCGCGCACGCGGCCGCGGTCGCGGTGGCCGAGGCGCCGGCCAAGGCGTACAACCCGCTCTTCATCTACGGGGAGTCGGGCCTCGGCAAGACCCATCTGCTGCACGCGATCGGGCACTACGCGCGGAGCCTCTACCCGGGCACGCGCGTGCGGTACGTGAGCTCGGAGGAGTTCACGAACGAGTTCATCAACTCGATCCGCGACGGCAAGGGCGACGCCTTCCGCAAGCGCTACCGCGACGTGGACATCCTGCTCGTCGACGACATCCAGTTCCTCGCGAGCAAGGAGTCGACGCAGGAGGAGTTCTTCCACACCTTCAACACCCTCCACAACGCGAACAAGCAGATCGTGCTCTCGTCGGACCGGCCGCCCAAGCAGCTGGTGACCCTGGAGGACCGGCTCCGCAACCGTTTCGAGTGGGGCCTCACCACCGATGTGCAGCCGCCGGAGCTGGAGACGCGTATCGCGATCCTCCGCAAGAAGGCGGTGCAGGAGCAGCTCAACGCCCCGCCGGAGGTACTGGAGTTCATCGCGTCCCGGATCTCGCGGAACATCCGTGAGCTGGAGGGCGCGCTGATCCGGGTGACGGCCTTCGCGAGCCTCAACCGGCAGCCGGTGGACCTCGGCCTCACCGAGATCGTCCTCAAGGACCTGATCCCGGGCGGCGAGGACTCGTCGCCGGAGATCACGGCACCGGCCATCATGGCGGCCACCGCCGACTACTTCGGTCTGACGGTGGAGGACCTCTGCGGATCCTCGCGCAGCCGCGTCCTGGTGACGGCCCGGCAGATCGCCATGTATCTGTGCCGCGAGCTCACGGATCTGTCGCTGCCGAAGATCGGCGCGCAGTTCGGCGGCCGTGACCATACGACGGTGATGCACGCGGACCGGAAGATCCGCGCGCTGATGGCGGAGCGGCGCTCCATCTACAACCAGGTCACCGAGCTCACCAACCGCATCAAGAACGGCTGACGGCCCGGCCGGCTGCGGCCGGCCTCCGAAGGGCGCCCCGGGACACCTCCCGGGGCGCCCTTCGGCGTCCCCCGGGACTCCCGGAGAGCGGTCCGGGAGTCGCCTTGAGGCGGTCTTCCGGCTCTCCCGGCGTTCTCCTGGAGCCGTCCTCAGGCTGTCCACAGGGGCTCCGGGAAGCCTTCGGGACCCCTCCGGAAGGCTTCCCGAGCCGTCCTGGAGACGCCGAGAGGGCCTCCGGGAGCCCGCCCTGAGCGCCCGCGACCACTGCCCGGGACCCCTTACGGGGGACGGACTGTTCGATTACTCCGTTCCGGTGGCGGGTTCTCCACAGATTGCGGGATGATCTCCCGTCCACAGGGTGGGGACTGTCGAGTTATCCGGATTATGTCCACAGGCCGGACTGCTGACAGATCATCACCCCAGGTCAGACCCCTGTGGAATTGTTGGTAAAAGATCTCCACAGGCTGTGGACAGAACTTTCGTCCACAGGGGCTCCCGAAGGTTGTCCACCGGCTGCCCACAGGGAGGGGTCCGTTGCCCACAGCTTCTCCACACCCCTGTCCACTGTTCGGCAACGAAACACCCCCGCTCACTGGCCCGAGTGAAAGCCGTCACACCAAGGGAGACGTTTGGGCTGTGGGGAACCTGGGGAAAGCTGGGGACAGCGCTGGGGAGAACTCCCCCTGGCCTGTGTACCGGGTGTGCAGAACTTTCGGGTGTCCACAGAGAACCCCAGTTGTCCACCGGCTCCACCCACAGGCGCAGTGGACAAAAAACCGGGCCTGACCTGGGAAAACGACGTTATCCACCGTTTCCACAGGCCCTACTACTACTCCCACTTAGAGTTAGCTAGGAATCCGCTTCGAAGTGGGGCCTGTGCACAACTCGGCGCCGGAGCTCCGACGCGCTCTCGTCGCGACTTGACCCCGAGCAGCACCGAGTGTCGGCGGCGTACGTCAGACTGGTTCCCGCAGTCGACGAAGAGCCAGCAACAAGCAGGAGGCGGTTCCGGTGAAGATCCGGGTGGAGCGCGACGTACTTGCCGAGGCGGTGGCCTGGGTGGCCCGCAGCCTCCCGGCCCGTCCGCCGGCCCCCGTCCTCGCGGGCCTTCTGCTGAAGGCCGAGGACGGCGCGCTGAGCTTCTCGAGCTTCGACTACGAGGTCTCGGCGCGAGTCTCCGTCGAGGCCGAGGTCGAGGAGGACGGCACCGTCCTCGTCTCCGGCCGACTGCTCGCCGACATCTGCCGTGCTCTCCCCAACCGACCGGTGGAGATCTCCACAGACGGTGTACGGGCGACCGTGGTCTGCGGCTCCTCCCGCTTCACCCTCCACACCCTGCCTGTGGAGGAGTACCCGGCGCTGCCGGAGATGCCCACCGCGACCGGCACCGTCCCCGGTGAGGTCTTCGCCTCCGCCGCCGCGCAGGTGGCCATCGCCGCCGGCCGCGACGACACGCTGCCCGTGCTCACCGGTGTGCGCATCGAGATCGAGGGCGACACGGTCACCCTGGCCTCCACCGACCGCTACCGCTTCGCGGTCCGCGAGTTCCTGTGGAAGCCGGAGTCCCCGGACGCCTCCGCGGTCGCCCTGGTGCCCGCGAAGACCCTCCTGGACACCGCCAAGGCGCTCACGAGCGGCGACACGGTCACCCTGGCGCTCTCGGGCTCCGGCAAGGGCGAGGGCCTCATCGGCTTCGAGGGCGCGGGCCGCCGCACCACCACCCGTCTCCTCGAGGGCGACCTGCCGAAGTACCGGACGCTCTTCCCCACCGAGTTCAACTCGGTCGCGGTCATCGAGACCGCCCCGTTCGTCGAGGCCGTCAAGCGCGTGGCCCTGGTGGCCGAGCGCAACACCCCGGTCCGGCTGAGCTTCGAGCAGGGCGTGCTGATCCTGGAGGCCGGCTCCAGCGACGACGCACAGGCTGTGGAGCGCGTCGACGCGCAGCTCGAGGGCGACGACATCTCGATCGCCTTCAACCCGACCTTCCTGCTGGACGGCCTGAGCGCGATCGACTCCCCGGTCGCCCAGCTCTCCTTCACGACCTCCACCAAGCCCGCGCTGCTGAGCGGCAAGCCGGCCGTGGACGCCGAGGCGGACGAGGCGTACAAGTACCTGATCATGCCGGTGCGCCTCAGCGGCTGAGCCGGCTGACGTCGGTCTCTTCGGGGAATCGCCTGAGCGGCTGACCCCACAGGTGTGCACCCGGGTCCGGGCGTAGGCTCGGATCCGGGTAAACCGCACACGACGCTTAAGGAATCTCTGATGGAGCTCGGTCTCGTCGGTCTCGGCAAGATGGGCGGCAACATGCGTGAGCGCATCCGCCGCGCAGGCCACACCGTCATCGGATACGACCGCAATCCGGACCTCGCCGATGTCCACAGCCTCGAGGAGCTTGTGGGCAAGCTCAAGGGGCCCCGCGTCGTGTGGGTCATGGTTCCGGCCGGTGCCGCGACCCAGTCCACCATCGACGAGCTGGCCGACCTGCTCTCCCCCGGCGACATCGTCGTGGACGGCGGCAACTCCCGCTGGACGGACGACGAGAAGCACGCCGAGGAGCTCGCGGCCAAGGGCATCGGCTTCGTCGACTGCGGCGTCTCCGGTGGTGTCTGGGGCCTGGAGAACGGCTACGCGCTGATGTACGGCGGCTCCGCCGAGGACGTCGCGAGGGTCCAGCCGGTCTTCGACGCGCTCAAGCCCGAGGGTGAGTTCGGCGCCGTGCACGCCGGCAAGGTCGGCGCCGGCCACTTCGCGAAGATGGTCCACAACGGCATCGAGTACGCGATGATGCAGGCCTACGCCGAGGGCTGGGAGCTCCTGGAGAAGGTCGACTCCGTCACCGACGTGCGCGAGGTCTTCCGCTCCTGGCAGGAGGGCACGGTCATCCGTTCCTGGCTGCTGGACCTCGCGGTCAACGCCCTGGACGAGGACGAGCACCTGGACAAGCTGCGCGGCTACGCGTCGGACTCCGGCGAGGGCCGGTGGACGGTCGAGGCCGCCATCGACAACGCCGTACCGCTGCCGGCGATCACCGCCTCGCTGTTCGCGCGGTTCGCCTCCCGCCAGGACGACTCCCCGCAGATGAAGATGATCGCCGCGCTGCGCAACCAGTTCGGTGGCCACGCGGTCGAGACGAAGAAGTAATCCACAGGCTGTGCACCCCGCGGTGCACAGCCGCCGGGGGAAGAAGGTCGGCGCCCAACCATGCACGTCACGCATCTCTCGCTGGCCGACTTCCGCTCCTACGCCCGGGTCGAGGTCCCGCTCGACCCGGGCGTCACCGCGTTCGTGGGCGCGAACGGCCAGGGCAAGACCAATCTGGTCGAGGCCGTCGGCTATCTCGCGACCCTCTCCAGCCACCGCGTCGCCTCCGACGCCCCGCTCGTCCGGATGGGCGCGGAACGCGCGGTGATCCGCGCCGCCGTCACCCAGGGCGAGCGTTCCCAGCTGATCGAGCTCGAACTCAACCCGGGCCGGGCCAACCGTGCCCGTATCAACAGGTCCTCGCAGGTCAGACCGCGTGACGTGCTCGGAATCGTACGGACCGTGCTGTTCGCGCCCGAGGACCTCGCCCTGGTGAAGGGCGACCCCGGCGAGCGCCGGCGCTTCCTCGACGAGCTGATCACGGCGCGCACGCCGCGCATGGCAGGCGTGCGCTCCGACTACGAGCGCGTGCTCAAGCAGCGCAACACGCTCCTGAAGTCCGCGGCGATGGCACGGCGGCACGGCGGCCGCGGCATGGACCTGTCCACCCTCGACGTCTGGGACCAGCACCTGGCGCGGGCCGGGGCCGAGCTGCTCGCCCAGCGGCTCGACCTGATCGCCGTACTGCAGCCGCTCGCGGACAAGGCGTACGAGCAGCTCGCGCCCGGCGGCGGACCGGTTCTCCTGGAGTACCGGCCCTCCGCGCCGGGCCCCGGGCACACCCGCGAGGAGCTGTACGCACAGCTGATCGCCGCGCTGGCCGAGGTGCGCAAGCAGGAGATCGAGCGGGGCGTCACCCTCGTCGGACCCCACCGGGACGAGCTGCTCCTCAAGCTCGGCGAACTGCCCGCGAAGGGATACGCCAGCCACGGCGAGTCCTGGTCCTACGCGCTGGCGCTGCGGCTCGCCTCGTACGACCTGCTGCGGTCCGAGGGCAACGAGCCCGTCCTCGTCCTCGACGACGTCTTCGCCGAGCTGGACGCGCGGCGCCGCGAGCGGCTCGCGGAGCTGGTGGCGGGCGGCGAGCAGGTCCTGGTGACGGCCGCCGTCGACGACGACGTACCGGGGGTCCTCGCGGGGACGAGGTACCAGGTGGCCGGAGGGGCGGTGGAGCGCGTATGAGCGAGGAAAACCTTCCCCAGCCTGTGGATACTCCTCCGGTGCCGGCCGTTCCCGAACCCTCGGGTGTGGATCTCGCGCGGGTCGCGCTGCGCGCCGCCAAGGAACAGGCCAAGGCCAAGGGCGCCGCCGCCCAGCAGAAGAAGCAGGCCCGGCGCGGGGGCGGCCTGCGCTCCGGCGCGCGCGCCGACGGGCGCGACCCGATGGCGCTCGGCGCCGCGATCAACCGGCTGATCACCGAGCGGGGCTGGGAGACGCCGGCCGCGGTCGGCGGGGTCATGGGCCGCTGGCCGCAGATCGTCGGCGAGGACCTGGCCAAGCACTGCGTCCCCGTCAAGTTCGACGACGAGCCGGACGCGCGGGTGCTGACCGTGCAGTGCGACTCGACGGCGTGGGCCACGCAGCTGCGGCTGCTCGCGCCGACGCTGGTGGCGCGGCTCAACGAGGACCTCGGGCACGGGACCGTGCGGATCATCAAGGTCCTGGGGCCGGGCGGGCCCCGGCGTGGGTACGGGCCGCTCAGGGCGCCGGGGTCCGTGGGGCCCGGAGACACGTACGGATAGCCGTTCGACGCGGGCGGCCTCCCACGGTGCGGGTCCGGGCGGAGCCTGGCGCGGGAGCCCCGCGGGTGGAGCCCGCCGCGGGACCGCCGTGCGATCAGCTGTGTCCGCCTTCCCCCGGACTCCGTCCGAGGAGACTCCCGCGCCTGCGGAGCGACCGCCCGCGGCCGGTGCCACTCGCCGTCACAGCCCGAAGCGCTGGGTGGCCGTCAGGGGGCTCTGAAGCCCCTGTCCGGATATGGGGAGTCGTTTGGCTCCCGCTCAGGGCGGCACATGCGGACTCAGGCACCGGCAAACCCCCATGACTGTCGGCGCTACCGGTAGACTGGGAGACAATCCCGCCACCCTGCGGAACAAGTCGAACGACGCAGCCGCTCCCGTATGCCCGGAGAACGGCCTGTGCTGTGCCAGAAAGGGCGCTTCGTGGCCGATTCCGGCGACCCCAACGAGAACAACCAGTACACCGCCAGCAACATCCAGGTCCTCGAAGGCCTGGATGCCGTGCGCAAGCGCCCTGGCATGTACATCGGCTCGACCGGCGAGCGCGGTCTGCACCACATGGTGCAGGAGGTCGTCGACAACTCGGTCGACGAAGCCCTGGCCGGCCACGCCGACACCATCGACGTGACGATCCTGGCCGACGGCGCCGTGCGCGTCGTCGACAACGGCCGTGGCATCCCCGTGGGCATCGTGGCCTCCGAGGGCAAGCCGGCCGTCGAGGTCGTGCTGACCGTGCTCCACGCCGGCGGCAAGTTCGGCGGCGGCGGCTACGCCGTCTCCGGCGGTCTCCACGGCGTCGGCGTGTCGGTCGTGAACGCCCTGTCCACCAAGGTCTCCGTCGAGATCAAGACGGACGGCCACCGCTGGACGCAGGACTACAAGATGGGCGCCCCGACCGCGCCCCTCGCGCAGCACGAGGAGACCACCGAGACCGGCACCTCGGTCACGTTCTGGGCCGACCCGGACATCTTCGAGACGACCGAGTACTCCTTCGAGACGCTCTCGCGCCGCTTCCAGGAGATGGCCTTCCTCAACAAGGGCCTGACGATCACGCTCACCGACGAGCGCGAGTCCGCCAAGGCCACGGTCGGCGCCGACGACCCGGACGCCGAGGCGGCCGCCGAGCCGGCCGCGCGCAGGGTGGAGTACCACTACGAGGGCGGCATCGTCGACTTCGTGAAGTACCTCAACTCGCGCAAGGGCGAGCTGGTCCACCCGACCGTCATCGACCTCGAGGCGGAGGACAAGGACAAGGCCCTGTCCCTCGAGGTCGCGATGCAGTGGAACAGCGGCTACAGCGAGGGCGTGTACTCCTTCGCCAACATCATCCACACCCACGAGGGCGGCACGCACGAGGAGGGCTTCCGCGCTGCGCTGACCTCGCTGATCAACAAGTACGCGCGCGACAAGAAGCTGCTCCGCGAGAAGGACGACAACCTCACGGGCGACGACATCCGCGAGGGCCTGACCGCGATCATCTCGGTCAAGCTGAGCGAGCCGCAGTTCGAGGGCCAGACCAAGACCAAGCTGGGCAACACGGAGGTCAAGACCTTCGTCCAGAGGGCGGTCTACGAGCACCTCAACGACTGGCTCGACCGCAACCCGCTCGAAGCCGCGGACATCATCCGCAAGTCGATCCAGGCCGCCACCGCGCGCGTGGCCGCGCGCAAGGCGCGCGACCTGACCCGCCGCAAGGGCCTGCTCGAGTCGGCGTCGCTGCCGGGCAAGCTGTCCGACTGCCAGTCGAACGACCCGGCCAAGTGCGAGATCTTCATCGTCGAGGGTGACTCCGCCGGCGGCTCGGCCAAGTCCGGCCGCAACCCGATGTACCAGGCCATCCTGCCGATCCGCGGCAAGATCCTGAACGTCGAGAAGGCCCGGATCGACAAGATCCTGCAGAACACCGAGGTCCAGGCGCTCATCTCGGCCTTCGGCACCGGTGTGCACGAGGACTTCGACATCGAGAAGCTCCGCTATCACAAGATCATCCTGATGGCGGACGCCGACGTCGACGGCCAGCACATCAACACCCTGCTGCTGACCTTCCTCTTCCGCTTCATGCGGCCGCTGGTCGAGGCCGGTCACGTCTACCTCTCCCGTCCGCCGCTCTACAAGATCAAGTGGGGCCGGGACGACTTCGAGTACGCGTACTCGGACCGGGAGCGGGACGCGCTCGTCGAGCTGGGCAAGCAGAGCGGCAAGCGGATCAAGGAAGACTCGATCCAGCGCTTCAAGGGTCTCGGCGAGATGAACGCCGAGGAGCTGCGCGTCACCACCATGGACGTCGAGCACCGCGTACTCGGCCAGGTCACCCTGGACGACGCCGCGCAGGCCGACGACCTGTTCTCGGTGCTGATGGGCGAGGACGTCGAGGCACGCCGCTCGTTCATCCAGCGCAACGCCAAGGACGTTCGCTTCCTCGACATCTGAGTCGGTCTCAGCTGACCGTACGAAAGGACTGACGACCAGCAATGGCCGACGAAACCACCCCGACCGGGACCACCGAAGAAGAGCCCGTGCTGCGGATCGAGCCCGTCGGGCTCGAGACCGAGATGCAGCGCTCGTACCTCGACTACGCGATGTCCGTCATCGTGTCCCGCGCGCTGCCCGACGTACGCGACGGCCTCAAGCCCGTCCACCGGCGTGTGCTGTACGCGATGTACGACGGCGGCTACCGGCCCGAGAAGGGCTTCTACAAGTGCGCCCGCGTCGTCGGTGACGTCATGGGTACGTACCACCCGCACGGCGACTCCTCGATCTACGACGCGCTCGTCCGCCTCGCCCAGCCCTGGTCGATGCGCATGCCGCTCGTCGACTCCAACGGCAACTTCGGCTCCCCGGGCAACGACCCGGCCGCCGCCATGCGTTACACCGAGTGCAAGCTCATGACGCTGTCGATGGAGATGCTCCGGGACATCGACGAGGAGACCGTCGACTTCCAGGACAACTACGACGGCCGCAACCAGGAGCCGACGGTCCTGCCGTCCCGGTTCCCGAACCTGCTGATCAACGGCAGCGCCGGCATCGCCGTCGGTATGGCCACCAACATCCCGCCGCACAACCTCCGCGAGGTCGCGGCCGGTGCGCAGTGGGCGCTCGAACACCCCGACGCCAGCCACGAGGAGCTCCTCGACGCCCTGATCGAGCGGATCAAGGGCCCGGACTTCCCCACCGGCGCGCTCGTCGTCGGCCGCAAGGGCATCGAGGAGGCGTACCGCACCGGCCGTGGCTCGATCACGATGCGCGCGGTCGTCGAGGTCGAGGAGATCCACAACCGCCAGTGCCTGGTGGTCACGGAGCTCCCGTACCAGACCAACCCGGACAACCTCGCGCAGAAGATCGCCGACCTGGTCAAGGACGGCAAGGTCGGCGGCATCGCCGACGTCCGCGACGAGACCTCGTCCCGGACCGGCCAGCGCCTCGTCATCGTGCTCAAGCGCGACGCCGTCGCCAAGGTCGTCCTCAACAACCTGTACAAGCACACCGATCTGCAGACGAACTTCGGCGCGAACATGCTGGCGCTCGTCGACGGCGTGCCGCGCACCCTCTCGCTCGACGCGTTCATCCGCCACTGGGTGACGCACCAGATCGAGGTCATCGTGCGCCGGACCCGCTTCCGGCTGCGCAAGGCCGAGGAGCGCGCCCACATCCTGCGCGGTCTGCTCAAGGCGCTCGACGCGATCGACGAGGTCATCGCGCTCATCCGGCGCAGTGACACGGTCGAGGTCGCCCGCGGCGGCCTGATGGACCTGCTCCAGATCGACGAGATCCAGGCCAACGCGATCCTGGAGATGCAGCTTCGCCGGCTCGCCGCCCTGGAGCGCCAGAAGATCGTCGCCGAGCACGACGAACTCCAGGCCAAGATCAACGAGTACAACGCGATCCTGGCCTCGCCCGAGCGCCAGCGCACGATCGTCAGCGAGGAGCTGGCCGCGCTCGTCGAGAAGTTCGGCGACGACCGCAGGTCCAAGCTCGTGCCCTTCGACGGTGACATGTCCATCGAGGACCTGATCGCCGAGGAGGACATCGTCGTCACCATCTCGCGCGGTGGCTACGTGAAGCGGACGAAGACCGAGGACTACCGGTCGCAGAAGCGCGGTGGCAAGGGCGTGCGGGGCACGAAGCTGAAGCAGGACGACATCGTCGACCACTTCTTCGTCTCCACCACCCACCACTGGCTGCTCTTCTTCACCAACAAGGGCCGGGTCTACCGCGTCAAGGCGTACGAGCTGCCCGACGCCGGCCGGGACGCGCGCGGCCAGCACGTGGCCAACCTGCTGGCCTTCCAGCCGGACGAGCAGATCGCCCAGATCCTGGCGATCCGCGACTACGAGGCCGCGCCGTACCTGGTGCTCGCCACCAAGGCCGGCCTGGTCAAGAAGACCGCGCTGAAGGACTACGACTCGCCGCGTTCCGGTGGTGTCATCGCGATCAACCTCCGGGAGACGGACAACGGCGCCGAAGGCGTCGCCGACGAGCTGATCGGGGCCGAGCTGGTCTCGGCCGAGGACGATCTGCTGCTCATCAGCAAGAAGGCGCAGTCGATCCGCTTCACCGCCACCGACGACGCGCTGCGTCCGATGGGACGCGCCACCTCGGGCGTCAAGGGGATGAGTTTCCGCGCCGACGACGAACTGCTCTCGATGAATGTCGTCCGGCCCGGTACGTTCGTCTTCACCGCGACCGACGGCGGGTACGCGAAGCGCACCCCCGTCGACGAGTACCGCGTCCAGGGCCGTGGCGGCCTCGGTATCAAGGCCGCCAAGATCGTGGAGGACCGCGGCTCGCTCGTGGGCGCGCTGGTGGTCGAGGAGACGGATGAGATCCTCGCCATCACGCTGTCCGGCGGTGTGATTCGTACGCGAGTCAACGAAGTCAGGGAGACCGGCCGTGACACCATGGGCGTCCAGCTGATCAACCTGGGCAAGCGCGATGCCGTCGTCGGCATCGCACGGAACGCCGAGGCCGGTGGCGAGGACGAGGACATCGACGAGGCAGTCGACGCCGAGGGCGCCGTGGAGGCGTCCGAGGCGGCGGTGGTCGAGACCGTCGTGGTCGAGACCGAGGCAGTCGAGGGCACGGAGCCCTCGGCCGGGGAGCACGAGGAGTAAGAGCGTGAGTGGAGCCACGGGCGCCGGATCGGCGGCTGCCGGAGCTTCTGCTGGTGCTGGAGCGAACGGCGCCCGTGGCCCCGCCACGGACTCCCAGGGGGTTGCGGTGACGGACACTCGGGGGCAGCAGCCCTCGTACGAGACCTACAACGGGCCGCTGCCCGGCGAGCGCACGGGTGCGCAGCAGCCGGGGGCGCCCTACCACCCGCCGCAGGCGTACGGCGCTCCGGCGTCGGGCGGTACGGCGGGCGGACAGACCGGTGCCGTGCGCCGGCCGCGTACGGGGGCCCGCACGACGCCCCGTACGCGCAAGGCGCGGCTGCGGGTGGCCAAGGCCGACCCGTGGTCGGTGATGAAGGTGAGCTTCCTGCTCTCCATCGCGCTGGGCATCTGCACGATCGTCGCGGCGGCGGTGCTGTGGATGGTCATGGACGCCATGGGCGTCTTCTCGACGGTCGGCGGCACGATCAGCGAGGCCACGGGCTCGAACGAGTCCAACGGCTTCGATCTGCAGTCGTTCCTGTCGCTGCCGCGGGTGCTGATGTTCACCTCGGTGATCGCCGTGATCGACGTGGTCCTGATGACCGCGCTGGCGACGCTGGGCGCGTTCATCTACAACCTCTCGGCCGGCTTCGTCGGCGGCGTGGAGCTCACGCTCGCCGAGGACGAGTGACGGGCGAGTGACCTGCGAGGGGGCCGGTCGGTTACCGATTTTGGGACTGGCCCCCCGGTGCGCTAATGTTCAGGAGTCAGCGCGCGGGACACACACCGCAGAGCGCGGCGGGGCTATAGCTCAGTTGGTTAGAGCGCATCCCTGATAAGGATGAGGCCACAGGTTCAAATCCTGTTAGCCCCACAGTGTCGATCGACCCGGACGGTTCCTCCGTCCGGGTCGATTTGTTTGTCCGGGCGCCTTGGAAGGTTTGAACCTCGCACAGGTCACCGATCGGTATCGGTCGATGTGTAGAGTGGGCGTCAGAAGTCTCCTACGTCAACGAAAGACGAGGTCGCGCGGTGAAGAAGCTTCTCCTGGTCGCACTGGCCGCCATCGGCGGGCTCCTCGTGTACCGCCAGATCCAGGCGGATCGCGCCGAGCAGGACCTGTGGACGGAGGCGACCGACTCCGTGCCCGCAGGTTCCGGTGTCTGAGACGAAAACCGTCTGTGGGTGAAGCCCCGGCCGCGCGAGAGCGGGCCGGGGCTTCGCTTTGCCTGAGCAAATTTTCTACTTGCTTAAGTGAAGAGGAGCAGCGCGTGAAGACGCAGGCCGGCACCGGCCGGAGGGCGGGGGCCCTGATCGCGGCGGCCGCGGCGGTGGCAGCGGTCGTGGCACTTCCCGGACAGACGGCGGCGGCCGCGGTCGCGGGGAACGCGGCCGCGTGGAGTGCGGCCGCCGAGGGCGCCGGCGCGTGGAGTACGGCCGCCGGGGGCGCCCTTCCGCCGTACACCTTCGACAGCGCGGCCCAGCGCGTCCAGGGCGCCGCCTCCAGCTCGGACGCCGTGGAGCTGAGGACCGGGCGGACCTACCGCGACACGCTCAAGAGGAACGGCAAGGTGTACTACCGGGTCGACCTCGATCAGCAGAACGCGTACGTCTCCGTCGTCGCGGTGCCCAAGGCCGGCGGCAAGGTCGAGTACGGCGACGGCTTCAAGGTGAGCATGCAGGACGGCTCGGGCACCGAATGCGGATACCAGCAGGCGAACTTCTCCTCCAGCGAGTTCACCCGGCCGCTCGCCGCCTACGCCCGCCGCATCGTCGACGCCGACAGCTCCACCTGCCAGCGCGCCGGTGCCTACTACGTCCTCGTCGAGCGCGAGTCGAAGGCGAGCACGGACGACTGGGAGCTGGAGATCCGCTACGCGGCCGAGCCCGTGCTGAAGAAGGCCGGCCCGACCGAGCTTCCCGAGGTCTGGGCCTCCGGCACGCCCGGGCCGCCCGCGGGAGGCCCCCAGCCGCGTCAGGGCGGCTCCGGCGTCCATGACGCCACCTCGCTGTCGCAGGGTGAGTGGCGGTCCGACATCCGGCCCGGCCAGACGCTCTTCTACCGGGTGCCGGTCGACTGGGGGCAGCAGCTCTTCGCCACCGCGGAACTCGGCAGCAGCGCCACCGGCGACGAGTACATCGGCCACGCCCTGGTCCTCTCCCTGGAGAACCCCGCGCTCGGGCACGTCGACGAGAACACCGTCAGCTACAGCGGCAAGCCCGCGACGCTCGCGCTGGACGCGCTGCGACCGGTGGCCCACGAGAACCGCAGCTCGTACGACGAGGCCACCAGCGGGATGCGCTTCGCGGGCTGGTACTACCTGTCGGCCACGCTCAACCCGGCGATGGCCAAGGAGTACGGGGACAAGACGGTGCCGCTGACCCTGCGCGTCTCGCTGCGGGGCGATGCGAGGCCGGGGCCCGGGTACGACGGGGATCCCGGGCAGTTCAGCGTGACCGCCGAGGACAAGGAGGCGGCGGAGAAGGGCGTCTCGGGCGCGCAGGCGGCGTCGGGGAGCGACTCCATGCGGGTCGTCGCGGCGGCCGGGATCGGCAGCGGGACGGTCCTGCTGCTCGGACTCGGCGGGTGGACGCTGGTGGCGCGGAGGCGGGCGGCGGCGTAGGACGGGGTGGGGCGGGGCGGCCCTTCCGCCCGCCCCGCCGGGGCGCTCGGGGCGGCTCAGGTCTGGGCGAGGGCCCACAAGCCGACCGCGAAGCAGACCAGTGCCAGCAGCAGGACCGGGATCGCCACCTTCGGGGGCGGTCCCGGTCGGCGTACCGGTGCAGGGACAGGGGGCGCCGCCGCCGGGGCTCCGACGGCGGCCCAGTGCTGCGCGGGAACCTGAACGGGTCGGGCGGTGTATGGATGAGTAGGGGGAGTAGGAGCTTGTCCGTACGGCACCGCCGAGGTCGGTGCCCGGTCGAAGGAGGGGGTCGGGTGGCCGACCGGCGGGGGCAGGTGGAAGCTGCCCGTCTCGGAGGGCCCGGGCAGCGGCGCGGGAGCCGTGGCGGGGGCGGCGAGCGGGGCCGTGGCCGGGGTGACCGGGTGCTGGGGCTGGTAGTGCGGCTGTGGGGGCTGCTGCTGAGGCGGCGGTACGGGCGTGGTGGCGGGCGTCGGTACGGCGCCGGGGGCCACGTCGGGTGCGGCGGGCGTCGGGGCGCTCAGGGGGGCGCCCTGGGCGGTCGTGGCCGCGTCGCCGACCGGGCCGGTGGGTGCGGCGGTGTCCGCGCGGCCCGTCGGCCCCTGGGGGCCGAAGCCGGGCGGCAGGGGCCCGAGTTGGTCGAAGATCTCGACCGGGTCCTCGTCGGGGCGCGGCTCGGGAAGCATGTCGACGGCGGCGGTCAGGGCCTTGCGCGCGCCCGTGGCCGTCCGGAAGCGGGCCTGCGGATCGGGCTGCAGCAGACCGGCGAGCACCTGCCACAGAGGCTCCGGGACGCCCTCGGGGGCGCCGGGAGTGCCGTGCGTGAGGAAATGCTCGACCAGGGCCTGCGAGTCCGGCTTGCGGCCCTGGAGCAGATAGAGGGCGACCAGGCCGACGGCGAACAGGTCGGCGGTGAAGTCGGGTTCGGCACCGAGGAGCTGCTCGGGCGCGAAGTACCCGGGCGTGCCCACCACATAGTCGGTCTCGGTGAGGCGGGGCTCGCCCTTGCGCATGGAGATGCCGAAGTCGGACAACCGCAGATGCGGCCGCCCGGTCCCGGTGACGTCCATCAGGATGTTCGCGGGCTTGATGTCGCGGTGCACGACCCCCTCGGCGTGCACCGTGGCCAGGCCCGAGAGCAGCTGGTCGAGCAGGACGCAGACGAACCGGGGCGGCAGCGGACCGTAGTCGCCGATGACGTGCGCCAGAGAACCGCCGGCGACCAGGTCCATGGTGAACAGGACCTTGTCGTCGTCGGCGGCCCAGCTGGCCGGGGCGAGGACGTGCGGATGGTCGATCCGCAGCGCCTGCTCGCGGACGAAGCGGAGCAGCGTGTGCGCGTCGCTCTGCAGCAGCACCTTGGCCGCCACATAGCGCCGGCGCCGGTGGTCCCAGGCGCGCCACACGGCGCCCGCCCCGCCCCGTCCGATCGGGTCGACCAGCTCGTACCGACCAGCGAATACCTCACCCATCGTGCTGTGTCCGCTCCCCGTTGCCTCGTCTGGCGGCGCTGCCGGCCGGCTGCCGGCGCGTCAGTTCTGGTGCGACTCGTAGTGCGCGACCGCGTCCGCGGTGCGCCCCGCGCCGTACACCCGGAGGAACTCTGCCAGTTCCGGGTGGGCCGGGGCGAGGGAGTCGGCGGCGTCGATGATGTCGCCGGCCGCGGCTACGGAGCGCAGCAGCGACTGGATCTCGCGGACCACCCGGCGGACGGTCGGAGCGCCCGAGCCGGTGGCCGGCTGGCCGGTGCTGGTCAGGACGGAGCCGCCCTGCGACTTCTTGACCTCGTCCATCCGGTCGGTGGCCTCGGCTGCGCTGACGGTGCCGTCGGCGACCTGCACGGCGAGTTCCTGGAGTGCCTGGACGCGCTGGACGACGGCCGGGTTCCCGATCTTGGCCCGCTGGCCGCTCATCAGCTGGGACAGCATGGGCGCGGACAATCCCAGCACGGCCGCGAGCCTGGCCTGATTGAGTCCGAGATCGTCGATCAGCCGACGGAAGAGCGCCCCCAGCGGCTCTCCGTACCAACTGCGCTGAAGCTCTCTGGCTCGCGCCGTGGCTTCCTGCTGCGCTGCGTCCATTTCTTCTCCCCATCCCTAGGTTCGCCACTGCGAACCTCGCTCAGCATCTTACGGAGCGTGGTCGCGGACCGGGAGTCCCAATCCTTTTGCCGGGCATGGGGGGTGACCCGGTACGCTGTTCTCGTTCCGGGGCCTTAGCTCAGTTGGTAGAGCGCTGTCTTTGCATGGCAGATGTCAGGGGTTCGACTCCCCTAGGCTCCACGACAAGCACCCCCTGTGAACTGCGGAAACGCAGGTCACAGGGGGTGTTTTCGCGTTCTGGCGCCGGAGGGGTCCGAGAGCGGCGGCCGGGGTTCCTGCCCGCCGCGACCTCCGTGACGCGGCCGGTCGGGACCCGCGACGCGTGCTCCAGACCCTCGGCCTCCGTCTCGGACGGGAGGATCTGCGACCCGACCGAGCCGATGCGCGGGGCGCTCATGCGGGTCCGCTGCTCCGGACGGGTGGTGTTCATCGGAAGAACTGCGCGACGGCGGCGACGTTCCGTGGAAATTGGGAGCGCATCCACATCATGAGGAAAGTACGTAAAGCGCGCAAACCGAAATGAACCATTCGAGATCGTCACGAAAGTGAGGGGCCATGGCCACCGCCAAGGTCAAGCAGTTCTGGACCGCCTTCATCTCCGTCCTCTTCGCCCTGCTCGCCTCCGTCGGCCTGGCGGGCACCGCCGCCGCGACCCAGCAGCCCGCCGTCCAGCAGCCGGAGGAGCCGGCCGGCCCCACCACTGCCGCGCCCGCCGTCGGGGAGAAGCGGGCCGCACTCGCCTCCGTACCCGCGCAGAGGGCCCATCGGTGGCCGCTCGTCGGGGACCGCTCCCTGCCGCCCACGATCAAGCAGCGCATCGCCGCCGAGGCCCACGGTTCCTCTCCCGCCACCCGTAACCGCTCCGCCGCCGGCGTGACCGCCGCGGCCGAGAACGACGAGCCGGCCGCGCTGACCGAGCTGGCGCTCGCCGCGGCGGCGTAGGGCGTGGGGAGACGACGATGCGCACTCCCCGCACCCGTGTCCGCAACCGTGTCCGCACTCGTGTCCCCACCCGTATCTGCACTTCTTCGTACGACTCCGACTCGTACGACCCGGCAGAACCCGGTAGGACTCGGCAGCACCCCGGCAGCGGCAGGACCCGGCAGGACTCCCGCGACAGCAGGATCCGTCAGGAACCTCTACCTGTGGACGGGACTCACAGGACTCACAGGACTCACAGGACTCGCAGCACTCCTAGCACTCGTAGGACATGCAGCATCCGCAGGACTCGCAGACTTCGGCAGGACCCCGCGGGACTACGCGGGAACCAGGACCCCGGCCGACTTCGGCAGGGCCCTGGTGGAACCCGGTAGGACCTCGGCGGCACCCAGCGGCACCCCGGTCGGTCAGCGGCGCTCGTCGCGATCGGCGGCTTCCTCGGCTGCGGCAGCGGCTTCGGCCTCGGTCTCCTTGGCCTCCACCTCCGGGTCGAGGGCATCCCCACCCTCGTCGTAGGACGTCAGTACGGAACCCTCCTCCTCCACCTCGGTGGCAGCGGGCGGCTCGACCAGCCAGTCGGGATTGGCCTGCTTGTCCCACCACTTCCAGGCGGCGAACGCGCCGCCGGCGAGAACGCCCAGGACCAAGAGGCCCTTGGCGAGGCGTCCGGCCCGTGCCCGACGCTCGTGCTTCTTCACGATCTTCTGGATTTCCCTCGGCGTCACCTGACCGCGCAGCGCGGCCCAGGCGGCAGTCGAACGCGACCCGGCCTCCTCAAGGACGGGACCGGTCGCGGCGACCGCCTGCTCGACACGGGGAACGGTGTAGTCGGCCGCCTGACGGCAGGCCCAGCGGGTCTTGACCGCCGCACGCTGTGCGGCCGCGTCGACCCGCGGCGGGACATGCGGTGCGACATACGAGTCGTACTGCGCACGAGCCTGCACCCGTGCCTGTTGAGCGGCCTTCGAAACCTTCGGCGCGATCAGTACACGCGCCTCCTGGGCGTAGTGCGCGGCCTGGTCCTTGGCCGTGCCGGCGTACGGCGCCACCACTTCCGCGGCGTGCAGGACGCTCTCCTTCGCCGAATCTGACGCGGCGCGCACGCTCTCCATGCGGGTCACGGGATTCCTCCTCCTCGGTGGCGACGATGTCGGTATTTCGCCTTTCCATCCTTTTCGAAATCATGCCCCCCGGAGCCAGGTACGGCATGTGGGGTGGGCATCCGGGGCATGCGAGGATCGGACACGCCAGCAACAGACGTGACATGACGCGACATGACGTGGACGGAAGGCGACCGTGGCCGAGCAGCTGTACGCGATCCTCAAGACCAGCCTGGGTGACATCGAGGTGCGGCTGATGCCGTTCCACGCGCCGAAGACGGTCAGGAACTTCGTCGAGCTCGCCGGTGGTGAGCGCGAGTGGACGCACCCCGCGACCGGCACGGTCTCCTCCGACCCGCTCTACGACGGCACGGTCTTCCACCGGGTCATCAAGGGCTTCATGATCCAGGCCGGCGACCCGCTGGGGAACGGCACGGGCGGTCCCGGCTACGAGTTCGCCGACGAGTTCCACCCGGAGCTCTTCTTCGACCGCCCCTACCTGCTGGCCATGGCCAACGCAGGCCCGGGCACCAACGGCTCGCAGTTCTTCGTCACCGTCGCTCCCGCGACCTGGCTGAACCGCAAGCACACGATCTTCGGCGAGGTCGTGGACAACGGGAGCCGGAAGGTCGTGGACGCGATCGCGGCGACCGCGACGGACCCGCACACCGAGCGGCCGCTGCAGGACGTGGTCATCGAGTCCGTGGTGATCGAGAAGCGCTGAGGCGGAAGGGACGGCACCTCTCATGGAACCGAAACCCTCCGAGAACAAGCACGCCGGTCTGCCGCGCTGCTACCGCCACCCCGAGGTGGAGACCGGCGTCCGCTGCACGCGCTGCGACAAGCCGATCTGCCCGTCGTGCATGGTCTCCGCCTCCGTCGGCTTCCAGTGCCCCGACTGCGTACGCAACGGTTCGGGGACCGGCCACGCGGCCGACGCCAACCAGCCGCGGACGCTCGCGGGCGGCCGGGTCGCGGCGGACGACCGCCTCGTCACCAAGATCCTCATCGGGATCAACCTCGCGGTGTACCTGGCCGTACTGGTGTTCGGCGACCGGCTCGTCGACGAGCTCGTGCTCATCGGCTACGCCTACAGCCCGGCGCTCGGCGAGCTCGTCGGGGTCGCCGACGGCGAGTGGTACCGGCTGCTGACCTCGACCGTCCTCCACCAGGAGGTCTGGCACATCCTCTTCAACGTGCTGGGCCTGTGGGTGATCGGCGGGATCGTCGAGCCCGAGCTGGGCCGGATCCGGTACGCGGCCCTGTGTCTGCTCTCCGGTCTCTCCGGCTCCGTGCTGGCCTATCTCGTCGCCGCGCAGAACCAGCCCTCGCTCGGCGCCTCCGGCGTGGTCTACGGCCTGATCGGCGCCTGGGTGGTGCTCGCCCGCCGGCGCCGTCACGACATGCGGCCGGTGATCCTCTTCGTGGCCCTGTCGCTGCTCATGACGTTCACCCGACCGGGGATCTCCTGGGAGGCCCACGTCGGCGGTCTGGTCGCGGGCATCGTGGTGACGTACGCGCTCGTGCACGCGCCGAGGGCCCGCCGGGACCTGGTGCAGTACGGGGCGCTGGCCCTGGTGCTGCTGCTCGACGTGGGGATCGTGCTGGCCCGATCGGCGGCGCTCACCTGAGCGCATAGGGCTGTGGACGAGCTCCTCTGTGAGCTTTCCCCAGAGTTATCCACAGTGCGTGGCGATTCCTCCCCGCGCTATGGGGAAAGACTGCGCCCCTCGCCTCTGACCTGGTGTTTCTCCAGGGAGGCGAGGGGCGTTGCGGTCTCCGGCGAGGGTGATTCCGGTCATACCGGCGTCAACCTCGTGCGAGTTATCCACAGATCTTCGTAAGTTATCCAGTGCTGTGCACAACGCTGTGGATAAGTTCAGGGGAGAGCTTGACGAGCAGCCGGTACGACCGCTAGTCGGCCGCCGTACCCCTGCTGTTCGCCGCTACTTCCACTGCGTGGAGACACCGAAGCCGGCCGCGATGAAGCCGAAGCCCACCACGATGTTCCAGTTGCGGATCGACTCGATCGGCATCGAACCGTCGGTGACGTAGAAGACCACGATCCACACCAGACCGATGGCGAACAGCGCGAGCATCACAGGCGCCACCCAGCTGCGGTTGGTCAGCTTGATCGAGGTGGCCTGCTTCGCGGGCGGGGGCGTGAAGTCGGCCTTCTTGCGGATCCGTGACTTCGGCACGAGGGACTCTCCTGTCGATGCGCTGCGTGACCGCGCAGGGAACTGTGGCTGGCGCCGGGATGTGACGAAGGAGGACGACTGCGTCCCCCAGGCGTCCGTTAGCGTAGTGGTTCCGCGGCACCGAAGGGGATCAGGGTACGTTGAGCAATTCCGCCGGCACTCCCGAAGGGCCTGGCCGCACCGCGAGGTGGCGCCCGGTCCAGGTGCTCACCCTTGCCGTTTTCGCCCTCGCCGGACTGATCTTCGTCACGAGCTTCAACACCGCCAAGGGCACCAACATCCGCACCGACGCCTCACTCCTGCGGCTCTCCGACCTGATCGAGGAGCGCAGCCACAAGAACGCGGGCCTCGACGAGTCGGCCTCCGCCCTCCGCTCCCAGGTCGACTCCCTCGCCGCCCGCGACGACGGCTCCACGCGCGCGGAGGACGCGAGACTCGACGCGCTCGAGGCGGCGGCGGGCACCACCGAGATCTCCGGCTCCGGTCTCACCGTCACCCTCGACGACGCCCCGCCGAACGCCCAGGCCGCCCCCGGCTACCCCGAGCCGCAGGCCAACGACCTGGTCATCCACCAGCAGGACCTCCAGGCCGTCGTCAACGCCCTGTGGCAGGGCGGCGCCGAAGGCATCCGGGTCATGGACCAGCGGCTCATCTCCACCAGCGCCGTGCGCTGCGTCGGCAACACCCTGATCCTCCAGGGCCGCGTCTACTCGCCCCCGTACAAGATCACCGCCGTAGGTGACCGGGGGAGGCTGACCAGGGCGCTCGCGGGCTCCCCGGCGATCCAGAACTACCAGCTGTACGTGAAGGCGTACGGGCTCGGCTGGAAAGTCGACGAGCACCGGGCGGTGACTCTTCCCGGCTACTCGGGCACAGTGGACCTCCACCAAGCGAAGCCGGTGAGCTGACACCACACGCACGGCCGGGGTGGCACCGCCGGGAGCCGACTGCGGGAGGGGCGCTTGCGTCTCGTCGTGAGGACCTTCAGCGAGCTGTGCATCACCGTCGGCGCCCTGATCGTCCTCTTCGTCGGGTACGTCCTGTACTGGACCGGTGTCCAGGCCGCGAGCGCGAGCGCCGGCCAGATCGACACCCTCCAGCGCGAGTGGACCGTCACCCCGGTCCGGACCGCCGCCCCCGTCCCCGGAGCCGCGCCGTACGCCCCCGGCAAGGGCATCGCCGTCATGTACGTCCCCCGGCTGGGCAGGGACTGGAAGTGGCCCGTCCTCCAGGGCACCGGGGTCGGCACCCTGAAGAAGGGACTCGGCCACTACGCCGGCACCGCCCGCCTCGGCGCGACCGGGAACTTCGCCGTCGCCGGCCACCGCCGCACCTACGGCGACCCGTTCAAGGACTTCCCCCGGCTGCGCGAGGGCGACGCGATCGTCCTCACCGACGGGACGACCTGGTTCACGTACCGCGTCGACCGCGCCCCGCACCGGACCGTGCCCACCGACGTCGGCGTCATCGACCCGGTACCCGCGAAGTCCGGATTCGACGGGCCCGGCCGCTACCTCACCCTCACCACCTGCGAACCCGAGTGGGGCAGCAGCCACCGGCTCGTCGTCTGGGCCCACCTCGACGCCACCCGGCCGGTCGCCGACGGTCGTCCACAGGCTTTGGACAGCTGACCCCCCACGGCCCCCTCGCCCCGTACTCTGGTCCCCGTAACGAACGGAAGGGGCGGTCGACGTCATGTACGGCTGGATCTGGCGGCATCTGCCGGGCAACGCGTGGGCGCGGGCGCTGATCTCGATCGTGCTGGTCCTCGCGGTCGTGTACGTCCTCTTCCAGTATGTGTTCCCCTGGGCGGAGCCGCTGCTTCCGTTCAACGATGTGACGGTGGACGGCCAGTGAGCGCGCGAATTCTCGTCGTCGACAACTACGACAGCTTCGTCTTCAACCTCGTTCAGTACCTCTACCAGCTCGGCGCGGAGTGCGAAGTCCTCCGCAACGACGAGGTCGAGCTGAGCCACGCCCAGGACGGCTTCGACGGCGTCCTGCTCTCGCCCGGCCCCGGCGCGCCCGAACAGGCCGGGGTCTGCATCGACATGGTCCGGCACTGCGCGGCCACCGGCGTGCCCGTCTTCGGCGTCTGCCTCGGCATGCAGTCGATGGCCGTGGCGTACGGCGGGGTCGTCGACCGGGCGCCCGAGCTGCTGCACGGCAAGACCTCCCTCGTCACCCACGAGGGGCAGGGCGTCTTCGCCGGGCTGCCCTCGCCGTTCACCGCGACCCGCTACCACTCGCTGGCCGCCGAGCCCGCCGCCCTGCCGGCCGAGCTCGAGGTCACCGCGCGGACCGAGGACGGCATCATCATGGGCCTGCGCCACCGCGAACTGTCCGTCGAGGGCGTCCAGTTCCACCCCGAGTCGGTCCTCACCGAGCACGGGCACCTGATGCTCGCCAACTGGCTGGAGCAGTGCGGCGACAAGGGGGCGGTCGGACGGTCGGCGGGGCTCGCGCCGGTGGTGGGCAAGGCCGTCGCGTGACGACGGGCTCTCCGTGGTTCCGGGACACGAACGAGCCGGAGCCCGAGCCGATACCCGCGGACCCCCACGGGGTCCCCTCGCCGTACCAGGAACCGGCTCCGGCGCCGTACCCGTACCCGTACACCGAGCAGGCGGCCTACCAGGAGCCCCAGCCCTACCAAGAACCCGCGCAGGCCTATCAGGACCCCGCGCGGACGTACGGGCAGCCCGCCCCGACGTACCGGGAGCCCGAGCCCGTGTACGAGGCCGCCTACGAGACCACCCACGACGCCTCCCCCGAGGCTCCCCGCGAGGACGCCCCCACGCCCCCGTACGAGCCGTACGAGGCGCCTGAGACCCCTCGGCCCTCCCGTCGGCGCTCCTCCGACGACACGGCCGTCCTGGAGGCCGTGGAGCCCCTTCCCGGGCCCGGCCGGGCCGAACGCCGCCGCGCGGCCAAGGGCGGCAGCCGGGGCAAGAGCCGCCGGGGCGGCCCGACGACCCCCACGGGCGGCGCCGCGACCGGCGCACCGCCCGCGGCACCGCTCTCCCGTGTCGAGGCCCGGCGCGCCGCCCGCGCCGCCAAGGACAGCGTCGGTGTCATCGCCAGCCGCGCCGTCGGGGAACTCTTCATCACCTTCGGCGTCGTCATGCTGCTCTTCGTCACCTACCAGCTGTGGTGGACGAACGTCCTCGCCGGCCAGGAGACCGACCGGGCCAAGGAACAGATCGAGGACACCTGGGCCAAGGGCGACGCCGACAAGGACGCCGGCACGCCGGGGGCGTTCGAGCCCGGCGAGGGCTTCGCCATCATGTACATCCCCAAGCTGGACGTCGTCGTCCCCGTCGCCGAGGGCATCAACAAGGCGAAGGTCCTCGACAAGGGCATGGTCGGCCACTACGCCGAGGGCAAGCTCAAGACGGCCATGCCCTCCGACAAGCAGGGCAACTTCGCCGTCGCCGGCCACCGCAACACGCACGGCGAACCGTTCCGCTACATCAACCGGCTGCAGCCCGGCGACCCCATCGTCGTCGAGACCCGGAACGCGTACTACACCTACGAGATGGCGAGCATCCTGCCGCAGACCGCGCCCTCGAACGTCTCCGTGATCGAACCGGTGCCGAAGGGCTCCGGCTTCACCAAGCCCGGCCGGTTCATCACCCTGACCACCTGCACGCCCGAGTTCACCAGCACCTACCGCATGATCGTGTGGGGCAAGCTGGTCGAGGAACGCCCGCGCAGTGAGGGAAAGCCGAAAGCGCTCGTAGGCTGAGACCCCACACCTCCGGACGGGACGACGGGACGACCTAGTGGCACGCGTGCGCAATCGGATCGCCGGAGTCATCAGCTTCTTCGGCGAACTCCTCATCACGGCGGGCCTGGTGCTCGGCCTCTTCGTCGTCTACTCCCTGTGGTGGACCAACGTCCTCGCCGACCGCGCCGCCGACCAGGACGGCGCCCAGGTCCGCGACCGCTGGGCCGACGGGCCCGGGGCGCTCGACACCAAGGACGGCATCGGCTTCCTCCACGTGCCGGCGATGAACAACGGCGAGGTCCTGGTCAAGCAGGGCACCGAGAGCGCCATCCTCAACAACGGCGTCGCCGGCTACTACACCGACCCGATCAAGTCCGCGCTCCCGCAGGACAAGCAGGGCAACTTCACGCTCGCCGCGCACCGGGACGGACACGGCGCCAAGTTCCACAACATCCACAAGTTGAAGAACGGCGACCCGATCGTCTTCGAGTCCAAGGACACCTGGTACGTCTACAAGGTCTACAAGTCCCTGCCGGAGACCACGAAGTACAACGTGGACGTCCTCCAGCCCGTCCCCAAGGAGTCGGGGAGGACGAAGCCCGGCCGGTTCATCACCCTGACCACCTGCACCCCCATGTACACCTCCGACTACCGGTACATCGTCTGGGGCGAACTGGTGCGCACGGAGAAGGTCGACCGCGACCGTACGCCTCCGGCGGAGCTCCGCTGAGGCGACCCGCGCGGGAAAAGGGGAGAGCCCCGGCATCCACTGGATGCCGGGGCTCTCCCCTTCGAACGGTCCGACCGTCCGCGCGGTCGTGGCGGCCTCAGTCGAAGATGCCGCCGACCCCGCCGTTGTTGTCTCCGCCACCGGGATTGCCGCCCTGGTTGCCGCCGCCGCCCATCGTGAAGACGGTGACGGTGTCCCCGGTCTTCACCGGCGTACCCGCGGGCGGGTTCGTGGCGACGACCGTGGCGTCCTCCTTGTCCGAACCCTGCTGGACGACCACCAGACCGAGCGCCTCGAGCTGCGCCTTGACGTCCTTGAAGGGCCGGCTGGTCAGGTCGCCCGGGATCGGAACCTGGGTCTGCTGCGGGCCCTTGGAGACCTTCAGCGTGATCTGGGTCTCCTTGGACTGGTCCGAGGGACCCTGCGGAGTCTGGTCGACGACGATGCCCGCGGGCTGGTCGGAGTCGACGTCCTCCTTGGTGATGTTGGTGAAGCCGACCCCGTTCAGCTGCTGAACGGCCTGGTCGTAGCTCCGCGTCTTCACGTCGGGGAGCTGCAGCAGCTTCTGCTTCGCGACGGTGATCGTCACCTCGGAGTTCGTCTCCGCCTTGGTGCCGCCGTCCGGGTTCTGCTGCAGGACCGTGCCGGGGTCCTCGTCGGACTCCTGCTGTTCGACCTTGACCTTGAAGCCCTTGGCCTTCAGGGACTGCTCGGCGCGCTCCTGGGACTGCTCCTGGACGTCCGGAACCTCCACGAGCGGCGCGCCCTCGGAGACGTACACCTGGATCGTGGCACCGGTGTCGATCTTCGCGGTGCCGTCCGCGACGGGATCCTGACGGCAGATGGCGCCCTTGGGCTGGTCGCAGCGCTCGGTGCCGGCCTCTTGCACCTTCACCTCCGCGTTGGTCGCCCGCTCCGTCGCCACCGCGACCGTCTGGCCGACCAGCTGCGGAACGGCGACCTGCCGGGTGCCGTCCTTCTTGTCGAACAGCGAGACACCGATGAAGATCGCGCCGACGAGCACCAGGATGCCCGCGAGGGCCAGCAGGATCGTCGAGGTGTTCGACTTCTTCGGGCCGCCGCGACGGCGGTCCGGGCGGTCGTCGTAGCCGTAGCCGTCGTCCGTGTTGATCGGGGGCAGCATCGAGGTCTGGCCCGCCGGGTCGGCCTGGCGCAGCGCCGTCGTCGGCTGGTCCTCCGGATAGCCGCCGTAGCCCCCGCCGTACGCGGGGGCGCCCGCCATGCCCATCCCCATGCCCATCGCGGCGGCGGCCGCGACCGGCTGTCCGTCGAGGCAGGCCTCGATGTCCGCGCGCATCTCGTCGGCGGACTGGTACCGGTAGTCGGGGTCCTTGACCAGCGCCTTGAGGACGATGGCGTCCATCTCGGGCGTGATCTCGTGGTCGAAGTTGCTCGGCGGCTGCGGCTCCTCGCGGACGTGCTGGTACGCGACCGCGACCGGGGAGTCACCGATGAACGGGGGACGGACGGTGAGGAGCTCGTACAGCAGGCAGCCCGTGGAGTACAGGTCGGAGCGGGCGTCGACCTGCTCGCCCTTGGCCTGCTCGGGGGAGAGGTACTGGGCCGTGCCGATCACCGCGGCGGTCTGCGTCATGGTCATGCCGGCGTCGCCCATGGCGCGCGCGATGCCGAAGTCCATGACCTTGACCTGGCCGGTGCGCGTCAGCATGACGTTCGCCGGCTTGATGTCACGGTGCACGATGCCGGCGCGGTGCGAGTACTCCAGTGCCTGGAGGATGCCGACCGTCATCTCGAGGGTGCGCTCGGGCAGCAGCTTGCGCCCGGAGTGCAGCAGCTCACGCAGGGTCGACCCGTCGACGTACTCCATCACGATGTACGGGATGGAGACGTTGTCGACGTAGTCCTCGCCGGTGTCGTAGACCGCGACGATCGCCGGATGGTTCAGCGATGCGGCGGACTGTGCCTCACGGCGGAACCGGGCCTGGAAGGACGGATCGCGGGCCAGGTCGGCCCGCAGCGTCTTCACGGCGACGGTGCGGCCGAGCCGGGTGTCCTGGGCGAGGTACACCTCGGCCATGCCACCACGGCCGAGCACCGAGCCCAGCTCGTACCGGCCGCCGAGGCGACGCGGCTCTTCCATAGCTAATCCAGCCCTCTCCGTCTGTCCCGACCGCACCCATGGGTGGTCCGGCGGTGTGTGCTGTTCGCGGATACGGTACCGGCCCCGGGAAGACGATCCGCCCGGGGCCGGTAGCTGATACCTGACCGGTACCTGGCATGAACGGGGCTGAGACGTCAGCCCCGGGTCTTCAGGACCGCCTTCATCACGGCCTTCGCGATCGGGGCCGCGAGACCGCCACCGCTGATGTCCTCACGCGAGGTGCCCGCCGAGTCCTCGACGATCACGGCGACCGCGACCGGGGAGCCCTCGGCGGTCTTCGCGTACGAGATGAACCAGGCGTAGGGGCGCTTCGCGTTCTTGTCGCCGTGCTGCGCCGTACCCGTCTTGCCGCCGACCTTGACGCCGTCCATGTTCAGGTCGGCGTTGCCGCCGGTGCCGTTGGTGACGACGCTCTCCATCATCTGCTGGAGCAGCTGCGCGTTCTCCTGCGAGACCGGGCGGCTCATCTCCTCCGGCTCGGTCTTCTTGAGCAGGTCGACGTTGGGGGCGCGCAGCTCGTCGATCATGTACGGCTTCATCAGCTTGCCGTCGTTGGCGATCGCCGCCGTGACCATCGCCATCTGGAGCGGGGTGGTCGCGGTGTTGAACTGGCCGATGGAGGAGAGGGCGTTGCCACCGCGGTCGGCCGTCTTGTCGTAGACCGAGGCGGAGGAGCGGACCGGGGTGAACTGCTCGGCGTTGAAACCGAACTTCTCGGCCATCTCCACCATCTTGTCGCGGCCGACGTCGTCGCCGAGCTTCGCGAACACCGAGTTGCAGGAGATGTCGAGGGCACGCTTCAGGCTGGCGTTGGCGCAGCCCTGGGCGTGGTTGACCATCTCCCGGTTGGAGAGGGGGATCTTCCAGCCCTCGGGAGTGTCGGTCTTCGCGTCGATGTCCTTGACCTTGCCGTTCTCCAGAGCGGCGGCGGCGGTCACGACCTTGAAGACGGAACCGGGCGGGTAGATCTCACGGATCGCGCGGTTCTGCTTCGGCTTGCTCTTGTCCTTCTCCAGCGCCACCCAGGCCTTCTCGTCCTTGGCGGAGTACCCGGCGAAGGAGGAGGGGTCGTACGAGGGGGTGGACGCGAGCGCCAGGATCTTGCCGGTCGACGGCTCGATGGCCACGACGGCACCGGTCTTCTTGCCGAGCCCCTCGAAGGCGGCCTTCTGCGCGGCGCCGTTGAGGGTGGTGACGACGTCACCGCCCTTCTTCTTCTCGCCGGTGAACATGGCGAGCGTGCGGTCGAAGAAGAGCCGGTCGTCGTTGCCGGTGAGGATGCCGTCCTCGATCTTCTCGATCTGGTTGGCGTCGTAGGCCTGCGAGGCGTAACCGGTGACCGGGGCCCACATGGGGCCGTCGGTGTAGGTGCGCTTGAACTTGAAGTACTCGTCCCCGGAGTCGACCGAGCCGGTGACCGGCTTGCCGTCGACGATGATGTTGCCGCGCTCGTTCGCGTAGCGCTCGATCTGCACCCGGCGGTTCTTGGGGTGGGCGTTCAGCTCGTCCGCACGGACGAACTGGAGCCAGTTGTCGCGCACGAGCAGGGCGAGGATGAGCAGGCCGCAGAAGATCGCGACCCGGCGCAGCGGCTTGTTCACGGACGGACCACCTGGGTCATCTCGGCGTCGGGGGACGGGGCGGGCGCGGGCGCGGGCCGGCGCGCGGTGTCGCTGATCCGGATCAGGATGCCGATCAGAGCCCAGTTGGCGATCACGGAGGATCCGCCGTACGCGAGGAACGGCATGGTCATACCGGTGAGCGGGATGAGCCCCATCACACCGCCGGCGACGACGAAGATCTGGAGCGCGAACGCGCCGGAGAGGCCCATCGCGAGCAGCTTGCCGAAGGGGTCGCGGGCGGCGAGCGAGGTGCGGATGCCGCGCTCGACGATCAGCCCGTAGAAGAGCAGGAAGACCATCACACCGGCGAGCCCGAGCTCCTCGCCGACCGTGGCGAAGATGAAGTCGGAGTTGGCGGCGAACTGGATCAGGTCGGAGTTGCCCTGGCCGAGACCGGTGCCGAGGATGCCGCCGGAGCCGAAGGACATCAGCACCTGGGTCATCTGGTCACAGGCGTACGCCATGTTGGTGCCGGGAGGCGCCGTCTTCAGGCACTCGAACGGGTCGAGCCAGGCCGCCACACGGGACTGCACGTGGCTCGCCGTGGAGCCGACGACCACCGCACCGGCGACGGCCATCAGCAGACCCATGACGATCCAGCTGGTCCGCTCGGTCGCCACGTACAGCATGATCACGAACATGCCGAAGAACAGCAGCGACGTACCCAGGTCGTTCTCGAAGACCAGGATGAGGAGGCTGACCGCCCAGAT
The DNA here is from genome assembly GCF_044752725.1 of Streptomyces sp. NPDC088707. Lineage (NCBI taxonomy): Bacteria > Bacillati > Actinomycetota > Actinomycetes > Kitasatosporales > Streptomycetaceae > Streptomyces > Streptomyces sp. NPDC088707. The sequence continues at coordinate 410,395 of NZ_JBIVLV010000003.1, read as the reverse complement.
CGTCAGGATCGGGCCGAGGTCGCGGCCGCGCGGCAGGTAGAGCCCCATGAAGCGCCGGCTGGCCAGGGCCAGGGCGTCACGCTTCACCATCAGGTAGCCGGAGAAGAACACCGCCAGGACCAGCTTCGCGAACTCACCGGGCTGGATGGAGAAGCCGCCGACACGGATCCAGATCTTGGCACCGAAGACGTCCGCGCCGAGGCCGGGGACGAGCGGGAGCAGCAGCAGGACGAGCGCCACGACCATGGAGATGTACGTGTACCGCTGGAGGACCCGGTGGTCCTTCAGGAGCAGCAGCACGCCCACGAACATGGCGATGCCGATGGCGGAGTACATCATCTGGTTCGGTGCGGACGCGCTGAACGCGCCGTACTGGCGTTTCGCCAGGGCGATCAGCCGCGGCGACTGGTCCAGACGCCAGATCAGCACCAGGCCCATGCCGTTGAGCAGGGTCGCCAGGGGCAGCAGCAGCGGGTCCGAGTACGGGGCCCACTTCCGCACCACGAGGTGGGCGACGCCCGCGAGCAGCGCGAGCCCGAGCCCGTACCCGAGCATGCCGGCCGGGACCTTGCCGTCGATGGCCAGGCCCACGTTGAGGTAGGCGAACACCGGGATGATGACGGCGAACGCCAGCAGCGCCAGCTCGGTGTTGCGGCGGCTCGGCGCCTCGATCGCGCCGATGGTGGTCGTGTTGGTGACAACGCTCATGGTGGTGAAAGGCCCCCTACGGGTGCTTACTGCTTGCCGCAGTTCGAGGCCAGCTTCTGCTCCTCCGCGGTGAGGGTGGGACCCGGGGTCGGAGCGGCTGTGGTGGGCTTGGGGTCAGGGGTGGCGGCGCCGTCCGGCGTCTCGGCCGGCGGCTTGCTCGCCTGGTCGGCCGCCTTCTCGGCGGCCGCGCGGCGCTCCGCGGTCTTCTTGCAGGCCGAGGCCTGCACGGCCAGCTCGGCGATCTTCGTCTCGGCCTTGGCGAGGGTGCCGCCCGTGATCGTGTCCTCGACCTGCTTCTGCTGGTACGCGGGGAGGTACTTGAGTTCGATCTCGGGGTGGTCCTTCTCGACCTTCGACAGCGAGACCCAGGCAAGGTCCTGGCTGATGCCCTGGTACAGCGCCACGTGCTGGTCCTTGGACCCGACGAAGTACTGGGTCTGCGTCCAGCGCCAGCCGCCGTACAGCCCGCCGCCGATGATCGCGAGGACCAGGATCAGGAAGAAGGAGCGCTTCAGCCACTTGCGGCCCTTGCGCGGCTTCACGAAGTCGTCGTCGGTGTACGACTCGAAGGAGCCCTGCGGGGGCATTCCGCCGTAGCCGTGGTCCTCGCCGCTCCCGGGCGGGCCGAACCCGCCGGCGGGCGGCTGCTGGTGCGGCGCCGGGCGGCCGAGCCCGGAGGCGCGGCCGGCCGGGGTCTGCATCGCCCCGCCGTCGTTCAGCTGGGCGGCCTGGTTCTCGGCGACCGCGCCCACGATGACCGGGGTGTCGCTGAGGTGACCGGCGAGGGTGTCGCCGCCGTCGACGTCCAGGACGTCGGCGACGATCACCGTGATGTTGTCGGGGCCGCCGCCGCGCAGGGCGAGCTGGATCAGCTCCTGCACGGTCTCCTGCGGGCCCTGGTAGCTGGCGAGGGTGTCCTCGAGCGTCTGGTGCGAGACCACGCCGGACAGCCCGTCGGAGCAGATCAGGTACCGGTCGCCGGCCCTGACCTCACGGATGGAGAGATCGGGCTCGACGTGGTCGCCACTGCCGAGCGCGCGCATGAGGAGCGAGCGCTGCGGGTGGGTGGTGGCCTCTTCCTCGGTGATCCGGCCCTCGTCGACGAGCCGCTGGACCCAGGTGTGGTCCTGGGTGATCTGGGTCAGCACACCGTCGCGCAGCAGATAGGCGCGCGAGTCGCCGACGTGCACCAGACCGAGTCGCTGGCCGGTCCACAGCAGGGCGGTGAGCGTGGTGCCCATGCCCTCGAGCTGCGGGTCCTCCTCGACCATCATCCGGAGCTGGTCGTTGGCGCGCTGCACCGCCGTACCGAGCGAGGTGAGGATGTCGGAGCCGGGGACGTCGTCGTCGAGCGTGACGAGGGTGGAGATCACCTCGGAGGAGGCGACCTCACCGGCGGCCTGGCCGCCCATGCCGTCGGCGATGGCGAGCAGCCGGGGGCCGGCGTAGCCGGAGTCCTCGTTGCCCTCGCGGATCATGCCCTTGTGCGAGCCCGCGGCGAATCGCAGGGACAGAGTCATGCGCACCTGCCCTGTCGACGCTGCATCGGGGTACAGCCGGTCTCGACCCACACTGCCCACCCTCCGGTCGCTCCGGTCACGCCGGTCGCTCCAGTCGCTCCGGTCGGGAGCCCGGCACGGCCTGTGGCGGGGACCGTCCCGACTCGCTCGCTCCGCTCGCGCCTATTCATGATGTAGCACTACTTCCGCAGCTCGATGACGGTCTTGCCGATGCGGATCGGCGCGCCCAGCGGAATGGGTGTGGCGGTGGTGAGGCGGGTCCGGTCGAGATACGTGCCGTTCGTGGACCCGAGATCCTCGACGATCCACTGGCCGTCCCGGTCCGGGTAGATCCTCGCGTGCCTGCTGGACGCGTAGTCGTCGTCCAGCACGATCGTCGAATCATGGGCCCGGCCCAGCGTGATCGTCTGCCCCTGGAGGGCGACGGTCGTGCCGGTGAGGGTGCCCTCGGACACGACCAGCTTGGTCGGGGCGCCGCGGCGCTGCCGCCCAGCGCCCGCGGTCTGCTGGCCGCGCTGCTGCGGAGGCGCGGCGGCCTGCCGCGCCTGCTGCTGCTGCGGTCGCGCCTCCTGGCGCCGTGAACCGCGCTGGGTGACCCGCGTACCGAAGAGGTCGCTGCGGATGACCTGGACGGCCACGATGACGAACAGCCACAGAACGGCCAGGAAACCCAACCGCATGACCGTCAGGGTCAGCTCTGACATTGCCCCCGCTTCACCCTTCGGCTTGCCGGTAAACGATGGTGGTGCTGCCCACGACGATCCGCGAGCCGTCGCGGAGCGTAGCGCGGGTGGTGTGCTGCCCGTCCACCACGATGCCGTTGGTGGATCCCAGATCCTGGATCGTCGAGGGCGTTCCGGTCCGGATCTCGCAGTGCCGGCGGGAGACGCCGGGATCGTCGATCCTCACGTCCGCGTCGGTGCTGCGGCCGAGGACCAGGGTCGGGCGCGAGATCTGATGGCGGGTGCCGTTGATCTCGATCCAGCGGCGCACCTGGGTGCCCGCTCCCCCGTGCGTACCGGGGCCGGGGGCCGCGGGACGGCCCGCGGCGGCGGCCGCCGGCCGGTGGCCGGGAGCGCCGGGCGGCGGGGAGGCGGGCATGGGCGGGGCGCCGGCCGGGGGGTACCCGTAACCGCCGCGGCCCTGTCCCTGGCCCTGCTGCTGGTGAGGCTGCTGCTGGCCGCCCGCGGGCGGCTGCGACTGTGACGTACTCGACGCCAGGGTGCGGCTGCGGACGCGGTACAGACCGGTGTCGAGGTCCTCGGCCTTCTCCAGGTGGACCTTGATCGGTCCCATGAAGGTGTACCGCTGCTGCTTCGCGTAGTCCCTGACCAGGCCGGCGAGCTCGTCGCCGAGCTGACCCGAGTAGGGGCTGAGGCGCTCGTAGTCCGGCGCGCTCAGCTCCACGATGAAGTCGTTGGGGACGACGGTCCGCTCGCGGTTCCAGATCTGCGCGTTGTTGTCGCACTCGCGCTGGAGCGCGCCCGCGATCTCGACAGGCTGGACCTCGGACTTGAACACCTTGGCGAAGGTGCCGTTGACCAGACCTTCGAGACGCTGCTCGAAACGCTTCAGGACTCCCATGGGGCACCTCCTCCGTCGTTGTCGTCCTGGTACTGCTTACTGATCGTATCCACGCGTCGGGAAATCGGCTGGTTCCCCTTCTCTGCCCTGTGGACGAGTGTCACCTCTCACAAGCTTTCCCCACGGATCGTAGAGGCGGCCTGTGGACAGTGTCCCGCACCCGGCTGTGGGAGCGGGGGCTCGGTCGAGGTCTGGGGGTGGTTCGGGGGTGGTTCGGGTCGATCCGGGCCTGTTCGAGGGCGATCCGGGCCGGAACGGGGGCGGTCCGAGGCCGGAACGGGGGTGGAACGGGACGGGTCGGGGGCGGATCAGGGACGGAGCGGGGGCGGTCCGAGGCCGGATCGGGGCCGGATCGGGGGCGGTCCCAGACTGTCCCGGGTGATACATCCCTCTTTCTTGCCCCTCCTCCCTCTTCTCCGTCTCCTTCCTCTTCTCCGTCTTCCTCCGCTTCATCCCTCCGCCTTCCCTCCTGTCTCCCCTTCGCCTGGTGTCCTTCCCCCACCCTCCTTCCCCTCTCTGCGCATCTGTCCCTCCCTCACCTTGGTCTGCGTGAGCGGAGGCCAAACAACGGATGTGAATCCACGGTCTGCGACGTGCTAATCTTCTGATGTCGCCAGGCGCTCGCACCGCAAAGTGAGAGAGCCCGGAGCACACCCAATGCGCGGGTGGCGGAATAGGCAGACGCGCTGGATTCAGGTTCCAGTGCCCGAAAGGGCGTGGGGGTTCAACTCCCCCCTCGCGCACCAGTAGGAAACGGTCGGCATCGTGATCACGATGCCGACCGTTTTCGTTTGTCCCCTGATGTGACCAGGTGGACTGACCTCGGGTGGGGTGAGCGGACGGGGTGTGAGGTGGCTCGCAGACGACCGGGGTCGGAGGAACGCGAAAGGGGCCCGGCATCAGCCGGGCCCCTTTCTTCTCGTAGCGGGGACAGGATTTGAACCTGCGACCTCTGGGTTATGAGCCCAGCGAGCTACCGAGCTGCTCCACCCCGCGTCGGTGATGCCACTCTACACAAGTTCGAGCCCGCCCCCTCCCGCCCACCATGACCAAGGTCACACCGGACGCCCGCGGGTGGCGCGGGTCAGCGGATTCCCGTCCGGTCGAGCAGGGCCGTGGGGCCGTGCCCGGTGAGCAGCCGGGTGTCCCCCGGGCAGAGGTCGGTGACCAGACGGAGGGAGTCCTCCATGCTCGGCGGGCTCGCGGTCGGCGCGTCCGCGCGTCCGCGGCCGCCCGCGAGCAGGGTGTCGCCGGTGGCGAGGAGGGGCTCGTCGCCGTCGTCGAAGCGGAACATCACCGAGCCGCTGGTGTGGCCGGGCGTGTGCAGCACCGTGACGGTGCCGGCGGCGAGGGCCAGTTCACCGCCCCGCTCGGGGAGTTCGCGCACCTCGTCCGGTTCCCGGTCCGGGTGGCCGACGAGCAGGTCGCGGGGAAACGAGTCGGGCAGCCCCCTGGCGGGAGCGCCGAGTTGGTAGCGGTCGGCCGGGTGGATCCAGGTGGGGACGCCGTAGTGCCGGGCGAGCGGAACGGCGTCCCAGGTGTGGTCCATGTGGCCGTGGGTGATGAGGATGGCCTCGGGTTCGAGGCGGTGGGCGCGGACGGTTCGCAGGACGGTCTCGCGGGACTCGTGTCCGGGATCGACGACGAGGCAGGGGTTTCCCGGTCCGGCGGCGACGATGTGGACGTTCGTTCCGAACATGCCGGTGGCGGCGGTCAGGACGAGCAGGCGCATGGCTGGGGACCTCGTACGTTCAGCGCGCGCCGACCGGTTCCGGCAGGGCGGCGAGTTCGGCCAGGGCCTCCGGGGGAAGGGTCAGGGAGCCGGCCTCCACGTTGTCCTCCAGGTAGCGGCGGGTCTTGGTGCCCGGGATGACGGCCACGTGCGAGAGTTCGCTCTGTACGGACGCCACCGGGTGGAGCGCGTGGGCGCGGCCGATCTCCGCGACCGAGGCCTCGGAGAGCCCGATCGCGCCGAGCTTGCCCTCCTTCACCAGCTCCGCGAGCGCGCCGCGGCGGGGCGGCCCGGACGGGGCGCCGGGCCACGGCGCGCGCTGCGGGTCCGGTGGCCGCGGGCGGCTGTCCCGGGGCGCGACTTTTGTCGACGGCGGGTGCGACGAAAGAGGGACGACCCGGGACCGGCCCGCCGCCTACGGTGCGAGCGTGGACGTTACGTCGAAGTCGGGGACCCGGAGTTCGTACGGGATCGGGGCCGCGCTCGCCGCAGGGTGGGCGTGGTTCGCGGTGCCGGGGCAGTGGTCGGGGCGCAGGATCACCGGTGAGCTGGCACTCGCCGCGGTCGTCGCGCTGCTCGGCGCCGGGACCGAGGACCTCCTGGGCGGCGAGGGCTGGGTGCTGGGCCTCGTCGCCGCCGGGTCCGCCCTGCTGTCCCTCGTGCGCCGCAGACTGCCCGCGAGCGTGCTCGTCCTGACCGCGGGACTCACGCCCTTCGTGCCCGGCTTCGGGCCCCTGCTGCTGGTCGTCGGCTGGTCCTCCGGCCGGTACATCGCGGGGGCGGGCCGCGCGCTCGCCGCGTTCATCGCCGCCTTCGTCCTGAACGTCGGGGGGAGCCTCGTGGGGCCCTGGGAGGGCGGCCGGCTGCTCACCATCGCCCTCACGGCGACCCTCTACTACCTGGGCACCACCCTGGCCCCCGGCCTCGCCCACCGCTACTGGACCCAGCGGCGGACCCTGCTCCACGCGCTCCAGGAGCGCAACGCCCAACTGCTGCGGGAGCGGACCATGGTGGTCGGGCAGGCGCGGCTGCGGGAGCGACAGCGGATCGCCCAGGACATGCACGACAGCCTCGGGCACCAACTGGCCCTGATCGCCGTCCACACCGGAGCCCTCGAAGTGGACCGGGAGCTGAGCGACCGCCAGCGCGAGGTCGTCGGCGTCCTGCGGAACGCGTCGGTGACCGCGATGCACGAGCTGCGGGAGGTCGTCGGGATCCTGCGCGACGGGATCGAGGCCCCCGACGGTTCGGCGGCCGCGGCACCCGGGCGGTCCGGGGGCGAGACGGGCCGCGCGGCGCGCGGGATCGCGGGCATCGAGGGACTCGTCGAGGCGGCGCGCACGGCCGGCACGGCGGTCGGCCTGAGACGCTCGGGGGAGGAGCGGTCACTGGCTCCGGCCGCCGACCACGCCGCGTACCGGATCGTGCAGGAGGCCCTCACCAACGCCTACAAGTACGCGCCGGGGGCGGCGATCGGCGTCGACCTGCGGTACGAGCCGGACACCTTCGTCGTCGAGGTCCTCAACGAGAAGCCCACCGAGGAGCCCGCCAAGGACGTGGTGAGCGGCGGGCAGGGGCTGACCGGTCTCGCCGAGCGGGCCCGGCTGGTGGGCGGCATGTGCCACGCGGGCCCGGCCGACGGCGGCGGGTTCCGGGTCGCCGGGATGCTGCCCTACGGCGCGGCGCCCCTCGCGGAAGCAGCGCCTTTGGTCGATGCGGCCGACGACTTCCGGCAGCAGACCACGAAACCGCTGGTGGGTGATGGTCGTCCGGTCGCGGTCGGACCGACCGACTGGACGTTCACGGAGCGGGAGCTGGCCATGGCGATGCGTGGGGGAAGAGGCAGAAGCACGGGCGGGTCGATCGCGCTGGGCTGCGGGATCGCGTTCGCCGCGTTCGCCCTGCTCGTGGTGGTGGCGGGCGTCGGTGTCTACTTCCTGATGGGATCGGTGAAGGAGGGGATGATCGAGCCCGCGCAGTACGACGCGGTGAAGGTCGGGGCGCCGGAGAAGGAGGTGCGCGACCGACTCCCGTCCGGCGACACGATCGCCACCGCCGGCCTCAGCGGCAAGGGACCGGCGCAGCCGGAGGGCGCCGACTGCCTGGTGCTGATGTCCTCGGAGCTCAGCGACTCCTTCGAGAAGGAGCCTGTTTTCCGGTTCTGCTTCAAGGACGGCAAGCTGATCGAGAAGAAGTCGTACGAGGTCGAGGCGCGCTAGCGCCGACCCGCCCGTACCGGAGCCGTGGGGAGTAGCTGTGGCAGGGCAGCCCATCAGGGTCGTGATCGCCGACGACGAGCCGCTGATCAGGGCCGGGATCCGGATGATCCTCACCTCCGACCCGGAGATCGAGGTCGTCGCCGAGGCCGCCAACGGCCGGGAGGCGGTCGAGGCGACACGGGCGCACGCCGCCGACGTGGTGCTGCTCGACATCCAGATGCCGGTGCTCGACGGCCTCTCCGCGCTGCCGGAGATGCGCCGGGCGGCGCCCGCGGCCCGGGTGATCGTCCTGACGACCTTCGGGGAGCGGGACAACGTCCTGCGGACGCTGGAGCACGGGGGCGCCGGGTTCCTGCTGAAGGACACGGCACCCGCGGAGCTGATCCGGGCCGTACGGGCTGCCGCGGCGGGCGACGCGTATCTGTCGCCGGCGGCGACCCGCCATGTCGTGGAGCGGCTCGCCACGGGCCGGGAGGCGGCCCGCGCCGAGGAGGCACGGGGGCGAGTGGCGGGCCTGAGCGAGAAGGAGCGCGATGTGCTGGCACTGCTCGGCGAAGGGCTCTCCAACGCGGACGCGGGGAAGCGGCTCCACATGAGCGAGGCCACGGTGAAGACGTATGTGAGCCGGATCCTCGCCAAGCTGGACTGCGAGAACAGAGTCCAGGCGGCACTGCTGGCACGCGACGCGGGGCTGTAGCGGGCCTGCAGCGGGCCTGCAGCAGGCCCGCATCAGGGCTCTGCAGTGCTCGTGCAGGAGCGCTCCGCGCCCTGCCCGCACGCGGCGGGCGGGGGGCACGGCGCAGGAGGTGACAGAGCAGGCCGTCGCCGTCCGGAGAGTTGTCCACAGGCCCCTGTCCACAGGGGCAGACGACCGCTCGGGTGCGGCGGTACCGTCAGGCCGGATGATGTTGGACTTTCGTATCGGGGGAGGGCAGGCCATGGACGACAACCAGGTCGTCGTGCCGGGACAGCGCGACACGGACGGCGCCGCGGACGGCGGGTCGGACAGCGGCTCGGACGGCGTGCGCGTGCCGCACGTGCCGGGCTTCGCCCGCCGGGCCGCCGTCGGCGGCGGGACCGCCGCGACCGCGGCCTCCCCCAAGGAACGCGGCAAGGCACTGCGCGAGACCGTCCCGCGCTCCGCCCACCGGCAGCCCGCCCTCGCCGCCGACCGTCCCGACGCCGTCCGGGCCGTCGAGGAGTCGAACCGGGACCGCGTCCCCGAACTCGCACCGATACGGGTCGGCAGGATGGCGGCCAGCCCCTTCACCTTCCTGCGCGGAGCCGCCGGGCTCATGGCCCAGGACCTCGCCGGCACCCCCGTCACCGGGATCGCCGCCCAGCTGTGCGGCGACGCCCACGCGGCCAACTTCGGGCTCTACGGAGACGCGCGCGGCCGGCTCGTCATGGACCTCAACGACTTCGACGAGACCGTCGTCGGCCCCTGGGAATGGGACCTCAAGCGGCTCGCCACCTCCCTCGTCCTCGTCGGCCGGGAGGTGGGAGCGAGCGAGGACCTGTGCCGGGCCGCCGCCTTCGACACCGTCGGCGCCTACCGGCGCACCATGCGGCTGCTCGCCCGCCTGCCCGCCCTCGACGCGTGGAACGCCATCGCCGACGAGGAGCTCGTCTCCCACACCGACGCCCGTGACCTCCTCGGCACCCTGGAACGGGTCTCCGCCAAGGCCCGCAACAACACCAGCGCCCGGTTCGCGGCCCGCTCCACCGAGGCCGTCACCGACACCGAGGGCGGCGGCCGCCGCTTCGTGGACGCTCCCCCGGTCCTGCGCAGGGTGCCGGACAGCGAGGCGGCCGCCGTCGCCGCCTCCCTCGGCCCCTACCTGGAGACCGTGTCCGAGGACCGGCTGCCGCTCCTCGCGCGGTACGCCGTCCACGACGTCGCCTTCCGGGTCGTCGGCACCGGCAGCGTCGGCACCCGTTCCTATGTCGTGCTCCTCCTCGACCACCGGGGCGAGGCGCTCGTCCTGCAGGTGAAGGAGGCGCGGCCGTCCGCCCTGCTGCCCCATCTGCCGACCGCCGGATTCACCGTGCCCGATCCCGGCCACGAGGGGCGGCGCGTGGTGCTCGGGCAGAAGCGCATACAGGTCGTGAGCGACATCCTGCTCGGATGGACCACGGTGGAAGGGCGCCCCTTCCAGGTGCGCCAGTTCCGCAACCGAAAGGGCAGCGTCGACCCCGCCGCACTCACCGTGGACGAGGTCGACGACTACGGCCGGATGACCGGGGCCCTGCTCGCCCGCGCCCACGCCCACAGCGCCGACCCGCGCCTGATAGCCGGGTACTGCGGGAAGAACGAGGAGTTCGACGAGGCCGTCGCCGCGTTCGCCGTCTCCTACGCGGACCGCACCACCGCCGACCACGCCGACCTGCTCACCGCCGTCCGAGCGGGCCGCATAGCGGCGGAACTGGGCGTCTGACCGACGCCCCGAGCAGGCCGCGGGGCGCGCCGCGCGCCGCCGGGGCACGGGGGAGGACGGGCACGGCGGCTCGCTGCCCCTGTCCGGGGCATGAGGGGGGAGGGTGGGGAGGGGGAGGGGAGGGGGGGGAGGCCCCCCCGGAAGGACCGTAGGCTGGGTGGGACGAGCCGGAACGAGGACGTGGGCGGGCGTAGACGTGAGCGTGCACCAGGGTGCGAACGAGGGCCCCGAGAGCGAGCGGCCTCAGGACGAGCCGTCCCCGAGCGAGTCGCCGCAGCAGGAGTCGGGCCGAGACGAGTCGCCGCGGCAGGGACCCGGCGGGGACGAGGCGCCTGCGGGCGGGGCGCTGCGGGCCGAGCAGCAGGACGAGCGGCCCGAGGCGCGGCTGGAGCGGGCTGTGCGGGTGGCCGAGCAGGCGCTGATCGAGTTCGAGATCGCCGTCGAGACCTTCCGCGTCGAGGTGGACAACTTCTCGCGGCTGCACCACCAGAAGCTCGGCCCGATGTACGCGCGGCTCGACGAGCTCGACGCCCGGATCGCCGAGGCGCGGGCGGCGCGGACCGGAGACCCCGAGGATCTGCGGCGTGCGCAGGAGGCACGGGCCGCCGTCATGCCGATGCCCGGGGTGGACGAGCTGTTCCACGACTGGATCGACTCCGACGGCTTCTCCCCCGAGGCCGAGGCCATGCTCACCGACCGTCCGGTGCGGCCGCCGAAGCGGGTCCGGCCCAACGAGGAGGTCCGCAGGCTCTACCGGGAGCTGGCCCGCAAGGCCCACCCCGACCTGGCCCGCGAGGAGGACGAGCGGAAGCGGCGCGAGGAGTTCATCACGCGGGTGAACGCCGCCTACGCCCGCGGCGACGAGGCCGCCCTTCGTGAGCTGTCCGCCGAGTGGGAGGCCGGTCCCGTGCCGGCCGAGGAGCGGCTCAGCGAGAGCGAGGAGCTGTACGCGCGCCTCGAGTGGCTGGCGCAGCGCAAGGACATGCTGTCGACGCTGGCGCGCGAGCTGGAGGAGAGCGCGATCGGCGCGATGCTGCGGATGGCGCCGGAGGACCCGGACCGTCTCCTGGACGAGATCGCGGAGCAGCTGCTCGCGCAGGTCTCCGAGCGGGAGAGCGAGCTGGCCGGGCTGGTGCAGTAGGTTTTTCCGTGCGCTCGAGACCCTTCGGGCGGTACTGATCGAGAGAAGGCCGGTCCCATGAATTTCTCCCCTCTGCCCTCGGTGGACGCGGCTTCCGTGCCGGCCGATGCCCTGGTGCTGGACGTCAGGGAGGACGACGAGTGGGCCGCCGGGCATGTCGAGGGTGCGCTGCACGTGCCGATGAGCGACTTCGTGGCCCGCTTCGGTGAGGTGACCGAGGCGGTGGCCGAGCGCGGTCGCGCGTATGTGATGTGCCGGGTGGGTGGCCGGTCGGCGCAGGTCACCCAGTACCTGGTGCAGCAGGGCTTCGACGCGGTGAACGTCGAGGGCGGCATGCTCGCCTGGGACGGTGCCGGACGTCCGATGGTGACGGGTACCGGAAGCCCGGCCTTCGTTCTCTGACGTTCCTCCGGCTTTCCCGCCCGGCTCCGGCGGGGCTCAGTCGAGGGGGTGGGCGGCCAGGAGGTCGCCCAAGGCGTCCTCGTGGGCCGCGGCGGGGCCGAGGGACAGCTCCAGGTGTTTGGCCCAGGCGTGGAAGCGGTGCAGCGGGTAGTCGGTGTCCGCGCCGAAGCCGCCGTGCAGGTGCTGAGCGGTCTGCACCACCCGGCGTACGCCCTCGGAGGCCCAGATCTTCGCGACGGCGATGTCCCCTTCGGCGGGGAGTGCCGCTTCGGCTCCGCTGGACAGGCGCCATGCCGCCTGCCAGAGGGTGACCTCCATGGCCCGCAGGTCGATGTAGCGGTCGGCGGTCTGGACGGCGACGGCCTGGAAGGTGGCGACGGGGTGGCCGAACTGTTCGCGTTTTCCGGTGTATTGGCTCGTCATGGTGAGGACGGCCTCGCCGAGGCCGAGGGCGAGCGCGCAGGTTCCGGTGGTGAGGAGTCCGCGCAGCCAGTCCCAGGCGCCTTCGGCGTCGATGACGTCGGTGCTGTCGAGGCGGACGGCGTCGAGCCGTAGTTCCGCGAGGAGTTCGCCGCTGGTGGAGTACTGGGCGGTGAGGGTCAGTCCGTCGTGTGTGCGGGGCAGTAGGGCGAGGACGGTGGCGCCGTCGGGGGTGTGCGCCGGTACGGCGATGATGTCGGCGCCGTGGGCCCAGGGGACGGCGGTCTGCAGGCCGTCGAGGATCCAGTCGGTGCCGTCGCGGTGGGCGGTGACGGCGCGTTCGGCGGGGTCGTGGCCGGTGCGTCCCTGGGAGGCGGCGGTGAGGACGAGTTCGCCGCGGCTTACGCGGGGGAGCAGTTCGGCGGCTGTCTTCGGGGGTGCGTACCGCTCGATGGTCGTGGCGACGGCGCTGGTCTCCAGGAGGGGGACGCGGGCCAGGACGCGGGCCGATTCGCGCAGGACGAGGCAGAGGGCGACGGGGTCGAGTCCGCCGCCGCCGTGCTCCGGGGACACCACGAGGCCGAGGAGGTCGGCGGTGGCCAGGCGGGACCAGAGCGGTCGGTCGAGGTCCTCGGAGACGGCGCCCGGGGTGAGGGCGGGGCTCGGTACCGCGTCGGGTGTGACGCCCGAGAAGACCGCCTTGGCGGCCTCGACGGCTGCCTGCTGCTCTTCGGTGAAGGTGAAGTCCACTGCTCTGCCCTCCCGTTGTGCCCCTGCTGGTCCTGACGGTTCGTCAAGATAGAACAGGTTCTAGTGGAAGGGAATGGGGGCGCCACAGTCGGGTCGGAGGGCTGTGGCGCCGGTTCCTGCCGCGTCAGCGGTCGAAGTCCAGCTCCACGTCCGGCGTGACCGGGTGGGACTGGCAGGCCAGGACGTATCCGGCTTCGGTCTCCTCCGGTTCCAGCGCGAAGTTGCGGTCCATCCGCACCTCTCCGCCGACGAGGAAGGCGCGGCAGGTCCCGCACACTCCGCCCTTGCAGGCGTACGGGGCGTCCGCGCGGGAGCGGAGCACCGTGTCGAGGAGGGTCTCGCCGCGGTCCACCGGCCAGGTGCCGGACCGGCCGTGCAGGGTCGCGGTCAGCGTGGCGTGCGCGGGGGTGTCGGCGGTGGGGCCCGGGGCGGGCGCGGAGCCGTCGTCGACGTGGAAGATCTCCTGGTGGATCCGGCCGCGGTCGACCCCGAGGCCGCGCAGGGCCCGCTCGGCGCCCTGGACGAGTCCGAAGGGGCCGCAGAGGAACCAGCCGTCGATGGCGTCGACGGGCAGCAGAGAGGGCAGGAGCGCGGCGAGCCGCTCGCGGTCGAGCCGGCCGGACGGCAGACCCGCCTGCTGCTCCTCCCGGGAGAGGACGGTGACCAGCTGGAAGCGGTCGGGGTAGCGGTCCTTCAGGTCGGCGACCTCGTCGAGGAACATGGTGGACGCGGCGGTGCGGTCGCTGCGGATCAGGCAGAACCGGGCCTCGGGCTCGCGGGCGAGCAGGGTGGCCGCGATCGACAGGACCGGGGTGATGCCGCTGCCGCCGACGACGGCCGCGAAGTGGCCGGGGCGCGGGGCGAGCGTGAAGCGGCCCATCGGTTCCATGACCTCGACGAGGTCGCCGGCGGCCAGTTCCTTGAGGGCGTACGTCGAGAAGGCGCCGCCGTCGACGAGCCGGATGCCGACGCGCAGGACGGGGGCCTCGCCGGCCGGGGTGGCGGGGGCGCAGATGGAGTAGGTGCGCCGGATCTCCTCCCCGTGCTCGCCGGTGCGGCGCAGGGCGAGGTGCTGGCCGGGGAGGTGTCGGTAGGTGTCGTGGAGCTCGGGCGGGACGGCGAAGGTGACCGCCACGGAGTCGTCCGTGAGCTGCTCGACCTCGCTGACCCTGAGGGGGTGGAATCCGGCCCGTCCGCCGGCCCGGGCGCCCGCGCCTGAGGACTCCATCTACAGCTCCTTGAAGTGGTCGAACGGTTCGCGGCAGGCGGTGCAGCGGCGCAGGGCCTTGCACGCGGTGGAGGAGAAGCGGCTGAGGAGTTCGGTGTCGGTGGAGCCGCAGTTGGGGCAGCGGATCGCCAGGGTCAGCGGTATCGGGCCGCCGGCCGGGCCCTGGGGGCGCGGTGGTGCGACGCCGAACTCGGCGAGCTTGCGCCGTCCTTCCTCGCTGATGTCGTCGGTGGACCAGGCGGGGGCGAGGACGGTGATGACGGAGACCTCCGGCATGCCGTGCTCGTGGAGGGCTCGCTCGATGTCCGTGGACATGGTCTCGACGGCGGGGCACCCGGTGTATGTCGGGGTGAGGGCGACCTCGACCCGGCCGGGTCCGGTGACGTGGACGCCGCGCAGGACGCCGAGCTCCGCCAGGGTGAGGACGGGCAGTTCGGGGTCGAGGACGGCGCCGGCGATCCGGCTCAGCTCCTCCTCCAGGGCCGTCATGGTCACCATGTCGCCCCCGGGTGGCTGCGGTGCAGGTGCTGCATCTCGGCGATCATCCGTCCGAACGGCTCGGTGTGCAGTCCCTGCCGGCCGGCGCCGGCGGCCCAGGCGCCGGTGCGCGGTCCTTCGGGCACGGTGAGCGTGGCCCGGCCGAGGACGTCGGTGACCGAGGCCAGCCAGGCGCTCTCCATGGCCGTGTGGTCCACGTCGATTCCCTCGACGGGCTGGAACAGTTCGCCCGTGTACCGCCAGAGGGTGTCGCAGGCGCGCTGCATGCGCCGGTGGCTCTCGTCGGTGCCGTCGCCGAGGCGCAGTGTCCAGTGCTCGGCGTGGTCCTGGTGGTAGGCGACCTCCTTGACGGCCTTGGCCGCGAGGCCGGCGAAGGGTCCGTCGCCGGAGGCCAGCTGCCCGTACAGGAGTCGCTGGTAGGTGGAGAAGTAGAGCTGCCGGGCGATGGTGTGGGCGAAGTCGCCGTTCGGCTGCTCGACCAGCTGGGCGTTCCGGAAGGAGCGCTCCTCGCGGAGGTAGGCCAGTTCGTCCTCGTCGCCGACGAGGGAGAGCAGGACGCGGGCCTGGCCGAGGAGGTCGAGTGCGATGTTGGCCAGGGCGACCTCCTCCTCCAGGACGGGGGCGGAGCCCGCCCACTCCCCCAGGCGGTGGGAGAGGACGAGGGCGTCGTCGCCGAGGGCGAGGGCGGCGCCGGTGATCGTGGCCGTCCCGCTCGTGGCCGGGGTGGTGCTCACAGGTGCTTCACCCCCTCCGGGATCTCGTAGAACGTCGGGTGGCGGTAGGGCTTGTCCGCGGCGGGCTCGAAGAACGGGTCCTTCTCGTCGGGCGAGGAGGCGGTGATCTCCGCGGAGGGCACGACCCAGATCGACACGCCCTCGCTCCTGCGGGTGTACAGGTCGCGGGCGTTGCGCAGGGCCATCTCCGCGTCGGGGGCGTGGAGACTGCCCGCGTGGGTGTGGGACAGTCCGCGGCGGGAGCGCACGAACACCTCCCACAGCGGCCAACCGTCGCTCGTCATGCCTGTGCCTCCCCGTGCTTGCCGGTGTGCTGGTGCTGCTCGGCGTGGTGCTTGTCCACGCGGTGCTTCTCCGCGTGGGCCGCCGCGGCCTCTCTGACCCAGGCGCCGTCCTCGTGGGCCTGGCGCCGGCGGCTGAGCCGCTGCTCGTTGCAGGGGCCGTTGCCCTTGAGGACGTCCCAGAACTCGGTCCAGTCGATGGCGCCGAAGTCGTAGTGCCCGCGCTCCTCGTTCCATCGGAGGTCGGGGTCGGGGAGGGTGAGTCCGAGGGCCTCGGCCTGCGGGACGGCGATGTCGACGAAGCGCTGCCGCAGCTCGTCGTTGGAGTGCCGCTTGATCTTCCAGGCCATCGCCTGGGCGGTGTGGGTGGACTCGTCGTCCGGCGGGCCGAACATCATCAGCGAGGGCCACCACCAGCGGTCCACGGCGTCCTGGGCCATGGCGTGCTGCGCCTCGGTGCCGCGGAAGAGGGCGAGCAGCGCCTCGTACCCCTGGCGCTGGTGGAAGGACTCCTCCTTGCAGACCCTGACCATCGCGCGGGCGTACGGCCCGTAGGAGCAGCGGCAGAGCGGGACCTGGTTGGTGATCGCGGCGCCGTCCACGAGCCAGCCGATCGCGCCGACGTCGGCCCAGGTCAGCGTGGGGTAGTTGAAGATCGAGGAGTACTTCTGGCGGCCGGAGTGGAGCTTGTCGAGCAGCTCGTCGCGGCTGGTGCCGAGGGTCTCCGCGGCGCTGTACAGGTAGAGGCCGTGGCCGGCCTCGTCCTGGACCTTGGCCATGAGGATCGCCTTGCGGCGCAGCGAGGGCGCGCGGGTGATCCAGTTCGCCTCCGGCTGCATGCCGATGATCTCGGAGTGGGCGTGCTGCGCGATCTGCCGGACGAGCGAGGCGCGGTAGGCCTCGGGCATCCAGTCGCGCGGCTCGATCCGCTCGTCGGCGGCCACTGCGGCGTCGAACACGGCCTCGTAGGCGGCCTGCTCCGCCGCCACGGCCGCGTCCGACCCGGCGGGCGCGCCCGTGGTCTCTGCCGTCCCTGCCGTCACTGCGGTCATCGGACTCCCTACCGACCGATCGTTCGGTTGAATAGCTTCAATGGTGAGTCGGCGGCCCGTATGGTGTCAACCCTGTGGATAACCGAGGTGGGCCGATCGAGATCGGGGCGGGATGGACGCGTACGTCGAAAAAGGCGCCGCCGACGCGGACGACGGCCGCCCGACGCCCCCGGCAGGCACCGGGAACCGGCCCCCGGTCGGCACCGGGCACCAGGCCCCCTCGGACCCCGTGACAGAGCCCCCGGGCCACCCGGGCGACGGCTCGGACGCACCGCCCGCGGCGGAACGCGCCGGCGTCGGGATCATGGCCCTGTCGATGCCCTACCAGGTCGTCCTCGCCGTGGCGCTCGCCGTCGCCGGGGTCTTCGCCTGCGTGCATCTGGCGATGGTGTTCCTGCACGTCGCGCCGTCCAACACGCTGACCAAGCGGCACGGCCAGGCGGTCGACGACTGGGTCTATCCCGAGTTCGAACAGAACTGGAAGCTCTTCGCGCCCAACCCGCTCCAGCAGAACGTCTCCGTCGAGGTCCGGGCCGAACTCGTCGCCGCCGACGGCAGCCGCCGCACCACCGGCTGGATCGACCTCACCGCGCAGGACGCCGAGGCGATCCGGCACAACCCCATGCCCAGCCACGCCCAGCAGAACGAGCTCCGGCGGGCCGTGGACTTCTACCTCAACTCGCACGCCGAGGACCACACTCCCCACGGGATGCGTGGCCGCCTCTCGGAGGAGTACATGCGCCGGATCGCGATGCTCCGCCTCGCGGACCGGTCCGGTGACGTGGAGCGCGTCCAGCTCCGCACCGTCACACGGGCGGTCGCCGCCCCCTCGTGGAGCTCCGAGAAGACCGGCACCGCTCCCTCCTACCGCGACTTCCCGTGGTGGCCGGTCACCGACGCCGACCGGCCCGCCGGGGTCGACAGAAGCCGCGCGGAGGCGGGCCGATGAGCGCCTCCGCCGCCCCCACGCCCCCGCGTGGCCGGGCCCGCGAGCCCTTCGACCGTCGGCTCGCCCGAGCCGTCCAGAACGTCACGGGCCGCGCCCTCGGCCCGTACCAGACCGCGATCGTGCGGATCGGCTTCTCGCTGACCTGGCTGGTCTTCCTGCTGCGCGAGCTGCCGTTCCGGCACGAGCTGTACGGACCCGACGGCCCCTGGTCCTGGGAGATGGCCCGCCGGCTGATCGCCGACAACCGGTCCTTCACCGTGCTCATGTGGTCGGACGGCCGGCTCTGGTTCGAGCTCGTCTACGGGCTCGCCGTGCTCTCGGCCGTGCTGCTCCTGCTCGGCTGGCGCACCCGCGCCGTGTCGGTGGTCTTCATGGCCGGTGTGCTCTCGCTGCAGAACCGGTCCGTCTTCGTCGGCGACGGCGGCGACAACGTCCTCCACCTCGCCGCGATCTACCTCGTGCTGACCCGCTGCTCCCGGGTGTGGTCCCTCGACGCGCGGCGGGCCGCCCGCGAGGCCCGCGCCGCGGAGGCCGGCGAGCCCCCGCGCCACGATCGCGTCGGCCCGCTCCTGTGGACGGTGCTCGGCGGCTTCCTCCTCGCCACCACCTGGTTCAGCCAGGTCACCGGCGAGTGGTGGCTGCCGGTGCTGCTGTGGGTCCTGTGGCTGGGGAACGGCCTGTGGTGGCTGGTGTGCCGGTTGGCGCCCGGGGAGCCGCGCACCCTGCTCGACGCCCTCGCGAACCTCGCGCACAACGCCGCCCTGTTCGTGATCATGGCGGAGGTCTGCCTGATCTACGCCACGGCCGGCTGGTACAAGATCCAGGGCTCGCGCTGGCAGGACGGCACCGCGCTGTTCTACCCGCTCAACCTCGACTACTTCACGCCCTGGCCCGCCCTCTCCGAGCTGCTCGGGACCAGCGGGGTCATGGTGATGCTGCTGACCTACGCCACGGTGATCGTGCAGGTCGCCTTCCCGTTCACGCTCTTCCACCGCAAGGTCAAGAACGTCCTGCTCGTCGCGATGATGCTGGAGCACGCCGGGATCGCGGTGCTCCTCGGGCTGCCGGTCTTCTCGCTCGCGATGATCTCCGCCGACGCCGTGTTCCTGCCGACGGCGTTCCTGGTGGCGCTCGGCGCCCGGGTCGCACGGGGCAGGGACCGGCTGCGGCGGCGGGCGCCCGCCGGGACGGTGCCCGAGCAGCGCCGTACGGGTGAGGAGCACGGTCCCCGTACCCTCGTCGGGTGAGCACCACCGAAGAGACGGCAGCGCCCGAGGCGTCGGAGCCGGTCCAGTACGACGAGGGCTTCGGCCCCGAGATCGGCGTCGGCCCGCACCCCGCGCCGTGGCCCGAGGACGAGCGGTACGACCCCGAGCTGCTCGCCGGCGGCGACCGGCGCAATGTCGTGGACCGCTACCGGTACTGGACGCGGGAGGCGGTCGTCGCCGACCTGGACACCCGGCGGCACGACTTCCACGTGGCCGTGGAGAACTGGGGCCACGACTTCAACATCGGTTCGGTGGTACGGACGGCCAACGCGTTCCTGGCGAAGGAGGTCCACATCGTGGGCCGGCGGCGCTGGAACCGGCGCGGCGCCATGGTCACCGACCGCTACCAGCACGTCCGGCACCACCCGGACACCGAGTCGCTGACCTCGTGGGCGGCGGCCGAGGGCATCCCGGTCATCGGCATCGACAACCTGCCGGGCGCCGTACCGCTGGAGCGGACCGTGCTGCCCCGCCGGTGCGTGCTGCTCTTCGGGCAGGAGGGCCCGGGGCTCACCGAGGAGGCCCGCGCCCATGTGGAGATGGTCTGCTCGATCGCCCAGTTCGGCTCGACCCGCTCGATCAACGCGGGAGCGGCCGCCGCCATCGCCATGCACGCGTGGGTCCAGCGCTACGCGGAGATCGAGATCCCTTAGGAGGGATCGGATCTCCTGACGCGGGAGAACGCCGGGGAAGCCGCGTGGAGGCCCCTGGGAGCCCCCACGCGGGTGTGCCTCAGGCCTGGCGGCGGACCTCCACCACCCGGAAGCGGTTGGAGACGAAGGCGCCGTCGCACAGGGCGGCGTTCGCCGCCGGGTTTCCGCCGGAGCCGTGGAAGTCGGAGAACGCGGCGGTCTGGTTCACATAGACCCCGCCCGTGAGGTTCAGCGACAGCTGCGCCGACTCCTCCAGGCAGACCTCCTCCACCGCGCGCTCGACGTCCGCCGACGTCGTGTAGGCCCCGACCGTCATCGCGCCCTTCTCGCGGACCGTGCGCCGCAGCAGCTCCAGGGCGTCGGCGGTGGAGTCCACCGAGACGGCGAAGGAGACCGGGCCGAAGCACTCCGAGAAGTACGCGGCCTGGGCGTCCGGCTTGGAGCCGTCCAGCTTCACGACGACCGGCGTACGGACCACCGCGTCCGGGTACTCCGGGTGGACGACCTCGCGGGAGGCGAGCGCCACCTCGCCGAGACCGGCGGCGGCCTCGAGCCGCGCCTTCACGTCCGGGTTGACCAGGGCGCCCAGCAGACCGTTCGCCCGGGCGTCGTCGCCGAGCAGACCGCCGACCGACGCGGCGAGGTCGGCGACGACCTCGTCGTACGACTTGGGGCCCTGGTCGGTGGTGATGCCGTCGCGGGGGATCAGCAGGTTCTGCGGGGTGGTGCACATCTGGCCGCTGTACAGGGACAGCGAGAAGGCCAGGTTGGCGAGCATCCCCTTGTAGTCGTCGGTGGAGTCGACCACCACCGTGTTGACGCCGGCCTTCTCCGTGTAGACCTGCGCCTGGCGGGCGTTGGCCTCCAGCCAGTCGCCGAAGGCGGTCGAGCCGGTGTAGTCGATGATCCGGATCTCGGGGCGCACGGCCAGGGTCTTGGCGATGCCCTCGCCCGGCCGCTCGACGGCGAGCGCGACCAGGTTCGGGTCGAAGCCGGACTCGGCGAGCACCTCACGGGCGACCCGCACGGTCAGCGCGAGCGGGAGCACCGCGCGCGGGTGCGGCTTGACCAGGACCGGGTTGCCGGTGGCGAGGGAGGCGAACAGGCCCGGGTAGCCGTTCCACGTGGGGAAGGTGTTGCAGCCGATCACCAGGGCGATGCCGCGGCCGACCGGGGTGAACTCCTTGCTCAGCTCCAGCGGGTCACGCTTGCCCTGCGGCTTGGACCAGTCGGCCCGGCCGGCGGGGGTGCGGGTCTGCTCCGCGTACGCGTACGCCACGGCTTCGAGGCCGCGGTCCTGGGCGTGCGGGCCGCCGGCCTGGAACGCCATCATGAACGCCTGGCCGCTGGTGTGCATGACGGCGTGGGCGAACTCGTGGGTGCGGGCGGAGATCCGGGCGAGGATCTCCAGGCAGACCAGGGCGCGGGTCTCGGCCCCGGCGTCGCGCCAGGCACCCATGCCCGCGCGCATCGCGGGGAGCAGGACGTCGATGTCGGCGTGCGGGTACTCGATGCCGAGCTCGGGGCCGTACGGCGAGGTCTCGCCGCCGGTCCAGCCGTCCGTGCCGGGCTGGTCGAGCTCGAAGCGGGTGTTCAGCAGGGCCTGGTGGGCGGCGAGACCGGCCGCCGCGTCGAGCGAGCCGTCCTCCCCGTACGCCTTCGGGTGCTCGGGATACGGCGACCAGTAGGCGCGGGTCCGGATGGTGTCGAGCGCCTGGTCGAGCGTGGACCGGTGCTTCTCGGCCAGTCGGTCGGTGGTCGGCAGAGCGGTGGCCATGGGTGGACCAACTCCTCGTCGAGCTGGGCAGGGAGACACGTACGGAGTTAGAGTAACCGAACGATCGGTCGGGACAAGGGGGCCTGTCGATCCTGTGGAAAACCCATCGGGGAGGATCACTCCTATGAGCGCCAACGTGACCGTCAGGGGGAGCGACGACGTGACCGCCAGTGAGCCTGCCGCCGCCGTGGAAGCATCCGAAGCCGCAGCCGGAGGGGCCCTGGCCCCGGTCGGGCGGGACCGGACCGTCGCCGTCGTCGGCACCGGCACCATGGGCCAGGGCATCGCCCAGGTCGCCCTGGTCGCCGGCCATCCCGTGCGGCTCTACGACAGCGCCCCCGGCCGCGCCGAGGAGGCCGTGGCCGCCCTCACCGCCCGCCTCGACCGCCTCGTCGAGAAGGGGCGTCTCGACGCCACCGCGCGCGAGGCGGCCGTCGGACGCCTGTACGCCGCCCGGGACCTCGCGGAGCTCGCGGACGCGGCGCTCGTCGTCGAGGCGATCGTCGAGCTGCTGCCCGTCAAGCAGCAGCTCTTCGCCGACCTGGAGAAGGTCGTCGGCGACGACACCGTCCTCGCCACCAACACCTCCTCGCTCTCCGTCACCGCCATCGCGGGAGGCCTGCGGCTGCCCGGCCGGTTCGTCGGACTGCACTTCTTCAACCCGGCGCCGCTGCTCCCCCTCGTCGAGGTCGTCAGCGGCTTCGCCACGGAGCCGGACGTCGCCACCCGCGCGTACGAGACGGTGAAGGGCTGGGGCAAGACCCCGGTGCGCTGCGCGGACACCCCCGGTTTCATCGTGAACCGGGTCGCCCGCCCCTTCTACGCGGAGGCGCTGCGGGTCTTCGAGGAGGGCGCGGCCGACCCGGCGACCATCGACGCGGCCCTGCGCGAGTGCGGCGGCTTCAGGATGGGCCCGTTCGAGCTGACCGACCTCATCGGCCAGGACGTGAACGAGGCCGTCACCCGGTCCGTCTGGGAGTCCTTCTTCCAGGACCCGAAGTTCACGCCCTCGCTCGCGCAGCGGCGGCTCGTGGAGTCGGGGCGCCTGGGCCGCAAGACGGGCCAGGGCTGGTTCTCGTACGCGGAGGACGCCGAGCGGCCCGAGCCGCACACGGCGGCGCCCGCGGAGGCGCCGGAGCGGATCGCCGTACGGGGCGACCTCGGGCCCGCGGAGCCGCTGATCGGGCTCTTCGAGGAGGCCGGGATCACCGTCCGGCGCAAGGGCGGCAACGGGTACATCCTGCTGCCCGGCGGCGGCAGGCTCTGCCTCGTCGACGGAGAGACGTCCTTCGAGTACGACACCGACGAGATCGTCTACTTCGACCTGGCGCTCGACTACGCGCGCGCGACCCGGATCGTGCTCTCCACCCGGGAGGGGACCTCGGAGGAGACGCTCGCGGAGGCGGTCGGCCTCTTCCAGGCGCTCGGCAAGCGGGTGTCGGTGATCGGCGACGTGCCCGGCATGATCGTCGGCCGTACGGTCGCCATGCTGGCCGACCTCGCCGCCGACGCCGTCGACCGGGGCGTCGCCACCGCCGAGGACGTGGACACGGCCATGCGGCTCGGCGTCAACTACCCGGCCGGCCCGCTGGAGTGGGCCGGGAACGTGGGCCACGCGCGCGTGAGGGACCTCCTCGACGCGATGCACGACCGCTACCCCACGGGCCGGTACGCGCCGAGCCTGGGCACGGCACGCCGGGGGTACGCCGAGGACGCGGAGGCCTCCCGATGACCACCGCCAAGCGCGACACCTACACCCCCGAGACGCTGCTCTCGGTCGCCGTGCGGGTCTTCAACGAGCGCGGCTACGACGGCACGTCCATGGAGCACCTCTCCAAGGCGGCCGGGATCTCCAAGTCGTCGATCTACCACCATGTGTCCGGCAAGGAGGAGCTGCTGCGGCGGGCGGTCAGCCGGGCGCTCGACGGGCTCTTCGCGATCCTCGACGAGCCGGAGGCGGGACGCGGCCGGGCCGTCGAGCGGGTCGAGTACGTCACGCGCCGCACCGTCGAGGTGCTGATCGCGGAGCTGCCGTACGTGACGCTGCTGCTGCGGGTGCGCGGCAACACCGGCACCGAGCGGTGGGCCATGGAACGGCGGCGCGAGTTCGACCACAAGGTGGCCGACCTGCTCAAGGCGGCCGCCGAGGAGGGCGATCTGCGGGCCGATGTGGACATCCGGCTCGCGACCCGGCTGCTCTTCGGCATGATCAACTCGCTGGTGGAGTGGTACCGGCCCCATCCGGACGCGACGGTGGAGCGCGAGCAGCTCGCCGAGACCGTGGCGCACCTGGCGTTCGACGGGCTCAGGACGGCCCGCTGAGGGACCGCGGAACCCGCTGGGGGCTCAGTGGGGCCCTGGGGCCCGGCTGAGGGGCCAGCCGGCCGCCCAGCCAGCCCGGGCCCGCCAGTCAGCCGGGCCCCAGCGGGGCGTGAGTGGATCCATGGCCTGTGACGCGGCAGAGGACGGCCCCCGCCGGGGGTCGTCCTCTGCCGCGTCGGGGGTGGGCGTCAGGCGTGGGGGTCCGTGTTGAGGTCCGTCTCCTCGAAGACCAGCAGCGTGCGTGTGGACAGCACCTCGGGGATCGCCTGGATCCGGGTGAGGACCAGTTCGCGCAGTGTCCGGTTGTCTGGCGTGTGCACCAGCAGCAGGACGTCGAAATCGCCGCTGACCAGCGCGATGTGCGTGGCCCCCGGCAGCGCGCCGAGCTGCTCGCGGACCGTGCGCCAGGAGTTCTGGACGATCTTGAGCGTGATGTAGGCGGAGGCGCCGTGGCCCGCCCGCTCGTGGTTGACCCGGGCGCTGAAGCCGCGGATCACCCCGTCGTCGATGAGCCGGTTGATGCGCGCATAGGCGTTGGCCCGGGAGACGTGCACCCGCTCGGCGACGGACCGCACCGAGGCGCGACCGTCCGTTTGCAGCAGCCGCAGGATGTCCCGGTCGATCGCGTCCAGCGGGCGCGCCGGAAGGGCGCCCGTCGGCGTGCCGATCGGGGCGCTCAGGGCCTCGCCGGGTACCTCGCCCCCGGTCCCGCGGAGCGCGCCGCCCGGGTCGCCGCCCGTGTCGTCGTCCGGAGCCCCGCTCCGGTCGACGGCCATTTGTTCATCCGCCATGTGCCCCCGCCTCTCTCCGGTGGACGACCTGTACTCATCCCAGGCTGTGGAGAACCGTTTGTCCACAGGCTGCGGGTGCCTGTAGCCAAAATGCCTCCACGACCGAACAATCGGTAGGTGAGGCGCGCCACACTCGCGCCACCCGCCTTCGGGTCTTATGCCCGCTCCCACGAGGAGGTGGACTCGTTGCAACAGCGCAGTTCGACAGTCCAAGAGCCGCCCGGTGCCGTTCCCGCCTACCGGCCGACCCCGCCGCCGGCGTGGCAGCCGCGTACCGACCCCACCCCGCTGCTGCCCGACACCGAGCCGCTGCGCGTGCTCGGCACGGACGCCGTGGCCGACGCCGACCCCGCGCTGCTGCTCCGGCTCTACGCGGAGCTGATCCGCGGCCGCCGGTACAACACGCAGGCCACCGCCCTCACCAAGCAGGGCCGGCTCGCCGTGTACCCGTCCACCCACGGCCAGGAGGCGTGCGAGATCGCCGCCGCCCTCGCCCTGGAGGAGCGGGACTGGCTCTTCCCCTCGTACCGCGACACCCTGGCCGCGGTCGCCCGGGGCCTCGACCCCGTGCAGGCCCTGACGCTGCTGCGTGGCGACTGGCACACCGGGTACGACCCGCACGAGCACCGCATCGCGCCGCTCTCCACGCCGCTGGCCACCCAGCTCCCGCACGCGGTGGGCCTCGCGCACGCCGCCCGGCTCAAGGGCGACGACGTCGTCGCGCTCGCCATGGTCGGCGACGGCGGCACCAGCGAGGGCGACTTCCACGAGGCGCTGAACTTCGCGGCCGTCTGGCAGGCCCCCGTGGTCTTCCTCGTGCAGAACAACGGCTTCGCGATCTCCGTACCGCTCGCCAAGCAGACCGCCGCCCCGTCCCTGGCCCACAAGGCCGTCGGATACGGGATGCCCGGCCGGCTCGTCGACGGCAACGACGCGATCGCCGTGCACCAGGTGCTCACCGAGGCGGTGGCCCGCGCGCGGCGCGGCGGCGGCCCCACCCTCGTCGAGGCGATCACCTACCGGATCGACGCCCACACCAACGCCGACGACGCCACCCGCTACCGCGCGGCCGGCGAGGTCGAGACCTGGCGGGCGCACGACCCGATCCTGATCCTCGAACGGGAACTGACCGAGCGCGGCCTGCTCGACGAGGACGGCAGGCGCGCGGCGGCCGAGGCCGCCGAGACGATGGCCGCGGAGCTGCGCGAGCGGATGAACGCCGACCCGGTGCTGAACCCGATGGACCTCTTCTCGCACGTGTACGCGGAGCAGACCACGCAGCTGCGGGAACAGGCGGCGCAGCTGCGCGCCGAGCTCGAAGCCGAGGGTGAGGCGTGATGACGACGGCGACGACCGGATCCACGGCGGACAGGACCGCCGGGAACACCGGTAAGGGCGGCGGGGCCGGAAAGGCCAAGCCCGCCACGATGGCGCAGGCGCTCCAGCGCGCCATGCGCGACGCGATGGCCGAGGACCCGACCGTCCATGTGATGGGCGAGGACGTCGGCACCCTCGGCGGGGTCTTCCGGGTCACCGACGGGCTCGCGAAGGAGTTCGGCGAGGACCGCTGCACGGACACCCCGCTGGCCGAGGCCGGCATCCTCGGCGCGGCCGTCGGCATGGCCATGTACGGCCTGCGGCCGGTCGTCGAGATGCAGTTCGACGCGTTCGCCTACCCGGCCTTCGAGCAGCTGCTCTCCCACGTGGCGAAGATGCGGAACCGGACCCGCGGCGCGATGCCGATGCCGATCGTCATCCGCGTCCCGTACGGCGGCGGGATCGGCGGCGTCGAGCACCACAGCGACTCCTCCGAGGCCTACTACATGGCCACCCCGGGACTCCACGTCGTCACCCCGGCCACCGTCGAGGACGCCTACGGGCTGCTGCGCGCGGCCATCGCCTCCGACGACCCGGTGGTCTTCCTGGAGCCCAAGCGGCTCTACTGGTCCAAGTCCGACTGGTCCCCCGAGGCGCCCGCCGCCGTGGAGCCGATCGGCAAGGCCGTGGTGCGACGGCGGGGCACCGGTGCCACGCTGATCACCTACGGTCCCTCCGTGCCCGTCTGCCTGGAGGCTGCGGAGGCCGCGCAGGCCGAGGGCTGGGACCTGGAGGTCGTCGACCTGCGCTCGCTCGTCCCCTTCGACGACGAGACGGTCTGCGCCTCGGTACGGCGCACCGGCCGCGCGGTCGTCGTCCACGAGTCGACGGGCTTCGGCGGCCCCGGTGCGGAGATCGCCGCGCGCGTCACCGAGCGCTGCTTCCACCACCTGGAGGCGCCGGTGCTGCGGGTCGCGGGCTTCGACATCCCGTACCCGCCGCCGATGCTGGAACGGCACCATCTGCCGGGCGTCGACCGGGTCCTGGACGCGGTGGCACGGCTGCAGTGGGAGGCGGGAAGCTGATGGCACAGGTGCTCGAGTTCAAGCTGCCCGACCTCGGTGAGGGACTCACCGAGGCGGAGATCGTCCGCTGGCTCGTCGCTGTCGGCGACGTCGTCGCCATCGACCAGCCGGTCGTCGAGGTCGAGACGGCCAAGGCCATGGTCGAGGTGCCCTGCCCGTACGGCGGAGTCGTCACCGCCCGGTACGGCGAGGAGGGCACCGAACTGCCGGTCGGCGCGCCGCTTCTGACGGTCGCGGTGGGTGGCACGGGCGCACCGGAGGAGCTCGCGGAGGCGGCTCCCGGAGCCGCCCCGACGGTGGGGGAGACCGCCGCCGAGTCCGCGGTGTCGTCCGAGTACTCGGGCAATGTGCTCGTCGGGTACGGCACGGCCGGGCCCGTCGCCCGGCGCCGCCGCGTACGCCACGCCGCGGCGAAGGCCCCCGCCCCGGCCGCGGCCCCGGTCGCGGCGGCCGCTCCGGCTCCCGTCGCTGTGCCCGTCGCCGGGCCCGTCCCGGGCCAGGAGGGCCCGGTGCCGGTCATCTCGCCGCTCGTGCGGAAGCTGGCCAGGGACCGGGGGATCGATCTGCGCGAGGTGCGCGGATCGGGGCCCGAGGGACTGATCCTGCGCGCCGACGTGGAGCTGGCCATCGCGGCCCTGGAGCGGCCCGTCGCCGCGCCCGCGCCCTCCCCGGCCGCCGCGCCCGCCGTGGCGCCCTCCCCCGCGGTCGCTTCGGCCGGCGAGCGGGTGCCGCTGCGCGGGGTCCGTGGAGCCGTGGCGGACAAGCTGTCGCGCAGCCGCACGGAGATCCCGGACGCGACCTGCTGGGTGGACGCCGACGCGACCGAGCTGATGGCCGCGCGGGCGGCGATGAACGCGGCGGGCGGGCCGAAGATCTCCCTGCTCGCGCTCCTCGCCCGGATCTGCGTCCACGCCCTGGCGCGGTTCCCCGAGCTCAACTCCACCGTGGACATGGCGGCCAGGGAGATCGTCCGGCTGCCGGCCGTGCATCTCGGCTTCGCCGCCCAGACCCCGCGTGGTCTGGTCGTCCCCGTGGTGAAGGACGCGGGGACCCGGACGGCCGAGTCGCTGACGGCGGAGTTCGCCCGGCTGACCGAGGCCGCACGGGAATCGGCTCTCACCCCGGCCGATCTGACGGGTGGCACGTTCACCCTGAACAACTACGGGGTGTTCGGGGTCGACGGGTCCACGCCGATCATCAACCACCCCGAGGCGGCGATGCTCGGCGTCGGCCGGATCATCCCCAAGCCCTGGGTCCACCAGGGCGAACTGGCCGTACGTCAGGTGGTGCAGCTCTCGCTCACGTTCGACCACCGCGTCTGCGACGGCGGTACGGCGGGCGGGTTCCTGCGGTACGTGGCGGACTGCGTCGAGCAGCCCGCGGTCCTGCTCCGCACGCTCTGACACCGGGCGCTCCGGCGGGACCTGACAGGTCTCGCCGGAGCTGCCTGGCTGGCCGGACCTGGCCGGGTCCCGCCGGAGCCGCTCGCGGTCCCGCCGGAGCTGCCGGGTCCCGCAGGAGCCGGCTCCGGACGGTCCTCCGGACCCGTCCGCCGTCCGTCCCGCGAGACGCGCCCGACGGCGGGAAGGGGCGGCGGACCATACTGCTGGGGTGACCACCCCACATGACGCCGTCGTGCTCGCCGGAGGCGCTGCCCAGCGGCTCGGCGGAGCCGACAAGCCCGGAGTAAGGGTCGGAGGCCGGGCGCTGCTCGACCGGGTCCTCGCCGCGTGCCGTGGCGCGGACCGGACCGTGGTCGTGGGCGATTCCCGCCCGACCGTCCGCCCCGTCCGCTGGACCAGGGAGGACCCGCCCGGAGGAGGGCCGCTCGCCGCGCTCGACGCGGGAGTACGGAAGAGCGGTGCGGGCGCCCGCGCCGGAGGCGGCATCGGAGCCGGGGACGCCGGGGCCGATGTGCTGCTCGTCCTCTCCGCCGACCTGCCCTTCCTCGACGAGGACACCGTCCACCGACTGCTCGGCGCACTCGCCGACACCCCCGACGCCGAGGCCGCGCTCCTCACCGACGCCGGGGGGCGGGACCAGCCGCTCGTCGCCGCCTACCGAGCGGCTCCGCTCCGGCGGGAGCTGGCGCGGATCACCGAGGAGCGCGGCACCCTCGCCGGCGGCCCGCTGCGGCAGCTCACCGGCGCACTCCACCTCACCCGGGTAGCCGCCGGGCCCCTGGCCTCCTTCGACTGCGACACCTGGGAGGACATCGCCACGGCCCGGGCCCGCATCAGGGAGCATGGGACCGTGCTGGATGAATGGATCACCGCAGTCAAGGACGAACTGGGCATCGAGCTGGACGTCGACACCGGCGTCCTGCTCGATCTGGCCCGTGACGCCGCCCATGGAGTGGCCCGCCCCGCCGCACCCCTGACCACCTTCCTGGTCGGATACGCGGCGGCGCGCGCGGGCAGCGAGGGCGGCCCCGAGGCGGTCGCCGAGGCCGCCCGCAAGGCCGCCGCGCTGGCCCAGCGCTGGGCCGCCGAGCAGGACGAGGCCGGATGACCCTGAAGGAGCCCCTCCCGGTGGCCCCCGGAACCGACGACGCGCGGGCCGGGCAGCCGCACCGGGCCACCGCCTGGCCCGAGGCCCGCGCCGCGGCCGTCCGCGCCGGGGCCTCCGCGCGGGCCGGCCGGGCGCCGCTCGGCGTACCCCTCGGGCAGGCACTCGGCCAGGTCCTGGCCGAGCCGCTGCGCGCCCTCACCGACCTGCCGCCCTTCGACACCTCCGCCATGGACGGCTGGGCGGTCGCGGGTCCCGGCCCCTGGACCGTACGCGCGGAGGGCGCCGTTCTCGCCGGACAGACGGCCGCGGCCGTGGCGGTCGACGGCGAGGCCGTACGGATCGCCACCGGCGCCCGTGTCCCCGCCGGGACCACCGCTGTCGTCCGCACCGAGCACGCACGCACCGAACACGCGGTGCTGCGGGCCCTGCGCGAGGTCGTACCGGGGCAGGACATCCGGCCCCGGGGCCAGGAGTGCCGTGCCGGCGACGAACTGCTGCCCGCCGGCACCGTCGTGACGCCCGCCGTGCTCGGCCTCGCCGCGGCCGCCGGCTACGACGAGCTCCCCGTACCGCCGCGCCCCCGGGTCGAGATCCTCGTCCTCGGCGACGAACTGCTCACGACGGGTCTCCCCCACGACGGCCTGATCCGGGACGCCCTCGGCCCCATGCTCGGCCCGTGGCTGGCGGCGCTCGGCGCCGACGTCCTCGCCACCCGCAGGATCGGCGACGAGGCCGAGGAGCTGTACGCGGCCGTCACCTGTTCCGCCGCCGACCTGGTCCTCACGACCGGCGGGACCGCCGCCGGGCCCGTGGACCACGTCCACGGCGTACTGGACAAGGCCGGCGCGACCCTCCTCGTCGACGGCGTGAAGGTCCGGCCCGGTCACCCCATGCTGCTCGCCCGCCTCGCGGCCGAGCCCACCCGGGCCGAGCCCGCGCCGTCGGAGCCCACCCGGGCCGAGCCCACCCGGGCCGAGCCCGGGCCGTCGGAGCCCACCCGGCCGGAGCGCCCGCACGTCCGTCATCTCGTCGGGCTTCCCGGCAACCCGCTCGCGGCCGTCTCCGGGCTTCTGACGTTGGCGCAGCCGCTCCTGGCCGCCCTGACCGGGGCCGCGGCGGCTGCGCCCGCCCCGCCCCGCGTCCCCGTCCAGGACGAGGTGCACGGGCATCCGTACGACACACGGCTCGTCCCGGTCGTCCGCCGTGGTGGACGCGCCGTGCCCCTGCGCTACAACGGACCGGCCATGCTCCGGGGCATCGCCGCCGCAGACGGCCTGGCCGTCGTCCCGCCCGGCGGCGCCCGCCCCGGACAGGAACTGGACGTCCTCGACCTTCCCTGGCCGGTGGCCGAGGGGGCCGTACCGGCCCAAGGAGCGTGTTTCACGTGAAACTTCCCAGTCGTGACGCGATGGCCCGCCACGCGGACGAACGGATCTCCGGCCCGCAGATCAGGCTGCCGCGCCGGGAGGTCGAGCGGCCCCTGCGCCAGGTCGGCAAGCGGCTCCTGATGGCCCTCGGCGTGCTGGTGGTGACGGTCCTCATCGTCTACGTCGACCGTGAGGGTTACCACGACAACGCCAACGAGACGCTCGACTTCCTCGACTGCGCCTACTACGCGACCGTCACGCTCTCCACCACCGGATACGGCGACATCGTCCCGTACAGCGACTCGGCTCGGCTCGCCAACATCCTGCTGGTCACGCCCCTGCGCGTGCTGTTTCTGATCATCCTGGTCGGCACCACCCTCGAGGTCCTCACGGAGCGGACCCGCGAGGAGTTCCGGCTGAACCGCTGGAGGTCCACCTTGCGCGACCACACCGTCATCGTCGGCTTCGGCACCAAGGGGCGGTCCGCGATCCAGACGCTCTGCGCGACCGGTCTCAGCAAGGAGCAGATCGTCATCGTCGATCCCTCCAACAAGGTGATCGAGACGGCGAACGCGGACGGCTTCGTCGGCGTGGTCGGCGACGCGACCCGCAGCGACGTCCTGCTCCGTGCCGAGGTGCAGCGGGCCCGGCAGATCGTCATCGCCACCCAGCGCGACGACACGGCCGTCCTGGTCACCCTCACGGCCCGGCAGCTCAACCGGGGCGCGAAGATCGTCGCCGCGGTCCGTGAGGAGGAGAACGCGCCGCTGCTGCGCCAGTCCGGCGCGGACGCGGTCATCACCAGCGCCAGCGCCGCCGGGCGGCTGCTCGGCCTCTCGGTGCTGAGCCCCAGCGCCGGCACGGTGATGGAGGACCTCATCCAGCAGGGCTCCGGCCTCGACCTGGTCGAGCGCCCGGTGACCAAGAGCGAGGTCGGGAAGAGCGTGCGGGAGACGGGTGATCTGGTCGTGAGCGTGCTCCGCGGCCACCGGCTGCTCGGTTACGACGACCCCGCGGCCAGCCCGCTCCAGCTCACCGACCGGGTGATCACCATCGTGCGGGCCGCGCCGATCACCCCGCTCAGGACGCCGCCGGAGGACTGAGCCGGCAGGGCTGATGCCGGAAGCCTTAGGACGGACGGGCTGAGCAAGGAAGCGTGAGCCGGCAGGGCTGAGCCCGGCAGCGTGAGCACGGAGCACCGCGTCTCCGGCCGGTGCCGGGAGTAGCCTCGCCGCCATGTATGCGATCACGATTCCGGAACCCGGTGGTCCCGAGGCCCTCGTCTGGGCCGAGGTGCCCGATCCCGTACCCGGCGAGGGCGAGGTCCTCGTCGAGGTGGTGGCGAGCGCGGTCAACCGCGCCGACCTGCTCCAGCGCCAGGGCTTCTACGACCCGCCGCCGGGCAGCTCGCCGTACCCCGGCCTGGAGTGTTCGGGCCGGATCGCCGCACTCGGCCCGGGGGTGTCCGGCTGGGCCGTCGGCGACGAGGTCTGCGCGCTGCTCGCCGGCGGCGGTTACGCGGAGAAGGTCGTCGTGCCCGTGGGGCAGCTGCTCCCGGTCCCGGAGGGCGTCGACCTGGCGACGGCCGCGGCACTCCCCGAGGTCGCCTGCACCGTCTGGTCCAACATCTTCATGATCGCGCACCTGCGTCCCGGCGAGACGCTGCTCGTGCACGGCGGTGCGAGCGGGATCGGCACGATGGCGATCCAGCTGGCGAAGGCGGTCGGGGCGCGGGTCGCGGTCACCGCCGGCGGCCCCGAGAAGCTGGCGCGCTGCGCCGAGCTCGGCGCGGACATCCTCATCGACTACCGCGAGCAGGACTTCGTCGAGGAGCTGGCCAAGGCGACGGACGGGGCGGGTGCGGACGTCATCCTGGACATCGTCGGTGCCAAGTACCTGGAGCGGAACGTGAAGGCGCTGGCCGTGAACGGCCGGCTCGTCGTCATCGGCCTCCAGGGCGGAGTCAAGGGCGAGCTGAACCTCGGGGCGCTGCTCGCGAAGCGCGCCGCGGTCATGGCGACCACGCTGCGGGCCCGTCCGGCGGAGGAGAAGGCGGCGATCGTCGCCGCCGTACGGGAGCACGTCTGGCCGCTGATCGGCGCGGGCACGGTCAGGCCGGTCGTGGACCGGACGCTGCCGCTGAACGACGCCGCCGAGGGCCACCGGGCGCTGGAGTCCGGCACCCATGTGGGCAAGATCCTGCTCGTGGCCCCTCAGCGCCAGGGCTGACGGACGCGGCCTGGGCCTCACCGCCCGGCCGGCGTGGGCCCTCCGGCCACAGGCACCCCGCAGCCGGCTGCCTGCCTGTGGCCGTGCGCGGGGCCGCCTGTGGCCGTGTGCGGGGCCGCCTGTGGCCGTGTGCGGCCTCGGGCAGTCCCCGCACCCGCCGCCCTCCCCGTACGGACACGTGAGGGGCCCGGCACGTTGTGTGCCGGGCCCCTCCTCGTGTCCTCCGTCGTGGCCTACAGGTACGGCCCCGAGCGGACCGCGTGGCCGGGGCCGCGGTCGTCGTCGTCATCGTCGTGCGACGCACCCGGCGGGAGCGCCCTGCGCATCTGCTCCAGCTGGGCGCGGGCCGCCATCTGCTGGGCGAAGAGCGCCGTCTGGATGCCGTGGAAGAGGCCCTCGAGCCAGCCCACCAGCTGCGCCTGCGCGATGCGCAGCTCCGCCTCCGAGGGGATCGCCTCGTCCGTGAACGGCAGGGAGAGCCGCTCCAGCTCCTCGACGAGCTCGGGCGCGAGTCCGTCCTCCAGCTCCTTCACGGAGCTGGCGTGGATGTCCTTGAGCCTGACGCGGCTGGCCTCGTCGAGAGGTGCCGCGCGTACTTCCTCCAGGAGCTGCTTGATCATGCTGCCGATCCGCATGACCTTCGCAGGCTGCTCGACCATTTCCGTCACCGGGACCTCGCGGGGTTCGTCGTCGCCCTGAGTGCCGCCGAGCGCCATCCCGTCCTGTCCCACGATGAGGACCTGGGGGCTCTCCTGCGACCTGTCATTCCTCGGCATCTCCATGCCGCCATTCTCTCGTACACATGCGTCACCAGGGGGTGTGCCCCCGTACGAGGGTGATCCACCCTCGTACGGGGGCACAGGACGACAACGAAGACCGTCAGGTCGCCTCGCGCCGGGACAGCGCGCCGCGCGAGCGGGTCACCAGGGCGGCGAGCAGCGCGGCACCCACGGGTACGGCGATGAGCAGGCCGGCGAGGGTCTCCCAGGGGATGACGATCGGGACGTACGGCGCGTCCGAGGCCGCGCTCCAGCCCTGGGCGACGGATTCCTCGTGCCAGCGCATCTGCTGCCGCTCCTCGTTGAGCCGGAGGCCCATCGCCGGCAGCACTCCGGCGGCCGAGCCGAGGAGTACGCCCATGGCGGCGACGACACCGCACTGGAAGCCGCTGAGGGTCCGGCGGACCCGCGGCGGGGCGCCCACGGCGGCGAGCGTCTTCAGATCGGCCTCGGCGTCGGCCTGGGCGAGCCCGGTGGCGATGCCGGCGGCACCGACGGTGACGAGCCCCGCGAAGATCGCCAGCGACAGCAGGATGAGGCTGTTGGCGCTGACGAATCCTTCCTCCACACGGAGATCGACGTTGCTGCCGAGCTTGGTGAGCTCGCCGTCGAGCTTCTGGCGTGCCTCGGTGTCGGGCAGCCGGTCGGTGCTGGCGTACACGCCGAGCGGCGCCGTCGCGAGACCGGCGGCCTTGGCGGTGGCCGGGGTGATCAGGGCCTGGACGCCGTAGGACTTCTCGTCCCCGGGCACCTGGTAGGCGGGCAGGGAGACGACCTTGCCGGGAGCGGGCCTGCCCGTCTCGGAGGCCTTGTCGGCGGCGGCGAGGTCGGTGATCTTCTTGATCCCGAAGGTGCCGTTCTTGGCGACGTTGACGGGGTTGAAGCTGACGACCTTGCCCTCGTCGAGGGCCTTCACGGTCGCGGGGTCGTCGAGGCCGAGCACCTTCAGGAGCGCGGCGTCGGCGACGAGGAGCCCGCCGTCGGCGACGTACATCCCGCTGCTCCGGCCCTCCTTGCAGCGCCAGTCGTCGGTGAGCATCTTCCGTCGCTGCTCGGGCGTGTACTTCTCCGAGGGGTCTCCGCCGCCGGGGAGTGCCCGGTACACGGGGCACTCGTTCGCCGGGGGCACGACGACCTCGAAGCGGCCGCAGCCCGGACCGCTGTCCCACGGCTGGCAGCTGGGCTTGCCGACCGAGACGCGCGCGACATCCGCGCGGACGTCGACGGGGACGTACCGCTGGATCGCCTCGCGGACCGCGGGGACGTCCCGGCCGCCTTCCTCCGTGACGAACGCGGCGACGGTTCCGTGCGGCAGCTGGGCGCTGTACTCGGCCCTCTGCTGGGCCTCGTCGCTGGCCATGTACGTGGAGACGGCGACCGTACCGGCGACGGCGGCGAGGACGGCGGCGACGGCGGGTGCCGTACGGCCCCGGTTGCGCACGGCGTCCCGCAGCGCGAGCCGCGGCGACAGCGGCAGCCAGCGGCCGGCCCGGCCGAACAGTCCCACCAGGGCCGGGGTCATGGCGACGACGCCCAGCTCGGCGATGGCCGAGCCGCCGGCCACGACGATGAACTGCTGGGTGACCATGGAGCCGAAGAGCGCGATCGCGCCGCCGATCAGAAGGGCCGCGAGGCCGATCAGGGGCAGCACCCGGCTGCTGCGGCGGACGCCGCGCCGGCCGGTGAGCGAGGCGAGGACGGTCTGCCGGGAGGCGGTGATCGCCGGCACGATGGCGGCGAGCAGGCCGGTCAGCACGGCGAGCAGCGCGATGCCGAGGATTTCGAGCGGCCGGATGTCGAAGGCTCCGAACCGCTGGCCCATGGTCTCCTCCAGGTACGGCTGGAGCGCCTTGGTGAGGATCAGGGCGAGGACCGTGCCGGTGACCGCCGCGGCGACACCGATGACCAGACCGCCGCTCAGCACGATGGCCCGGACGTGGCTGCGGGCGCCGCCGTTGGCACCGACCAGACCGAGCTGGCGGCGCGAGCGACGGGCGCCGACCGCGAAGGCGGGTCCGGCGAGCAGGCAGATCTCCAGCATCGCGAGACCGACGACGGTGCCGAGGGCGGCGAGTTCGGCGGCCTTCGCCCCCGAGCCGGCCTCGTAGTTGCCCCAGTTCTCCTTCTGGTAGAGCGGCACCTCGGAGTCGGCCGGCGGGTCGAGGATCACGGCACGCGAGGAGACGATCACGCCCTTGGCGTTGAGCTCCTTGACCATGTTCCACGTGAAACCACCGGACTTGCGCACCAGGTACGTGGTGCTGGTGTCGGGCTTCTGCAGACCGGTCTTCTCGACGGCCTTCGCGTACGGGGCGAGGAAGGCTCCCGGGAGCGCGTTGACCTGGACGGCCTTCAGATCGTCGGGAATCTCGTAGGAGCCGACGATCCGATACGGGCGGTCGAAATTGCGTGCGGAAAGGGTCGAGCCGACCGACAGCCCACTGCTCTCCAGGAAGTTCGAGGTCGCGACGACCTCGTCGTTCTTCTCCGGGTAGCGCCCCTCCAGCAGGGTCGTGATGCCCCGGGCGATCGGATCGGCGGCCTTGAGCTCACGCACCTGGGTGACGAGCAGGCCGTGCTTGGTCGTCAGCTTCGCCGAGCCGGAGCTGTCCGTGAGGACGGTGGAGCCCGCGGGGAAGGTCTTGGTGACATCGGTGGGGCCGCTCGGCCACGTCGTGTTCTCGTAGTCCTTGGCCGGCGTGTTCATGTCGCCGAGCGGGTCCTGGAAGATCGGCACGCCGCCGAAGCCGGGGTCCTTGAACTGGGCGTCGGCCGCGCCGATCATGCGGTCCGCCCGCTCGGCGGGGGACAGCTCGGAGCTGCGGAAGGTCAGGTCGAGGGCGCTGACACCCAGGATCGGCAGGGCGATCATGGCGAGGACGAGGGCGCTCCGGCCCTTGGAACGCCAGGCGTCGCGGCGGGCGATCCGGATCGCGGCCCGCCAGGAGTGGAACCAGGTCTTCACGCCTCAGCCACCTGGCCCGACAGCAGGGAATCGGCCTCGCTGCGCACGGTCTGGTCGACGATGGCGCCGTCCCGCAGGAACACGACCCGGTCCGCCCAGGCCGCGAACCGCGGCTCGTGGGTGACGAGGACACCGGCGGCGCCGGCGTCGCAGCGGCTGCGGAGCAGGGCGAGCACGGACTCGCCGGTCTCGGAGTCGAGGGCGCCGGTCGGCTCGTCGGCGAGGACGAGCCGCCGGTCGCCGACGAGCGCGCGGGCGATGGCCACACGCTGCTGCTGGCCGCCGGACATCTCGTCCGGGAAGCGGTCGGCGAGGTGGCCGAGGCCCATCTCCTCCAGGGCCTTGAGGGCCTCGACGCGCGCCTTGCGGGAGGAGGTCCCGTCCAGTTCGCGGGGCAGGGCCACGTTCTCGGCGGCGGTCAGGGCGGGGATGAGGTTGTAGTCCTGGAAGACGTAGCCGATGCTGCGGCGGCGCAGGGCCGCGAGCTCCTTGACGCTCGCCTCGGTGATGTCGGTGTCCTCGACGATCACGCGGCCCGAGGTGGGGGTGTCGAGGCCGCCGGCGATGGTGAGGAGCGTGGACTTGCCGGAGCCGGACGGGCCCATGACGGCGACGAGTTCACCCGGGTACACGGCGAGGTCGATGCCGCGCAGGGCATGCACCTCGGTGGCACCCGCGCCATGGACGCGGGTCAGGTTCTGGAGTTGCAGCACGGGCTGCTGTGCGGACATGAGGGGTCCCCCCTTGGGCGTACTCGGCGGTCGGCCGGGTACGGGAGCGAGCGGTGGAAAGGTGATGCGGGAGTGGTACGGCGGGTGGTGTGCGGGCCGTACGGCGGGTGAGGTGCGAGCGGTGGGGCGCGACCGTGCGGTCAGCGCGCCCCGGCCACGGGTGACGCGGCCTCGGGTGGTGCGGCTTGGGTGGGCGCCGTGTCGGCGCCGGTCGGGGTGGTCGCGGCCGGTGCCTCGGCGGTCCCGCCGACCGTGCCCCCGGGAGTGCCTCCGGTGGTGCCCCTGGTCGTCGTCGCCCTGGTCGCCGCGGCCGACCCGGCGTCCGCGGCCGTCGCCGACAGGCGGATCAGCCGGGACTCGCAGTGGTCGAGCCAGCGTGCCTCGGCCTCGGTCTGGAAGATCAGCTGCTCCAGGACGAGCAGCCAGGCGACGTCGTCCCGCTCCCGCGCCCCGCCGCTCTCGACGGCGACGAGCGCCTGGGCCTTGAGGCGGGTGTAGTCCTGCATGGCCTTCACGGTGTGGCGGCGCTGGGACTGGATGACGTCGCGGATGTCGACGCCGGAGGCGCCCACGGCCATGGCGAGCTTGATGGCCAGCTCGTCGCGGGCGGGGCTGGTGCGGTCCACCGGCTTCTCGAACCAGGTCCTGAGTTCGGTGCGGCCGCTGTCCGTGATCGCGTAGAGCGCGTGCCCGGCCGCGTCCTCGCCGCTCTGGGCGACCATGCCGTCGCGTTCGAGCCGGTTGAGGGTCGTGTAGACCTGGCCCACGTTGAGCGGCCAGGTGGAACCGGTGCGGGACTCGAACTCCGTACGGAGCTGGGAGCCGTACCGAGGGCCGCGTTCGAGGAGGGCGAGAAGCCCGTGGCGGATCGACATACTCAGTATGTATACCGGGTATGTCGTCGCGGACAACCGTCCTGAGACGGAAGAGGCACGTCCGCCTCAAGGGGGACCCGGGCGGGCCGAGGGGCTCAGCGGCGCCGCATCCGGAGCCCGAGGAAGCCGATTCCGAGCCCCATCAGGGCGAGCCCGACCCCCAGCGTGAGCACGGGAATCCGCTGGTCGACGAGGGGTGGCGCGGATTCGGCCGCCATGCGCGGCGCGGCGCCCGGCCGGCTCGCGGGAGCCGCCTCAGGTGCGACGGCCTCCTCCTCGCGTACTCCCTCGTCCTCCTGCCCGACGGCCGCGGGGCCCTCGGGGCTCTCCGGGTCTGTTGCAGTTTCGGTACGAGAGTCCTCCGGCGGGTCCGTGTCGTCGGAGGACGGTGGCACGGAGCGGCCGGGCCTCGGCCGCCCCTCGCCCGCGGGCCGGCCCGCCAGCGACGCGGAGCCGTCGGGGGAGGGCGCGTCGCTGGGCTCGTCGCTCGGCGCGGCGGGGGGCGCCACCCCGGTTCCGGTGGCGGCGGGCGCGGGAGGCGCGGGCGTGCCGGCACCCCAGGTCCGCCCCGGGGAGGTGGGGGCGGAGGAGGAAGGGGAGGGGGTGACCGTCGCGGAGGGAGTGCCGGAGGAGGGTGACGGGGCGACGGACGTCCGGGAGGGCGAGGGCGGCGGCGACGTGGTGGCCGACGGCGCGGTCGGGGCCGTGGCCCCCACCGAGCTGACGGGCGCCTCGGCTCCGTACGCGAACGGCTCCCCGTACAGAACGCACGCGCAGGCGAACACGCAGGTGAGAGCGGGTCCGAGGGCCCGCGCCCGTGCCCTGCGGAGTGCTGGAGTCACCGGGTGACCCCCTCCCGTGCCGAGCCGACGAGATAGTGGACTCAGCGTCACATGTCGGGACGCTTCCGGCATCCGGGACGGGGTCAGCAGACGTAAAGGGGCGTCAGGAGGAGTAAGGGCGGGCCCCGCAGCGGCACGGACGAGTCCGTGGGCAGGGGCGGATCCGTCCTACTGC
This sequence comes from Streptomyces sp. NPDC088707, assembly GCF_044752725.1. NCBI lineage: Bacteria > Bacillati > Actinomycetota > Actinomycetes > Kitasatosporales > Streptomycetaceae > Streptomyces > Streptomyces sp. NPDC088707. Next base: position 371,052 of record NZ_JBIVLV010000003.1, on the reverse strand, counting down.
GGCGGGTTGCCCGTCGAGATCTTCAGGGTGAACTCGGCGTCCTTGTCGGTGATGTCCTCGCCGGCCGGCGGGTACTGCTCAAGGACCGTGCCCTCGCCGTACGTGGACTCGTCCACCGGGGTCTGCGTCATGATCTTCCAGCCCGCTGCTCGTACGCAGTCCTTCACCGAGTAGATGTTCTTGTAGGTGAAGTTGGGGACCTCGAACTTCTCCGGGTCGTCGCTCGACTCCGTCGGCTGGCTGCACTTCTTCGGGTCGATCGTCTTGGTCAGGTCCGGGCCCTTGTGGCCGGGGGCCGCCGACTGGCTCTGCCGGGTCTCCGTGCCGCCCGTGCCTCCGGCCTCGGGGGTGTCCTTGTCGTCCCGGTTGAGGAAGGCGACGAGGCCGCCGATCGCGAGCAGGGCGACGAGGGCCGCGCCCACGATCACCGGCGTGTTCCGCCGCGAGCCGCCACCCGTCGGGGTGGGCGCGGGGGTGTGGACCGGGGCGTACGGCGCGGGGGTGGGCGCCTGGTACGGGCCCTGCGGGGCGGGGGCCTGGGTGTGGTACGCCGGAGCGGGCGTCGGCGCCTGCTGCGGATAGCCGTACGAAGAGGCGGGCGCCGGGGTCGCCGGACCGTACGGTCCCGGCGTCGGCGGCTGGTAGGGGTGCTGCACCCCGTGCGGTGCGGAATGCGGGGCCGGCGGCGGGGTCTGGCCGACGGGCGGGAAGACCGCGGAGCCGACGCCCGCACCGCTGGTGACGGGACCGCCGGGGACGATCACCGGGGCACCGGTCTGGCCGGCGGAGAGCACCCGGAGGCACTCGTCGCGCATCGCGGCCGCGCTCGGGAACCGCTCGTTCGGGTTCTTTCGCAGCGCGCGGGCGACGAGTGCGTCCATCGCCGGCGTCACGGCCCGGTTGACCGTCGACGGGGCGACCGGCTCCTCCTGCACGTGCGCGTAGGCGATGGCCAGCGGGGAGTCGGCGTCGAAGGGGAGCCGGCCGGTCAGCAGCTGGAAGAGCATGATGCCGACCGAGTAGAGGTCGGAGCGGGCGTCCACCGCGCGCCCGAGGGCCTGCTCGGGGGAGAGGTACTGAGGGGTGCCGACGACCATGCCGGTCTGCGTCATCGACGTGACGCCGGACTGCATGGCCCGCGCGATGCCGAAGTCCATGACCTTGACCACGCCGCGCTTGGTCTGCATCACGTTGCCGGGCTTGATGTCGCGGTGGACCAGCCCCATCTCGTGGCTGACCTCGAGGGCGGCGAGCACGTCGGCCGTGACCTTCAGCGCCTTGTCGGCCGGCATCGCGCCGTACTGCTGGATGTCCGAGGCGAGGACCGAGCCGAGCGGCTGCCCCTCCACGTACTCCATGACGATGTACGGCATGACGGCGCCGTCGAGGGTGTCCTCGCCGGTGTCGAAGACCGAGACGATGTTGGTGTGCGACAGCTTCGCGACCGCCTGCGCCTCGCGGCGGAAGCGCTCACGGAAGGACTGCTCACGGCCGAGCTCGGTGTGCAGCGTCTTGATGGCGACCTGGCGGTCGAGTGCGCTGTCGTAGGCCAGGTAGACCGACGCCATGCCGCCCTCGCCGAGAAGGTCGCGCAGCTGGTACCGGCCGCCCGCGACCGAACCGCCCGCATAGCGGCCCTGTGCGCCGTCCTGGCTCATCTGTGCTCCCCCATACGCGCGCGTGGCGGCGTCGATCCGGAATTTCCTGGCCAAGTCTGCCCGAGGGCAGTGACACGTCAAGCCAGGTGCCCGTTCCGTGACCCTCCGCACAGGAAGGTCCCCCGAACCGTTTCGGCGGGGGCGGAGGAATCCTGCCGAATTTGCACAGGTGTACGTGGAAGGGATTGGATGGCCGGTCCATCTCGGACCGTGGTGTCGTACGGAGCCTGTAGCGTGACGACTGGACACGGCACGACAGACGACGGCGAGGACTGATGGCACCCGAATCCGGAGCAGGCGGCGGTGTGCCCGACTCGTCGGCGGAGTCCTGGGGCGTCGGCGGGGTCGTCGGCGACGGCCGCTACCGCCTGACGCACCGTCTGGGACGCGGCGGCATGGCGGAGGTCTTCGCGGCCGAGGACGTACGGCTCGGCCGTACGGTCGCGGTCAAGCTCCTGCGCGCCGATCTCGCCGAGGACCCGGTCTCCAAGGCCCGCTTCACCCGTGAGGCGCAGTCCGTCGCCGGGCTCAACCACCACGCCATCGTCGCGGTCTACGACTCCGGCGAGGACCTCGTCGCCGGCCGGCCCGTGCCGTACATCGTGATGGAGCTGGTCGAGGGCCGCACCATCCGCGACCTGCTGCTGAGCGCCGAGGCCCCCGGGCCCGAGCAGGCCCTCATCATCGTCTCCGGAGTCCTGGAGGCGCTGGCCTACTCGCACCAGCACGGCATCGTGCACCGCGACATCAAGCCGGCGAACGTGATCATCACCCACGGCGGCGCCGTGAAGGTCATGGACTTCGGCATCGCCCGCGCCCTGCACGGCGCGCAGTCGACGATGACCCAGACCGGCATGGTCATGGGCACCCCGCAGTACCTCTCCCCGGAGCAGGCGCTCGGCAAGGCCGTCGACCACCGCTCCGACCTGTACGCGACGGGCTGCCTCCTCTACGAACTCCTCGCGCTGCGGCCCCCGTTCACCGGCGAGACCCCGCTGTCCGTCGTGTACCAGCACGTCCAGGACGCGCCGGTCCCGCCGTCCGACGTCACGCAGTCCGTGCCGCCGGAGCTGGACGGCCTGGTGATGCGCTCGCTCGCGAAGGACCCGGACGACCGGTTCCAGAGCGCCGAGGAGATGCGCGGCCTCATCCAGTACGGCCTGCAGATGCTGCAGCAGCAGGGCGGTCACACCGGCACGTGGAACACCGGGCCGGTCGAGGCGCACGAAGGCGGGCACACCCCGGTCGGCGGCATGGCCGCGACGACCGCGATGGGCCACCCCATGCACGGCGAGACCGCGCAGGGCCCGATCCTTCCGCCGCGGAACCCGGAGGACGGCGGCGTCGGCGGGTACGGCGGCTACGACAGCGGTACGGGCGGGAACGGCGGCTACGGCCAGGACGGTCCGTACGGCTCGCACAGCGGGGGCAACGGCCGCCGCGGCAAGATCTGGCTGTTCGCCGCGCTCGCGCTGGTCGCGGTCGTCGCCGGTGTCGTCTACGCCCTGGACAAGGCGGGCGACACGGGCAACCAGAAGGGCGGCACGCCGACGCCGACGGTCTCGACCTCGCCGTCGACGCAGTCGGAGGAGCCGACGCCCTCGGAGGAGCCCTCCGAGCAGCCGTCGACCGACCCGGGCACGTCGGACGGGGGCGTCACGGAGGCGCCGTGGCCGCCGCCGACCACGTACCAGCCGACGACCCGGCCGCCGACCACGACTCCGCCGACGACCGAGCCGTCGAAGACGACCGAGCCGCCGACGGAGCCCACGGACGAGCCGACGGAGCCGACGGATCCGCCCACCGATCCCACGGACCCGCCGTCGACCGGCACGACCACCGATCCCACCGGGGGCGGCAACAACTCGGACCCGCCGCCGACGGACGGCACCGAGACCGGCTGACCGGGCTCGGCCCGGGCCCCCGGCCCGGACGCCGCCTCACCCCGCGAACGCGTCGCTCACCGCCTCGTACTCGCGGGTCCACCAGACCGCCAGGGCCGACACCGCAGGAAACTGCGGGTCGGCCCTTCGGTCGTGCAGCTGGTAGCGCCAGCGCAGGGTCCAGAAGTCGTTGAGCCGCTCCCACCACACCCGGTGCGCCGCCGCCGCCAGCTCGGCGCGGTCGGCGCCGGTCGCCCGCCGGTACGCGCGCGCGTACGCCCGCACCTTCTCCAGGGCCAGCTCACCTCCCGGCCGTACGAAGAAGATGGCGGCGGCCCTGACCGCCTCCTCGGCCCTCGGGCGGACCCCGAGCCGGTCCCAGTCGATGATCGCGGCGGGCTCGGCGCCCCGGTAGAGCAGGTTCAGCGGGTGGAAGTCGCCGTGCACCCAGCCGGCGGCCGCGGCGGGCGGCGGCCGGTGGTGGGCGTGCTGGGCGAGAAGCCGGCGGCGCTCCCTGAGCCGGTGCTCGGCGAGCGCGTCGAAGCTGTCGCGGGGGCGGTGGGCGCGGGCCAGGCGGATCAGCTCGTCGATGGCCCGGAAGGTGTCCTGGAGGTCGGCGCTGGCGCAGACACCGTCGTCGGCGGTGACGCCGGGCGCCCCGTCGGGCCCTGAGGGCTCCATGACCCGGTCCAGGGCGGTGTGGACCTGTCCGAGGAGGGTGCCGAGGCGCCGGGAGCAGCCCGTGGAGAGCTGGGCGCCGTCGCGGTGGCGGCCGTCGACCCAGGGGTGCAGGGCGTAGCAGTGGCCGTCGACGACGGCGACCGTGCGGCCGGTGGTGTCGGGCAGCGGCGGGGCGACGGGCAGACCGAGGGCGTGCAGCCGCTGGGTGGCGCGGTGCTGCCGGGCGATGGTGGCGCGGTCGGCGGTGGGGGCGTCGAGGTGCTGCTTGAGGAAGTAGGTGCCGCGGGTGGTGGAGAGGCGGAAGCCGCGGTTGAGCAGCCCCTCGGCGACGGGCACGCAGGAGAGGGGTTCTCCGGCGTGCCGGTGGCGGCGGAGCAGGGCGCCGACCGGTGGGACGGGAGGAGCGCCGGCAGGTGGGACGGGAGGAACACCGGCCAGTGGCTCGGGAGGAGCGCCGGCGGGTGGGGCGACGGCGGGCCGGGCGCCGGCGGGTGGGGCGCCGGCGGGCCGGGCGCCGGCGGGTGGGGCGCCGGCGGGTGGGGCGCCGGCGGGTGGGGCGCCGGCGGGCCGGGCGGCGCCCGGTCGAGCGCCGGGCCGGGGGGTGGGCGGTCCGGCCGGTGGAGTGAGCGTTTCAGATGAGCGCGGCACCCGCCAGATGTTAGATCACGCTACGTGGTGGAGGTGTCGCCGGACGGAGTGGGGGGCGGGGCGGGTCCCCGGGGTCTCGCTCGCGTAGTCGAGCGCGTGCACCGTCACGAACTGCGGTTCGATCCGCATGTAGACCGGGTCGAAGGCCTCGCCGTCCACCAGCTCGGGCTCGGCACCGAACTCCGCGAGCTCCTCCGCGGTCGGCTCGACGATCTCGGCGGTGCCGGTGAACTGCACGGACCAGAGGTTCGCGGACCCGGAGCTGAAGTTGTCCGCACCGTAGGCGACGACGCTGCCGTTGCAGGCGCGGTGGTAGCCGAGGCCCCGGTGCAGCCGGATCAGGACGCGGCCGTCGGCCACGATGTGGCGGGCGGGGGCGACGAACGGCATCGCCCGCATGCTCGTCGCCACCCGGCCGTACGACACACGGCCGAGCAACTCGATGGCGCGGATCTCGTCGGTGGACATGGCATCCACTCTCCGCCACCGGCACCGTGTCGGAGAAGGGGCCCCTGCCCCGGTTTCGCGGGGACGTAGGTCCCGAATCGGGGCGGCCGGCCGCGCTCTGGCCCGTACGGGTGAGGGCCCCGAACGGCCGGTCCGGCGTCACGACGGCGCGCGGCCGGCTCCGGGGCCCCGCCGTGCGTCAGTGGCGCTCCGCCTGGAGCCGCGCCACGTAGGCGGCGGCCTGCGAGCGCCGCTCCATGCCCAGCTTCGACAGCAGGCTGGAGACATAGTTCTTGATGGTCTTCTCCGCGAGGTGGAGCCGCTCGCCGATGACCCGGTTGGTCAGGCCCTCGCCGATCAGGTCCAGGATCCTGCGCTCCTGCTCCGTCAGGTTGGCGAGCTTGTCGTCACCCTTCGGATTGTTGCCGTCGCGCAGCCGCTCCAGGACGCGGGCGGTCGCCACCGGGTCGAGCAGCGACTTGCCGGCCGCCACGTCGCGTACCGCGCTCAGGAGTTCGTTGCCGCGGATGGCCTTGAGGACGTAACCCGAGGCCCCGGCCATGATCGCGTCGAAGAGCGCCTCGTCGTCCGCGTACGAGGTCAGCATCAGGCACTTGATGCCCTCGTCCTGCGAACGGATCTCCCGGCACACCTCCACCCCGCTGCCGTCCGGCAGCCGGACGTCGAGCACGGCGACGTCGGGACGGGTCGCGGGGATCCTGACCAGCGCGTCCGCCGCCGTCCCGGCCTCCCCGACCACCTCGATGTCGTCCTCCACGGAGAGCAGCTCGTGGACGCCGCGCCGGACCACTTCATGGTCGTCCAGCAGAAATACCCGGATTTTTCCTTCTTCGCGCACGCAGTCAGTCTCACATATTGGCTCTTCCCGCGCCCGGGGTGCGCGGGATAACGTGCCGGATGTTCCGACGACGGCGTCGGGCCGTTGTCCATGCGCTGACCAGCAGCGAGTCCCCTTTTCTCGATTTACTTGGAAATCCAAGCAAAATCGCAGGTCAAGTGGGGTTTCGCGGGAATGCCGCACTATGGGTAACGTGCCTATGACGGCGCTCGCCGGGGCACCTGTCACGCCCGACTCCGGCCGCGTCGCACCCACCCCGTGCGAAGGGTACGGATAAGGCGGAGCCGCACTGGCTTACCGGCGAACCCGGAGGCCGGACCGACGGAGGAGCACGCACGTGACCGTGGAGAGCACTGCCGCGCGCAAGACGACGCGACGCAGCAGCGGCGCCAAGCGCACCACCAGCGCCGCAAGCGCGAAGAAGGCACCGGCAGCGCAGGGCGCAGAGCCCGAGCTCGTCCAGCTGCTGACGCCCGAGGGAGAGCGCGTCCAGCACCCCGATTACGACATCGACCTGAGCGCCGAGGAACTGCGCGGTCTCTACCGCGACATGGTCCTCACCCGTCGCTTCGACGCCGAGGCGACCTCGCTGCAGCGTCAGGGCGAGCTGGGCCTGTGGGCCTCGCTGCTCGGCCAGGAGGCCGCGCAGATCGGTTCGGGCCGCGCCCTGCGGGACGACGACTACGTCTTTCCGACCTATCGCGAACACGGTGTCGCGTGGGTCCGCGGCGTCGACCCGACGAATCTGCTGGGAATGTTCCGCGGTGTGAACCACGGTGGCTGGGATCCCAACAGCAACAATTTCCACCTCTACACGATCGTCATCGGCTCCCAGACCCTGCACGCCACGGGGTATGCGATGGGTATCGCCAAGGACGGCGCGGATTCCGCCGTGATCGCCTACTTCGGTGACGGTGCCTCCAGTCAGGGCGACGTCAACGAGGCGTTCACCTTCTCCGCGGTCTACAACGCGCCCGTCGTGTTCTTCTGCCAGAACAACCAGTGGGCGATCTCCGAGCCCACCGAGAAGCAGACCCGCGTCCCGCTCTACCAGCGCGCCCGCGGCTTCGGCTTCCCGGGCGTCCGGGTCGACGGCAACGACGTCCTGGCCTGCCTCGCGGTCACCCGCTCCGCCCTGGAGCGCGCCCGCCGCGGCGAGGGCCCGACCCTCGTCGAGGCCTTCACCTACCGCATGGGTGCCCACACCACCTCCGACGACCCGACGAAGTACCGCCGGGACGAGGAGCGGGAGGCCTGGGAGGCCAAGGACCCGATCCTGCGCCTCAAGGCGTACCTGGAGAGGGAGGGGCACGCCGACGAGGCCTTCTTCGAGGCCCTGGAGGCCGAGAGCGAGGCGCTCGGCAAGCGCGTCCGCGAGGGTGTGCGCAACATGCCCGACCCGGACGACATGGCGATCTTCGACAATGTGTACGCGGACGGGCACTCGCTCGTCGACGAGGAGCGCGCGCAGTTCGCCGCCTACCAGGCGTCCTTCGCGGATGGCGAGGTCAAGTAACCATGGCTGTACAGAAGCTTCCGCTCGCCAAGGCGCTCAACGAGTCGCTCCGCAAGGCGCTGGAGACCGACCCCAAGGTCCTCATCATGGGCGAGGACGTCGGCAAGCTCGGCGGTGTCTTCCGGGTCACCGACGGTCTGCAGAAGGACTTCGGCGAGGACCGGGTCATCGACTCGCCGCTCGCCGAGTCCGGCATCGTCGGCACCGCGATCGGTCTGGCCCTGCGCGGCTACCGCCCGGTCGTCGAGATCCAGTTCGACGGTTTCGTCTTCCCCGCGTACGACCAGATCGTCACGCAGCTCGCCAAGATGCACGCCCGTGCGCTCGGCAAGGTCAAGATGCCCGTCGTCATCCGTATCCCGTACGGCGGCGGCATCGGCGCGGTCGAGCACCACTCCGAGTCCCCCGAGGCGCTCTTCGCGCACGTCCCGGGCCTCAAGGTCGTCTCGCCGTCCAACTCGTCGGACGCCTACTGGATGCTCCAGCAGGCCATCCAGAGCGACGACCCGGTCATCTTCTTCGAGCCCAAGCGCCGCTACTGGGACAAGGGCGAGGTCGACACCGAGGCCATCCCCGGCGCGCTCCACGACGCCCGGGTGGCGCGCGAGGGCAGCGACCTGACGCTCGCCGCGTACGGGCCGATGGTGAAGGTCTGCCTGGAGGCCGCCGCGGCCGCCCAGGAGGAGGGCAAGTCGGTCGAGGTCCTGGACCTCCGCTCGATGTCCCCGATCGACTTCGACGCCATCCAGCGGTCCGTCGAGAAGACCGGCCACCTCGTGGTGGTCCACGAGGCCCCGGTCTTCTACGGCGCCGGCGCGGAGATCGCCGCCCGGATCACCGAGCGCAGCTTCTACCACCTGGAGGCTCCCGTCCTGCGGGTCGGCGGCTACCACGCGCCGTACCCGCCGGCGCGCCTGGAGGAGGAGTACCTGCCGGGTCTGGATCGCGTGCTCGACGCCGTCGACCGCTCGCTGGCGTACTGAGGAGAGCACCGTGACGATCCGCGAATTCAAGATGCCCGATGTGGGCGAGGGCCTCACCGAGGCCGAGATCCTCAAGTGGTACGTCCAGCCCGGTGACACGGTTGAGGACGGCCAGGTCGTGTGCGAGGTCGAGACTGCCAAGGCCGCGGTCGAGCTGCCGATCCCGTTCGACGGCACGGTCCACGAGCTGCGCTTCCCCGAGGGGACCACGGTCGACGTCGGCCAGGTCATCATCTCGGTGAACGTCGGCGGCGGGGCCGCGCCCGAGGCGCCGGTGGCCGAGGCCGCTCCGGTCGCCCAGGCCGCGGCGCCCGCTCCGGTCGCCCCGGCCGCCGAGGAGGAGGCGGCCGAGCCGCAGGGCCGTACGCCGGTCCTCGTCGGCTACGGCGTGGCCGCCAGTTCCACCAAGCGGCGCCCGCGGAAGGCGGCGCAGGGGGCGGTCCCGGCCGCTCCCGCCGCTCCGGCGCAGGCCGCTCCGGCCGCCGTCCCCGTCGCCGTTCCGGTCTCCGTGCCGGAGCAGCTCAACGGGCACGGGCACGGCGCCGGGCGACCGCTGGCGAAGCCGCCGGTCCGGAAGCTCGCGAAGGACCTCGGCGTCGACCTGGCGACGGTCGTCCCGACGGGCCCGGACGGCATCATCACCCGGGAGGACGTCCACGCGGCGGCCGCTCCGGTGTCCGCGCCGGCCGTCGAGGCCCCGGCCCCGGCGCCCGTGGCCCAGCCCGTGGCCGCCCCGGCGGCCGTGCAGGCCGCTCCCGTCGTGTCGACCGACGCCCGGGAGACCCGTGTCCCCGTCAAGGGTGTACGGAAGGCCACGGCGGCGGCGATGGTCGGCTCGGCCTTCACCGCCCCGCACGTCACCGAGTTCGTGACCTTCGACATCACGCGCACGATGAAGCTGGTCGAGGAGCTCAAGTCCGGTACGGACATGGCGGGCCTGCGGGTCAACCCGCTGCTCCTCATCGCCAAGGCCGTCCTGGTCGCCGTCCGGCGCAACCCGGAGATCAACGCGGCCTGGGATGAGGCGGCGCAGGAGATCGTCCTCAAGCACTACGTGAACCTGGGCATCGCCGCGGCCACCCCGCGCGGTCTGCTCGTGCCGAACATCAAGGACGCGCACGCGCAGACCCTGCCCGAGCTCTCGGCGTCGCTGAGCGAGCTGATCTCCACGGCCCGCGAGGGGAAGACGACCCCGGCGGCGATGCAGGGCGGCACCTTCACCATCACCAACGTCGGCGTCTTCGGCGTCGACACCGGTACGCCCATCCTGAACCCCGGCGAGTCCGCGATCCTCGCGGTCGGTGCGATCAAGCTCCAGCCCTGGGTCCACAAGGGCAAGGTGAAGCCGCGCCAGGTCACGACGCTGGCCCTCTCCTTCGACCACCGGCTGGTCGACGGCGAGCTCGGCTCCAAGTTCCTGGCGGACGTCGCCGCGATCCTGGAGCAGCCGAAGCGGCTGATCAGCTGGGCGTAGTGCGCGGGTTCGCCCGTTTCACGTGAAACATGAGGCCCCGTCCATGATGTGGACGGGGCTCTCTGTTGCACCTCTGTTGTATCTATTCTGTGCGCATGCCCTCAGCGCCAGCCGGTCCCGCCCCGCAGCCCACCAGGCAGCCCCCCGCGGCCGATCGTGTCTACATGCACGTCAAGCAGGCCGTCCTCGACCGGCGCTACGAGGGAGGCACCCTTCTCACCGAGGGCGAACTGGCCCTTGCCGTGGGGGTGTCACGGACACCGGTCCGCGAGGCGCTGCTCAAGCTGGAGATGGAAGGGCTGCTCAGGCTCTACCCGAAGAAGGGCGCCCTCGTCCTCGCCGTCTCGGCGCAGGAGATCGCCGACGTCGTCGAGACCCGGCTGCTCGTCGAGGAGTTCGCCGTCCGCCGGGCCGTGCCCGCGCCCGCCTCGCTCGTCGAGCGCCTTGAGGAGCTCCTGGCGGAGCAGAAGCTGCGCGCCGCGGCCGGGGACCTCGCCGAGGTGGCGGCCACCGACCGGTGCTTCCACGCCGAGATCGTGCAGCACGCCGGCAACCAGATCCTCTCCCGCCTCTACGACCAGCTCCGCGACCGCCAGCTGCGGATGGGCGTCGCCGTGATGCAGTCCCAGCCCGACCGCGTCGCCAAGAACATCACCGAGCACGCCGAGATCCTCGACCGGATAAGAGCCGGCGACGCCGAGGGCGCGGCGCACTGCGTCCGCCAGCACCTCAGCTGGGTCAAGGTCCTGGTCCGGGGTGAGGACCGATGAGCAACCGCAACGGCCACGGCTCCGCCGTCACCCTCCCCGGCGATCCGCCCGGCGGCCGCCGGGCCGCCCTCGTCTGGGGCGTCGGTGTCGCCGTCTACTTCGTCGCCGTCATCTTCCGCACGTCCCTCGGGGTCGCCGGACTCGACGCCGCCGACCGCTTCGACGTCAACGCCTCCGCGCTCTCCACCTTCTCCATATTCCAGCTGCTCGTCTACGCGGGCATGCAGATACCCGTCGGCCTCATGGTCGACCGCCTCGGCACCAAGAAGGTCCTCGCCCTCGGCGTCGTCCTCTTCACCCTCGGCCAGCTGGGCTTCGCGCTCTCCCCCTCTTACGGCACCGCGCTCGCCTCCCGGGCACTGCTCGGCTGCGGCGACGCCATGACCTTCATCAGCGTCCTGCGGCTCGGCAGCCGCTGGTTCCCGGCCCGCCGCGGCCCGCTCATCGGCCAGGTCGCCGCGCTCTTCGGCATGGCCGGCAACCTGGTCTCCACCGTCTTCATCGCCCGCGCCCTGCACGGCCTCGGCTGGACGACCACCTTCGTCGGCAGCTCCCTCGCCGGCGTCGTCGTCCTGGTCCTGCTGCTGCTCTTCCTCAAGGACCACCCCGAGGGATACGAACCGCAGCCCGCCACCCACGCGGGCGCCGCCTTCGTACGCCGTCAGATCGCCGAGTCCTGGCGGGAACCCGGCACCCGGCTCGGCATGTGGGTGCACTTCACCACCCAGTTCCCCGCGATGGTCTTCCTGCTGCTGTGGGGACTGCCGTACCTGGTCGAGGCGCAGGGACTGTCCCGGTCGACGGCGGGGACCCTGCTCACCCTGGTCGTCCTGTCGAACATGGTCGTCGGCCTCGCGTACGGGCAGATCATCGCCCGCCACCACACGGCCCGCGCCCCGCTCGCCCTCGGCACGGTCGCCGCCACCGCCCTGCTGTGGGCGACCACCCTCGCGTACCCCGGCGACCACGCCCCGATGTGGCTGCTCGTCACCCTCTGCCTGGTCCTCGGCGCCTGCGGACCGGCCTCGATGATCGGCTTCGACTTCGCCCGCCCGGCGAACCCGCCGGAGCGTCAGGGCACCGCGTCCGGCATCGTCAACATGGGCGGCTTCGTGGCCTCGATGACGACGCTGCTCGCCGTGGGCGTGCTGCTCGACGCGACCGGTGACAACTACCGGATCGCGTTCTCGTCGGTCTTCGTCCTGGAGGCCCTGGGCGTCGTGCAGATCCTGCGCCTCAAGGCCCGTACCCACCGCAGGGAACGGGACCGGCTCGTCGCCAGCAGGGTGGAAGCCGTACACGTACCCGTCTAGGCAAGACCGCCGGACAGCGCAGCACCGGGGTGCGAGCCGCCGCGGGGCCGAACTAGCGGGGAGTCACCGCGAAGTTGTCGAGGATGGCCTGCGCCAGCGCCTCGTCGCCCTCCGTCTTGACCCGGTCGGCCACATCGGCCGGCCGGACCCGGCCGCAGGCGAGACGCACGAACGTCTCCCAGTCCGTCGCGAGCGTCACCGCGGGACCCAGCGAGGGCGCGCCGTCGATGGAACCCCGGCCCTCCGCGTCGACCCGTACCGTCCGCAGGAACTCCAGCGGGCCGCTGACGTCGACGACGACGGCCGAAGAGGCGGGCGCTCCCGCGTCCTTGGCGACGACCTTCGGCAGGGCCTCCAGGAGCACGTCACGCGTCACGTGGGCGCCCGCCGAGTCCAGGTTGCCCGGCGTGCCGAGCGCGACCCGCAGGTCCTGCTCGTGCACCCACACGTCGAAGGCCCGCATCCGGTACGCCAGTTCCAGGGACTGCTCGGCGCCGAGGGGGGCGCGGATCAGGTGCTCGGGGGAGCGGTTCTCGTTGCGGAGCTGCCGGGCCCGGCGGATCAGGATGTACTCCAGCTCCGAGGTCATCTCCGGCGCGGTGTGGTGCCGCCGCACGTCGACCTGGACCTCCATGTAGCGCGCGAAGTCACTGCGTACGTGGTAGAGATCGCGCGGCAGGGAGTGGATCGGGCGCGGGTCGCCGAGCATCTCGGTCTCCATGCCGATCACATGGGACACGATGTCCCGCACCGACCAGCCGGGGCACGGTGTGGGCCGGTTCCACTCGCCCTCCACGAGCGGCTGCACCAGCTCGGCTATCGCCTCGATGGAGTGGGTCCAGGCGTCGGCGTAGTTCTGGAGGCTGGGATGGACGGTCACGGGACCCCTCGGCGGTTCTTCGGTGCGCGGGCTGAAAACACGACTGGGTGGGAGGCTCGGACGCTAAGTTACGCTGCCCGAAGGCACCCCGGCAGTGCTTTCGTGTGACGATCGTAGGCCGGTGTTGACGGCTCGAATGCCAGGACGGTGGTAGTGTGCGCGCCTCGCTGATCCAGATCGCGGTAGACCCGGACGAACCGGTCGACGCCCGACGAGCCCGAGTGGCCCGTCTCGTACGGGAGGAGTCCGGCCGCGCCGACCTCGTCGTCCTGCCGGAACTGTGGCCCATGGGGGCCTTCGCGTACGAGTCCTTCGCCGCCGAGTCCGAGCCGCTGAACGGCCCCACCCACCGCGCGATGGCCGCCGCCGCGCGCGACGCCGGGGTCTGGCTGCACGCCGGTTCGTTCGTCGAGGCGGAGGGCGGGGCGCTGTACAACACCTCGCTGGTCCTCTCCCCCGACGGCGAACTCGCCGCCTCCTACCGCAAGATCCACCGCTTCGGCTTCGACAAGGGCGAGGCGGTGATGATGGCCGCCGGGGAGGACCTGGTCACCGTCGACCTGCCGCACCTCACCGTCGGCGTCGGCACCTGCTACGACCTGCGCTTCCCCGAGCTGTTCCGCGGGCTGGTCGACGCGGGCGCCCAGGCCTTCGTCGTCCCGGCCGGCTGGCCGGCCCGCCGCCGCGCCCACTGGAGCCTGCTCGCCCGGGCCCGCGCCGTCGAGAACCAGGCGTACGTCCTCGCCTGCGGTACGGCGGGCACGCACGCGGGGGTGGAGCAGGCCGGGCACTCGATCGTCGTCGACCCCTGGGGCGAGACCCTCGCCGAGGCGGGCCCGGACGAGGAGATCCTCCGGGTGGTCCTGGACCCGGCGAAGGTCACGGCGACCCGCGAGCAGTTCCCGGCGCTGAAGGACCGGGTGCTGGGCATCGCGCCCCCGAAGCGGGGCTGACGGCACCGGCCCCGCAGGCGGCCCTCATCGGCGGGGACCGCCCGCGGGGGCCGTGGGCGGGCCGACGCCTTCTCTCGTACGAGCTCCGCGGCGCGGCCCGCTACGCCTGCGCCGGGGCCTCTCGCCGGACGATCTCCGACTCGTCCGGGAGCAGGCCGGTGAGCTCCTGCCAGATCCGCTTCGGGGCGACGCGGCGCAGCCGGAACGGGCTGCCGGCCGTCACCTCGCCCTCCGCGACCGGCTCGGCGGGCAGCTCGCGCAGCCAGTAGCCGAGCGGACCGCAGTCCCAGGCGGCGACCACGCGGGCCGTCACACCCGCCACCCCCTCCTGGCGGCCCTGCCAGGCCGCGGTCATCCGCCAGTTGGAGCGCACCTCCACGATCAGCTGTGCGAGCAGCGTGGCGGTGCCCTCCGCCGCCCCGGCCGCGCGCAGCGCCTCGACGACCAGGTGCCGCTCGTCCGCGCCGGGTGTCGACGCGGCCTTCTCCAGGGCCTGGAGGCCCGCCTCGAGGACGCCGATGGTCGTCTCGACGACCTGCTCCCCGGCCTTGTCGACGCCCGCCGCGTCGGACTGGCGCAGGGCGATCAGGTCGGCCAGCGTCCACACCGTGGTCCGCGGCTCGACGAGCCGGTAGACCGCCTCCTCCTCGCCCGGCCAGGTCTCGTGACAGACGACGTGGTCGTCGCCGATGAGCAGCCCGTGGTGCAGGGTGCCCTGTCGGCCCCCCGCTTCGAGGGAGACGATCACGGAGGGGTTGACGAGGGTCTGCATCAGGGGCAGCAGGAGCGTGGACAGCTCCCCGGCCCCGCTCATGAGCCCGGCGTCCCGGAGCCGCGCCTCGGCGGGCGCCATGGACTCCGGGACCGGCTGACCGGTCGCCAGCTGGGCGAGGACGAAGACCTCGTCGTCGGCCAGCCGGAAACGGGAACGGGTCACGTCGAAGGAAGGCATGTGTCGCTCACTCGGGTAGGGCGGGTAGGGCGGGTGCGGCAGGTGCGCTGCGTGGGGCCGGTGCGCTGCGTGGGGCGGGCGCGCTGCGTGGGGCGGGTGGTGCGGCGTGTACGACGGCGGGAGCCCGGGCGTGTACGACGGCGGGAGCCCGGGCGGGGCGGCGGAGGGGGTTCGGGTCGGGAACGGAGGGGGTCCGGGTCGGGAATCAGTACGTCGCCTCGGTCCAGAAGTGGGTCACGCGGGAGATGCCCGCCTTCACCGCGCCGATCCGGGTCAGGGCCGACCGGTCGACGCCCGCGAAGATCAGACCCAGGGCCAGGTCGCCGCCCTCCGCGCGCCCCTCGACCCGCACGGAGAGCCGGCGGTTCTTGCCGCGCCCCGACTCGCGGACGGTGATCCTGACCCCCGGGTCCTCGTCGTCGGGCTCGCGGGTCAGCACGTAGGCGTTCTTGTCGAGGGCCGCGAGCCGGTACCGGTCGCCCGCGTACTTCATCGTCAGGGCGCGCTGGTCGAGCGTGGCGCCGAACCGGTTCCGCGTCACGTACACCATCCGGTCGCCGACCCGCAGCGTGGACCGGTTCAGGGTCGGCAGCTTGAGCCCCTCGGCGTGCATCCCGCGGGCCTCGAAAGAGGCCACGGGGAGCAGCCCGCCGCGCACCTCCGAGACGAGCGTCTCGGGGTTGGCGCGGGGGAGGGGCGCCGTCAGCGTGATCTCGCCGAACTCCGGCGAGACCCCCTTCCAGCCCGCGCTGTAGTGGTGCCGGTTCCCCTCCTTCCACGCCTGGAGTTCGAACGGGCTGACCTGGGTGTGCATGAACGGATTCCTCTTCGGTCTCAGGGATCTCGGGGTGTCGCGGCCGGGGTCAGTCGAAGGGGTTCAGGGCACTGCCCAGCTTCTTCGCTCCGCTCGCGATCCCGGAGCCCACGTCGGAGGCCTTGTCGCCGATCCAGTCCCCGGCCTGCTCGATACCCTTCCCGATGGCCTCGTGGTTGTCCCAGATCAGCGCGGCTCCGTAGGCCACGCCGGTGCCGACGGCGAGGCCGAGGGTGACCGGGGTCGGGGCGACGGTCAGGGCCGTCATCGAGGCGCTGAACGCCGTTCCGGTGAGGTCCGAGGCGAACTTCGCCGGGTCGGCCTTGATCATGTCCGTGTTGTACGTGGTGAGGTTGGCGATGCCGTACGCGGTGGCCGCGACGCCGCCGACGACACCGGCGCCGCGCAGTACGCCGGCCGCCTTGGCGGCGTTGGCGAGACCGCCGTTCTGCGCGACCTTCAGGAGGTTGGCCTCGGCGGCGGTCGGCATGAAGAAGGCGCCGTTGCGCATGAACCCGCCGAGCATGGCGGCCTCGTCCGAGCCGGTCAGCGCGGTCGCGAGACCCGGCGGCACCTTGCTGAGCAGGCTGCCGGGAGCCGCGCCCGCGAGCCGCATGTTGAAGTGCTTGGACAGGAAGGTGCCGGGCGCGGTGGGGTGGACGAACGGCGGCCGGATCGCCTTGGACAGCTTGTACGAGTACAGGCCGGCCGCGGTCAGGGCGCCCGCGAACGCGCCCGCCGTGACGGTGCCCTTGGTGAACCCGGCGACCAGGTCGGCCAGCTTCTCGTTGCCGGTGAGCTTGGCGATGCCGTCGCGCTGGAGCCGCTGGACGTAGTCGTCGAGCGTCTCGTCGTCCTTCATCTTCAGCCAGGCCAGGTTCATCCGGTCGTCCTTGGCCTTGTCGTCGGCCGCGGCGACCTTCCCGGCGTCACCGTTGAACCCGGTGCCGGCGGTGGCGTCGTTCTTGTTGCCCTGGCCGTCCTTGACCACGGCCTCCAGGTCCTTCTTCAGGTCCTGGTCGGCGAGGTCGAAGGCCTTGACGCAGCCGTCGATGTGCTCGGTCCAGGCCGTCTCGGCCTCCCGCACGCTCTTGGCGCCGTCCGGGTCGTGGTGCAGGGCGCTGCGCTCGCTCGGCGAGAGCCGCTCGTAGTCGTAGGCGACCCGGCCCTGCTCGGACACCTTCATCCCGGCCTTGACGGCGTCGGCGCGGGCGTTCTCCAGCTGCTTCTTCAGCTCGGTGAACTGCTCGTGGGCGTTGCGCAGCACCGTCGCGGTGGCCTTCGCCTGGGTCTGGGCGGCCTGGTACTCGTAGCGGGTGGCCGCGAAGTTGGTCTGCGCGGCGGTGGCGCTCTCGCCCAGCCAGGCCTGGGAGGTCGTCAGCGATTCGACGCTGTCGCGGTAGCGCTCCTCGACCTTCTTCAGGTCGCCCGCCATCTCGGTCCACTTGTCGGCGGTGGTGGCGAGCTTGCCCAGGTCGGTCGTCATGATCTCGGAGTACGTCAGCATGTACGTCCGCCCCCTCAGTACTGCTCGATGCGCGAGGTCGGCCTGACCCCGGCGAGACGGGCCCGGTTGTCGAGCTCCTGCTGGCCGAACGTGAGCGCGGTGCTGCGCAGGGCGGTCTTCTCGGAGGCGAGGCGGGCGAGGAGTGTCTTCACCTGGCTGTCCCAGGTGGTCTCGACCGTCTTCAGGCCTGCCGCGGTCGCCCAGCCCTCGAAGCCGCCGACGGCAGCGGTCGTGGCGGCGTCGGCCACCTTGGCGGCCTTCGCCGTGTCCGGTTCCAGCTCGTTCTCGATGGTGTTTGCCGCGGCCTTCTTCTTTGCTGGTGCGGTAGCGAGGCTCGGCGGCCCACCGGACGTGCCTCCGCCACCGCCGCCGCCATCGAGCTGGTTCAACCGCATGCCGACGGGGGCTTGTTCGGTCACGCCGGACCGTATTCCGGCCCAGTCCTCGTCAAAACCCATGCCGCTGCGCCCCCATGAGAAAGAATGATCATCACTTTGCAGGTGCACCGTATGTTTCCGTGGTGAGGCCCGGGATGCAAGGCTGGAACGCTCCTGCCTGGTCAGAGCGTGATGCCCTGCAGCGACGCGCCCGGTTCCGCACTTGTGCCCCCGCCCGTTTCGGCGTCCGGGTCCGCGTCCGGCCCTCCTCCCGGGGCCGGCGCGTACTCCGCCCAGGCCGCCGCCAGTCTCCGCACCGCCTCCGTGAGCACCTCCCGCGGCAGCAGGAAGTGCAGCCGAAGATGCCGGACGCTGCCGCCGAGGGCATCGGTGGTCGCACCCGGCAGGACGGCCACCCCGTGCCGGAGGGCGACCTGGGCGAAGGAGACGCCGTCGCCGTGCGGCAGCTGCACCCAGAGGGTCTGGCCGCCGGTCGCCGGGGCGCAGGACCAGGACGGCAGCAACCGGGCGAGCTCGGCCCGCAGATGGGCGTGACCCGCGCGGAGGGTGTGCAGCCGGGCGGCCCGTACGGGCGCGAAGCCGGCGAGGAGACGCGCGGCGACCAGCTGGGACGGCACGTCGCAGCCCAGGTCGTGCAGGGCCTTCAGCCGGGCGAGGCGGGCGATCAGCGGGGCCGGGCCGCGCACCCAGCCGATCCGCAGCCCGCCCCACACCACCTTGCTGAGCGAACCGACCGCGATCACCTCGCCGTACGCGGACAGGGGCCGCGGTTCCCGCCCGGTGCCGAACGCCAGGTCGCCCAGCACCTCGTCGTCCACGAGCGGCACCCCCAGCGCGTTCGCCGCCTCCACGAGCCGGCGCCCGGCGAGCGGCGGGAGCACCGTGCCCGTGGGGTTCTGGAAGCGGGCCACCACATAGGCCAGGGCGGGACGGTGGCGTTCCATCACCCGTACCGCCTCCGCCACGTCGAGCCCGTCCGGCCCGACCGCCACCGGCAGCGGCACCGCCGCGGCCTCCCGGAACAGGTCGAGCGCCCCCGGATACGTCGGCGCCTCCACCAGCACCCCGTCCCCCGGCGCGAGCAGCAGCCGGGCGAGCAGCGAAAGCCCCTGCTGCGCACCGGTGGTGACCAGGATCTGCCCGGGCCCGGTCGGCACGCCCCGCTCCGCGTACCGCGCGGCCACCGCCTCCCGCAGGACGCCGAGACCGCCCGGGTGGTAGCCGAGGTCCCCGCCCGGCAGGACGATCGAGCGGTACGCCTCCGCCAGCTCGGGCGGCGGCTCCACGGGGGCGGCGCAGCTGAGCAGGATGACGTCGTCCGGCGCCTCCAGGAGGTGCAGGAACAGCGGGTTGGAGGTCTCCGTCACACGGGGCGCGACCCCCGCCCGGGGCGCCTCCGGCGCGAGCGCGGCCCGGGCGACCCGGGTCCCGCTGCCCTGCCGCCGGACGAGCCGCCCCTCCTGGCGCAGGGTGTCGTAGGCCGCGACCACCGTCGTACGGCCCACGGCCAGGGCCTTCGCGAGCCGCCGGTCGGGCGGCAGCAGGGTGCCCGGGGGCAGCGCGCCCTCGTCGACGAGGCGGCGCAGCCGGGCCGCGAGCAGCAGGTAGAGCGGCCCGCGGCCGGCGGACCAGCGACCGAGCCGGGAGACGAGGTCGTCGGGATCGGGGGAGTGACCGATTGGCTTCATGGCCGAACCAATCTGCCGGGATTGGACCTGGGAACGCAAACGCCCGGTCCACAGACTGAGTTCATGAGCACCGACTCCACGTCCGCCACGTCCGCCGTGTCCGCCGCGCCCGCCGTCTCCGCCCCGTCCCCCACGGCCTCGTCCACCGCCTCGTCCACGGCCTCGCCGTCTCCCCGCCCCGAGACCCTCGCCGTCCACCCGCCGCACGTGGAGATCACCGGCAGCAGGCCCCTCGGCGTCCCGCTCCACCAGGGCCATGTCTTCGCCTTCGAGTCCGCCGACGCCCTCGCCACCGCCTTCACCTCCACGGAGGCCTTCCTCTACAGCCGCCACGGCAACCCCACCGTCCGCACCCTGGAGGACGCCGTCGCCCGCCTCGAAGGCGGCACCGCCGGCGTCTCCTTCGCCTCGGGCATGGGCGCGGTGAACGCCGTCCTCCTCGGTCTGCTGGGCAGCGGCGGCCACGTCATCGCGCAGACCTGCCTGTACGGCGGCACGTACGGGGTCCTCACCGACCTCGCCACCCGCTGGGGCGTCGACGTCACGTACGTCTCCGGCACCGACCCGGAGGAGGTCCGGGCGGCGCTGCGGCCCGAGACCCGGCTGCTCTACCTGGAGACCATCGCCAACCCGACCACCCGGGTCTCCGACGTGCCCGCCCTCGCCGCCGTCGCCGCCGAGGCCGGGGTCCCGGTCGCCGTCGACAACACCTTCGCCTCGCCGCTCCTCTTCCGGCCGCTCGACCATGGCGCCGACATCGTCATCCACTCCGCGACCAAGTACCTGTCCGGGCACGCCGACGTCCTCGGCGGGATCGCCGTCTTCAAGGACGCCGGGCTGTACGGGCGGATCCGCCACCACGCGGTCGAGCAGGGCGCGTCCACCGACCCGTTCGCCGCCTGGCTCACCCTGCGCGGCATGCAGACCCTCTCCCTGCGCATGGAGCGCCAGTGCGCGAGCGCCGCCGACCTGGCGGCCCGGCTCGCCGCCCACCCGGCGGTGGCGGCCGTACGCCACCCCGCCCTCGCCGACCACCCGGACCGGGCGATCGCCGCGCGCCTGCTGCCCGCCGGCGGAGGCGGTGTGATCTCGGTGGACCTGGCGGGCGGCCGGGAGGCGGGTCGCACGTTCGTCGAGGCGGTCCGGCTCGCCTCCCTCAGCGTCTCTCTCGGCGATGTGAAGACCCTGGTGATGCACCCGGCCTCCACCTCCCACCACCAGCTCGACGCGACGGCCCTGGAGGCGGCGGGGATCGGCCCCGGCACGGTCAGGATCTCGATCGGCATCGAGCACGTCGAGGACCTGTGGGCGGACCTGGAGCAGGCGCTGGAGCAGGCGCTGAAGACAGCCGTGTAGGAGGCGGTCGCGTCAGTCCTCCCGTTCCCGTTCGGCCATCCGGATCACGCAGACCGCGACCGCGACGAGCAGTGCGGCGTCCGTGTCCTCGCGGACCACGTTCACCGCGTACGTCTCGCGGACGCGGAACCACTGCCGGGAGATGTGGGCCAGGAGTTCACCCTCGTACTCGACGGTGAACTCCCGGTCCAGGATCCGGCCGCTGACATCGAGCTCCGTGCCCTCGACCAGCGTCACCCGGTAGTGGTTGCGCAGCAGCGAGAGCCGTTTGCGGCGGACGGTCGCCAGCGGCCGCTCGTCGCGCTCGATCGTCATGGTGTCCCGCAGGCTGAACATCTTCTGCCGCAGGGTGATCAGGACCTGCCCGTCGGGGTCCTTCAGCTCCAGGGTGTCGCGCAGGCGCATGGCCTTGCCGTCGGCGAGGAAGGCGTGGCGGCCCTGCTCGTCCTCGATCCAGTAGTCGTCGCCGATCGCGAAGATCTTGTCCCGTACGAGATATCTCACCCAGCCATGCCTGCCCGCAGAGCGGTGTCTCTCACCCGGGTCCCACCCGTACGGCACCCTGACGTCAGCGCGTGATCCGGCATTCACACCCGGATGGCAAGCTTGAAGGATGAACGATGCTGCCTCGGCGCCCACCCCCGCGCCCGCACCCCGCAAGCGTGCCCGTGTCCGCGCCCCCGAGCTGATCGGCAGGGGCGGCTGGCTGAACACGGGCGGAGACGATCTGACCCTCGCCGACCTGCGAGGAAAGATCGTCCTGCTCGACTTCTGGACGTTCTGCTGTGTGAACTGCCTGCACGTGCTCGACGAACTGCGTGACCTGGAGGAGAAGCACCGCGACACGCTCGTCATCGTCGGCGTGCACTCGCCGAAGTTCGTGCACGAGGCCGAGCACCAGGCCGTCGTCGACGCCGTCGAGCGGTACGAGGTGCACCACCCCGTCCTCGACGACCCGGAGCTCGCGACCTGGAAGCAGTACGCCGTGCGCGCGTGGCCGACGCTCGTCGTGATCGACCCCGAGGGCTACGTCGTCGCCCAGCACGCCGGTGAGGGGCACGCCAACGCGATCCGGACCCTCGTCGAGGAGCTGGAGGCCGAGCACGAGGCCAAGGGGACGCTCCGGCGCGGCGACGGGCCGTACGTGGCGCCCGAGCCCGTCGCCACCGATCTGCGCTTCCCCGGCAAGGCGATCCTGCTGCCCTCCGGGAACTTCCTGGTCTCCGACACCACCCGGCACCAGCTCGTCGAGCTGGCCGCCGACGGCGAGACCGTCGTACGGCGGATCGGGGAGGGCGTCTTCCGGGAGCCGCAGGGTCTCACGCAGCTCCCCGACGGCACGGTCGTGGTCGCGGACACCGTGAACCACGCCCTGCGCGTCCTCGACCCGGCGACCGGTGCGATCGAGCGGATCGCCGGCACCGGGAAGCAGTGGTGGCAGGGCTCCCCCACCTCCGGGCCCGCCCTGGACGTCGACCTGTCCTCGCCGTGGGACGTCGCCTGGTGGCAGGGCAAGGTGTGGATCGCCATGGCCGGCGTCCACCAGCTGTGGACGTACGACCCGGCCACGAAGACCGTCGAGGTCGCGGCCGGCACCACCAACGAGGGCCTCGTCGACGGGCCCGCCGCCGAGGCCTGGTTCGCCCAGCCCTCCGGGCTGTCCGCCACCGAGGACCGGCTGTGGATCGCCGACTCCGAGACCAGCGCCCTGCGCTGGATCGACACCGACGGCGTGGTCCACACCGCCGTCGGCACCGGACTCTTCGACTTCGGCCACCGCGACGGCGCCGCCGGCCAGGCCCTGCTCCAGCACCCTCTGGGCGTGACCGCCCTCCCCGACGGCTCGGTCGCGGTCTCCGACACGTACAACCACGCCCTGCGCCGCTACGACCCCGCGTCCGGCGAGGTGACGACGCTCGCCACCGACCTGCGCGAGCCCAGCGACGCGGTCCTCGTCGACGGCGACATCGTGGTCGTCGAGTCCGCCCGGCACCGGCTGACCCGGCTGCGGCTGCCCGAGGAGGCCGTCCAGGTCGAGGCCGTCGCCCACCGCACCCGGCGCGAGGCCACCGAGGTCGCCCCGGGCCGCCTCCGGCTCGACGTGGTCTTCCAGGCGCCCAACGGCCAGAAGCTGGACGAGCGGTACGGCCCCTCGACCCGCCTCCTGGTCTCCTCGACCCCGCCGGAGCTGCTCCTCGCGGGCGGGGGCACGGGCACGGACCTGTTCCGGGAGCTCGACCTGAACCCCGAGCTGACCGAGGGCGTCCTGCACGTGTCGGCGATGGCCGCGTCCTGCGACGACGACCCCGCGAACGAGTACCCGGCCTGCCACGTCCACCAGCAGGACTGGGGCGTCCCGGTGAAGATCACGGAGTCGGGCGTGTCCCGGCTGCCGCTGATCCTCGCCGGTATGGACGCGTAGTCAGCGGACGAGACCCTGGTTCCTGGACGGCCGCCCCGCGGCGGCGTCCAGGCACCCGTCGACCCAGGCGGCCGGGTCGTGCACGGCCCGCTCGCCGCCCATGCCCTGCCGCTCCATGAGCACGCACTCCCCGGCGAGCAGCGCCTTCGTCCGCGTGCCGTCCACGTCGTACCCGCGGATCCGGGACGCCATGATGAAGCCGCCCTCGTAGGCGATGTCCGTCCCCCACGGCGGCCGGTCGTTGTACGTGCCGATCAACACCCCCGCCACCGCCGTGGCGACCGCGACGGCGCCCCCGACACCCGCGATGAACCTGCCCCGGGAGGGCCCCTCATGACGATGCATGGGACGACCCTGCCAAGCGGCACCTTTCGCGGATGTTTCGCGGCCGGGGCCGCGGTACTCAGCCCTCCAGGAAGGCGACCAGGGCGTTGGCCAGCAGGTACGGGTCCTCGGCGCCGCAGAGTTCGCGGGCGCTGTGCATGGAGAGGATCGCCACGCCGATGTCGACCGTCTTGATGCCGTGGCGGGCGGCGGTGATCGGGCCGATCGTCGTGCCGCAGGGCATGTCGTTGTTGGAGACGAACGACTGCCACGGCACGCCCGCCTTCTCGCAGGCGGCGGCGAAGACCGCGCGGCCGCTGCCGTCGGTGGCGTACCGCTGGTTGACGTTCACCTTCAGGATCGGGCCGCCGTTGACGCGCGGGTGGTGCGTCGGGTCGTGGCGCTCCGCGTAGTTCGGGTGGACGGCGTGGCCGGTGTCGGAGGAGAGGCAGACGGTGCCGGCGAAGGCCCGGGCGCGGTCCTCGTAGGCGCCGCCGCGCGCGTACACCGAGCGCTCCAGGACGTTGCCGAGGAGCGGGCCCTGGGCGCCGGTGTCGGCTTCGGAGCCGTTCTCCTCGTGGTCGAAGGCGGCGAGGACCGGGATGTACGGGAGGTCGTCGCGGCCCGCGAGGGAGGCGAGTGCGGCGACCGCGGCGTGCACGGACAGCAGGTTGTCCATGCGCGGCCCGGCGAGCAGCTCGCGGTCGCGGCCCAGATAGGCGGGCGCGTCGACGGCGTGCACCATCAGGTCCCAGCCGCTCACGTCCTCGGCGTCGACGCCCGCCTCGGCGGCGACGAAGGAGATCAGGTCGCCCTCGTGGACGTCCCCGATGCCCCAGATCGGCTGCATGTGGCGCTGGCGCTCCAGCTTGAGGCCGTCGTTGACACCCCGGTCGAGGTGGATGGCGAGCTGCGGGACGCGCAGCAGCGGCCGGTCCACGTTGACCAGGTGGTGGCTGCCGTCGCGGAGGGTGAGCCGCCCCGCGAGGCCGAGGTCGCGGTCGAGCCAGGTGTTGAGCAGGGTGCCGCCGTAGATCTCGACCGCGACCTGCCGCCAGCCGTGCGCGCCCATGTCGGGCTGCGGCTTGACGCGCAGGTTGGGGGAGTCGGTGTGGGCGCCGACGATCCGGTACGGGGTGTGGGCGGCGGCGCCGGCCGGCACGTACCAGGCGATGATCGCGCCGCCGCGGATCACGTACTTCCCGCCGCTCGTCGCGTCCCACGCGGCCGTCTCCTCGACCCGGCGGAACCCGGCCTTCTCAAGCCGCTCGGCGGCGCTCGCGACCGCGTGGTACGGCGACGGTGAGGCCGTCAGGAAGGCCATGAGGTCGTCGGTGTGTCCGCGGTCGAAGGGGCCTGCGGCGGGACGGGAGGCTGCGCTGCTCATGGGTTCCACCTTACGCAGGGCCCGGTATACGAATACGGGGCCCCGCAGAACGCTCGCCCCGCGCTGCCGCGTGAGGAGATCCTTCGGTCATGGAATTCCTCTGCTACCACCGGGACCGGGCCGGCTCCCTGTCGCTGCGCCACGCGTTGAACGAGGCCCACCTGGCCTACATGGACCGGTACGCCAAGGAGATGATCGCCCGGGGGCTGACCTTCGGCGAGGACGGCGAGACGCTGAGCGGCAGCGTGCACATCCTCGACCTGCCCGATGCCGGCGCCGCCCGCGCGTTCGCCTTCGACGAGCCCAACTACCAGGCCGGTGCCTACCGGGACGTGATGCTGCGCCGGTGGCGCAACGTCCTCGGGCGCACCATGTGGGACTTCCCCGGCGGCCGGACCGGCGGCGACCGCTTCCTGGTGATCGGCCTCGGCACGGCCGCGGCGACGGCGGAGGCCGTCGACCTGGAGGCGCCGTCGGACTGGGAGGACCGGGAGGATCTGATCCTCTACGGGCCGCTGCTCTCCGACGACGGCGCCACCTGGCTGGGCACGGCGGCGCTGGTCAGGGCGTCGGACCCGGAGGCGGCCCGCGGCGTCCTGCCGACCCCGGACGCGTACGCAGCCGTCGAGGTGCACGACTGGCAGTTCGGCGGCCGGCCCTCGTAAGGGAGTCCGCCCCCTCCGCAAGAAGGAGCCTGCCCGCTCAGGAACCCCGCCCGCGCACAAGGGAACGGCCCGCCCCCCTCCCCGGGGACGGGCCGTGCCTGTGTGAACGGGGGCGCGTCCTAGAACGCGGCCTCGTCCAGGTCCATCAGCGAGCCGTCGACGGCCTCGGCGAGGGCGCGCTCGGCGCTCACGCCCGGCAGGATGTTGGCGGCGAAGAACTTCGCGGCCGCGATCTTGCCCTGGTAGAAGGCGACATCATTGCCGGTCGCACCGGCGGCCAGCTTCTCGGCGGCGACGGCCGCACCGCGCAGCAGCAGGTAGCCGACGACGACGTCGCCGGAGGCCAGCAGCAGGCGGGTGGTGTTGAGGCCGACCTTGTAGATGTTCTTGACGTCCTCGCCGGTGGCGGTGAGGTCGGTGATCATCGTGCCGACGATGCTCTCCAGGTCGACGGCGGCCTTGGCCAGCGCGTCGCGGGCGCCGGCCAGGTCCTCGCCGCCGGTGCCGACCGCGAGGAACTTCTTGATCTCCTCGGACAGCGCGTTCAGGGACGCGCCCTGGTCGCGGACGATCTTGCGGAAGAAGAAGTCCTGGCCCTGGATGGCCGTGGTGCCCTCGTAGAGGGTGTCGATCTTGGCGTCCCGGATGTACTGCTCGATCGGGTACTCCTGCAGGAAGCCGGAGCCGCCGAAGGTCTGGAGCGACTGCGCGAGCTGCTCGTAGCCCTTCTCGGAGCCGTAGCCCTTGACGATCGGGAGCAGCAGGTCGTTCAGGCCGTGCAGCGCCTTGGCGTCCTCGCCGGCCGCTTCCTTGATCGCGATCTCGTCCTGCACGGAGGCCGTGTAGAGGACGAGGGAGCGCATGCCCTCGGCGTACGCCTTCTGCGTCATGAGCGAGCGGCGGACGTCGGGGTGGTGCGTGATGGTGACCTTGGGCGCGGCCTTGTCCATGAAGTTCGCCAGGTCGGTGCCCTGGACGCGCTCCTTGGCGTACTCCAGGGCGTTGAGGTAGCCCGTGGAGAGGGTGGAGATCGCCTTCGTGCCGACCATCATGCGGGCGAACTCGATGATGAGGAACATCTGGCGGATGCCGTCGTGCTTGTCGCCGATCAGCCAGCCCTTGGCGGGGTGCTGGTCGCCGAAGGTCATCTCGCACGTGTTGGAGGCCTTGAGGCCCATCTTGTGCTCGACGTTGGTGGCGTAGACGCCGTTGCGCTCGCCCAGCTCGCCGGTCTCCCAGTCGAACTCGAACTTCGGGACGAGGAAGAGGGAGAGGCCCTTGGTGCCGGGGCCGGCACCCTCGGGGCGGGCGAGGACGTAGTGGAGGATGTTCTCCTCCATGTCGTGCTCACCGGACGTGATGAAGCGCTTCACGCCCTCGATGTGCCAGGAGCCGTCCTCCTGCTGGGTGGCCTTGGTGCGGCCGGCGCCGACGTCCGAGCCCGCGTCGGGCTCGGTGAGGACCATGGTGGAGCCCCAGCGCTTCTCGACGGCGATCTGCGCGACCTTCTTCTGCGCCTCGTTGCCCTCGGTGTAGAGGATGCCGGCGAACGCCGGGCCGGAGGAGTACATCCAGATGGCCGGGTTCGAGCCGAGCAGCAGCTCCGCGTACGCCCAGATCAGGGAGCGCGGGGAGACGGTGCCGCCGATCTCCTCGGGGATGCCCAGACGCCAGTACTCGGACTCCATGAAGGCGTTGTACGACTTCTTGAAGGTGGCCGGCACGGGGGCGGTGTTGGTCTCCGGGTCGAAGACCGGCGGGTTGCGGTCGGCGTCGGCGAAGGACTCCGCGAGCTCGTTCTCGGCGAGGCGGCGGATCTCGTCGAGGATGCTCTTGGCGGTCTCGACGTCCATCTCCTCGAACGGCCCGGAGCCGTACACCTTGTCGCGGCCGAGGACCTCGAAGAGGTTGAACTCGATGTCGCGGAGATTCGACTTGTAGTGCCCCATGGCGACGGCTCCGTTAAGGCTCGGGGAGGCGGATGTCCTGGTACGCGCGTGGCCGTGCTCGTACTACCGGTGAGTAGCCCACGCTTCTCTACGATGATGCTACCCACCGGTAATAAGAGCAACCCCTATCCGGCCATCTGTGACACGAGCCGCAGAAAAAGGGCCCGGGGCATGTGCCCCGGGCCTCCCTCCGCCGTGCGCGCCGTCTCAGTACAGACCCTTCAGGTCCGTCCCCTCGGGGGCGCGGAAGCAGCCGGAGACGACGTTGACGACGATCATGTTCTTCTTCTTCGGGTCCGTGCTGCCGACCCACAGCTCCGCGTTGACGGCGAAGTGCTCCTTCTCGGACTCCGCCGTCAGCTCCAGGCTCCTGGCCTTGCTGCTGTTCGGCCCGTACGAGACGACCTTCCAGCCCTTCGTGGGCAGTGCCTGGTGGAGCCGCTCGAAGCCCTGCTTCAGCTCCTCCTCCGTGGCGTCGTACACCGACCAGGGGTGGCGGATCCTGAAGAGGTGCTCGCGGTCCTCCTTGCAGGTGGAGGCGCCCGCGCCGCCCGGGGTGGTCTGCGCGCCCGGAAGCCCGATCATGTCGAAGACCTGGCTGGAGATCTCCTTGGTGCGCGTCCGCGCCTTCTCGACGTCGAGGGTCGTCGGGGTGTAGCCGAGGTCGTCGGCACCGCCGGTGTCGTTCATGGAGCATCCCGTCGCGAGGGTGGTGAGGCAGAGGAGGAGGGCGGCGAGCGCCGTCCCGCGGACTCTGCTCGGGTGGTTTCCGGTCTTCATCAGTCCTCGTTCACCTCGTCGTACCGTCCGGTCACGACCTTCGCCTGGTTCTTGAGACTCTCGGACTCGGGGGTCCAGTAGTCGCTGTGGCCGCTGGTGTCCACGTCCATCCGGTGCGCGCCGAACAGCTCGTCGGAGGGCACGGTCTGCACGTAGCCGGCGTTGAACGGGACACCGTTCCAGGTCTCGACGCCCCACGTGTAGCCGCCGAGCCCGGCGATCTTGCCGCCCGCCGGCACCACGTCGCTCGTCGCCGCCTCGGACCAGACGTGGTCCTTGCCGACGTCGAGGTCCTCGGCCCTGCCGGTGAGCATGCCGGGACTGCCGACCGCCACGATGTCGTCGGCGGCCAGATCACCCTTGTTGGAGGCGTCGCCGACGACCGTCGAACCGTAGCTGTGGCCGATGATCGTCGTGTGGCTGTTGTCGGGGCCGCCCTGCACCGTCTCCAGACCGTCCATGAACTGGAGCAGCTTGGGGGAGCCGTTGTACGCGAAGTCCTTCTGCATGGCGTCGGGGGCGAGCGACTGCGGAGCGTCGTAGCCGAACCACGTGATCGTGGAGACGTTCTGCCCCGGCGCCATGGCGTGCGACTCGTGCCACAGGTCCGTCATCCGTGAGATGTCGCCGTCGAAGTCCTTCAGGTTCGTCGTCGTGCCCGGCACGTAGACGGCGGTGTGGTCGGCCGTGTCGGGGTTGCCGTTGGCGATGATCGCCCGCCCGATGCCCTCCTTGTCGTAGCCGAGGAGGTACGCCTCCGGCAGGCCCTCCCTGCCGGTGGCGTCGAAGCGGGCCTGGATCGAGTCGCTGCCCTTGAGCTGCTCCTTCAGCCGCTCCTGGTCCTTCTGCCACTGCTTGTACTCGGGGCTGAGGACCGCGGCCGGGTAGCTGCCGTTCGGGTTCGGGATGTACTGGTTCGGCGCGGGCTTGTTCAGGTCCGTCTGGATCTGCGCCCTGGTCTCGGCGAAGACCATGCGGTTGGCGTCGTCGCGGACCGAGGACGGGATGCCGTCCAGGGCGCCGACGGAGGCCGGGTAGAGCGTCGCGTACTCGTCGCGCTGCTCCTGGCTGAGGCCGTTCCACCAGTCGGCGTTCTCCTTGGCGGACTTGCCGTGCGGGATCCTGTCGTCGTCGGCGTACTTCCCGGCGGCCTGCTGGAGGGCCTTGGTGTCGGCGGCGGCGTCGACGAGGTCCTCGGCGCTGACCTCCAGACCGGGATCGGCCTTGAGCCTGCGCAGGGCGGCCGCGTACCTGCTGTCGATCTCGTCGGCCTCGCGCACGGCGTCGCCGATGCGCTCGGCGATGTCCTCGGCCTTGCCCTTGTTCGCGTCGGGGCTGCCGACGCCCTCGTCCCTGCCGGGCGCGAGCGGGACGGGGGCGCCGTGCTCGGCGGTGTTGGTGCCGGGCGAGAGGACGAAGGAATCGGTCGGGTACTCGACCGAGCCGTCGGGCTTCACGGTGAACTTGAGGTTCTCCGCGTCCTCCAGCGCCTGCTTCAACTTCCTCTGCGGGGCCGCCAGTTCGGTGGCGAGGCCGTTGAGCGCCGTACGGATGAGGCCGCACTCGGTGTGCAGGTACTGGTAGTTGCGGGAGAGCTGCTGGACGTCGGCGCCCGCCCTCGTGGCGGTCTCGCCCTTCTGCGTGTCGTGGATCTTGGCGAACATGCCGTTGTCGACACGGTCCTTGTCCGCGTTGGCGCGGGAGCTGACCTTGCCCCAGCCGTCGGCGGCGTCCGAGAACTCGTCGAGCTTCACATCGCGCAGTTGCTGCCAGGTGGGCACGGGCTCAGCCTTCCTTCTGCGCGGGAGCCGGCGCCTCGGACGCGATCTTCCGCTGTGTCGCGGCCTCGCGCTCGCCGAAGTCCCGGCCGGCGCTCTTCAACGCGCCTTCGAGGCGACCGCACTCGTCGCGTACGGCGGTGAGGCGGGCCTTCCAGGTGCCGAGGATCTCAGTGAGGGCGCCCGAGGAGGCGAAGCCGGCGGTGCCGCCGCCGACGCCCTCGTTCGCGGTGTCGAGGTCGGTGAGCGAGGTGGTGGTGGAGCTCCGCAGCTCGCCGGCGGTGTTCCCGGCCTCGTGCCACGGGCCCACGTCGGCCTTCAGGTTCGCGTTGCCGCCGCCACCGCCGGAATCGGGGGCGGGCACGCCGGCGAGGGTCATCGCCGCGGGCTGTCCGGGCTGCCCGGGCGGTGCGGATCCGCCGAACAACTCTTCCCAAGTGGCGTTCAGCGCCATGTTCCACCCCCGTGGTGACCGAAATTGCTCCCGCGAACCTAGCAAGAGGCGGCGTTGCGCACGAAAACGCGTACGGGTGGTGGACGGGGCGGGTGGGCGCGGTGAAGGTGGGGACGCGGAGGGCGGTGGGGCGGGGCCTTGCGCGGACGGTGGGGCGGGATCTTGTACCGGCGGCGGGGCGGGGACGCGGAGGGCGGTGGGGCGGGGACTTCCACGGGCCCGGGGGGCGGGCGCGTGGGTGACCCGTGCCCAGTGCTGCGACCGTCCCCGGGTCGATAGGCTGGCCCCATGTACGGCTACGAGCAGAATCCGGGTGCCCAGCAGCAGTACGCCCCGCCGCAGCAGGGCGGGATGCAGGCCGGCATGCAGGGGGGAATGCAGGGAGGCATGCAGGGCGGGTACGGGCAGCAGCCCCCGCTCTACCCGGAGCCCTCGCCGCCCTCCCTCGCCGACGCGGTCCGCGCCTTCACGACCGGCACGCTCGCGCCGGAGGACTTCCAGCAGATCTTCGCGACCTCGAAGGTCTACTGCCCGCGCGGCGACAACCCCGGCTTCCTGGCCCTGCACAACACCCAGCAGCCGGTCATCCCGATGTTCACCTCGCTCAAGGAGCTGCGGCGGTACGCGGGCAAGGAGTCGAAGTACTTCGTGATCACCGGTGCCGAGGTGATCGACCTGCTGCCGACCGGCTACGGCTTCGTCCTCGACATGGAGGGCGATCACCGGATGGTCTTCGACGCGAAGGCCGTGGAGCAGATGGTCGACTTCGCGATGCGCAGGATGTACGGCTGACGCAGGCTTGTCCCAAGACGTGGGGAGAGCGCCCGGGAGGAATGACTCCCGGGCGTTCCGCGTTATGGGTGGCAAGAAGTTCATCGTTCAACTAAAGTGGACGTACAAGGTCGGAGAAGGCCGCTCTAGGAGGTCCGTCATGCCCGCAGTGACTGTCGAGAACCCGCTCACCCTGCCGCGCGTGGCCGCCCAGGCCGACGCCGCTCCGCGCCCGGTGCTCGCCGTGACCACGGCTCCCTCGGGCTTCGAGGGCGAGGGCTTCCCGGTCCGCCGCGCCTTCGCGGGGATCAACTACCAGTACCTCGACCCGTTCATCATGATGGACCAGATGGGTGAGGTGGAGTACGCGCCCGGCGAGCCCAAGGGCACGCCCTGGCACCCCCACCGGGGCTTCGAGACCGTCACCTACATCATCGACGGGACCTTCGACCACCAGGACTCCCAGGGCGGCGGCGGCACCATCACCAACGGCGACACCCAGTGGATGACGGCCGGCTCCGGCCTCCTCCACATCGAGGCGCCGCCGGAGTCCCTCGTCGTCAGCGGCGGCCTCTTCCACGGCCTCCAGCTGTGGGTGAACCTGCCCGCGAGCGACAAGATGATGGCCCCCCGCTACCAGGACATCCGCGGAGGCCAGGTCCAGCTGCTCACCTCCCCCGACGGCGGCGCGCTGCTCCGCGTCATCGCGGGCGAGCTCGACGGCCACGACGGGCCGGGCATCACCCACACCCCGATCACGATGATCCACGCGACCCTGCGCCCGGGCGCCGAGATCACCCTGCCGTGGCGCGAGGACTTCAACGGCCTCGCGTACGTCATGGCGGGACGCGGCAGCGTGGGCGCGGAGCGGCGCCCGGTCCACACGGGCCAGACCGCCGTCTTCGGAAAGGGCGGCTCGCTGACCGTCCGCGCCGACGAGAAGCAGGACGGGAACACCCCGGACCTGGAGGTCGTGCTCCTCGGCGGGCAGCCGATCCGTGAGCCGATGGCCCACTACGGCCCGTTCGTCATGAACACCCAGGCCGAACTCCGCCAGGCTTTCGAGGACTTCCAGGCGGGCCGGCTCGGCACGATCCCGGCGGTCCACGGCATGGGCGAGTAGGCAGGAACCGCAGGAACCGCAGGAACAGCAGGACTCGGTACGGGGTCGGGCGGCGCGCCCGGCCCCGTACGCGCGCGTGGGTGTCCGTACGGGACGGGCTCCCGACGCGTACGCGCGCGGGGGTCTCCGCAGAGGGCGGCGCACCCCTGACGCCCCGTCACCCGTACGGTCGGTCCGCGCGCGACGACACGCCGGAGAGCGTGGTCCGGTGGTCGGGTGCAGACGTCGTCCCCGCTCCTTCCCGAACCCGCCCGCCGGGCCGCCGCCTGGTGCGTCGTCCTGCTCCTCGCGGCCGGGGTCGCCGCCGTCGGCATCTGGCTGTGCGTCGTCTTCGAGACGGTCGTCACCCCCGTCCTGCTCGCGATCCTCGGTACCGCGCTCCTCGGGCCCCTCTACCGGCGCCTGCTCCGGATGAAGGTCCGGAGGTCGTCCGCCGCCGCGCTCACCGTCGTCGCCGTCCTCGCCGTCGTCGGCGGAGCCACGTACATCGTCGTCGCCGCGCTCATCGAGACCGGCGACCAGATCATCGCCTCGCTCCGGCAGGCCGCCACCGACATCGCCGAGCACCTCGGCCCGGCCGGGACCTCCCTCGACGACCTCGCCGAGAACGCCGAGGGCCTCCTCAAGGAGTTCGGCGGCACGGCCGCGTCGGGCGTGCTCACGGGCCTCAGCGTCGTCGGCGGGATGCTCGCCACCGCCGCCCTCTCCCTGGTCCTGATCTTCTTCTTCCTGCGGGACTCGGACCGGGCCGCAGGCACCCTGCGCACCCTCGTCCCCCGCACCACCGGCGACCTCGTCGAGGCCATGGCGCGCCGGGCGTTCGAGGCCGTCGAGGGCTTCATGCGCGGGACGACCTTCGTCGCCCTCGTCGACGCGGTCCTCATCGGCCTCGGCCTCGTCGTCCTCGACGTGCCCGGCGCGGTGGGGCTCGCCGCGCTCGTCTTCGTCACCGCCTACATCCCCTACCTCGGCGCCTTCCTCTCCGGAGCGATCGCCGTCCTCGTCGCGCTCGCGGACCGGGGCTTCGCCATCGCGCTATGGGTGCTCGGCATCGTCCTGGCCGTCCAGATGATCGAGGGCTACCTGCTCCAGCCGATGGTGCAGAGCCGGACCGTGCAGATGCACCCGGCCGCGGTGATGCTGGCGATCACGGCCGGGGCATCCGTCGCGGGCATCCTGGGCATGCTGCTCGCCGTACCGCTGACCGCCGCGGCGACGGGGATCCTCGGCGAACTGCGCACGAGGTACGGGGCTCCCCGCGAGGCCCCTGACGACCCCGCCGGCCCCGCCCGTAGCGGCTAGGCCGCAACCGCCCGGGCCGGCACCGGCTAGGCCGCAACCGCCCGGACGGCAAGCCGACCGGCCTCAACCGCTAGGCCGGCACCGGTCCGTCCGGCTGGAAGGAGGCCAGGAGCTGTTCCAGGGCCGCCTGGTCGGGGCCCACGAAGGGGTCGGAGTCCGGGACCATCGCGATCGTCTCGATCATCCGGTCCAGCATCCGTACGGCCGGCGGCAGATGCGTGCACAGCACGATCTCCGGGTCCATCTCCCGTATCGGCTCGATCGTCGCCCGGTACTTCTCCGGGTCCACGAGGTGCGCCCAGGGGCTGTCGATCGTCGCCCACATCAGCTGCGCCTGCCGCAGGTCCTCCGGCTTGAGGTCGCTCGCGTGCCCGCTCTCCGCGACCTCCGCGCTCGGCATGGTCCCGCCGAAGCAGTCGGAGCTGAAGCAGAAGCGGGTGCGGTCGTCGTAGAAGCCGACGGTGGCGGGGTTGTCGAAGAGCGGCGGCCGGAAGGCGCGCAGGGCGCGGTCGCCGACGTCCAGGGACTGGCCGGGATTGAGGAAGTACACCCGGTCCATGGGCAGCGGGCGTTCGGTGGTCATCTCGCCGGCCCCGAGGAACGTCGTGATCACCCGCGCGTCCGGGGCGGCGTCGAGGAGGTCGAAGATGCCGCCGGTGTGGTCCCGGTCGGGATGGGTCAGCCAGATCCAGCGCACGTCGGCCGGGTCGACGACCTCGCTGAGGGCCGCGACGAAGTCACGGTCGGGGAGGGAGACGCCGGTGTCGACGACGACGGGCTCGGTGGCGGTGACGACATAGGCGTTGACGGGCAGGTGCCCGATGCCCGGGACTTCGAGGCTGTCGGCCAGCACCGTGGTGTCGCTGCCGACCTTGTGGGTGTCCATGGCATGCTCCGTGGTCCCCCCGGCGAAGGTCCCCCGGCCGCACGGGTCACCCGGACGGCCGTACGCCACCAGTCTGCGCCGCTTACGGGAGCCCCGCACGCCCCGCCTGCGAAAGCGCCGGACACGAGAGCTCCGCCCACGCGGCCCGCGAAGGGCATCCCGCGGGCTACGCGCAGCAGCCCTGTCCCGCGTCCGGTTCGTTCAGCTCGAACCAGATCGCCTTGCCCTCGCCGCGCGGGTCGACGCCCCACGCGTCCGCGAGCATCTCCATCAGGACCAGGCCGCGCCCGCTCGACGCCATCTCGCCCGGGTGGCGCTTGTGCGGCAGTTCGTCGCTCCCGTCGGAGACCTCGACGCGCAGCCGCCGGGCCTTCTCCCCGCAGGCGACCTCGGCGACGAGGAGCGCGTCCCCGTCCGTGTGCACGAGGACGTTGGTGACCATCTCGGAGACCATGAGGACCGCCGAGTCCAGCTGGTCCTCGTCCCGCCAGTCGTGCAGCAGCTGCCGTACCTGCTCGCGCGCCGCGGCGATCCGTTCCGGCTCGGCCTGCGCGATCGTCATCAGGGTGCGGCGCGGCGCCTCCGGGAGCGTGCCGGCGGGCCGGCGGGAGAGCAGCAGCACGGCGATGTCGTCCTCGCGGCGGTCGGCGAGCGGCCCGGTCGTGTAGTGGGAGCCGGGGCCGTGGACGGCTTCCACGAGGGTGTCGGCGAGCGCCTCCAGGTCCTCGCCGTCGTGGGACTCCAGGAGCTCGCGGACCCGTTCCCAGCCGGTGTCGAGGTCGTGCCCGCCGGTCTCCAGGAGGCCGTCGGTGCAGATCATCAGGGTCTCGCCGGGTTCCAGGGTGAGCCGGGTGGTGGGGTAGTCGGTGTCGGGGTCGATGCCGAGGGGCAGGCCGCCCGCGGTGGGCCTGAGAAGAACCGTTCCGTCGTTCATCCGCACCGCCGGGTCCGGATGCCCGGCCCGCGCGATGTCGACGGTCCCGCTCTCCAGGTCGACCTCCAGATAGAGGCAGGTGGCGAAGCGCGGACCGCCCTCGCCCTCCCCGTCGTCGCCGTCGGTGATCCCGTACAGGAAGCGCGAGGCGCGGGAGAGGACGGCGTCCGGCCGGTGGCCCTCGGAGGCGTACGCGCGCAGGGCGATCCGCAGCTGCCCCATCAGGCCCGCCGCCCGCACGTCGTGGCCCTGGACGTCGCCGATCACCAGGGCGATGCGCCCGGAGCGGCGCCCGCCGGTGCGGGAGGTGCCGCCGGGCAGCCGGATCATGTCGTACCAGTCGCCGCCGACCTGGAGCCCGCCGCCGGTCGGCACATACCGCGCGGCCACCTGGATGCCGGGGATGCCCGGCCCGAGGACCGGCATCATCGTCCGCTGCAGTCCGAGCGACAGCTCGCGCTCGGACTCGGCCACGCCCGCGCGTGCGAGGGCCTGGGCGAGCATCCGGGCGACCGTCGTCAGCACCGACCGCTCGTCGGGGGTGAAGGCCACCGGGTGCTTGAAGGCCGCCATCCAGGCCCCCATCGTGCGGCCGGCGACGACCAGCGGCACGAAGGCCCAGGAACGGCGGCCGAAGCGCTGCGCGAGCGGCCAGGTCACGGGGAAGCGGCGCAGGTACTCGTCGGGGGTCGGCAGATAGATCGCCCGGCCCGTCCGCGCGGCCTCCGCCGCCGGGTAGTCGGTGTCGAGCGACATCGACGAGAACGGGCCCTCGTCGCCCTCGCTGTGCCCGTGGTGGCCTATGACCGTCAGCCGGTCGCCCGCCACCCCGAAGACCGCGAGCCCGTCCGGCGAGAACCCGGGCATCGAGAGGGAGGCGGCCACCCGCAGCACCTCGGCCGTCGACCGGGCCTCCGCGAGCGCCCGCCCGGCGTCGAGGAGGAACGCCTCGCGGGACCGGCGCCAGTCACCCGTGACGGGGGTGCGCGCGGCGGTCCCCGGCACCTGCTCGGCGACCTCCTGCAGGGTGCCGACCAGCTGGTAGTCGTTCCCCTCGATGAGCGGCTTCGACCTGCTCCGTACGGTACGGATCACCCGGCCGTGCCCGTCCATGATCCGCAGCCGCGCCTCGGCGAGCGTCCCCTCGGCGACGGCGAGGTTCACGACCCCGTCGATCTCGTTCCAGTCGACGGGATGAAAGCGCGAGCGCACGGCCGCCTCGGTGAGCCGAACGGGCTCCGCGGGCAGCCCGAGCAGCCGGGCGGCCTCGGCGTCGAGCGAGACGATCCCGGACGCGTTGTCCCAGCGCCACAGGCCGGTCGCGATCGCGGCCAGGACGTCCTCGGTGCGCATTGCCCCA
The DNA here is from genome assembly GCF_044752725.1 of Streptomyces sp. NPDC088707. Taxonomy (NCBI): domain Bacteria; kingdom Bacillati; phylum Actinomycetota; class Actinomycetes; order Kitasatosporales; family Streptomycetaceae; genus Streptomyces; species Streptomyces sp. NPDC088707. The sequence goes on along the minus strand of NZ_JBIVLV010000003.1, from coordinate 334,137 downwards.
CTTTATGAATATCGGACACCAGATCGCCACTGAGCGTATTCGAAAACCGATCTCGGCCCGGCCGGTACTCTGGGTGGGTCTGCCCTCGTGTCCTGTGACATCTGTGACAGGGGCCACAGGGCGGCGCCCCACGACCACAGATCCCGAAGACTGGATGAACGACGATGCATCGGTACAGGTCCCACACCTGCGGCGAGCTCCGCGCCTCTGACGTCGGCACCGACGTCCGGCTGAGCGGCTGGCTGCACAATCGGCGCGACCTGGGCGGCATCCTCTTCATCGATCTGCGCGACCACTACGGCATCACGCAGCTCGTCGCACGGCCCGGCACCGCCGCGGCCGAGGTCCTCGACAAGCTGACGAAGGAGACCGTCGTCCGCGTGGACGGCAAGGTCGTCTCCCGTGGCGCGGACAACGTCAACCCGGAGCTCGCCACCGGCGAGATCGAGATCGAGGCCGCCACGGTCGAGGTCCTGGGCGCGGCGAAGCAGATCCCCTTCACCGTCAACGCCGACGACGGCGTCAACGAGGAGCGGCGCCTGGAGTACCGCTTCCTCGACCTGCGCCGCGAGCGCATGCACCGCAACATCATGCTGCGCTCCGCCGTCATCGCCTCCATCCGCTCCAAGATGGTGGCCCTCGGCTTCAACGAGATGGCGACCCCGATCCTCGCCGCGACCTCCCCCGAGGGCGCCCGCGACTTCGTCGTCCCGTCCCGTCTGCACCCGGGCAAGTTCTACGCGCTGCCGCAGGCGCCGCAGCAGTTCAAGCAGCTGCTCATGATCTCCGGCTTCGACCGCTACTTCCAGATCGCGCCCTGCTTCCGCGACGAGGACGCCCGCGCGGACCGCTCGCCGGGCGAGTTCTACCAGCTCGACGTCGAGATGAGCTTCGTCGAGCAGGAGGACGTCTTCCAGCCGATCGAGAAGCTCATGACGGAGCTCTTCGAGGAGTTCGGCGGCGGCCGCCACGTCACCTCCCCGTTCCCGCGGATCCCGTTCCGCGAGTCGATGCTGAAGTACGGCAACGACAAGCCCGACCTGCGCACCTCCCTCGAACTCGTCGACATCTCCGACGTCTTCGAGGCCTCGGAGTTCAAGGCCTTCGCCGGCAAGCACGTCCGCGCGCTCGCCGTCCCGAACACGGGCGACCAGCCGCGCAAGTTCTTCGACCAGCTCGGCGACTTCGCCGTCTCCCTCGGCGCGAAGGGCCTGGCCTGGGTCCGCGTCGGCGAGGGCGGTGCGCTGACCGGCCCGATCGCCAAGTTCCTCACCGAGGAGAACATCAAGGTCCTCACCGAGCGCCTCGGCCTGGAGCCCGGCCACGCGATCTTCTTCGGCGCGGGCGAGTTCGACGAGGTCTCCAAGATCATGGGCCCGGTCCGGGTCGAGGCCGCCAAGCGCGCCGGCCAGTTCGAGGAGAACGTCTTCCGCTTCGCGTGGATCGTGGACTTCCCGATGTACGAGAAGGACGAGGAGACCGGCAAGATCGACTTCTCGCACAACCCCTTCTCGATGCCGCAGGGCGGCCTTGAGGCCCTGGAGACCCAGGACCCGCTGGACGTCCTCGGCTGGCAGTACGACATCGTCTGCAACGGCATCGAGCTCTCCTCGGGCGCGATCCGGAACCACGAGCCCGAGATCATGTTCAAGGCCTTCGAGATCGCGGGCTACTCGCGCGAGACGGTCGAGCACGAGTTCGCGGGCATGCTCCGCGCCTTCGAGTACGGCGCCCCGCCGCACGGCGGCATCGCCCCGGGCGTCGACCGCATCGTGATGCTCCTCGCCGACGAGCCCAACATCCGCGAGACGATCGCCTTCCCGCTCAACGGCAACGCCCAGGACCTCCTGATGGGCGCCCCGACGGAGCTGGACGAGTCCCGCCTGCGCGAGCTGAACCTCCAGCTCCGCAAGCCGGTCGAGAAGAAGACGGTGGACGTGACGGACGCGGTCCACCCGGACGCGGCGCGGTAGTCACTCGCCTGGAGCGACGAAGGGCCCGGAATCCTCACGGATTCCGGGCCCTTTCCGTTCGCTCACCGCGGGCGGTTCACGCCGCCGCGGCGCGGAACCTCTCCAGCGAGGAGGCGAGGTCACGGGCGGCGCCGCTCTCGGCCGGAAGCCGCGAGAGGAGCTCCCGCTCCAGTGCCTCCGCGGGCCGCAGCACGGCCTCCACCAGCTCGTCGGGGCCACAGGTCCCCACGACCGTCCCGTTCGCCGACACGGTGACGATCCCCTTGCGGCCACGCCGGAAGTCGAGCCGGAACGAGGAGTCGGTGCCCGCGAACGACGCGTTCTTCCGCTCCCCGGCGACGAGGGGCCGGAGCGCGTCCAGCAGCAGCGGCACCGACAGGTAGATCATCATCCCCTGGTCGGGGACGTGCCCCGCCGATCCAGCGGTTCCGCTCTCCCCCTCGCACACCATGTCACCGAGGTCGAAGTCACTGGCCTCACCCTGGTCGGGGCGCACGCTGAACGTCAGTCTGATCACGGGCGGTAGCTCTTTCCCATCGGGAAGAAGGTGACGATGCGGTTTCCTTCGGTGGAGTCCACGACCAGACGGTAGTTGGCCCGCATGCCGTTCACCGTCATACGTTTCTCAAAGGTCTGGTACTGGTTGTTCGGATCGGACATCCGGTTTCCCTTCTCCACCATCTTCTCAGCGGCCGCCTCCACCTGCGCGCGCGTCGTGGTGGGAGGCATGAGGTCGCCGTGTCCTCCCTTGGCGGTACCACTGATGTGCCGTTCGTCGATGTGCCGCCACCCCTGCTTGGCGTTGCCGTCCTCCAACCTCGGCTTGGCCCGGCACAGTGCCAGCCCGAGGGGATCGATCCAGGTGTACGGGTTGGGCCCGTACCACCGCGGGTTCGGGCCGCCTTCCAGTCCGATCGGATCCGGGCTCACGTAGTGCGAGACCTCGGGGTCGTAGTACCGGAAGTAGTTGTAGTGCAGAAGGCTTTCGGGATCGAAGTACTGCCCGGGGAAGCGCAGTGGTGTGTAGGCCGTACTGTCCGAAGCCCATGTCGTGGTGCCCCACAGGGTGCGGCGACTGCGCCACGCGAGGGTTCCCGACTCCTGGACGAGCTCGGTCGGGCTGCCCACCAGATCGGTGACGATGGCGAAGAACCGCTCGTCAACCACGTCCTGGGGGGCGTCCCGGCCCACGATGCGCTCGGTCTGGGCCAGTGGCCGGAGTTCGTCGTGGTCCCAGGTGAGGGTGACGGCGTGGGAGGCATCGGCGCCGAAACTGGTCTCCTCGCACAGGGTGACGCCGTCCCAGGTGAAGGTCGTCTCCTCCACCGTGGAGTGCCCGTCGGCACCGAGACGCTGCTTCGCGATCCGGCGCCCCAGCGCGTCGTAGCGGTACCGCCACGCTGTCCCGTCAGGCGTCGTCACGGACACGAGCCGGTCCTCCGCGTCCCACGTGTAGTGCCAGGTGTCGGCCTTCCGCGACAGACGCGTCCTGCGGCGCAGCACCGTCCGTCCCTGCGCGTCGTACGAGTAGTGGACGTCGCCGGCCCGGGACACCCGTGTGCCGGAGTAACTGCGTTCGCCGGTCGCCTCCTGGCCGGGGTGGGACCGGGGCCAGGAAGCAGCGCTGAGATTCCCCGACGCGTCGTACACGTACGCCTCCGCCCAGTCCTCCGCCCGGACCGTCGTCACCCGTCCGACCGGATCGAGGTCGAAGCGGCGGGGGCCGGTGAGCAGGTCGTCGATGCCCACGAGACCCCCGTCCTCGCGATACTCGTAGCCACGCCGCTGCAGAGTCCGGTCCCCGCCGACGACCTGCTGGTGCGTGAGGCGGCCCATGGCGTCGAAGCCGTGTCCGAGGGTGATGCCCTCGCCGATGCGTCGGGCCAGCTCCTGCCCCGCCGCGTCGTAGACGAAGGTGAGTGTCCGCCCCGAGGTGGTGAGCGAGTCCCTGCGCCCGGCCGGGTCGTACGTCCACGTGCTGACCGCACCGGTGGGGGTCGTCCTCCCGCTGCGACGGCCCTGCGCGTCGTAGGCGAAGGCGACCGTCCTGCCGTTCACCGTTTCCGACTCCAGGCGTCCGAAACGGTCACGCATCCGCACGAGTGCGGCGTCGGCGCACGTGGCCCGCGCCAGCTCGTCGAAGATGTCGTACTCGAAGGTGGTGACCGTGCCGGCGACGTCCTTGAGGACGACCTGACCCAGTGTGTTGTGCTCGTACCGGATCCGCTGACCGAGACCGTTGGTCCTCGTCAGGAGACGGCCGGCCACGTCGTACGTGTACGCGAGCGTCCGGTCGTCGAAGTCGGTCTCGCGGAGAACCCGCCCGACCGGATCGTACGAGTAGGTCCACACGAGACCCCGCGGATCGGTGACCCGGGTCAGGCGCAGATTCGAGTCGTAGTCGAACGCGTACTGCGCTCCGTCGGGGTCGGTCCGGCCCGCCAGCAGGTCGAAGTCCGTGTACGTGTAACGGGTGACCCCTCCGAGGGCGTCGACGTGGCTGGTGCGGTTGCCCTCGCCGTCGTAGGTCCATCGCTGTTCGCTACCGTCGGGGTCCCGACGACGCGCGAGTCTCCCCTCGACCGTCCACTCGAAGGCGGTGATCGCACCGAGCTCGTTCGTCGCGGTGACCATGCGCCCGAACGCGTCGTGCGCGTAGCGGGTGACCCCGCCGAGGGGGTCGGTGAAGGAGATGACGAGCCCCGCCTTGTCGCACACGACGGTCGAGGTGTTGCCGGCCGTGTCGGTCGTGGCGCACAAGTGCCCCGCCGCGTCGTACGCGTAGTGCGTGGTGGCCCCCGTCGGTTCGGTGAGCGTTGTGCGGTTGCCGCGCGCGTCGAAGCTCTGGCGGACGGCGTTGCCGTCCGCTCCGATGACGCGCACCAGGTTGCCGGCCCCGTCGTACTCCGCCCGCGCCCTTCGTCCGTCCGAGCGCTCCACCTCGATCGCCCGGCCGGTTTCGTCGTAGGTGACACGGCTGACGTGCCCCAGCGGGTCGGTCTGGGACAGCAGCCGGTTGTGGCGGTCGTAGGCGAAGCGCTGGACCGCACCCAGGGCATCGATCTCCGCCACGACCTGCTCGCGGTCGTTGACCAGGTGGCGCTCGGTGTGGCCCATGCCGTCGGTGACCGTGGTGACGCGGAGGCCGGTGGCCGCGTCGACACCGTCCCAGGTGAAGGTCGATTCGAGGTGGCCGTTGGCCCCGGACTGGTACGTGCACCGGTCCTCGGCGTCGTAGACGTAGTCGAAGCGATGGCCGTTGGTGTCCGTCCAGGACGTGATGCGGCCGTGCTCGTCGCAGTCGAACAGGACCGGACGGCCCGAGGACCCGGTGACTTCTGTCAGGTGGCCGTCCGTGTAGCCGTACCGCAGGATTTCCTGGTCGGATCCGTCCGGTGCCGCGCCCGCGAGGCGGAGGGCGGTCACGCGGCCCTCGTCCGTGGTGAGCTTCAGGTGGTAGCCGCCGTGGTGGACGATCGAGGCCGGGGCGCCCGCCACGTCGTACTCGAAGGTGATCCAGCGGCCGTTGCGGTCGTCGATCTGAGCCAGGAGGGCGAGTTCGTCGTCGTGGTCGGCGAAGTGCAGGACCGTTCCGGTGAAGGGGTCGGTGATCGTGTAGCCGCCGTCGACCCGGTCGAGGGGCCACTGTCGTCCGTGCGTGGGCAGGACCGGGACGCCGGGAGCCGGGTGCGGGTACGCGAGGAGGCTGCCCTCGTCGCAGCTGAAGACCAGGCCCTCCGCGTCGATCTCGAGTCGCTGGTCGAGAGTCGACGACCACGCCGGTCCGAACCAACGGCCCGAGCGGCGTGCGGAGTCGAAGGTGCGGCGGAAGATGATCGGAAGCGACCCCGGCAGGGTGATGTCCGTCTGCGGGAGCAGCATCCGGCCCGTCGCGATGTCGACCGGGTCCTTCTTGCAGACGGTCTCGTTGCACGTCTTGCCGTTGGCGTCCGGGTTCTTCTCGTGGTCCCCGCGGCTGCCGGGCGGCTTCTTCCCGTCGGGCAGGTGCTTGGTGCCGTTCAGGCCGGCACGCAGACCGCTGCGGAGGGCACCCGCGCCCTTCGTCCCGATCAGTTCGGGGACGAGCCGGCCGAAGAACTCCGACGGGTCGCCCTTCGCCGCGTCCCAGGCGTTCTTCAGCGCCCGGTCCGGGTTGGCCGCAGTGGACACCAGGCCGGCGAGCGTCATGTTGACGCCCTTGTAGTACTCCGCCGGGTGGGTCAGGTTGTACGGGTCCACCGGGTTGACCGAGCGGACGAAGTTGAGCAGGCCGGCCGTGCCCTTGACGATGCCGCCGCCGAAGTGGGCCAGTTCGATGCCCTGGCCCAGGCCGTAGTCCATCAGCTCCAGCTTGGCCCGCTCGCGGCCCGTCGGCTCCTTCGGCGCGTGCGCGAGGGCGGCACTGACGGCCGCCTTCGCGGTGTCCCCGGCCTCGTCGCGGGCCTTCCGCGCGTCGTTCAGGATCTCCTTGGCCCGCTGCCGCTTGGCCTTGCCGGGGTCGGAGAAGGGCCCGGGGTCCGGCAGCGGACTGTCCCCGGTGCGGGCCGCGTTGTAGGCGTCGACCTTCTTGTTGTACGTGGCGACCGCAGCCTTGGAGTCCCCGTCGCCCTCCTTGTAGAGGGCTACCGCCTCGCGCGCCTTGCCCTGCGCGCTCACGACCGCCTTGGAGTACGTCTCCAGGGCCTTGGCCGCGTTCTCCATCGCGTCCGCCGCGTGCAGCCAGTCCGTCGGCAGCGTCGAGAACTTCTCCCGGAACGCGTCGGCCGCCTCGCCCTTCCAGTGACCCGAGTCCAGCTTCCGCATGCCGCTGCCGACCAGGTCGAACGCGCGTTGGAAGTCCCGGAGGTTCTTCACCGCCTCGGCGATCTTCTCCGGCTTGCCGTGGATCAGCTCGTTCGCTTCCTCGGTCTGCCCGAGCTGCTGCTCCCCGACCTGCGCGCCGAGCGAGGACGCGGTCTCGTCGCCCCAGTCCTCGACCGAGTCCGCGATCTCGTGCGCACCGATCTTGTCCAGGCCCTGGCCGGCCTTGTCGGTCACATAGTCGACGCCCTCACCGACGAGCTCCTTGCCCTTGTCGATGCCGTCACCGATCTTGTCGATGCCCTTGTCGACCAGACCTCCCCAGTCCACCATCAGCGGTTCTCCCCCCAGCGCGGCTGTTCGGCCTGTTCGACGGTCGCCTGGTCGGGGTCGAGGTCCTCCTTGAGACGGCCGTCCAGGCGGTCACGCATCGCGGGGTCGATCATTCCGCTGCGCTCCATCGAGTCCAGCTGCGCGTCCATGACGTCGTAACCGGTGTTCTTCCAGGTCTGCTTGACCTCGTCGTGAGCGTCGCTGAAGGACTCCCCGCTCCAGTCCGCGCCGTCCCACATGTGCTGGTCGCGGATGCTGTCCCAGCTCTTCTGCTTGACCTCGTCCTCGGAGAGGTGCGGGTTCCCGTTGAGGGAGTTCACGCCGATCTTGATCGAGTCCTTGATGTACTGCTCCTGCTCCGCGAACGAGCCGGCCGACAGGCCTACCGCCTGCGCGAAGCCGTTTCCTCGCAGGGTGAGGGCGCGTATGCCCCACTCCCAGCGGTCACAGAACGTCTCGAACTGCGACGTCAGGCCGCCGTGCCCCAACTCCAGCCCCGAGAGGGCCAGATCGGAGAAGCCGCGGCCTGTCGACGCCTCCCCGACCATGCCGAGCTCCTTCAGCTCGGCATGCGCCAGGTCGATGCCCTTCGCTATCTCCGTCAGCGCCGCCGCCGGCGCCGCCAGGTCGGGCTTGTCCCCACTCATCGCGTCCCCGTTCCCCCGAGATCCACCGTGTCCTCCAGGTCCACCGCCACCTCGTCCGGGACGATGCCCGCCACCGGCGGGAAGACCATGCCGTCCGCACTGCCCGCGTCCAGCGCGACTCCGCCCGGGCCGGGCAGCATCGGCACCATCACGTCGAGGAGCCGCGCGCCCAGAACCGTCTGGTACGTCCACTCCCGCGCCGACTCCCCGCGCGCGTCGGCGAAGCGCGCAAGCGCCTCCTCGTCCGAGAACGCGCAGATCCACCGCACTCCGTTGGAGTCCGCGGTCCACAGGCTGTCCTGGTCGTCGAACGGCACCAGGACGGCCGTACGCCGGAATTCGCCGAGCAGTCGTGCGAACCGGCGCCGTGCCTCCGCGATCCCGTCGGCCTGCTCCGCCTGCGGCACGGCCCGTGCAGCAGGGTCCTCCGAAGTCCTCCCCATGTCCGGACGCGCCACTTCGACGTGCGCGTCCGCCAACTCCGACAGCCTTGAAACCTGACGGGACTTCGGTCCGTCGCCCCCGTTGTCATTCACCCACGCATGCTGCCATGTGCCCGTTCACATGAGCAACGAGCTTGTGTTCGATTCGGTCCGTCCGAACCGGATCCTTATGCGCCTGGTGGCAGTTCAGCAGACGGGAAAGGGGCCTGGGGACGACGTCGTCCCCAGGCCCCTTCCGTGCGGTCGCCGGTCTACTCGTCCGCGAAGATCTCCTCGGCCGAGTCCGCCGTGACGGCGCGCGTCAGCCAGGCGCGCAGCGTCTCGGGGTCGCCGCAGCCGGTGACGCGGTCGTGGACGTCGTGGGGGACGGCGATGCCGCGCTGCTCAAGGACCAGCAGTATGGCGTCGGCGCTGGCTTGGGCACGGCCCTCGGCACGGCCCTCGGCGCGACCCTCGGTCCGGCCCTCGTCTCGGATCTCCTCCGAGAGGTACGACTTGTAGAAGGAGAGGTCCACGGCCACCAGCGTCCTCCAGAGGTCTTGGGCCGGGCGCTTGCTCAGCCCCTGTGCGGTGAATTCGATGATCGGGTCGGCGACGCTCTCGGGAACGTCCCGCAGAGCGGTGGACAGTGCTTTCAGTATGGCACCGATGTCCGGATCGCCCGCGTGCGTGATGGCCGACAGGGTGGCCAGCGCGAGGTCCTCGCCCGCCCTGACCGGATCGGTGATGACCGGCATGTTGTGCGGACCCACGACGATGGGCCGGATGCTGAGGGTCGGCATGTACGCCGGTCCGCTGGCGGCCGGCCGGGCGGCCCATTCCGCCGTGGCGCGGTCCTGGCAGACGACCAGCAGCGCGGTCGGCAGCGCGTACTTCGTCCACAGGTACGAGACGTAGTACGCCCAGCTCGCGGGCTTGGACAGGTCCTTCTTGCCCTGGGCCTCGATGGCGAGGAGGAGGGAGCCGTCTTCGGCGCTGTCGAGCCGCAGCAGGGTGTCGACGCGGCGTTCGACCGGTCGGGTCTCGGTGAGGTCGTTGGGCAGGACGACCGCGTCGATGACGGCCGGCAGGGGGAGATCCAGCACGTTTTTCAGGCGGCTGAAGAGGTGGAGGTCGTGCCGGAAGATGTGGTGCATCGCTTCATGCGGTGGGTTGACCACGTGGTTCCTAGGAGTGGGGTCGGCGGCTGGTCAGCTGTGGCAGCCGCCGCAGGTGCCGGGTTCAGGGGCGCGGTAGGCGCGGTCGCAGGTGTCGCAGTTCTGGAGGGGGTGTCTCGCCGACGGTCTCTCCGTGCGGAACTGCGGCAGGGGCGGGAGTTGGGCCGTGAGGCGGTGGGCCAGGAGTGCGGCCGGGCGGTGCAGGGGTTCCTGGGGCAGGTCGTGGGTCAGAGCGCGGTGTACGGCTTCGGGGGGCAGGTCCCGTTCGAGCCAGGCCGCGACGCCGGGGACGAGGTGCTCGGCGTCCGTGGCGGAGATCAGGAGCCTCGGGTCCGTGCGGCGGAGGCCGGAAAGCACGCCGAGGGCGGTCTGGAGCAGGTCGGGCGTCGGGTACACCGGCTCGGGCACGGCGGGCAGGACGCGGCGGCGCGGTGGTTTCTCGGCGGTCCGCCGGGGCCGGGGCGGGGGGCTCGGTCCGTCCTCGCCGCCCGTCCGGCCCGGCTGGTTGCAGGAGACCGTACGGGTGACCATGCGGCCCTGCTGGGTCCGTAAGCGCGTGCGCCGCAGATAGCCGTGGGCCTCCAGCTCGCGAAGGGCGCCGGCGATCCGGGTCTTCCCCTCGGGGAAGCGGGCGGCGAGGGTGTCGATGTCGACCTTGGCGCCGCTGGGGAGCGACTGGATGTGGACGGCCAGACCGATCGCCAGCAGCGACAGCTCGGCGTGCTGGGCGAGATGGTTGCCGACCACCGTGAAGCGGGTGGTGTGGCGGACGTTGTCGTGGGTGACGCCGCCACACTGAGAAGAGTGGCTTTTCCCGTCGTTACGGGACTCGGCAGCCGGGCGCACGCTAGTGTTCTTGGTACCCATCGGGAAGCCCTAACTTCCTTGGTGGTCAGGCCCCCGTACCGGGATTCGCACTCCCGGCGGGGGCCGACGCATGTCAGCAGTGGTGTGGTGTGTCGCGCTGAGCGTAGATCAACCAACCCGCCCCTTGGCCAGCTGATTTGGGCATATTCACTCAAGCGAGTGAGTGCGGCCTCGGCGGGGAGGAAGGGTGGGGTCTGGTTCGGTTTCTTTCTCTCTGTGGTCGTCCTTGAGGAGACCGCCCGCCCCACCGAACCCCGCGTTCCCGGGGCCCGGTGACTCTCGCATCTCCGCAGGTCAGAGGTGCGGCAGGTCCATCTCAGCCCATACGGTCTTCCGGGGTACGAGGCCGCGCTCGACGCCCCACCGGTCGGCCGGCGCCCCTACCAGAATCAGTTCACGTCCCGAGTCGCCCTCGGGGCGCGCCGGTTGGGCTCGGGGAAGCTTCTCGCCCCGCGTGTCCGTCACCTCGACGCGGAGGACGCCCGACCGGGACAGGAGTGCGAGCCGGAAGCCTCGGCCGGCGACCCTGTTGATCGACAGGACCGCATGCGAGGTCAAGGTCCACTCCCAGCCGGACGGAGAGCGGTACGAGATGGTCGCGACCGTGCCCTTCGGCAAGACCGTCACCCTGCCCGATCCGGTGGGGAGGGAACTGGACACGGAGCCCTTGAAGAACTGGGTTCGCTGAAATTCTTCGCGCGGGCCGTCACACTTCCCCGACCCGCTCCGTCAGTGCTGTGTCCGGCTCGGTCGAGGCGGACACGGGAGAGGCTGAAGGAGCCGTCGCGATGTTCACCGAGATGTCCACCACCGCCGTCGTCGTCACCGCCGTCGCCGCCTTCATGGCCGGGTTCTCGGGGGCCTCGATCTTCTTCCGGGCGAAGTTCGTCGTCGAGCCGCTCGCCGCGTACGGCGTCCCGCAGGCCTGGTGGAACTGGCTCGGGGCCGCCAAGGCCGCCGGGGCCGTCGGGCTCCTCGTCGGGTTCTTCGTGCCGGTGATCGGGACCCTCGCCGCGATCGGGCTGGTCCTGTACTTCGCCGGGGCCGTGATCACCGTGCTCCGCGCCCGGTCCTACGGCCACGTGCCCTTCCCGCTGATCTACATGGCGCCCGCCGTCGCCGTCCTCGTGATCGTCTGAGCCACCCGCGACGGCGAAGGCCGCCGCCCCCGGAGAGGGGGCGGCGGCCTTCGCCGTACGACAGGGGACGTCGGCGTCAGTCCTTCTTCTCCTCCAGGCGCGGGAACAGCACCGCGCCCTTCGTCACCGTCGCGCCCGCGGAGAGCTGCCCCCACGTGCCGGCGGACTGGACCGGCTGGGCGGCCAGGGCGCCCAGGGACGCCTCGGCGCCGAGGGACTCCCACAGCGCCTGCGAGGTCTCCGGCATGATCGGGTTCAGCAGGACGGCGACGGCGCGGAGGGACTCGGCGGCCGTGTAGAGGATGGTCGCCAGGCGGGCCCGGCCCTCCTCCGACTCGTCCTTCGCGACCTTCCACGGCTCCTGCTCCGTGATGTAGCCGTTGACCTGCTTCACGAAGTCGAAGATCGCCAGGATGCCGGCCTGGAAGTCCAGCTCCTCGCCGATCTTCGCGTCGGCCGTCGCGACGGCCTTGGCCAGGCCCTCGTGGATCGCCTTCTCCGCGTCGCCGTCGGCCGTCGAGGCCGGCAGCGCGCCGTCGAAGTACTTGCCGACCATGGCCGCGACGCGGGACGCCAGGTTGCCGTAGTCGTTCGCCAGCTCGCTCGTGTAGCGGGCCGTGAAGTCCTCCCACGAGAACGAGCCGTCCTGGCCGAACGCGATCGCCCGCAGGAAGTACCAGCGGTACGCGTCCACGCCGAAGTGCGAGGTCAGGTCCTGCGGCTTGATGCCGGTCAGGTTCGACTTCGACATCTTCTCGCCGCCGACCATCAGCCAGCCGTTGGCCGCGACCCGGCCCGGGACCGGCAGGCCCTGCGCCATCAGCATCGCCGGCCAGATCACCGCGTGGAAGCGCAGGATGTCCTTGCCGATGAGGTGGACGTTCGCCGGGAAGGTCTCGTCGAACTTCTCCGGGTTCTCGTTGTAGCCGACGGCCGTCGCGTAGTTGAGCAGCGCGTCGATCCACACGTAGATGACGTGCTTCTCGTCCCACGGCACCGGGACGCCCCAGTCGAACGTCGAGCGCGAGATGGAGAGGTCCTCCAGGCCCTGCTTGACGAAGTTCACGACCTCGTTGCGGGCCGACTCCGGCTGGATGAAGCCCGGGTTGGCCTCGTAGAACTCCAGGAGCTTCGGGCCGTACTCGCTCAGCTTGAAGAAGTAGTTCTCCTCCTTGAGGATCTCCACCGGCTTCTTGTGGACCGCGCACAGCTTCGTGCCGTCCTCGGCCTCGATGAGGTCGCCGGGGAGCTTGTACTCCTCACAGCCCACGCAGTACGGGCCCTCGTAGCCGCCCTTGTAGATCTCGTCCTTGTCGTACAGGTCCTGCACGAACTCCTGGACGCGGTCCGTGTGACGCTTCTGCGTGGTGCGGATGAAGTCGTCGTTCGCGATGTTCAGGTGCTCCCAGAGGGGCTTCCACGCCTCCTCGACGAGCTTGTCGCACCAGGCCTGGGGCGTGACGTCGTTCGCCTCGGCCGTGCGCATGATCTTCTGACCGTGCTCGTCCGTGCCGGTGAGGAACCACACCTTCTCGCCGCGCTGACGGTGCCAGCGCGTGAGCACGTCGCCTGCGACGGTCGTATAGGCGTGGCCCAGGTGAGGAGCGTCGTTGACGTAGTAAATGGGGGTCGTGACGTAGAACGCCTTCGCCCCCTGCTTCTCGGATCCAGTGGCCGCCATGGTCGAAATCCTAACGGTCGTACGAAGATCCACTCACATCGATAAGCCCGGGGGCGGGCGGCGGGCCGGGCACGGGGAGGATGGAGGCCATGCGTGTACTGGTAGCCGAGGACGAACGCCCCCTCGCCGAACTCGTCGCCACCGGACTGCGGCGCGCGGGCTTCGCCGTCGACACCGTCCACAGCGGCGACGCGGCCCTCGACCACCTCGGGCTCCACCCGTACGACGTCCTCGTCCTCGACCGCGACCTGCCCCGCGTCCACGGCGACGAGGTCGCCCGCCGCCTCGTCGCCGAGGGGTCCCCCACCCGCATCCTCATGCTGACCGCCGCCACCGCCACCGAGGACCGCGTCACCGGCCTCGACCTGGGCGCCGACGACTACCTCGGCAAGCCCTTCGAGTTCCCCGAGCTGGTCTCCCGGGTCCGCGCCCTGCGGCGCCGGTCCGCCCGCGCGGCCCTGCCTCCGCTCCTGGAGCGGTACGGGCTCCGCATGGACACCGTCCGGCGGACCGCCACCCGCGACGGGCGGGACCTCGACCTCTCCCCGAAGGAGTTCTCCGTCCTCCAGATCCTCCTGGAGGCCGACGGGGCGGCCGTCTCCGCCGAGGAGCTCCTCGACCGCGCCTGGGACGCCCACGCCGACCCCTTCACCGGCGCCGTACGCGTCTGCATGAGCAAGCTGCGCGCGAAGCTGGGCGAGCCGGCGCTGATCAGGACGGTGCAGGGTGTGGGGTACCAGCTGTGAGGCCGGGCGGTGACGCGGGATACCTGGGGTCAGGCTCCACGATCCGGACGCGGATCGCGCTCGTGTACGGGGGCGCCTTCCTGGTCCTCGGGACGGTGCTGCTGCTCGTCGTGAACCTGCTCGTCCTCGCCGGCACGGACGACGAGACCGACGCGATCGTGGCCCGCGCCCACGGGGCCGGGAACGGGGTGGCGAGCGGTGCCGGGAACGGGGTCGCCGTCGTGGAGGCGTACGAGCTGGGGGACGACATCAGCCGCGCGGCCGGCGAGCAGATGCTCATGTGGTCGGTCCTCGCCCTGCTCGTCATGGCCTGCTGCGCCGTCGTCGTCGGCTGGTGGACCGCCGGTCGCGTGCTCCGGCCCGTGCACGAGATGACCGCCCGCGCCGCCCGCCTCTCCGAACGCAATCTGCACGACCGGATCGCCGTCTCCGGACCCGACGACGAGCTGAAGGAACTCGGCGACACGATCGACGCGCTGCTCGGCCGCCTGGAGACCGCCTTCGACAGCCAGCGCCGGTTCATCGCCAACGCCTCCCACGAGCTCCGCACCCCGCTCGCCACCCAGCGCGTCGCGATCCAGGTCGGTCTCGACGACGACTGCGACGTACGGCAGGTGCTCCTCGACGCCAACCGCCGCAGCGAACGCCTCATCGACGGTCTGCTGCTGCTCGCCCGCAGCGAGCGCGGGCTCGCCGAACGCGAGGACGTGCGGCTCGGGGAGCTCGCGGAGGAGGAGTGGGCGGACGCGTACGTGGTGGCCGACGGCGGTGTCGTACGGGGCAGCCGGGTGCTGCTCGGGCAGCTCGTACGGAACCTCGTCGCCAACGCGGTCGCCTACAACGTGCCGGACGGCACGGGCACGGTCGACGTCCGGGCCGAGGAAGGGGTGCTCACGGTGACCAACACGGGACCCGTCGTCCCGCCCGACGAGGTGGCCGGGCTCTTCGAACCCTTCCGGCGCGGCGAGGGGCGGGACCGGATGGGGCCGGGCGCGGGGCTCGGCCTGTCCATCGTGCGGTCGATCGCGGAGGCGCACGGCGGGCGGGTGCGGGCGGTGGCCCGGGGCGCGGGGGAGGGCGGCGGCCTGGTGGTGACGGTGACCCTGCCGGTCACCGCCGCCTGAGGCCCTGCCGTCCACTGCCGCCTCCGCCCCCTGAGGTCCTGCCGGCGGGCCCGTGTTACCGCCGGCGGGCGTGCAGCACGTGGGCCTCCAGGGGCAGCGGGCTGTGGCCGACGAGGGTGAGTCCGGCGTCGGCGAGCAGCCGGGCGTAGGCGGCGGCCGTACGCTCCCGCCCTCCCGTGTTGCACATCATGTGGAGGTCCCAGGCCGTCGCCAGGGAAGGCGTGGGGTCCTCGGGCAGGAGGCGCTCCACGATCAGCAGGTCGGCCTCCGGCGGCATCGCGGCCGCGCAGTGGCGCAGGATCTCCAGGCACCGCTCGTCGTCCCAGTCGTGCAGGACCCGGGAGAGCACGTACACGTCCCCGTCCGGCGGTACGTCCGCGAAGTCGCCGGTCACGAAGGCGCACCGCTCAGCGACGGTGCCGACGGTGCCGAGCCGGGTCCGGGCCGCCTCGACGACGTGGGCGCGTTCGAGGAGGACCCCGCGCAGGGCGGGGTGCGCGGTGAGCAGACGCCCGAGGAGTTCCCCGGTGCCTCCGGCGATGTCCACGACGGTGCGGCCGCTCGCGCCGGCCGCCGCGACGACCGGGTGCTGCGGCAGCGGGTCGAACATCGGGGCGCTCGCCGTCATGGACCGGTCGAACCGGGCGGCGAGCTCGGGGTCGCGCGCGAAGTGGTCGAAGTGGTTCTCGCCGTACCGGTCCTCGAACCCCGGCTCTCCCGTCCGCACGGTGTGCGCGAGCCGGGCGAAGGACTCGTAGAACGGCCCCCCGTACATCAGCGCCAGCGCCCGCACCGAGCCCTCGGCGTCCTCGCGCAGCAGCAGCCCCGCCTCCGTCAGCAGGAACGTGCCCCGCGCGCCGGGCTCCTCGGCCACCACGCCCACCATGGCGAGGTACCGGAGCAGCGTCGCCAGGTTCTCCGGCCGGGCGCCCACCACGGGCGCCAGCTCCTCTGACCCGCGCGCGGTCGACGGGCTCATCGCCTCCGCCAGCCGCAGCTCCGCGCACGCGGCCAGCGCCTGCGTGGTCCAGGCGCCGGTCAGCAGGCGAAGGAGCGTTTCCGCCGGATGCGAGGACGGCCGCCCGGCGAGGTGCTCGGCCAGGACGTCCCGGTGGTCACCGCGCGCGTACAGCTCCACCCGCCGGTAGGGCGTCTTCGTCTCGTCGGGCGCGGCGAAGTAGAAGACGGTCCCGTCCTCGTGCGGGTTGTAACCGCCGCCGTCCGGCGCCGCGCCGTGCCGCAGGAAGCCCGCCCGCAGCCCGCGCAGCACCAGCGGGTCCGGCCGCTCGACGTCGAAGGCCAGATGGGCCTCCCGGTCGGCGGCCCGCTCCTCGGCGGCGACCGCCGCCGCCGACCCCGCCGGATCGGTCAGCACGAACACCTCGACCGCACGCCGCTCGCCGCCCGGCCCGTACACCGCCGGGCGGAGGATCCGTACGTCCAGCTCCCCGGCGCCCAGTCCGTGCCGTGCCGCCAGCCGGTCCCTCACCACCACGCTCGGCCGCGCCTCGCCGTCCGGGGACAGTCCGGCGGCGGCCAGCTCCGTCCGGAGGGCCCGTTCGTCGGGCGGGGAGACGAGCAGCGCGGCGTGCGCGAACCGGCAGCGTTCGGTCATCGCCCGCAGCTCGGGTCCGTCGAGCCCGGGCAGGACGCGCGCCAACAGGTCGGGCGTCTCCTGCTCCCGTACGAAGTCGGCGGTGGCGCGCAGACGTGCGACGTCGGTGGGGGCCGGGGTGGTGGTCGTCATCGCGGGGGTTCCTTCGGGGAGGGGAAGGGACGGCGGAATGCGGGCAGGGGAGGGCGGAGCCACGGCCTCTGGGGCGGGACCGGGCTCTCCACGGCCCTACGGAAGGAAGGAAGGAAGGAAGGAGGGAGGGACGGACGGACGGAGCGAAGGAGGAAGGTCAGACGCCGACGTAGTTCTCGGCGAACCAGTCCTGTTGGGTACGGGAGTTCCGCAGCGCCTCCATACGGGCGCGCCGCAGCCCCTCCTGGAAGGGGGAGGTGCCGCCGTCGGGGCCGGGCACGCGGTGGAGGAGCTGGATCATCCAGTGCGAGAACTCCTGGGCGCGCCAGATGTGTCCGAGACAGCGCGCCGAGTACGCGTCGAGTCCCGCCGGGTCCCCGTGCAGCAGGTCGTCGGCGAGGGCGCGGGCGAGGATGTCGGCCCCGAGCACGGCGAGGTTGGCCCCCTTCGCGGCGGAGGGGCTCAGCAGGCTCGCGGCGTCACCGACGAGGAACAGGGGTCCGTGGCGCAGCGGTTCGAGGACGTCCGACTCGAAGTCGACCACCGTCCGCTGCAGGATGCCGCCCCGCCTCAGCGGCCCGAACTCCCCGGCCCGCATCCGCAGGTCCAGCTCGTCCCACACCCGCTCGTCGGGCCAGTCGTCCGGGACGGTGCCGCGCGGGCACTGGAGGTAGTACCGGGTGACCTCGGGCGAGCGCGCCATGTGGCCCGCGAAGCCCCGGGCATGTGTGGCGTACCCGACGGCGTCCAGGCTCGGGGGTGCCTCCGCGAGGAGTCCGAGCCACGTGACCCCGTGGTCACGGTGGTGGTGCCGCACCGAGCCGGGTGGCAGCGAGCGGCGCCCCGCCCCGTACCGCCCGTCGCAGGCGGCGACGTACCGAGCCCGCCAGTGCGCGGTGCCGCCGTCCGGCTCCCGTACGGCCACCGAGGGGCGCGGCCCGTCGAGGCCGGTCACGTCGACGGCCTCGGTCTCGAAGCGGATCCGCCCGCCGGCGCCGAGGAAGAGCCGGACGAGATCGGTGACCAGGTCGTGCTGCGGGTAGACGGTGTGCGGCTCGCCCTTGCCGAGCCGGCCGTAGTCGAGCCGGAACCGCCCGCTCTCGGTGCGGAACTCGCAGACGGCGTGCTCCTGCCCGCGCTTGCGCAGCCCCTCGTCGAGGCCGTGCCGGGCCAGTACCCGCGCGGTGTGCGGGGCGAGGAAACCGGCCCGCGCCCGCTGCTGCACGTGCTCGCGGCTCGCCCGCTCCAGGACGACACAGTCGACGCCGCTGCGGAGGAGGAGGTTTCCGAGCACCAGCCCGGCGGGGCCCGCGCCGAGGATGACGACGTCGGCGGAACGGGTCATGTCCGGTGCGGATAAGGGATGTTGACGTGCTGTCACGAGAATGGATCTTAGGGGCGGGGAAACTCAGCGGACGCTGAATATCACCCGAATGCCGCACAGGAAGAGAAAAGGATTCTGCCGGGGAGCGCGTGCGGGGACTCGTGCCGCGCGGTTCACGCGCGCGGGCCGGGTCCGGGAAGATCCCGGACCCGGCCCGCGCCGTGGAACTCCTTCTCGGACCCTCAGAACTCCAGACCGGCGAGCAGGCCGGCGTAGAAGGCCGCGTGCGCGGTCGCGGCCGGGGCCGTGCCCGCGAAGTACGTGGCGGTACGAGGAGTGCCGTCGAGCTTCCGGACGAAGTCGAAGGCCTTGTTGTCCTCCTCGCCCCAGACCACGAACCGCCAGTGCAGCGGACGCTCCGCCGCCTCGGCCAGGGCCGCGGTGGCGGCGGGCTTCGACTCCGGCGCGCCGTCCGTCTGGAAGACGACCAGGGCGGTACGGGTCGGGTCGGCCTTCTCGTGGTGGGCGAGGACCTCTTCCACGGCGCGGTGGTAGTTGGTCCGGCCCAGGCGGCCGAGGGTGGAGTTGACCTCGTCGATACGGGTCGGCGTGAGGTCGGCCGGGGTCAGCTCGACCGTCCCGTCGATGTCCGTCGAGAAGAACACGGTCGTGACGGTGGCGTCCTCGTCGAGGTGCGCCGCGAGCGCGGTCACCTGCTCGGCGAGCCGCTGCACGGACCCGTCCTTGAAGTACCCGCGCATCGAACCGGACCGGTCGACGACGAGGTACACGGCGGCCCGTGCCCCGGCGAGCCCCTGCGCCTCCAGCTGCGCGGCGGCGGCGGCGTGGGCGTCGGCCAGGTGCGCGGGAAGGCTGTCGCCGGAGGCCGGGACGGCGAGGGTCGCCTCCGGCGCGGTGGCGGCGACGACCGGTTCCGCTTCGGCTGCGACCGGCTCCGCCTCGGCAGCGACCGGTTCCGACTCGGCTGCGGCGGCGACGAACTCCGGCTCCGGGGCAGGCGCCTCGTCGACGGGCTCGGCCTCGGCCTGCGGCTCCGCGGCCACGGCCTCGGCCGGCTCGGCCTGCGGCTCTTCGGTGGCTTCCGCCGCCGGGGTCGTGTCATCGGCGACGACTGCGGCCTCGGGCTCGGTGTCCTGCTCCTGCGGGGCGGCTTCGGCCTCCGTGGCGGGAGCGTCGGTGACGACGTCGGTCGCCTCGGCGACGGGGGCCGTCTCGGGCTCCTCCGTCGTGTCGGCGTCAGTGGCCGTGGTCGCCTCGGCCTCGGGCTCAGTCGCGCTCGGCTCCGGCTCCACGTCGGACGTGTCGGCGGTCGCCTCGGGCTCGACGGCGGCGGGCGCCTCCGCCGTGTCGGCGTCGGCAGCGGTGCTCGCCTCCGGCTCCACCCCGTCGGCCTCGGCCTGCGGCTCGGCCGCCTCCGTGGGCGCGGTCTCCGCCTCGGGCTCGGCCGCCGCCTCCGCCGGGGCTTCGGCGTTCGCGGTCGCGTCCGTCGAGTCGATGTCCGCCTCGACCGGCTCGGCCTCCGCAGCGGCAGCAGGCGCCTCGGCCGCGGCCGGCACCTCCACCTCGACGGCCGGCTTCTCCGCCTCAGCGGCAGGTGTCTCCACCTCGATGGCAGGCTTCTCCGCCTCAGCGGCAGGCGTCTCCACCTCGACGGCCGGCACCTCCACCTCGACGGCCGGCACCTCCACCTCGACGGCCGGCACCTCCACCTCGACGGCCGGCGTCTCTGCCTCGGCCACCGGCGACTCGGCCTCCGCCGTCACCTCCGCCTCAGCGGCAGGCTTCTCCGCCGCGACGGCGGTCTCCGCCTCGGCCACCGGTGTCTCCGCGGCAGCAGCGGCAGCGGCAACAGGCTTCCCCGTCTCCGCCACCGGCGTCTCCGCCTCCGCCACCGGCTTCTCCGGTGTCGTCGACGGCGTCTTCGCTCGGGCCCGCGGGATCTGCGGGTTGTCGAACGACGCCGCCACCAGGTCGTCCGCCGCCCGGCGGGCCACCGCCTCCGACGTGTCCGTGGATCCCGTCCCGGTCCCGGACGACGCCGTGGCCCTGGCCGTGGTCGTCGTCGCGGCCGAAGACGCGGCCGCGACCGTCGCCTCGGCTGCAGTCGTCTTCTCGGCCGTCACCGTCCCCGAAGGCGAAGCCGTCGCCGTCGCCGTCGACGTGGTCTCACGCGTCTGGGGCGGGACGACGGAGGTCGCCGGGGATTCCTCGCGGTCTCGGCCGAACACCTTGCGCAGCATGCTCCGAATACCCATGGGCGAACCCTTTCGCATGAGTGGGGTGCGTGTGAATGTCCGTACTGGGCGTTTCGGGACGTTCATCCCTGGCCAGGGCGGACACGTAAGGTTAGCGGCCACCCCTCCCCTCCTCGGCGACCCGGTCGCCCCCGGTTGCCGTGCATTCATTCGGCGTTCACCCGGACGCCGTCCCTGTGCAGATGTGCGCACATAGCGTCGCCGCCGAAGGTCTACCCGACACCATGTCGGCGCAGCGTGCGCCGGAGGAGGACGAAGTGCGCAAACTGCTGCCGCTGCTGAGCACGAACCCCCACGGAGGCGGACGTTCCGCTCTCACCTGCCGTTACCGCTGCGGTGACGCCTGCTTCCACGAGGTTCCCAACACCAGCGACAACGAGTACGCCGGCGACGTCATAGCCGGTGTCCTCTCCCGCCGTTCGGCCCTCCGTGCCGCCGCCGTCGTGACGGTCGCCTCCGCCGCCGGTGGCGCCCTCGCGTTCGGCAACGCGCCCGAGGCCGTCGCCGGCCAGGAGACCTTCGGCCACGGTCACGGTCACGGCTCCGGCAAGGCCGACGGCGCCCGCGGCCTCCGCTTCACGCCCGTCGCGCCCAACACCGCCGACAAGGTGACGGTCCCCTCCGGCTACGCGCAGAACGTGGTCATCCGCTGGGGCGAGCCCATCCTCCGCGGCGCCCCGGCCTTCGACTCCGAGAAGCAGACGGCGAAGGCCCAGGCCGGTCAGTTCGGCTACAACAACGACTTCCTCTCCCTGCTGCCGCTGCGCGGGGAGCGCGACCGCCAGGTCCTCGTCGCGAACCACGAGTACACCGACGAAGTCCTGATGTTCCGCAACTACGACGCCGCGAACCCGACCCGTGAGCAGGTCGAGATCGCCTGGGCCGCGCACGGCCTCTCGGTCGTCGTCGTCCAGGAGGAGCACCGTACGGGCAAGCTCACCCCGGTCTCCCGCCACCACCTCAACCGCCGCCTCCACACGACGAGCGAGTTCGAGGTGACCGGCCCCGCCGCGGGCGGCGCCCTGCTGAAGACCTCCGCCGACCCCGAGGGCCGTACCGTCCTCGGCACGCTCAACAACTGCGCCGGCGGCACCACCCCGTGGGGCACCACCCTGCACGGCGAGGAGAACTTCAACCAGTACTTCGCCAACGGCTCCAGCGCCACCGACAAGCGCTACGGCGTCGGCACCGGTGCCACCGAGCGCAAGTGGGAGCGGTTCGACAAGCGCTTCGACCTCAAGCAGGAGCCCAACGAGGTCCACCGCTTCGGCTGGGTCGTCGAGCTCGACCCGTACGACCCCGACTCCACCCCCCGCAAGCGCACCGCGCTCGGCCGCTTCAAGCACGAGGCCGCGCAGCCCCGTCTGACCGCCGACGGCCGTCCGGTCGTCTACATGGGCGACGACGAGCGGTTCGACTACTTCTACAAGTTCGTGTCCAGCAAGCGGATGAAGAAGGGGAACTCGCGGGCCGCCCGCGAGCACAACCTCACCCTGCTCGACGAGGGCACGCTGTACGTCGCCAAGCTGACCGGCGACTCCCCGGCCGCCGAGATCGACGGCACCGGAAAGCACCCCGCCGACGGCGAGTTCGACGGTTCCGGCGTGTGGATCCCGCTCGCCACCGGCGACGTCTCGCACGTCCCCAGCATGACCGCCGAGGAGGTGTACGTCTTCACCCGCCTCGCCGGTGACAAGGTCGGCGCGACCAAGATGGACCGCCCCGAGGACGTCGAGCCGTCCCCGCGCACCGGTCGCGTCTACGTCGCGCTCACCAACAACACCGACCGCGGCAAGGCCGGCAAGGCCGGCGCGGACGAGGCCAACCCGCGCAACCTCAACAAGCACGGGCAGATCCTGGAGCTCGCCGAGAACTGGGACGACCCGTCCTCCGACGGTTTCGCCTGGCGTCTCTTCCTGGTCGCCGGTGACCCGAACGACCCGGCCACCTACTTCGCCGGCTACCCCAAGGAGAAGGTCTCCCAGATCTCCTGCCCCGACAATGTGGCCTTCGACCCGCACGGCAACCTGTGGATCTCCACGGACGGCGCCCAGCTCGGCTCGCACGACGGCCTGTTCGGCGTCGCGACGCAGGGCGAGCGCCGTGGTGAGCTGAAGCAGTTCCTGACCGTGCCCAGGGGTGCCGAGACCTGCGGCCCGATCATCCAGGACCGCCGTGTCCTGGTGGCCGTGCAGCACCCGGGCGAGATCGACGGCGCCTCCGTCGAGAACCCGAAGTCGGAGTGGCCCGACGGACCCGGCAGGATCGTCCGCCCGTCGGTCGTCGCCGTGTGGCGCACGGACGGCGGCGACATCGGCGTCTAGCGGAGCGCGCCCCGGGGGGTGGGGTGCTCGCTCACTCCACCCCCAGGCCCTCTCTGAACCGGACGAACTGCTCCTCGGGGTCCCCCGTGTACGCCCACGGCACCCACGCCGCGCGAGCCCCGAGCATCCCGAGGAGTTCCCGCGCGATCTCCACCTGGCCCGCGTAACAGGCGGCGTGGACAAGGAAGTTGAGGTCGCCGACCTCTTCCGGTGCCACCGGCGCCCCCGGATCGCGGCCGCCGATCCAGCGCGCGTGGGTGCGCCGCAGCTCCGTCACCGCGAGCTCGTGCTTCCAGTGCTGGTCGAACCCGCGCACCGGGCCCCGGCCGAGGGCGCCGTCCGCTATGTACCGGTACTCCTCCACCCGGGCCACCTGCACGAGGACGGGCAGCGGGGAGCCGGGCGGCGCCACCCCCGCGGCGTCCCGCGCGAAGTCGTACATGCTGCCGTGCGTCCCGTGCCACCGCGCCGACCAGTAGCGCAGCACCTGGATGTGGCCCTCCGTGTTGTACGGGTCCCGGCGCCGCAACTCGTCGAACCAGTGCCGCAGTTCGCGGCG
The DNA here is from genome assembly GCF_044752725.1 of Streptomyces sp. NPDC088707. Taxonomy (NCBI): domain Bacteria; kingdom Bacillati; phylum Actinomycetota; class Actinomycetes; order Kitasatosporales; family Streptomycetaceae; genus Streptomyces; species Streptomyces sp. NPDC088707. Next base: position 310,997 of record NZ_JBIVLV010000003.1, on the reverse strand, counting down.
CGGCACCCCGCCCTCGTAGAGCCTGGCCACGGAGAGCAGCGACACCCACGGCATGGGGTCGGCGGGCGCCGCCTCGGCCGCGCCCCGGCAGGCGTCGACGGCGGCGTCGATCCGGCCCCGCTCGACGGCCGCGCCGCGGCCGGCCGCGATGGCCGCGTCGAAGACCCGTACCACCTCGGTCGCGGCCCGCAGCACGGCCGCGTCGGGGTTGCCAGGCTCGGCGGCCCGCCAGGTCTCCACGGTGGAGCTGCCCGCGGCCGCGTGCGAGAGGAGCCGCAGCCGGTGGGTGCGGCGCGCCCAGTGGTCGCCGGTGGCGGCGAGCAGGTCCCGTACGCCCTGCCAGCGGCCGATGACGATGTCGTGCCGCGCCTCGGTGAGGGCGCGGTCCCCGAAGTCCGGGTCGAAGTCGGGCGCGAAGCGCTCCTGACGTGCCGAGCGCGCGGAGCGGCGGCGTACGGCCATCGGGGGCCTCCTTCGGGTTCGGCTGCCGTCAGAAGTGGTGACTCGCTTGTGTTCCCGTGCTCGTGGCTCTGCTCTTGGTGACGGCCGGGATCAGAAATCCGTTGCGTAGCTCTTGTCCCTGGTTCCGCTCCGCGCGCGGGTGGCCGGGCCGGAGCCCTCCGCGGCGGCCATCGCGCGGGCGGCGTCGAGTCGGGCCGGGCGGTAGTAGTCGCTGCCCTTGCGCCAGTACACGACGAGCGGGACGACCCCGAGGAGCAGGCCGCCGAGGCCGATCGTGAGGGCGGTGGTGGAGAGCTCACCGAGCGATTCGACGAAGGTCCAGAGCATGAACGCGGAGCCGAGCAGCGGCCAGACGCCGCCGAGGAGCAGGTTCTTCACGGAGCGCAGGAGGACGGACTTGTAGGCGACGACGGCGGCGATGCCCGCGAGGCCGTAGTAGAACGCGATCTGGAGTCCGATCGCGGAGACGGCGTCGCGGAGGACCTGCTGCACGGAGCCGGCGGCCGCGGCGGCCGCGAACAGCAGCAGGGCGGCGCCGCCGACGGCGACGATCGCGACCCACGGGGTGTTCCAGCGGCGGTGCACGGCGCCGAGCGCGGACGGCAGGGTCCGGTCGCGGCCCATCGCGAAGAGCGAGCGGGTGACCTGGAGGAGGGTGGTCTCCAGGGTGGCGACGGTGGACAGCAGGACGGCGACGACGAGGAGTCTGCCGCCGACCCCGGGCCAGATCTCCTGGCCGATGACGGCGAGGACGTTGGGTCCCGCGGTACGGATCTCCTCCGCGCTCAGCAGGACGTTGACGACGACGGTGACGGCGACGAAGAGGAGGAAGACGAAGCCGACGCCGACGAGGGCGGCGAGTCCCGCGGTGCGGCGGCTGTTCCTGGTCTCCTCGCTGAGGTTGCTGGTGACGTCCCAGCCCCAGTAGTAGAACGCGGCGATCAGCGCGCCGGCGGCGAAGCCCTGCGTACCGTCGAACTGGCCGAGGCCGAACCAGGACCAGTCGAAGGCGGTGGCCCGCCCGCGGTGCGCCACGGCCGCCAGGATGAAGCCGACCAGGATCAGCATCTCGACCCCGGACATGATCAGCTGGGCGCGCACCGTCAGCCGGGCGCCGCCCAGGACCACGAGCAGCATCATGAGGAACCAGCCGGCACCGACGGCCGCCGCGAGCGGGGTGCTGTCGGCGAGGTCCTGGTCGATCAGGGCGAGCGTGAGGGAACCGGCGGGCAGCGAACCGGCCACCATGAAGACGGTGGCGGCGAAGACGAGGGCCCAGCCGGACAGGAAGCCGAGGAACGGGTGGAGGGTGCGGCCCACCCAGGAGTAGCCGGCACCGGCGTTGACGTCGATCCGGCCGAGGCGGGCGTACGCGAGGACGATGCCGAACATCGGTATCGCGCAGTACAGCAGGGCGGCGGGTCCCGCGTAGCCGACGGCGCCGAAGAGCACGGCGGTGGTCGCGGCCATCGAGTAGGCGGGGGCGCTGCCGGCGACGGCCATCACGATCGTGTCGAAGGTACCGAGGACATTGGGCTGGAGCCCTCTGTTCGTGGTGGTACGCATGGCGGTGTCCTCGGGGCGCGGGGGGTGAGGCAGGACGAAGTGGCCCGTCCGCCGCGCCGGTTGCCGACGGCGGCGGGCGCGGATCACGGTGAGATCGAGCGCATCGTAGTCGCCCGGATGGCTTGGGGTAACGGCGGTGGGGAGGGTTCCGTTCCGTGACCGCCGGTAAGTCCTCCCGTACGCCCCCGGGGGAAGGTTTACCGCAGGTCGGGACCGGCGATGGCGCGGGCCGCGCTGACCTCGCGGCGGAGGGGTGCGAGGACTCCGTTCTCGTCGCCGGGAAGCGCGCTGCGGACCTCGACCAGGGTGTCCGATGCACGGATCCCCTGCGCGAGTTCGCGCAGTTCGCGTGCGACGGCGGTGACCTCGGCGGGGTCGGGGCCGGCGGCGCCGTGATCGACCCGGATCCGGGCGGCGGTGGTGGCGTCCACGATCCGCTCGACGGCCACGACGAGCGGCCACCAGGCGGTGGCGCGGGTCCCGGTCGGCGGGGGCTCGGTGAGGGCCCGCTGGAACTCGGAGCGGACGGTGGACAGATCGCGGTAGAGCTTCCGCCGGGCGCGCAGCCGCCCGCCCTGGTCCTCCGTCCCGCCGAACGCGCCGCTCACATAGGTGGCGGTGTCGGCGACGGCGTCCGCGAGCCGGTCCCCGATCCGGGAGTGCCAGGACTCGGGCCAGAGGAGGTAGCCGGCGATCAGCGCGATGCCGCAGCCGATCAGCGAGTCGTACAGGCGGGGCATGACGAGGTCGAAGCCCTGCTGGTTGAGGGTGTCGGAGAGCAGCAGGATCACCGGGGTGATGGCCGCCGTCTGGAAGGCGTACCCCTTGGCGGAGAACGCCGGGATGAGGGCGGCGAGCACGCACATCACGGGGACGTCCCACCAGCCGCGCGGCACCTCGGCGAGCACGAGGGCGGCGAGGAGGAGCCCGGCGGCGGTGCCGAAGGCGCGGAGCACGGCGCGGGAGAACACCGAGCCGAAGTCGGGCTTCATGACGAAGGTGACGGTGAGCGCGACCCAGTAGGAGCGGGGGACGGGGATCAGCGAGACGAGGGCCTGCGCGAGCCCGATGCAGAGGGCGAGCCGGAGCCCGTACCGCCAGGACGCCTCGGAGAACAGGGCGGCGCGGGCGGCCCGGCGGACGCGGACCCGGAGCGCGGCGGGGCGGCCGAGCCGGTCGTCGACGTTGTAGGCGTCGGGCTCGGCCTTGTCGACGACGGCGGCGGCGTACCGCAGGGCGTGGTCGACGGCCTTCTCGGCGGGCCGTTCCGGGGTCGGCAGTTCGAGTACGGGTGCCCCGGTGCGGCCCTCCTCGACGGCGTCGGCGAGGTCGCGCACGGCCGCGGGGATCGTGGCGGACAGCGTGCCGTGGAGCCGGGCGCGGAGGTGGGCGGCGGGGGCGGCCTCGACGAGCGGGATGACGGCGTTGAGCTGCGCGAGCAGCCGGACGAGGGACGGCGCGCGGCCGTGCTGGCGGGCGCGGCGGGCGAGGACGAGGTCGTAGGACTGGTTGAGGGAGGCGGTGACGGCCTGCCGCTTCTCGTCGTACCCGAGGGTGCCGGTGGCCTCGTACAGCTCGGCGACGGAACGGTAGGTCGCGGCGACGGCGGACCGCTCGGGCGCGGCGCGGCGCAGGGGCCAGCCGAGCAGGGTGAGGACCAGCACGAACAGCCCGCCGACGCCGAGCAGCAGGGGCGCCTTCCACCAGGGGTCGGGCATGGGGAGCCCGGCCCCGACGACGGCGTTGAGGAGCAGGAGCAGCCCGGAGACGGAGGCGACGGCGCCGATCGAGGAGATCATCCCGGAGACGAGCGCGACGAGTGTGAGCACGGCGACGGCGGCCCAGCCGTGCCCGAAGACGAGGGTTCCGAGGGTGACGCCGACGGCGCCGAAGAGCTGCGGCACGGCGATGTTGAGGATCCGCATCCGGTAGGCGTCGGCGGTGTCGCCGATGACCCCGGAGAGGGCGCCCATGGACACGAGCGCCCCGTAGGCGGGCTGCCCGGCGGCCAGCCCGACGGCGAGCGGCGCGGACAGCGCGACGGCGGCGCGTCCGACGGCGGCCCAGGGGACGGGGGTGGGCGCGGGCTTGAAGCCGGCGGTGAGCCAGGCGGGTGGGGCGAGCCGTACGGGCCGAGCGGGGCGTGCCATGCGCCCAACGTACTGGCCGCGCCGCCCCCGAGCGCCCCGCCTCCGTGCGGGCCGCATTCCGCCGCCCGCCGTGCGACCGACCGCGGCGGGGCAGCCTGGGCCCGGCAAGGGGGGTGGGCGGCGTCAGTTGCGGTAGGACTCGACCTCGGTGGCCGGGCGGAGGGCCGCCGTGTCCGGGTCCTCGCCGAACTCCGCCTTCGCCCTCCGCTGCCGCAGCAGGTCCCAGCACTGGTCGAGCCGGACCTCCAGTTCCGACAGCCGCGCGCGTTCCTCCGGGAGGAGGCCGCCCGTGCGTTGCCGTAGGGCGCGTTCCTCCTCGACGAGGGCGCCGATGTCGTCCAGGATCTCCTCGTTCTCCATGTCCTCAAGGGTGGACGATCAGCGCGGCCCGCGCAGGTCGAGATCCGCGAGGACCGCCCGGTGGTCGGAGCCCGGGAGGTCGAGGAAGCGGACCTCGCGGACGCTGAAGTCCCTCACCAGGACGTGGTCGATCTGGACGAAGGGCGGCAGCGGCGGTCCCTCCATCGGCCAGGTCGGCGTGCGGCTGCGGTCCGCCCGGCGCGCCGCGTCCTGGAGCCCGCCCGCCGCGAGGATCGCGCGGAAGGCCGCGTGGTCCTGGGAGGCGTTGAAGTCGCCCGCGACCAGCATCGGCCCGGTGCGCTGGGCCGCGACGGTGTCCTTCACCCGCCCCAGTTCCCGCTTCCACAGGGACACCTGCCCCGGGACCGGCGGCAGCGGGTGCGCCAGCTGGAGCCGTACCGGCACGCCCGCGATCTCCGCCGTGGCGCCGGGCATGCCCATGGCCGCCGGGATCATCCGCCAGTCGGTCAGCGGGTACGAGCTCAGCAGGATCGAGCCGACCGATCCCTCTCCCTCGACGGAGGCGTAGTGGGGCAGCGCGTCGGCGAAGGTCCTGGTGAGGGTGGTCCGGCAGGCGCGGTCGCATTCCGACACGAACACGAGCTGGGGTCGTTCCCGTCGCACCACCTGGGCCAAGGCTCCCGTGCCCTGGCCGAATTCGACGTTCGCCGCGACGACCTTCACCCGCGCCAGCGGCAGGCCGTACGGGATGACGGTCTGCGGCATGTACGGCACGGCGCTCCAGGCGGTCGCGCCGAGGACCAGGACCGTCACGAAGGTCAGCACCCGGCGCCGGGCGGCGGCGGCGAGGAGCAGGGCGAGGGCCGCGGGGACCGTCAGCCAGGGGAGGACCGAGAGGAGTTGGGGGACGGGGGTCGTCGCGTCCGTGTCCAGGGCGCGGCAGGCCGCGATCAGGGCCGGTACCACCATGAGCAGCCCCGCGGCCCAGGCCATGACGCGGCGCCTGGGCCGGAGGGGCGGTGGCTCGGGAGCCGGCCCCGGAGCGGAGGCGGAAGCCGTTCCGGAAGCCGTTCCGGAGGCCGATCCGGGGGTCGGCTCGGGGGTCGGCTCGGGGGTCGCTTCGGCGGGGCTGCTGTTCACGGGTTCCGCCGTCTCCCCGTGCTCCGCGGTCTGGACTCGGTCCACCCCGTCAGTGTCGCAGGGCCTGCGCGATCTCCGCCTTCGGTTCGCCCGACAGCGTCCGATTGCTGCGGGCCGTACCGGTCTTGGACTTCCCGGGTTCCACTCCGTCGATGCTCAGGACGACCGAGTCGAGGAAGTTCCCGTCCGCGTCCCGGAAGGTGACCATGATCGTGTAGTCGGCGTTCGTGTCCTTCGGGTTGGTCGCCGTGATCTCGGCGACCGTCCGGTCCCCGTCGGTGCTCGTCGGTCCGGCCTTCACGTCGCCGGTGGCCTTCGCCCCGTCCTTGACCTCGTTCATCTTCTCCTCGGCGGCCGAGGCGACGGCCGCCGTGGCGGTGGAGACGATGTCGCCGGCCGTCTCCTTGACGGTGTCGCATCCGGTGACCGTGAGGGTGAGCGCGGTGGTGGCGGCCAGGGACAGGGCCGCTGCCGTGGTGCGTCTCATCGTCCGCCCCTCAGAACTTCTCTTCCCGGCCGTACGCCTCGTCCGTCGCGAGCGCCCAGATCACGAAGACCGAGATGGCCATCGAGAACAGCGCCCACCACGGCTGGTACGGCAGGAACAGGAACTGGAACAGGAGGTTGAGGGAGGCGAGCGCGATACCGGCGACCCGGCCCCACTCCGCTCCCTTGAGGATCCCGAAGCCGGCGATCGCGACCACGATGCCGAGGATCAGATGGATCCAGCCCCAGGTGGTGAGGTTGAACTTGAAGACGTAGTCGCCGACGCGGGTGTAGACGTCGTCCTCGGCGATGCCTGCGATGCCCTGGAAGACGTCCATGAACCCGGTGACGAGCATGAGGACGCCGGCGAAGAGCGTGCCGCCGCTCGCCCAGGCGGCTGTGGAGGACGTGGGCCTGCGGGGTGGTGCCGTGTTCTGGCTCATGGACCCATCGTCGGAGCGTTCGTACCGTCGCGAACGTTCAGCTGGGCCGTACGAGTGAGCGGAGGTAGTCCTCCAGTACGGCGTTGAACGCGTCGGGGCGCTCCAGGTTCGGCAGGTGCGCGGCCTCCTCGATCACGGCGAGCGTGGAGTGGGGGAGGAGCGCGTGCATCTCCTCCGCGTCGGCGACCGGGGTGTACGAGTCGTCCCTGCCGACCACGACGAGCGCGGGGACCGGCACCGTCGTCAGCGTCTTCCGGTAGTCCGGGCGCTCGGCCCTGCCTCGCAGCGCGGCCGCCGCGCCGGCCGGGTCGGTCGCGCACATCATGCGGTGCACGTGCGGGGCGGCGTGGGTGTTGTACGGGGCCACCATCCGGTCGAGGACCTCGTCTGCGTACCCGCGCATCGCCTGGGCGCCGCCCGCGACCAGCCGGTCGGCCATGGCGTTCCTGGCGGCCTTGCCCTCGTCGGTCTCGGCGGCGGGGAAGGTGTCGGCGAGGACGAGGCCCCGGACGCGCTCCGGGTGGCGGCGGTAGAGCTCCATGGCGATCTGGCCGCCCATGGAGAGCCCGGCGAGGACGCAGTCGTCGATCCCCAGGTCGTCCAGGAGGTCCCTGAGGTCCTCGGCGAAGACACCGAGGCCGGTGGCGTCGGGATGGGCGCCGAGCGGCGTGGCGCCGTAGCCGCGCAGGTCCGGGGCGATCACGCGGTGCGTGTGCGAGAAGTGGTCGAGCTGGGGCTGCCACATCGTGTGGTCGAAGGGGTGGCCGTGGACGAGGAGGAGGGCGGGGCCCTCGCCCCTGTCCGCGTAGTGGATCTCGGCGTTGGCGGTACGGGTGACGTCCATGTCCGCAGGCTAGGCAGCCGCAACTGCTCGGTGCAATAAGATCTTTGCTCTCGGTGCAATCGGTTCGGGGGCGGAGGGGTGGTGCGGCATGGAGGAGTACCGGAGGATCGCCGACCGGGTCGAGGCCGCCGTACGGGACGGGCGGCTGCGCCCCGGTGACCGGCTGCCGCCGCAGCGCGTCTTCGCCCGCCGGCACGCCATCGCGAACTCGACGGCCATCCGCGTGTACGGCGAGCTCGCCCGGCGCGGCCTCGTCGTCGGGGAGGTCGGGCGCGGCACCTTCGTCCGGGCCGCGCCCCCGCTCCCGGGGCCCGCGCTCGCCGAGGCGACCGGCGCCGCACCCGTCGACCTCCAGCTCAACTACCCCGTGGCCCAAGGGCAGTCGGAACTGATGGCCCGTGCCCTCGCGGCCCTCGCCCGGTCCGACGTGCTGGCCGAGGCCGTCTCCCGGCCGGCCGCCGCCACCGGCACCCCGGAGGCCCGTGACGCGGCGGCGACCGTGCTCGCCCGGCCCGGCTGGGCGCCCGACCCCGAGGGCGTGCTCTTCGCCGGGAACGGCCGGCAGGCCATCGCCGCCGCCCTCTCCGCCCTTGTTCCCCCGGGCGGCCGGCTGGCCGTCGAGGCCCTCACGTATCCCCTGGTCAAAGCGGTCGCCGAGACGCTCGGCATCCGGCTCGTGCCGCTCGCCCTGGACGAGGAGGGGGTACGGCCCGAGGCGCTCGCGGCGGCTCACCGGGCGGCGCCGCTGGCCGCCGTCTACCTCCAGCCCACCCTGCACAACCCGCTCTCCTCGACCGCGGGCGAGGGGCGCCGGGCCGAACTGGCCGAGCTGCTGCGGAATCTGGACCTGACGGCGGTCGAGGACACCACCTGGGCCTTCCTCGTGCCGGACGCGCCCGCGCCGCTCGCCGCGCACGCCCCCGAGCGGGTCCTCCTCGTCGACAGCCTCTCCAAGCGCCTCGCCCCCGGTCTGACCGTCGGCTATCTCGTCGTCCCCGGGCCGTTCCGGGCGGCGGTGGCCGACTCCCTGCGCTCCGGCGCCTGGACGGCGGGCGGGCTCGCCCTCGCGGCCGCCACCCGGTGGACCGCGGACGGGACGGTCGCCGAGGTGGTGGCGGCCAAGCGGGCGGACACGCGGGCGCGGCACGCCCTGGTCCGGCGCCGGCTCGCCGGGCAGGCCGTCCGGAGCTCGCCGTACGCGTACTACTGCTGGTGGGAGCTGCCCGCGCCCTGGCGGGCCGAGACCTTCGCGGCGGCGGCCGCCGCACGCGCGGGCGTGGCGGTCACCCCGGGCGGCGCCTTCGCGGTGGGGGGCCGGGACGGTACGGGGACGGCGCCGGACGCGATCCGGATCGGGCTCGCGTCCCCGCCGCGAGCGGTTCTCGACGAGGCGCTGGGGAGGCTGGCCGCGCTGGCGGCGGAGGTCTGAACAGGCCTCCTCCGAGGGCCTCGTTGCTTGCCCCCTCTATCCTGGACATGTATGGTCCAGGATATGAAGATGAGCGAGGGCGTGGAATGGGCGCTGCACAGCTGCCTGAACCTGGCCTGGATCGGGTCCGAGCGGGCGGTCACCGCCGCGCGTCTCGCGTCCTATCACGAGCTGCCCCCCGCCTATCTGAACAAGCAGCTCCAGGCGCTCGCCCGCGCCGGGATCGTCACCTCGGTCTCCGGACCCAAGGGGGGCTTCCGGCTGGCGCGCGCCCTCGACCGGATCACGCTGATGGACGTCGTCGCCGCCGTCGAAGGCCCTGACGAGGCCTTCCGCTGCACCGAGATCCGCCAGAAGGGACCCGGCGCGGGGGCTCCGGAGACGTACGCCGCGGAGTGCGCCATCGCCGGGGCCATGGGGCGGGCCGACCTGGCCTGGCGCCGGGAGCTCATGGCCCAGACCCTGGACGACGTCCGGGTGCGGGCCGAACTCCAGGCGCCGGCCGCGCCCGAACGGCTCCGCCGCTGGTTCGCCAACGTCTGACACGGCCGCCCTCCCGGGTGCGGGAGGGCTTCTGAAGGGGGTAATTCTGGATGTTAGATGTCCAGCTTGAGAAGGGGCGGGCAGACCAGGCGAAGGGCACGGCGCGAGGGGGGCCGCCCGCCGTCGCCGCCGTGACGCTCGGCGTCTTCACCGTCATGACCGCCGAACTGCTGCCGGTCGGACTGCTCACACCGGCCGCCGCCGACCTCGCCGTCTCCAAGGGCACCGCCGCCCTCATGGTGACCGTGCCCGGCCTCGTCGCGGCCCTCGCCGCGCCACTCGTCACCGTCCGCGCCGCCGGCGCCGACCGCCGGGCCCTCCTGGTCGCCCTCCTGCTCCTCGCCGCGGCCGCCAACCTCGTCTCGGCCCTCGCCGGACACCTCGCGGTCGTCCTCGCCGCCCGGGTCCTGCTCGGCATCGCCATCGGCGGCTTCTGGGCACTGGCCGGCGGCCTCGCCCCCCGGCTCGTGCCCGCGGGCGCCGTGGGACGGGCCACCGCCGTGATCTTCGGCGGCGTCTCCGCGGCCTTGGTCCTCGGCGTCCCCGCGGGCACCTTCCTCACCGAACGGGCCGGCTGGCGCTGGGCGTTCGCGGCCACCGGGGTACTCGCCCTGCTCGCGGCGGCCGCACTCCGGGCCCTGTTGCCACGCCTGCCGGGAAGGGGCGCGGGCGCGGGCGTCGACGCGGGCGCGGGGACGGACGTCGGCGGGGGTACGGGGACGGGCGCGGGCGCAGGGACCGGCACCGCCGCCGCCCGCTCGGGCCCGGCCACCCTCCTCGCCCTCCCCCGCCGCAACCGGCGCGTGCGGGCCGGGCTGCTGCTCACCCTCGCCCTCGTCACCGGGCACTTCCTCGCGTACTCCTTCGTCCGCCCGCTGCTCACCGACCACTCCGGGATCCCCGGCTCGCTCCTCGGCGCCCTGCTCCTCGGCTACGGCGTCGCGGGGGTCGCCGGGAACTTCCTCGCCGGCTCCCGGGCCGCCCGCTCCCCGGGCCGTGCGCTCGCGGTCATCGCCGCCGCGCTCGGCACCGTCCTCCTCGCCGGGTTCCTCCTCGGCGACTCGGCGGTCGCCGGCGCCGGGCTGCTGCTCCTCTGGGGCCTCGCCTACGGCGGGGTCTCGGTCGCGCTCCAGTCCTGGTTCATGGCCGCCGCCCCCGACGACGTCGAGACCGCCACCGGCCTCAACGTCAGCGTCTTCTGCCTCGCGATCGCGCTCGGCGCCCTCCTCGGCGGGCTCCTGGCCGACACGTACTCCCTCGACACGGTGCTCCTCGCGGGCGCCGCACTGACCCTGGCCGCGGCCCCCGTGGCCGTACTCTCCGGAAGGAACGATCACTCATGACCGCCCAGCCCGCCGCCGACCAGGCCCCCACCCCTGCGCGGACCGCTTCCGACCAGCGGGTCATCACCAACCCCGGCACCCTCCACGACCCTGCGCCCTTCGGCTACAGCCACGCCGTCTCCGCGCCCGGCGAGCTGGTCTTCATCGGCGGCCAGTACGCCTCCGACGCGTCCGGCGCGCCCGTCCCCGTCGACTTCGCCGCCCAGGTCGAGCTCTCGCTCGTCAACCTGAGGCTCGCCCTCGAAGGCGTCGGCCTCGGTCTGGAGCACGTCGTCCGCCTCGGCTCGTACGTCGTCGACCACGACATGGCCAAGCTGGAGGCTCTCGGCAAGGGCCTGCACGCCCACTTCGGCGAGCGGCTGCCGGCCCAGACCCTCAGCGGCGTCGCGGCGCTCGCCCTGCCCGGCATGCTCTTCGAGATCGACGCGGTCGCCGTACGCCCGGCCGCCTGACCCCGCCGCCCGGCCTCGCCGTCGGCGTCACCGCCTGACCCCGCCGCCCGGCCTCCGCCTGATCCACTTGCGGGGCGCCGGGCGCGGGTGTGCCCTTGAGGGTGCGGGAAGCAGCAGGGGGGCGAGAGACGAAGGAGCTCCTGCCATGGCCGCACACGCAGCGATACCCGTCCGGAAGCCGTTCAGCACGCACGGTCTGGCCACCCCGATCGTCATCGGTGTCCTGTACGGCCTCTACGCCGCGACCGTGGCCCGCCAGGGCGGCCCCACCACCCTGGGACAGCTGTGGCTCGGCCTGATCTCGGCTGTGGTCCTTGCCGCCGGGATCTACGTCCTCCGTCGCTACGGCCGCGACCTGCCCCGCGAGGCGAGGGCCGCCGCCTGGGCGTCCCTGACGGGCATCGCGGTCGGCTTCCTCTACAGCCTCTCGGGCGCCAGCGTCCTGTCGTCGAGCGGACTCGGACTGGCCTTCGCCGCGCTCAACGGCGCCGCCGCCTACTACCTCTTCTACACCCACGAGGACGCCGAGGGACGGCCCGCGCCGTACTGACGGGTCCCACCCCCGGCAGGACCCCTCCTCCCGCCGTCGCGGCGGCGCCGGTGGTAGGCGACCGCCACGGCGGCGAGCAGCACCGGCCAGGCCAGGAGCGGCGCGTAGCAGACGGCCAGCAGGGCGTCCTGTGCCGGTGTGGAGGGGATGGCGGGCCCCAGGTCCGCGTACGCCGCGTACGCGCCCCAGGCGGCGATCGCGCACAGCCCCGCCACCCCGGCCAGGGCCGCGCCGGTCGCGGCGGCCGGGTTCACCCGGCGCCCGCCGAGGAACGGCATCCAGCGCGGGAGGACCTCGCCCCAGGGACGGACCAGCCCCAGGGTGAGGAAGGCGAGCAGTTCGGACACCACGCTGAGGGAGACGACGTACACGGACTCCCCCACGCCCATGGCGTTCCACCCGGCGTCCCGGGTGACCGGAAGGCCGGCGACGAGCGCGAGCCGCCACAGCCCTGACGGGAGGGTGACGAGCGGAACGGCGTGGGCGGCGAGGACGGCCCAACGGGGCACGCCGGGAAGGGCCTTGGTACTCATCATGGGATCAGCGTCCCGCCGGACCCCGCCCCCGGCCGTCGCCCCGGAGACCGTTCCGCCTCCGCCGGGCGGGGGAGACGCGATCCTCCGGGAGACGGGGACCACGCCACGTGGTGGAAGACCTGCCTCCGCCGCCCTGGCGATCAGGCCGCGGCCGACGGAGACTGGGAGGAGCGCTCTCTTTCGCGCGCGTCTGCTCCGCGCCCTCTTCCCCTGGAGGATCCACGGCATGACCGACCTCGCCATCGAGACCGAGGGCCTGGTCAAGGTCTTCGGCAGCAACCGCGCCGTCGACGGCATCGACCTCCGCGTGCCCACCGGCACCGTGTACGGGGTCCTCGGGCCGAACGGCGCCGGCAAGACCACCGCCGTCAAGATGCTCGCCACCCTGCTCCGCCCCGACGGCGGCCGGGCCCGCGTCTTCGGCAAGGACGTCGTCAAGGACGCCGACACCGTGCGGGGCCGGGTGAGCCTCACCGGGCAGTACGCCTCCGTCGACGAGGACCTGACCGGCACCGAGAACCTCGTCCTGCTCGGCCGGCTGCTCGGCCACACCCGGCCCGCCGCCCGCGAGCGCGCCGCGCAGCTGCTCGCCGCGTTCGGGCTCGCGGACGCCGCCGACAAGCAGGTCAAGAACTACTCGGGCGGCATGCGGCGCCGCATCGACATCGCCGCGTCCATCCTCAACACCCCCGACCTGCTGTTCCTCGACGAGCCGACCACCGGCCTCGACCCGCGCAGCCGCAACCAGGTCTGGGACATCGTCCGCGCGGTGGTCGCCCAGGGCACCACCGTCCTGCTGACCACCCAGTACCTGGACGAGGCCGACCAGCTGGCCTCCCGGATCGCCGTCATCGACCACGGCAAGGTGATCGCCGAGGGGACGAAGGGCGAGCTGAAGGCCTCCGTCGGCTCCGGTTCCGTGCACGTACGCCTCCGCAACCCCGAGCAGCGGCCCGAGGCCCGGCAGGTCCTCGTGGACGCCCTGAACGCCACCGTCCAGCTGGACGCCGACCCGGTCGCGCTCACCGCCACCGTCAACGGCCACGGGACGGACCTCGGCGCCGCCGAACAGGCCGCGCGCGCACTGGCGGAGCTGGCGCGGGCCGGGATCACCGTCGACAACTTCGCGCTGGGCCAGCCCAGCCTCGACGAGGTCTTCCTGGCACTGACGGACAGGAAAGGAACGACGGCATGACCGTCACCACCGGCAAGGACACCCGGACGACCGACACGCTCGACTTCGTCGCCCCGAAGGCCGACGAACTCGCGGCGCTGCTCGTGGGCCACTCCCGCCCGCCGCGCCCCAGCGCGCTCTCCGCCTCGATGACCTTCGGCTGGCGGGCCATGCTGAAGATCAAGCACGTGCCGGAGCAGCTGTTCGACGTGACGGCGTTCCCGATCATGATGGTGCTGATGTACACGTACCTCTTCGGAGGTGCGCTGGCCGGCTCCGTCTCGTCGTACATCCAGTTCCTGCTGCCCGGCATCCTCGTGATGAGCGTCGTGATGATCACGATGTACACGGGGGTCTCGGTCAACACCGACATCGAGAAGGGCGTCTTCGACCGCTTCCGCACCCTGCCGATCTGGCGGCCCGCGCCGATGGTCGGCTATCTCCTCGGCGACGTCGTCCGCTATCTGATCGCCTCGGCCGTGATGCTGACCGTCGGCATGCTCATCGGCTACCGGCCGGACGGCGGGGTCGTGGGCGTGCTGCTCGGGGTCGCGCTGCTCGTCGTCTTCTCGTTCGCGTTCTCGTGGATCTGGACCATGTTCGGTCTGCTGCTGCGCAGCGAGAAGTCCGTCATGGGCGTCTCGATGATGGTGATCTTCCCGCTGACGTTCCTGTCGAACGTCTTCGTCGACCCGAAGACGATGCCGGGCTGGCTCCAGGCGTTCGTCAACAACAGCCCGGTGACCCACCTGGCGACGGCGGTACGCGAACTGATGGCGGGCGACTGGCCGGCCGCCGACATCGCCTGGTCGCTCGGGTGGTCGGCGGTGCTCGTGCTGGTCTTCGGAGCGATCACCATGCGGCTCTACAACCGCAAGTGACGGACGGCTACTTCCCGCGCGGGGTGGTCTGCTGGACCGCCCAGCGGTTGCCGTCCGGGTCGGCGAAGAAGACGAACGAACCCCACGGCATGTCGGCGATCTCGCTGACCGTGATCCCGCGCGCGGTGAGGTCGCGGTGCGCCTCCTCGATGTCCGCGACGACGACCTGCATGTTGTCCAGGGAGCCCGGGGCCATCTCCGTGACGCCCTTGCCGAAGGCGATCGAGCAGGCCGAGCCCGGCGGGGTCATCTGCACGAAGCGGATGTCGTCGCTGACCGGGATGTCGTGGTCGGCGTGGAAGCCGACCTGCTCGTAGAAGGCCTTGGCCAGGTCGATGTCGGTGACGGGCACGCCGATCAGTTCCAGCTTGATGTCCATGAGGGCATCATGCGTCGGGCGGCGGCCCGGCGCGCGGCGTGCTCCGCCGCGCGGTCGACCTTCCCCCGCGGGGAAGGCCCAGCATCGGGCGTGCCGGGCGGAGGACCCGGTACAGGGAGGAGAATCGAGCCGTGCGCGACGAAGAGCCCATGCCCGCGCCCGTGGCCGGGCCGATGCTGACCATCGGGGACTTCGCGCGCGCTTCGCGGCTCTCCGCCAGGGCGCTGCGCCGCTACGACGAGCTCGGCCTGCTGCCGCCCGCCCGCGTCGACCCGTTCACCGGCTACCGCTACTACGCCGTGGAACAGCTCGAACGGGCCCGGCTGATCTCCTGGCTGCGGCGGATCGGCATGCCGCTCGCCGAGGTGGGACGGGTCTGCGCGCTGTACGCCTCGGACGCGTCGGGCGCGGCCCGTGCGATCCGCGGCTACTGGGCGCGGGTCGAGTCGGAGACCGCGGCGCGGCGGGATCTGGCGGCCTCCCTGATGGACCGGCTGAAGGGACCCACCGACGTGACGGATGAGATGACGGGCGAGACGAGCGACGAGACGGCTGACGGGGTGAGCGACGGGACGGCCGACGGGGTGACCGACGGGGTGACCGACGGGACGGCCGACGGGGTGACCGACGGGGTGACCGACGGGACGGCCGACGGGGTGAGCGCCGCGCGCGCCGGGGCACGCGGCGGGGCGGTCACCGGGACGACCGGCCGGCCCGCTTTCGTCCTGCGGACCGCCGTACGGCTCGACCGCGGTCTCGTCCGCGCCGTCCAGCAGGACGCGGCCCACGCGGGCCCGCACCTCCTGGCCGTCGCCGACGGGTACGGCCCCGAGGGCGAGCGGGCCGCGCTGGCCGCGGTCGGAGCGCTGGAGGCCGTACCGCCACCGGCCCCCTCGGCGCGTGCCGGGGACGTGCTCAACGACCTGGAGGACGCGGTGCGCACGGCCGACGGCGCGGTCTCCGGCCTCGCCGAGTCGGGCACGACCCTGACCGCGGCCGTGTGGACGGGCGGCCGCCTGGCCCTCGCGCACGTGGGCGACTCGCGGGCCTACCTGCTGCGGGACGGCGCGTTCGTCCGCCTCACCCGTGACCACACCGTCGTCCAGGCCCTCGTCGACGCGGGCGAACTGGACCCGGCCGAGGCGGCGGACCGCCCCGACCGGGCGCTGCTCCTGAAGGCCCTGGACGGCGGGGACGTGCCGCCCGACCCGGAGCTCGGAGTGCACGAGACACGGCCGGGCGACCGCTATCTGCTGTGCACGGACGGGCTTTCGGCGGTCGCGGCGGCCGACGACATCCGTCGCGCGCTCGCCGCGGGCGTCGGCCCGGACGAGGCGGCGGAGGCGCTGGTGGCACTGGCGCGGGAGCTGGGCGGCCCGGACAACGTGGCATGCGTGGTGGCGGACGTGGTGCCCGCCTGAGGAGGGCCTGTCAGTCCGCCGTGCCCCGGACGACCACCACCGGGCACGGGGCGTGCTGGGTCACCCTGCTGGAGACGGAGCCCAGGACCGCCGCCTTGAAGCCGGTGTGGCCGCGGTCGCCGACGACCAGCAGGGACGCGCCCTCGGCCTGGTCGATCAGGGCCTGGGCCGGGTTGCCGCTGACGACCGTACGGGTCACGCCGGCGGCGACGGCCGGGTCGAGCGCCTTGGCCAGGGACTCGTCCAGGGACTGCTCGGCGAGCAGCTGGGGGTCGAAGTCCGGCGGTACCCCGGGCGCCGTCGACCAGGACGCCGGGTACTCCCATCCGATGACCGCCTGGAGGGAGTCCCCGGTGAGGGCGGCCTGCCCGGCCGCCCACCGCAGCGCTTTCAAAGACGGTTCCGAGCCGTCCACGCCCACCACGATCCTGCCGGCCATCGCCGATCTCCGTTCGTTGTCGGGAACCCTCTCCCACAACGTAACAAAAGGATCAATCCAGGCGCAGATCGGCCAACTGCTTCTCGAACGGGACGACCTCGTCGTCGTCGAGCCGCCGGGACGGCCGGGTCGCGACCGTGTCGGCGAACTCGTTCCCCGCCCGGGTGATCCGGGTGGGCAGTCCCTCCCCCCATCCCGTCGGGGAGGCCTCGTCGCCGCCGGTGCCCCAGTCCTCCGACGCCGCGTAGACGGCGGTCGGGACGACGAGGGCCCGCAGATAGGCGAAGAGCGGCCGCAGGGCGTGGTCGAGGACGAGCGAGTGCCGGGCGGTGCCGCCGGTCGCCCCGATGAGGACCGGGGTGCCGGTCAGCGCGGCCGGGTCGACCAGGTCGAAGAACGACTTGAACAGGCCGCTGTACGAGGCGGTGAAGACGGGGGTCACCGCGATGACCCCGTCGGCTCCGGTGACCGCGTCGAGCGCGTCCTGGAGCCGCCCGGAGGGGAAGCCGGTCACGAAGTTGTTCGCGATGTCCACGGCCAGGTCGCGCAGTTCGACGACCTGGACGTCGACGGCGTACTCCTGCTCGGCGAGCCGGTACCGCGCGGCCTGCAGGAGCCGGTCGGTGAGCAGCCGGGTGGAGGAGGGGGAGCTGAGGCCGGCGGAGACGGCGACCAGCTTCAGGGTCTGCATGGCTTACGACTCCTTCTCGGTACGGGCCTTGAGGACGGCGGGGTGGAGCGGCGCCGTGTCCGGGACTCCGGCCGGGCGCAGGTTGGCGAACTCCTTGCGGAGCACCGGCACGACCTCCTCGCCGAGGATGTCGAGCTGCTCCAGGACCGTCTTGAGCGGCAGTCCGGCGTGGTCGACCAGGAACAGCTGGCGCTGGTAGTCGCCCACGTAGTCGCGGAAGGACAGGGTGCGCTCGATGACCTCCTGCGGCGAGCCGACGGTCAGCGGGGTCTCCCGGGAGAACTCCTCCAGGGAGGGGCCGTGGCCGTAGACCGGGGCGTTGTCGAAGTACGGGCGGAACTCCCGTACCGCGTCCTGCGAGTTCTTGCGCATGAAGACCTGGCCGCCGAGGCCGACGATCGCCTGCTCGGGGGTGCCGTGGCCGTAGTGGGCGTACCGCTGGCGGTAGAGGCGGACCATCTTCTCGGTGTGCTGCTTGGGCCAGAAGATGTGGTTCGCGAAGAACCCGTCGCCGTAGTAGGCCGCCTGTTCTGCGATCTCGGGGGAGCGGATGGAGCCGTGCCAGACGAACGGCGGGACGCCGTCGAGCGGGCGCGGGGTGGAGGTGAAGCCCTGGAGGGCGCTGCGGAACTTGCCCTCCCAGTCGACCACGTCCTCCCTCCACAGCTTGTGGAGGAGCGCGTAGTGCTCGATGGCGAGCGGGATGCCCTGCCGGATGTCCTGGCCGAACCACGGGTAGACGGGGCCCGTGTTGCCGCGGCCCATCATCAGGTCCACGCGGCCGTCGGCGAGGTGCTGGAGGGTCGCGTAGTCCTCGGCGATCTTCACCGGGTCGTTGGTGGTGATCAGCGTGGTGGAGGTGGAGAGGACCAGGTTCTCCGTGCGGGCGGCTATGTGCCCGAGGAGGGTGGTGGGGGAGGAGGGCACGAACGGCGGGTTGTGGTGTTCACCGGTCGCGAAGACGTCGAGCCCGACCTCCTCGGCCTTGAGCGCGATGGCGACGGTGTTCTTGATCCGCTCGTGCTCGGTGGGGGTGCGGCCGGTGGTGGGGTCGGTCGTCACGTCGCCGACGGTGAAGATCCCGAACTGCATCGTGCTCACCTCTCGCGTTCCTGGTGCCTCGCGGCTAGTGGTTGAAGCTTAAACTATCCCGCTCAACGGTGCCACCCCTCCGTGTATTCCGGCCCGCACTCTGGACCGCATGACCGACCTGACCGACCTGGAGCGCTGGAAGGAGCGGGGAGTGATGCTCCGCGTCTTCGTCTACGTCTTCGCGACGCACGCGTTCGCCGGCTTCGTCTGGATCCTGTTCTACGTCGGGCAGAACGCCCAGAAGTAGGCGCCGCCCGAGAGCCCGCGCGGGCGGCCGGGCGACGTCCCCGGCGAAGGCCCGAGTGGGGCCCGCCACGTACCGCCGGAAAGCGGCCCTCACGTAAAGTCGCGCAGGTGAACGGTGCGATAGCGGTCGTCGGAATCGGCGCGGACGGCTGGGACGGGCTCCCCGAGAACTCCCGCCGTGTCCTGCGGACCGCCGAGGTCCTGATCGGCGCCCCCCGCCAGCTCGACCTCCTCCCCGGCGGCGACTGCCCCGGCGAACGCGTCACCTGGCCCTCCCCGCTCCGCCCCGCCGTCCCCGGACTGCTCGCCGCCCACGCGGGCCGCGCGATCGCCGTCCTCGCCAGCGGCGACCCCTCCTTCTACGGCATCGGCCGCACCCTCGCCGATACCGTCGGCGCCGACCGGCTCCGGATCCACCCGCACCCGTCCTCCGTCTCGTACGCCGCCGCCCGCCTCGGCTGGCCCCTGGAAGCCGTCGAGACCGTCTCGCTCGTCGCCCGCCCCCTCGGCGCGCTGTCCGCCGCGCTCCACCCCGGGCGCCGGCTCCTCGTCCTCGGCGAGGGCCCCGAGACGCCCGCACGGGTCGCGGCGCTGCTCCGGGAGACCGGCTGGGGCGGCACCCGGATCCGGGTCCTGGAGCAGCTCGGCGGGGACCGCGAGCAGGTCCTCGACGGCACCGCCGCCGACTGGCCGTACGAGCGGACCGACGCGCTCCACGTCCTCGCCCTCGACTGCGCCCGGGACCCGGACACGCTCCGGCTCGGCGCGGTGCCGGGTCTGCCGGACGAGGCGTACGAACACGACGGCCAGCTCACCAAGCGGTACGTCCGCGCCGCCACGCTCGCCGCCCTCGCGCCCGCGCCCGGCGAACTGCTCTGGGACATCGGCGGCGGCTCCGGCTCCATCGGCATCGAATGGATGCGGGCCCACCGCTCCTGCCGGGCGCTCGCGGTCGAGAAGTCGGAGGAACGGGCGGCGCGGATCACGCGGAACGCCGACCGCCTCGGCGTGCCCGCCCTGCGGGTGGTGACGGCCGCCGCCCCGCTGGGCCTCGCCGGTCTCCCGACCCCCGACGCGATCTTCATCGGCGGCGGCCTCACCGCCCCCGGCCTCCTCGACGCCTGCTGGGACGCGCTGCCCGCCGGCGGCAGGCTCGTCGCGAACACCGTGACGCTGGAGTCCGAGGCGCTGCTCGCCGACCGCTACCGCCGCCACGGCGGCGAACTGGTCCGGCTCGCCGTGGCCGCCGCCGTCCCCGTCGGCGGCTTCACCGGCTGGCGCCAGGCGATGCCGGTCACGCAGTGGTCCGTAACGAAAGGTTCTGAAGAGCGATGACCGTCTACTTCATCGGCGCGGGTCCCGGCGCGGCCGACCTGATCACCGTGCGCGGCGCGCGGACGCTCGCGGCGTGCGGGGTCTGCCTGTACGCGGGCTCCCTCGTCCCGACCGAGCTGCTCGCCGAGTGCCCCCCGCAGGCGCGGCTCCTCGACACGGCGCGGATGGACCTGGACCAGATCGTCGCCGAGATCACCGCGGCCCACGAGGCCGGCCAGGACGTGGCCCGGCTGCACTCGGGCGACCCGTCGGTGTTCAGCGCGATGGCCGAGCAGATGCGACGCCTGGACGCGGCGGGCATCCCCTACGAGGTCGTCCCCGGCGTCCCGGCCTTCGCC
This sequence comes from Streptomyces sp. NPDC088707, assembly GCF_044752725.1. Lineage (NCBI taxonomy): Bacteria > Bacillati > Actinomycetota > Actinomycetes > Kitasatosporales > Streptomycetaceae > Streptomyces > Streptomyces sp. NPDC088707. The sequence goes on along the minus strand of NZ_JBIVLV010000003.1, from coordinate 290,736 downwards.
GCCGCCGCTGCCGCGCTGAAGCGGGAGCTCACGGTCCCGACGGTCGGCCAGACGGTGATCCTCACCCGTATCGCGCAGCAGGCCACGCCGATGCCCGAGGGCGAGGACCTGGCGACCCTGGGCCGCAGCGGCGCGCTGCTCGTCCTGCACCTGGCCGCGCGGTACGTGGACCGGGTCGTCGCCGAACTCGTCCCCCACTACGGCCAGGACTGCCCCGCGGCGGTCGTGGCGATGGCCAGCCGCCCCGACGAGATCGTGCTGCGGGGCACCCTGGAGGACATCGCGGCCCAGCTGAAGGAGGCCGGCATCACGAAGACGGCCGTCATCCTGGTCGGCCGCACGCTGGCGGCCTCGGAATTCCGCGACAGCCACCTGTACGACCCGGCCCGCGACCGCCACACCTGCTGACGGCGGCGGTGCGGGAACGCGCCGGGGCCCCGGGGAGTCCGATCCCCGGGGCCCCGGCGCGTGGACGGCGTCAGGCGTTGGGCCGCTTGCCGTGGTTCGCGTTCTTCTTCTTGCGGGCGCGCCTCTTGTTGCCTCGCTTGGCCATGGGACTCCCTCTCGCTCGGGGGATATGCCCTCGCCAGCCTAGGTTCGGGACCCAGGGGCCGCATGTCGGCCTTCGGCGCCGGTGCGGTCTCATGGAGGCGTGACTGTCTACGACGTGGCCCGGGCGCTGCCGGGCATCGAGGAACTGCGCGACCACAGCCGGGGGCTCGCGATGGTGGAGGCCGTGCTGAGCCCGGAGTGGGAGAGCCGGTACTACTCCTTCGACGCGCACTGGTCGGAGACCGAGCAGCTGGCGTCGATGAAGGACGGCCAGGGTGGCGAGTACACGATCGTCCTGTCCGCGGCGGGGGCCTTCGCGCGGGGCTTCGACCACGAGTCGCCGATGAGCCCGTTCGGGGCCGTCGCGGACGGGGGGACGTGGCCCGGCGTGCTCGACGGAGTCCCCGAAACGTTCCGGGAGTATCTGACGGAGCCCGCGTTCACGGACGAGGACGGGGTCCACGTGACCACCGCCTGCCTGTGGCGCGAGACCGCCGACACGGCCTGGCACACGGGCCCGGTCGAGTTCACGGACCTGGAGGACCACGAGGACCCGGACGGCGCCGGCGGCCTTTTCCACCATCTGACGGACCGCTCGGCGGAGGCGTACGCGGAGTGGGCCTCGGACTACTACGAGCGGTCGGTCGACCTCGACGCGGTCCGGCACGTCCTCGCCCTGCGCCCGCTGACGGCGGAGGTCGTCGCCGCCCTCAATCCCGAGGTGACGCTCGCGGACCTGGCGGAGGACGTACGGGAGATCGGCTACCCGACGGCCTGACGCCGGTCACCGACCAGTCCCGCCGCCGGCGGTCGGCTACGCGCCGACCAGTCCTGCCGCCGGCGGTCGGTTACGCGCCGCCCGGTCCCGCCACCGCCGACCGTCCCACCACCGTCCCGGCCCGGTCGATGCAGATCACGTCCACCGCCACCGGGGCGCCCCGCAGCACCGCCAGGGCCTCGTCGCGGGCCCGGGCGGCCACCAGGTCGCCCAGCGGAACGTGCGCGGCCTCGCAGAGGCGGAGGGCCGCCAGGCCCGTGTTCGCCCCGGCGATCTCCGCCGCGAGGGACTCCGGCGCGCCGCCCGTCCGGGCCAGCTCCGCCAGGAAGCCCTTGTCGACCTGGGAGCGGGCCGAGTGGAGGTCCAGATGGCCGGCGGCCAGCTTGGAGAGCTTCGCGAAGCCGCCGCAGATCGTGAGGCGGTCGACGGGGTGGCGGCGGACGTACTTCAGGACCGCACCCGCGAAGTCGCCCATGTCGAGGAGCGCGATCTCCGGCAGGTCGTAGAGCGCGGCGACGGTCCGCTCCGACGTCGAGCCCGTGCAGCCCGCCACGTGCGTCAGACCGCCCGCGCGGGCCACGTCCACGCCCCGGCGGATCGAGTCGATCCACGCCGAGCACGAGTACGGGACCACGATCCCCGTCGTGCCGAGGATCGACAGGCCGCCCAGGATGCCGATCCGGGGGTTCCAGGTGGAGCGGGCGATCTCGGCGCCGTCGTCGACGGAGACCGTGATCTCGACGTCGCCGCTCCCGCCGTGCCGGGCCGCGACCTCGGCCACGTGCTCCCGCATCGACTGCCGCGGCACCGGGTTGATCGCCGGCTCGCCGACCTCCAGGGGCAGGCCGGGCAGGGTGACCGTGCCGACGCCCTCACCGGCCCGGAAGACGACGCCCGAGCCGGCCGGCAGGAGCCGTACCGTCGAGCGGATCACGGCGCCGTGCGTGACGTCCGGGTCGTCGCCCGCGTCCTTGGTCACGGCGGCCATGGCCGTACCGGCGCCGGCGTCGAGGGACTCCGCCGTGAGCGCGAACGACGGCGTCTGGCCCTTGGGCAGCGTGATGGTCACCGGGTCGGGGAAGTCGCCGGTCAGGAGCGCGGTGTACGCGGCGGTCGTCGCCGCCGTCGCGCACGCACCCGTCGTCCAGCCCGGGCGCAGACCCGTGTGCTTGAGTTGGGCCTCACGCCCGCCGCCTGAAGTCACGAAGAGGCTCCTGTGCACATACTCATTCTCGGGGGGACCACCGAGGCCCGCGCCCTCGCGGGCCTGCTGCACGCCGAGGCCCGGGTCACCAGCTCCCTCGCGGGGCGGGTGACGAGCCCCCGGCTGCCCGAGGGCGAGGTGCGGATCGGCGGGTTCGGCGGCGTCGACGGGCTCGTGGAGTGGATCGGCGGGAACGCGGTGGACGCGGTCATCGACGCCACGCATCCCTTCGCCGAGCGGATCAGCTTCCACGCGGCCCGGGCGGCCGCCACCGCCCATGTTCCCCTGCTGGCGCTGCGCCGCCCCGGCTGGGTCCCGGCGGAGGGCGACGACTGGCGCTCCGTGGCGTCCCTCGAGGCGGCGGCCGGGGCCCTCGACGGCCTCGGCGACCGCGTCTTCCTGACGACCGGCCGGATGGGCCTCGCGGCCTTCGCGGACCGTCCGGAGTGGTTCCTGGTCCGCTCGGTGGACTCCCCGGAGGCCCCGATGCCGGCCCGCACGGAGATCCTCCTCGACCGGGGGCCGTTCACCCTGGACGGCGAACGGGAGATCCTGGCCCGCCACCGGATCGACGTCCTGGTGACGAAGGACAGCGGCGGCGCGGCGACCGCCCCGAAACTGACCGCGGCCCGCGAGGCGGGCGTCCCGGTCGTCGTGGTCCGCCGCCCTCCGGCCCCGGAGGGCGTACCGGTGGCGGCGACCCCCGAGGAGGCCGCCGCCTGGGTACGGGCGACGTGAGGCTCAGCCCTCGTCCGGGGTGCCCAGCTCCGTGACCTCGACCCATTCGATGGCCGGGTCGGGGATGTAGAGCATGTTGTTCGCGGTGTCCACGGCGATCACCGCGTAGAGCACCGTCTCGCCGTCCGCCGCGCTCTCGTGGACGTACGAGGAGGCCGTCGGCAGCAGGTACTCGACGCGGTGGGCGACCCAGGCGGTGCCGCCCTCGCCGTCGTCCCACAGCGTGGCCTTGAAGACCTCGTACCGTTTGAGGTCGCCCTCCGTGTTCGGCGTCCACGCGAGGTGGACGCCGTCCTCCTGCGCGGTCGCCGTCAGGCCCTTGACGGCCGCCGGGGCGGTCCAGTCGTCGTGCGTGGCGGTGACGGCGGTCCGGGCGGAGGTGTTGCCGGCGGCGTCGACGGCCGAGACCCAGTACGTGTAGGCCGTCCGCTCGGCGGCGACGGCGTCCGTCCAGGTGGTGCCGGTGACACCGGTCGCGACCTGGGCGACCGGGTCCGTGGTGCCCTTGCGCTGCCGGTGCACGTGGTACTTCGCCGCGCCCGCGACGGGCTTCCAGGTGAGCGTGACGCCGGGGGTGCCGTCGTCCGCCGTCACGCCGGCCGGCGCGGCCGGGGCCGTACGGTCGACGGTGGTGACGGCGAGGTCGGCGCCGCCCGGGGACTCGTTGCCGGCCCTGTCGACGGCGCGGAGCTCGTACAGGAACCTTTCGCCGGTGGCCGGCGGGGAGTTCACGTACGAGGTGCCGGTGACCAGGGAGGTGGAGCTGCTGACCCTCGTCCAGGTGGCGGAGGTGCTCGGGCGCCGGTACACGCGGTAACCGGCGTGGTCCATCTCCTTGTTGGCCGCCCACTTCACGGTGACCCGGTTGAGCGCGCGGTCGTACGCGAGGGACGCGCCGGCCGGCGCGAGCGGGCGGACCTTGTCGGCGGTGGGCGAGGTGTCGGGCGTGTAGCCGAACGTGACGTTGGCGGCGCCCGTCCAGGTCGCGTAGGACACGTGGATCGTGTGCCGGCCGGCCGGGACGGTCACGGCGACGGTCTTCTTCTGGGTGGCGGAGACGTTCTTCCACAGGTCGATCTTCCGGACGCCGTCGAGGGTGACGCGGATGCCGTCCTGTGCCGCGGCGGTGAACGTGAAGGGGCCGCCGGAGCCGAAGTCGCGGGTGACGGACCAGCGGACGGAGAAGTTGTCCCTGGGCAGTGTGACGCCCGCCGGGTCGCCGGTGCCGTAGTTCTCGGCGATGACGCTGTCGCAGGTGGTCAGCCTGGGCGTGCCGGTGAGCGTGGTGTTGGCGTAGTACTCCGCCTTCCACACCGGGGCGGTGCAGGTGACGGCGGCGGAAGCCGGGGTGGCGGTCAGCAGACCGCCGGATGCGGCGAGCGCGGCCGTCGTGGCCAGGGCGCTCAGCCGGTTACGAGTCATCACAGGGAGAGGGCCCTTTCCGGACCTACGGGAAACAGGTGAGAGGCATGCGGACCCGTGGGGGAGCCGGGCGGTCCGGGTGGGGCCGGGTCACCGCCGGATGCGGACTCTACCGGCCGGTTCAGGCGCTGGACCAGCGAGTTGCGGCCCCCGCTCCGCCCGGCGCGACAGCGGCTTGCTCCGGGCGTTCAATGGAAGCGTGGTTACCGTCCGATGGCTGGTCACAGCGGGGCTCGCGTCCGTACTCGGCGCGGGTTCCCTCGCCGGGACCGCTCCGAGCCCGACTCCCACCCCCGAGCCTCCCCCGGCCCAGCCGCCGGCCCTGCTCGACCGGGCGGACGTGGACCGGGCCGTCGCCCGGGTCGACCCGAGCGTGGCGGAGCTGATGAGGAAGACCGGGGTGCCCGGGGTCTCCGTCGCCGTCGTTTACAAGGGCGAGGTCGTCCACATCAAGGGGTACGGCGTGCGCGAGGTCGGCAAGGACGGGAAGGTCGACGCCGACACCGTCTTCCAGCTCGCCTCCGTGTCGAAGCCGATCGCCTCCACCGTGGTCTCCGGAGCGGTCGGCGTGGACGGCTGGCAGAAGCCCGTCAACCCCGAACTCCCCGAGTTCCGGCTGAAGGACCCGTGGGTGACCGGCCACGTGACCGTCGCCGACCTGTTCTCGCACCGCAGCGGCCTCCCCGACCACGCGGGCGACCTGCTCGAGGACCTCGGCTACGACCAGGAGTACATCCTGTCCCACCTGCGGTACGAGCCCCTCGCGCCGTTCCGCGCCAGCTACGCGTACACCAACTTCGGCCTGACGGCGGCCGCCGAGGCCGTCGCCGCGGAGAAGGGCGTGTCCTGGGCGAAGCTCGCCGAGGACACCCTCTACAAGCCGGCCGGCATGAACGACACCAGCTCCAGCTTCCAGGACTTCGTCTCCAACCCCGACCGGGCACACGGCCACGTCAAGCAGGCCGACGGGACCTGGAAGGCGCAGTTCGTCCGCGACCCCGACGCCCAGTCCCCCGCCGGCGGCGTCAGTTCCTCGGCCCGTGACATGGCGACCTGGCTGCGGCTCCAGCTCGCCAACGGCTCGCTCGACGGGAAGCGGATCGTCGCCGAGGACGCCCTCGACCTCACCCACCACCCCGAGTCCGTCGCCAACCCGGCGCAGGCGCCCGCCGCGCGGACCGGCTTCTACGGCCTCGGCTGGAACGTGTCGTACGACGACGAGGGCCGGCTCCGCCTCTCCCACACCGGCGCGTTCGCGCTCGGCGCGCACACCAACGTCACGATGCTGCCGGGCGAGCAGCTCGGGATCGTCGTCCTCACCAACGGCGCGCCGGTCGGCGTCGCCGACACCGTCGCCCTCGACTTCTTCGACACCGCGCAGGACGGGAAGCCGAGCCGGGACTGGCTGCCGCTGGTCAACGCCCTGTACGAGCAGGAGGCGGAGGCCGGCCGCTCGGCCACCGACTTCGCGAGGACACCGGCCGACGCGACGCCCGCGAAGGCGAACAGCGCCTACACCGGCACGTACGGCAGCGACTACTACGGCCGTCTGACGGTGGTCGAGGAGAACGGCGGTCTGGTCCTGCGACTGGGGCCGGAACCGCAGTCGTACCGGCTCACGCACTACGACGGCGACACGTTCAGCTTCCCGACGCGCGGGGAGAACGCCGTCGGCCCCACGGGCGTCACGTTCTCCCCGGACGGCAGGACCGTCCGCGTCGAGTACCTGGACGAGACGGGCCTCGGCACCTTCACCCGTCAGTGAGTCCCGCCGTCCGTCAGCCGTAGCGCCGCGGCGTCCACGTGATCATCCGGCCGTCGGCACGCTCGACCGCCCTCGTCTGCGAGGAGCCGACGAGGAGCAGGGTGCGCATGTCGACCTCGGACGGCTCCAGGGTCTTCAGGGTCACCACGCGGACCGACTGCTCGGGGCCGCCGACGTCGCGGGCGACGACCACCGGGGTCTCGGGCGACCGGAGTTCGAGCAGGAGGTCGCGGGCGGCGGCCACCTGGTGCGTACGGGACTTCGACCCCGGGTTGTAGAGCGCGAGGACCAGATCGGCGGCGGCCGCGGCGCGCAGCCGGGCCTCGATGACGTCCCAGGGCTTGAGCCGGTCGGAGAGGGAGATCGTCGCGTAGTCGTGGCCGAGCGGGGCGCCCGCGGCGGCGGCGGCCGCGTTGGCGGCGGTCACCCCCGGGAGGACCCGTACGGGCACGTCCGCGTACTCCGGCTCGCAGGCGACCTCCAGGACGGCCGTGGCCATCGCGAAGACGCCCGGGTCGCCGCCGGAGACGACCGCGACCCGGTGGCCGCGACGGGCCAGGTCGAGGGCGAACTCGGCGCGCTCGGACTCCACCTTGTTGTCCGAGCCGTGCCGGATCTGCCCGGGGCGCAGCACCGGCACCCGGTCCAGGTAGGTGGTGTAGCCGACGAGGACGTCTGCGTTGACGAGCGCGCCGCGCGACTCGGGGGTGAGCCAGGGCGCGCCGGCCGGGCCGGTGCCGACGACGACGACCTCGCCCCGCTCGCGTACGGCGGGTTCGCGGTCGATACGGGAGGGCAGCACGGCGACGGAGAAGTAGGGGACGGAATCGGGATCGACGTCCACGAGGTCGCCGGTCCGCTCGCCCGCCATGAACGCCCGCTCCACGTACCGGGCGTCGTCGAGCCGGCCGGCCCGCTCCAGGGCCCGCTTCACGGTGGGGAAGGTGCGGCCGAGCTTCATCACGACCGCCGAGTCGGTGCCCGCGAGACGGGCCGTCAGCTCGTCCTCCGGCAGGGTGCCGGGGATGATCGTGAGGACCTCCTCCGCCTCGCACAGCGGCTCGCCGAGCCGGGCGGCGGCGGCGGACACCGAGGTGACCCCGGGGATGACGGTCGTGTCGTAGCGGTCCGCGAGGCGCTTGTGCATGTGCTGGTACGAGCCGTAGAACAGCGGGTCGCCCTCGGCGAGGACGGCCACGGTGCGGCCGGCGTCGAGGTGCGCGGCGAGGCGGGCCGCGGCCTCCTCGTAGAAGTCGTTCAGAGCGCCCCGGTAGCCGCCCGGGTGGTCCGTGGTCTCCACCGTGAGCGGGTACATCAGCCGCTCCTCGATGTGGTCCTCACGGAGGTGCTCCGCGGCGATCGAGCGCGCGATGGACCGGCCGTGGCGGGCCGAGTGGTACGCGATCACGTCGGCGGCGGCGATGGCCTTCACGGCGGCCACCGTCATCAGGTTCGGGTCGCCGGGGCCGAGCCCCACGCCGTACAGCTTGCCGGTCACTTCTGAATCTCCGCTTCGTGGGCGATCGCGTTGATCGCGGCGGCCGTCATGGCGCTGCCGCCGCGCCGGCCCCGTACGACGAGGTAGTCGAGGCCCAGGTCCTGCGCGGCCAGGGCGTCCTTGGACTCGGCGGCGCCGATGAAGCCGACCGGTATGCCGAGGACGGCGGCGGGCCTTCCGGCCCCCTCCGCGACCATCTGCAGGAGGTGGAAGAGGGCGGTCGGTGCGTTGCCGATGGCGACGACGGAGCCTTCGAGGCGGTCCCGCCACAGTTCGAGGGCGGCGGCGGAGCGGGTGGTGCCGAGTTCGGCGGCGAGGGCCGGCACGGACGGGTCCGAGAGGGTGCAGATCACCTCGTTGTCGGCGGGCAGCCGGCGCCGGGTGACACCGCTCGCGACCATCTGCGCGTCGCAGAGGATCGGTGCTCCGGCCTTGAGGGCGGCGCGGGCGTTCGTGACGACCCGCGGCGACCAGGCGATGTCGCGTACGAGGTCGGTCATGCCGCAGGCGTGGATCATCCGGACCGCCACCTGGGCGACGTCGGCGGGCAGGCCCGCCAGATCCGCCTCGGCGCGGATCGTGGCAAAGGACTGGCGGTAGATCTCCGCCCCGTCCTTCTCGTAGTCGAACATCCTGTTGTTCTCGCTCATCTCGTCGTGCGGGCCGCGGTCACGGCTTCGGGCAGGGCGGTACGGGGGGTGGGGACGCCGTCCACCAGGTAGTCGCCGCCGGCGGTGGCGAGGACGTCGGTCCAGGCGCCGTGCGGGTGACCGCAGCGACGCTCGCACCCGGAGAAGTGCACGGGGAGGACGGGGGCGGCGGTCGTGCTGCTGCTGACGGGGCCGGGGTGGCCGGGGCGCCCCGGGTGTCCCGGGTGTCCGGGGACGGCGTCGGCGCGGACGTCGGCGAGGGACTTCGCGCAGCCGGGCCGCCCGGTGCAGGCGGTGACACCGGCCCAGGGGGAGTCGGGACGGGTGATGAGCCCGGCCGCGTCGAGGGCGGGCAGCCGGTCGGCGCCGACCCCGGCCACGACGACCCCGCGCCAGGGTGTGAGCCGGACCTCCTCGGCGGGGAGCAGGGCCCGGAGCTGGGCGGCGGTGAGCCGGCCGAGCGGGGCGAGCACGGAGAGGGCGGCGGGCCCGAGGACGCCGGGGGAGAGGGGACGGCCCCGGGGGAGTTCCGGCGCGGGCACGGGCCGGGCCGTCACCCCCGATTCCAGCGGGTCCACCGGGTACGCCTCGGGGAGTTCCCGGACCCGCCAGGCCCCGGTTCCGGCCTTCCGCGCGGCGGCCAGGAACCCGCCCGCCACCGCGAGGGCCGCGGTGGGCGCGTCGGAGCTCGCGAGCCGGACGGCTCGCCCGCCGACGTGCAGCTCCGCCTCTCCGCCTCCCACTGCGACCAAGGTCACATCCCCGCCGAGCCCGGCGACATCGCCGCGTCCGTCGTCGAGGACGAAGAGGAACCGGCCGGAAAGGGCCGCCGCCCAGGGCGCGGAACGCAGGAGGGTGTCCAGCTCGCGGACCCACAACTGCACGTCGGCGGCGCCGAGTCCGTCGAGGCCCGAGGCCGGGGAGGCGACGATGTTGCGGACGCGTTCGTGGGTGGGGGAGGGCAGCAGGCCCGCCGCGTCGAGGAGTGCCGCCAGCTCGGCCCCGCAGTCGTCGGCGAGGCCGCGCAGCTCGGCGTTGCCGCGCGAGGTGATGCTGAGCCGTCCGTCGCCCAGGGTCTCCGCTGCGTCCGCCAGCGTCTCGACCTGACGGGACGTCAAACGGCCTCCGGGCAGGCGGAGTCGGGCGAGACGGCCGTCGTCGGCGGAGTGCAGGCGCAGCGCCCCGGGGCACGCGTCGCCACGGTCCCGTATGCGAGGTTCGCCCGGGTCGGGCGTCGGGGGCGGGGTGGGCGGCATGGCGGCGAGCATACCGACGGGTCGCCGGGCGGCCACCGGGCGCGATCCGGCCGCCACGGGGCCCTCCCTTCGGCCGTGGGCCGGCCGGCGCGGTGGGCGGCGGAGGCCGGAGCCCGGTCCGGCCGCGGTCGGAACGGGGGCTCCGTCCGCACGGTGAACGGCAGCGTGAACCGCACGGTGATCCGCGGTGTGAACCGCACGGTGGACCGCAGCGTGATCCGCAGTGTGATCCGGCCGACTCCGCCACCCGACCCGGCCCGTCGACCGCACGATCTACTATGCAGACGGCATGGGGTCCCAGGACCCCGGGGAGGAAGCCCGGTGAGAATCCGGCGCGGTCCCGCCACTGTGAGCCGGCCCGGGCTGTGCGTCTGCACGCCCCCGGGACGGTGAGTCAGGAACTCCCGCCGTCCATACGACCACCCGGGGCGCGGACAACCCCGAGGAAGGCCTGCGCTCGCCATGCTTCTGCTGCTGTCGCACTCCGACACCGACCTGCTCAGCGCCCGCGCGGCCGGCGGCCCGGTGGAGTACCGCTTCGCCAACCCCGCCCGTCTCCCCCTGGCCGAGCTGAACGGCCTCCTGGCCGAGGCCGAGCTCGTCGTCGTACGGCTCCTCGGCGGCCTCCGTTCCTGGGAGGAGGGCCTCGACGCGGTGCGCGCGGCCGGAAAGCCGGTGGTCGTCCTCAGCGGTGAACAGGCCCCCGACGCCCAGCTGATGGAGGCGTCCACCGTCCCCGTCGGCGTCGCCACCGAGGCGCACGCCTACCTGGCCCACGGCGGCCCGGCGAACCTGGAGCAGCTGGCCCGCTTCCTCTCCGACACCGTCCTGCTCACCGGGCACGGCTTCGAGTCCCCCGCGGCCGCCCCCACCTGGGGCCCCCTGGAGCGCGCCGCCCGCACGACGACCGGCCCGACCGTCGCCGTGCTCTACTACCGCGCCCACCACATGAGCGGGAACACCGCCTTCGTCGACGCGCTCTGCGAGGCTGTCGAGGACGCCGGCGCCCAGGCCCTCCCCCTGTACGTCGCCTCCCTGCGCGCCCCCGAGCCGGAGCTGCTCGACCGGCTCCGCACCGCCGACGCGATCGTCACCACCGTCCTCGCGGCGGGCGGCACCAAGCCCGCCGAGGCGCAGGCCGGCGGCGACGAGGAGGCCTGGGACGCGGGCGCGCTGGCCGCGCTCGACGTGCCGATCCTGCAGGCCCTCTGCCTGACCGGTTCGCGCGCCGCCTGGGAGGAGAACGACGAGGGTCTCTCCCCGCTGGACGCCGCGAGCCAGGTCGCCGTCCCCGAGTTCGACGGCCGGCTCATCACCGTGCCGTTCTCCTTCAAGGAGATCGACGAGGACGGGCTGCCCGCGTACGTCGCCGACACCGAGCGCGCCGCCCGCGTCGCCGGGATCGCCGTACGGCACGCCCGCCTCCGGCACATCCCGAACGCCGAGAAGAGGCTGGCGCTCGTCCTCTCCGCGTACCCGACGAAGCACTCCCGCATCGGCAACGCCGTCGGCCTCGACACCCCCGCCTCCGCCGTCTCGCTGCTGCGCCGCCTCCGCGCGGAGGGGTACGACTTCGGGCCCGTCGAGGAGCTGCCCGGCCTGGTCTCCGGCGACGGCGACGAGCTGATCTACGCCCTCATCGAGGCCGGCGGCCACGACCAGGACTGGCTGACGGAGGAGCAGCTCGCCAAGAACCCGGTCCGCATCCCGGCCGCCGACTACAAGCGCTGGTACGCGACCCTCCCGGAGGAGCTGCGGACCCACGTCGAGGAGCACTGGGGCCCGGCGCCCGGCGAGATGTTCCTGGACCGGTCGCGCAACCCCGAGGGGGACATCGTCCTCGCGGCCCTCCGCCGAGGGAACCTGCTGATCCTCATCCAGCCGCCGCGTGGCTTCGGCGAGAACCCGATCGCGATCTACCACGACCCCGATCTCCCGCCGTCCCACCACTACCTGGCCGCCTACCGCTGGATCGCCGCCCGCGCCGAGGACGGCGGCTTCGGTGCCGACGCCATGGTGCACCTGGGCAAGCACGGCAACCTGGAGTGGCTGCCCGGCAAGAACGCCGGCCTGTCTGCCGCCTGCGGCCCCGACGCGGCCCTCGGCGACATCCCGCTGATCTACCCGTTCCTGGTCAACGACCCGGGCGAGGGCACCCAGGCCAAGCGCCGTGTGCACGCCACGCTCGTCGACCACCTGGTGCCGCCGATGGCCCGCGCCGACTCGTACGGCGACATCGCGCGCCTGGAGCAGCTGCTCGACGAGTACGCGCAGATCTCCTCCATGGACCCGGCGAAGCTGCCCGCGATCCGCGCCCAGATCTGGACGCTGATCCAGGCCGCCAAGCTCGACCACGACCTGGGTCTGGAGCAGCGTCCCGAGGACGACGGCTTCGACGACTTCCTGCTGCACGTCGACGGCTGGCTGTGCGAGGTCAAGGACGCCCAGATCCGCGACGGTCTGCACGTCCTCGGCGGCGCCCCGGAGGGCGAGGCCCGGGTCAACCTGGTCCTCTCCATCCTGCGCGCCCGCCAGATCTGGGGCGGCACGCAGGCGCTGCCCGGTCTGCGCGAGGCCCTCGGCCTCGACGAGTCGGCCGCGACCCGCACCACCGCCGACGAGGCGGAGGCGAAGGCCCGCGAGCTGGTCGAGGCGATGGAGGCGGCGGACTGGTCCGTGGACGCGGTCCCGGCGGTCGCCGCCGCGTACGGTGCCGAGGTGCACGCCGTGCTCCGCTTCGCCTGCGAGCAGGTCGTGCCGCGGCTGGCCGCCACCACCGACGAGCTCAGCCACGCCGTGCACGCCCTGAACGGCGGCTTCGTCCCGGCCGGCCCGTCGGGTTCGCCGCTGCGCGGCCTGGTCAACGTCCTGCCGACCGGACGGAACTTCTACTCGGTCGACCCGAAGGCCGTGCCGTCCCGGCTCGCCTGGGAGACCGGTCAGGCGCTCGCCGACTCGCTCCTGGAGCGCTACCGCACCGACAACGGCGAGTGGCCGACGTCCGTGGGCCTCTCCCTGTGGGGCACCAGCGCGATGCGCACCGCCGGCGACGACGTCGCCGAGGCCCTCGCCCTGCTGGGCGTCCGCCCGCTGTGGGACGAGGCCTCGCGCCGGGTGAACGGTCTGGAGCCGATCCCGCTCGCCGAGCTGGGCCGCCCGCGCGTGGACGTCACCCTGCGCATCTCGGGCTTCTTCCGGGACGCGTTCCCGCACGTCATCGGCCTCCTCGACGACGCCGTCCGGCTCGTCGCGGGCCTGGAGGACGAGTCCGCCGAGGACAACTACGTCCGGGCGCACGCGCAGGCCGACCTCGCCGAGCACGGCGACGAGCGGCGGGCCACCACCCGTATCTTCGGTTCCCGGCCCGGCACGTACGGCGCGGGCATCCTCCAGCTGATCGACTCCCGCGACTGGCGCACCGACGCCGACCTCGCCGAGGTGTACACGGTGTGGGGCGGTTACGCGTACGGGCGCGGGCTCGAAGGCCGCCCGGCGCGCGCCGAGATGGAGACGGCGTACAAGCGGATCGCGGTGGCCGCGAAGAACACCGACACCCGCGAGCACGACATCGCCGACTCCGACGACTACTTCCAGTACCACGGCGGCATGGTGGCGACCGTCCGCGCGCTCAAGGGCACGGCCCCCGAGGCGTACATCGGCGACTCGACCCGCCCCGAGACCGTCCGCACCCGGACGCTCGTCGAGGAGACCTCCCGGGTCTTCCGCGCCCGTGTGGTCAACCCGCGCTGGATCGAGGCGATGCGCCGCCACGGCTACAAGGGCGCGTTCGAGCTGGCGGCGACCGTCGACTACCTCTTCGGGTACGACGCCACGACCGGTGTCGTCGCCGACTGGATGTACGACAAGCTCACCCAGGAGTACGTCCTCGACCCGGAGAACCAGGCCTTCCTGAAGGAGGCCAACCCCTGGGCCCTGCACGGCATCGCGGAGCGGCTCCTGGAGGCCGAGTCGCGCGGCATGTGGGAGAAGCCGGACCCGGAGACCCTGGCCGCGCTGCGCCAGGTGTTCCTGGAGACCGAGGGCGACCTCGAAGGCTCCTCCGACGAGGACTAGGTCCTCACGGGCCTCACCAGGGCGGGGGCCGGCGCCAGTTCCAGGCGGCGACCCCGGAAGCCCTCCCTGAGGCGCCGGTCGTGGGTGACCACGACCAGCGTGCCCGGGTAGTGCGCGAGCGCGGCCTCGATCTCCTCCACGAGCGCCGGGGCCAGATGGTTGGTCGGCTCGTCGATGAGGAGGAGATCGGCCGGTTCGGTGACGAGACGGGCCAGTTCGAGTTTCCGGCGCTGTCCTGTCGACAGATACCGGACCGGGGTCGTCAGGTCCCCGGCGGAGAAGAGACCGAGGGCGAGCAGTTCGTCCGTACGGTCCGCTCCGAAGGCCTCGCCCACCGTACGGGGGTCGGCGGGCGGGGCCGTCTCCTGACGGAGCATGCCGACCCGGACCGGCGCCTTCACCGTGCCCGCGTCCGGGGCGAGTTCGCCCGCGAGCACCTTCAGGAGCGTGCTCTTCCCGGCGCCGTTCGGCCCGGTGACCAGGAGCCGCTCGCCCGGGTCGAGGTGCAGGGCGTCGAGCCGGAGCCGGCCGTCCACGCGGACGCCGGCGAGGTCGACGGGCGCGCCCTCCCCACGGAGCTCCGCGCGGAACCGCAGCGGCTCCGGCGGCGCCGGCACCGGGGCGGTGGTCAGCCGGGCGAGCCGCTCGCGGGCGGCCCGGATCCGGCTCATCGCCCCGTGCGCCCGTGACCGCGCCCGGAAGGCGCCCGCCCCGCTGAACGAGGCCGGTGCCTTGCGCGGGATGGCCGAGAAACGGTCGATGTTCGTGTCGGCGAGCGCCCTGTACCGGGCGAGTTCGGCCCTCCACTCCTCGTGCTCCCGCTGTCTGCGGGCCCGTTCGGCGGCGCGTCCGGCGAGGTAGCCGCTGTAGCCGTCGCCGTAGCGGCGGACGGTGTGGCGGTCCTCGTCGACCTCCAGGACGGCGGTGGTGACCCGGTCGAGGAAGACCCGGTCGTGGGAGACGGCGACGACCGTGCCCCGGTGGGTGCGCAGCCGCTCCTCCAGCCAGGTCACGGCCTCGTCGTCGAGGTCGTTGGTCGGCTCGTCGAGCAGTAGCAGTTCGGGCTCGGCGGCGAGGACGGCGGCGAGTGCGAGCCGGGACCGCTGTCCGCCCGAGAGGGTGCCCAGGGGGCGGGCCAGGTCGAGCGGGCCGCGCTCGCCGAGCCGCCGGAGCGTGGTCTCGACCCGCCGGTCGGCCCCGGCACCGCCCCGCGCCTCGTGGGCGGCGAGCAGCTCCGCGTACCCGGCGAGGTCGCCGGTCTCGGCGAGCGCGGCCTCGGCCGCCCGGATCGCCCGCTCCAGCTCCCGCACGTCCGCGAGCGCCTGGTCGACGGCGTCGCCGACGGTCGCGGTCGGGGGCAGGTCCAGGGTCTGGGCCAGGTGGCCCGTGCCGCCGGGGGACCGGACGGTCACCGTGCCGTTGTCGGCGGTCTCCAGGCCGGCGAGGAGCCGGAGGAGGGTGGACTTCCCGGAGCCGTTGTCACCGACGACGCCGAGGCGCTCACCGGGGCGGACGGTGAGGGAGACCCGGTCGAGCACGGTGCGGTGCCGGACGTGCCGGTCGTCGTAGCGCTTGCTGACGTCGGTGAGATGGACACGGAACAAGGGCGATCTCCTGTGCGTCGACGACAGATCGGGTGGAGATAGAGACGAGACGTCTCGTCTTCTGTCGTCGACGGTACTCCAGGCGCGACCCCCTTCGCAAGACGTTCCGTCTCGTTGGGTGGGGGTGTCGGGTCGGGAGCGCCGGGCAGGGGGCGGCAGGCGGGCAGTGCCGGACCGGGAGCGGCGGGTCGGGAGCGCCGGGTCGGGAGCGCCGGAGTGAGAGTCAGGCCGAGGTCGTGCGCAGCACCAGCGCGGCTATCGCGAGCAGGGTGATGACCACGACTGGTGCCACCTCGTAGTCCTTCGCCCGCAGGTGGGTGATCAGGGCGCCGATGAAGTAGAGCGTGACGCCGATCGCCGCCGCCCCGCCGAGCGCCGGCACGGCGAGCCCCGCGAGCAGGCCGAGCGCACCCGCCGCCTTCAGCGTCGCGAGGCGCGGCAGCCAGGATTCCGGCACGTCGAGCCTGGTCATGTTGCCGACGATCTGCGGGTTGCGGGTGAAGGTCAGGAAGGCCGAGGCCGACAGCGCGAGGGCGAGCAGCGCGGCGACGACGACATAGCCGATGAACATGGACGTACTCCAATGATCCGAGTGCCTCAATCGTTGAACTGTATCAACGATTCCCCGTGCTCCACAATAGGTCCGCTGCTACGGTGGAGGACATGGCAGCTCTCCCGACCGACCGCCTCGGCTTCCTCCTCTCCTTCCGCGGGGAGCTCACCGGTGCGCGCATCCGCGCCGCCCTCGGCGTCGCGGGACTGCACCCGAGGAACGCGATGACGCTGATGCAGCTCGCCCCCGGGTCCATGAGCCAGCGCGAGCTGGCCGCCGCCATGGAGGTCGACCCCAGCCAACTGGTCGCGATCCTCAACGAGCTGGAGTCGGACGGGCTCGCCGAGCGGCGGCGCGACCCGGCCGACCGGCGCCGCCACATCGTGGAGATCACCGAGGCGGGCACGGCCGCCCTGGACCGGGTCGACGCGGCCGTGAGCGCGGCCGAGCGCGAGCTCTTCGGCGACCTCACCGAGGCCGAACAGGTCCTGCTGCGCGGTCTGCTGGACCGGGTCGTCGTGGACGCGGCCGATCACGAGTGCGACGCCGGGTGAAGACCCGGGGTCACCCTGACCGCGACGCCGGGTGAAGACCCGGGGTCACCCTGACCGCGACGCCGGGCAGGAGGATTCCCTGAGGAGCGCGCGCGACCGATGAGTTCCGGTGGGGCCGGGGGTCTACCCCCATGAACACCCGCACGGCCCACCACCGAGGAGCTGACCATGGTCGAGACCGACACCCGCGTCCTGGACACCGCCGGCGCGATCCTGCGCTACGACGTACGCCCCGGGACCGGGACCGACGAGCGCCCCCTGCTGATGATCGGGTCCCCGATGGACGCCACCGGCTTCACCACGCTCGCCTCCCACTTCGCCGACCGGACCGTCGTCACGTACGACCCGCGCGGGGTGTCCCGCAGCGAGCGCACCGACGGCGCGGCGGAGACGCTCCCCGAGGAGCACGCCGACGACCTGGCCCGGCTGATCGAGGCGCTCGGCGCCGGCCCCGTGGACGTCTTCGCGAGCAGCGGCGGCGCGGTCAACGCCCTCGCGCTGGTCGCCCGGCGCGGCGACCTCGTCCACACGCTGGTCGCGCACGAGCCCCCGACCGCCCGGGTCGTCCCGGACCGCGAGGCGGTCCTGGAGGTCTGCGCGGACGTCCACGCCACCTATCTGCGGGACGGCTGGGGACCGGCGATGGCCAAGTTCCTGGCGCTGACCGCCCGGACGGGCGAGTTCCCGGCGAACTGGGCCGAGGAGCCCGCCCCCTCTCCGGCCGCGTTCGGCCTGCCGGCCGAGGACGACGGCTCGCGCGGCGACCCGCTGCTCGGCCAGAACATGCGCGGCTGCACCTCCTACGCCCCCGACTTCGCCGCCCTGCGCGCCGCGCCGACCCGGATCGTCGTCGCCGCCGGCAAGGAGTCCGAGGGCACCTTCGCCGCCCGCGCGGCGGTCGCGGTCGCCGAGGGTGTCGGCACCCCGCTCGCCGTCTTCCCGAGCCACCACGGCGGCTTCCTGGGAGGCGAGTTCGGCCAGCAGGGCGCTCCGGCGGAGTTCGCGGAGGCCCTGCGTGCGGTGCTCGACGACAAGACCGACTGACCTTCCGTGTCAGCCCTTTCGCGCGGCGGCGGCCTGCACGGCCGCCGCCGCGTCGGCGTCGCATCTGGAGAGAAGGGTGAGTTGTTCTAGCGAAGTGCGAACAACTTGTTCTATCCTGGTGCGAACAAGGGAGGTTCCCCATGGACCGAGCCAGGCCGTCCACACCCGCCGTGCCCGCCGCTCCGGCGACGACACCCGCGACCCCCGCGACACCCGTGCCATCCGCGCCATCCGTGACGCCGCCGACTCCGGCCGCCACGCGCCGTCTTCGCGCGCTCGCCGCGTTCCCGTTCGTCCTCGCCCTCGTCGGCCACCTGACGCTGCTCGCCGTCTGGCACGACCGGATCCCCGAGACCCTCGCCACCCACTTCTCCGGGGCCGCCGGTGGCCGGGCCGACGGCTTCACCGGCCGCACCGCGTTCATCGTCATCAGCGTCGCCCTGCTCGTAGGACTCGGCACCGGCTGGACGGTCCTCGTCCGCCGCACCGCACTCTGGGGCGCGTGGGCGACGGCCGGACTCGCCGGAACGCTGCTCGTCCTCCTCGTACGGGACAACCTCGACGCCGTCGACCCGGCCCGGGTCGTCTCGCCGCTCACCGACCTGGCGCTCGCCGCGGCCATCGCCGCCCTGTGCGCCCTCGCGGGCTGGGCGCTGACCCGCCTCGTACCGGCCGGCGGGACGACCGGGGCCCTCGCGGGCGAACCCGACGCACCCCGGCTCACCCTCGGCGCGAGCGAGGTCGCCGGCTGGACCCGCGCCACCACCTCCCGGCCGCTGACCGTCCTCGCGGCGCTCGCCCTCGTCGCCGTCCCGGTCGGCCTGGTCCTCGCGCCCTGGCCCGCAGCCCTGCTCGCACTGCTCGGCCTGGTCGTCGGCGTACCGGGGCTCGCCCTCGCCCGGGTCCGGGTCAGCGTCGACCGGCGCGGCGTCACCGTCCGGCCCTCGTTCGTCTCCCGGCCACGCGTGCGCGTGCCGCTCGACGAGGTCACGGGCGCGAGCGTCCGCGAGCTCGACACCGCCGCCGTGCTCGCCGACTACGGCGGCTGGGGCTACCGGGTCCGCGCCGGCCGTACGGGCGTGGTGCTGCACTCCGGCGAGGCCCTCGTCGTACGGCGGGACAACGGCCACGAGTTCGCGGTCACCGTGCCCGACGCGCGCACGGCGGCCGCCCTCCTCAACACGCTCGCCGAACGGCATGGGAAGGTCTGACCGTGCTCTTCCGTGTCGACCCGGCCTCCGCCGTGCCCCTCGGCGACCAGATCGCCGCCTGCGTCCGGGGCGCCCTCGCCGACGGCTCCGCCGCGCCCGGCGAGCGCCTCCCGGCCGCCCGGGACCTCGCCGACTCCCTCGGCGTCAACGTCCACACCGTCCTCCGCGGCTATCAGCGGCTCCGCGAGGAGGGCCTGATCGAGCTCCGCCGGGGCCGCGGCGCCCTCATCGTCCCCGGCGCCACCGCCCCCGACCGCGCCCGCCTGGTCTCCCGGCTCCGAGAGGCGGCAGCGGACGCCCGTGAACTGGGCCTGACGGAAGAGGAGTTCGTGGACCTGGCGCGGACGAGCCTGGCCTAGGGCGCGGCATCTCGTGCGGACGAGCCGGGACCGGGCCGTCCCACCGCCCGGCTCAGCCCAACTCCCGTACCGGCGCACCCGCCAGAAACGCCTCGATGTCCTCCACCGCCTGCCCGAAGTACCGCCCGTAGTTCCCCGCCGTCACATAGCCCAGGTGCGGCAGCGCGAGCACGTTCGGCAGGGACCGCAGCGGATCGTCCGCGGGCAGCGGCTCCGTCTCGAAGACATCGAGCCCGGCCCCCGCGATCCACCCCTCGCGCAGCGCCCGCAGCAGCGCACCGCCGTCGACGAGCCCCGCACGGGAGGTGTTGACGAGGTACGCGTGCGGGCGCATCGCCCGTAGCTCGGGCTCCCCGACCAGGCCGCGCGTCCGGTCCGAGAGCACCATGTGGAGCGAGACGAAGTCGCTGTCCGCGAACAGCTCCCGCTTGTCCTTCGCGCGCCGTACGCCGTGCTCGGCGGCCCGTTCCTCCGTCAGGTTCGGGCTCCACGCGCGCACGTCCATCCCGAAGGCGAGGCCGATCCGGGCCACCCGGGCGCCGATCTTGCCGAGCCCGACGAGACCGAGGGTCCGGCCCGCCAGGTCGGCGCCGACGGTGGACTGCCAGGGCCCGCCCTCCCGCAGCGCCCGCGCCTCGGCCGGTACGTGCCGGGCCAGGCCGAGGAGGAGTGCCCAGGTGAGTTCGGTGGGCGGCTCGGAACTGCTGGCCGTGCCGCAGACGGTGATCCCGCGCGCGCGTGCGGCGGCGACGTCGACGGAGGCGTTGCGCATCCCGGAGGTGAGGAGGAGCCGGAGCCGGGGGAGCCGGGCCAGGAGGTCGGCGTCGACGGGGGTCCGTTCCCGCATGACGACGAGGATCTCGCAGTCCTCGACGGCGGCGACGAGCGCGTCCCGGTCGGTGAGGTGCTCGCGCAGGACGCGTACCTCGACGCGGTCGGCGAGCGGGCTCCAGTCGGCGGAGGTCAGGGCGACGCCCTGGTAGTCGTCGAGTACGGCGCAGCGCAGCTTCATGACGGCATGATCGCGCACGGCCCGAGGAGGGCGGGGCTGACCCCACCCTCCTCGGGCCGTGGCGGTCCGGAGTCCGATCGAGCCGGGCTCCCGCGGGTCACCGACGGATGGTGTCGTCGGTCTTGAGGTCGTTCAGGGCGTCCTCGAAGTCGTCGACCTCGTCCGGGCAGTAGACCTGGAGAACGATCCGCTCGACCTGGACGGCCTTGGTGTCGGTGATGACGGGACGCATCCCGGGGCCGGTGGCGCCGTTCCCCTGCTGG
This sequence comes from Streptomyces sp. NPDC088707, assembly GCF_044752725.1. Taxonomy (NCBI): domain Bacteria; kingdom Bacillati; phylum Actinomycetota; class Actinomycetes; order Kitasatosporales; family Streptomycetaceae; genus Streptomyces; species Streptomyces sp. NPDC088707. The sequence goes on along the minus strand of NZ_JBIVLV010000003.1, from coordinate 270,199 downwards.
ATCTTCCACAGAGCCGTCTTCAGGGCGTTGCCCGGGTCGTCGCAGACCGGACCGCCGTCGGTGCCCAGCACCTGTTCGACGGTGTCGGTGTCGGGGGACGGGTATCCCGCCCTCACCAGCTCCTCCTGGAGCCGGCGGGCCTTGGACGCGGACTCGTTGCTCGTCGCCACGGTCTCGTACCGGAGGAGGCCGGTGATGACGAGCCCGAGGAGGATCACGATCGCGCCCCAGTAGATCCACTTGTGCTCGGAGGCGAACCGGGTGGGGCTCATGCCTGCTCTCCCTCGCTCGGAGCGGTGGCGGTGGCCGTCTTCCAGCTCGGCTTGCGGAACCTCAGGAAGGCCCACGGGATGAGCAGGCCCAGGATGACGAGGCCGCCGCCGACGATGGCGACGTACGACCAGACGCTGCCGCTGCCGAACTGCGAGCTCGGGATGAAGCCGATGCACAGGGCGGCGAGCGAGGCGAGCAGGCCGACGACGCACAGCACGCCCAGCGCGGGTGCGCGGTAGCCGCGGGGGTGGTCGGGCTGGGTCTTCCGCAGCCGGATCGCCGCGGCGAACATCAGCAGGTAGACGATCAGGTACACCTGCGTGGTGATGACCGAGAAGATCCAGTAGACGCTGGAGACGTTCGGGATCAGCGCGTACCCGAGGGCGATGACCGTGGTCACGACGCCCTGGGTGACCAGGATGTTCTGCTGGATGCCGTTCTTGTTCAGCTGCTGCAGGAACGGCGGCAGGTAGCCCTCCTGGCGGGAGATCTCCAGCAGGCCCTTCGAGGGGCCCGCGAGCCAGGTGAGCATGCCTGCGAGGGAGGCGGACACCAGGGCGACGGCCGCGATCGGGGTGAGCCAGCCGATGTGGAAGTACGCGAAGAAGGCGTCGAAGGCCTGCATCACGCCCGCCGTGAGGCTGAGCTGGTCGGCGGGGACGACCCAGCTGATGGCGAGCGCCGGCAGGATGAAGATCAGCAGCACCAGGCCCATCGCCAGGAACATCGACTTGGGGTACTCCTTCGCCGGGTCCTTGAGCGAGGAGACGTGCACGGCGTTCATCTCCATGCCGGAGTACGACAGGAAGTTGTTGACGATCAGGACGAGGCTGGCGAGACCCGTCCACTGCGGGAAGAGGTTCGCGGCGGTCATCGGGGCGGCCGAGGGGTTGCCCTGGCCGAGGAAGACCATGCCGAGGACCACCAGCAGGGTGCCGGGGATCAGGGTCCCGATGATCAGACCCCAGCTGGCGAGGCCGGCCAGTGCCTTCGTACCGCGCGAGGAGATCCACACGCCCGTCCAGTAGAGGACGACGATGACGATCGCGGTGTACGGGCCGTTGGAGGCGAGGGCCGGGTCGATGATGAAGGCGATGGTGGACGCGACGAACCCGAGCAGGCTCGGGTAGTAGAAGATCGTCATCGCGAACTGGCACCACACGGCCAGGAACCCGAGCGGTTTCGACAGGCCCTCCGAGACCCACCGGTACACGCCGCCGTTCCAGCCGGAGGCGAGCTCCGCGGAGACCAGGGCGGTCGGCAGCAGGAACACGATCGCCGGGACGAGGTAGAGGAACACGCAGGCCAGGCCGTAGACGGCCATGGTGGGCGCGGCCCGCAGACTCGCCACCGACGCCGTGGTCATCAGGGCGAGCGTCACCCAGGTGAGGGTGGTGGGCGCGGGCCGCGTCGCCGCCGCCCGTGGCCTGGGTACGTCGGCCGACGTGTCGATGCTGCTCATGGGGCCCTCCCTCAGGTCGCGCGATGAGCCCAAGCTCGGTCGCGCGGGGGTCTTCCACAAGCGGAGGACGTCCGGACGGGGGACCCGGTGTGCGGGCCCCGGGTCCGTCGGTGGACAGTCCGTCAGCTCGTCAGTCCGTCAGCTCGTGAGTCCCTCAGCTCGTGAGTCCCTCAGCTGGTGAGCCCGTCAGCTCGTGAGTCCGTCAGCGTGGGGCCTCCAGAACGTCCGCCACACGGTGGTGTTCGCCGGCTCGGCCCTGGCCCTGACGGCCGCGGCGCTCGTCCGACCTCAGACGGTGGGCGTACGGGTGAAGGAACGGCGGTACGACCGGGGCGGGACCCCGCGGCGGCGGACGAACTGGGCGCGGAGCACCGCCGCGCTCCCGAAGCCGACCGCGCGGGCGATCTCCTCGACCGGCAGCTCCGTGGTCTCCAGGAGCTCCTCGGCCCGGCTCAGCCGCAGCGAGAGCAGCCACGCGTGCGGGGTGGTGCCCGTGGAGGCGGCGAACCGGCGGGCGAAGGAGCGGCGGCTCATCAGCGCCCGCCGGGCCAGTTCCGCGACGGGAAGGGGCTCGTGGAGGTGTTCCCGGGCCCAGGCGAGGACGTCGGTGAGCCGGTCGTCGCGGCTGTCCTCGGGCACGGGCGTGGCGAGGTACTGGGCCTGGCCGCCGTCCCGGTGGGAGGGGAGCACGAGGTCCCGGGCGATGGCGTTGGCCGTGGTGGCCCCGTACTCCCGGCGCAGCAGGTGCAGGCAGAGGTCGAAGCCGGCGGCGGCGCCCGCGCCCGTGACGATGGGGCCCTGGTCGACGTAGAGGGCGTCGGGTTCGACGGTGACGTCCGGGTGGCGTTCGGCGAGGAGTCCGGCGAACCGCCAGTGCGTGGTGGCCCGCCGCCCGTCGAGCAGCCCGGCCGCGGCGAGCGCGAACGCCCCGACGCAGTGGGCGGCGACGAGCGCCCCGCGCGCGTGGGCGGCGGCCAGCGCGTCGAGCACCTCGGGCCCGGGAGGCGTACGGAACTCGGCCCAGGGCAGGGCGATCACGAGGTCGGCGGCGGCCAGCCGGTCCAGACCGTGCTCGACCACGAGGGGCAGACCGACGTCGGTGCGGACGTTTCCCGGCCGGTCGGTGCAGAGAGCGAAGTCGAAGAGCGGAAGGCCCCCGCCACGCGCGTCGAACACCTCGGAGACGATGCCCGCGCCGAGCATGCCGACCCCGTGCGGGGCGTAGGCGGCGACGGTGACGAAGGGCGGCATGGGGCCGAGTGTGGCACGCGCCCCGGGAGCGGCACCGGGGGCGGTGGCCGCGGCGACCGGCACGGGACGTGGACGCGGTCCGGGACGACGATGGCACGATTCCCGCGATCGATGGCAGTACGGCCACTCGTGAAGATCCCTGCCGCGCAGAAGACTTGGGGACATGACGAACCACGACGCACCCAGCGCCCGCACCGCCACCTACACGATCCTGACCACCGGATACACGCTCTCCACGGGCCCCGGGGTCGCCGCCACCGTCTCGTACGTGACGGACGGCGACCGGCACGTGATCGTCGACCCCGGCATGGTGGCGAGCCGCGACCGGATCCTCGGCCCGCTCGCCGAGCTCGGCCTGGGACCGGACGACATCACCGACGTGGTGCTCAGCCACCACCACCCCGACAACACCATGAACGTCGGCCTGTTCGGCCGGGCCCGCGTCCACGACCACAAGGCGATCTACGAGAACGACCAGTGGACCGACCGCGACGCGGAGGGCCACGAGCTGGCCCCGTCGCTGCGGCTGATCCGTACTCCCGGCCACAGCCCCGAGGACATCACCCTCCTCGCCGGCACCGACACGGGCGTCGTCGCCTTCGTGGGTGACCTGTGGTGGCGGCCGAACGGCCCGGTGGAGGACCCGGTGGCCCCCGACCACACGGTCCTCAAGGACTCCCGCCTCCGCGTCCTGGCCACGGCCGACGTGATCGTCCCGGGCCACGGCCCGGCGTTCCCGGCGGACGACACGGCGCCGCTGTAGCGGGCGGCGGGGCGGCGGTCCTCCCGCGGTACGGCCACGGGGCCGGAGCGCCGCCTAGAATGGACTTCCATGTCGAAGCCTGACGAGCTGCTCGTTGACATTGCCGCCACGGTGGAGTCCGGGCAGAGCAACCAGATGTCCATGACGGTGGTCGCGGGGGGTGTGGTCCTCACCGGTCGGCTGGCCCCGGAAGCCCTGTGGCGACAGCGGGTGTCGGAGGTCCTGACGGACTCCGCCCGCCTGGGCGAGTTCTCGGGCGTCTTCAGCCCCTCCGAACGCGCGGACGGACCACCCACCCACCTGCACTTCCACCTCGCCCGGATCCTCCAGGGCACGGTGGGCATCCCGGAGACCGGCGGCATGTACCGGGTCGCCCTCGAGGATGTCAGCGCCTGGACGGTGGGCGACTTCAGCTACTTCGATCAGTGACCGGTCCGGAGCGCGTCGCGCTGTCAGAGGGTCGTCGACCGGTCAGGAAGGGCGTCGACCTATCCGAAGGTCGTCTCGGAGGGTGAGGCCTGCTCCTCGGCGGTGACGGTGAGGCAGGTGAAGCCGAGCTTCGTCATGGCCCGCACGACCTCGCCGACGCTGAAGTCGCGGCGGTCCTGGCGGGTGACGACCTCGCCGACCTGCTTCACGGGGTACTGGCGCCGCCCGATGACGACGACGTCACCGATGGCGGGCTCGGGCTTGACGCCCTTCATGGATTCGATCACGCCGGCTTTGGTCAGCTCGAACGGGAAGCGGGCGATGACACAGCGCATGGTGACTCCTGCGGAGAAGTGGTCCAGAAGGGGGCCGGCCAGGAAATTCCCGCAGCCGATGAGGGGTACTGAAGAGTACGGTTGCAAAGAGCTGAGGCCCGCACCCCAAAGGTGCGGGCCTCAGCTCGTCATCCTGTGCTACGCGTCAGCGCCGGGTGTCAGGCGGGGACGATGTTCTCGGCGGTCGGGCCCTTCTGGCCCTGCGCGATGTCGAAGCTCACCTTCTGGCCTTCCTGCAGCTCACGGAAGCCGGAGGAGGCGATGTTCGAGTAGTGGGCGAAGACGTCGGGGCCGCCACCGTCCTGCTCGATGAAGCCGAAGCCCTTTTCCGAGTTGAACCACTTCACGGTGCCAGTCGCCATACCAAATTCTCCTTCGGGGCAGTGCTCGGAGCGCACACAGTGTGTGCTCCGTGTCGCTGCGATGATCGCCCCGTCCGGAAAAAAGCCCGGAAATGAAAAAGGGTGCCCAGCGCCGGAAAACCGGAAGGGCACTCGTACGTTCGGGACCCACAACTGCAACTGATATCGACAGTAGCACGACGGGGCGGAGCGTGCGGGGTGAGATTTCCCGCTGGCGCATCCCGTGTGTTTACATGACAAATTTTCACCGCGCGTAGCTTCGAATTCTCACGGGGCGACCTCGGAGTTCTGCCTGCGGGGCCCCCGGGAGCGGGCGACCGGCGCGCTCGGCCCGAGCCGCACGCCGGCCACGTACCGCCCGCGCGCGAACGTCAGCCGGCGGCCTGCGCGATGAGCGCGGCGATCCGGGTCTCGTCGGCGTCGGTGAGCTCGGTCAGGGCGTAGCTGGTCGCCCACATGGCGCCCTCGTCGAGCTGGGCGAGGTCGCTGAAGCCGAGCGTGGCGTAGCGGCTCTTGAACTTCTGCGCGCTCTGGAAGAAACAGACGACCTTGCCGTCCTTGGCGTACGCGGGCATCCCGTACCAGGTCTTCGGCGCCAGGCCCGGCGCGTGCTCCTTGACGATCGCGTGGATCCGCTCGGCCAGGACCCGGTCGGTGTCCGTCATCTCGGCGATCTTCGCCAGGACATCGGCCTCCCCGTCGGCCTTGGCCGAGCGCGAGCCGCGCCGAGCGGTGCTCTTGAGCTCCGTGGCGCGCTCCTTCATCGCGTCACGCTCCTCCTCGGTGAAGCCGTCGTACTTCGCGCTGCTCTTGCCCTTGGCGGGGGTGCTGTTCGACATGACGGGGATTCCTCTCACAAGGCCGGACGGGGTGGCTACTGCGTACGCGTGCGGGGTACGGGCGCGCGGGCTGCGGGCTGCGGGCTGCGGGCGTGCGGGCGTGCGGGCGTGCGGGGTACGGCGTCAGGACGCGGCGGCCACGGCGGCGGGCTCCCAGGTGAACCCGTCCGGGTCCGTGAAGGCGCCGGTGCCCTCGCCGCCGAGCGCGATCCGGTGGGACCCCTCGCCGTCGACGGGGACGCCGACGTCCTTCGCGAGGGCACGGCGCCCGTACAGGGCGAGCCTGACCGGGCTCCCCTCGGCGGCGGCGAACTCGACGTACTTGCGGCCGAAGCTCTTGCCGACGGTGAGGCCGTGCTCGACGTAGAACGCCCTGCTCGCGGCGACGTCCGCGGCTCCGAGCAGGACGACGAAGGACTCGACGCGGCCGGTGGCCGGGCCGGTGTCCTTCTTGTTCGAGGTGGCGACCTTCCAGATGGTGCCGTCCGGGGCCTGGAAGACGCCGCCGTAGCCCCAGAAGGACTTCGAGGCGGGCTTGAGCGAGATGGCGCCGGCGGCGAGGGCCGCGTCGGTGAAGTGCCGGACGTCGGCCGGCCGGTCCACCGTGAGGGAGAGCGAGAAGCCGCGGAAGCCGGTGGTCGGCGTGTCGCAGGCCCGCAGGCTCACATGGGCGCCGAGACCGGCGGCGGTGTAGAAGCGGTCGGCGGCCGGGAGGTCGGCCACCTCGAGGGTGACGGAGGCGATGGCGTTCATGAGAATCACGCTAGGTGCGGGGCGGTCACCGGTGCTTCTCGATTCCTGACCGGTCGGGTGACCTGCTTCGCCACGCACGACGGCAGCCCGGCCTCGCCGTCGGCGACCTGGCGTCGGTAGACGCTGGGCGACACACCGACGAGCTCGGTGAAGCGGGTGCTGAAGGTGCCGAGGGAGGAGCAGCCGACCGTGAAGCAGACGTCGGTGACGCTGAGGTCGCCGCGCCGGAGCAGCGCCATGGCACGCTCGATGCGCCGCGTCATGAGGTAGGAGTACGGGGCCTCGCCGTACGCCTGCTTGAACTGGCGGCTGAGATGCCCGGCCGACATGTTCACCCCGCGGGCGAGCGCCTCGACGTCCAGCGGCTGTGCGTACTCCCGGTCGATCCGGTCACGAACGCGGCGCAGCCGCGCCAGATCACTCAGCCGCTGCGCTTCGGTCAGTGCGCTCATCCACGCAGGATGACACATGAGGGGAATCCTTTCAGCGGAGTTGCTGGACCCGGACGAGGTTGCCCGCGGGGTCGCGGAAGGCGCAGTCCCGCACGCCGTACGGCTGGTCGGTCGGCTCCTGGACCACCTCGGCGTCCCCGGCCTGGACCTTCTCGAAGGTGGCGTCGAGGTCGGGGGTGGCGAGCAGGATCCAGCCGTAGGTGCCCTTGGCCATCATCTCGGCGATGGTCCGCCGCTCGGCCTCGGTGATCCCCGGGTCGGCGCCGGGCGGCGCGAGGAGGATCGACGTACCGGGCTGTCCGACGGGTCCGACGGTGATCCAGCGGGTCCTGCCCTGGCCGACGTCGCTGCGCACCTCGAAGCCGAGCGCGTCGCGGTAGAAGGCGAGGGAGGCGTCGGGATCCTCGTGCGGGAGGACGGTGGTGTGAATCGTGAGGTCCATGCCCACAAGCTAGTTGGGCACGTACGCCCCCGCTTCTCGATTCCTGACGGATGCCGCGATGAGCCGGTCGCGAGCCGATCGCTCTGGTACGGGGGGCCCGCGCCGTACTTGAATGGCGGGGACGGAGGCAGTGGCACCCGAGAGGAAGAGGCGCGGACGGTGGCAGACGGGACGGAGAACGATCCGGGGCGGACGCGTCGACGCGGGAGGCGGCGGCTGCTCGCGGCCGGTCTGGTGGTGCTGATGCCGGTGCTGGGCGCGGGCGTGTACTGGTTCCAGCCGTGGAAGCTGTGGCAGGACCACACGGTGCACGAGGCGTTCCCGACCGCGCCGGGGAACCCGTCCGCCACGGCGGCTCCGGGGGACGCGGCGAACCCGGCCGCGCCGGGGGCCACGGGCGGCCCCGGGGACCCCGCCGGCCCGAGGGCGGTCGCCCGGGGCGACCTGATCAGCCACGAGCACGCGACCACGGGTACGGCCAGGCTCGTCCGCCTCCCCGACGGCTCGCACGTCCTCCGGCTGGAGAACCTCGACACCAGCGACGGCCCCGACCTGCGCGTCTGGCTGACCGACGCCCCGGTGAAGGAGGGCGCGGCCGGCTGGCGGGTCTTCGACGACGGCAGGTACGTCAGCCTCGGCAGGCTCAAGGGCAACAAGGGCGACCAGAACTACCCGGTGCCGGCCGGAGTGGACGTCGCCGCCTACTCCAGCGTCACCATCTGGTGCGACCGCTTCGACGTCTCCTTCGGCGCGGCGAAGCTCCGGGCGGTGTAGCACGGTCCGCCTCTTCGCCTCTTCGCCTCTTCGCCCCTTCGCCCGTTCGCCCGTGAGGGCGCTCAGGCGGTTTCCAGGACGGCGGCGGGGAGCGCTGAGCCGAGGATCCGCGTACGGGGGAGGGTGAGGACGCCGCCCCGCGAGACGGGTGCCAGGCCGTCGGTCCCGTGCGCGCGCGGCAGGCTGTAGCCGCCGAGGGCGATCGTCCGGGGCTCGGCGAGCCACGTCGTTCCCTCGGTCACGCGGCGCCCTGCCGATGCCCTGTCCCTCGCCCTCACCGCCCGCGCGCTACTGGCCCTGCTCGTCGCGGGCGCCCCCGTCCTGGCCCTCGCCGATGAAGCGGCGCAGTTCCGCGCAGAGGGCGCCGGGGTTGTCCAGCTGGACGAGCGTGCGTGCCTCGGGGATCTCCACGTAGCGTCCGCGCGGCAGCAGTTCGGCGAGTCCGCGGCCAGTGGCGGGCGGCATCAGGAGGTCCTCGGCGCCCCAGGCGACCAGCGCCGGGCGGTCGAACTCCCGGAGTCTCTCCGCCGCTTGGAGGTACGTGTCCTTCTCCGTGCCGCGGAGGAACGCGGCGAGGTCCCGGCGGATCGCGCGCCGGGTGAGCAGGGGCCGGTACCAGCGGCGTACCAGCGCGTACGGGATCGGCCGCTTAGCCATCCCGCCCAGCGAAGTCCTCATCCGGACGAGGAAGGGGACCCGGAAGGACTGGAGCAGCAGGAAGAGGCCGCCCGGGACGCGGCTCGCCGCGTGCAGGGTCCTGCCCTGGACGCCGGGCGGGTAGTTGTCCAGCGCCTCGCACGAGGTGAGCACCAGGCGGCCGACGCGCTCGTCGCGCACGCCCACGAGGAGCTGTGCCGTGCCGGCGTCGTTCTGGACCAGGGTGACGTCGCGCAGGTCGAGGCGTTCCAGGAACTCGGCCAGGAGCGCGGCGACTCCGTGCGCCGACAGGTCCGCGTCCGGCCGCATCGGCCTGCGGTGGCTGCCGAGCGGCAGGACGGGCACCACGACGCGGAAGTCCCCGCGCAGCTCCTCGACGACCGCGTCCCAGACCGACTCGTCGAAACCGAGTCCGTGGACGAGCACCACGACGCCCTTGTCCCCGGCTGCGTCCCCGTCCCCGCCTCTGCCCCCGCCTTCGTCCTCGCCTCCGCCCGTGTCCGTGTAGTCGATGACGCCTGCACTCAGTTCGATCTCGTACAACGGACGACCCCCGCCTCGATACGACTCCGACTCCCACTGGATAGACCGATCTAGTGAGAGACTAGCGAGGGTGAGGACCACGGGCGACACCAGGCAGCGCATCGTCACCGCCGCGACCGAGCTTTTCCGGCGCCAGGGCTACGCGGCCAGCGGGATGAAGCAGATCGTCGCGGCGGCGGACGCCCCGTACGGATCGGCGTACCACTTCTTCCCCGGGGGCAAGGCCCAGCTCGGCGAGGAGGTCGTCCGTACCTCGGGCGCGGCCTATCTGGCGCTGATCGCCGAACTCTTCCCGACCGCCACCGCCACCGCCACCGCCACCGAGGACGTAGACGTGGCCACGGGCCCGGGCACGGCCACGGACATGGCCGCCGTGACCGCCGACGCGTTCATCGCCGCGGCGGAGACACTCCGCGAGCTCGACTTCGCGGACCCGTGCCCGATCGCCACCGTCGCGCTGGAGGTGGCCAGCACCCATGAACCGCTGCGGCTCGCCACGGCCGAGGTGTTCGCGAGCTGGACGGACGGCCTCGCCGCCTTCTACAGGGCGGGCGGCATCGCCGAACCCGCGGCGCACGAGACCGCGAGCTCGGTGATCGCCCTGCTGGAGGGCGCGTTCATGCTGGGCCGCGCCGCACGCAGCACCGATCCGGTGACGGCCGCGGCGCGGGCGGCGGCGGCCGTCGTGCGGGCGGCCATGTCTCAGGAGGCAGAGTGCGCGTAGGCGGCCTCCGCCGTCGGACGCAGCCGCTGGAGCACGACACGCCCCAGATCGAGCAGGCTCAGGCCGAACATCAGCACCCCCAGCGGGAGATGAACGGCCATCACGTGGTTGACGCCCATGACCACCTGCAGGGTCCCGAGGAGCAGGAAGCCGGTCGCGTAGAGGGCGGGCCGGCCCGGGCCGCCGCCCGGCCGCCACGCCAGGATCGCGGCGAGCAGGTACAGCATCGACATCGCGTACATGCCCTTGGATCCGAGGTCGTGCAGGGTCGACCCGACCTCCGAGGTCAGCGCCGTTCCGGCCGTGACGGCCTGGAAGAAGATGCCCGCCGTCTGCAGGGCGATCGAGACGCGCACGAACCCCGCGAACCGGCCGCCGCGCCGCCCCGCCACCACCGCTGCCGGTGCCGCCGCCGTGTCCGCTGCCGTCATCGACGCCGCCGTCCCCGCTGTCGTCCGCGTGGCCATGGTGATCCCGTCCTTCCGCTGCCGGTCGCTCTCTCGACACTCCGACGACGCAGCCCGCGAGAATGTGAGGCGCTGTACCGGGGTTACGGAGTGATGCGCGTCTCACCGATCACGGCGGGCGCGGATCGAACGGAGGGGGACACCACCACCATGAGCGGCAGTCGTACGGAACCAGAACGCGGGCTCACGCCCGCATCCGCCCACCCCGAGGGCGAGTACCGGCAGTTGATCAACGTCGCCTACCGGCTGCTCGGCTCCCTCGCGGAGGCCGAGGACGCCGTTCAGGAGGCCTTCGCCCGCTGGTACGCGATGTCCGGCCCGCAGCAGGAGGCCGTCGAGACGCCCGGTGCCTGGCTGACGACGGTGGTCGGCCGTATCTGCCTGGACGTCCTCGGTTCGGCGCGGGCGCGCCGCGAGCGCTACGTCGGCGAATGGATCCCGGAGCCCCTGCCCGACACGACGACGTGGCTGAACGGCCGGCCGGGCGACGGCGGGACCGACCCCGCGGACCGGATCGCCCTCGACGAGTCCGTCGACATGGCCTTCCTCGTCGTCCTCGAAGCCATGACCCCGGCCGAGCGGGTGGCGTTCATCCTGCACGACGTCTTCCGGTACCCGTTCACCGAACTGGCCACGATCGTCGGCCGTACACCCGCGGCATGCCGGCAGCTCGCCTCCTCGGCCCGTCGGCGCGTCCGGGCGGCCCGTGAACCGGAGCCGCCGACCGGTGTGCAGGCGCGCGTCATCAGGGACTTCAAGCAGGCGTGGGAGGCCCAGGACATCGCGGCCCTCGTCGGCCTGCTCAACCCCGACGCCACGGTGGTCGTCGACGGCGGCGGCCTGGTCGGCGCGGCCCTCCGCCCGATCACCGGCGCCGGGGAGATCGCCCGCTACATCGTCGCGATCGGTGACATGGCGCCCGGCATGACGCTCCAGGTCCGCACGGTCAACGGCCGCCCCGGCCTGGTGGCCCGACGGGGCGGCACGACCGTGACGGTGGCGGCGTTCGGCTTCGCGGGCGAGCGGATCACGCACGTCTGGGCGGTCCGCAACCCGGAGAAGCTCCAGCCCTGGACGGAATGAGAAGGCCGGGAGCGGCGCCGGACACGCTCCACGCGCTCGCCCGGGCACACGCCCCTTGGGCCCCGGGGGTCTCCGGGCTCTCCGGAGTCCCCCGGGCCTTCGGGCCGCGGGTCAGGCCGCTGCCTCGACCTGTGCGGGGTTCCGGGTCTCCTGCCGCGCGACACGGTGGCGCCGGGTCGGCATGCCCAGGGTCGGGTTGGCGACGCCCCAGGCCGCGCCCTTGCAGATCAGCTCCTTGTAGCGCGCGGCCATGCGGCCGGTCAGGGCCTTCTCGACCGCTCGGTCGTCGGCGGTGACGAACTGGATCAGAGCCTCGCCGCGGCCGAGGGAGACGCACTGCTGGGCGTAGCGGATGGAGACGTGGGGGACCTTGGTGCCGGCCAGCCGCGCGGCGATCGCGTCCGCGGCCTGCCAGGCCATGGGGACGCCCGAGGCGCAGGACATGCGCAGCGGCTTGTCCTCGGGGCCGAGGGCCATCGCCGCGTCGCCCACGGCGTACACGTCCGGGTGGGAGACCGACCGCATCGTGCTGTCGACCACGATCCGGCCGTCGTCGGCGAGCTCCAGGGTGGTGGCCCCGGCGATCGGGTGGACGGCGAATCCGGTGGTCCAGACGGTGACGTCGGCGGGGACGGTCCGGCCGTCGGCGGTGGTGACGCGGTCCGCCTCCACGGCCTCGACCGCGGCGTGCTCGTGCACCGTGATGCCGAGCCTGCCCACCACCTTCCGCAGGTGGGCGCGGCCCTTCTCGGAGAGCCAGTCGCCGAGGGCGCCGCGGGCGGCCAGGGAGACGGTGAGGTCCGGGCGGGCCTCGGCGATCTCGGTGACGGCCTCCAGGCCGGTCAGGCCGCCGCCGACCACGAGGACCGTCCCGCCGGCGTCCAGGGCGGCCAGGCGGTCGCGCAGGCGGAGGGCGCCGGGTCGGCTGGAGACCTCGTGGGCGTGTTCGGCGGTGCCGGGGACGCCGCCGTCGTTCCAGCCGCTCCCGAGGGCGTAGACGAGGGTGTCGTACGCCAGTTCCTCCCGCCCGGGGCCGTTCGCGGCGGCGAGCGCCACGGTCCTGCGGTCCACGTCGACGGCGGTGACCTTCGCGAGCTTCAGTTCCACGCCCGTGCCCGCGAACATCTCGTCGAACGGCCGGGGCTTGAGGTCCTGGCCGACCGCGAGCTGGTGCAGCCGGACGCGCTCGACGAAGTCGGGTTCGGCGTTGACGAGGGTGATGGTGACGTCCTCGCGGTGCAGCCGCTTGGCGATGCGGCCGGCGGCGAGGGCACCGGTGTAGCCGGCTCCGAGGACGACGATGCGGTGCTCCATGTCCGTGCTCCTGTCTGGGCGGGTCCGCCGCTGTCCGGCGTGGTCTCGCACCTTGAACCGGACAGCCCCGCGTTTCCTGACAGGGTCGGAATGTGAGCTGGGTCACATCGCCCTCGGTGGGTGTCAGAGGGTGTGCAGCGGCCCCGCTCCGTGGTCGGTGGCGGCCCACAGCTCGGTCGCGCGGACGAGCTTGTCGGGGTTGACCTGGTTGCGGATCGCCACGATGCCCTCCGGGCCGACCTCCAGGCAGGTGATGCCGATGACCCGGCCGTCGACGACGGCGACCATGGCGGGGCCGCCGTTGGCGGTCGTGGCGTAGAACTCGGCGGTACCGCCGAGCAGGTTCCGCTTGGCCTTGCCGGGCTTGAACAGGCCGCGCAGGAACGTGGCGACCGCGAGCGCGCCCTCGAACGCCTTCGCGCGGGCCGGGACCTTGCCGCCGCCGTCGCCGACCGAGACGGCGTCCTCGGTGAGCAGGCGGATGAGGGGTTCGGTGCGGCCGCTGGTCGCCGCGGCCAGGAACTCCTCGACGATGCGCCGGGCGGCGGCCTCGTCGATCTCGGTGCGGGCCCTGCCGTCCGCGACGTGCTTCTTGGCCCGGTGGTAGGTCTGCTGGCTGGAGGCCTCGGTGATGTCCAGGATCTCGGCGATCTCCCGGTGCGGGTGGTCGAAGGCCTCCCGCAGCACGTACACCGCCCGCTCGTTGGGGGACAGGCGCTCCAGGAGGACGAGGACGGCGTACGACACCGACTCGCGCTGTTCGGCGGTGTCGGCGGGGCCGAGCATCGGGTCCCCGGTGAGCAGCGGCTCGGGGAGCCATCGGCCCACGTACGTCTCGCGCCGGGCGCGTGCCGAAGTCAGCTGGTTGAGGCAGAGGTTGGTGAGGACCTTCGTCAGCCAGGCCTCGGGCACCTCGATCCGCCCGGCGTCGGCCGCCTGCCAGCGCAGGTACGTCTCCTGCACGGCGTCCTCCGCCTCGCTCGACGAGCCGAGCAGCCGGTAGGCGATGGCCTCGAGCCGGGGCCTGGCGGCCTCGAACCGGTCCACGTCACTCATGATCAGCGCCATGCCCGCGATCCTAGGCGCCCCGGGTCCGGAGCGGCAGATGGGACGGCGCTCTCCCCGCGCTCACGGTGCTTTCCCTGCGCTCGTACCGTGCTCTCCCCGCGCTCGTACGGCGCTCTCGGGAGCCACGTCTGTGCCTGGCGCCCGCCGGTGTCCGGCGGGCGGGCACCGTCTCAGTCCGCGGAGGGCGGCTTCGCCTCGTCGGCTGCGCGTCGGTACTCGGCGTTGATGCGCTGCGCCTCTTCGAGCTGGTCCTCGAGAATGATGATGCGGCAGGCGGCCTCGATGGGGGTGCCCTGGTCGACGAGCTCTCGGGCGCGGGCGGCGATGCGCAGCTGGTAGCGGGAGTAGCGGCGGTGGCCGCCCTCGGAGCGCAGCGGGTTGATGAGGCGGGCTTCGCCGATCGCGCGCAGGAAGCTCTGGCTCGTACCGAGCATCTCTGCCGCCCGGCCCATCGTGTAGGCGGGGTAGTCGTCGTCGTCGAGACGGCCGTAGGAGTCGTCTGCTGTCATCGGCACCTCTTTCATGGAACGCGTCGAGGGGCCCTGGCGCCGTACGGCACCAGGGCCCCGAAGGAACTACTACACCACCTGCCGGCCCTGATACCGCGCCGGCCCTCTGTGTCCGCGGACCCGACCTGGCCGCTGTCGGGAGTGCGGGGATCGCGGTTGCTCGACCGGAGACCACCTCACTGTCGATGTCCTGCGGTACCCAGTCACTCGTGACCGGGCACTGCGCTCCTGCTGGGTGCTGCGTACTGCTGGGTACTGCTTGGGTACTGCTCTATTGCTGGGTACTGCTTGCGCGTACCGCGTCTTCCACGACCGCGGACCCGCTCCGGCGGCCCCTGATCACTGCGGGCCACCCGGTCCGGCAGTCAGTCCCGTCGCCGTCCCACGACAACCCTGGCTTCGGAACTCCACCGCCGTACCGTCCTGCGACAACCTGTACCGCTCCTGGCAGTTCGTCTCTGCCAGGCCCTGTTTTCTCTCTGGGCTACGAGAGAAAACATAGACGTGCTGATCTCCAATGTCTACTCTGGCCGCCATAGATTTTCGCGCGTCAGACAGTGAGATCCGGTACGCGGGCGGGGACGGGGCCACCGGTACGCGGCAGGGGGACACCAGTACGCCGGAGGGCCCGACCGGCAGGTGCGGGTCGGGCCCTCGGGGGTGCTTCGGGTGGCGGCTCAGGCTCTGCCGTGGGCCACGTTCAGGATGTCACCGGCGTGCCGAGCATCGCGGAGGCGTGCTCGAACGCGTCGGGGGCGTGGGTGGGCACGACGGCTCGGGGAAGGGCGCGGCAGGTGAAGCCGAGCTTGGTCATGGCCCGGGAGACTTCGTCGGCGCTGAAGTCGCGCCGGTCCTGGCGGGTGATGACTTGGCCGACCTGCTTGACCGGGTAGGTGCGGCGGCCGATGATCACGGACTCGCCGACCACCTCCTCGGGCTTGACGCCCTTCATGGAGTCCAGGACGCCGCTCTTGGTGAGCTCGAAGGGAAAGCGGGCGATGACACAGCGCACGATGCCTCACAGGGAGAGGAATGGATGGTTCCGGCGTGGAGAGGCGGTTTCAGGCACAGACGAGGGCGAGGGCGCCGGGGGCGCCGTCCCGTACGTCCGCGCAGGACGGCGAGGTGAGCAGGCGGAGGTGCGGGGCGTGACCGCCGACCGCTCCGGCGGGCGAGGTGAGCGGCCCGTGGTCGTCGGGGACGTCACGCAGCTGGAGCCGGTCGGTGTAGGCGGGGCTTTCGCGGACGGTGGTGAGCCGGGCCTCGGTGACCAGTCCGGTGCACACACCGTCGTCGTCGCAGACGAGCAGGTACCCGGTACGGGCACCGGCCATGACGGACAGCGCCACCTCGACGGTCATGTCGTCGCAGACCCGCGGTACGGCCGTGTCCTCGGCGTCGGCCTCCCTCCCGTGCAAGCGGAGGGAACTCGCCGAGTCGACGTGCATCGGGAACAGCGTCACAACATGCCTCCTGCAGAGATGGGTCGGCCTCCGGGTCACGCGGTGTCAGGCCGCCGCGTCGACGGCGGTACGCCGCCGCCGCGCCGGGCCGCTGCGGCGGGACCGCGCCGACCGCGGGGCGCGGCCCGGCGCTTGCGCTGCTCGGCCGGCGGCGCGGTGATCGTCACGGGGATGCCGGAAGGGGCCTGGGCTCCCGTGATCCGGCGCAGTGCCTCCTCGCCGGACCGGACCGGCGTGGTCTGGGGCACGATGCCGGCGGCCGTCATGAGGCGCGCCATGTCGCGGCGCTGGTGGGGGGTCACGAGGGTGACGACGCTGCCGGACTCGCCGGCTCGCGCGGTACGGCCGCCCCGGTGGAGGTAGTCCTTGTGGTCGGTCGGAGGGTCGACGTTGACGACGAGGTCGAGGTTGTCGACGTGGATGCCGCGGGCCGCGACGTTGGTCGCCACGAGGACGGTGACATGCCCGGTCTTGAACCGGGCGAGGGTGCGGGTGCGCTGCGGCTGTGACTTCCCGCCGTGGAGGCCGGCGGCGCGGACGCCGCAGTCGAGCAGGTCCTGGGTGAGGCGGTCCACGGCGTGCTTGGTGTCAAGGAACATGATCACGCGGCCGTCGCGCGCCGCGATCTCCGTCGTCAGCCGGGCCTTGTCGGCGCCGTGCACGTGCAGGACGTGGTGCTCCATCGTGGTGACCGCGCCCTGCGAGGGGTCCACGGAGTGGACGACGGGGTCACTGAGGTAGCGGCGGACCAGGAGGTCGACGTTGCGGTCCAGGGTGGCGGAGAACAGCATGCGCTGGCCCTCGGGGCGGACCTGGTCCAGGAGCGCGGTGACCTGCGGCATGAAGCCCATGTCGGCCATCTGGTCGGCCTCGTCGAGGACGGTGGTCGCGACCTGGTCCAGCCGGCAGTCACCGCGGTCGATGAGGTCCTTAAGGCGGCCGGGGGTGGCCACGACGACTTCCGCACCCCCACGCAGTGCCGCTGCCTGCCTGCCGATCGGCATTCCGCCGACCACGGTGGCCAGGCGCAGCTTCACGGCGCGGGCGTAGGGGGCGAGGGCGTCGGTGACCTGCTGGGCGAGTTCCCGGGTGGGGACCAGGACCAGGCCCAGGGGCTGTCGCGCCTCGGCACGCCGACCGGCCGTGCGGGCCAGCAGGGCCAGGCCGAAGGCGAGGGTCTTGCCGGAGCCGGTCCGGCCGCGGCCGAGGACGTCACGGCCCGCCAGGGAGTTCGGCAGTGTCGCCCCCTGGATGGGGAACGGCACGGACACGCCCTGCGCGGTGAGCGCGGCCAGGAGCTCGCCGGGCATGTCGAGGTCGGCGAACGACTCGGCGGCGGGCAGCGCCGGAGTGATCGTCTTCGGCGGGGCGAACTCTCCCTGTACCGCGGCGGACCGCCGGCCGTATCCGCCCGAGCGGTTCGGGGCGGACGAGCGGTTCGGGGTGGACGAACCGAAGCGACTGCCTCGACCGGAACCGGCGGGGGAGCCGTACGCGTGGCTGCCGCCGCTGCGGCGGGCACGGGAGGAACGGCTGTTCGTGCGTGTGGGGTTCATGCAGAACCTTCCTTGATACGGCGCGTATCGAGGAATTCCGGCAGCGGATGAACAGCGCTGGGAATCACAGGCACGGGCCGAAATGAATGCGAAAGAGAGCAGATCTGCTCAGAAAGAGAATGGCGGGCGCGCAACCGGGTGGCAGAAAAGAGGCGGTGGGCGCAGGCGCAGGCGCAGGTGGAAACCTGCGAAATGGATGCAGCTGGGGCCCGCACCCCGAGGGATGCGGGCCCCAGCTGCAAGTGGTGCGTCAGCGTCAGGCGGTCACGATGTTCTCGGCCGTCGGGCCCTTCTGGCCCTGCGCGATGTCGAAGCTCACCTTCTGGCCTTCCTGCAGCTCGCGGAAGCCCTGGGCGGCGATGTTCGAGAAGTGGGCGAACACATCGGCGCCGCCACCGTCCTGCTCGATGAAGCCGAAGCCCTTTTCCGCGTTGAACCACTTCACAGTGCCAGTAGCCATGTCATGTCTCCTTTGGGGCAGTACGCCGGCGTCCGTACCGTACGGATGCCGTGTCGCCGCGATGATGCCCTGCCCGGAAAATGACCGGAAATAAAGCGCTTCCGTGCGGCGGGGCCGACCGGATGCGCTTGAAGATTTGCGGGTACCAAAACTGCAACTGACTTCGACAGTAGCACGCCGTCGCAGAATGTGGGCGGCGAGTATTTCCCCCTGCGTGGTGCCGACAAAAACCCTCCCTGCCGGGGCCGCTAAATTCTCCGGCGGCGGACACAGGTATTCATTCACCTCGGGTACAGCGTCTCTCTCACGGGCGGATTGACGGGAATCGAACCCGCGCCATCGGCCGGGGAATCGCACGGAGGGGGCACGCCGGCTCCCGCCCGGCGGTCCGGTGCGGCTGGACGGGTGTAGTTCGATACCGACTCCGGCGCCGTCCGCCGGGAGCGCCGCCCGGCCGGATTACATGGGCCTGCGCCTCGGCGCGGGGCGTGCCGGTGCCTTTCACGGGCCCGGACCCGACGACTGGAAGAGCACCATGGCAGAGCGCCACCCTCGCAACCGCACCGGCCGCACCCCGCTACGTCGCGGGCTCGCCGCCGCTGTGCTCGCGGTCGGCATGCTGACGGCCGCGGCGGCACCCGGATTCGGAACCGGCTCGACCCCGCCGGCGCCCGGACCGCAGTTCACCCCGTTGACGGCGGCGGTGATGACCGAACCGGCGCCGTTCCGGGCCACGGACGGCAAGACGCACCTCTCGTACGAACTGCTCACCACGAACGCACTGTCCAGCAGCGCACAGGTGCGGCTCGACCGTGTCGAGGTCCTGGACGCCCGCACGCACCGGGTGGTGGGCGCGCTGAGCGGCCAGGCGCTGGCCGATGCCGCCAACCCGGTGGGTGACCCCCTGCCGGGTGCGGACGGGTACACCTCGGCGCCCCCGGGGCCGACGCCGACCGTCATCCCGGGCTCCCAGCAGTGGGTCGTCTGGATCGACCTGGCCCTGGACCCCGGCCGGCGGGTGCCCGAGGTCCTCGAACACCGTCTCTCCGGCGCCGTCCTCAGCGGCTCCGGTTCCTCCCCGTTCGAGGAGACGGTCCAGGTCACCCCCACCGACCGCACCGCGCCGCTGAACCTGAACGCGCCGGTCCGCCCCGGCACCTGGTACTCCAGCGAGTCGTGCTGCGGCAACACCCACCACCGGCGCGGCCTCGGTCCGATCAACGGCCGCTTCTACGTACCGCAGCGGTTCGCGATCGACTGGTACCGGGTCGGCGACCAGGGACAGACCTGGGAAGGCGACCCCGCCCGGCTCACCAGCTACCTGAGCTACCGCCAGCCGGTCGTGGCGGCGGCCGGCGGCAGGGTCGTGGAGGTCCAGGACGGGATCCCGGACAACACACCGCCCGTCACCCCGCCGGTCCCGCCGATCGACGAGACCGTCGGCAACCACGTCACCGTGGAGGTCGCGCCGGGCCGCTACCTGCTCTACGCCCACCTGAAGCCCGGCTCGCTCAGGGTCCGGGAGGGCGACCACGTCGAACCCGGCCGGGTCCTCGGCCTGATCGGCAACAGCGGCAACTCGACCACGCCGCACCTGCACTTCCAGGTGATGACCACGCCCGAGTTCTTCCCGACCGACAGCCCGCCGTTCACCTTCCGGAAGTTCCGTGTCGTCGGCCACGTCGAACCCCGGATCTGGGACGACAACCTGGGCCTCCAGCCGACCGGAGTCCTGCCGATCACCCCCTCGCCCCACGACGGCCCCCACCGCGCCCGTTACCCGCTCGACCGCGAGGTGCTGGAGTTCTGACCACTCCCGGCCACCCCCGGCGCGTGACGCCCGGACAGGCCCGGACGACGACGAAGGCCCTGGTCTCCGACCAGGGCCTTCGTCCACGAGCGGACCACGGGAGTCGAACCCGCGCCACATGCCAGGGAACCGCCCGGCACTTGCGTCCCCGTACCAGCCTCCGCACAGCGGAAACGCGTGTCGGAAGCTGCTTCTCCGCTGCCGTTCCGGCCCCCTTGTCGTCCGCTGTTCACCGCCTCCACCGGCACGTTGTGGCCCGACTCCTGGGACGGCGTGCGCGAGTGGGAGGCCGCCCCGCCCGGCATGTGAGCCAGGGCACATGGAGGGGAGCGATGACTCTTCTCCTTGTCGTCGGTCATGTAGGTGACCACAACGAAGCGAGGAAGGCCCCGCCATGACCGACATGCTCACCGCGCCCCGTCACGTCCTTGCCGCCGCGCCCGCGTCCCGATCCGCCGTGCGGTGGTCCGGTGCCGGTGGTGTGGCGGCGGGTCCGCTGTTCCTGGCGGCCGGGCTTGCCCAGGGGTTCACTCGGGACGGCTTCGATTTCATGCGGAACGCGATCAGCCAGCTGGCTCTCGGCGAGGCGGGCTGGATCCAGACGGCGAGCTTCGTGCTCACCGGTGTCCTGCTGGCCGCCGCCGCGGCCGGCCTGCGGTGGGCGCTGCGCGGCGGCCCCGGCGGCACATGGGGCCCGGCGCTGGTCGGGGTCTTCGGCGTCTCCTTCTGGGCCGCGGCGGCCTTCCCGGCCGACGCTGGGGCGGGTTTCCCCACCGGCGCACCCGAGGCGGCGACCGCGATGAGCGGACACGGCGCCGTCCACATGGCCGCCGGGATGATCGGCTACCTGGCCCTGTGTGCCGCGTTCCTCGTCCTGGCCCGTCCGCTCGCCGCCCGCGGCCTGCGGGGCTGGGCCGCCGCGTCCCGCGTCGTCCCCGTGGTCGTCCTCGCCGGGTTCACGGCCTCGGCCGCCTCGGTGCTCGCGTTCACCGCCGGTGCGGGCCTCGGCCTGCTGTGGCTGAGCGCGGTCACGGCCCGCCTGTGCTCCTCGGCGGCAGGTCACGCCACAGGGACGCCGTGCGGGGACGCGGGTTGCCGGTGACCGGAGGCCCCGCGACGTCCACGGCGCCAGCTCCTGGCAGGCGGCCCTGTCCGCGACCGTGAGGCGACTGACCCGGAGCGTGCGATGAAGTGGGCCTCCGGGACTCCCGTTCAGGGTCGGTTCCTAGCATGTGCACATGGTTGCCAGAGAAACTCAGCACTCCGATGGGGGAGGGGAAGCCGTGTCCCGAGACGGCGCCGAAGCCCGTCCTGCTTCCTTGCCGACGGGAGAGCGACGAGAGCCCACCAGCCCTTCCTCTGCATCGCACCGAGACAGGACCGCCGAGGGCTCCCACCCGGTCCCTGATCTCGTCGAGCGGGTGGCCGATCTGGTGGAACCGATCAAGCCGAAGCTGCGCGGCTGGCTCCATGCCGGCATGGTCCCCGCATCGCTGGCGGCGGGCATCGTCCTCATCTGCCTGGCAGGGACACCACAAGCCGTGCTGGCCTGCACCGTGTACTCCGTGACGGCCTGGCTGCTGTTCGGCACCAGCGCCGTCTACCATCTCGGCACCTGGGGACCACTCGGCGAGGCCGTTCTGCGCCGCCTCGACCACGCCAACATCTTCCTGATCATCGCCGGCACATGCACGCCGCTCGCCGTGCTCCTGCTCTCCCACGACCAGTGGACGTTCCTGCTGTGGATCGTGTGGGCGGGCGCCCTGGTCGGCATCGCCTTCCGTGTCCTGTGGGTCGGAGCACCCCGCTGGCTGTACACCCCCTGCTACCTGGCCCTGGGCTGGGCACCCGTGCGATACCTGCCCGACTTCCTGCACAACGGCGGGGTGGCCGTGGTCTCCCTGGTCGTGACCGGCGGGCTTCTCTACAGCGCGGGCGCCGTCGTCTACGCCCTCCAGCGCCCCGACCCCTCACCCCGCTGGTTCGGCTTCCACGAGGTCTTCCACGCCCTGACCGTCGCAGCCTTCACCGCGCACTACATCGCCATCTTCCTCGCCGCCTCCTGACGGCGAACTCACCTCAGGCCGCGGCCGGCGGGTGGGCCGTTTCGGCCGCGCGCCGGTATTCGGCGTTGATGCGCTGCGCCTCTTCGAGCTGGTCTTCGAGGACGATGATGCGGCAGGCGGCCTCGATCGGTGTGCCCTGGTCGACGAGTTCCCGGGCGCGGGCGGCGATGCGCAGCTGGTAGCGGGAGTAGCGGCGGTGGCCGCCCTCGGAGCGCAGGGGGGTGATGAGGCGGGCTTCGCCGATGGCGCGGAGGAATCCTTGTGTGGTGCCGAGCATTTCGGCGGCGCGGCCCATCGTGTAGGCGGGGTAGTCGTCGTCGTCGAGACGGCCGTACGAGTCGTCTGCTGTCATTTGCACCTCTCTCTGGG
This sequence comes from Streptomyces sp. NPDC088707, assembly GCF_044752725.1. NCBI lineage: Bacteria > Bacillati > Actinomycetota > Actinomycetes > Kitasatosporales > Streptomycetaceae > Streptomyces > Streptomyces sp. NPDC088707. Next base: position 247,975 of record NZ_JBIVLV010000003.1, on the reverse strand, counting down.
AACGCACGGAGGGGCCCTGGTGCCGTACGGCACCAGGGCCCCGAAGGAACTTCTACACCACGTGCCGGCCTTGATACCTCGCCGGCCTCTTGTGTCCGCAGACCCGGCCCAGTCGCTGTCGGGAATGCGGGGATCGCGGTTGCTTGACCGGAGACCACCTCACTATCGATGTCCTGCGGTACCCGGACTCGATGCTTCCGTCCGGGCGATCCTGATGGTGCTTCGTTCCTCCGTTCTTCCCTCGGTAATCAACTACCTACTACAGGGGTACTGCGTACTACTGGTACTGCTCTACTGCGGGTACTGCGGGTACTGCGAACCGCTCAGTGACCTGTGACAGCGCCACTCTTCGGCAGCCAGCCCCGTCGCCCGTCCTGCGTCTGCTCTGGCTTAGAACCCCACTGCCGAACTTCCCGGTGCGCGCGTCCGCAGCCGACGCCTTCACCAGGGGTACTACTCGCTACCTCACTGCTGGGTACTGCGCACTGCACTCACGGGTACCGCACCTGCCATGACCGCGGTCCCGCTGCGGCGGCCCCTGATCACTGCGGGCCACCCGGTCCGGCTGCCAGCCCCGTCGCCGTCCTGCAACATCCCTGGCTTCGAGGCTCCGCCGCCGCACCGTCCTGCGAACTCCAACTACCTGTACTGCTGGTACTGCTTGCCGGCAGTTCGTCTCTGCCAGGCCCTGCTGTCTTTCTGGGCTACGAGAGAAACCATAGCGACGCCAATGCTCAATGTCTACTCCGGCCGACATAGATTTCTGTGAGTCCAGCGACGAGGTAATCGGTCTCGGCAAGTGACCCAGGTGCGTCGGCCCGGGGCGGAGCGCATACCCGGGACGACTGCCGTCGCGCCGAGGCGGCGGCGTTCAGGAGGCGCTGCACGGACCGGGAGCGGTTGACGAGCCGGAGCCCGCGTCCCTGTCCGGGCCACTGGTCGAGGACGGCGAGGAAGCCGGAGTCGCAGAAGACGACCCGGGCGGTGTCCAGGACCAGGCCGGTGCAGCCGTTGTCCGCGCCCGAGTCGTGCACGGCGGCGGAGTCAGGGGTGGCGTGGGGAGCGGGCACTATCAGCGTGATGCTCGTGCCCCTCGGGGGAGCTCGTCCGTCAACTCTCCCAGGTCCTCGGCCGAGTCGGCGGGCGAGTCCCAGAGATCTGGACAACGACGAAGCCCCAGGTCGCTGACCTGGGGCTTCGTAAGAAGAGCGGATGACGGGAATCGAACCCGCGCTATAAGCTTGGGAAGCTCATGTTCTACCATTAAACTACATCCGCACAGCGGCCCGATGAACGGTGCCGCATCGTTGCACACTGTACCCCATGCGCCACTTGAGGCGAAGCTTGCGCCTTTTCGGGTGCGGAGTGCCGCCTGGAGGGTGTCCCGTTGATCCCCTAATGTGGCTTCCCGTCCACCACATGTGTAGGGGAAGGGACTTGATGGGTTCGATGGAGCGCACCGTCGTCCGTTGTGCCGAAGGGCATGTGTTCAGTACCGCTTCGTTCCCGCTGCAGCAGCTCGGGGCCGGGCGGATCGGGCCAGGGCGGCTCATCCGGTGTCCGCGCTGTGCGCGGCTGCGGCATGCGGTGCCGGTGGAGTCCGGACGGCGCTGAGCAGCGCCCGGGGCGCGGATGCCTGCCGATTGGGGCAGGTCCGCGCCCTCTGCGTATCGTGGGGGCGTGCTTCTCTCAGACAAGGACATCCGGGCCGAGATCGATGCCGGACGGGTGCGCATCGACCCGTACGACGAATCCATGGTGCAGCCCTCGAGCATCGACGTGAGGCTTGACCGCTTCTTCCGGGTGTTCGAGAACCACCGCTACCCCCACATCGACCCCGCCGTCGAGCAGCTCGACCTGACCCGTGAGGTCGAGCCCGAGGGTGACGAGGCGTTCATCCTCCACCCCGGCGAGTTCGTGCTCGCCTCGACCTACGAGGTCATCACCCTCCCGGACGACATCGCGTCGCGTCTCGAGGGGAAGAGCTCCCTCGGGCGGCTCGGGCTCGTGACGCACTCGACCGCCGGGTTCATCGACCCCGGCTTCTCCGGGCACGTGACCCTGGAGCTGTCGAACCTCGCCACCCTGCCGATCAAGCTCTGGCCCGGGATGAAGATCGGGCAGCTGTGCATGTTCCGGCTGAGTTCGCCCGCCGAGTTCCCGTACGGGAGCGAGCGGTACGGCTCCCGGTACCAGGGGCAGCGGGGGCCGACGGCCTCCCGCTCGTTCATGAACTTCCATCGGACCCAGGTGTGAGGCGGTCGCAGGCATGAGTGAGGTACGCGAGAACCTGACGTACGAGGGTTTCGGACGCGCCGTCCGTGAGCTGGCGCAGACGATCGCCGACGACGGCTACGAGCCCGACATCGTGCTCTCGATCGCCCGCGGCGGCGTCTTCGTCGCCGGCGGTCTGGCCTACGCCCTGGACTGCAAGAACATCCACCTCGTGAACGTGGAGTTCTACACCGGTGTGGGCACCACGCTGGAGATGCCGGTCATGCTGGCGCCCGTGCCCGACGCGATCGACTTCAGCGACAAGAAGGTGCTCATCACCGACGACGTCGCCGACACCGGCAAGACGCTCAAGCTCGTCCACGACTTCTGCGTCGACCACGTCGCCGAGGTCCGCTCCGCCGTCGTCTACGAGAAGTCCCACTCCCTCGTGAAGTGCGAGTACGTGTGGAAGAAGACCGACGAGTGGATCAACTTCCCCTGGTCGGTCGAGCCGCCCGTCGTCAAGCGCGAGGGCCAGGTCCTCGACGCCTGAGCCGGCGCCCGCGCGACGGAATGACGAGAGGCCCCCACCGCCTGCGGTGGGGGCCTCTCCGTGTCTCGTCCCGTGACGTCGGAGCGTCAGAGCATGCCGAGCTTGATCAGGCTCAGCAGCGCCACCAGCTGGATCGCCGACGCGCCCAGCGCCTTCGGCCACGGCAGGTCGTGCGAGCGGCTCACCATCATCGTGAAGAGCGCCCCGGCCGCCAGCCAGGTCAGCCAGCCGAGGACCTGGACCAGGCCGTTCTCGCCGCCCAGGAAGAGCGCGAAGACGAGCCGCGGCGCGTCCGTGATCGACATGATCAGCATCGACAGGCCCACCGTCGGCTGCCATGCCCCGTCGCCGCCCAGCTGGCGCGCGAGGGTGTGCGTCACCGAGCCCAGGATCAGTCCGCCGACGACGAAGCCGAGGGCGGTCATCAGGACGTACGGGATCGCCGTCGACAGGGTGGCGTTGATCGCCTCTTCGCGCGCCTTGTCGAAGCCGAAGATCGCGAGCAGCCCGTAGAGGAAGGTGACGATCAGCGCGGGGCCCCACACGGCGTGGTCCCGCATCCGCAGGAACGTGTCCGCGGGGCGCAGCACGATGCCGCTCAGGAGCGCCTTCCACGGGAGCCGGGGGCCCGTCGGGACGGGCGCGGCGCCGGCGTGGTGGGTCGCGGCGTTGCCGTAGGGGTCGTCGACGCTGAACATCTGGGTGTGGCCCGGGTTGTTCGCCGTCGCCGCGTGCGGGTGCTGCGGCTGGCCGTAGGGTTCGCCGAAGTACTCCGGCTCCCCGTAGGGCTGCCCCTGGTGTCCCTGCTGCCCGCGCTGGTGCCCGGGAGGACCTTGGTGTCCCTGCTGCCCCTGGTGCCCCTGCGGTGGCTGCTGTTGCCACTGCTGCTGCGGGTACGGCGGCGGGGCCGCGTTGTACCCGTACGGCGCCTGCTGCGGTTGATTGTGCGGGGGGCGGTTGTCCCGGCCGCGTCCGTTCCTGAATCCAGCCACGTCGTCGAACGTACCCGCTTCCGCTGTGCGGGCGCTCCCCGGACCTGTCCTTGCCACTGAGCTGTGACATCCCCTAGGGGGTTGAGCGGACCCGCTGTGGGCCGTGACACGGTCGGCGGGCAGGCTTGCGGTCGTCGTTACGAATCCGACGTATCGCCTCAATGTCGTACTCGTAGCTTCGATGTCGTACTCGTGGCTTCGGAGATGTCAGCGACCCGAGCAAGGAGTTCTTCCGGTGCGTGCCACCCGTCGTTCCGCCCGTACCGCGGCACAGAAGGCCTGAGGCGGCCGATCGCGTCCCGCCTGACGGAGTCGGCACGACGAAGAGGGCCGCCCCGCGATCTCGCGGGGCGGCCCTCTCTCACGTACCGGGTGCTACTTCGCCGGTTCCGGCTCCGGCTCCTCGGCCGGCTCCGGCTCCGGGTCCACCGGGGTCTTCACCGATTCGAGGAGCAGCTGGGCCACGTCGACGACCGTGACGGACTCCTTGGCCTTGCCCTCGTTCTTCTTGCCGTTGACCGAGTCGGTCAGCATGACGAGGCAGAACGGGCAGGCGGTGGAGACGATGTCCGGGTTGAGGGACAGGGCCTCCTCGACGCGCTCGTTGTTGATGCGCTTGCCGATCCGCTCCTCCATCCACATCCGGGCACCACCGGCGCCGCAGCAGAAGCCGCGCTCCTTGTGGCGGTGCATCTCCTGCTGGCGCAGGCCGGGGACGGCGGACATGATCTCGCGCGGCGGCGTGTACACCTTGTTGTGACGGCCCAGGTAGCACGGGTCGTGGTAGGTGATGAGGCCGTCGACCGGGGTCACCGGGACCAGCTTGCCCTCGTCGATGAGGTGCTGGAGCAGCTGGGTGTGGTGGATGACCTCGTACTCGCCGCCGAGCTGCGGGTACTCGTTGGCGATGGTGTTGAAGCAGTGCGGGCAGGTCGAGACGATCCGCTTCGCCGACTTCGGCTTCTTCGTCGACTCGTCCACCTTCCCGTCCTCGTCGAGGGACTCGCCGAACGCCATGTTCAGCATGGCGACGTTCTCCTGGGCGAGCTGCTGGAACAGCGGCTCGTTGCCCAGGCGGCGGGGGGAGTCACCGGTGCACTTCTCGTCGCCGCCCATGATCGCGAACTTGACGCCCGCCATGTGCAGCAGCTCGGCGAAGGCCTTGGTGGTCTTCTTGGCCCGGTCCTCCAGGGCGCCGGCGCAGCCGACCCAGTAGAGGTAGTCGAACTCCGAGAGGTCCTCGACGTCCTTGCCGACGATCGGGACCTCGAAGTCGACCTCCTTGGTCCACTCGACGCGCTGCTTCTTCGCCAGGCCCCAGGGGTTGCCCTTCTTCTCCAGGTTCTTGAGCATCGTGCCGGCCTCCGAGGGGAAGGCGGACTCGATCATCACCTGGTAGCGGCGCATGTCGACGATGTGGTCGATGTGCTCGATGTCGACCGGGCACTGCTCGACGCAGGCGCCGCAGGTGGTGCAGGACCACAGGACGTCGGGGTCGATGACGCCGTTCTCCTCGGCGGTGCCGATGAGGGGGCGCTCGGCCTCGGCGATCGCCGACGCGGGGACGTCCTTGAGCTGCTCCTCGGTGGCCTTCTCGTTGCCCTCCATGTCCTTGCCGCCGCCGGCGAGCAGGTACGGCGCCTTGGCGTGCGCGTGGTCGCGCAGCGACATGATGAGGAGCTTGGGGGAGAGGGGCTTGCCGGTGTTCCAGGCGGGGCACTGCGACTGGCAGCGGCCGCACTCGGTGCAGGTGGAGAAGTCGAGGATGCCCTTCCAGGAGAACTGCTCGACCTGGGAGACGCCGAAGACGGCGTCCTCGGCCGGGTCCTCCCAGTCGATCTCCTTGCCGGCCGTGGTCATCGGCTGGAGCGCGCCCAGCGCGGTGGAGCCGTCGGCGTTCCGCTTGAACCAGATGTTCGGGAAGCCGAGGAAGCGGTGCCAGGCGACGCCCATGTTCGTGTTGAGCGAGACCGTGATCATCCAGGTGAAGGACGTGACGATCTTGAGCGCCGCGACGAAGTAGGTGAGGTGCTGGATCGTGCTCAGGTCCAGGTTGTCGAGCAGCGCGATCAGCGGGTACGAGGCGAAGAAGCCCGGCTCCCAGCCGGTGACGTGGTGCTGGACGCCTTCGAGGGCCCGCAGCGTCATGATGCAGAGGCCGACGATCAGGATGACGGCCTCGACGAAGTACGCCTGGCCGGTCTTGGAGCCCGCGAAGCGGGACTTGCGGCCCGCCTTGGTGGGCTTGCTGAGCTGCCGGATCACGATGAGGGTCACGATGCCCAGGACCGTCATCAGGCCGAGGAACTCGGTGAAGATCTCGTACGGCAGCCAGTCGCCGATGATCGGGATCAGCCAGTCGGCCTGGAAGAGCTGGCCGAAGGCGTTGACGATCGTCAGGAGCAGCGAGAAGAAGCCCACCGCCACGAACCAGTGCGCGAAGCCGACGATGCCCCAGCGGTTCATCCGGGTGTGGCCGAGGAATTCCTTGACCAGGGTCACGGTGCGCTGGGTGGGGTCGCCGGTGCGGGTGCCGGCGGGCACGGGCTGCCCGAGGCGCACGAACCGGTAGATCTGCACGGTGGCACGACCGAACAGCGCGACGGCCACCACCGTGATGGCGATCGACACGATGATCGCGGCGAGTTGCATGAGGGGCTCCTCGGGCGGGCCTACTAAGCGGTAACTTATGGAGTCCGTGCTGAGATTACCCGTTCGGGGCCCCGTGCTGTAGCGGCGCTCGCGGTGATCTGTGTCGCTCAGGCAAACCTTGCCGCGCGACGTTTGCGGACTGCTGGAAGCGTACGCGCCAGGATCGTGAGATCCATCCCCAGCCAGTGGTGGTCCACGTAGTGGAGGTCGAGCAGCTCGCGCTCCTCCCACGGCAGGTCCGAGCGTCCGCTGATCTGCCACGGTCCGGTCAGCCCGGGGCGTACGGAGAGCCGGCGGCGTCCCTCGCCCGCGCACTCGCGGTGGCCAGGGGTGAGGGGACACGGTCCGACCAGGGACATGCGGCCGCCGACGACATGGACGAGGAGCGGCAGCGCGGCCAGCGGGCTCTTCGTGCGGAAGGTCAGCATCGTGAAGGGTTCCCCCTCCAGGCCCGCCACCGTGCGGCGGCGCAGCACCGCGCCGTTGCCGCCGAGGCCGACGGACAGGGCGGTGCCCGCGATCAGGGGCGAGAGCACGAGGAGCAGAAGGAGCCCGGCCGTCAGGTCGACCGCTCGCTTCGCCGTCATGCGCGCACACCCTTCGGCGGGAATCCTGGGATATGTCCGGACCCTCTCATGCGAACCCGGTCGAAGCGGGGAACGGCACGCCCTGTGAGCGATGGGGGCGGTGAAGAGTTGAGCCCCCTCCGCTCAGGTCTGTTGACGCAGTCCGGGTCGTCATGCATCCTTGAGTCAGATCCACTCAAGTACGTCAGCTGGAGGAATCGAAATGGCACGTGCGGTCGGCATCGACCTGGGCACGACTAACTCCGTCGTCAGCGTTCTGGAAGGCGGCGAGCCCACCGTCATCACCAACGCCGAGGGCGCCAGGACCACGCCGTCCGTCGTCGCCTTCGCGAAGAACGGCGAGGTGCTCGTCGGCGAGGTGGCCAAGCGTCAGGCCGTCACCAACGTCGACAGGACCATCCGGTCGGTCAAGCGCCACATGGGCACCGACTGGAAGATCGAGATCGACGGCAAGAACTTCAACCCGCAGCAGATGAGCGCCTTCATCCTGCAGAAGCTGAAGCGCGACGCCGAGGCCTACCTGGGCGAGAAGGTCGTCGACGCGGTCATCACCGTGCCGGCGTACTTCAACGACTCCGAGCGCCAGGCCACCAAGGAGGCCGGTGAGATCGCGGGCCTCAACGTCCTGCGCATCGTCAACGAGCCGACCGCGGCCGCTCTCGCGTACGGCCTCGACAAGGACGACCAGACGATCCTCGTCTTCGACCTCGGTGGCGGCACCTTCGACGTGTCCCTCCTGGAGATCGGCGACGGCGTCGTCGAGGTGAAGGCCACCAACGGTGACAACCACCTCGGCGGTGACGACTGGGACCAGCGCGTCGTCGACTACCTGGTGACGCAGTTCCAGAACGGCCACGGTGTGGACCTGGCCAAGGACAAGATGGCTCTCCAGCGTCTCCGCGAGGCCGCGGAGAAGGCGAAGATCGAGCTCTCGTCCTCGACCGAGACCTCCATCAACCTGCCGTACATCACGGCCTCCGCCGAGGGCCCGCTGCACCTGGACGAGAAGCTCACCCGAGCCCAGTTCCAGCAGCTGACCTCGGACCTGCTCGACCGCTGCAAGGTGCCGTTCCACAACGTCATCAAGGACGCGGGCATCAACCTCTCCGAGATCGACCACGTCGTTCTCGTCGGCGGTTCGACCCGTATGCCGGCCGTCGCCGAGCTCGTCAAGGAGCTGACCGGCGGTCAGGACGCCAACAAGGGCGTCAACCCGGACGAGGTCGTCGCCATCGGCGCCGCGCTCCAGGCCGGTGTCCTCAAGGGTGAGGTCAAGGACGTCCTGCTCCTCGACGTGACCCCGCTGTCCCTCGGCATCGAGACCAAGGGCGGCATCATGACCAAGCTCATCGAGCGCAACACCACGATCCCGACCAAGCGGTCCGAGATCTTCACGACGGCCGAGGACAACCAGCCGTCCGTGCAGATCCAGGTCTACCAGGGCGAGCGCGAGATCGCGGCGTACAACAAGAAGCTCGGCATGTTCGAGCTGACCGGTCTGCCGCCGGCCCCGCGTGGTGTCCCGCAGATCGAGGTCGCCTTCGACATCGACGCCAACGGCATCATGCACGTGACCGCGAAGGACCTCGGCACGGGCAAGGAGCAGAAGATGACCGTCACCGGCGGCTCCTCGCTGCCGAAGGACGAGGTCGACCGGATGCGCCAGGAGGCCGAGCAGTACGCGGACGAGGACCACCGTCGCCGCGAGGCCGCCGAGTCCCGCAACCAGGGCGAGCAGCTCGTCTACCAGACGGAGAAGTTCCTCAAGGACAACGAGGACAAGGTCCCCGGTGACGTCAAGGCCGAGGTCGAGGCCGCGCTCGTCGAGCTGAAGGACAAGCTCAAGGGCGAGGACACCGCCGAGATCCGCACCGCCACCGAGAAGGTCGCGGCCGTCTCCCAGAAGCTCGGCCAGGCGCTCTACGCCGACGCCCAGGGCGCACAGGCCGCGGGCGGCGACGCCGGCGCCGGGCAGCAGGCCCAGGCGGACGACGACGTCGTCGACGCCGAGATCGTGGACGAGGACAAGCCGAAGGGCGGCGCTGCCTGATGTCGGAGGAGACCCCGGGCTTCGAGGAGAAGCCCGAAGTCCCCGCCGACGGCACGCCCGAGGAGCCCGAGACCGCCGCTGCCGCCGCCTCCGCCGACAAGGCGGAGGGGGCGGCCCCGGCCGGGGACGCTACTGACGTAGCTCTGCTGGCGCAGCTGGACCAGGCCCGCAAGGCGCTCGAGGAGCGCACCGCGGACCTCCAGCGGCTCCAGGCCGAGTACCAGAACTACCGCCGCCGCGTGGAGCGGGACCGGGTCACGGTCAAGGAGATCGCCGTCGCGAGCCTCCTGAGCGACCTGCTCCCGGTGCTCGACGACGTCGGCCGGGCCCGGGACCACGGCGAGCTCGTGGGCGGGTTCAAGTCGGTGGCCGAATCGCTGGAGACCGTCGTCGCCAAGATGGGTCTGCAGCAGTTCGGCAAGGAGGGCGAGCCCTTCGACCCGACGATCCACGAGGCCCTGATGCACTCGTACGCGCCGGACGTCACCGAGACGACGTGCGTGGCGATCCTGCAGCCCGGGTACCGGATCGGCGAGCGGACCATCCGGCCCGCCCGCGTGGCCGTCGCCGAGCCCCAGCCGGGCGCGGCACCGGCCAAGGACGACGCGAAGTCGTCCACGGACGAGGAGAGCGGTGCCCCCGAGGAGGGGTAGCGCGACCGACAGCACAGCGGTGACAGACCCCGGAGCAGTCCGGAAGGAGGGACGTCGATGAGCACGAAGGACTTCGTCGAGAAGGACTACTACAAGGTTCTCGGCGTCCCCAAGGACGCCACCGAGGCCGAGATCAAGAAGGCGTACCGGAAGCTCGCCCGCGAGAACCACCCGGACGCCAACAAGAACGACGCCAAGGCCGAGGAGCGCTTCAAGGAGATCTCCGAGGCGAACGACATCCTCGGCGACCCCAAGAAGCGCAAGGAGTACGACGAGGCCCGCGCCCTCTTCGGGAACGGCGGCTTCCGGTCACCCGGCGGCCCCGGCGGCGGCTCGTTCAACTTCGACCTGGGCGACCTCTTCGGAGGCACCCAGGGCGGCGCGGGCGGCGGCTTCGGTGCCGGCGGCGGCGGCATCGGGGACGTCTTCGGCGGCCTGTTCAACCGCGGCGCCGGTGCGGGCCCCCGCACCCAGCCGCGGCGCGGTCAGGACATCGAGTCCGAGGTGACGCTCAGCTTCACCGAGGCCATCGAGGGAGCGACCGTACCGCTGCGGATGTCCAGCCAGCAGCCGTGCACGGCGTGTTCGGGCACCGGCGACAAGAACGGCACCCCCCGGGTGTGCCCGACCTGCGTCGGCACCGGACAGGTCTCGCGCGGCAGCGGCGGCGGCTTCTCGCTCACCGACCCCTGTGTGGACTGCAAGGGCCGCGGCCTCATCGCCGAGAACCCCTGCGAGGTCTGCAAGGGCAGCGGCCGGGCCAAGTCCTCCCGCACCATGCAGGTCCGCATCCCGGCGGGAGTCTCGGACAACCAGAAGATCCGGCTGCGTGGCAAGGGAGCGCCGGGGGAGCGCGGTGGGCAGCACGGCGATCTGTACGTCGTGGTGCACGTCGACACCCACCCGGTCTTCGGCCGCAAGGACGACAACCTCACCGTCACCGTGCCGGTCTCCTTCACGGAGGCGGCCCTCGGCGGCGAGATCAAGGTGCCGACCCTCGGCGGCCCCGCGGTCACCCTCAAGCTGCCCGCGGGCACTCCGAACGGCCGGACCATGCGCGCCCGGGGCAAGGGCGCGGTCCGCAAGGACGGCACGCGCGGCGACCTGCTCGTCACGGTCGAGGTCGCGGTGCCGAAGGAGCTGGACGACAAGGCACGTGACGCCCTGGAGACCTATCGCGAGGCGACCGCCTCCGAGGACCCCCGGGCGGAGCTGTTCCAGGCCGCGAAGGGAGCGTGACCCGGTGGACGGGCGCCGACGCAATCCGTACGAACTGACCGACGAGTCGCCGGTGTACGTCATCTCGGTGGCGGCCCAGCTCTCCGGTCTGCACCCGCAGACCCTCCGTCAGTACGACCGTCTCGGTCTGGTCTCCCCGGACCGTACGGCGGGCCGTGGCCGGCGCTACTCGGCCCGTGACATCGAGCTGCTCCGTCAGGTGCAGCAGCTGTCGCAGGACGAGGGCATCAACCTGGCCGGGATCAAGCGCATCATCGAGCTGGAGAACCAGGTCGCGGCGCTGCAGAACCGGATCGCGGAGCTGTCGGCGGCCGTCGACGGCGCTGCGGCGGCGATGCGGCAGCGCGAGGCCCAGGTGCATGCCTCGTACCGGCGCGATCTGGTGCCGTACCAGGACGTGCAGCAGGCGAGCGCGCTGGTGGTCTGGCGCCCGAAGCGCACCGGCGAGTAGTTCCCGGACGGCGAAGCCCCCTCCACGACGCGCGGAGGGGGCTTCGCCGTTCACGCGTTCACGGGATGAGCTCCGCCACGATGTCGCCGAGCGTCTCCCACCAGGGCGCGGCGCCCGTGCCGAACGCTGCGGCGAGGGCGGTGCCGACGGCGTGGTCGAGCGGGGTGAGGGCGGCGGCCGGGTCCCAGTCGGCGTCGACCCTGCCGTCCCCGGCGGACTCCAGGGTGCCGAGCGCCTTCCCGTCGCGGGTGAGCCGGCTGTCCATGTGCGAGCAGGGGACGAGCCGGTAGCGGACGCCGTCGACGCGGACGTCCACCCGGTAGGAGCGGCGCAGCAGCCGGGCGCGGGCCGGCCTGATGACGGCGGGTCGCCCGCCCACCGTCAGCGCGAGCAGGGCGGCCTTGCGGGTGCCGATCGGCGTGTGGGTGTCCGGGCGGGTCCCGGGGGCCCGTACGAGCTCCACGGTGGGCAGGTCGTGCCCGGAGACGCGGAGGGACCCGGCGGGCCCGTCGAGGTCGATCTGTACGTACACGGTGGTGAGTTGTCCCGTTCGACGCTGGTCAGGTGTCTGGGTGGTCAGTTGTCTCCCTCGAGGATGCCCGACTGCGCGATCAGGTAGCCGAGCTGGGCCCGGCTGCCGCTGCCGAGGGCGGCGGCGAGTTTGGCGATGTGGGCGCGGCAGGTGCGCACGTTCATGCCGAGGCGGCGGGCGATGGCCTCGTCGACGTGACCCTCGACGAGGAGTTTGGCGATGGAGCGCTGGACGCCGCCTATGCCGTCGACGGAGGGGCTGTACGGGATCTCGTCCTCCCATGGCACGCCGTGCAGCCAGAACTGGTCGAAGACGCCGACGAGGTACTGGACGAGGCCCTCGTGGCGGAGTTCGAGGGCGACCTGGCGGTCGCTGCGCGCGGGCACGAAGGCGACCTTGCGGTCGACGATGATCAGCCGGTCGACGATCTCCTCGAGGGTGCGCAGTTCGAGCCCGTACGGCGCGACGCGTTCGACGTAGGCCAGCGTGGCGGGATGGTGCCGGGCCGTGTGCTGGTAGAGCGTGCGCATCCGGACACCGCGGTCGAGCAGGGGCTCCATGCGGCGCAGGGCGGCTTCGAGGGTCTCGGGGCGGCGGCCGCTGCCGGGCTGGATGGTGAGGAGTTCCTCGGTGCACTCGTTGATGGCGCGGTCGAGGGCGGCGTTGATGACGCTGAGGCCTTCGAGGACCGTGATGGCCTGGGCGCCGGAAGGGTCCTGGGTGTGGATCGCCATGAACGGCTCGAAAGCGTCCGCGAGGGCCAGCGCGTGCTGGCGCCGGACCTGTATCTCCTGCTCGATGGGGTGCACGAGCTGGTTGAGCGCGATCGACGGCGGAACGGGACGCAGGCACTGGCTGTCGTCCGGGTCCGGGTGCAGGAGGGACAGTTCCCTCAGGCAGGGGGCGGCTTCGGCGTCCGCACGGGCTATGCGGCCGGTGCGGAGCGCACTCGCATAGAGCTCCTTGCCCACGTCGCATAGTTCACCGTGACTGTGCTTATGACCGGACTCGTCGCATTCTCGCCTCATTTGCACCCCCCTCAGGGTCATGAATTACAGGAACATGATGCCCGGGTTGGCTGGTGGAAAGGGGCGGGAGTGAGCCATCGTCTTACTCGCGGGGGGGAGGTAGTGATCAAAAGAGGTGGAGATCGGCCATGACCAGGATGGTTCGTGCACTTAGCGCCATAGCCGTTGCGGCGGCTGCTCTCGGCGCACTCGCCGTCGGCGAGCCCTCGTGGGAGAGCACCCCGGCGCATTCCGTGGCAGGGCCGGACGAGCCCTCGTGGGAGAGCAACCCGGCACACGACGTGGTGGCGGGACCCGGCGAACCCTCGTGGGAGAGCTCGCCCCGGGACGTCGTACGCGCCGCTCCCTACGAGCCGTCGTGGGAGATCGCTTCCAGGGGTGCGGGGGCGTGACCGTGCCGCCGGACGACCCCAGGTTCCGCCGGGAGATGGCTTCGGCCTACCGGTCCGGGTGGCACTTCGTCGACCTCGCCACGGCAATCCCCCACCGTGGCGACGCGCTGAAGATCACCCTCTTCGGAGAGCCGATCGTGGTGGCACGGGAGCAGGACGAGGACGTCCGCGCCTACCGCTGCCTCCGCCGTCCCCGCGGCGCCCCACAGCCCATCCGCTGTGCCATCCGGTACGGCATGATCTTCGTCAACCTCGACCAGCGGGACCACCAGCTGATCGAGCCCGAGACCATCACCGCCACCCCCCGCAGTGCCTGAGCGATTCCCCCGTCGTTGTAGATCGCTCCGGCACTTCCCCCACACAGCGGCGCCATCGCGGACCTGAAACGCGATGGCGCCGCTGTGCTGCCCGGACGTCTCCCGCGCGGGGCGGGCCCGGACGTCTCCCGTGCGGGGCCGGGCCCGGACGCCCCTCGTACGGGCCCGGGTCCGTCAGGCGCGTCCCATCGCCCGCGTCAGGGCGATCTCGATGACCACCCGGTCCGGGTTCTCCGCCGGCGTGCGCCCGTAGCGCTCCGCGTAGCGCGCCACCGCGTCCGCGACGACCTCCGCCTCCGTACGGATGTGCGCGACGCCCTCCAGGGTGGCCCAGCGGCCCTTGTCGACCTGGCAGACCGCCACCCGCGCGCCGTCCGCGCCCGCCGCCAGGACGTTGGCGACCTTCCGGCTGTGCTTGTTGGTGATGACCCGGGCGTATCCGCCCTCGGGGTCGTAGGTGACGCCCACCGCCACGACGTGCGGGGTGCCGTCCGGGCGCGGGGTGGTCAGGGTGCACATGTGGTACTCGCGCCAGAAGCTGAGGTACGAGTCGGAGGGGTTCCTCGGGTCGGTCGCCATGCACGGAAACTACCCGGGGCAGAGCTCTCCCCAACACCTTGAGCGCAAGCGGCTCAACTTTGTGTACCCTGGATGAGTCATAAAGGGAGAGGACCCGGACCGACCCAGGAGGAGCACCGCACGTGGACGCCGAACTGACCAACCGCAGCCGGGACGCGATCAACGCGGCCAGCAGCCGCGCCGTGTCCGAGGGGCACGCCGACCTGACCCCCGCGCACCTTCTGCTCGCGCTGCTCACCGGTCAGGACAACGAGAACATCACCGACCTGCTCGCCGCCGTCGAAGCCGACCAGGCGGTCGTGCGCACCGGCGCGGAGCGGCTGCTCGCCGCCCTGCCGAGCGTCACCGGGTCCACGGTCGCGCCCCCGCAGCCCAGCCGCGACTTCCTCGCGGTCATCGCCGACGCCGACCGGCAGGCCAAGGAGCTCGGCGACGACTACCTGTCCACCGAGCACCTCCTCATCGCGATCGCGGCCAAGGGCGGCCAGGCCGGTGAGATCCTCGACGCGCAGGGCGCGAGCGCTTCGAAGCTGCTCGACGCGTTCGAGAAGAGCAGGGGAGGACGCCGGGTGACCACACCCGACCCGGAGGGGCAGTACAAGGCGCTGGAGAAGTTCGGTACGGACTTCACCGCCGCAGCGCGCGAGGGCAAGCTGGACCCGGTCATCGGCCGCGACCACGAGATCCGCCGCGTCGTGCAGGTGCTGTCCCGCCGCACCAAGAACAACCCGGTCCTCATCGGTGAGCCCGGCGTCGGCAAGACCGCCGTCGTCGAGGGCCTCGCCCAGCGGATCGTGAAGGGCGACGTACCCGAGTCGCTGAAGAACAAGCGGCTGGTCTCGCTCGACCTGGGCGCGATGGTCGCCGGCGCCAAGTACCGCGGCGAGTTCGAGGAGCGGCTGAAGACCGTGCTCTCGGAGATCAAGGCGAGCGACGGCCAGATCATCACCTTCATCGACGAGCTGCACACGGTCGTCGGCGCGGGCGCCGGCGGCGACTCCTCCATGGACGCGGGCAACATGCTCAAGCCCATGCTGGCCCGCGGCGAGCTCCGCATGGTCGGCGCGACCACCCTCGACGAGTACCGCGAGCGGATCGAGAAGGACCCCGCCCTGGAGCGCCGCTTCCAGCAGGTCCTGGTCGCCGAGCCCACGGTCGAGGACACCATCGCGATCCTCCGCGGGCTCAAGGGCCGGTACGAGGCCCACCACAAGGTGCAGATCAACGACTCCGCCCTGGTGGCCGCCGCGACCCTCTCCGACCGGTACATCACCTCCCGCTTCCTCCCCGACAAGGCCATCGACCTCGTCGACGAGGCCGCCTCGCGGCTCCGGATGGAGATCGACTCCTCGCCCGTGGAGATCGACGAGCTGCAGCGCTCCGTGGACCGGCTCCGCATGGAGGAGCTGGCACTCAAGAACGAGACGGACCCGGCGAGCAGGCAGCGGCTGGAGAAGCTGCGGCGGGACCTCGCCGACCGCGAGGAGGAGCTGCGCGGCCTGACCGCCCGCTGGGAGAAGGAGAAGCAGTCCCTCAACCGGGTCGGCGAGCTGAAGGAGCGCCTCGACGAGACCCGCGGCCGCGCCGAGCGCGCCCAGCGCGACGGCGACTTCGACACCGCCTCCAAGCTGCTCTACGGGGAGATCCCGGCCCTGGAGCGGGAGCTGGAGGAGGCGAGCGAGGCCGAGGCCCAGCAGGAGTCCTCCAAGGACACGATGGTCAAGGAGGAGGTCGGCCCCGACGACATCGCGGACGTCGTCGGCGCCTGGACCGGCATCCCAGCCGGCCGCCTCCTGGAGGGCGAGACGCAGAAGCTGCTGCGCATGGAGGACGAGCTCGGCCGGCGGCTGATCGGCCAGTCCGAGGCCGTCCAGGCGGTCTCCGACGCCGTGCGCCGCACCCGCGCGGGCATCGCCGACCCCGACCGTCCCACCGGTTCCTTCCTCTTCCTCGGCCCCACGGGTGTTGGCAAGACGGAGCTGGCGAAGGCGCTCGCGGACTTCCTCTTCGACGACGAGCGGGCCATGATCCGCATCGACATGTCGGAGTACGGCGAGAAGCACAGCGTCGCCCGGCTGGTCGGCGCGCCTCCCGGCTACGTCGGGTACGAGGAGGGCGGCCAGCTCACGGAGGCGGTCCGCCGCCGCCCGTACAGCGTGGTCCTGCTCGACGAGGTGGAGAAGGCGCACCCGGAGGTCTTCGACGTCCTGCTCCAGGTCCTGGACGACGGACGGCTGACCGACGGGCAGGGGCGGACGGTGGACTTCCGCAACACCATCCTGGTCCTCACGTCGAACCTCGGCAGCCAGTACCTGGTCGACCCGCTGACCGCCGAGGACGTGAAGAAGGAGCAGGTGCTGGAGGTCGTCAGGGCCAGTTTCAAGCCGGAGTTCCTCAACCGGCTCGACGACCTGGTGGTCTTCTCCGCCCTCGACCGGGCCGAGCTGGGCCGGATCGCGCGGCTCCAGATCGACCGGCTCGCCAAGCGGCTCGCCGAGCGGCGGCTCACCCTGGACGTCACCCCGGAGGCCCTGGAGTGGCTCGCCGAGGAGGGCAACGACCCGGCGTACGGCGCCCGGCCGCTCCGCCGCCTCATCCAGACGGCGATCGGCGACCGGCTCGCCAAGGAGATCCTCGCGGGCGAGGTCCAGGACGGCGACACGGTCCGCGTGGACCGCTTCGAGGACGGCCTGATCGTGGGGCCGGCGGGTCGCTAGGAGGCCCTGAGGGCCCCGTCACCGCCCCGGGCCGGCCCGGGGCGGTGACGGGGCCCTCGCCACGTACGAGGAGGGTGACCCCGTCCTCGTACGTGACCCGCACGGAGGTGTGCGGCCCCTCCGTTTCCTTTTCACGCTTTTCCCTGCGGGGATCTCCCCGGGCGCACCGGTTCTTGTCAGCCCGCAGCGGATCGCGGGAGGCAGGGCTTGCCACAGACCGCCCGGCATGGGGGAGGATGGCGACATCCGTACGAAGGGAAATACACGGTGAGCATCGACCCGTCCTCGATTCCGAATTTCGGGGGCCAGCCCCAGCCTCAGGCCGCAGGACCGGCGGGCCCCGTCGTCCCCGACCAGGACCTCGTCAAGCAGCTCCTCGAGCAGATGGAGCTGAAGTACGTCATCGACGACGAGGGTGACCTCGCGGCGCCGTGGGAGGAATTCCGCACGTACTTCATGTTCCGCGGCGAGGACGAGCAGCAGGTCTTCTCGGTGCGGACGTTCTACGACCGCCCGCACTCGGCCGACGACCGCGCCAAGATCCTCGACGCGATCGACGACTGGAACCGCCGCACCCTGTGGCCGAAGGTCTACACGCACCTGCACGAGGAGGAGGACGGCTCCGCCACCCTCCGTCTCATCGGTGAGGCCCAGATGCTGATCGGCACCGGCGTCGCCCTGGAGCACTTCGTGTCCTCCACGGTCAGCTGGGTCCGCGCCTCCATCGAGTTCGACAAGTGGGTCGTCGAGCAGTTCGGCCTGGAGTCCCCCGAGGACAAGGCCGCGGGCGACGAAGAGGCCTGAGCCTCCCCCGCAGCACGCCGAGAGCCCGGCCCCTTCCTAGGGGCCGGGCTCTCGGCGTGTGCGGTGCTTCACCTGAGCCGTGGTTCACCCGCGCCGCCACCGCCGTCTCCGCCGCACCTCGGCCTCCGCGGCCACCACCCTCTCGCGGGCGTCCCGGGTGCGGCCGTGCCCGGACCCGTACACGCGCGTGTAGTCGTCGGCGACGGAGCGGAAGAGACCCGCGGCCTCCCTGGGCTCACCGAGCCTCATCAGCGCGAGTCCGAGGTTGAACCGGCTGGTGACGGTATGGAGGTGGTCGGGCCCGAGGACGCGCTCGCTTCTCGCGATGACGTCGCGCAGCACCAGGGCGGCCTCCTCGTGCAGCGCGAGGTCGCTGAGCGGTGCCGCGAGGGCGAGTCGGCTGGACAGCACAGCCGGGTGGTCGGGTCCGTGCAGCCGCTCGTGGGAGGCGACGACCCCGCGGAGGAGGTCGGCGGCCTCCTGGTGCTCGCCCAGGCCCTGCAGGGGAATGGCGAGTTTCTGGCGGCCGAAGAGAGTGGCGGGGTGGTCCGTGCCGAGCACCCGCTCGCGGTCCGCGACCACGCCGCGGAGGAGGTCCGCCGCCTCCTGGTGAAGGCCCAGGTCGTCGAGGGCGAGGGCGAGCGAGCTACGGCTGGTGAGGGTGCTCGGATGATCCGCTCCGAGCACCCGCTCCCGGTCGCGGGCGATCTCGCGGAACAGGCCGGCGGCTTCCTGCTGCTGCTCGAGGACGTCGAGGACGACGGCGTAGTCGTGGCGGCTTTCGAGGGTGTCCGGGTGATCTCTGCCGAGGACGCGTCCACGGGCGGAGGCGACCTCACGAGAGGCGTCGCGGCAGTCGTGGAGCCGGCCGAGCCGATAGAGGTCCCCCGCGAGGAGGTGGCGGCTCGTCAGGGTGTCGGGGTGGTCGGCTCCCAGGACACGGGCCTCCGCCTCGGCCAGGTGCCGGCGGAGGATGAACGTCGGCAGGTCGCCCCTGCGGTCCGCCTCCAGCACGCTCAGGAGCCGGGACACGCTGTCCCGCGCGGAGGGGAAGGCGGCCGCCGGCGCGCGCTCCAGGAGAGCGGGCAGGTGGGGAGCGAGGAGCCGGGCGACCGGCCGCCCCGCCGCGCCCGCCGCCACGGCGTCGTCCACCGCCGCGGTCAGGCCCGCGTCGAGCGCGGCGCGCCAGGCCGCGGAGTCGGCACCCGGCACGGGCAGGGCCATGACGTCCCGCACCACGGGGTGCAGCACCACCTGGACGATGCCGTCCTCCTCCTGCTGCTCCGCGCCGGAACGGAGGGCCTGCGTGTGCGGAGTGCCGACGAGGCCGTACCGATCGAGCCCGGCGAAGGCCGCGTCGAGCGCCGCCGGTGGGACCGCCTCGCCGGTCACCCGGCCGAGCAGACCGGGGGTGATGAGCGACCGGGGGACCGGTGCCGCCTCCAGCAGGGCCAGGAGCCGCAGCAGCGGTCGGGCCAGGGTGTGCCCGTCGGAGCGGAGCTGGTCCAAGGACACGTCCCAGGTGTGCCGCACCAGCGTCCGCGCCACCTCGGGGTCCGCCGCTCGGGGGTCCGCCGCCGCGACCAGTCCGTCGAACTCCGCCTCCAGCGCGTGCTGATAGGAGGAGAAAGTGCGGTAGCGGCTGGTGGCGGTCGCCAGGTACCGGCCGGCGGCCTCGAGCGCCAGGGGCAGTCCGCCCAGGCGCTCCGCCAGTTCCCGGGCCTCCGCGTGGCTCCCCGCCCCGGGAGCCGCGTCGCACAGCACGGCGGCGGCGTCGTCGCCGTCCAACGGGGCGGGCCGTACGAGTACCGCCCGCGGTCCCCAGACGGACCTGGCGCTGTCCCGGCTGGTGAGGAGCAGCAGCCCCGCTCCCTCCGCGCGCACCCAGCCCCGGTAGGAGGCCGGCGGGTCGGCATCGGTGCTGAGCCGCGCGGGGGTGTCCACGTTGTCGATGACGATCAGCCAGTTCCTCCTGGCCGCCAGGTGCTCCCAGACGACGTCGACGAGGACCGCCTCGCCCCGTTGGGCCTCGTGGAGCGAGCCGTCGTCGAGCCCGAGCGCCTGGGCGATGCGGGTGAGGTCGTCGGCGAGACGTGTGAGGTCGTCCTGCCATCGGACCCAGAAGACGTCCTTGCCGTCCTGCCGGGCGCGTCGGGCGTGCTCGGCGGCGAGCGTGGTCTTGCCGAGGCCGCCCGTCCCGCAGATGACACCGAGCCCCCCGGCGCCTCGGAGGAGCTCGTCGAGGACGACGAGTTCGTCCGCGCGCCCGCGGAACGGGAGCGGGGAGGCCGGTGGCCGGAGCGAGGGATGGACCGCGGCGGCCGGTACCCAGTCCCGGCCGACCCCGCCCCCCGCGCCGGACGGGGAGCCCGCGGGGGCGGCCGGGCCGGCCGGCCGCTCGCGCAGGGCGAGGAGGGAGATCGGGAGGCTGAGCGCGGCGACGGTCCCGCCCACGACACTGGCCGTCTGGTCGGCGGCCTCGAGGCCGAAACGGGTGACCGCCCAGACGATCGCCCCCGTCACCGCCGCCGCCACCGGAGCCAGCAGCAGCCGGGTCAGCAGCCTCCGCCGTCCACCGCCTCCGTCCATCGGCCGGTCGCTCCCCCGTCGTCTGTCCATCGCCGTCCCCCCTCGCCCTTCCCGTTCCTCCTGCATGGTGCTCCCGTTCGCTCCGGGGAGCGTGCGGCGGGGTTCAGGCCAGGCGCTTGAGCCGGGAGACGGCCTCCTCCAGGACCTCGGTCTTCTTGCAGAAGGCGAAGCGGACGAAGGGGGCGCCGGCCTCGCGGTGGTCGTAGAAGACGGCGTTCGGGATGGCGACGACCCCGGCGCGCTCGGGCAGCGAGCGGCAGAAGGCGAAGCCGTCCTCGGCGCCGAGGGGGCGGATGTCGGTGGTGACGAAGTAGGTGCCGGCCGGCTTGTAGACCGCGAAGCCCGCCTGGGCGAGGCCCTCGCTCAGCAGGTCCCGCTTGGCGGAGAGCTCCGCGCGCAGGGTGTCGAAGTACGCGGCCGGGAGGCGCAGGGCCTCGGCGATCGCGTACTGGAAGGGGCCGGAGGACACGTACGTGAGGAACTGCTTGGCCGAGCGGACCGCGGAGGTCAGCTCGGGGCTCGCAGTGACCCAGCCGACCTTCCAGCCGGTGAACGAGAACGTCTTGCCGGCCGAGCCGATGGTGACCGTGCGCTCCCGCATCCCGGGCAGGCTCGCGATCGGCAGGTGCTCGGCGTCGTCGAAGACCAGGTGCTCGTACACCTCGTCGGTGACGACGAGCAGGTCCCGCTCGACGGCGAGCTCGGCGACGGCCGTCAGCTCGGCCCGGGTGAGGACGGTGCCGGTGGGGTTGTGCGGGGTGTTGAGGAGGATCAGCCGGGTCCGGTCGGTGACGGCGGCCCGCAGTTCGTCGAGGTCGAGGACGTAGGAACCGTCGTGGGGGCGGAGGGTCACGGGGACCCGGGTCCCGCCGGCCATCGCGACGCAGGCGGCGTACGAGTCGTAGTACGGCTCCAGGGCGATGACCTCGTCGCCGGGTTCGACGAGGGCCAGCAGCGCGGCCGCGATCGCCTCGGTGGCGCCCGCGGTGACGAGCACCTCCGTGTCGGGGTTGTGGTCGAGGCCGTACCGGTCCCGCTGGTGGTCGGCGATGGCCGCGCGCAGCTCGGGGACACCGGGGCCGGGCGGGTACTGGTTGCCGCGGCCGTCCCGCAGCGCGCGGACCGCCGCCTCCCTGATCTCCTCGGGGCCGTCGGTGTCGGGGAAGCCCTGACCGAGGTTGATGGCCCCGGTCCTGGCGGCGAGGGCGGACATCTCGGCGAAGATCGTCGTCCCGAACTCGGCGAGGCGGCGGTTGAGCGGCGGTCGTGTCATGACGGCCATCCTGCGGGGAAGCTCTGGACTTCCTCAAGTGCGCTTTGACGGGGGGCGCCTGAGGGAATCTCCCTCGCACAACCGAACGGGGGTAGTACTGATGGAGATCTTCTTGTTCATCGTCCTGGGGTTCCTGATCGTCGCGGGGGTGCTCGTCGCCGTGTGGGGCAGCCGCAGTGGCGGGACCCCGCGGCCGCGGTCGCGGGGGCGGCGGTCGAGCGGGGCGAGCGGCGGCGGCATCACCTGGGCGGACGGCGGCAGCGGGAGCAGTTGTGGGGGCGGCTCCAGCTCCTGCGGGGGGTCCTCCAGTTCCTGTGGTGGCGGCGGGGGTGGTTGCGGCGGCGGAAGCTGACCGCGGGGTCGGCTCCCCAGCCGTGTGGCACGTGACGTGGGCAATCTGCAGGGACTTGTCGATCAGTTCTGATTGAACAAGTGAACTGTGGGGTCCCCGAAGGGGTTGGAAAACACAGCAAGTTGGGTAAAAACGCTGCGAGTCGTCCGGCGTCCGTGGTTCTCTCGCTCCTGACAGAGACAGCCCTCGGACCGTGTGTGGACCCGAGCCGGCGATTCCCCACTCCCGTTGAACCCTTCTCCGGGGCGCCCCCGGCCCACCCGTCAAACCGTGTTTGCGGAGCCGACCCATGCTCACCACCCTGAAAACGTCCTACACCGATACCCGCGCGGCCGATCTGGCCTGGGCCCTCGGGCGCGAGCCGCTGCCCGCACTGGCCGTGCTCGACCTCGAACTCTCCGGCGCCAAGCTGCAGTTGAGGCTGCTCGGCGCTTCCCACCAGGTGCTCCTGGAAGAGGAGGGCCGCAGCTGTTCGGAGACCGTCGCCTGCATGCCGGGCAGCAGCACCCCGCTGCCGCTCGGCGTCTCCAAGCGTGTCGGCGAATGGGAGTACGAATTCGCCGCCCGCGTCGAGACGCTCTCGCACGGCTCCTTCGCGGGCCGGGCGCAGGAGCTGCTGGCACTCGTCGCCGACCACCCGAACGGACTCGCGGGGACCTTTCCCGGCTCCCCGCACGCCTTCACGGCGATGCTGGCGCAGCGCCACGAGGGCCAGGTGCGCTGGCGCACCTGGCACGCCTACCCGCAGGAGGGGCAGTTGGTGGTGACCAGGACCCGTATCGGCGTACGTATGCCTGCAACGCTCTGATACGCCCTCCCGGCGCTCCAGATCCACTCGTGTGGGTGACAGGGGGCGCCCTGGTCGTGACGTAGCGTTACGGTCATGATCGAGCCGACCGTGACCATGCCACCCAAGAGGGTGCGGCGTGCGCCCGTGCGGCGGCCCGAGCCGCCGCGCGAGACGGTGCGGTTCCCGGTCCTCGCGGTGGTCTTCGTCTGCGCCGCCTGCGGCCTGGTCTACGAACTCGAACTCGTCGCGCTCGCGTCCTACTTGATCGGCGACTCCGTCACCCAGGCCTCCGTGGTGCTCTCCGTCATGGTCTTCGCCATGGGGGTGGGCTCGCTCCTCGCCAAGGCGCTGCGCTGCCGCGCCGCCGTCGGGTTCGGCCTGGTCGAGGCCGTCCTCGCGCTCATCGGCGGCACCTCGGCGATGGTGCTGTACGCGGCCTTCGCCTGGTTCGGCGAGTCGCGGTACGTCCTCGTGGCGTTCTCGCTCGCCATTGGGGTGCTCATCGGCGCGGAGATCCCCCTCCTGATGTCGCTCATACAGCGGGGCGACCGATCGGGCCGGTCCGGACGGAAGGCCTCGCTCGGGAAGCAGGACGACGCCGCCGGGACCGTCGCCGACCTCTTCGCCGCCGACTACGTCGGTGCCCTGGTCGGAGGCCTCGCCTTCCCCTTTCTGCTGCTGCCCTGGCTCGGCCAGCTCACCGGCGCCCTCGTCACCGGCGCGGTCAACGCCGTGGCGGGCGGCGGCCTCGTCCTCTGGGTGTTCCGCCGCGACCTGACCGTCCGCTCCCGGGCCCTGCTCGTCGCGGTGAACGTGTCGGTCCTCGCCGTCCTCGCCACGGCGACCGTGCTCGTCGACGACTTCGAACAGGCCGCCCGCCGGGCGGTGTACGGCGAGCGGGTGCGGGTCGCCGTCCACACCGAGCTCCAGGAGATCGTCGTGACCGGGGGCCGGGAAGGCCCGCCCGACCTCTTCCTCGACGGCCGCCTCCGGGTCGCCGGCCAGGACGAGTACCGCTACCACGAGGCCCTCGTCCATCCCGCGATGAACGGCCCGCACGCCCGGGTGCTGATCGTGGGCGGCGGGGACGGCATGGCCGCCCGCGAGGCCCTTCGCTACCCGAAGGTCCGCTCCGTCACCGTCGTCGAGCTCGACCCCGGCGTCGTCCGCCTCGCCCGGACGGACCCCGCCCTCGCCACGCTCAACGGGCAGGCGTTCCGGGACCCGCGCGTCCGGGTGGTCCACGCGGACGCCTTCCACTGGCTCCGGGGCGCCACCGATCCTCTGCAGGAACGGTACGACGTGGTGATCTCCGATCTGCCCGACCCCGGAATCACCCCCAGCGCCAAGCTGTACGCCCAGGAGTTCTACGGGCTCGTGGCCCGGATCCTGAGCCCCTCCGGACGGTTCGCCGTGCACGCCGGGTCCGTCACCGACCGGCCCCGCACCTACTGGACCGTGGACGCCACCCTGCACGCGGCCGGCTTCGCGACCCGCCCCTACAGCGCGAGCGGCCGCACCCCCGGCTTCGCCGCAGGACCCGACCGCGCCGACCGCGCCGAC
Source organism: Streptomyces sp. NPDC088707 (assembly GCF_044752725.1). Classification (NCBI taxonomy): domain Bacteria; kingdom Bacillati; phylum Actinomycetota; class Actinomycetes; order Kitasatosporales; family Streptomycetaceae; genus Streptomyces; species Streptomyces sp. NPDC088707. The sequence continues at coordinate 223,648 of NZ_JBIVLV010000003.1, read as the reverse complement.
GGTACGGGGCGGGGCCCCGGCGACTGGGGCTTCCTCCTGGCCGTACAGGGCAGCCGCCCGCCCGCCCTCGGCCTCGCCCCCGACGCGCCCCGGCTGCGCTCACTCGGCGAGCACACCCTGGAGGCCGCGGCGCGCCGCGCCGAGCGCGGCCGGGGCGCCGAACCGCCCCCGTCGACGCTGGTGCACCCGCGGTACGGAGGGTGAGGGAACCGGGTTCCGCGCCGAACGGGCGACGCCGCGCCCCCGTCTGAGTAGGCTCGGCTTCCATGGAGCATGAGGTGTTCGTCCCGGTCCCGGCCGAGGTTCTGCGTGCGACGCTCACGGACCCGGCCCGGGTGGTCCGCTGCGTCCCCGGTCTCCAGCGCGACGCCGACGCGGAGGCCGGTCCTCTGACGGGTCGGCTCAAGGTGCGGGTCGGCGGCAACACCATCACCTACCGGGGCGCCCTCAAGGTCGTCGAGCGGGACGGTGCCATCACCTACGAGGGTCATGGGACCGAGGCCCGGGGCAAGGGCACGGCGGAGCTGTCGCTCACCGTCGTCCTCACTCCGGTGGCCGAGGGCACCAGCCTGAGCTTCACCGGCGGCCTGACGGCGGTCGGCCGGCTCGCCGAGGCGACGGACGAGGCCCGGTCCACGGCGGGCGCGCGGATGCTCGACAAGTTCGTGGAGGGGCTGGCGGCGCTGGCGGAGAAGCCGGACGCGCCGGAGAAGCCGGAGGAGCCGGAGGAGCCGGAGGCGCAGGCGTCTGCCGAATCAGCGGCCGCCGCTGCCGAGGAGGTCGTCGAGCCCGACTCCGACGACGACGGCGTCGACGACGGTGTCGAGGAACCGCGCCGGAGCTCCGTCTTCGACGCGCCGGTGCCGCCGCCCTCCCTCGATCCCCTCCTGGACGAGGACTTCGGCACCACACCCATCGAGTTCCCCGCCCCGCAGCCCGCCGCCGAGGCCGCCCACGCCCGCCGGACCATGATCGGCCGCAGCGCCGAGGAGGTCGACCACGCGCCGCCGCGCGGCCGGTACGCCCCGGTTCCCGCGCCCGAGGCGTCGAGCGCCGGTGCCACCCTGCGCTGGATCGCCCCGGCCGCGGCCCTCGCGCTCGCCTCCGCCGTGGTCGTCAGCCGCGCCCTGCGCCGACGCCGCTGACGCGATCTCGCGCCGTGCACGGCCCGCCGCTGACACGGTCACCGGCGGGCACTGCGCCGCTGCACTGCGCCGAAGCCGCCGCCGCGATTAGGGTCGGGGCGTGAGCATGCAGACGCACCTGACGGCGGGCGACGCCGAGTTGACCATCAGCCCCGAGAACGGCTGCCGGATCGAGAGCCTGCGCATCGGCGGCACCGAGGTGCTGCGCCAGGGCGAGCGGTTCGGCACCTTCCCGATGGTGCCCTGGTGCGGACGGACCGAGAACGGCCGCTTCCGCAACGGCGCCACCAGCCACCAGCTGCCGGTCAACGCACCCCCGCACGCCATCCACGGCACCGTCCGCGACCTCGCCTGGAAGACCGCGCGGGTCTCCGCGACCGAGGCCGTCTTCATCTGCGAGCTGGGTGACCCGTGGCCGTACAAGGGACGGGTCACCCAGGTCTTCGAGCTGGCCGAGGACGCCCTCACCCTCCGCTTCGGCGTCGAGACCTACGACGACTCCTTCCCGGCCCAGGCCGGCTGGCACCCCTGGTTCCTGCGGAACCTCGGGCAGGGCGGCCAGGACGTGCGACTCGACTTCACCCCGGCCTGGCAGGAGGAGCGCGGTGACGACCACCTCCCGACCGGACGCCGGATCGACCGCACCCCCGGCCCCTGGGACGACTGCTTCGGCATGCCCGAGGGCGTCGACGTCACCCTCACCTGGCCGGAGGAGCTGGAGCTGAAGGTCACCAGCCGCGCCGAGTGGGTCGTGATCTACGACGAGCCCGAGGAGGCCGTCTGCGTCGAGCCGCAGTCCGGTCCGCCGAACGGCCTCAACACCCACCCCCGGCTGGTCACCCCCATCGACCCCCTGGAGGTCGAGAGCACCTGGCGCTGGCGCCGCCTCTGAGCAGTGCCCTTTAAGCTCGGGGCATGACTGACGTACGCGCTGAGCTGCTCCAGCAGATCAAGGACAAGGCCGTGGTGCACGGCAAGGTGACCCTCTCCTCGGGTCTGGAAGCCGACTACTACATCGACCTGCGCCGGATCACGCTGGACGGCGAGGCCGCGCCGCTGGTGGGTCAGGTCATGCTCGACCTGACGGCCGACCTGGACTTCGACTGCGTCGGCGGTCTGACCCTGGGCGCCGACCCGGTCGCGACCTCGATGCTCCACGCCTCCGCCGCGCGCGGACAGCGCCTCGACGCCTTCGTCGTCCGGAAGGCGCAGAAGGCGCACGGCATGCAGCGCCGTATCGAGGGCACGGACGTCAAGGGCCGTCGCTGCCTGGTCGTCGAGGACACCTCGACCACCGGCGGCTCGCCGCTGACCGCCGTGGAGGCCGTCCGCGAGGCCGGCGGCGAGGTCGTCGCCGTGGCCACGATCGTCGACCGGGGCGCCGCCGAGGCCATCGCCGGGGCGGGTCTGGCGTACCTCACGGGCTACCAGCTGGCCGATCTCGACCTGGCGTAACCGCCGCGAAGTCGTGACTTAGGCCCCGGACATCGGCGATTGCTGTCCTGACCTGCGGTTTTACCGAGGGGCGGGGTGTTTCACGTGAAACACCCCGCCCCTCGGCATGCCGGGCCCGTGGGAGCCCGGAGAAGAGTCTGGAAGGATGGGCGTCGACGATGACGTCGCCCCCAGGTCAGGGACAGCAACGCACACACCCCGCACATCACAAGGAGCGGACGAATGCCCATCGCAACCCCCGAGGTCTACAACGAGATGCTCGACCGGGCGAAGGCAGGCAAGTTCGCCTACCCGGCCATCAACGTGACTTCGTCCCAGACCCTGCACGCCGCCCTGCGCGGCTTCGCGGAGGCCGAGAGCGACGGCATCATCCAGATCTCGACCGGCGGAGCCGAGTTCCTGGGCGGCCAGTACAAGAAGGACATGGTCACGGGCGCCGTTGCCCTGGCCGAGTTCGCGCACATCGTCGCCGCGAAGTACGACATCACGGTCGCGCTGCACACCGACCACTGCCCGAAGGACAAGCTGGACGGCTACGTCCGTCCGCTGCTCGACATCTCCGCCGAGCGCGTCGCCCGCGGCGAGAACCCGCTGTTCCAGTCGCACATGTGGGACGGCTCCGCCGAGACCCTCGCCGACAACCTGGCCATCGGCCAGGAGCTGCTCGCGAAGGCCGCCGCCGCCAAGATCATCCTTGAGGTCGAGATCACCCCGACCGGTGGCGAGGAGGACGGCGTCAGCCACGAGATCAACGACGAGCTGTACACCACCGTCGACGACGCGCTCCGCACCGCCGAGGCCCTCGGCCTGGGCGAGAAGGGCCGTTACCTGCTCGCCGCCTCCTTCGGCAACGTGCACGGCGTCTACAAGCCGGGCAACGTCGTCCTCCGCCCGGAGCTCCTCAAGGACCTCCAGGCCGGTGTCGCCGAAAAGTACGGCAAGGCCTCCCCGTTCGACTTCGTCTTCCACGGCGGCTCGGGCTCCACGGCCGAGGAGATCGCCACGGCCCTGGAGAACGGCGTCGTGAAGATGAACCTCGACACCGACACCCAGTACGCCTTCACGCGTCCGGTCGCGAACCACATGTTCAAGAACTACGACGGTGTCCTGAAGGTCGACGGCGAGGTCGGCATCAAGTCGACCTACGACCCGCGCACCTGGGGCAAGCTGGCCGAGGCCGGCATGGCCGTCCGCGTGACCGAGGCGTGCGCGGCGCTGCGCTCGACCGGCACCAAGCTGAAGTAAGCGCCGAGGCAGGCGTTGGACGAGCGGCCCGGCACCCCCGCCCTGGCGTGGGGGTGCCGGGCCCTCGGCATGTCGGGAGAAGAGCGATGTCGGGAGAAGAGCGATGTCCGGAGGAGAGACCACGGTGACGACGACGTACGACTTCGACCGGGAGATCGACCGGCGCGGGACCTGGTCGGTCCAGTGGGACGGGATCGCGGACCGCTTCGGCGTCCCCGACCTGCTTCCCTTCACCATCTCCGACATGGACTTCGCCTCCCCGCCGGAGGTCCTCGCGGCCCTGCGCGACCGCGTCGACCACGGCGTCTTCGGCTACACCGACTGGCGGCTCGGCGAGTTCCGCGAGGCGATACGCCACTGGTACGCCACCCGGTACGGGGCCGAGATCGACCCGGACACCCTGGTGTACGCGCCCTCCGTGCTCAACCAGCTCTCCCAGCTCCTGCGGATGTGGACCCGACCCGGGGACGGAGTCGTCGTCCACACCCCCACGTACGACGGCTTCGGCAAGGCCGTCACCGGGCTCGGACGCGAGCTGCGCGGCGTCCCGGTCGGTGACACCGAGGCCCTCGAACGGGAGCTGGCCCGGCCGGACAGCAAGGTCCTGCTGCTCTGCTCCCCGCACAACCCGACCGGCCGGGTGTGGACGGAGGACGAGCTCCGGGAGTTCGCCGCGCTCGCCGAGCGCCACGGCGCGGCCGTCGTCAGCGACGAGATCCACGCCGACCTGACCACCGAGGGCCACCGCCACATCCCGTGGACCAGGATCGCCGAGCGCGGCCGGGGCCACCGCTGGGCGCTGGTCACCTCGGCCACCAAGGCCTTCAACTTCCCCGCGCTCTCCGGCTCGTACGGGATCATCGGCGACCCCGACGAGCGCGCGGCCTTCGTCCGGCGCATGGAGACCGGGGAGGGGCTCGCCTCGCCCGCCGTGCTCTCACTGACCGCCCACATCGCCGCGTACCGGCACGGCGCGAACTGGCTGGACGAGCTGCGCGCCTATGTGGCGGGCACGATGACCATGGTCCGTGAGGAGCTCGCGCTCGGCCTTCCCGATCTCCGCTGGGCACCCCCGCAGGCGGGCTACCTGGCCTGGATCGACCTGCGGCCCCTCGGCATCGAGGAGACCCGGCTGCAGGAGGAGCTGATCACCGTCGAGAAGGTCGCGATCATGCCGGGCGGGGTGTACGGCACGCCCGGCTTCGTCCGGCTGAACGTCGGCTGTCGGCGGGAGAAGGCCCAGCGGGGTGTGGCCGCGCTGGTCCGGGCGGCGGGACGGTTGCGCACCGCCTGACACGGGCGTCCCGCGGGCGGCGGACGCCCGCACCGGGGTGCACGGGGTGGCCTCCGCGAGGACCATGGCTGGCATGGGCGAACGTGACGTGCGGATGGCCTCGAGGACCGGGCGATGGATCGTGTTCACGACCGTCCTCGGCTCCGGTATGGCGCTGCTCGACTCCACCGTCGTCAATGTGGCGCTGCCGCACATCGGCGAGGACCTGGGCGCCGACCTGGCCGTTCTCCAGTGGACGGTCAACGCCTACATGCTCACCCTGGCCGGGCTGATCCTGCTCGGCGGATCGCTCGGCGACCGGTTCGGGCGGCGCCGGATCTTCGTGATCGGCGTGGTGTGGTTCGCGCTCGCCTCGCTCCTGTGCGGCCTCGCCCCGAACGCCGGGGTGCTCATCGCCGCCCGCGCCCTCCAGGGCGTGGGCGGGGCGCTGCTCACCCCCGGGTCCCTGGCGCTGATCCAGGCGAGCTTCCACGAGGACGACCGGGCCAGGGCGGTCGGGCTGTGGTCCGGTTTCGGCGGGGTGGGAGCGGCGATCGGGCCGTTCGTGGGCGGCTGGCTGGTGGACGGGCCGGGCTGGCGGTGGGTGTTCCTGCTGAACGTGCCGCTCGCCGCCCTCTGCGTCCCCGTCGCGCTGCGGCACGTCCCCGAATCGCGGGACGAGACCGCGCACGGCCGCTTCGACGTGCTCGGCGCGGTCCTGGGCGCGGCGGCGCTCGCGCTCGTGACGTACGCGCTGATCGGCGAGGCCTGGTGGGCCGGGGCGGCCGGGGTCCTCGTCGGCGCCTGGTTCGTGGTCGTGGAGCGGCGGCGCGGCGAACGCGCGATGGTGCCGCCGTCGATCTTCGCGTCCCGGATGTTCACCGCGGTCAACCTGGTGACGCTGTGCGTGTACGCGGCGTTCGGCGGCTTCTTCTTCCTCGCCGCCCTCCAGCTCCAGGTGGTGGCCGGCTACTCGGCGCTCGGCGCCGGTACGGCCCTGCTGCCCACGACCGTCCTGATGCTGCTGCTCTCGGCGAAGTCCGGGGAGCTGGGGGAGCGGATCGGGCCCCGGATCCCGCTGACGGTGGGGCCGCTGCTGTGCGCCGCGGGCATGCTCCTGATGCTGCGGGTCGGCGAGGACGCCTCGTACGTACGGGACGTGCTGCCGGCGCTGCTGGTGCTCGGGCTCGGGATGACGGCCCTGGTCGCGCCGCTGACCGCGACCGTGCTCGCCTCGGTGGACGTGTCCCGGGCGGGTCTGGCCAGCGGCATCAACAACGCGGCGGCGCGGGCGGCCGGGCTGCTCGCGGTGGCCGCGCTGCCGATGCTCGCCGGGATGGGCCCGGAGGCGTACCTCTCGGCGGAGGAGTTCGGGTCGACGTTCCGGCGGGCGATGCCGATGTGCGCGGGGGTCCTGGTGGTGGGCGCGGCGATCGCGTGGACGACGATGCGGACTCCCGCGGCGGCGGACTGCCACCCGGAGTGCAAGGTGCACTGCGGGGTGACGTCCCCGCCGCTCGACCCGGGCCGGCGGGACGCCTCGGCCTGAGGAGGCCGGGGGGTACGTCCGCCGCAGGGTGTCCGGGGCCCGGGGGGCCGGTGCATCCCTGCCGTTGGGTGCCCGGGCCCCCGAAGCCGGTGCTTCCCCGCCGTGGGGCCTTCGGCAGCCGGGACTGAGGCAGACTGGCCCCATGGCCATGCATGAGAACCTCCTGGGGGGACCGGCCCCCACCCACCTGCCCGACGACCCGGGTCCGCGCGAGCTGCTCGCGAACGGGACGGCGCCGGCGGAAGTCGCCGCGAAGTACCCGACCTCCTCGCTCGCCTGGGCCCAGCTCGCGGACGACGCGTACGAGCGCGGCGCGGTCGTCGAGTCGTACGCCTACGCCCGTACCGGCTACCACCGCGGCCTCGACGCGCTGCGCCGCAACGGCTGGAAGGGCCACGGCCCGGTGCCGTGGGAGCACGAGCCGAACCGCGGCTTCCTGCGCGCCCTGCACTCGCTCGCCCGCGCGGCCGGCGAGATCGGCGAGAAGGACGAGTTCGAGCGCTGCACGACCTTCCTGCGGGACTCCTCGGAGACCGCGGCGGAGACGCTCGGCTGATGTTCCCCGCACCTGCCGAACGCCCTTTCCCTCCGCATGAGGGAAAGGGCGTTCGAAACGCCCGGTACGATCCCCGGGACCGCAGGACCCGAGGGGGGAGTCTGTCGTGGGCAAGCGTGGTGCGACCGCAGGACGGCGGCGAACGGGCAGGAGGCGCAGGTCCGGGCGCCGGCTCGTCCTGCCGACGCTGGCCCTGACGACGGTGGCGCTCGGCGCCGGCGTCGCCCTCGCCCACTTCGACGGCCCGCCCGCCGAGGTCACGGCTGCCCCGGCCATCACCCCCGCGCCGACGGCGACCACCGAGAGCCCGGCACCGGGGAAGACCACTCCCGCCCCCCGGTCCGCGACGGCGAAACCGAAACCGCCGCCGAAACCGAAGGGGACCTCGTCCCCGAAGCCGAAACCGAAGCCGACGCCCAAGCCGACGCCGAAACCGACGTCGGTCCCGGTGAAGCCGCCGACCGTGCCGAAGTCCGGCGCCGGGACCTTCGTCACCGCGCAGGCCACCGGCGCACCCGTCGGCGACAGCGGCGAACTGCGCCGCTACCGGGTCCAGGTCGAGGAGGGCATCGCGCTGTCGGCGCGCGACACGGCCGCCGAGATCCAGCGGATCCTGGCGCATCCGCGCGGCTGGGCCGCGCACGGCCGGGGCCGCTTCCAGCTGGTCTCGGGGGAGGCCGACTTCGTCATCCGGATCGCCACCCCGGACACGGCCGACGCGCTCTGCCTGCAGCAGGGTCTGGACACCCGCGGCGAGCTGAACTGCGAGACCACCGACGGGGTCGTGGTGAACCTCAGGCGGTGGATGCTGGGCTCGCCGACCTTCGCGGGGGAGGCCGCCGAGTACCGGCACCTGATCATCAACCACGAGGTCGGGCACGAGATCGGCATCCGGCAGCACATGGGCTGCCCGGGTCCGGGCAGGCCCGCGCCGGCGATGATGCAGCAGATCAAGGGCCTCGACGGATGTCGGTCGAACGCATTTCCGTATGACGAAGACGGGAGCTACATCACCGGGCCGATCGTGTCATGATGCGCTTGGGACGGCGCGCGACGAAGCCCGCCTCCCGAGGGGACCGGGGCTCCCGTGACGCACGGACGACCGTGCGCACGGTGGAGCAGACCGCTACCCGGTAGTTCGTATCGAGGAGACAGAAATGTCACTCTCCCCGGGTTCTCCCGACTCCGGAGCCGGTTCGGTCGCCAACGACCCGAACCTCGACTTCGCCGGCACGACGCCGTACGAGGACTATGTCCAGGCGGACGTCCTGACCCACCTCCAGCACCTCCGCTCGGACGACCCCGGCGAGATGGTCTTCCTGGTCACCACCCAGGTCATGGAGCTGTGGTTCACGGTCATCGTCCACGAGTGGGAGACCGCGAGCCGCGCCCTGCGCGAGGACCGCGTCCCCGTCGCGATGGACGCGCTCAAGCGCTCCGTGCGCGAGCTGGAGGCCCTCAACCACTCCTGGCGGCCGCTCGCCCAGCTCACCCCCGCCCAGTTCAACGCCTACCGCGCCGCGCTCGGCGAGGGCTCCGGCTTCCAGTCCGCGATGTACCGCCGGATGGAGTTCCTGCTCGGCGAGAAGTCCGCGTCCATGCTCGTCCCGCACCGGGGCGCCCCCCGCGTCCACGCCGAGCTGGAGAAGGCGCTCCACGAGCCGAGCCTGTACGACGAGGTCCTCGGGCTGCTCGCCCGCCGCGGCCTGCCCGTCCCGGCCGCCGTCCTCGGCCGTGACCTCGCGCAGCGGTACGAGCCCTCCGCCGAGGTCGAGGCGGTCTGGGCCGGGATCTACGCGGACGCCGACCAGAACGGCGAACTCGTGCGGCTCGGCGAGGCGCTCAGCGACGTCGCCGAACTGGTCTGGCGATGGCGCAACGACCATCTGGTGGCGACCCGCCGCGCGATGGGCTCGAAGACCGGCACCGGCGGCTCGGCCGGCGTGGCCTGGCTGGAGAAGCGGGCGCAGAAGAACGTCTTCCCGGAGCTCTGGACGGCGCGCAGCCATGTCTGACACCGATGCCATGGCAGACCTCCAGAAGAGGGCCCAGGCCCTCGACACCGCGGACGAACTCGGCAAGCACCGCGAGAAGTTCGCCCTCGACGCCGGGACCGTCTACCTCGACGGCAACTCCCTCGGCGCGCTGCCCGCCCACGTTCCCGCCCGGATGGCCGACGTCATCACCCGCGAGTGGGGCGAGCTCCGCATCCGCTCCTGGGACGAGTCCGGCTGGTGGACCGCGCCCGAGCGGATCGGCGACCGGATCGCCCCGATCGTGGGCGCCGCCCCGGGGCAGGTCGTGGTCGGCGACTCGACCAGCGTGAACGTCTTCAAGGCGGTCGTCGCGGCGGCCCGGCTGAGCGCCGGCGACCGCGACGAGATCCTCGTCGACGCGACGACCTTTCCCACGGACGGGTACATCGCGGAGTCCGCGGCGCGGATGACGGGGCACCGGATCGTGCCCGTCGACCCGGCCGGCATGGCCGCGGCGGCCGGTCCTCGGACGGCCGCCGCGCTCGTCAACCACGTCGACTACCGCACCGGCCGCCGCCACGACCTGCCCGGGATCACGGCCGCGCTGCACGCGGCGGGCGCGCTCGCCGTCTGGGACCTGTGCCACAGCGCGGGCGCCCTGCCGGTCGGCCTGGACGCGCACGGGGTCGACCTGGCCGTGGGCTGCACGTACAAGTACCTGAACGGCGGGCCCGGTTCGCCGGCCTACCTGTACGTCGCCGAGCGCCACCAGGCCGCCTTCGACTCGCCGCTGCCCGGCTGGAACTCGCACACCGACCCGTTCGCCATGACCCCCGGGTACGAGGCGGCCGCGGGCGCCGTACGGGGCCGGGTCGGGACGCCCGACATCCTCTCGATGCTGGCCCTCGAAGCGGCGCTGGACGTCTGGGACGGCGTCGCGATCGAGGACGTACGGGCCAAGTCCCTGGCGCTCACGGACTTCTTCCTGGAGTGCGTGCGCGCGTACGTGCCGGAGGGCCGCGTCACGTCCGTGACGCCCCAGGCGCACGACGAGCGCGGCAGCCAGACCGCGCTCGCCTGCGAGAACGCGCCCGCCGTCATGGCCGAGCTGATCAAGCGCGGTGTCGTCGGGGATCTGCGCCGCCCCGACATCCTGCGGTTCGGCTTCACCCCGCTGTACGTCGGCTTCGCGGACGCGGAGCGGGCGGCGCGGGTGCTCGCGGAGGTCCTGGCGGACCTGCCCGGCTGAGGCCCCGACCGGGTTCCGCGCATCCTCGCGCGGTCTCGTACGGTCCGATGATCGCCCGATCTGCGGGGGCTCCACTCCTGGTACCGTCCCCGCAGGTCAGGCCAATTCGGCCCCGTATCCGAGAGGTTGGAACAGCATGCCGGACCCCGCCGCGCGCGATGCCGCCGAAGAGGCGTCGGCCTTCTCGCACCCGGCCGTCCCCCCGGACGTCTCCGCCGCGTACGGCGACCACCCGGACCAGGTCATCGACTTCTACGCCCCGCGCGGCGGGGGTAACCGGGTGCCGCTCGTCGTCGCCCTGCACGGCGGGGCGTGGCGGGCGCCGTACGACCGGCAGCACCTGACCCCGTTCGTGGACTTCCTGGCCCGGCGCGGCTTCGCCGTGGCGAACGTCGAGTACCGGCGCGGCAGCGACATCCCCCGGCAGGGTGGTGCCACCCCGGTCGCCGGCCGCTGGCCCGAGACCTTCGACGACGTCGCGGCCGCCCTCGACGCCCTGCCCGAACTCGCCGCCGCCCACCTGCCGCAGGCCGACACCGGCCGGATCGTGCTCACCGGCCACTCGGCGGGCGGCCATCTCGCCCTCTGGGCCGCCGCCCGGCACGTCCTGCCCGCCGGCTCCCCGTGGCGACTGCCCGCCCCGCCCGAGCTGCGCGGGGTCGTCGCCCTCGCCCCCATCGCCCACTTCGGACGTGCGGTCGAGCTGGGGGTGTGCGGCGGCGCGGTCACCGAACTGCTCGGCGACCCGTCCTCGTACGAGGCGCGGGCGGCCCACACCGACCCCTCGGTGCTGCTGCCGACCGGGATCGCGACCACCGTCGTCCAGGGCCGTACGGACGTCGACGTGCCGTACGCCGTCGCCGACGCCTACGCCGAGGCGGCCGCGAAGGCGGGCGAGACGGTCGGCGTGACGCTCCTGGAGGAGGTCGGCCACTTCCCCCTGATCGACCCGGCGGCGGACGCGTGCGCGGTGGTGGCGGAGGAGATCGCCCAACTCGCCTGGTGAGCCGGAGCCTGACCCCCGCACCTTCGGGGATCCGGACCCGCGCTCCTCGGGCCGGCGGACGGACGCGCGCCGGGGGCCATAGTCCTCAAGGGGGACCCGGAAGGATCCGCATCGAGCGGGACGACCGGGTTCCCCGCCGCCCGTACCGTGGTGCGGGTGACCCAGACACAGACCCCCGAGACGAGCCGCGCCCCCGAGTTCCACCTGGTCCAGGTCGTCCTCGGCGGCCTGCGGCAGGACCTGTTCCGCGACGCGTCGGCCTACCGGCCGCTCCAGCCCGCCGAGGTGAACCCCAAGGTGGCGCGCTTCCTGCCGAAGACGATACGGCCGCATCTCGGCCTCTTCCCGCACGCTGTCGTCGCGTTCCTCGCCCTGATCGCCTTCGCGATGGGGTACGAGGAGTTCGACACCACCTTCGCCCCGCTGACGCTGTTGGTCGTCTGCACCCCGCCCGCCGTCGTGCTGCTCACCCTGGTGCGGCCGGTCCTCGCCTTCTGGGCCTCGCTCGCCAGCGCGCCCGTCATCGGCTACCTCACCGGCTACGACGCCGGCTGGCCCTGGTCGCACATCACGTTCTTCTCCCACCTCGCGGTCCTCGGCGTGGTCGCCGCCCGCTCCCGGCCCCGCGCCTCGGCGTGGATGTGGCTCGTGACGGCCGGCTTCTGCCTCTTCACGGAGATGTTCCTCGGGAGGGGATACAACTCCGACGCCGTCCCGCTGCTCTTCGTCGCCGCCCTGGTCCTCCTCGCCGTGACCGTCCTCCAGGTCCGCCGCCAGGCCGACCGCGAGGTCACCGCCCAGCAGACCGTCACCGCCCAGGAGCGCTCGAAGCGGACCCTGCTGGAGGAGCGCACCACCATCGCCCGCGAGCTCCACGACGTCGTCGCCCACCACATGTCGGTCGTCGCCATCCAGGCCGAGGCCGCCCCGTACCGGGTCGAGAACCCGCCGCCGGAGCTGGAGCAGGCCTTCCTCACCATCCGCGAGAACGCGGTCGCCGCACTCACCGAGCTGCGCCGCATCCTCGGTGTCGTCCGCGCCGAGGACTACGAGGCCCCCGACGCCCCGCAGCCGACCCTCGCCGACCTCGACTCGCTCGTCCGCAACGTCCAGGACGCCGGGCTCGTCGTCGAGAAGACCGTGACCGGCGCCGTGCGCGAGCTGCCGCAGGGCGTGGAGCTCTCCGCGTACCGCATCGTCCAGGAGGCCCTGTCGAACGTGCTGCGGCACGCGCCGGGCGCCGCCGCGAAGGTCGAGGTCAGCTATGTCCTCGGCGGTCTGGGCCTGCGCATCGCCAACGGCCCGGCCCGCGGCCTCGTGAAGCCTTCGCCGGGCGCCGGCCACGGCATCACCGGCATGCGGGAGCGTGTGACGATGCTGGGCGGGGAGATGACGGCCGAGGTCACCGAGGACGGTGGCTACGAGGTGACGGCCTTCGTCCCCGTGAGCCGTGAGGAGAGTGACCAGTGATCCGCGTGCTGATCGTCGACGACCAGATGATGGTCCGCGAGGGCTTCTCGGTGCTGCTCGGCGCGATGCCGGACATCGAGGTCGTCGGCGAGGCCGTCAACGGCCGGGAGGCCGTCACCCAGGTCGCCGCCCTCCACCCCGACGTGGTCCTCATGGACATCCGGATGCCCGAGCTGAACGGCATCGACGCCACCCGGGAGATCGTCGCCGCCGACGCGGACGCGAAGGTGCTCGTCCTGACCACCTTCGACCTCGACGAGTACGTCTACCAGGCGCTGCGCGCCGGCGCCTCCGGCTTCCTGCTCAAGGACGCCTCCGCCCGGCAGCTCGCCGAGGGGGTGCGGGTCGTCGCGGCCGGCGAGGCGCTGCTCGCGCCGACCGTCACCCGGCGGCTGATCACCGAGTTCGCGAAGGCGCCGGGGAGCTCTCCGCGCCCGCCGGCGATGGCGCAGATCGGGGAGCTGACGGAGCGCGAGACGGAGGTCCTGGTGCTCATCGCGCAGGGTCTGTCGAACTCCGAGATCGCCGAGCACCTGGTCGTCGCCGAGTCGACCATCAAGACCCATGTGAGCCGCATCCTGGTGAAGCTGGGGCTGCGGGACCGCACGCAGGCGGCGGTGTTCGCGTACGAGGCGGGCCTGGTGCGCGTCGGCGGTTAGGGCCTGGCCGGGCGGATCGCGGCCGGGGCCCTGATCCGCCGGACAGGCCCTGGAACGGGTTCGGGCGTGCGGGTAGCGTCCGGTCATGGACGCTGTCGAGGCCGTTTACGACCCCTTCTCCCCGGAGTTCGTCGCCGATCCGTACCCCGCCTACGCCGCACTGCGGGCGGCGGGCCGCGCCCACTGGCACGGCCCGACCCGCCAGTGGCTGATCCCGCACCACGAGGACGTGTCCGCGCTCCTCAGGGACCGCCGGCTCGGCCGGACGTACACTCACCGCTTCACCCACGAGGAGTTCGGGCGGGAGGCGCCGGACGCGGCGTACGAGCCCTTCCACACGCTCAACGACCACGGGCTGCTCGATCTGGAGGCGGCCGACCACAGCCGCATCCGGCGCCTGGTGTCGAAGGCGTTCACGCCGAGGACGGTCGAGAACCTGGCGCCGGCGGTACGGCGGCTCGCCGCCGATCTGGTGGGGGATCTGGTGGCGGCGGGCGGCGGCGACCTCCAGGCGGCGGTCGCCGAACCGCTGCCGGTCGCGGTGATCGCCCGGATGCTGGGCGTTCCCGAGGACGACGAGGAGCGGGGGCGGCTGCGGCCCTGGTCGGCGGCGATCTGCGGGATGTTCGAGCTGAACCCCTCGGAGGAGACGGCCCGGCGGGCGGTCGAGGCCTCCGTCGAGTTCTCGGGCTATCTGCGGGAGCTGATCGCGCGGCGGCGGAAGAGCCCGGGGGACGATCTGATCTCGGCGCTCGTCGGGGTGGGGGAGCTGACGGAGCAGGAGATGATCTCCACCTGCGTCCTGCTCCTGAACGCGGGCCACGAGGCCACCGTGAACACCACGGTCAACGGCTGGTGGACCCTCCTGAAGCACGGCGTCCGTCCGGATCCCGAAAAGTTGTCCACAGCTGTGGAAGAACTTCTGCGTTACGACACCCCGCTCCAGATGTTCGAGCGCTGGGTCCTCGACGACATCGAGATCGGCGGCCAGGTCATCCCGCGCGGCTCCGAGGTCGCGCTCCTCTTCGGCTCGGCCAACCGCGACCCGGCCCGCTTCGGCCCGACGGCCGACGCACTCGACCTCACCCGGGCCGACAACCCGCACATCACCTTCGGGGCGGGCATCCACTACTGTCTCGGCGCGCCGCTCGCCCGCCTCGAACTGACCGCGGTCTTCGGCGAGTTGCTCCGCCAGGCGCCGAACCTGCGGCTCGCGGCGGAGCCCGTGTGGAAGCCGGGGTACGTGATCCGGGGCTTCGAGGAGCTGCTCGTGGAGGTGTGAGCACCGCGGACGCGGACCTGATGGGGTCCAGGCCGTCTCCGGGCCCGGGAGGCAGGTGCCCGAAGGGGGAGAGGTTCAGGGCCGCCTGCGGCAGGCTGGGGATCATGGACCGCTGGGCGGTCTACAGGGCGGCCCGGGGGGCCGAGTCCTCCTCCTGACGGGCCGGAGCGTCCACGGCCGGGGCGTCCACGGGCGGGCTGTCCGCGGCCGGGGCGTCCATGTGCGGGGCGAGCCGGGCGAGGAGCGCGGCGCCCTCCACCCCTCCGGCCGGCTGGTACGGCCCCGCCGGCCACAGCGCGCGCTCCTCGAACCGCGGGACGACGAACGGCAGCCCACCGGCGGAGAAGTCGCGCCAGCCGCGCAGCTCGACGGTCCCGGTGGGCTCCGACGGCAGTCCGAGCCACGGGTGCTTGGCGGTGCCGGGCGCCAGCAGCGGCAGAAGCCCCTCGGGCAGGTCGTGCGGCCCGCCCTGGGCGGGGAAGGCGACCAGGACGGGAACCCCGTCCCGCGGGTCGTGGAGCAGGACGTACCGCCGCGGGACCGGTACGGGGGAGTGCGCGGCCCGCGCCATCAGGCGGACCGCGGGAATCCCGCGGGTCAGCAGCTGGTGGCCGGAGTACGCGAGTGCCGCGACCCCCACGATCGCCACCAGGAACAGCTTCATCAGGCCGCTCCCCTCGGGCCGGATGACCGCCGCCAGGGCCGCCGCCGCGCAGAGGGCCAGCGCCCCGAGGACCCGGCCGGCCCCGGAGGCCCGCCGCAGGCTCCGCACGCGCCACCACGGCACCTCGCGGACGTCCGCCTCCGGCCGCCGATCCCGGTTCCGGGGCCGCACCGGCGTCTGGTTCCGTGCCACGGCCTGCCGCCCGGCGTGGGCCGCGAGCCGCGCGTACGTCGGGGCGCCGGACGTGTCCGGCTCGGGCGGCCTGACCAGACTCACGCGGGGGCCGGGAACGGTGGTCGGGACCGGGCCGGGGACCCGCACCTCCGGAACCCTCACCTCCGGCTGGACCGGGTTCGCCCGGGCGAGGAGGCCCGTCCGCGCGGCCTGCTCCACGATCCGCCGTCGCGCCCGCCGGTGCTTCACCGGCCTGGTCCAGATCAGCGCCCCGCCGCCGGGCGGCGCGAGCACCCCGCCCCTGGTCGGGTCCCCGCACCACCACATCACCCCGTCGGGGCCCGGCCGCAGCGGCTCGTACCGATGGCGCATCGCGACCACCTCCAGCGCCCACAGCCCGTCCCCGGCCGGGGACCGCAGCACGACGGCCTCGGTGCTCCGCATGCTCCGCACGGCGACCGCGGCATGCGCCGACCAGGGCCCGGAGCCGAGCACGCGCCTCATCCGGCGGGCCAGCGCCCAGGACCCGGCACCGGCGCCGGCCACGAGCACGCCCAGGGCGACGAGCGCGCCGATCAGATCGTCCGCCCAGGGCTCCCCGGGTGCCACGAGCGCGACCCCCGCGGCGGGGACGAACAGGACGCACCCGCCCGTCATCACCCCGCTCGCTCTTCGCCCGTACCGGTCCAGAGCCTTCGCCGTCTCCGGCAGGTCCGACGCCCGTCCCATCCCGCATCCCCCGTCGCGCGTTCCGTCCACCCCGCGCGTGACGTTAGTCCGCCGCCGTGCCCCGGCACCACTCCTGGCGGTGCCGGTACCGGCCGGAGCGGTGCCGGCCCGGCCCAGCTCCGGCCCGGCTCCGCTCCGGGCCGGCGTCAGCCCCTGGGCAGCGTCAGCCCCCACGCCTCCCCCAGGACCGTCCAGGTCCGGCGGCGGACCGGTCCCGAGACGCGGCCGTCCGCGCGGTACCGGAAGTCCGGGCCCGAGACGGTGAGGACGCGGGCGGTCGTGTGCCGGGGCGGGGCGGCCGAGGGATGGACGACCACCTCGGCCGCACCGGCGACCGAGCGGACCGTGAGGCTCTCCAGCGGGGTGTCGACATCGGTGAGCAGCACCCCGTCCGCCTCCACCCGCAGCCGGTGGGCGCGGACCGCGAGGGCCGTCGGGGCCGGGCGGACCAGCGTGCGGACGAGGGAGCGGCAGGTGCCCCAGACGGTCGCGGACGCCGGGGCGAGGGCGGGTGAGGCCGGCACTTCGAGGTCGCCGAGGACGACGCCGTCGCTGTCGTCGACCAGCAGGTCGAGGCGGCGTACGGTCCCGTCGAGGACGGCGCGGGCGGCCGCCGGGGTGGAGCGCGGCACGCCGAGGGCGTGGGCGAGTTCCAGGGCGTCAGGGGCGCCGATCGGGACGAGGGAGAGGGCGCCCGCGGCGAGCTCCCGCTCACGGTGGAGGAGGGCCACCGTACGCAGCAGCGCGCGGTCGTCGCCGAGCACCACGGGGCGGCGGGAGCCGCGCCTGGCCAGGGCGCGGACGAATTCCTCCGGGCTGTCCGGCAGGCAGATCTTCGCCTCCGCGCCCGCGGACAGCACATCTTTCGCGATCCGTACGGACTCGCCGTCACTTCGGCGGGCGACCGGGTCGACGATGACCAGCAGCTGGTCGTGATCCGACACCTCGGTCCTTCCTCGGGTAGCATCTTTGTGCAAGAGCCCCTTGCGCTATTGCGCCAGGGGCTTCGTCTATTCCGGGGCACACCGGTGAGGCGGCCTCGGCCCCTGACCTTGGACATGCCCCACCCGGAAGGGGTGTACGCCTGTGCCCGCACTTGTGCTGCTCGGTGCTCAGTGGGGTGACGAGGGCAAGGGAAAGGCCACCGATCTCCTCGGTGGATCCGTTGACTATGTAGTGCGCTACCAGGGCGGCAACAACGCCGGCCACACCGTCGTCGTCGGCGACCAGAAGTACGCGCTGCATCTTCTCCCTTCCGGAATCCTCTCGCCGGGGTGCACCCCGGTGATCGGAAACGGTGTCGTCGTCGACCCGGCGGTCCTGCTCTCCGAGCTGAGTGGACTGAACGAGCGCGGCGTCGACACGTCGAAGCTCCTGATCAGTGGCAACGCCCATCTGATCACCCCGTACAACGTCACCCTCGACAAGGTGACGGAACGGTTCCTCGGCAAGCGCAAGATCGGCACCACGGGTCGCGGCATCGGCCCGACCTACGCCGACAAGATCAACCGCGTCGGCATCCGGGTCCAGGACCTGTACGACGAGTCGATCCTCACCCAGAAGGTCGAGGCGGCGCTGGAGGGCAAGAACCAGCTCCTCGCCAAGCTCTACAACCGCCGTGCCATCGACGCGGAGCAGATCGTCGAGGAGATGCTCCAGTACGCGGAGCAGATCAAGCCGTTCGTCGCGGACACCACGCTCATCCTGAACAACGCGCTCGACGAGGACAAGGTCGTCCTGTTCGAGGGCGGCCAGGGCACGCTGCTCGACGTCGACCACGGCACGTACCCCTTCGTCACCTCCTCGAACCCGACCGCGGGCGGCGCCTGCACCGGCGCCGGCGTGGGCCCGACGAAGATCAGCCGGGTCATCGGCATCCTCAAGGCGTACACGACCCGTGTCGGCGCCGGCCCGTTCCCGACGGAGCTCTTCGACGCGGACGGCGAGGCGCTGCGCCGCATCGGCGGCGAGCGCGGTGTCACCACCGGCCGTGACCGCCGCTGCGGCTGGTTCGACGCGGTGATCGCGCGCTACGCGACCCGGGTCAACGGCCTGACGGACTTCTTCCTCACCAAGCTCGACGTGCTGACGGGCTGGGAGCAGATCCCGGTCTGCGTCGCGTACGAGATCGACGGCAAGCGCGTCGAGGAGCTGCCGTACTCGCAGACCGACTTCCACCACGCGAAGCCGATCTACGAGATGCTGCCGGGCTGGTCCGAGGACATCACCAAGGCGAAGACCTTCGACGACCTGCCGAAGAACGCGCAGGCGTACGTGAAGGCGCTGGAGGAGATGTCGGGCGCACCGATCTCCGCGATCGGCGTGGGCCCCGGCCGCACCGAGACGATCGAGATCAACTCGTTCCTGTAGCGATACGAGTGGTGGGCACCCGTTCCGCTGGGGCGGGACGGGTGGGCACGACGGACGGCGCCCCCTGCCGGGCCCGGGCTTTGTAGCCTGGACCGGCAGGGGGCGCTGTCGTGCCCCCGACGGGGCGGCGACGCTACGCGTCCAGCTTCGTGTCGCGGCCGACCTTCTCCCAGGTCCTGAGGTCGTCCCGCACCTGGTCCAAGTGCCCCAGGATCGTGTCGATCGAGTCGTCCCCCAGGGCCAGCCGCAGCGGCGTCTCGTCCGCGTTCAGCGCGGCCAGCACCGCCGCCGCCGCCTTCGCCGGGTCGCCCCCCTGCAGGCCCCCGCCCGTCTCCACGAACGCGCGGGTCGCGCCCACCGTCTCCGTGTAGTCCGCGATGCCGTCGCCGCTCAGGCTGTGGTTGCCGAAGAGGCTCGTGCGGAAGGCGCCCGGTTCGACGATCAGGACGTCGATGCCCAGCGGCCGTACCTCCGCGGCGAGCGCCTCCGACATGCCCTCCAGGGCGAACTTCGTCGCGCTGTACGCGCCGAAGCCGGCCATCGACATCTGGCCGCCGACGCTGCTGAGCTGCACGATCGCGCCCGAGCGGCGGGCCCGCATGTGGGGCAGGACCGCGCGGGCCAGCGCCGCGGGGCCGAAGACGTGGACGTCGAAGAGGGAGCGCAGCTCGGCGTCGGAGGTCTCCTCGACCGAACCGACGTGTGTGCGGCCCGCGTTGTTGACGAGGACGTCGATGCGGCCGTGGCGCTCGGCGACCTCCGCGACGACCGTGTCGACGGCCGCCGTGTCGGTGACGTCGAGCGCGACCGGGTCGACCTGGTCGGGGTGGGCCGCGACCAGGTCGTCCAGGGTCTCGGTGCGGCGGGCCGCGGCGACCACGATGTCGCCGGCCGCGATCGCCGCCTCGGCGAAGGCGCGTCCGAAACCGCTGTTGGCGCCCGTGATCAGCCAGACCTTGCTCATGGGGATCCCTCTTCCTCTTGCTCGTTCCCGTTCTCGTTCTCGACTTCGCTTCCGCGACTCGACCAGCCTGTGTCACCGGGCCGTTGCCGGTCCAAGATCTGCTGTGATAACCCATGGTTATGACCATGGACGTGCACGGGCGTGACCTGAGGTACTTCGTCGCCGTCGCCGAGGAGCTGCACTTCACCCGTGCCGCCGAGCGGCTGTACGTCTCCCAGCCCGCGCTCAGCAAGCAGATCCGGGCCCTGGAGCGGCAGCTCGGCGCACCCCTCTTCGACCGCGACCGGCACGGCGTCCGCCTCACCGCCGTCGGTACGGCCCTGCTGCCGCACGCCCGGGCCGTGCTCGCCGCCTGGGCGGAGGCGGACGGGGCCGTGCGACGGGCCCGCGCCGCCGATCGGTCCACGCTCGTCGTCGGCATGTCCACCAGCCCCGGGCGCGGCGGGCTGCTGCCCGCGATCCGCTCCCGCTTCACCGAGGCCCACCCCGAGGCCGTGCTCAAGCTCCGTCAGGTGGGGTGGGAGGACCCGACGGCCGGGCTCGCCGACGGCGCGAGCGACGTGGCGTTCGTCTGGCTGCCGCTGCCCGCGGCGGAACGCTTCCGCTGGGTCGTCGTGGCCGCCGAGCCCCGGTTCGTCGCCCTCCCGGAGACCCATCCGCTGGCCGCCCGTGAGCGCCTCGACTTCGCGGACCTCCTGGACGAGCCGTTCCTCGCCCTGCCGGCCACCGGCCCCGAACTGCGGGACCACTGGCTGGCGCTGGACTCCCGGGGCGGCCGCCCGCCGGTCGTCGGCGCGGAGATCGCCAGCGCCGACGAGACGTACGAGGCCCTCGTCGGCGGCCTCGGCATCTGCCTGGTCGCGGCAGGGAACGCCCCGCTCCTCGCCCGCGACGGCGTCGTCACCCGCCCCGTCGACGGCGTCGGCCCCAGCCACTTCGTCCTCGCGCACCGCGCGGACGACACCCGCCCCCTGGTCCGCGCGTACGCCGAGGCGGCGGCGGGGCGGCCGGGCGGGCCAGGGCAGGCAGGCCGGACGTGGCCGTCGGATGCGGCGGGGCGGCCGGGCTCCTAGGAGCGGTAGTACTCGTTCGGTTCGCCGTCGAGCATCGGGTAGACGAGGAGCCGGTCCTTGCCGTTCAGCTTGTCGACGAGGAGGTAGCGGGAGAGGCCCTCCTGGCACTCGCGGTCCCAGGCGTTGGTGTCCCGGGTGGCGGGGCCGACGATCAGCAGGTTGCCGACGCCGGCGAGGACGGCCGTGGTGCCGCAGGACCAGTCCTCGTCCATGAGCACGCCGTCGACGGTGCGCGGATAGCCGTCGAGGACGCTGACCACGGGGGACCCGACCGGACCCTGGGTGATCGTCACCTGCGAGGTGTAGCGCTCGTCGTTCTCGCCGTAGATCTCCGGGGCGGGGATGCGCGTCCAGCGGCCGAGGAAGCGGGCGGGGACGACCTCGGTGCCGGTGGGGGCCTTGCGGAAGGTGGCCTTGGCCGTGCCCGAGGTCCACTCCAGGACGTCGGGGGAGCGCAGCGTCAGCGTCTGGTGGGCGGCGGGGACGCAGCGCTGGGCGGGCACGCTGGTCGTCACGTCGGACTCGCCGAGGACGACCTTGTCCTCGTCGGCGGAGACGAGCCGCGAGCGGCCCATGCACAGGCGGTTCTCGGCGACCTGGACGTAGACGGCGTTCTTGGAGCCCGCCGCGCCCTGGCTGATCTCGAACCGGGCGGTCTCCCGCGGGTGGTCCTGGGAGCCCTGGACGACGCCCTCCCAGGCGCCGAGGAACGCGGCCGGGACGATGCCGGCGGGGCGGGCCGCGACGTTGCCCGTGTCGCTCGGGGCCCGGTTCTTCCGGTCGTCCATGCCGGTGTCCGGGTCGGGCCAGAAGGTGTACGTGAGGGTGGCCGCGGCCGCCACCGCGAGGGCCGCGAGCCCGGCGACCAGGCCCGTCCGGCGCGGGCGCCCGGCCTGCGGCTGGGGCGCCGTGGAGGCGGTGGACGGGAGGGGCGTGGGCGGGGTCGGGTCACCGTCGGCACGGACGACGCCGCCGCCACGAGCGCCGGCGCCGGTACCGCCACCGGCACTGCCACCACGCCCGGCCGCCCCGCTCCCGGTTCCCGTCGCGCTCTCCGTCTCCGCGTCGAGGAGCCGCGCCGCGTGCCGGCCGAGCCGGGCCAGGACGTCCGCCGGGAGCCAGGGGTCGGGGATCGGCAGCGTCTCCGCGATCTCGGCGGCCGGGGGCCGCGCGGCCGGGTCCTTCGTGAGGCAGGCCCGGATCACCCCGGACAGCTCGGGCGCCAGATCCGTCAGGTCGGGCTCGTCGTGAGCGATCCGGAACATGGTCGCGTGCACGCCGCTGTCCGCCGTCCCGAAGGGGGAGCGGCCGGTCGCCGCGTACGCCAGGACGGAGCCGAGGCAGAAGATGTCCGACGCGGGGGTGAGCCGGTCGCCCCGCACCTGCTCGGGCGACATGAAGCCGGGGGAGCCGACGACCGCGCCGGTGGTGGTCAGGTTGCCGCCGTCGGCGACGGTGTCGACGGCGCGCGCGATGCCGAAGTCGATGATCTGCGGCCCGTCGACGGTGAGCAGGACGTTGGACGGCTTGAGGTCGCGGTGCACGAGCCCGGCGGCGTGGATGTGCACGAGGGCGCGGGCGAGGCCGGAGGCCAGTGCCTTCACGGTCGCGGGCGGCAGCGGCCCGAACTCGTCGCCGACCACGGTCCGCAGCGACGGCCCCGGTACGTAGCCGATGGCCACCCACGGCGCGTCGGCCGCGGTGTCCGAGCCGAGGACGGGTGCGGTGCCCGTGCCGCCGACCCGCTCCAGGGAGGCGACCTCGCGGGCGAACCGGCGCCGGAACTCCTCCTGGGCGGCCAGCTCCGCGTGCACGACCTTCACCGCGACGGTCCGTCCGCCGGCCGAACGCGCGAGGAACACCCGGCCCATGCCGCCGACCCCGAGGCGGCCGAGCAGACGGAACGGGCCGATGCTGACCGGGTCTTCCGCGTTCAATGGGTCCACGTCGTCAGAGCATGCCAGACCGTGGGGCGGCAGTCCCTACCGATCGCATGCCGGACCAGGGGCGTCCGTCCCCGTCCCGTCCCGGTCCCCCGCCCACCGGACCGGGGGTGGCGGCGCCTGACGGGTGTGCGGTCACGCCGGGGTGCGTCGTGTCCCGCCGACCGGAGTTCGTCCTTCCGTCAACGAGGTCCCGCCGTGGGCCGGGCCCTGCGCGGGCGGCCCATCAGAGGTTGCCGGGGCTGTGGTGCGTGGGTGTAATGGCCACGAGGGGGCCTTCAGTCTGAGGAGAACCCCATGCGTGTCGTCGAAGTGACCGCCTACGGCGGACCCGAGGTCCTCAGAATGGCCCGCCGGCCCGAGCCGGTGGCCGGGGAGGTCCCCGGCAGGGTGCGCGTACGGCTCAAGGCCGCCGGTGTGAACCAGGCCGATGTGCGGATCCGGGCCGGTCTGTACGCCGGCGCGGTCGGCGATCTCAAGCCCCCCTTCGTCCTGGGGACGGACTTCGCGGGGAAGCTGCTCGATCCCGTGCCCGGGATGGCCGAAGGCACCCGTGTGGCCGGTTACGTCAACTGGTACGAGGAGCTGACCGGCGAGGGCACGTACGCCGAGGTCGCCTGGGTCGATCCGGACTGGCTGGCGCCGATCCCGGACGACGTGGATTTCACCGTGGCCGCGTCCGTACCACTGGCCTCGGCCACCGCCCAGCAGGGCCTCGACCGGCTCGCGCTTCCGCCCGGGGCGACGCTGCTCGTGACCGGTGCGAGTGCCGTGGTGGGCCGATTCGCGGTCCAGTACGCCCATGCGGCGGGACTGCGGGTCGTGGCCGTCGCCCACGAGGGCGACGAGAGCGAGCTGAAGATCCTCGGCGCGGACCACGCCGTCCCGCGCGGTACGCCGGAGGAGGTGGCCGCCCGGGTGAGGGAGGTCGCCCCCGAGGGGGTGGACGGGATCTTCGACGGTGCGCTCTTCGGCGGCGGGTCCCTCCCGCTGCTGAAGGACGGCGGCGCCTTCGCCGCGATCGCTCCCGACCGGATTCCGGTGGCCGAGCGGAACATCCGCGTCGAGGTGGTCCGGGCCCGCCCGGACGCCGCCCGGCTGAAGGAGACGCTGCAGCAGGTGGCGGACCGCAAGCTGATCACCCGGGTGGCCGACGTCATGCCGCTCGAGGAGGTCGCCGAGGCCCACCGCCGCGCGGAAGCGGGCCACCGGCCGGGACGGATCGTGCTCCTGATCTGAGGGGCCGTCCCTTCCCTCGCGCGGTACCCCCCTGGCTCCACGGGGACGAGGCCCGGGCCGCTGGCCCGGGCCTCGCCGTGTCCCTCTCCAACCTCCTCCAGAGGCAGGCTCTTTGGGCACCTTCACGTCCTGCCCACAAGGCCTTCGAAATTTCGCCAAATTTCGAACAGGTGTGGCAAGATTTCAAGATCAGCGGCGCGAGAAGTGCGCCGCCGAAGAGTCCCAGGGGGGAACCTGATGACCATCGTTCGACGTCGTCGTGCGCTCAAGGGCGCGCTCGTCGCCACCGCCGTCGCGGTCGCGACCGCGACCGTGGCCGGTACGGCCTCCGCCGCCGGCACGGAGCTGCCGGTGCAGCCCACGTTCGAGATGTACGGCGCCAACAAGCAGACCCAGGAACTCCAGGTCTGGTTCCCCGTCGGCGACGACATCGACACCATCGGTCCGCTGGACAAGGTCGCCGACGTCGCGGACATCGTCGTCGCCGACAACGACAACGACGGTCACGGGGAAGCCGAGTGGACCGTCTACAAGAACGGCCGCCTGGACTTCTACTCCACCGACAGCGACGACATCGACGGGAACGTCGTCGGCCGGGGCTGGAACATCTACTCCACGGTCCTCTCGCCGGGCAACGTCGGCGGCGCCAAGCAGGCCGACCTGCTCGGTGTCGACAAGACCGGTGTGCTGTGGAGCTACCTCTCGTACGCGAACGGCACCCTCACCCCCCGCGTGCGGGTCGGTGGCGGCTGGAACGCGTACACCCAGATCGCCGGCCAGGGCGACCTGACCGGTGACGGCAAGCCCGACGTCGTCGCCCGCGACAAGACGGGTGTCCTGTGGCTCTACAAGGGCACGGGCAACTACAAGGCCCCCTTCACCGGCCGTACGAAGGTCGGCTCCGGCTGGAACGCCTACGACCGGGTGCTGTCGACGGGTGACATCAACCTCGACGGCAAGGCGGACCTGCTCGCCCGCAAGTCGAACGGCGACCTGTTCAAGTACCTGGGCACGGGCAACGCCTCGGCCCCGTTCAAGGCGCCGGTCCGGGTCGGCGGCGGGTTCCAGAAGTTCAACCTGTTCTAGTCGCACCCGTCCCACCTGCGTGGTGACCGCATGACGGCGGCCCCGGGCTCGGAACTCCGAGCCCGGGGCCGTCTTCCGTGGTCCCGGCAAGCGGAATCCCGACCGCCACGATTTCTGGTCTGGACCTTGACAGGTCCAGACCAATCGCGCTTCGCTGTGCTTCCCATCCGGCCCCACCCGGCCCCACCCGGAAGGAAGTTACGCATGCTGCGTAAGTTGGTCACCTCGCTGGCCGCGCTCTGTACGGCCGTCGGACTCGCCGTCCTCCTCCTCCCCACCGCCTCCGCCGGCGCGGCCGCCGCCTGCGCCGCCGCGTGGAACTCCTCCGCCGTGTACACGGGCGGGATGACGGCCTCGCACAACGGCCACAACTGGTCGGCCAAGTGGTGGACCCAGAACGAGACCCCCGGCACGACCGGCGAGTGGGGCGTCTGGGCCGACCAGGGCGTCTGCGGCGGCGGACCCACCACCCCGCCGCCCACCACCCCGCCGCCGGCCGGCGGATTCGTGGTCTCCGAGGCCCAGTTCAACCAGATGTTCCCGAGCCGGAACCCCTTCTACACGTACGCGGGCCTCACGGCGGCGCTCAAGTCGTACCCCGGCTTCGCCAACACCGGCAGCGACACGGTGAAGAAGCAGGAGGCCGCGGCCTTCCTCGCGAACGTCTCCCACGAGACGGGCGGCCTCGTCCACATCGTCGAGCAGAACACGGCCAACTACCCGCACTACTGCGACTCCGGCCAGCCCTACGGCTGCCCCGCCGGCCAGGCCGCCTACTACGGCCGCGGCCCCATCCAGCTCTCCTGGAACTTCAACTACAAGGCCGCCGGTGACGCCCTCGGCATCGACCTGCTGAACAACCCCTGGCGCGTCGAGCAGGACCCGGCCGTCGCCATGATGACCGGCCTCTGGTACTGGAACACCCAGAGCGGCCCGGGCACGATGACCGCCCACAACGCCATGGTCAACGGCGCCGGCTTCGGTCAGACCATCTGGGCGATCAACGGCAGCCTGGAGTGCAACGGCCGCAACCCGGCCCAGGTCCAGAGCCGGGTCACCAAGTACCAGCAGTTCACCCAGATCCTGGGCGTCCCCGCGGGGTCGAACCTGTCCTGCTAGTCGGCTACTGCCACGCGACGAACACGCGCCAGGCGACGGGCTCCACGGTGAACGTGGGCCCGTCGCTCTGCTTGGAGTCACGGAGGTGGACGGCGTGGGGGGAGGCGGCGACCTCGACGCACTCGCCGCCGCTGTCGCTGCTGTAGCTGGACTTGCGCCAGTCGAAGGCCACTTCGACGCAGTTGCCGCCGCTGTCGCTGCTGTGGCTGGACTTGAACCAGTGCAGGCTCTTGCTCATGTTCCCTCTCCCGCCAACCGCTCGATGAGGCCCAGTGAGTAGCGAGGGTCCAGGGCCTGTGCCCGGATCTTCGCATAACGCTGTGCGTACGTACTCACCTTTGCCGGGTCGCTGACCAGCACGCTCTCGTCCTGTACCTCCAGATAGACGAGCCGGGTGTGCTCGTCCGTCTCGACCACGTTCAGCTCACCGCGCGCGCCCGCGTTCTCGCCGCTCAAGCCGACGTCCAGAGGCAGGACCTGAATGGTGACGTTCTTGCGCTGCGCGCACTCGATCAGATGGCGGTACTGCTCCCGCATGATCGCCTCGCTGCCGTACTTCCGCAGCAACACGGATTCATCCAGGATGAGTTCGATGAGCCGCATCGGCTCCTTGTCGAAGATCGCCTTACGGGCGATCCGCGCTGCGACCAGCTCCTGGACCCGGTCTTCGGTGGGCGTCGGGTACCCGCCCGCCATCTGGGCCCGTGCGTAGCCCTCCGTCTGGAAAAGGCCGTGCACGTTGGGCGTCGCGTACAGCTGGAGCCCCAGAGCCTTCTGTTCGATCGGCGCGTACTCCCGGAACTGCTCCGGGAGCCTTTCCAGGCGTACGAGCTCCCGCATCGCCTCGAAGATCCCCGTCCCGTCGCCCAGGACCCGCTCCAGCTGGACCAGCATGTCGTCGCTCACCGGTTGTGAGAGCGTCTCCATCGCGCTGATGGCCGCGCCGGTATACCCCAGCAGCGCCCCCAGCTGCTCTTGTGTGAGCCCCTTCCGCAGTCGCATTTTCTTGGCCAGGGCCGCAACCGTCCGCGCCGCAGGCCCCGCCGTTTCCTTGTTGTCCGCTCGCGCCATTCCCGCTCCCCATTCGGACTCAACCGATCTCAACCGGTCTCAACTGCTCCCCGCCGAATTCGACTGCCCGCAAGGCGCGTTGGTGCAGGTCAAGGGGTTGCCGACGCGCCCGGCACAGTCGTGGAAAACGCTAGCTTCGGCGCGGGAACATGTCCTCGTGAATGAAGAGAATCGGGACGTAAACGTGGATTGGATTCCAGTCTCCGGATTCCAACTCCGCAAGGCCGGGGTGCAATTCGACGCCGTTCGCGTCGACGGTGACGAGGGGCGGCGCCTCGCCGACCGGATGGAGGCGCTCACCGGGGGCGACCCGGGGCCGGTCGTGATCGAGGCGAACGGACGGCGCGGGGTCTACTTCCTCGTGCCGCCGGGGTCGACGGCGCGGAAGGCGTGGCCGCGCGGGGTGACCCGGTTCAACGCGGGACCCGCCCACGTGAGCTACGTTCCCGTGCCCGCCCTCACCGGGCGGACCTGGCCGCTGTCGTGGCGCTTCCCGCCGTCGTCGCCGGATCGCTTCGTCCATCCACTGCTGCTGAGGAGCGCCGTGACCGAGCAGTTCAACGGTGTGTCCTGACCACCCGGGCTGCTGGCCGCTCTTGATTCCACCCACCCCGAGAACGCGGCTGCCACCGAGGCGGGCCACGCGTGAGCTCGGCCGCGAAGCCGTGCTCAGCGCGGTGGACGACATCCGGCACTGGATGCGCCGGGGGCGGGTTTCCCTGCCGGAGATCACCGAGGATCATCTGGGCGCCGCCCCGATGACCCGGCTGCGCTACGCGGCGCACGACCTCGACCTGGCGGCTGCCGAGTACGACACGGATGCGATGCTCACGCTCGACCGTCGCGACTTCCGTGCTGTCCGCCCTCTCGGGCGGCCCAAAGCGTTCCGGGTGCTGCCCGACGACCTTCCGCTCTGAGTGCGGCCGACCGCCTACCGGGGCCCGGCCTCGACGGCCTCGAGGGCCGCCGACAGCCGGTCCAGGACCCGGACCGTCTCGTCGAAGGCCTCCTGGCCGCCCAGCTCGCGGACGAGCGCGGCCGCCAGTTCCGCGTGGCCCGGTTCGATGCGGGCGATGGCCGCCCGGCCCGGCTCGGTCGGGGTGAGGAGCTTGGCGCGGCGGTGGGCCGGGTTCGGCTCGTACGCCGCGAGTCCCTCCCGTACGAGCAGGTCGGCGATCCGCTGGACGCTCTGCCGGGTGATGCCCATGGCCCGGGCGATCCCGGCGACCGGGAGGGGTTCGGGGAGGACGGCTCCCAGGACCTGCCACCAGGCGGCGGTCAGCCCGGCCGGCTCGGCCAGCTTCTCCGAGACGGCGAGGAACTGGCCGTTGAGGCGGAAGACGCCCAGGGCCGTGCGCGAGAGGGCGTCCTGCTGCTCGCGGCTCATGAGTTCAGCTCGACGAACGCCGCCGGGTCCGAGTCGTGGAAGAGGCGGTACCAGGCGTCCCGCTTCCCCTCGTACGCGCCGAGCACCGCGAAGACCTCGCGGGCGAACGCGACGGGCTCCGTCGGGCCCGCCGTGATCAGGTCGCCGGTCCCTGCCTCGCCCTCGGCGGTCACCGCGTCCGTGTCGACGTAGTGCTCGCCGCCCTTGTAGCCGGTGGCGGCCAGGTAGAAGGAGACCGCGCTGGTGTGCGGGCGGTCGTCGAGCAGGCCCTCCTTGGCGAGCCCGGCGGTGGCGCCGCAGATCGCGGCGACCGGAACCCCGGCGTCGAGGAAGGCACGGGCCGCGGCCGGGAAGGCGGCGAGCTCGTCGCCCTCGTCGTACTTCTCGGCGCCCGGAAGGATCAGCAGCTCGCTGTCCTCGGGCCGGAGGTCGGCGAGCGCGAGGTCCGGGATGATCCGGAGGCCGGCGAGGGTCGTGACGGGCTCTCCGGCGACCGGGCCGACGGTCCGGACCGTGTAGCCGGCGCGGGCGAGCCAGGCGGTGGCGTGGCCCGTCTCCCAGTCGGCGAGCGTGTCGTAGACGGCGAGGTGGACGGTCTTCGTACCGGTTTTCGTTCCCATGGCTGACCCCTTGGTCGGTGTGGTCGGTCCCTCGGTTCCGCTGATGACAACAGACTGTCATGTCGACAGGATGCTGTCAATCATGTGAAGGGATGCCGCGCGGATTCCGCGGCACGGAACAAGGTGTCGCGTCCGCCCCGGTCTCGGTGGACAAGATGGCCATGGCCCGCCCTACCTGCGGTTCCTTACCCTCGACCCCATGACCCCTCATGTCATCGAACCCGATCCCCAGGCCGGGGCCGCCGTCAAGGCCGCCGACCGCGCGCACGTGTTCCACTCCTGGTCCGCCCAGGGCCTGATCGACCCGCTCGCCGTCGCCGGCGCCGAGGGTTCGTACTTCTGGGACTACGACGGGAACCGCTACCTGGACTTCACCAGCGGCCTCGTCTACACCAACATCGGCTACCAGCACCCCCGCGTGGTCGCCGCCATCCAGGAGCAGGCCGCGAAGCTCACCACCTTCGCGCCCGCCTTCGCCATCGACGTCCGCTCCGAGGCCGCACGCCTCATCGCCGAGCGCACCCCGGGCGACCTGGACAAGATCTTCTTCACCAACGGCGGCGCCGAGGCCGTCGAGAACGCCGTCCGCATGGCCCGGCTGCACACCGGCCGTACGAAGGTGCTCTCCGCCTACCGCTCGTACCACGGCGCCACCTCCACCGCGATCAACCTGACCGGTGACCCGCGCCGCTGGGCCTCCGACAACGGCTCCGCCGGCGTCGTGCGCTTCTGGGCGCCGTTCCTCTACCGCTCGCCCTTCTACGCCACCACCGAGGCGGAGGAGAGCGCGCGGGCCCTCCAGCACCTGGAGGACACGATCGCCTTCGAGGGTCCGGCGACGATCGCCGCGATCATCCTGGAGACCGTGCCCGGCACCGCCGGCATCATGACCCCGCCGCCCGGCTACCTCGCCGGCGTCCGCGAGATCTGCGACAGGTACGGCATCGTCTTCGTCCTCGACGAGGTCATGGCGGGCTTCGGCCGCACCGGCAAGTGGTTCGCCGCCGAGCACTTCGACGTCGTGCCCGACCTGATGACCTTCGCCAAGGGCGTGAACTCCGGTTACGTGCCGCTCGGCGGCGTCGCCATCAGCGAGAAGATCGCCGCCACCTTCGACAAGCGGCCCTACCCGGGCGGACTGACCTACTCCGGTCACCCGCTGGCCTGCGCCGCCGCCGTCGCCACCATCCAGGTGATGGAGGACGAGAAGGTCGTCGAGAACGCCGCCCACATCGGCGAGAACGTCCTCGGCCCCGGCCTGCGCGAGCTCGCCGAGCGCCACCCCTCCGTCGGCGAGGTCCGCGGCCTCGGCGTCTTCTGGGCGCTCGACCTGGTCAAGAACCGCGAGACGCGCGAGCCGCTCGTCCCGTACAACGCGGCCGGCGAGGCCAACGCGCCGATGGCCGCCTTCGGCGCGGCGGCGAAGAAGAACGGCCTGTGGCCCTTCGTCAACATGAACCGCACCCACGCCGTCCCCGCCTGCAACGTCACCGAGGCGGAGGCCAAGGAGGGCCTCGCAGCCCTCGACGCGGCCCTCACCGTGGCCGACGAGCACACCGCGTAACCACGGAAACGGGGCGGCCCCTTCCGTCTGGACTAGGGTGTCCGGAGCCGGACGGAGGGGGCCGACCCATGCCCGCGAGCGGAGCTGTCACCCGCAACACCTTGCGACAGCAGATCGCGGACGCGCTGCGTGACGAGGTGCTCGCGGGCCGTCTCCGGCCCGGCGAGGAATTCACCGTCAAACAGATCGCCGACCAGTACGGCGTCTCCGCGACCCCGGTGCGCGAAGCCCTCGTCGACCTCTGCGCGCAGGGCCTCCTCGACTCCGACCAGCACCGCGGCTTCCGCGTCCACCAGTACTCGGTCGACGACTACCGGGGCATGGTCGAGGCCCGGATGCTCGTCGTCGACGGCATCTTCCGCCGCGACGCCGCCATGGTGCCGCCCCGCTCCGCGGTCACCGAACCCGACCTCGGGATCGGCGTCGCCCTCGTCTCGATCCGGCGCAGGGGCGAGGCCGCGGCCCGCGCCGCCCGCGCCGGCGACCTCGACATCCTCATCGGCTACGACATCCGCTACTGGCGCGAACTCGCCCGGCTCGTCGCCGCCAACGACCACATCGCCGACTTCCTCCACCGGCTCCGCGTCCAGGCCTGGGTGTTCTCCGTCCCCTACCTGCGCTCCGAGCGGGACGTCCTCGGCTGGCTGTGGAGCGGGCACGTCGACCTGGTCGACGCGATCACCCGCGGTGACGCGCAGGCGGCCGTCGCGGTCGTACGGGAGTACAACGCGCACTCGATGGAATGGGCGGGGTATCTGGAGGCCCGGGCCCGCTGAGGCCGGGGCCGGCCGGCGTGTACCAGGGGCGGGGTGCGTGGGGCCGGGGCCGGAGTTCGGGTTGAGGCCGGGCCTCCGGGGGCAGTTCCTCAGCGGGTGGACGGTGTCCGTGGGGCGCCGACTAACCTGGCCGTCCCTGCAAAAGCCTGGCGTACGCCCTGCGAGCGTCCCCCGCAACTGACGGAGAGCGAGCCTCCCTTGGCCTGTGACCTGTGGCTGGTCCCCCTCGTCGACGTGCTGTGCCACAGCCCCGACAACCCCTTCGCCGAAGAGATCGCCGCGTACGACGCCGTGCTCAGCGCGTCCGGTCTGCCGACCGTGCCCGTCTACGCGTACATGCCGGGACTCTCCGGCGACGTCGCCCCGATCGCCGGCTTCGACTACGAGGCCCTGCACTTCCTGCGCCGCGCCTACCTCCTCCAGATGTGCGGACTGCCGGTCGAACCGGTCGGCGAGCTCGGCGGGGACTACGAACAGCTCCTGGAGATGTTCGAGGCGACCGCCCAGCAGTCGCACCTGGTCTGGCACTACGACCACGCGGGCGCGTACGTGCCGGTCGACTTCCCGGTCCCGCTCGCCAGCGACGAGCTCCTGGAGGGCGGCGGGCCGCTCGGCTCCTCGTACGGGCTGCTGCGCGAGCTGGAGTTCGTCGCGCCCTCGATCGGCATCGACCCGTCGAACCCGCCGGCGCCCCCCGTACCGCCGGAGCGGCCGACCACCCTGGAGGAACCGGCCGTACCGATTCCGCTGGACGGCGGCCCCTTCGCCCGGGAGCGCCATGTGTGGCTGGGGCTGCACGCGGCGGCGACCCGGAGCCTGGCCCAGGGCTCGATGATCATCCTGAGCTGAGCTCCGCGCGTCCGGCCCCGAGCCGGCCGATCCGCGCCCACGGCCCCGAGGGGCCCGGAGGCCTGCGTCAGCGGGCCTCCGGGGGCCGCTGACGCGGCATGTTCGGCCGGGTGCCCGGCGGCAGCGGGAAACGGCCCGAGGGGTGATGGCTCTCGGCCCGCGCGGGCATCACGCCCACCGACTGGAGCGCCAGCGGCGCGGGGCCCGAGCGGAACTCGACCATCCAGTCCGCGGTCTCCGCCCGTACGAGCTCGGTCACGTCCTCCGAGAAGCGGCGCAGCACGCCCAGACAGCGCTCGGCGGCCTCGCTGGCGGTGCCCTCCGTGGGCCCCAGGACCTCCCTGACGCTCTCCGAGGCCCAGTCGAACTGCAAGGCCTGGAGACGCCGCTGCACGGCCTGTGCCGTCGCCACGTCCCTTATCCAGCCGGACGTCAGACCGAAGTACCGGTCGCAGGCCAGGCAGGCGGCGCCGAGCAGCAGCGAGAGGTAGCCCCAGCCGGCGGTGCCCTCCGCGACGCCGGTCAGGTCGAGCAGCGGGAGCGCGGCGCCCGCGATCACCCCGGCGGCCGTGCCGATCCGCAGGATCCGGGCGCTGCGGCGCTTCCAGACGCGGTCGGAGAGGTACCACTCGGCGGTGCGCAGGGCATGGGACTCCACCCAGCGGTACAGCTCGTCGAGCCGCTCGGCGGGCTCGCCCCAGTCGCCCAGGGGGAACGGCGTACCGGTCAGATCGCGGTGGACGTCTCCCCCGGGGGGCCCCGGTGGCTGCATCTCCGGCTGCTGGCTCACCGGGGGACTCCTCTGTTCAGCTCAGTGCTCGTGTCCTTCTGTGACGTGCGGTGCACGTGGTGCCTGCCCTTCCTACCGCCGAATGGTGGGCGGCGGGCCCGGAATCCCAGGATCTCCGCCCGCAAGGGGGTCTTGATCAGGTAGAGGAGCCCGCAGTTTCTCACCCGAAAGAGTGGTGGAGCAGGGGGGCCGGGGACCACGTAGGCTCGGCGTACCGACATACGGACGTACCGAACCTCAGGAGTGACCGTGATTCCCGGTGGTGGTCAGCCCAACATGCAGCAGCTTCTCCAGCAGGCCCAGAAGATGCAGCAGGACCTCGCCCGCGCCCAGCAGGAGCTGGCGGCGACCGAGGTCGACGGACAGGCGGGCGGCGGCCTGGTCAAGGCGACCGTGACCGGCTCCGGAGAGCTGCGCGGCCTGGTCATCGACCCCAAGGCGGTCGACCCGGAGGACACCGAGACGCTCGCCGACCTGATCGTGGCCGCCGTGCAGGCCGCCAACGACAACGCGCAGCAGCTCCAGCAGGCCAAGCTCGGCCCGCTGGCCCAGGGCATGGGCGGCATGCCCGGCCTCGGCTTCTGAGGCCTTCCGGGCGCGGGCCTTCCCAGGCCTCTCCTCCCGTGGGCTTCTTAGGCTCGCTTTAAGCCACTACCGTAAGAATCAAGCACTCCCGTGAAAGGGCGTTCCGTGTACGAAGGCGTGGTTCAGGACCTCATCGACGAACTGGGCAGGCTGCCCGGCGTCGGTCCCAAGAGCGCGCAGCGGATCGCCTTCCACATCCTCCAGGCCGAGCCGACCGACGTACGGCGTCTCGCGCACGCGCTCCTGGAGGTCAAGGAGAAGGTCAGGTTCTGCGCGGTCTGCGGCAACGTGGCACAGCAGGAGCAGTGCAACATCTGCCGGGACCCGCGCCGCGACCTGACCGTCATCTGTGTGGTCGAGGAGCCGAAGGACGTCGTCGCGATCGAGCGGACCCGCGAGTTCCGGGGGCGGTACCACGTCCTCGGCGGCGCGATCAGCCCGATCGAGGGCGTCGGCCCGGACGACCTCCGCATCCGCGAGCTGCTCGCGCGGCTCGCCGACGGCACCGTCACCGAGCTGATCCTCGCGACCGACCCGAACCTGGAGGGCGAGGCCACCGCGACGTACCTGGCGCGGATGATCAAGCCCATGGGACTCAAGGTGACCCGGCTCGCGAGCGGGCTCCCGGTCGGCGGCGACCTCGAGTACGCCGACGAGGTGACCCTCGGCCGTGCCTTCGAGGGACGGAGGCTGCTAGATGTATGACGACCGGGCCGGCGCGCTCTCAGGGAGGCTCCTCGATGTCTGACCCCACGCTGCACGCGATCACGCAGAACCCCGACGACTTCGCGGTCCAGATCGCCGACTCCATCGAGAGCTTCATCGTGGCGACCACCGAGGTCGCCAAGGGCGACGAGCCGGACAGCGCGGTCCCCTTCATGCTCCTGGAGATCTCGCAGCTGCTCCTCGCGGGCGGACGGCTCGGCGCGCACGAGGACATCGTCCCGGACGAGCGGTACGAGACGGACACGGGCCCGGAGCCCGACATGGACGACCTGCGCGAGCGCTTCGCCGTGCTCCTCGAACCGGTCGACGTGTTCTCCGAGGTCTTCGACCCGTACGAGCCCCGCAAGGCCCCGGTCCCGGCCCGTATCTCCGACAACCTCGCCGACATCGTCGCCGACCTCCGCCACGGCCTGGCCCACTACCGCGCCGGCCGTACCAGCGAGGCCCTGTGGTGGTGGCAGTTCTCGTACTTCTCCAACTGGGGCCCCACCGCCTCGGCCACCCTCCGAGCCCTCCAGTCCCTCGTCGCCCACGTCCGCCTCGACCAGCCCCTCGCGGCCCTCGACGGCCTCGACACGGACGAGGACCTCACCGAGGACGACCTGGCCGAGGAGGCGGGCCGCGTGATGGCGGAGGAGATCGGCGCACCGCTGGGCATCCGGACGCTCAAGAGCTGACGAACGACGAACCGCTCCCGCCCGACGGCCGATTGCCCCATGATGTGCTCATGGCAGCAACGGCCCGGTCACAGGCCCTCCTCCGGAGCGGAGTCGGCGTAGCGGCGGCCGGCGTCGTCGCGCTCCTCGTCGTCGCCTTCGTCGACCTCGGCAAGGCCGACCAGATCGCCAGCGTCACCGGTGTCGTCCTCGCCGTCGCGGGCCTCGGGCTCTCCCTCTGGGCGCAGTTCGGGCACAGCGGCGGCCGGGCCGCCCCGGTCGAGGCGTCCGGCACCCGCTCCGTCGCCGCCGGCGGAGGCATCGGGACGGTCGTCACCGGCGACGGCGTGCGCACCCCGCCGGCCTCGCCTGCCCCGCCCGCCGGCGCCCCGCCCGCCGGTGGCCCCACCGCCGGGCCCGTCACCGCCTCCGGCCCCGTCACCGCCTCCGGCGAGCGGTCCGTCGCCGCCGGCGGGGACATCGGGAACGTGTCCACGGGCGACGCGTGAGCGGGGGCGTCGAGGCGTCGGGGGAGCGGTCCGTCGCGGCGGGCCGGGACATCGGCTGGGTGCACACGGGGGACCGGGTGACGGTGCTGCCGCCCGCCGCCCTCGCGCCGGTGCTCTGCCCGCCGGGGCTGGTCAACGTGCCGCGCAGGGCCGCCCACTTCGTGGGGCGCGGCGCTGAGGGCGCCGTGCTGGACGGGGAGTCGGAGACCGTGGTGATCTGCGGCCTCGGCGGGGTGGGGAAGTCCTCGCTGGCCGCCCGCTGGGCGCTCCGGCAGGCGGTGCACCGCAACCCCGTCTGGTGGATCAGGGCGGAGAGCCGGGTCGACGTGGACGCGGGGCTCGCGGGCCTGGCCGCCGCGATGCAGCCGGAGTTGATCGACGTATTCCCGCAGGAGGCCTTGCGGGAAAGGGCGTTGCAGTGGCTGTCGACGCACGACGGATGGCTGCTCGTGCTCGACGACGTCACCGATCCGGGCGATGTGGAGGGCCTGCTGGCCAGGGCCGGGGGCCGGGGACGGGTCGTGGTCACGAGCCGGACGACGGACGGCTGGTGGGGGATCGGACGGGTTCTGGCGCTGCCCGTGCTGGCGGCGGCCGAGGCCGTCGAGTTGTTCACCCGGGTCGCCACCCACGCGGGACCCCGGGACACGACCGGCGCCGAGGAGCTCTGCGAGACCCTCGGGCAGCTGCCGCTGGCCGTGGAGATCGCCGCCGCGTACTGCGGACGTACGGCCACGGCCCCGCGCGCGTACCTGGCGGAGCTGGGCCGGAGCGGCGGACTGGGCAACGCGGAGGAGGCCGTCGCCCGGGCGCTGCGCGTCACGTTCAACCGGCTCTCCGCCACGAACCCGTACGCGACGGGGATCCTCCGGTTCCTCGGCTGGTTCGCCCCCGACCGGATTCCCGTGCTGCTCCTGCCGCCGTTCCCCCGCGTCCGGGAGGCGCTCGGCGAGCTTGCCGCGCACAGCATGGTCACCCTGCACGAGGACGGCTCGGTGTCCGTCCACCGGCTCGTGCAGGCCGTCGCCCGGCGTCCGCCCGCCGGGGACGAGCATGTGCGGCGGGAGGCGGCCGCGTGGGCCCGCGGTCTCGCGGAGACGGCGTTCGCCCACGCCGCCCCGCTGGACGAGGCGGACCCGGCCCACTGGGAGACCTGGCGGGTGCTGCTGCCGCACGTCGAGGCGTACCTGCGGCACACTGACCCCGCGGAGGACGGCGAGGCCCTGCTCGCCGTGCTGGCCGCCGCGGGTGGGTACCTGAGTCTGAACGGGCTGTACGAGGAGGCGGCCGACGTGGCCGGGCGCGCGCTGGCCGGCTGTGAGCGGCTGCTCGGCCCGGAGGATCCGGTCACCCTCGACCTGCGCGGCGCACTGGCCGAGACCCTCGCCTCGGCGGGACGCGCGGACGAGGCGATCGAGGCGGCGGCCGCGGTGGTGCGGAGCACGACCGAGGTGCTGGGGGCCGACGACGTACACGCGCTCAGGGCGCGGTGCTGCCTCGCGAAGGCCCATCTGAAGGCCGGGCTGCCCCACCGGGCGGCCGTCCTCCAGGAGAGCGTGCTCGTGGACATGGCCCGTGTCCTGGGCGCGAAGGACCGGGAGACGCTGCTGGCCTGCTCCGAGCTCGCCGGGATCTACCAGGCCCTGAACCGGACCCGCCGGGCGGTCTCGCTGGGCGCGCACGCGGCGGCCCGGATGAGCGTCGTCCTCGGCGAGGAGGACATCGACACCCTGGTCACCCGGATCAATCTGGCCGGCCTCTACGCCGCCGGGGGCGCGACCGACCGGGCCCGCGCCGACTACGAGGAGCTGCTGACCGTCTGCGCACGCCTCTTCGGCGAGCACCACCCGTACACCGTGCACGTGACGGAGGCGCTCGCACTGCTGGACCGATGATCACTACGTGAGCGCTCCGTCTCAGCATCCGATATCACGTAGGCGTTCGCGGGTCCCTCGTTAGACTGAGCCGATCGCAGCGCCGGCTGCGGCACACACTGAGCGAGGAGCGCACGTGGGCCTTGTCGTGCAGAAGTACGGAGGCTCCTCCGTTGCCGATGCCGAAGGCATCAAGCGCGTCGCCAAGCGGATCGTGGACGCCAAGAAGAACGGCCACCAGGTGGTCGTCGTGGTTTCCGCGATGGGCGACACGACGGACGAGCTGATCGATCTCGCCGAGCAGGTATCCCCGATCCCTGCCGGGCGTGAGTTCGACATGCTGCTGACCGCCGGAGAGCGGATCTCCATGGCCCTGCTGGCCATGGCGATCAAGAACCTGGGCCACGAGGCCCAGTCGTTCACGGGCAGCCAGGCAGGTGTCATCACCGACTCCGTCCACAACAAAGCGCGCATCATCGATGTCACGCCGGGCCGGATCCGCACCGCCCTCGACGAGGGCAACATCGCCATCGTCGCCGGGTTCCAGGGCGTGTCCCAGGACAAGAAGGACATCACCACGCTCGGCCGGGGCGGTTCGGACACCACCGCCGTGGCGCTGGCCGCCGCGCTGGACGCCGAGGTCTGCGAGATCTACACCGACGTCGACGGTGTGTTCACGGCCGACCCGCGCGTGGTGAAGAAGGCGAAGAAGATCGACTGGATCTCCTTCGAGGACATGCTGGAGCTCGCCGCCTCCGGCTCCAAGGTGCTGCTGCACCGGTGCGTCGAGTACGCACGCCGATACAACATCCCGATCCACGTCCGCTCGTCCTTCTCGGGGCTGCAGGGCACCTGGGTCAGCAACGAGCCGCAAGGGGACCGCAAGGTGGAGCAGGCCATCATCTCGGGCGTCGCCCACGACACCTCCGAGGCGAAGATCACCGTCGTCGGCGTGCCGGACAAGCCGGGCGAGGCCGCGGCCATCTTCCGGGCCGTCGCGGACGCCGAGATCAACATCGACATGATCGTGCAGAACGTGTCCGCCGCCTCGACCGGCCTCACGGACATCTCCTTCACCCTCCCCAAGGCCGAGGGCCGCAAGGCCATCGACGCCCTGGAGAAGGCGAAGACCGCGATCGGCTTCGACTCGCTGCGCTACGACGACCAGATCGGCAAGATCTCCCTGGTCGGCGCCGGGATGAAGACCAACCCGGGCGTCACCGCGGACTTCTTCCGCGCGCTGTCCGACGCGGGCGTGAACATCGAGCTGATCTCCACCTCCGAGATCCGCATCTCGGTCGTCACCCGCGCCGACGACGTCAACGAGGCCGTGCGCGCCGTCCACAGCGCCTTCGGCCTGGACAGCGACTCGGACGAGGCCGTCGTCTACGGAGGCACCGGCCGATGACGCCGAAGCCGACGCTCGCGGTCGTCGGTGCGACCGGAGCCGTCGGCTCGGTGATGCTCCAGATGCTCACGCACCACGCGGACGTCTGGGGCGACATACGCCTCCTCGCCTCCCCGCGCTCGGCCGGCCGCAAGGCCGCCGTGCGCGGGGAGGAGTGCGAGATCGTCGCGCTCGACGAGGAGGCCCTGGAAGGCGTCGACCTGGCGCTCTTCCTGGTGCCCGAGACGGTGGCCGCCCGCTGGGCGCCCATCGCCGCCACCAAGGGTGCCGTCGTCGTGGACACCTCCGCCGCCTTCCGCGCGGACCCCGACGTCCCCCTCGTGGTCCCCGAGACCAACGCCCACGCGGCGCGCGTACGCCCCCGCGGCATCGTCGCCAGCCCCGGCAGCACCACCCTCGCGCTGGTCGTCGCCGTGGGCGCCCTGCACGCCGAGTTCGGGCTCTCCGAACTGGTCGTCACCGCCCAGCAGGCCGCCAGCGGCGCGGGCGCCGGACAGGCCGGCGTCGACGCGCTCCGCGCCCAGCTCGGCCTGGTGGCCGGCGACGGCGACCTGGGCAACCACCCCGGAGACGTACGGCGGGCCGTCGGCGAGAACACCGGGCCCTTCCCCGGTCCCCTCGCGCTCAACGTCCTGCCCTGGTCGGGCACGGCGGGCGCCGACGGAGCCTCGTCGGAGGAGGAGCACGTACGGGACGAGACCCGGCGGATCCTCGCGCTCCCGGCGCTGCGGGTCGCCGCCACCTGTGTGCGCGTGCCCGTCGTCACCGGACACTCCGTCTCCGTGCACGCCCGGTTCGAGCGCCCCGTGCCGCTCGACCGCGCGCACGAGATCCTCGCGACCGCGCCCGGGGTCGTGCTGTACGACGACCCGGCCGCGGGCGACTTCCCCACCCCCGCCGACGTAGTCGGCACCGATCCCGCCTGGGTCGGACGGGTGCGGCGCTCCATGGACGACGAGCGGGCGCTCGATTTCTTCGTCTGCGCCGACAATCTCCGCAAGGGGGCCGCCCTCAACGCCCTCCAGATCGCGGAATCGGTTGTCACGTATTTGTAGGATCTGTGAACGACCTGTGAGCAATTAGGCGTCAGATACCTCTTGAACTGCGATGATGCCGTGGCTGACGATGCTCTTCCCCCTTGCTGCAACCAGTAGTTGGGTGGGAGGCGTCTCTGCGTGCACTCACCAATGTGGCGTGGAACACGCTGTGAAGCGGGGCATCGGGGGAGAACGGTTACGCATGAGGACAAACAACTCACCGTCGAAAAGGGTGGCGTACGCGTACAACCCTGCCGGGGGGAAGCGTGTCCAACATGCGTGGCAGACGTACTCGACATCGCGACCGTCGCTCCGCTGCGCGGGGCGGGCACCGCTGTGCTCCCCGCGCGGAGCGTCGCCGTCGTCCCCGCACGCGGCACGGCCGTCGTCCCCGTACGCGGCACGGCGGTCGTCCCGGCTCGCGGCTCCGCTGCCGTTCCCGTTCCCGTACGCGGATCCGTGGTGGTCCCCTACCGCCGGCCGCGCGCGCTCGGCGGCATGCCGGTGATCGCCCCCGTGCCCACCGGATCCCGCGCGAGCTCCGTGGACGGCATCCCCTCGCCCCGGACCAGCGACGAAGGCGCCCCTGCGGCCGGAACGACCGTCGACCACCTGACCGAGACCTACCGGGCCCACTACCGGTCCCTCCTCGGCCTCGCCGCCCTGCTCCTCGACGACACCGCCTCCTGCGAGGACGTCGTCCAGGAGGCCTTCATCCGGGTCCACTCCGCCCGCAAGCGGGTGCGCGAGCCGGAGAAGACCCTCGCCTATCTGCGCCAGACCGTCGTGAACCTCTCCCGGTCCGCACTGCGCCGCCGCATCCTCGGACTCAAGCTGCTGTCCAAGCCGATGCCGGACATGGCCAGCGCGGAGGAGGGCGCGTACGACCAGCTGGAGCGCGAGGACCTGATCAAGGCGATGCGGGGACTCCAGCGCCGGCAGCGCGAGGTGCTGGCCCTGCGCTACTTCTCGGACATGACCGAGGTGCAGGTCGCCGAGGCGCTCGGGATATCCCTGGGTTCGGTGAAGGCGTACGGTTCGCGGGGCATCGCGTCGCTGCGCGTCGCGATGGGAGCGACGTCGTGAGCGAGGCACCCGGCAAGGACGTCGAGAACGGCGACGACAGCGTCGAGAACGACGTCCCTGAAGAACGTGACGACCTGAGTGGACAGCGCATGGTGAACATCGAGCCCGGCCCCGGCGAGGGCGACGGGGACGACGAACTCGCGCTGCGGCAGCTGTTCCAGAGCGCCGTGTCCGGCCTGGAACCCTCCCACGGCTCGCTCGAGCACCTCCGCCGTGCCGTACCCGCACGCCGCGCCCGCAAGCGGCAGGCCGTCGTCGGCGCCGCCGCCGCCGCGGTCCTCATCGGCACCGCCGTACCCGCCTTCGTGCACGTCGCCTCCTCCGGCGGCGTCACCGCCGCCGGCAACCCGGTGAACGCCGGCCACGGCGAGGAGGCCCAGGGCGGCACCGGCGCCGAGACCGGCATCGAGGGCGGCCAGAGCGCCGCGCCCCCCGCGAGCACCGCGTCGCCGAGCCAGGGCACCGCCGACGGCTCCGCGGGCAAGCCGGAGCGACCCGGTCCCGGCGTGTCCTCCACCATCCAGCGGGAGGCGGAGGCCCGGCCCGGATCCTTTCCGGCGTGCGCGGCCGAGCAGCTCGGCGTCAGCTCGGCCGGAGCCGGCGCACCCGACGGCGAGGGCAAGGTGCACGGCGCCTTCCGCGTCGCCAACGTCTCCGACCGGGTGTGCATCGTCGAAGGCAGCGGCATCGTCGGTTTCGAGGCCCGCGGCGCCGCCGACCCGGCGCGGATCTCGGTGATCCGGCACACCTCGGGGGACGGGGGCAGCGGACTGCCCGACCCCTCCCAGGAGTTCTCCCGGCTGGCCCTGAAGCCGAACGCCTCCTACGAGGTGAAGTTCGTCTGGGTGCCGAGCGAGACCTGTCCGACGGCGCCCACCACCCCGACCCCGACGGTGCCGCCGCCGACCGAGCCGCCGACGACGCCGCCGACGACCGACACCCCGACCAACGGCACGGGTACCCCCGACCCCAGCGAGGGCACGGGCTCCGGAGGGAGCGGCACCGATCCGGGCACCGGCCCGGACACCGGCTCCGGCACCGCGCCCCAGCTGCTCCACGAGGACGGCGGACCCGCCGACGGCAGCGTCCTGGTCAGCCATGTCGCGGAGCCGGGCAGCCCCTCGGCGTCGGCGACCATCCCCCACGCCTGCGCGGGCACGATCTACCGGACCGGGGTCCTGGCCGGCTCCTGACCTACAGCCCCAGCGCCTCGTCGCGCGTCGCCTCCGCCTCACGGCGGACCAGCCGGAACCACATGAACAGCACGAAGCCGGCGAAGACGAACCACTCCGCGGTGTAGCCGAGGTTCTGGAAGGCCTTCGCGTCCAGGCTCGTGCCCGCCGCGGCCGCCGCCGGGACCGGGGTGAGCCCGGCGGGGGAGTCGGCGAGGGTGATCCAGGCGTCGTAGACGTCGTCCGCGACCACGTTCACCAGGGACGCCGCGCTGATCATCCCCAGCTGGCCCTCGGGCAGCCCGCCGGCCGTGCCGACGCCCTTGCTGCCGCTGTTCTCCGAGGCCTGGAGCGCGCCCACCACCGTGACCTCGCCGGACGGCGGAGCCGGGGCCTTCGCGCCCGTGGGGAGCCAGCCGCGGACCACCGGAAGCGACCTGCCCCCGTCCGTCCGCAGCAGCGTCAGCACATAGCTGCCGGTCCGGCCGTCCAGATCACGGTCCGGGACGAGGAACTGCTCCCCGAACCGGCCGCGCGCCTCGGCCGACCGGCCCGAGGTCTCCTTGTCCACCGGGAGCAGGGCGTCCAGCGGCTCCGCCTTCAGCGTGCTCGCGGCGGGTCGCTTCTCGGCCGCCTCGTGGGAGTCGACACGATCCTCGAACTTGCCCAGCTGCCAGGTCCCCATGAACACGCAGAACGGGATCGCCAGCAGGACGAAGACGTTGATCCCCCACCAGCGGGGCGTTCTCAGGAACCGGTACACGCCCCCCACGGTACGCAAGCGGCCCCGGCCCCCCGTCGGCCGGGTCCCCGGCCGGCTCAGCCCTCCACCGGACCACCCCCCAGGTGCTTCGCGGCGAACGCCAGGTCCAGGCCCACCTGCTTGATCCGCTCCTCCACCACCAGCGAGCCGTGGCCCGCGTCGTAGCGGTACACCTCGTGGACCGCGCCCCGGGCCTTGAGACGGTCGACGTAGTTGTCGATCTGGCGGATCGGGCAGCGCGGGTCGTTGACGCCGGCCGAGATGTGCACCGGGGTCCTCACCGCGTCCACGTACGTCAGCGGCGACGAGGCCGCGTACCGCTCGGGCACCTCCTCGGGGGAGCCGCCGAGCAGCGTCCGGTCCAGCGCCTTGAGGGCCTCCATCTCGTCCTCGTACGCCGCGACGTAGTCCGCGACGGGGACCGCGGCGAGCCCGACCGCCCAGGCCTCCGGCTGGGTGCCGAGGCCGAGGAGGGTCAGATAGCCGCCCCAGGAGCCGCCGGAGAGCACGAGCCGGGACGGGTCGGCGAGGCCGCTCGCCACCGCCCAGGCGCGGACCGCGTCGATGTCCTCCAGCTCGATCAGCCCGACCCGGTGCTTGAGCGCGTCCGTCCACTCCCGTCCGTACCCCGTGGAACCCCGGTAGTTGACCCGCACCACCGCGTACCCGTGGTCCACCCAGGCCGCCGGGCCCGACGCGAAGGCGTCGCTGTCGTGCCAGGTGGGGCCGCCGTGCACCTCGAAGACCGTGGGGAAGGGGCCCTCGCCCGCCGGGCGCTGCACGAGCGCGTGGACCCTGCCGCCCGGGCCCTCCACCCACACGTCCTCCACCGGCACCGACGGCGGCGCCTTGGGGCCGGGCGGGTCGAGGACGACGCCGCCGGCCGTGGACCGCACCACCGGCGGCTCGGCGGCCGACGACCACAGGTACTCGACGCTGCCGTCCGGCCGGGCGGTCGCGCTCGACACCGTACCGGCCGGGGTCTCCACCCGGACCAGGGCACCGGTGGCGATCTCGTACCGCCACAGCTCGCTGCGGGCCTCGAAACTGTGCACGATGAGCAGGCCCGAGCCGTCCGGGTACCACTCCGCCGACACGTCGCCCGGCAGGTCGAGCCGGAGATCGGTCTCCGTGCCCGCCGCCACGTCCCAGATCATCGGCTCCCAGCGGCCGCGCCGCTGGTGCCCGACGAGCAGCCGGCCGTCGCCCTCCACGGGCGCGAAACCGAGGACCGCGAGCCCCAGCTCCTCCGTGCCGCCCTTGGTGTCGTCGAGCTCGGCGAGCACGCTCGCGTCCGAGGAGCGCAGCACCCGCAGCGCCGAGTGCATCGCGTCCCCGTGCTCGGTGTGCTCGATGGCGATCAGGGACCCGTCGTACGACAGGTCGCCGACCCCGGCCGACTCCCGGTGCCGGTAGATCTCGACCGGGGCCCCGGCCCCGGGGCGTACGAGATGGACCGTCGAGCCGTCCTCGTCCGTGGAGCGGCCCACCAGGAGCGTGCCGTCCCGGCCGATGGCGAGCCCCGCCGGGTAGGAGGCGGCGAGGCCGGGCACGGCCGGCTCGTCCGCGCCGCCG
This sequence comes from Streptomyces sp. NPDC088707, assembly GCF_044752725.1. NCBI lineage: Bacteria > Bacillati > Actinomycetota > Actinomycetes > Kitasatosporales > Streptomycetaceae > Streptomyces > Streptomyces sp. NPDC088707. The sequence continues at coordinate 178,974 of NZ_JBIVLV010000003.1, read as the reverse complement.
GCGAACGGCTGGCGCATCCACACCCCGAACTCGTCCCCGTCGGTGTCCGCGAACCACCAGATCCAGGCGCCGTCCGGCGACAGGGTGCCGTCCGTCGTGCCGTTCGGCCGGTCCGTGACCTGGCGCTGCTCCCCGCTCGCCCGGTCCCACGCGTACAGCTCGTACGTCCCCGTCGCGTTCGACACGAAGAGCGAGCGGTCCGGGGCCTCCTCCGCCCACTCGGGCAGGGAGACGCGCGGCGCGCGGAAGCGCCGCTGCCACGCGGGGGCCTGGTCGGTGAGCTCGCCGTCGGGCTCGGAGTTCTTGCTCTCAGTCATGGCACCCATGATGCTCCGCGCGGCGGACAATCGGGTCGCGTCGCCCTCAACCTGTGGATAACCTCGCCGACATGTACTCGCCGACGCCCGAAGACTGGCACGAGGCCAACCGCGCACGCTGGGACGAGCGCGTCCCGATCCACGCCGCGAGCGACTTCTACGCCCTCGACGCCTTCCGCGCGGGCAAGGACGCCCTGCGGGACTTCGAGCTCGCGGAGGTCGGCGACGTCACCGGACGCTCGCTGCTGCACCTGCAGTGCCACATCGGCCTCGACACCCTCTCCTGGGCCCGTCACGGCGCCTCGCACGTCGTCGGCCTCGACTTCTCCGAGCCGGCCGTCGAGACCGCCCGCTCGCTCGCCGCCGACCTGGGCCTCACACAGGACCGGGCGGCCTTCGTCGCGGCCGACGTGTACGACGCCGCGGAGGCCGTCCCGGACAGCGCGTACGACATCGTCTACACGGGCTGCGGAGCGCTGAACTGGCTGCCCGACATCGAGCGCTGGGCCGAGACCGCCGCCTCGCTGGTCGCCCCCGGCGGCTTCCTCTACGTGGCCGAGTTCCATCCGCTCACCGACTCGCTCGACGACGAGACCGGCAGCCGGATCGTGAACGACTACTTCGTCCGCGATCCCTGGGTGGACACCAGCCCGGGCACGTACGCCGAGCTCGACGCCGCGACCGTCCACAACCGCAGCGTGGAGTGGGTGCACCCGGTCGGCGAGGTCGTCACCGCGCTCGCCAGGGCCGGTCTGCGGATCGAGTTCCTGCACGAGCACGACGCCTCGCTGTACCCCCGCTACGGCGCGCTCCAGCGGCACGAGGACGGCTACTACCGCTTCCCGGCGGACCGGCCCCGCATCCCGATGATGTACTCGATCAAGGCGACCCGCTGACGCTCGCGTACCCGATCAGGGCGACGGGCTGAGGCACGCGCTCCGGGCCGCCCCCCAGGCGGCCTGTCGGACCGCCCGCCAGGCCGCCCGAGCGGGTTGCCCGACCGCTCACGGAAGCCGGATGACCAGACCGGGCAGCGTCACGAAGACGGCGAACTCCATATCGCCGTCAGACCACGCCCGGACGGGCGTGTCAGGGGGTGTCGGGGCGAATGTGGTGCGTCCGCCGCCCGTCGGGGCCGAGGACCTGCGCCCCGATCTTGTGCGTGCGCAGGGCGAGCGCGGTGCCGGCTATCCGCAGCGCCGGTGCGGCCCGTACGAACGCGGACGTGACCTCGTGCAGTTCGTCGACCGTACGCAGCCACATGGCGACGGCCAGGTTGTGCGGGCCGGTGACCGAGGTGACCAGACGGGTCTGGGGCAGCCGGGCGAGCGCCGCCACCGTCGCCGGGACTTCGAGGGGCGGGACGTCGGTGGTGACCATCGCCCACATCGGGCGCCCGGAGAACCTCGGGGCCGGCAGACAGTGGTGGTGGAGGGCGCCTCCCGCCGAGAGCACGTCCAGCCTCCGCCGTACCGTCGACTCGCTCGTAGCGCACTGCCGGGCCAGTTCGGCGGCGCTGCGCCGGGCGTCCCCCGACAGTTCCGCGATCAGCCGGAGGTCGAGTCTCGTGAGGTTCGGAAAGGTACGCGCGCGCGGCCGCCGGTCCCCGCCCGTGAGGTCGGTGAGGAGCTGGACCTGGCCCGGGGTGAGCTGCTCGATCCTGGACCGGTACGGGCGGTTGTGCATCCGGGTGACGACCTGGGTGCGGCACCGGAGCACCCCGGGCAGCCGCCGCACGCGTCCCGCGAGGTAGCCGTCGAGGGCGTACAGATCGGGGCTGATCACGAGCAGGACGAGGTCGGCGTCACCGGTCACCTGGTGGACGCCGAGGGTGCGCCGATCGCCCGCGACCTCGGTCGCGATGGCCTCGGAGGTGCCCGCGGCGCACTCCAGCTCGACCCAGGAGTAGAGCATCTCGTCCGAGCCGTGGCGGGCGGCGAGCAGCGAACTCCAGGCGTACCCCCCGGCCGTGAGGTGCTCCCAGCGCCGGGCGAGGGTGTCGGGACTCGCGCCCAGTACGGCCGAGAGCTGGGTCCAGCTGGCGCGCGGGGCCATCTGCAGTGCGTGGATCAGCGAAAGATCCGCCTCTCCCAGGACGGATTCCCCGGTCGTCATTTCCCTCCCTGGTCGATCCCCGGCAAACCGTGGGTGTGGGTTCCGGGGCGCCCCAGGATGGTGAACCGAGGCATTCGCATTCAAGCGGCAACGGCGGTCGTCCGCCATGCACTCGGGCACAAGTCACACACGGGGAGAGGACGGGGGCGATGCGCATGGGGTTCGAGGATCCACCCGGGACCGCGGAGCGGACGTTCTGGGGCGAGCCGGTGAGCGCCGACCAGCTCGCCGCCGCCGAGCGCGGATACGCCCGCTGCGGGCCCGCCGAACGGATCCTGTGGGAGCGGCTGTCCGTCTTCGAGGGGACCTTCGGCCGGGACGCCGTCCACGAGGTGTGCGCGTCGTGGACGCTGCCCCCGGGGACGATCCTGGCCGTCCTCGACCGGCTCGTGCCGCTCGCCCTCCTTCCCGTCGACGACCTGTTCGCCGGCGAGGACGACGTCCCCCGCTACTGGATGCCGCACCCGATGCGGGCCGTGGGCGCCCGCCGGCTCACCGAACGCGGCGACCGCCCGGACCTCGTCCTGCGCCACCGCCGGTGGTGCGTGAAGCTCGCCCGGCGGGCCGCCGACCGGTGGCAGAGCGGCCGGCAGCTCGACGCCCGCGACCTGGCCCTGCGCGAACTCCCCGACCTGGCAGCCGCCATGGACCCGACGACCGCGCCGCACGCGCGGGACGAGGAGGCGGCCACCGCCGTCGAGATCGCCGTCTCGCTGTGGTTCCTGTGGGTGGTCTGCGGGCGGGTCGCCGAGGGCCGGACCCGGCTGCGGCACGCCCTCGCCCTGCTCGACGGGGAGCCGACGGCCCGCGCCCTGTGGCTCGCCGCGTTCCTCGAGCTGGAGTCGGGCCGCCCGGAGGAGGCCGATCCGCTCCTCGTCCGGGCCTGGGCGGCGGCCGTACGGGACGGGGACGACGGAGCCCTGGGGCTGCTCGCCCATCTGCGCGGCTCGACCGCGCTCTACCAGGGGCGCACGCGCGCGGCGGCGGACGAGTTCCGGGAGGCCCTCGCGCTGATGGGGGAGTACCCGGAGTTCGGCCCGACCCGGCACGCGTGCTGGGCGGGCATCGCGCTCGCCCTGTGCCGCACGGACCCGGAGGCCGCACAGGAGGCCCTCGACCAGGCCGACCTGGACCGGAAGAGCCGCTGGTCGTGGCGGGGCCGCGACCAGCACGCCGAGGCCTGGTCGTCCATCGCCCGCGCCGAGCTCGCGGCGTGGGACGGGGATCCGGAGCGGGCCGCCGAGCACGCCCGGTGGGCCCTCCGGGAGCATCTGCGCATGGGCTCGGCGGCGGGCGCGGCCGGTGCGGCGGAACTCCTCGCCCAGATCCGGGTGTCGGCGGGCCGGCGGGACGCGGCGGCCCATCTCCTGGGCGCGGTGGACCTGCTGCGGAACTCGGTCTTCGACACCTCGTACCGGCCGGCGGAGTTCTGCGTGGCGACCCGGGCACGGAGTGAGCGGGCGCTCCGGCTGCTGCTCGGCGGCCGGGAACTCCGGTACGCCTACGAGGAGGGCGCGCGGCGCGGCCTGTTCACCCTGGCGGGGGAGGCCTGAGGGCCGCCTACGATGCCGTCATGTCGTACGCCTTCGCCGTCGCCGTGGTCTTCCTGCTGTTCTTCGCGCTCGGTGTACGACGGGACCGGCGCCGTTTCGGCAACGCCGTGCTCCTCGGCCTCGCCGTCACGTTCTTCGGGATCGGGCTGCTCGCCGGGATCGAGGACGCTCCGCCCGGCGTCGCCGAGACAGTGATGATCTGCGGGCTGCTGGTGCTCGGCCTCGGCCCGGTCGTCCTCGCGGGGCTGCTCACCGCGAACGGCGTGAAGATGGTCCGCAAGGAGGGCAGGAGCCCGTCCAACCTGCTCTCGCTCCTCGCCGGCCTCGGCATGTTCGGCGTGATGGTCCTGGCGGCGACGGCCGCCGCCACCGACTCGTGGGCCCTGCGGATAGTCGTCGTCACCCTCCTCCTCGTCCTCGGCTACGTCTCCTTCCTTTTCGTCTGCTTCGTCGGCTACTCCTTCCTGTACGGCCGCATGAGGATCCGCCGCGACGCCGACTACGTCGTCGTGCTCGGCTCCGGCCTGATCGGTGGCCGCCGGGTGCCCCCGCTCCTCGCGAGCCGCCTGGACCGGGGGCGCGAGGTGCACGAGACGCTGGCCGCGTGCGAGCGGCGCGACGGCGCCCCCGTCCTCGTCGTCTCGGGCGGCCAGGGCCCCGACGAGGAGGTTCCCGAGTCCCACGCGATGGCCGACTACCTCGTCGAGCGCGGCTTCCCGCAGGGCGCGCTGGTGCGTGAGGACCGCTCCCGCACCACCGAGGAGAACATGATCTTCAGCAAGGAGCTGATGGAGCGGGACCGGCCGGGCTCCTCGTGCGTGATCGTCACCAACAACTACCACGCCTTCAGGGCCGCCATCCTGGCCCGCCGCGCGGGTGTGGACGGCCAGGTGGTGGGCTCGCCGACCGCCGCCTACTTCTGGCCGTCGGCGATCATGCGCGAGTTCGCCGCGGTCTTCCTCCAGTACAAGGTGGTCAACCTCGGGACCCTGGGGACCCTGATCCTGCTCGGTGCACTCGTCTGGGCGAGTCGCTGAGGCCGGCGCTCGGTCATGCGGGGGCTCCGTTCCGCGGGGGCGCTGATCGGCGTACCGGTCCATCTGACCACCGGGCCGGTGGGGCCGCACCCCGGCCGTGATCCCTCCCGGGCGCCGCGGGAGCGGCGGGATCGGGGGTCCGTACCTACTCTGGAGGGACGGAGGTCACCCATGAGCCGACGGCACCACTTCCACATCGACCACCTCGGGCACTCGGTCTCCGCGACCGTCCAGACCGGGCACAGGTCCGTCGTCGAGATCCTCGTCGACGGCAAGGAGACCGGCCATGCCGCGATCAAGGGCGACCAGCCGGTCCCGGTCCCGGTCGAGCTGCCGACCGACCCGCCGACGACGGTGACCGTGCTGGCCGCCACGGGCCCGGACGAGCCGCGCTGCCTGCTGCTCGCGACGGCGGACGGGGAGCCGCGCGCGATGACACCGAGGCCGTACTGAGAGGAACCCGTGCCGCCGACGCCGTACGGCAGCCGGGGATCAGGAGAGCCAGGCCATCCCGATGATCAGGAAGACCACGAAGGCGATGGCGCCTGCGACGGCGGCCGTCTTGCGGGGGCGGCGCCGGGAGAGCTCCGCGAGCGCGCCCGTGGTGCTGCCGGCGGGCCGCTCACGACGCCGGGAGGCGGGCGCCCCGGCCGACGGGGGTCTGTGCGCCTGCGCGGGCGCCGGTCTGCGGGCCTGCGGGGGCATCGGCGCGGGTACGGGCAGGGGCCCGGAGCCATGCATCGGGGCGGCCCCGGGTATGTGTCCCGCTCCCGGCACCCGACCGGACCCCGGCATCGGGCCGGAGCGGCCTGCGGCGCCCGCCGGGAGGCCGGTGGTGTGGTGCGGGGCATGCCGCGCGGGCCGTGCCGGGGCGGGTGCGGCATAGGCGCGCCAGGCGCCGGAGGAGAACCAGTCCGCGATCGCCTGCGCCGGCGGCCGCTGCTCCGGCTGCTTGGCCAGCAGGCTCAGCAGATACGTCTCGAACTCGGGCGGCAACGCCACCCCGAGCCGGCCGGGCGGCACCGGCGCGGTGTCGATGTGCTGGTACAGCAGGGCCGTGGCGGTGTCCGCGCGGAACGGCGGGCGGCCGGTGAGGAGTTGGTAGAGCACGCAGCCGAGCGAGTACACGTCGGAGGCGGGCGAGGCAGGCTGTCCGAGGGCCCGCTCGGGGGCGAGGTACAGCCCCGTGCCGACGATCTGGCCCGTCGTGGTGAGCGCCGCCGAGGGGTCGTCGACGAAGCGGGCGATGCCGAAGTCGGCGAGCTTCACCGTCCCGTCGGCGTCGACCAGCAGGTTCCCCGGCTTGATGTCCCGGTGCACGACACCCTGCCGGTGCGCGGCGGCGAGCCCGGCGGCGGCGTGCGCGGCGACCACGGCGACCCGCTCGGCGGGCAGCAGCAGCGGGTCGGACGGACTGTCGGCGAGGCTGTCGCCCTCCACCAACTCCATGACGAGGAACAGCTTTCCGTCCCAGGTGCCGAAGTCGAAGACGCCCACCACGTGCGGGTGGCTCAGCCGGGCGGCGGTCTGTGCCTCCAGCCGGAACCGGTCGGCGGCGGAGGGGTCGGTCCCGTGCGCCAGCATCAGCTTCACGGCGACGTCCCGGCCGAGCACCTCGTCGGTGGCCTGCCACACCTCACCCATACCGCCCCGGCCGATACACACATGAAGCCGATATCGGTCCGCGACCAGCACCTGGAGACCACTCCTTCGACGATCGATCAACTTGACGGAAGGGAACCAGCGTAGAGCCGCCGGGCGACACCGTTCGCCGCGCTCCCCCCGGGGCGTCCGCCGGCCCGCGTGAAGAAGCCCACGTCCGGCGCCCCCGCCCCGGTGATACGGGCGGGGCGATGGACGACAACCGAGGCTCGGGTGAACGGAAGGTGGCGCCGGCCGGTTAGCATCGCGGACCGGAACGAGTCCGGAGATGAGTGCCGGCGGACGCCGGTGACCGTGGAACGGAGAGAGTCGTGGCGCGACCTCGTGTGGGTGTGGCGGTACTGACGATGGGCACGCGCCCCGACGAGCTGCGGGCACTGCTCGACGCCGTGGCGGCGCAGGACGAGGCCGCCACCCGGATCGTGGTCGTCGGCAACGGCACCGGCACCCTGCCGGAGCTCCCCGAGGGCGTGACCGGGGTCGAACTGCCCGAGAACCGGGGCGTGTCCGGGGGCCGGAACGTCGCGATCGAGACCCTGCGCGCGTTCGGCGACGTCGACGTGCTGGTGGACCTCGACGACGACGGCCTGCTCGTCGACAAGGACGTCTTCCGCCGTCTGGCCGACCTGTACGAGGGGGACGACGCGCTGGGCGTCGTGTCGTTCCGCATCGCCGACGAGACGGGCGAGACGCAGCGCCGCCACGTCCCGCGCCTCGGGGCGAAGGACCCGATGCGCGGCGGCGAGGTCACGACCTTCCTGGGCGGCGGCCACGGCCTGTCGATGGCGATGCTCGACGAGATCGGCGGCTGGCCGGAGGACTTCTTCTTCACCCACGAGGAGACCGACATGGCCTGGCGCGCCCTCGACGCGGGCTGGAAGGTCGTCTACGAGCCGAAACTCCTCCTCCAGCACCCGAAGACCAGCCCGGCCCGGCACGCCGTCTACTACCGGATGACGGCCCGCAACCGGGTCTGGCTCGCCAAGCGCAACCTGCCGGCCCTGCTCGTCCCCGTCTACCTGGGCGTCTGGACCCTCCTCACGCTGGCCCGCACCCGCTCCCTGCCGGGCCTCGCGTCCTGGTTCGCCGGCTTCGCCGAGGGCGTCCGCCGCTCCTGCGGCCCCCGCCACCCCATGCGCTGGTCCACGGTCCGCCACATGACCCGCCTGGGCCGCCCGCCGGTCATCTGACCCGCCGACCGCCGCCCGCCCACGGGCGACGGCCCACCCCTGAGACCCCGGGAGCCCCGGCAACACAGAGCCCCGGAACCCCGGAACCCACTCAGGGGCCTGACCCGCTTTCGCGGATCAGGCCCCTGAACTGGTCATACGGCTGACGGGGTGGCGGGATTCGAACCCACGAGCTCTTGGTCCCGAAGCAACTCGGGTGCGTGTTCATCCTTGGGCTGCTGGGCCTCTCACCTGCGCTGATGGTCCGTAGACGTTCCCGCTCGTCCGCCGCTGTTCGTCGGCGTTGTCACGCAGTTGGACACTCACCACTCAACGGACATCACCGGCGCCCCCTTGCCAAGCAGCACGTCACCCCTCGCGGGATGTGGAGTTCTTCCCCTGCCTATCTACTGCGGCAGCAAGCGCAAGAAGTGCTTCAACCTGAGCCATTCGTATGCGGGTCTCGGCGGAGAGCCCTCGCTTCTCCCCTCGCTCGGCCGCTTCGAGCAGCTCCTGAGCTTTGTGCGCATGTGCAGCGTAGTCAGCCATGGGACCTCCGATGTGGGTGATCAATACCGTAGCGACCTGCTGATGGCGATGGGATGGCTTCGGCTGAGCTCTCACGCCCCACCAGACCGCTGACCTTTCCCGTAACTCGCCCCAACTCCCATCCCGTCTGCCGTCGACCCACACGCCGTGGAGTAGGCGCGGTGCCGGGCGTCCAGGAGGAGCGCGCCACTGTACGAACGACCTGGACGCCCGGTGCCGTGTCTGCTCGGCTCTGCCTGGGTCGACGGCAGACGGGATGGGAGTTCCCCACCGCCACACCCCACTGCCGGCACCCGCCCACGAGCCCCCTTCATCCCGGAGCCTGAGCGCCCCCGCCGGAGGCATCGTTCTGAGCCGCACCCGCATACTGCCTCGGCCGCATCGTGGTTCGTCGCCCATCAACCCAAGCCGTCAGGCGTGCGGCCGGCGCCCGGGCTGGAGCGGGGCGCAGACAGGAGCGCAGGCCCGGGCGACGGGCCGCGCGCGCCGCGCCGTGCGCGGCGGGTGCCTTGATGAGGTAGAGAAACCTGTAACAGCTCCCCTTGGTCCTACAGCTACTCCGTGGTGAGTGCGTCAGCGATGGCTTGCATGTCCTCGGTGACGACATCGGCCTGCGACGCTAAGACCCGGAAGTCCCGGCGGACGCTCGCCCTGCCGGCGTGCTGCGTCGAAGCCCTCTGGTATCGAAGATCAGGGCTGGGACCGGCTCGCCGCGGACGAGAAGTGGGAGGAACACGGCCTCGTCTTCTCCTCGGCCGTGGGCAAGCCGCTCGACGCGGCCAACGTCCGCCGCGCCTTCCGCCAGGCGCTCAAGGGCATCGTCGGGATCAATCCCGACGAGTGGACGCCCCGGGAGCTCCGGCACAGTTTCGTATCCCTGCTCTCCGACCGGGGCGTCCCGCTGGAGGTGATCTCTCGCCTCGTCGGGCACTCCGGGACGGCATTGACCGAGGAGGTGTACGGGAAGTAGATCCGGCCCGTGATCCAGACCGGTGCCGTGGTCATGGACGGGATCTTCGGCGGCGATCCGCAGCGGTCGTAGACACGCGAGGAGCGGTAGTCACGCAGATACACACGCAGACAGAAACAGGTGAGCCACCTAGCAATGTTGCTAGGTGGCTCACCTGCTGTTTCGGCTGTCGGGGTGGCGGGATTTGAACCCACGACCTCTTCGTCCCGAACGAAGCGCGCTGCCAAGCTGCGCTACACCCCGATGTCGCTGCTCTGTTGTTCACGTCGCGGCGACATCGATTACTTTAGCCCACGCGCGCGCTGAGGCGAAATCCGGTTTTCCGGCGGTCGCGGCGCAGGTCGGATGCGGTCCAGGCCCGGGATCGTGAGCCACTGGGCGGCGTGGCGCCGTCGGAGGGTGCCCGGGGCGGTGAGGAGCAGGAGGTCCAGGACCGTCCGCGAAGGAACGCGGCGTACGGCCTGCGGGCGGCGGGGAGCACGGCGGACGCCGGGACGGTGGTCGCGCGGTTCGGCGTGATCATGCTCCCCACCGTGGAGGTCAGGCGCGGGCCGTCAGCGTGAGGAGGGTGACCTCGGGCGGGCAGGCGAAGCGGACCGGGGTGTAGCGGCTGGTGCCGCAGCCCGCCGAGACGTGGAGGTAGGACGTGCGGTCGCCCACCGTGTGGGTGGAGAGGCCCTTCACCCGGTCGGTGTCCAGGTCGCAGTTGGTGACGAGCGCCCCGTAGAAGGGGATGCACAGCTGACCGCCGTGGGTGTGCCCGGCGAGGAGCAGCTCGTATCCGTCGCCCGTGAAGGCGTCGAGCGCGCGCAGGTACGGGGCGTGGACCACGCCCACCGAGAAGTCGGCCGACGCGTCGGGGCCGCCGGCCACCCGCTCGTACCGGTCGCGCTTGATGTGCGGGTCGTCGACGCCGGTGAACGCGAGGTCCGCCTGTGGGAGCTTCAGCCGGCCGCGGGTGTTGGTGAGGTCCACCCATCCGGCCGCGTCGAAGCCGTCCTTGATGTCCTCCCACGGGTTGTGGACGGCGCCGACGACCGGCTTGTTGCCGTTGAGGCCGTGCCGGCCCTGCGCCCTCTCCAGGAGGTAGCGGGCGGGGTTGCGGAGCCGGGGCCCGTAGTAGTCGTTGGAGCCGAAGACGTACACGCCCGGGAACTCCATCAGCGGGCCGAGCGCGTCGAGGACCTCCGGCACCGCTTCCGGGTCGGAGAGGTTGTCGCCGGTGTTGACGACGAAGTCCGGGCGGAGCCCGGCGAGGGACTGGAGCCAGGCGCGCTTCTTGCGCTGGCCGCTGACCATGTGGATGTCGGACACCTGAAGGACCCGCAGATCGGCCATGCCGGGCGGGAGCACCGGGACCGTCACGCGGCGGAGCCGGAACGAGCGGGCCTCGAAGCCCGCCGCGTAGACGATTCCCGCGGCCGCCGTGGCCGTGAGGCCTGCCGTGATCTTCAGGGGGATGCCGTACCGTGCGCGCATCCCCCCATCGTCGCAGACCCTCCGGGCGTAAATGCGCGGGCGGGTGGGGCGCCGCACCTGCCACACTTGACCCCATGACCACGCTGAAGGCGAAGCTCCAGGCCGACCTCAACGCCGCGATCCGGGAGCGCGACGAACTGCGCTCCTCGACCCTGCGGCTGACCATCACCGCGATCCAGAAGGAGGAGGTCGCGGGCAAGACCAAGCGCGAACTCTCCGACGACGAGGTGCAGAAGGTGATCGCCAAGGAGGCGAAGAAGCGCCGCGAGGCCGCGGAGGCCTTCGCCCAGGGCGGTCGCCTGGAGTCGGCCGAGCGGGAGAAGGCGGAGGGGGTCCTCCTCGACGCGTACCTGCCGAAGCAGCTCAGCGACGAGGAGCTCGACGGGATCGTCGCGGCGGCCGTCGCGGAGGCGAAGGCGGCGGGCGCCGAGGGCCCGCGCGCCATGGGCGCCGTCATGAAGATCGTGAACCCGAAGGTGGCCGGCCAGGCCGAAGGCGGGCGGGTCGCCGCCTCCGTGAAGAAGCTCCTCGCGGGCTGATCCCCCGGGAGCAGCGGCGGACCGAAGCGAAGAGGGCGCCCCCACCGAGGTGGGGGCGCCCTCACGCGTATCCGTGTGCCGTCAGCGGTTTCCGCCGCGGCCGTTGCCGCCGCCGATGACGCCGTCCGGGAGGGTGATCGGCGGGAACGTGTTGGCCGGGGGCTTGGTGTCGCCCGGCTTGCCGTCGCCCGGCTTGCCATCGCCCGGCTTACGGGGCTTGTTCGGCTTGTTCGGGCCCTCGTCGCCTTCCTTCGGGTCCTTGGGCTTCTCGGCCCGCGGTACGGAGATGGGGGCGAAGCCCGGAGTCTCCGAGGCGTTGAGGGCCCCGGTCATCGCGATCTTCCAGATGGGGCCGGGGAGGCAGCCACCGCAGACCTTGTCGTAGGTCACGCCGCCGATGGTGATGTCGTACATCGACTGCTTCTCGCCGACGTCGTCACCGACCCAGACGGCGGTGGAGAGGTTCGGGGTGTACCCGACGAACCAGGCGTCCTTGCGGTCGTTGGTCGTACCGGTCTTGCCCGCGTTGTCGCGGTCGCTGAGGCCGGCCTTGGTGCCCGTGCCGTCCTCGACGACGCCCTTCAGCATCTGGTTGATCATGTCGGCGGTGCGCTCGCTCATGGCGCGGGTGCACTTGGTGTCCGGCACGTTGAGCTTGTCGCCGTTGGCGGCCTTGACGGACTCGATGGCGATCGGGGTGCAGTGCATGCCGCGGTTGGCGAAGGTCGCGTAGACGGTCGCCATGTCGAGCGGGGTGCTCTCCTGCGCGCCGAGGGTGATCGAGGGGAGTTCCTTGACCTTCTTGCCGAGCTCACGCTCGTACCCGACGTTCTTGGCCATCGTGATCGTCTCGCACAGGCCGGCCATCTGCTCCAGCTTGGCGAAGTACGTGTTGATGGACTTGCCCAGGGCGCTGGTCATGTCGAAGGAGCCCTCCTCCGACTTGAGCTCGTTGCCGATCTCCCAGTTCTGGTAGCCGGCCGGCTTGCCGTCGCAGCGGGTGAAGTCGCCCTCCGGGATGTTGATCTTCCAGGGGGTGTCGAAGCTCTGCGCCGGGCTCAGGCCCTTCTCGAGTGCCGCCGCGGCCGTGATCGGCTTGAAGGTCGAGCCGACCTGGAAGCCGTACGTCGTGCCGCCCATCTTGCTGCCGACGGCGAGGTTCAGCGTCGTCTGGTGCTGCTTCTGGTCCAGGCCGTACGGGCGGGACTGGCCCATCGAGAGGATCTTGCCGGTGCCGGGCTGGACCTGCACGACGGAGGCGGCGACCGGGTCGTCCTTGTTGATCTTCGCGACGGCGGCCTCGTTGGCGGCGGCCTGCGCGCGCGGGTCGAGCGTGGTCTTGACGGTGAGTCCGCCCAGGTTCCACAGCTTCGTCCGCTCCTCGGCCGTCTTGCCGAAGACCGGGTCGCCGAGGATCGTCTTGCGGACGTAGTCGCAGAAGAAGCCGGCGCCGTCGACGGCGGTGATGCAGCCGTTCTTCGGGGTCCTGACCTTCAGCTTGAGCGGAGAGGCCTTCGCCGTGTCCGCCTCGGCCTGGCTGATGTCCTTCACGTCGGCCATCCGCTGGAGGACCACGTTGCGGCGCTTGGTGGCTTCCTGGATGTCGTTGATCGGGTCGTAGCGGCTGGGCGACTGGACGAGACCGGCCATCATCGCCGCCTCGCCGAGGCTCAGGTCGGCGGCGTGCTTGGAGAAGTACCGCTGGGAGGCCGCCTCGATGCCGTACGCCTGCTGCCCGAAGAACGTGATGTTGAGGTAGTTCTCCAGGATCTTCTTCTTGCCCAGCTCCTCCTCGACCTGGATCGCGAACTTCAGCTCGCGGACCTTGCGGCCGATGGTCTGCTGGGTGGCCTGCGCGACCTTCTCGGGGTCGTCACCGGCCTCCTCGACGAAGACGTTCTTCACGTACTGCTGGGTGAGGGTGGACGCGCCCTGCGAGACCCCGCCCGACTGCGCGTTGCGGTTGATCGCGCGCAGCACGCCCTTGAGGTCGATCGCCCCGTGCTCGTAGAAGCGGCCGTCCTCGATCGCGACGATCGCCTTCTGCATGTACGGGGAGATCTTGTCGAGCGGGACGACCGTCCGGTCCCGCGAGTACACCGTCGCGATCAGACCGCCCTCGGAGTCGAGGATCTTGGTGCGCTGACTCAGCGGTGGGGTCTTCAGGTTGGAGGGGATCTCGTCGAACCCCTCGACCGTGCCCTTCGCGGCCAGGCCCAGTGCGCCGGCCGCGGGCAGGGCGATGCCCGCCAGCACGGCTCCCGCGAGCACACTGACACCGAGGAACTTGGCGGCCTGCTGGGTCCCGGTCAGACCACCGCCGGAGCGCTTCTTTGCCATGGGGGCAGCCTACGTTCTCATTCGCCGGACACACGTATATGCCTTGGCCTAAGCTGCTCCCAACTGTCACAGCAGTGTGGTCTGGCATCAAGACCCGGGTGTGACTTCGGCATGAATCCCCGTGACCCCGAAACATGGGGACCTTGTGTCCGATTCCGGCTCATGCGTCACACGGTGCCCGAAGTGGCATCGTCGAAGTCGGACGTATCCAGGTGATATGTCCGCTTGCTCACGCATGTCCTTCGATCACTCCCCTGGGTGATCTGACGCGCACGCATAGTCCGTTCGGGCCATCCAAGATTGGGCCCGAAGGGGGTGTTGCGCTGTGCCCACCTTCCGTAACGTCCCAACTGGCAGCGGTGAATATGCCGCTGCCGCCGTGGGGGAGCCTCGATTCGGGAGAGGACGGCGCCGGTATGGGCTGGGTAGCTGACTGGAGTGCGCAGGCGGCCTGCCGCACTACCGATCCGGATGAACTTTTCGTACAGGGAGCGGCACAGAACAGGGCGAAGGCGGTGTGCACCGGATGCCCGGTGCGCACCGAGTGCCTCGCCGACGCCCTCGACAACCGCGTGGAGTTCGGCGTGTGGGGCGGCATGACGGAGCGCGAGCGCCGCGCCCTGCTGCGCCGCAGGCCGACCGTCACCTCGTGGCGCCGGCTCCTGGAGACCGCGCGCACGGAGTACGAGCGGGGAGCGGGCCTGCTGCCCGTGGCGATCGAGGACGACGCGACGTACGAGGCGTACGCCGCGGTCGGCTAGGCCGCGGTGGGCCGGGGCCCGACGGGTCGGGCCCTGAGGGGCCGGGCCTCGACAGGGCTCCGTACGACCAGGGTCACCGCCCGGCCGTGAGCCGGTCGCCGATGGCCCGCAGCCCGGCGAGGTCGTGCACGTCGCCGGGCAGGGCCGCCACTTCGGTCACCGCCACCTCGGGGTGAAGCGCGGTGAAGCGGTCACGCGTGCGCTGCTCACGCGCGAGCACCCGCATGCGCTCGGCATGCAGGCGCAGAAGTCCCGCGGTGAGATGTCGTACGTCGGTGTCGTCTCCGTGCTCGGTGTGCTCTGCGACGTCTCCAGCTGATTCCTGTGCCGGGTCGGCTGTGGGGGCAGCCTGGTGTACGGGAGGTGCTGCGGTGGCGGCGGTGGCGAGATCTGACGGCTCGTGCTCGGGCTCGGTGGCCGGGGAGCCACCTCGCTCAGTCTTCCCGGCCCCCTGATCCACAATGCGCCCCTCGTCAAGATTTTCCGCCGCGGCCCGCGCCCGCTCGGCCGAAAGCCGGGCGGCGGCGCTGCCGTGCACGCGGTTGAGGACGAGACCCGCCAGCGGCATCTCCTCGGCGGCCAGCCGCTCCACGAAGTACGCGGCCTCCCGCAGCGCGTCCCGCTCCGGCGTGGCGACCACGAGGAAGGCCGTGCCCGGGGCCTGGAGCAGCTTGTACGTGGCATCGGCGCGGGTCCGGAAACCGCCGAACATGGTGTCCATCGCCGCGACGAACGTCTGCACGTCCTTCAGGAACTGACCCCCCAGCAGCTTGCCGAGGGTCCCCGTCATCATCGACATGCCGACGTTCAGGAACTTCATCCCGGCCCGGCCGCCCACCTTCGCCGGGGCCATGAGCAGCTTGATGAACTTCCCGTCGAGGAAGGACCCGAGCCGCTTCGGCGCGTCCAGGAAGTCCAGCGCGGAGCGGGACGGCGGGGTGTCCACGACGATCAGGTCCCACTCGTCGCGCGCCCTGAGCTGGCCCAGCTTCTCCATCGCCATGTACTCCTGCGTGCCGGCGAATCCGGCCGAAAGAGACTGGTAGAAGGGGTTCTCCAGGATCGCCCGCGCCCGGTCGGGCTCCGCGTGCGCCTCGACGATCTCGTCGAAGGTCCGCTTCATGTCCAGCATCATCGCGTGCAGTTCGCCGCCGTCGGAGCCCTTGATCCCGTCGACCTTGCGCGGGGTGTTGTCGAGCGAGTCGATGCCCATCGACTGGGCGAGCCGGCGGGCCGGGTCGATGGTGAGGACGACGACCCGGCGGCCGCGCTCCGCCGCCCGCACGCCGAGCGCCGCCGCCGTCGTCGTCTTTCCGACCCCGCCCGCGCCGCAGCAGACGATGATGCGGGTGCCGAGGTCGTCGATCAGCGGGTCGAGGTCCAGGACCGGAACGGCGTCGAGCCCGTGCGCCTCGGGGGACTTCTCCGTCACGCGCCCACCCCTTGCTTCCGCAGTTCCTTCGCCAGTCGGTAGAGCCCCGCGATGTCCGCCCCGTCCCCCAGGAACGGGAGTTGGTACGAGGGGACGCCGATGTCGTCCAGGACCGCGCGCTGCGCCCGCTCCAGCTCCACCCGCCGGGCATGCTCGGACGCCTGGTCCAGGAGCGGCTCGACGAGCGTCGTACCGCCCGCGACGCCCACGGAGGCCAGCGTCCTGGCGATCGCGTCCCGGTGGTCGCCGGAGGCGGCCCGTACCGCCGCCTCGTCGAGGACGTGCGGCCGGACCATGTTCACCACGACCCGCCCCACCGGCAGTTCGGCCGCGCGGAGCTCCGCGATGCCGTCGGCGGTCTCCTGGACCGGCATCTCCTCCAGGAGGGTCACCAGGTGCACGGCCGTCTCGGGGGACTTGAGGACCCGCATCACGGCCTGCGCCTGGTTGTGTATCGGGCCGATCCTCGCCAGCCCGGCCACCTCGTCGTTGACGTTGAGGAAACGGGTGATGCGGCCCGTGGGCGGCGCGTCCATGACCACGTGGTCGTAGGTGTGGCCGCCGTGCTTCTCGCGCCGCCGGACCGCCTCGCACGCCTTGCCGGTCAGCAGGACGTCCCGGACGCCCGGCGCTATCGTCGTCGCGAAGTCGATCGCGCCGAGCTTCTTCAGGGCCCGCCCCGCGGTGCCCAGTTTGTAGAACATCTGGAGGTAGTCGAGGAGCGCGCGCTCGGCGTCGATCGCCAGCGCGTACACCTCCCCGCCGCCCGGGGCGACGGCGATCTTGCGTTCCTCGTACGGAAGGGCCTCCGTCTCGAAGAGCTGTGCGATGCCCTGTCTGCCTTCGACCTCGACGAGAAGGGTGCGCTTGCCCTCCGTCGCGAGGGCGAGCGCGAGGGCGGCGGCGACCGTCGTCTTACCGGTACCGCCCTTGCCGCTGACGACCTGGAGCCTGCTCACGCTGTCGAGCCTAACCACTGGCGGCCGTGCCCAATCAGGAGGCCGCCCCTGAGAAGCCCCCAGGGGGCGGCTTCAGGGCGGCCTCGGAGAGCCGCCCCGCGTCAGCGGATACAGTCGGGCCCATGACCAAGTGGGAGTACGTCACGGTGCCGCTTCTGGTGCACGCGACCAAGCAGATTCTGGACACCTGGGGCGAGGACGGCTGGGAGCTCGTCCAGGTCGTGCCCGGGCCGAACAACCCCGAGCAGCTCGTGGCCTACCTGAAGCGGGCCAAGTCGTGAGCGGGGCCGTCGAGGCGAAGCTCGCCGAACTCGGCCTGACCCTGCCCGCCGTGGTGCCGCCGCTGGCCGCCTACCAGCCGGCCGTGCAGTCGGGCGTGTACGTCTACACCTCGGGCCAGCTCCCGATGGTGGGCGGCGAACTCCAGCTGACCGGCAAGGTCGGCGCCGAGGTCACCGCCGAGGAGGCCAAGAAGCTCGCCGCCACCTGCGCGCTGAACGCCCTCGCGGCCGTGAAGTCGGTCGCCGGTGACCTCGACCGGATCAAGCGGGTCGTGAAGGTCGTCGGCTTCGTCGCCTCGGCCTCCGACTTCACCGGGCAGCCGGGCGTCGTCAACGGCGCCAGCGAGCTGCTGGGCGCGGTCCTGGGCGACAAGGGCGTGCACGCGCGCAGCGCCGTCGGCGTGACCGTGCTGCCGCTCGACGCCCCGGTCGAGGTCGAGGTCCAGGTCGAGCTGGTCGAGGCCTGAGCCTCCGCCTGCGGCCGTCCGCACACGTCACAGAGCCGGTTCTTCCGCCCGGGCCCGCAAGGGTCCACCCGGCGGGAACCGGCTCTCGTGCATTCAAGTACTTGCGCATAGCATCCGGCCATGTCGAATGGTCAGTGGTACCCGCCCGAGTGGCCCGACCGCATCCGCGCCCTCGCCGCCGGTGAGCTCACCCCGGTGACCCCGCGGCGCGCCGCCACCGTCCTGCTGCTGCGGGACGGGGCCGCAGGTCCCGACGTCCACATGCTGCGCCGCCGCGCCTCGATGGCCTTCGCCGGCGGGGCGTACGCCTACCCCGGCGGCGGGGTCGACCCGCGCGACGAGCACCCGGTGCGCTGGGCGGGGCCCTCCCTGGAGACCTGGGCGGCCCGGCTCGGCCTCGACGACCCCGCGCAGGCCCAGGCCGTGGTCTGCGCCGCCGTACGCGAGACGTACGAGGAGGCGGGCGTCCTGCTCGCCGGGGAGACCGAGGACGAGGTCGTCGGCGACACGACCGGCGAGGACTGGGAGCGGGACCGGGAGGCGCTCGTCGCCCGCGAGCTGTCCTTCGCCGACTTCCTGGACCGGCGCGGGCTCGTCGTCCGCTCCGACCTGCTCGGCGCGTGGGCCCGCTGGATCACGCCGGAGTTCGAGCAGCGCCGGTACGACACCTGGTTCTTCGTGGCCGCCCTGCCGGCCGGGCAGCGCACCCGGAACGCCTCCACGGAGGCCGACCGGACCGTCTGGATCCGCCCGGCGGACGCCGCCGCCGGCTACGACCGGGGCGAGCTGACGATGATGCCGCCGACGATCTCGACCCTGCGCACCCTGGAGCCGTACGGCACGGCCGCCGACGCCCTCGCGGGGGCGCGGGAGCAGGACATGACCCCGGTGCTCGCACAGGCCCGTCTGGAGGGCGACGAGCTGGTCCTGAGCTGGCCGGGCCACGAGGAGTTCACCAAGATCATTCCGATGGGAGGCGCGCGATGAGCGACGCCGCCGCCCTGCCCGGCCAGCCGCGCGGACTCGTGGTGTCCGGGCCCGCGACCGAGCGCGCCGTGAACGTCCTCGCGCCGAACCCGTCCGCGATGACCCTGGACGGCACCAACACCTGGCTGCTCTCCGAGCCGGGCTCCGACCTCGCCGTGGTCGTCGACCCGGGGCCGCTCGACGAGAGCCATCTGCGGCACGTGATCGACACCGCCGGGAAGCTCGGCAAGCGGGTCGCGCTCACGCTGCTGACCCACGGACACCCGGACCACGCCGAGGGCGCCGGGCTCTTCGCCGAGCTGACCGGGACGGCCGTACGGGCCCTCGACCCGGCGCTGCGGCTCGGCGACGAGGGGCTCGGCGCGGGGGACGTGGTGACCGTCGGCGGCCTTGAGCTGAGGGTCGTCCCGACGCCCGGCCACACCTCCGACTCGCTCTCCTTCCACCTGCCGGCCGACCGGGCCGTCCTGACGGGCGACACGATCCTGGGGCGCGGGACGACGATGGTGGCCCATCCGGACGGGCGCCTCGGCGACTACCTGGACTCGCTGCGGCGGCTGCGCTCGCTCACCGTCGACGACGGGGTGCACACGGTCCTGCCGGGGCACGGACCGGTCCTGGAGGACGCGCAGGGGGCCGTGGAGTTCTATCTGGCGCACCGGGCGAGCCGGCTGGCCCAGGTGGAGACGGCGGTCGAGAACGGCCACCGGACGGCCGCGGAGGTCGTTTCCCATGTGTACGCGGACGTGGACCGCTCGCTGTGGCCGGCGGCCGAGCTGTCCGTACGGGCGCAGCTGGAGTACCTGAGGGAGCGCGGTCTGGTCTGAGGGCCGGGCGGAGATGTCACGATCCGGAACCGAGCGGGGCCCCGGCGCGTCGGTCGTCTTGACCTGTGCTTTACGCTCCGCTTACTTCTGGCCGTAGCTTTCGGGGGGAACGCCCGTGTTCGTCATTGCCATCCTGCTGGTCATAGCCGCAGTGGTGCTCTTCTTCGTCGGTCGTGCCAACGACTCCAAGGGGCTGAAGTTCGGCGCCCTCGGAGCGGTCCTGGCCGGCGTGTTCTCGTTGATCGTGAGCATGACGTACGTGATCAGCGCGTACGAGGTCGGCGTGCCGGTCGCCTTCGGCAAGGTCGGCTCGCCCATGACCTCCGGCATGCACGTGAAGTCGCCCTTCACCGACGTCACGACCTTCTCGACCCGCCCGGTCGACCTCAACCTCTCCGACAAGGACGTGGTCGAGGTCCGGTCCTCGCAGGGCGGTGTCATGTACGCCGAGGTCACCGTCAAGTGGGCCGTCGTCCCGACCAAGTCCGTGGAGCTCTACAAGCTCGCGGGCAGCGAGGACGCCATCCAGCAGCGCCTCGTCTACCCGGACAGCCGGGAGATCGTCCGTAACGTCTTCGCCCGCTACACCAGCGAGCAGGGCTACGCCTCCGACCGCGAGAAGATCAACGCCGAGATCGGCGCCCTGATCAAGGAGCGCCTGGCCCCGCGCGGCATCGACGTGACCACGGTCAACCTGCGCAACGTGAAGCCCTCGGACTCGCTCCAGGGCCAGATCGACCGGAAGATCCAGCAGCAGCAGGCCACCGAGCGCGCCACCGAGGCCGCCCGCACCGCCAAGGCCGAGGCCGACCGCCGCCGGATCGAGGCGGAGGGCATCGCCCGCGCCAACAAGATCCTCAACGACTCGCTGACGGACCGGGTCCTCATGAACCAGTGCATCGACGCGTTCAAGGAGGCCGCGGCGAAGAACCCGATCTACACCGTGCCCTGCGCGAACGGCTCCTCGGCGCCGGTGATCGTGGACGGCTCGAAGCGCTGACGACGAGCCCGTAGGCGGCGTACGGGAAGGGCCGCCCCCGTCTGTCGACCGGGGCGGCCCTTTCTCGTACGAGGATGCTCGTCGCGTCCGTACGAGGATGCCTAGCGCGAGCGCTTCGCGAGACGCTCCACGTCCAGCAGGATCACGGCACGGGCCTCCAGGCGCAGCCAGCCGCGCTGGGCGAAGTCGGCGAGCGCCTTGTTGACCGTCTCGCGGGAGGCGCCGACCAGCTGGGCCAGCTCCTCCTGGGTGAGGTCGTGGACGACGTGGATGCCCTCCTCCGACTGCACGCCGAAGCGGCGCGACAGGTCGAGGAGCGCGCGGGCGACACGGCCCGGGACGTCGGAGAAGACCAGGTCGGACATCTGGTCGTTGGTCTTGCGCAGCCGGCGGGCGACGGCGCGCAGCAGCGCGGTGGCCACCTCGGGGCGCGCGTTCAGCCAGGGCTGGAGGTCGCCGTGGCCCAGGCCGAGCAGCTTGACCTCGGTCAGCGCGGTGGCGGTGGCGGTACGCGGGCCCGGGTCGAAGAGCGACAGCTCACCGATCAGCTCGCCGGGGCCGAGGACGGCCAGCATGTTCTCCCGGCCGTCGGGGGAGGTGCGGTGCAGCTTCACCTTGCCCTCGGTGACCACGTACAGGCGGTCGCCGGGGTCGCCCTCGTGGAAGAGCGCGTCGCCACGGGCGAGCGTCGCCTCACTCATCGAGGCGCGCAGCTCGGCAGCCTGCTCGTCATCGAGCGCCGCGAAGAGCGGGGCGCGCCGCAGAACGTCGTCCACGAGTTCTCTCCATACTGTCGACCTGCTCAGGGACCTGCGTCCCATGATGCCGGACGTACAAAACCGTGCGATCAATCACAACAAGTTTGACGTACCGAGTCGCTCGTCCGTACGTCAGGGGCCCGATTGGGCGCTGATCGGCCACGCCCGGGGCGGATGTCGGTGGTGGCCCCTAGGCTGGCCGGGTGTCCAACTCGCCGGTGAGAGCGCAGGCCAAGGGGGCTGAAAGAGTGTCGGCCGAAGGTAATTCCGCTGTGGGCGAACACGGCGTGTCGAAACAGGCGAAAGTCGCAAATCGGAAGCCCGTGAAGCCTGTGGAGTCCGCGAAGACCGCGAAGACCGCGAAGACCGCGAAGACCGCGAAGACCGCGAAGACCGCGAAGACCGCGAAGACCGGCAAGGCCGCCAAGGCGGCCGAGCCCGTGGAGGCGGCGAAGCCCGTGAAGGCGGCGAAGACCACCGAGCCCGGGAAGACCACCGAGCCCGCGAAGGGCGCCAAGCCCGTGAAGCCCGCCAAGCCCGAGTCGCGGCTCGCGATGGTCCGCCGGGCCCGCCGGATCAACCGCGAGCTCGCCGAGGTCTTCCCGTACGCCCATCCGGAGCTCGACTTCCGCAACCCCTTCGAGCTGCTCGTCGCCACGGTCCTCTCGGCGCAGACCACCGACCTGCGGGTCAACCAGACCACCCCGGCCCTCTTCGCGAAGTACCCCACCCCCGAGGACCTCGCCGCCGCCGTGCCGGAGGAGGTCGAGGAGCTCATCCGCCCCACCGGCTTCTTCCGCGCCAAGACCAAGTCGATCATGGGTCTCGCCGCCGCGCTCCGGGACGACTTCGGCGGCGAGGTCCCCGGCCGCCTCGAAGACCTCGTCAAGCTCCCCGGTGTCGGCCGCAAGACCGCCTTCGTCGTCCTGGGCAACACCTTCGGGGTCCCCGGCATCACCGTCGACACCCATTTCATGCGGCTCGCCCGGCGCTGGCGGTGGACCGAGTCCGACGACCCCGTGAAGATCGAGGCCGAGGTCGCCACGATCTTCCCGAAGAGCGAGTGGACGATGCTCTCGCACCGGGTGATCTTCCACGGCCGCCGCATCTGCCACGCCCGCAAGCCGGCCTGCGGCGCCTGCCCGATCACCCACCTCTGCCCGTCGTACGGGGAGGGTGAGACCGATCCGGAGAAGGCGCGGAAGCTGCTCAAGTACGAGATGGGCGGCTTCCCCGGCCAGCGGCTCGACCCGCCGCCCGGCTACCCGGGCCGCCCGGCGCCC
This sequence comes from Streptomyces sp. NPDC088707, assembly GCF_044752725.1. Taxonomy (NCBI): domain Bacteria; kingdom Bacillati; phylum Actinomycetota; class Actinomycetes; order Kitasatosporales; family Streptomycetaceae; genus Streptomyces; species Streptomyces sp. NPDC088707. Next base: position 156,489 of record NZ_JBIVLV010000003.1, on the reverse strand, counting down.
CCACTGGGCGCGGGCGAAGGCTGAGACCCCGTTCCCCGACCCGCCCGGAAGAGCTCCGAAGGGAGCTTCGGAGGGAGCTCCGAAGGGAGCTGCAGAGGGAACGAACCCGTCCATCGATCGCGTTGTGAAACTCGGGGGTGCCTATGACGCGCACTGACGAAGAGATCCACGGGCCCGGCACCGGCGGGCTGCTCAGCAGGGACGGGCTGCCCGACTGGCTCGGGCCCGTCGACCGGGCCGCCCGCACGGTCGAGCCCGAGCAGCTGAGCCGCTTCCTGCCGCCCGCGAGCGGCGCCGGACGGCAGTCCGCCGTCCTCGTCCTCTTCGGCGAGGGCGACCGCGGTCCCGAGCTGCTGCTCATGGAGCGGGCCGGCAGCCTCCGCTCGCACGCGGGACAGCCCTCCTTCCCCGGCGGCGCCCTCGACCCCGAGGACGGGCCCCCGGCGGACGGCGGGCTGCTGCGCGCCGCCCTGCGCGAGGCCCAGGAGGAGACCGGGCTCGACCCGTCAGGCGTCCAGCTCTTCGCCGTCCTTCCCCAGCTCTACATCCCGGTCAGCGGCTTCGTCGTCACCCCGGTCCTCGGCTGGTGGCGCGCTCCCAGCCCCGTCGGGGTCGTCGACCCCGGCGAGACCGCCCGGGTCTTCACCGTGCCCGTGGCAGATCTCACGGATCCGGCGAACCGCGCGACCGCGGTCCATCCGAGCGGCCACCAGGGCCCCGCGTTCCTGGTCGCATCGGCTCTGGTCTGGGGTTTTACCGCCGGAGTGATCGACAGACTGCTCCACTTCTCCGGCTGGGAGCGCCCCTGGGACCGGTCGAAGCAGGTCCCGCTCGACTGGCGCTCATGACAGGCTGAACCCCGGCGGAACGGCTGATCCCCGGCGACCGGAAACGAATCTGCGAGGCAATTGACGGTGAACGTGCTGGACATCCTGCTGCTGCTCGCCGCCGTCTGGTTCGCGATCATCGGTTACCGCCAGGGATTCGTGGTCGGCATCCTGTCGGTGATCGGCTTCCTCGGTGGCGGCCTCGTCGCCGTACTGTTGCTGCCGATCCTCTGGGACCAGCTCACCGACAACAGCGAGGTCTCGACCACGGCGACGGTCGTCTTCGTGATGGTGGTCATCATCTGCGCCTCCGTCGGCCAGGCCTTCACCACCCACCTGGGCAACAAGCTGCGCCGCCACATCACCTGGTCGCCCGCCCGCGCCCTCGACGCCACCGGCGGCGCCCTGGTCAACGTCGTCGCGATGCTGCTCGTGGCCTGGCTGATCGGCTCGGGCCTCGCCCGTACCACCATGCCCACCCTGGGCAAGGAGGTACGCAACTCCAAGGTGCTGCTCGGCGTCGAGCAGGTGATGCCCGATCAGGCGTCCCGCTGGTTCGACGACTTCAGCTCCACCCTGGCCCGCAGCGGCTTCCCGCCGGTCTTCAGCCCCTTCGCCAACGAGCCGATCACCCCGGTCATGCCCCCCGACCCGGCGCTCACCCAGAGCCCGGTCGCCGCCCGCGCACAGCGCTCCATCGTGAAGGTCGTCGGCACCGCGCAGAGCTGCGGCAAGGTCCTCGAAGGCACCGGATTCGTCTTCGCCGACCGCCGCATCATGACCAACGCCCACGTCGTCGGCGGCGTCGACGAGCCGACCGTCCAGATAGGCGGCGAGGGCAGGCTCTACGACGCCAAGGTCGTCCTCTACGACTGGCAGCGCGACATCGCCGTCCTGGACGTGCCGGACCTCGAGGCCACGCCGCTGACCTTCACCGACGAGGACGCCCGCAGCGGCGACAGCGCGATCGTCGCCGGGTTCCCGGAGAACGGCTCGTACGACGTGCGCTCGGCGCGCGTGCGCGGCCGTATCAACGCGGACGGACCCGACATCTACCGCCGGGGCGAGGTGCGCAGGGACGTGTACTCGCTGTACACGACGGTCCGCCAGGGCAACTCCGGCGGCCCGCTCCTCACCGTCGACGGCGAGGTGTCCGGCGTGATCTTCGCCCGCTCCCTCGACGACGCGAACACCGGCTACGCCCTGACCGTCGACGAGATCCGCGAGGACATCGAGCGCGGCAGGACCGCCGACCAGGAGGTCGACACCCAGGCCTGCGCGCTGTAGGCCCGCTGCTCCTCCCCCCACCGCGACCGGGGCGCCCGCCGCTGGAGGCGACGGGCGCCCGCGGCGCTGTCAGGGGTGCTGTCAGAGGTGCTGTTACGAGGAGGTGCTGTTACGGGGTGTCGCGGGGATGCCTGAGCCGGGCCGAGACCCAGCGGGCCCGGCGGCGGAGGATGCGTGAGATCCCCACCCCCTGCGCGGCGTGCGCACCGCCCGGATCCGGCGGTCCGGCCCCCTCGCGGAAGCCCTGCCCGGCGGCCGAGCGGCGGTTGCGTGCTGTCGTGTCACCGTAGTCGTGCGTCCAGCCCATACCTCGACGTGTGCCCGTGCCCCAAGGTCGGTAACCGCCCCGGGGCCCGCCAATCGGAGTATGCGCGAGGCACATGGCCGTTCGAAGGAAGTCTGTACGCACCGGAGCGGCCAGAGGGGCCGTCAGCAGCCGGCCGGAGGCCGTCGGCGGGGTCGACCGACGAACGTCGGCGGGGTCGACCGACGAACGTCAGCGGGACCGGCCTGCGACCCGTCAGCGGTCGGGCTCGGGGTCCTTCAGCCAGTTGACGAGCTCCGTCGAGAAGGCCACCGGGTCCTCCTCGTGCGGGAAGTGACCGAGCCCGTCGAAGAGCCGCCAGCGGTACGGCGCCTCCACGTACTCGCCCGATCCCGCGGCGCTGCGGGTCCGCATCACCGGGTCCAGGGAGCCGTGCAGATGCAGGGTCGGCACCCGCACCGGCCGCTTCATGCGCCGGTTGAACTGGATGCCGTCCGGGCGGGCCAGCGACCGCACCATCCAGCGGTACGGCTCGATCGAGCAGTGCGCCGTCGACGGGACCAGCATCGCCCGCCGGTACACCTCGATCGCCTGCTCCTCGGAGGCACGGACGGGCCGCGGCCCCGACCAGTCCCGGATCAGCTCGCCCACCAGCGCCGCGTCGTCCGCGACGAGCTGACGCTCCGGCAGCCACGGCCGCTGGAAGCCCCAGATGTGCGAACCGGCCCGCGACTGGGCGAAGTCGGAGAGCATCGCCGAACGCCAGCGGCGCGGGTGCGGCATCGAGGAGACCACGAGCCGGCGCACCAGCTTGGGCCGCATGACGGCCGCCGTCCAGGCGAGGTAGCCGCCCAGGTCGTGCCCGACGAGCGCCGCGTCCGGCTCGCCCAGCGAGCGGATGACACCGGTGACGTCGAGGGCCAGGTTGGCCGGGTCGTAACCCCGGGGGGTGCGGTCGCTGCCGCCGACCCCGCGCAGGTCCATCGCGACGGCCCGGAACCCGGCCTCGGCGAGCAGGGGCAGCTGATGGCGCCAGGTCCACCAGAACTGCGGGAAGCCGTGCAGGAGCAGCACCAGGGGGCCGTCGCCCATCTCGGCGATGTGGAAGCGGGCGCCGTTGGCGGCCACGTCGCGATGGGTCCACGGCCCGTCGAGCCGGACGGGCCCGCCGTTGCTGCTCTCGGGGAGGGTCATACCGACGAGCGTGCCACAGTGGGGGCCGTGTCCAGCGCCTTGTCCAGCGCCTTGGCGGGCTCCGGGCGCGGGTGCGGCTTGACGGTGGAGATCACCGCGGCCGTCTGCTTGACCGAGGCGATGGACTTCTCCGGCGGCTTGACCTTCTTGAACTTGGCGTACGCGATCACGCCGAGCAGCACCGCGAGCAGCACGTTCGCCGCGAAGGAGAGCAGGAAGCACCAGACGAGGTTCCAGCCCCCGTTCCCGTTGTGCCCGCCGGTCCAGGTGTTGATGGCGTACGCGAGCGCGAAGCTCAGCATCGGCAGGGAGAACAGCAGCACGACCGCGGCCGTGATCCCGGCCGCGCTCCCGATCACACCGCGCTTGACGTCCTGCCTGATCTCGGCCTTGGCCAGGGCGAGCTCGTCGTGCACCAGCGCGGACATCTCGGCGGTCGCCGAGGCGACCAGCTGGCCGAGGCTGCGCTCGGTGCCGTCGTACGGGTCGCTCATCGCTGCTCCCTCTTCTCTTCTGCGGTCCGAGTTCTCTTCTACGCGGTCCGACTCAGATCATGCCGGACGGTCGGCCCCGTCGCGCGGTGCCCCCGCCAGTTGGGCGCGCTGACGGTGTTCCGCGGCCTTCTTCTCGTAGATCTCGGCCATCCGCAGGTGGTACGCCGGGTCGTGCTCCTCGTAGATGTCGGGGATGCCGTCCTGGTCGTCGTCGCGCTCCTCCGCGGAGACCAGGGCCTGGTACCGGCGGACCCGCAGTTTGAGTAGCACGGAGGCGAGGACGGCCGCGATGAGCGAGCCGATGAGGACCGCGGCCTTCACCTCGTCGGTGAGGGCCTCGTCGCCGGCGAAGGCGAGCTCGCCGATGAGCAGCGAGACGGTGAAGCCGATACCGGCCAGGGTGGCGACGGCGAGGACGTCCGGCCAGGTCAGGTCGGGGTTGAGCTCCGCACGGGTGAAGCGGGCGGCCAGCCAGGTGCCGCCGAAGATGCCGACCGCCTTGCCGACGACGAGACCGAGGACGACGCCGAGGGTGACGGGCTGGGTGAAGACGTCGTGGATCGCGCCGCCGGAGATGCTCACGCCGGCCGAGAAGAGCGCGAACAGCGGGACGGCGAGACCGGCCGAGAGCGGGCGGACGAGGTGCTCGATGTGCTCGCCGGGGGAGTGCTTCTCACCCTCCCGGGTGGTGCAGCGGAGCATCAGGCCCATGGCGACACCGGCGATGGTGGCGTGGACGCCGCTGTTGTACATCAGACCCCAGATGACCAGGGCCAGCGGGACGTACACGTACCAGCCGCGGACCTCCTTGCGGAGCAGCACCCAGAAGAGGAGGAGTCCGGCGAAGGCGCCGCCGAGCGCGGCGAAGTTCAGATCGCTGGTGAAGAAGATCGCGATGATCAGGATCGCGAAGAGGTCGTCGACGACGGCGAGGGTGAGCAGGAAGGCGCGCAGCGCGGAGGGCAGCGAGGTGCCGATCACGGCGAGGACGGCGAGCGCGAAGGCGATGTCGGTGGCGGTGGGGACGGCCCAGCCGTCCATCGAGCCGTCGCCGAGGGTGTTGACCAGGGCGTAGACGAGGGCGGGCGCGGCCATGCCGCAGAGGGCGGCGATGACGGGGAGCGCGGCGGCCCTGGGGTCGCGCAGTTCGCCCGCGACGAGTTCGCGCTTGAGCTCGATGCCGGCGACGAAGAAGAAGACCGCGAGGAGGCCGTCGGCCGCCCAGTGCTGGATCGACAGGTCGAGGCCGAGGGCGGCGGGGCCTATGTGGAAGTCGCTGACGGACTCGTAGCTGCCGCTCAGGGTGTTGGCCCAGACGAGGGCGGCGACGGCGGCGAGGAGGAGCAGGACACCACCGACGGTCTCGGTGCGCAGGGCGTCGGTGAGGTACTGGCGCTCGGGCAGCGGGAGACGGCCGAGGAACTTGCGGTCGGTGGGTGCGGGCGCGGCCACGGGGGAGAACCTCCGGTCGGGTGGGCAGGACTGAGCACATGCCGACCAGACTTCCCGGCGCACCTAGGCTTTCTTGTCGCGTCGTCGACGCGGTCCTTACTTTACCTAACGAGCGGGGGTTGGGTCCGGTGAGATTCACTTTAGGGACGTTTGCGGCTTTCGTCCCTCCGGAGAAGGGCAGACGACACGCCCGCCCCCACGGGATCGGGGCGGGCGTGGCGCTTCGTACGGCCGGGCTCAGTCCTCGCTGGAGGCGGCCGGCAGCTGGGTCTGGATGAGCGACATGACCGAGGAGTCGGTCAGCGTCGTGACGTCGCCCAGCTCGCGGTTCTCCGCCACGTCGCGCAGCAGACGGCGCATGATCTTGCCCGAGCGGGTCTTGGGCAGCTCCGCCACCGGCAGGACGCGCTTCGGCTTGGCGATCGGGCCGAGGGTCGCGCCGACGTGGTTGCGGAGCTCGGCGACCAGACTGTCGTCCTCGCTGGCCGTGCCGCGCAGGATGACGAAGGCGACGATCGCCTGACCGGTGGTCTCGTCGGCGGCACCGACGACGGCCGCCTCGGCGACGGCCGGGTGCGAGACGAGGGCCGACTCGACTTCGGTGGTCGAGATGTTGTGACCGGAGACGAGCATGACGTCGTCGACCCGGCCGAGCAGCCAGATGTCGCCGTCGTCGTCCTTCTTGGCCCCGTCACCGGCGAAGTACTTGCCTTCGAAGCGGGACCAGTACGTGTCGATGTAGCGCTGGTCGTCGCCCCAGATGGTGCGGAGCATCGACGGCCACGGCTCGGTGAGGACCAGGTAGCCACCGCCGCCGTTCGGCACCTCGTTGGCCTCGTCGTCGACGACGGTCGCGGCGATGCCGGGCAGCGGGCGCTGGGCGGAGCCCGGCTTGGTCTCGGTGACGCCCGGCAGCGGCGAGATCATCATCGCGCCGGTCTCGGTCTGCCACCAGGTGTCCACGATGGGGGTCTTGCCCGCGCCGATGTGCTCGCGGTACCAGACCCAGGCCTCGGGGTTGATCGGCTCGCCGACCGAACCGAGCACCCGGAGGCTCGACAGGTCGAACTTGGCGGGGATGTCGTCGCCCCACTTCATGAACGTGCGGATCGCGGTCGGCGCCGTGTAGAGGATGGTGACGCCGTACTTCTGCACGATCTCCCAGAACCGCCCCTGGTGCGGGGTGTCCGGGGTGCCCTCGTACATGACCTGCGTCGCGCCGTTGGCCAGCGGGCCGTAGACGATGTACGAGTGCCCGGTGACCCAGCCGATGTCGGCGGTGCACCAGTAGACGTCGGTCTCCGGCTTGAGGTCGAAGACGGCGTGGTGGGTGTACGCGGCCTGGGTGAGGTAGCCGCCGGAGGTGTGCAGGATGCCCTTCGGCTTCCCCGTGGTGCCCGAGGTGTAGAGGATGAAGAGCGGGTGCTCCGCCTCGAAGGCCTCCGGGGTGTGCTCGGCGGGCTGGCGGGCGACGATGTCGTCCCACCACACGTCGCGGCCCTCGGTGAACGCGGTGTCCTGGCCCGTACGGCGGACCACGAGGACGTGCTCGACCTGCGGGCACTTGGCGACGGCCTCGTCGATGGCCGGCTTGAGGGCGCTCGGCTTGCCGCGGCGGTAGCCGCCGTCGGCGGTGACCACCAGCTTGGCGTCGGCGTCCTGGATGCGGGAGGCCACGGCGTCGGCCGAGAAGCCGCCGAAGACCACCGAGTGGGCGGCGCCGACGCGGGCGCAGGCCAGCATCGTGATGGCCGCCTCGGGGATCATCGGCAGGTAGACGGCGACGCGGTCGCCCTTGCGGACGCCCAGCTCGGTCAGGGCGTTGGCCGCCTTGGAGACCTCGTCCTTGAGCTCGGCGTAGGTGATCGAGCGGCTGTCGCCCGGCTCGCCCTCGAAGTGGATGGCGACCCGGTCGCCGTGGCCGGCCTCGACGTGCCGGTCGACGCAGTTGTACGCGACGTTCAGCTCGCCGTCCGCGAACCACTTGGCGAACGGCGGGTTCGACCAGTCGAGGGTCTCGGTCGGCTCGGTGGCCCAGGTCAGGCGCTTGGCCTGCTCGGCCCAGAAGCCCAGCCTGTCCGCCTTGGCCTGCTCGTACGCCTCCGCCGTCACGTTGGCGTGCGCGGCCAGCTCGGCGGGCGGCGAAAATCGACGCTCTTCCCGAAGCAGATTGGCCAGGCTTTCGTTGCTCACGACATCTCCCTTTCCCAGGGCGTCCTCTGTGCGTATGTGTCCCGCGTCATAGCTCATCAGTCGGAGGCCCGGGTGACAAGAGCCTCCAGGCAATTGGTTTAGACCTGTGAGTCGTCTGGTGTGCGGGGGCCCCTCCTCCCGAGCGGTGGGAGAAGGGGCCACACAGTCTCACGGACCGGGGGAGCGGAAGGTTCAGGACGCGCTGCCCCGACCGCGATCGGGACGGCGCCGCCCTGCGATCAGGAGGCCTTCGCCGCTTCCAGGGGTTCCGTCGGCATGACCTGGGTGAACACGTCGTCGTACGAGTGCACCTCGTCCGTCCCGGAGAGGAGGTAGGCCTGTGCCTCTCCCACGTGGAAGTACACGCCGTGCAGTGAGAGCGTGCCCTCGGCGAGCCGCCGTGCCACCGGCTCGTACGCCCGCAGGTGCTCCAACTGCTGGACCACGTTGGTCAGGCAGAGCTGCTCGACCGCGTCCGCCGGAAGCCTCCCGGAGATCCGGGCCCAGGCGTGTCTCTTGCTCACCATCCGCTCCAGGCTGGGTCTGCCGTGGCGCAGCCAGCGGCGGAGCGGGGTCGGCGGGTCGTCCGGGCCGGCGTTGAGCAGGGCCTGCATCGCGCCGCAGCCCGAATGGCCGCAGACGGTGATCGACTCGACCCTCAGCACCTCCACCGCGTACTCGATCGCGGCCGCCACCGAGTCGTCGCCGCTCTCCTCGCCCGGCAGGGGGACGAGGTTCCCGACGTTCCGCACGGTGAACAGGTCACCGGGGCCGCTCGACGTGATCATGCTCGTGACGAGGCGGGAGTCGGCGCAGGTCAGGAAGAGCTGCGAGGGGGTCTGGCCCTCCCGGGCGAGCCGCGCGAGCTCGTCCCGGACCAGGGGGGCCGTGTTCCGCTGGAACTTGCCGATGCCGCTGGCCAGCTTCAGACCCGTCGTCCGAGGGGCCTCCACGGCCTCGTCGGCCCGCTCGTCCGGCTGCTCGCCGCACTGGTGGTTGTGCCACGGCGTCCAGGGCCGGCAGCAGGTGTGCGCGGCGGCGGCCGAGGGAGTGGGCTCGGCGATCCTCGTCCCGGCGGGTCCGGTCGTCTCGACCGTCCCGCCATGGGCGAGGTGCCCCGCGGTCCAGTCGCTGAGCGTCTCGTAGGCGGCGTGGTCCATGAAGGAGCCGTCGAGCTCGACCACCACGTCGGATCCGTGGGGCAGTTGGTGCAGGGCGCGGCTCAGCCGGGGCACGGCCAGGAAGGTCAGCTGGCCCCGGACCTGCAGATGCTGGCGCCCGTCCCGCTCCTCGCGGGTGATCCTCGTCCGGGCGAGCCGGTGCAGGGCGACCGCGATGGCCACGCCGATGCCGAGGGCGACGCCCTCCAGGAGGCCGATGAGGACGACGCCGGACAGCGTCACCGCGTAGACGACGACCTCGCGGTGCCGGGTGACGGTGCGGATGTGGGTGATGCTGACCATCTGGATGCCGACCACCATGACGAGGGCGGCGAGCGCGGGCAGCGGGATCAGGTCGAGCACGGGCACGAGCAGCAGGGCCGCGAGCACGATCCACAGACCGTGCAGCATCGTGGAGGCGCGGCTGACCGCGCCCGCCGAGACGTTGGCGACGCTGCGGACCGCGACGCCGGCGACCGGCAGGCCGCCGAGCGCCCCCGAGACCACGTTGGCGGCACCCTGACCGGCGAGTTCGCGGTCGAGGGCGGAGCGCGGGATGCCCCGGCCGCCGTCCGGGCGGGCGGCGACCAGCTTGTCGACCGCGACGGCGGACAGCAGCGACTGCACGCTGGTGACCAGTGTGATCGTCAGCACCCCGGCCGCGATGCCGAGCACCGGGCCCTCGGGCAGACCGGGCAGGGCGTGGCTGCTCCAGGAGGGCAGGTCGACGCGCGGGACGGCGAGCCCGGCGAACGTCGCGACCGCCGTCGCGCCGAGCACCGCGACGAGCGCGGCCGGGACCTTGCGTACGAGCTTCCCGGCCCGGCCCGGCAGCCGGGGCCAGCACAGCAGCACGGCCACGGTGAGGGCGCTGATGCCGAGCGCCGCCGGGTGGATGTGCGCCAACTGGGCGGGCAGGCCGATGACGTTGTCGACGGCGGAGCTCTGCGGGGTGCTGCCGAGCACGATGTGGAGCTGGGCGAGGGCGATGGTGACGCCGATGCCGGCGAGCATGCCGTGCACGATCGCGGGCGAGACGGCGAGCGCCGAGCGGGCCACGCGGAGTGCGGAGAGTCCGAGTTGGACGAACCCGGCGAGCACGGTGATGGCGCAGGTGGTGCGCCAGCCGTACAGCTGGATGAGCTCGGCGGTCACCACGGTGAGGCCGGCGGCGGGGCCGCTGACCTGGAGCGGGGAACCGCCGAACCGGCCGGCGACCAGACCGCCGACGGCGGCGGCGACCAGGCCGGACTGGAGCGGGGCTCCGGTGGCGAGCGCGATGCCGAGCGAGAGCGGCAGCGCGATCAGGAAGACGGCGATGGACGCCGACAGGTCGGCGCCGGCGACACGGAAGCGTCGCGGCGGCTCCGGCGGGCTGTGGGGCCGCTGGACGCGGGGTCGGTTGGTCGTGCGGTCAGGGGTGCAGAGGGTCATTCCCGTCTCCTCCGGGGCGGCGCGGTCGCGGTTCGTGCGGGACGAACGTGGGGGCTCGCGGCCGTGGGTCACGGCGTGCAGCGGCGGGATGCATGGCGGCGGCAAGGCGGGATCGCCGCCGGGGCGAGGATCAACGCTCGGTAAATGGATCGTAATGGAGAGTAAAGACTCCGGCATTATTTTCGGGGCAAACAGGGCAATGATTCACCGGTTCCGGTGAAGGCTGAACGGATTGCCGCTTGTCGTTTCATCACTCCGGCTCTCGCGGTGCGACGTTGACGCCGCTCGCACGGAACCGAGGAGAGGTGCGCGGATGACAGCCGCCGGGAGAAGGACCACTGCCCAGAGGAAGGCGCTCGCCGCCGGTGCCCTCGCCGTCGCCCTGATCGGCGGCCTCGCCGGCTGCTCGGGCTCCGACGGCACTGCCACGAAGAGCGCGCCGGGCGGTGAAGGCGCCAAGAAGGCGCCGGCCGCCGCCCCGCAGAACGCGGTCCGGCTGATCGGCGACGGCTCCACCGCCTTCACCGGCGTCCAGCCCCACCAACCCGCCTGGCAGCGCCTCAAGCCGGGCGAGACCCCGCCGCAGTTCGTCGTCTTCTCGTGGGACGGCGCCGGCGAGGACAGCCAGAAGCTCTTCTCCCACTTCCGCAAGGTGGGCAGGAAGTACGACGCCACCATGACGTACTTCCTCAGTGGCGTGTACCTGCTGCCCGAGGAGAAGCGGGAGCTCTACGACCCGCCGCAGCACAGCGCCGGGCGCTCCGACATCGGCTTCAACGACACCGAGGGCATCCGTGCCACCGTCCGCGAACTGCGCGGCGCGTGGCAGGAGGGCAACGAGATCGGCACCCACTTCAACGGGCACTTCTGCGGGGCCGAGGGCGGCGTCGGCACCTGGTCCGTCGAGGAGTGGAAGAGCGAGATCCGGCAGGCCAAGTCCTTCGTCAAGAACTGGAAGACCAACTCGGGGCTGCGCTCCGAGCAGCCGCTGCCGTTCGACTACGACAAGGAGCTCGTCGGCGCCCGCACCCCCTGCCTCGAAGGCCGGACGAACTTCGTGCAGGCGGCCGCGCAGCTGGGCTTCCGCTACGACACGAGCGGCGTCAACGACCACATCTGGCCCAAGAAGGACCTGGGCCTGTGGGACCTGTCGCTCCAGCTCGTGCCGGTCCCGGGCCGCGCCTTCCAGACGCTGTCCATGGACTACAACTTCATGGTCAACCAGTCCCCGGGCACGACCCAGGGCGACCCGTCCCAGCGTGAGCGCTGGGGCGACCAGATGCGGGACGGCCTGGTGCAGGCCTTCGAGCGCTCCTACCGGGGCAACCGTGCGCCGCTGATCATCGGCAACCACTTCGAGTCCTGGAACGGTGGCGTGTACATGCGGGCCATCGAGGAGACCATCGCCACGGTCTGCGTCCAGAAGGACGTGAAGTGCGTGTCCTTCCGGCAGCTCGCCGACTGGCTCGACGCCCAGGACCCCGACGTCATCGCCAAGATGCGCACCCTGAAGGTCGGCGAGGCCCCTGCGGCCGGTTGGAAGGCCTTCCTCGCCCCCCAGCCGGCCACGACCCCGGCCGCCCCGGCGGCGGCAGGCGCCCCCGCCCCGGCGGCCGGCCGCGGCGCCGGGGGACGTCAAGCAGGCTGAACGGCGCCGAGACTCTCGGCGAGTACGAAGTCGGGGTCGACCTGCGCAGCCAGGTCGGCCCCGGTCTTGGCGTTGCCCCAGCTCTCCGCGTTGCGCAGGTGGAAGTGGACCATCTGGCGCGTGTAGCGGTCCCAGTCGCGTTCGGCGTACGAGTCGTCCGCCGCGTCCTGGAGAGCCTGGAGCGACATGCGGTTGTCCGCCTCCAGGAGCTCGAAGCGGGGCGGGCGGCCCTTCTCCATCGCGCGGACCCAGTCCGAGTGGCCCACCGTCACGAGCAGGTCGTCGCCGACCTCCGCGCGCAGGAAGTCCAGGTCGTCCTGGCCCTGCACCTTGTTGCCGACGACCTTCAGCGCGACGCCGAAGTCCCGCGCGTACTCCTTGTACTGGCGGTAGACCGAGACGCCCTTGCGGGTCGGCTCGGCGACCAGGAACGTCATGTCGAAGCGGGTGAAGAGGCCGGAGGCGAAGGAGTCCGAACCGGCGGTCATGTCGACCACCACGTACTCGTCGGCGCCGTCCACCAGGTGGTTCAGGCAGAGCTCCACCGCGCCGACCTTCGAGTGGTAGCAGGACACCCCGAGGTCCGACTCCGTGAAGGGGCCGGTCGCCATCAGACGGATCTCACCGTCGTCGAGCGGCACCGTCCGCGCGCAGGCCTCGTAGACCGGGTTCTCCTCGCGGACCCGCAGCAGCCGCGAGCCCTCCCCGGGCGGCGTCGTCTTGATCATGGTGTCGGCGGAGACGATCCGCGGGTTGCTGCCCCGCAGGTACTCCTTGATGAGCGGCAGATGCGCGCCCATCGCGGGTAGCGCGGCTGCGTCCTCGTCGGGCAGGCCGAGCGCGGTGCCCAGATGCTGGTTGATGTCGGCGTCGACGGCTACGACCGGGGCTTCGTTGGCGGCGAGGTGGCGGATGAAGAGCGAGGACAGCGTGGTCTTGCCGCTGCCGCCCTTCCCCACGAAAGCGATCTTCATGTTCACCTAGGGTAGTGGTATGAACGCGCCGCGTGGCCGGGATGCGTGAAGAAGACCACTCCATCGTGGGGCGGGCCGCCCGGGCGCGTAGCCTCCCTACTTATGAGTACGCACGCCTCTGACCCCTTGGCCGCCCTCGGCTCCCTGCCGGGCGTCGCCGACGCGGTGGACTCCGTACGCAAGGCCGTCGACCGGGTCTACGGCCACCGTGTGATGCGCCGCCGCAGCAACGAGATCTCCTCCGAGGCGGCCCTGCGCGGGGCGCGCGGCTCGGCCGCGCTCTCCGGGGCCGACTGGGCCCTGGAAGAGGTCCGCCGCCGCACCGACTTCAGCGCCGACGCCGAGGCCCGCACGGTCGGCGCCGCGCTGCGCCTCGGCGCGGAGGCCGGTCAGCTGCTCTCCATCTGGCGCCAGTCGCCGCTGCGGGTCCTCGCCCGGCTCCACCTGGTCGCCGCGGGCGACCCGGGCGCATCGGTGGGCCGGCCCCGGCTGGACGGCGAGTCGGTCGACGAGCCGCTGGTCACGGCCCCGCTGCCGACGCCCGCCGAGGTCGGCGGACGACTCGACGGCCTGGCGGAGCTCATCGTCGCGGGCGGCGAGGCCCCCGCGCTCGTGACGGCCGCCGTGGTCCACGGCGAGCTGCTCGCACTGCGCCCCTTCACCTCGTACAACGGCCTGGTGGCACGCGCCGCCGAGCGGATCGCGCTGGTCGGCAGCGGCCTCGACCCCAAGGCGATCTGCCCGGCGGAGGTCGGTCACGCGGAGCAGGGACGGGCCGCTTACCTCGCCGCCTTCGAGGGCTACCTGTCCGGGACGCCGGAGGGCGTGGGCGGCTGGATCGCGCACTGCGGACGCTCGGTCGAACTCGGTGTCCGCGAGTCGACGGCCGTGTGCGAGGCCCTCCAGCGCGGCGCGGCCTGATCTGGAACGGCGGGGGCTGCACCGGGACGGCGCGGCCTGGCCCGGAACGGCGGGGACGGCGGCGCGGGCCCGAATCCCCGGGCTCGTGCACGCGGTCGGCTGCCCGGGTCCGAATCCCGGTCCCGGCAAACGAATCCGGGCCCCTCGCGGGGCCCGGAACGGGTTGCGGCGGCACCAGTTCTGGTACCGCCGCTGGCACGTCTACCCAGTTACCAGGCGTCCTCGAATATGTGCCCATCAGGCCGGGAACTTTGCCCGTGGCCTGGTGCGGCTGGCCCGTAATCGACGGGTCGACGTCGCGTGGGTGCTCGGTTTCTGTGCTAGGTCCGTGGGGCCTTCATGCTCAACAGGTGATCCTCTCGGATGTCCTCGGTCTCGCGGGCCTGATTCCTTTCTACTCCTGTCGGGGTAGAAGCGAAAGTGCTGGGTCCACTTCTCTGCTCATTGCTCAAATTCGGGCAAAGTCATCCGTGAGCCGAGGGGCGAGCGCGGCCTGCCGGCGCCGGGCGGCGTACCAGACGAGTCCGGCCCCCACGGCCGCCGCGCCCACCGCCGCCGCGGCGACGAGCGTGGGACGGGGCGGCATGCGGAATTCGGGCAGCCGCTGCTTGAGCCGTACCGGCTTCTCGAAGGCGAGAACCGGCCATTCCCGAGCCACGGCCTCACGGCGCAGCGCCCGGTCCGGATTGACCACGTGCGGGTGGCCGACGGCCTCCAGCATGGGGATGTCGGTCGCCGAGTCGCTGTACGCGTAGCAGCGCGAGAGGTCGTAGCCCTCGGACTTCGCGAGCTCCCGGACGGCCTCCGCCTTCGTCGGCCCGTAGGCGTAGTACTCCACCTCACCGGTGAAGCAGCCGTCCTCGCCGACCACCATCCGGGTGGCGACGACCCGGTCGGCGCCGAGCATCTCGCCGATCGGCTCGACGACCTCGGCGCCGGAGGTCGAGACGATCACGACGTCGCGGCCGGCGGCGTGGTGCTTCTCGATGAGAGAGGCGGCCTCGTCGTAGATGATCGGGTCGATCAGGTCGTGAAGGGTCTCGGCGACGAGCTCCTTCACCTGGGCCACGTTCCAGCCTTTGCAGAGCGCGGAAAGATATTCACGCATCCGCTCCATCTGGTCGTGATCGGCCCCACCTGCCAGGAAGACGAACTGGATGTAGGCCGTCCGCAGGGCGGCGCGGCGGCTGATCAGTCCGCCCCGGTAGAAGGACTTGCTGAAGGTCAGCGTCGAGGACTTCGCAATGACCGTCTTGTCCAGGTCAAAGAAGGCGGCTGTGCGCGGCAAGGAGTGGTTTTCCACAAGCCTGAGCATAGGTGCCCGCCATTCGGCGTACGCTGGGGCGCGTGGGTTTGCCTGAGAAGGCTCTCGGGTACACCATGGAAGTCACGGATCGTTCGCGACCGTGCTAACCCGGTCCGGCTCCTCCCCCCCCGAGTCGGCCGGAGAGACGACCCCCGCTCTCCCCCCCGGCGGGGGTCGTCGCATGTCCGGAGCCGTTTCGGCGCTCTGGGGCATCGCCCGCCTCCTTCCTCCCGGCCGTCGGCCGCGCATCGTCCGGCGCTCTGCCGGGCCTTCGATTCCTCACTCACAGTAACCGGCAGGATGCGTTCCGGGCAGCCCCCGGAGGGGTGACGAAGTTATTCACAGGGCTTCGGATATCCCCAGTTTTTCGGCAAGATCCCCAGGATTTCCGGTTCGGCCCCACGGTGATTCCTGTCGCGAAGTTCGCGAACGGCAGGAATCACGAGAGGGGTGTGGGCCATGGAGGCATCCAGGACTTCCGGGGGCAGGGGTGCGAGGCGGACCTCGGTGCCGGGCGGGGCGGACCGGGCCCCGGTGCCGAGTGGTCCGGACCGGCCCGGCACCCGAGAGCAGCTCCGCACGGGGCCGTTGATCGTCACCGAGGACCTCGGCCTGCTCGACGACCTCCTGCGGCTGTGCGCGGCGGCCGGGGTCGAACCCGAGGTGCACCACCGCGTGCCGGAGCGGCGGGCGAGCTGGACCGATCCGCCGCTCGTCCTGGTCGGCGACGACGTCGCGGAGCGATGCCGGGGAGCGGCGCGTCGCCCGGGGACCGTCCTCGTCGGGCGCGACCGGGACGATTCGGGGGTGTGGCGGCTCGCCGTCGAGATCGGGGCCGAGTGCGTCCTGCGGCTGCCGGACGCCGAGGGCCTCCTCGTCGACCGCATCGCCGACGCGTCCGAGGGTGTGGGCCGGCAGGCCATGACCGTCGGGGTCGTCGGCGGGCGAGGCGGCGCGGGCGCCTCCACCCTGGCCTGCGGTCTGGCCCTGGCTGCCGCGCGATCCGGGCGGCGCACCCTGCTCGTCGACGGCGACCCCCTGGGCGGGGGACTCGACGTGTTGCTCGGCGGCGAGCGCGAGCAGGGCAGACGATGGCCCGACTTCACGGCCTCGAAGGGCCGGCTGGCCGGCGGCGCCCTGGAGGAGTCGCTGCCGTCCGTGCGGGGTGTCCGGGTGCTCAGCTGGGGCAGGGAGCCCGCGGCGTCGGTGCCGGCCGAGGCCGTGCGGTCCGTGCTCGCCGCGGCCCGCCGCCGGGGCGGGGTCGTCGTGGTCGACCTGCCGCGCGCGGCCGACCGGGCGGCCGTCGAGGCCCTGGCCCAGCTCGACCTCGGACTGCTCGTCGTGCCGGGCGAGTTGAGGGCCGTCGCGGCCGCGCACCGAGTGGCGTCGACCCTCTCCATGGGGGTGCGCGACCTGCGGGCCGTGGTCCGCGGACCGTACGCGGCCGGGCTCGACGAGCGATGGATCGCCGACGCGCTGCGGCTGCCGCTCGCCGGTGAACTCCCCTACGACCCGGGGATCGTGGCCGACCAGGACGCGGGTGTACCGCCGGGCGCCGAGCCCCGCGGCCCCCTCGGCCGGTTCTGCGACGCCTTCTGGGCGCACGCCCTCGCCTCAGGTGGTGCGGTGTGACCGGGGGCGCGGGCGGCGGCGCGGGGCTGCTCGACGCGGTGCGGCAGCGGCTCGCGGCAAGCGGGTCCGAGCCCACCCCGGCGCGGGTCGCGGCGGCGCTCAGGGCGCAGGGTCGGCTGCTCGGTGACGCGGAAGTGCTGGGTGTGGCAGAGGAGTTGCGGTGTGAGCTGATCGGCAGCGGACCGCTTGAACCGCTGCTCGCCGACCCGGCCGTCACGGACGTCCTGGTCGCCGCACCCGACCGGGTGTGGGTGGACCGGGGCGCCGGACTGGAGCGGGCACCGGTGTCCTTCACGGACGCCGCCGCCGTGCGCAGGCTCGCTCAACGGCTCGCGGCGGTGGCCGGCCGCAGGCTCGACGACGCCAGGCCCTGGGTGGACGCGCGACTGCCCGACGGCACCCGGATGCACGCGGTGCTGCCACCGGTGGCGGTCGGTTCGACCTGTCTGTCGCTCCGGGTGGTCCGCCCGCGCGCTTTCACCCTGGAGGAGCTCGCGGCGGCGGGGACGGTGCCGCCGGGCGGCGCCCCCATCCTGCGCGCGCTCATCGACGCCCGGGTGTCGTACCTGGTCAGCGGTGGGACGGGGACAGGGAAGACCACACTGCTCGCCTCCCTCCTCGGCCTGGTGGGAGAGCGGGAGCGGATCGTCCTGGCCGAGGACTCGGCGGAGCTGCGGCCCGACCATCCGCACGTGGTGCGTCTGGAGGCGCGGCCCGCGAACCAGGAGGGCGCCGGACTGGTGACGCTGCGGGACCTGGTCCGGCAGGCGCTGCGGATGCGGCCGGACCGGCTGGTGGTCGGCGAGGTCCGGGGCGGTGAGGCGGTCGATCTGCTCGCCGCTCTCAACACCGGCCATGAGGGCGGCTCGGGCACGGTCCACGCCAACACCGCGGCGGACGTGCCGGCGCGTCTCGAAGCCCTGGGGACGGCGGCCGGGCTCGACCGGGCAGCGCTGCACAGCCAGTTGGGGGCGGGTCTGTCGGTCGTGCTCCATCTGGCGCGCGACCGGGACGGGCGGCGGCGGATCGCCGAGGCGCACGTCCTGGAGCGGGACCGGGACGGCCTGGTGCGGACGGTTCCCGCGCTGCGGTGGGACCCGGCCGGGTTCGTGCGGGAGCGGGGCTGGGAGCGGCTGAGGTCGCTGATCGGAGGGGGATCGTGAGTACGACGGGGTGGTCGGTACGGGACGTGGCCCAGGCGGCGTTGGCGGTCTGCGCGGTCGTGGCGTTGTGGGAGGCGGCCGAGCGGAGGCGCGTCACGGGCCGGGCGCGGATGCTGCTCGCCGGTGGGGGCGCCGGGCTCCCCGCGGTCGCCGGTGGCCCTGCGGTGTGGTCGGCGGTGGCCGCGCGCTGGTGGGCCGTGCTGCGGGGGCGGAGGGCCTGGCTGTGTCTGCCGGCGGCGGGAGTCGTCGCGGTGCTCGGAGAGTCGCTGCTGCCACTGGTGTTGGGGGCGGTCGCGGTGCCGGTCGTCGGGCGGCGGTTGCGGGAGGCCGGGCGCCGGAGGGAACGCGAGGCGCGGGCCGAGCGCGTGGTGGCCCTGTGCGGGGCCGTCGTGGGGGAGCTGAGGGCCGGTTGGCAGCCCGCGCAGGCCCTGTCCTTCGCGGCCCGTGAGACGGGCGCGCTCGGCGGCGAGGAGGCGGCGGTGCTCGCGGCGGCCCGGTTCGGCGGGGACGTGCCGGAGGCCCTGCGGAGAGCGGCCGGGCAGGACGGCGCCGACGGGCTCGCGGGCATGGCGGCGTGCTGGCAGGTGGCCGTGGACGGCGGCGCGGGCCTGGCCGCCGGGCTCGACCGGCTCGAAGCGGCCCTGCGGGACCACCGTGAGCAGGGCGAGCGGCTGCGCGCCGAACTTGCCGGGGCCTGGGCGACGGTGGCCGTCCTCGCGGTGCTGCCGCTCGCCGGTGTCGCGCTCGGCGCGGCGCTGGGCGCGGACCCGCTGCGGGTGCTGCTGCACACACCGGCGGGCCTGGGCTGCCTCGTCGTGGGCGGGGCTCTGGAGGCGGCCGGACTGTGGTGGGCCGCGCGGATCGTCCGAGGAGGGGAGCGGGCGTGAGGGGGGCCGTGCAGGCGGCCGCGGTGGCGGCCTTGGCGATCGTCTGCTGCGAGCAGGGGGTGCGGGAGC
This sequence comes from Streptomyces sp. NPDC088707, assembly GCF_044752725.1. NCBI lineage: Bacteria > Bacillati > Actinomycetota > Actinomycetes > Kitasatosporales > Streptomycetaceae > Streptomyces > Streptomyces sp. NPDC088707. The sequence continues at coordinate 137,583 of NZ_JBIVLV010000003.1, read as the reverse complement.
TGGTGTGCCGGCGGAGGGCGCGCGGGATGCGGCGGAGGCTCCGAGACCTGCTGCCGACCCAGACCCAGAGCCAGACCCCGACCCCGACCTCGACCTCGACCCCGGCCCAGCCCTCCACCCCGACGCCGGCCTCGGCCACGCGACTGCGGAAGGTTCCGTCCGGGCTGCCGCGGTGGGTGGGGTACGGGGCGGCGCCCCTCGGGGCGGCCGGGCTCGGCTGGGTGCTCTTCGGCGTGTTCGGCGGTCTGGTGGCGGCTGTCCTGGTGGCCGCGGCCGCCAGGCGCGGCCAGGCGCGCGGGGCCGCCGCGCCGGCGGAGGCCGAGGACGACGCGGTGCGGCATCTTCCGCTGGCCGCCGATCTGTTGGCTGCCTGTGCCTCGGCAGGAGCCGGGCCCGGTGAGGCGGCGGAGGCCGTCGGACGGTCCCTCGGCGGCGCGCTGGGCGAACGACTGACCCGTACGGCGGCCGAACTGCGGCTCGGCGGCGAACCGGCCGAGGTGTGGCGGAGGTTCGGCGCGATACCGGGTGCCTTAGGCCTTGCCCGCTGCATGGAACGGGCCGGCTCCTCGGGAGCGCCCGCGGCGGAGGCGGTGGCCCGGCACGCGGCCGCGCTGCGAGCGGCCCGCGCCCGGACGGCGGCGGCCGGGGCGCGCCGGGCGCAGGTGCTGATCAGCGGGCCCGTGGGGCTCTGCTTCCTGCCGGCCTTCCTGGCGGTGGGTGTGGCCCCGGTGGTGATCGGCCTGGCGACGGGACTTCTGGACGGATGAACGGCATGGCACGACGAGAACGACGGATCGAGGAGGTCGACATGGGAGTCAAGGCGGCGAGGGCCGGTTGGTGGCGGGCGCGGCGGGAGGCGGCGCGCCGGGACGAGGGGATGACCACGTCCGAGTACGCGGTGGGGACGATCGCGGCGGCCGGGTTCGCCGCGGTCCTGTACAAGATCGTGACCAGCGACGCGGTCTCGGGAGCGCTGGAGTCGATGATCGGAAAGGCTCTCGATGCGCCGTTCTGACCGGGGTTTCGTGACCGTGGAGGCGGCGCTGGTGCTGCCTGTCCTCGCCCTCTTCACGGTCACCCTGCTCTGGGCGCTGGCGGCGGCCGCCGCGCAGATCCGCTGTGTGGACGCGGCGCGGGCCGGGGCACGGGTCGCGGCCCGTGCCGAGCCCGTGGCCTCCGCCGAGTCGGCCGCGAGGTCCGCCGCGCCCCAGGGTGCCCGGGTCGCGGTGACGCGGTCGGGGGAGCTGTGGCGGGTGACGGTGGAGGTTCCGGCGCCGGGTCCCGGGGGCATGGGGCTGACCCTGCGGGCGGAGGCAGCGGCGCTCGCGGAGGACACCGCGTTCGGCGGCTCGGCGCCGGGCGTCCCGGAGAGCGGAGCCCCGTCGTGACGGCCGGCGCGCGGGACCGGGACCGGGGCGCGGCGACCGTGTGGGTGGCGTTCGCGGCCTGTGCGCTGTGCGTGGTGTTCGGGGCGGTGCTCGCGCTCGGGCAGGCGGTGGCGGCCAGGCACCGGGCGGGCGGGGCGGCGGACCTGGCGGCGCTCGCCGCCGCCGACCGGGCGCTGTGGGGTGAGGCGGAGGCCTGTGCCGCCGCCGTCCGGGTGGCTGCGGCACAGGGCGCCGAGCTGGTGGGCTGCGCGGTGCGGGGCGAGCTCGCGGAGGTGACCGCCCGGGTCGGGCGGGGCCCCTACCGGCCGGAGGTCAGGTCCCGGGCGGGACCTCAGGCACCTCCACCGGCGGCGTCTCAGGTCTCTCGGGTGTCTCCGGCGCCTCAGGTGTCTTCGGGGGCTCCGGGGCCTCGCGGAGGATCTCCGTGAGGAGGCGGACCGCACCGCGCTTGTGGAGGGGGTCGTTGCCGTTGCCGCACTTCGGGGACTGGATGCAGGACGGGCAGCCCGCCTCGCACTCGCAGGAGGCGATGGCCTCCCGGGTGGCCGTCAGCCAGGCGCGGGCCGTGTGGAAGGCGCGCTCGGCGAACCCCGCGCCGCCCGGGTGGCCGTCGTACACGAAGACGGTGGGCAGCAGGGTGTCCGGATGGAGCGGTACGGAGACTCCGCCGATGTCCCAGCGGTCGCAGGTGGCGAAGAGCGGCAGCATGCCGATGGAGGCGTGCTCGGCGGCGTGCAGGGCGCCCCCGAGGATCTCCGGGGTGATCCGGGCGGCGTCGAGCTGGTCCTCCGTGACCGTCCACCACACGGCCCGGGTGCGCAGGGTGCGGGGCGGCAGGTCGAGCTTGGTCTCGCCGAGCACCTCGCCCGTGATCAGACGGCGGCGCAGGAAGGAGACGACCTGGTTGGTGACCTCGACGGAGCCGAAGCAGAGGCGGCCGGATCCCCAGGGGATCTCGGTCTCGGTGTCCAGGACGGCGATGGAGGTGGTGTCGCGGGCGGTGGTGGAGTACGGCGGGACCGCCTCCTCCACGAGCGCCACGGAGTCCTTGAGGTCGAGCTCCCGCACCAGGTAGGTGCGGCCCTGGTGGAGGTGGACGGCGCCGTCGTGGACGGCCGTGTGGGAGGCGGCCTCGTCGACGGTGCCGAGCAGCCGGCCGGTGCCGGCCTCCACGATCCTGACGGGGCTGCCGCCACCGCCCCGGATGTCCGTGAGGTCGGCGGCCCGCTCGCGGCGGGTCCAGTACCAGCCGGCGGAGCGGCGGCGCAGCAGGCCGGCGCCCTCCAGCTGGGGCAGCAGGTCGGGGACCGCAGGGCCGAAGAGGTCCAGGTCCGCCTCGGTCAGCGGGAGCTCCGCGGCGGCGGCGCACAGATGGGGGGCGAGGACGTACGGGTTGTCGGGGTCGAGGACGGTCGACTCGACCGGCTGGTCGAAGATCGCCTCCGGGTGGTGGACCAGGAAGGTGTCCAGCGGGTCGTCGCGGGCGATCAGGATCGCCAGGGCGCCCTCGCCCGAGCGGCCGGCTCGGCCCGCCTGCTGCCACAGGGAGGCCCGGGTGCCCGGGTAGCCGGCGATCAGGACCGCGTCCAGACCCGAGACGTCGACGCCCAGCTCCAGGGCGGTCGTGGCGGCCAGGCCGAGGAGTTCGCCGGAGTGCAGGGCCCGCTCCAGGGCCCGGCGCTCCTCGGGGAGGTAGCCGCCGCGGTAGGCGGCGACCCGGCGGGCGAGGGCGCGGTCGGTCTCGGCGAGGCGTTCCTGGGCGATCACCGAGATCAGTTCGGCGCCGCGCCGGGAGCGGACGAAGGCGACCGAGCGGACGCCCTGGCGGGTCAGGTCGGTCAGCAGGTCCGCGGTCTCCGCGGTGGCCGTGCGGCGCACGGGCGCGCCGCGCTCGCCGTGCAGGTCGGTCAGCGGCGGCTCCCACAGGGCGAAGACCAGCTCGCCGCGCGGGGAGGCGTCGTCGGAGACCTCGGTGACCGGCAGGCCGGTGAGGCGGCCGGCGGCGAGGGCGGGTTCGGCGGAGGTGGCGGAGGCGAGGAGGAAGACCGGTGCGGAGCCGTACCGGGCGCAGATCCGGCGCAGTCGGCGCAGCACCTGGGCGACGTGGGAGCCGAAGACGCCCCGGTAGGTGTGGCACTCGTCGATCACGACGTAGCGCAGGGAGCGCAGGAAGGAGGCCCACCTGGGGTGGGAGGGGAGTATGCCCCGGTGCAGCATGTCGGGGTTGGTCAGCACGTGGTTCGCGTACTGGCGGACCCACTCGCGTTCCTCGACGGGCGTGTCGCCGTCGTAGACGGCGGGGCGGATCCGGTTGCCGAGCGGGGCGGCCAGTTCCCGGACGGCGCGCCGCTGGTCGGCGGCGAGGGCCTTGGTGGGCGAGAGGTACAGGGCGGTGGTCCCGCGGCCGTTCGGGGCCTCCGAGCCGTCCAGGAGGGTGCTCAGGACCGGGGCGAGGTAGGCGAGCGACTTGCCGGACGCGGTTCCGGTGGCGATCACCACGTTCTCGCCGTCCAGGGCGTGCTCGGCGGCCGCCGCCTGATGGGCCCACGGGTGCTCGATTCCGGCCGCCTCGATCGCCGCGATCACTTCCGGACGGATGCGATGCGGCCAGACTGCATGACGACCCTCCCGGGCGGGCATGTGCTCCATATGAGTGATGCGCGCGGCCCGGCTCTCGCCCGAGGAGAGCCGGTCGAGGACCATGCCGGGAGAGGGGCGGCTGCCCGTGTCTCCGGCCGGTCGACGGGGGCGCTGATTCTTGGCCATCGGCTCCGAGTGTGTCACTGCCATGACGGACAATGCTTCCAAGGCGTCGTGCATGGCTGCTGGTAAGTGATTGAATGCCATCGCGGCTGGCGATCAGTGCCCTGACTCCGCCCGGGAGACCCAGTGGGAACGATCGTTCGATAGCAAGGTGCTGGAGGATCCGTGGACCTGTCCCTGTCGACTCGCAATGTGTCCGGCGCTGGTGGTGACCGTACGGTCGTCGAGGTCGGTGGCGAGATTGATGTGTATACCGCGCCCAAGCTGCGCGAGCAGTTGGTCGAGTTGGTGAACGACGGCAGCTACCACCTGGTCGTCGACATGGAGGGCGTGGACTTCCTCGACTCCACCGGCCTCGGCGTGCTCGTCGGCGGCCTGAAGCGCGTTCGTGCCCATGAGGGCTCGCTGCGTCTGGTCTGCAACCAGGAGCGCATTCTGAAGATTTTCCGGATCACGGGTCTCACCAAGGTGTTCCCGATCCACACCTCGGTCGACGAGGCCGTCAACGCCGTCGACTGAGTCCAGGGGGTTCGTATGGCCACCGTTGAACTCCGCTTCAGCGCTCAGCCCGAGCACGTCCGTACGGCCCGCCTGGTGGCGGCCGCGGTGGCGCGCCGGGCGGGGGTCGACGAGGCGGTCCTCGACGAGGTGCGGCTCGCCGTCGGCGAGGCGTGTTCGCGTGCCGTCGGGCTGCACCGCAGCAACGACGTGACGACGCCCATCAGGGTCGTGCTGACCGAGGAGGAGAAGACGTTCTCCATCGAGGTCGGCGACGAGGTCCCGGGTGCGGGGGTCGCGGCGGCCGATGCCGCCGGTGTCCCCGGCGCGCGGGAAGCGGCCCCGGCCGAGGATTTCGACGACGCCGACGGTGAGGACGAGATGGGGCTCGCGGTGATCCGCGGGCTCGTCGACGATGTCGAGGTGAGCGCCGGCGAGGACGGCGGCACCATCCGGATGAGTTGGCCGGTGAACTCGGCGGACGTCCTGTCCTGACCCGAACGGAGCCACGAAGCGCAACGAGAAGAGGCCCTGCCCCGCAGGGCCTCTTCTCGTTGCGCCGGAACCGCCCGCCGCCCGAGAGCCCGGCCCGGCCTCCCGGCCCGGCCTCCCGGCCCGAGACCCCGGCCCGGCCTCCCAACCTGTCCTCCCGGCCCTGAACCCGAATCCGACCTGCCCCCTGCCCTCCCTGCCGCCGCCCCCCGCCCCCCGGCCGCTGATTGGTGCATCCGCGCGGGGGTTTCCGGCATCCCCGTACGTTCCGGTTTGTCTCCCTATGATCCGTCCCCATGTACCCCACATCTCTCGCCGCGGCGGTGCTCACGAGCGGGAACCGGACGATCGTGTATGTGGTCGGCGCCGTCGCCCTCGCCGCGCTGGTCGTCGCGCGGCTTCTCGTCCGCCAGGTGCTCAGGGCCGGTGAGGGCACCGAGCGGATGAGGGAGATCGCCGCCGCCGTGCAGGAGGGGGCCAACGCCTACCTCGCGCGACAGCTGCGGACCCTCGCCGTCTTCGCGGTCGCCGTGTTCCTCCTGCTGATGCTGCTGCCCGCGGACGACTGGTCTCAGCGCGCCGGGCGCTCCCTCTTCTTCCTGGTCGGGGCGCTCTTCTCGGTGCTCACCGGGTACATCGGCATGCGGCTCGCCGTACGGGCCAACGTGCGGGTCGCCGCGGCCGCCCGGGAGGCCACGCCGGCCGAGGGCGAACCGGAGAGGAACCTGACGGAGGTGGCCCACCGGGCCACCCGGATCGCGTTCCGCACCGGCGGGGTCGTCGGCATGTGCACGGTGGGCCTCGGACTGCTCGGGGCCGTGTGCGTCGTGCTCGTCTACGCCGCCGACGCGCCCAAGGTCCTGGAGGGATTCGGCCTCGGCGCCGCGCTCATCGCCATGTTCATGCGTGTCGGCGGCGGCATCTTCACCAAGGCCGCCGACGTCGGCGCCGACCTGGTCGGCAAGGTCGAGCAGGGCATCCCGGAGGACGATCCGCGCAACGCGGCCACCATCGCCGACAACGTGGGCGACAACGTCGGCGACTGCGCGGGCATGGCGGCCGACCTCTTCGAGTCGTACGCCGTCACCCTGGTCGCCGCGCTCATCCTCGGCATGGCCGCCTTCGGCGACCACGGCCTGGCGTTTCCGCTGATCGTGCCCGCGATCGGCGTGATCACCGCGGTGATCGGCATCTTCGCCGTCTCCCCGCGACGCTCCGACCGCGGCGGGATGAGCGCGATCAACCGCGGATTCTTCGTCTCCGCCGTGATCTCGCTCGCCGGAGTCGCCGCCGCGGCCTTCCTGTACCTGCCCTCCTCCTACGCCGAGCTCGAAGGCGTCACCGAGCCGGGCATCCGCGAGCACGCCGGGGATCCCCGGGTGCTCGCCCTGGTCGCCGTCGCCCTCGGGATCGTGCTCGCCGCGCTCATCCAGCAGCTCACCGGCTACTTCACGGAGACGAGCCGCCGGCCGGTCAGGGACGTCGGCAAGTCCTCGCTCACCGGCCCCGCGACCGTCGTCCTCGCGGGCGTGGCCCTGGGCATGGAGTCCGCCGTCTACACGGCGCTCCTGATCGGCCTCACCGTGTACGGGGCGTTCCTGATCGGCGGCTCCTCGATCATGCTCGCGCTGTTCGCGGTCGCCCTCGCCGGTACGGGCCTGCTCACCACCGTCGGCGTGATCGTCGCCATGGACACCTTCGGCCCGGTCGCCGACAACGCCCAGGGCATCGCGGAGATGTCCGGGGACGTGCGGGGGGCGGGAGCCCAGGTCCTCACCGATCTGGACGCCGTCGGCAACACGACGAAGGCCATCACCAAGGGCATCGCCATCGCCACCGCCGTCCTCGCGGCCGCGGCGCTGTTCGGCTCGTACCGGGACGCCATCGCCACCTCGGTCGCCGAGGTCGGCGCGAAGGCGAACGAGCTGACCCTCTCGATGGACATCTCCCAGCCCAACAACCTCTTCGGCCTCATCCTCGGCGCGGCGGTGGTGTTCCTCTTCTCGGGGCTCGCGATCAACGCCGTGTCGAGGTCGGCCGGATCGGTGGTCTACGAGGTGCGGCGGCAGTTCCGCGAGCACCCCGGGATCATGGACTTCACCGAGAAACCCGAGTACGGACGGGTCGTCGACATCTGCACCAAGGACGCGTTGCGCGAACTCGCCACGCCCGGGCTGCTCGCGGTGATGGCGCCGATCGCGGTCGGCTTCGCGCTGGGCATCGGCGCGCTCGGGGCGTACCTCGCCGGTGCGATCGGCACGGGCGCCCTGATGGCCGTCTTCCTCGCCAACTCCGGTGGCGCCTGGGACAACGCGAAGAAGCTGGTCGAGGACGGGAACCACGGCGGCAAGGGCAGCGAGGCGCATGAGGCGACCGTTATCGGGGACACGGTCGGCGACCCGTTCAAGGACACGGCGGGACCGGCGATCAACCCGCTCCTGAAGGTGATGAACCTGGTCGCGCTGCTCATCGCCCCTGCGGTCGTGCGGTTCAGTTACGGGGACGACGCCAGCGCAGGGCTCCGGGCGGCGGTCGCGGGGGTCGCGCTGGTCGTCGTCATCGCCGCCGTACGGGTCTCCAAGAGGCGTTCCGTGACGGTGTCCTGACGTGGCGTCCGTACGGGCCCTGCGGGAGTGATGCCCGTACGGCTCCGGGAGTGATGCCCTTACGGCTCCGGCCGCGCGGTCCGCGCCGGCTTCCTGCGTGGTGTCCGTCTCATTCCCGGGCGCGTCGGGGGCGCGTGAGAGGTCTCTCCCTTGGGTCAAAAGACTGCAATACGGGGTGAATCGGTCGCACGAAAGGTGGAAGTAGCCCGTTCGGCGTGTATGTTCCGGGGCCGAGAGCCTTGGAAGGGACCGATCCGGTGAACAAGAAGCTTGCGGCCGCACTGTCCGGCGGCGCGGTACTCGTGCTCGCGCTGTCCGGTTGCAGCGACGACGAGGGCAACAAGGTGGACGACTGGGCGAAGACGTTCTGCGACCAGGCCAAGCCCCAGATCCAGAAGCGGGCCGACGCCCACCAGATCATCATCTCGACGGCCGCGGACAGCAAGCCCGCCGAGATCCAGGCGGCCGACTCGAAGGCGTTCCAGGACATCGCCGACGCCGACCGGGCGCTGGCCAAGGCCGTGGAGAGCGCCGGCGCGCCGCCCGTGGAGAACGGCGAGACGGTCCAGCAGGACGCGATCAAGGAGCTCAACGCCACCGCGGTGGCGTACGAGGGCCTCAAGAAGCAGGTCGACGCGCTGGACCCGACGAACCAGCAGAAGTTCGCGGACGGCCTCCAGGGTGTCGCCGACGGTCTGACCAGGATCGAGAAGATGGACCAGAACGCCCTGTCCAAGCTGGAGGAGGGCGAGCTGGGCCAGGCGATGGCCAAGCAGCCCGGCTGCCAGAAGCCCACGGCCTCGACCCCGCCGAAGGCCTCCGGCTCGGCGTCCCCGCAGCCCGGCTCCACCGCCTCCGGCTCCTCCGACAAGGCAGCGACGAAGCCGGCCAAGCCGAGCTCGTCGGCGAAGACCGAGGAGTAGCCCCGCCCGGGGCATCCTGCCCGGGGTATCCGCCCGGGGCCGTCTGGCGGGCCATCCGCCCGGAGCCCCCCCGCCCCGACCCGGTGGCAGCGGCGATTCGTCGCCCGCCGCCGGGTCGACTGCCGTTCTCCGCCGCCCTCCGTCGGGTCGGCCGCCGTCCTCGGCCGCCCTCCGCCGGGTCGGCCGCCGTCCTCGGCCGCCCTCCGTCGGGTCGGCCGCCCGGTTGTCGGTGGCGGCGGTCACAATGGAGCGGTGAGTACGACCAGCCTGCCTCCCCGCCTCCCGGTGCCCGCGCACGCCGCCCGTCTGCGCGAGACGCTCCTCGCAGCCGACTTCACCGCCGACGGACTCCTCGATCTGCTCGGCGCCCCGGCCTACGCCGCGCTCGCGCGCAGCGAGACCGTGCCCGCGCTGCGCGCCACCCGCGGTGACTCCCCGCTGGAGACCCTCGTCCGGCTCTTCCTGCTCCAGCAGGGCGTCGCGCACGAGCAGGCCGCCGCCGCGCTCCCGCTCGACGAGGCCCTCGCCGACGGCTGGGTGGTGCGCGAGGACGACACCGTCTCCGCCACGGTCGACATCCGGCCGTACGGCGGGCCCGAAGGCGAGGACTGGTTCATCGTCTCCGACCTGGGCTGTGCCGTCGGCGGAGCCGGCGGGATCGGCAGGAAGGACGAAGGGGTCGTCCTCGGCGTCGGCGGTGCCTCCACCACCCTCGCCGGGATCACGGTCCGTACGCCGGTGTCCTCCGCGCTCGACCTCGGCACCGGCTCCGGCATCCAGGCGCTGCACGCCGCCCAGCACGCCACCCTGGTCACGGCCACCGACCTCAACCCGCGTGCCCTGGACTTCACGCGGCTCACCCTCGCGCTCTCCGGGGCCCGGGAGGCCGAGCTGCTGACCGGCTCGCTCTTCGAGCCGGTCGACGGGGACACGTACGACCTGATCGTCTCCAACCCGCCGTTCGTGATCTCCCCCGGCGCCCGGCTCACCTACCGGGACGGCGGGATGGGCGGCGACGACCTGTGCCGCACGCTCGTGCAGCAGGCGGGCGACCGGCTCAACGACGGCGGACACGCCCAGTTCCTCGCCAACTGGCAGCACGTCGAGGGCGAGGAGTGGCAGGACCGGCTGCGGTCCTGGGTGCCCGCGGGCTGCGACGCGTGGATCGTGCAGCGCGAGGTCCAGGACATCACCCAGTACGCCGAGCTGTGGCTGCGCGACAGCGGCGACCACCGCGGCGACCCGGACGCGTACGACGAGGCGTACGGGCGCTGGCTCGACGAGTTCGAGGCCCGCAGGACGCGCGCGGTGGGCTTCGGCTGGATCACGATCCGGCGGAACGAGGCCGTGGCGTCCGGCGCCCTCGAACCGTCGATCGTCGTCGAGGAGTGGCCGCACCCCGTCGAGCAGCCCCTCGGCCCCACGGTCCTCGCCCACTTCGAGCGCCAGGACTATCTCCGCTCCCACGACGACGCGGCCCTTCTCGCCGACCGGTTCACGCTCGCGCCCGAGGTCGTGCAGGAGCAGGTCGGGCTCCCCGGCGCCGAGGACCCGGAGCACGTCGTGCTCCGGCAGAACCGGGGCATGCGCCGCGCCACCCGCGTCGACCACGTCGGCGCCGGGTTCGCCGGGGTCTGCGACGGCACCCTCAGCGCGGGCCGCATCCTCGACGCGATCGGGCAGCTGATGGGCGAGGACCCGGTGATACTGCGGGACCGCACCCCGCAGGCGATCCGGCTGCTCGTGGAAGAGGGCTTCCTGCTGCCCGTCGGTGACGGGGACGGCGCCCCGGCCGCGGGAGGGGACGGCGCTTGATACGGATCGAGCTGGACGAGGCCTCGCTCGGGGCGACCCGGATCGCGATCAGCCCGCTGCGGGACGCGTTCTGCTCGATGCACCTCGCGCTGCCGCACCGGCACCCCTCCTGGCCGTACCAGGAGTGGGTCGGGCAGGCGCGGGTGGTGTGGCGCGAGGACGACCGGCTGCGGCCGCTGTGGGACCTGTTCGCCGACGGGCGGTACACGGTCTCCGACTTCCTGCTGCCCCGGCCGTTCGGCACGGTCCACGTCCACGAGGAGCTGGCCGCGCTGCGGGCCACCGACCCGGAGTTCGTCCGGGCCCAGGTCGCCGTCTGCTACCCCGGCATGGCCGAAGCGCCCTTCGTGCAGCCCTATCTGAAGGACCCGGAGGCCGCCTGCGCGGCGCTCGCCGACGCGTACGCGGCCTACTGGGAGGGGGCGATCGAGCCGTACTGGCCGACGATGCGGCGGCTCGTCGAGGACGAAGTGCTCGTCCGCGCCAGGACGTTCGCGACCGAGGGCGTCGACGCGCTGTTCACCGGCCTGGAGGCCCGGGGGCGGTGGCAGCCGCCCGTGCTCGAACTGACCAAGCACATCGAAGCGGAGTACGCGCCGGGCGAGCGGCGTCTCGTCCTCGTTCCGCTGGTCTTCGCCGAGGGCTGCCGGCTGTACTCGACGGACGACCCCGAGGTGTTCGCGCTCAGTTTCCAGGCCCGGGGCGCGGGCGCCCTGCGCGAGCCGCCCGAGCCCGTCGCCGAGGACCGGCTCGGGCTGATGCTCGGCCGCGGCCGGGCGGCGGTCCTGCGCGAGCTGGGCGGGCCGCTGACCACGGCGGGCCTCGCCGACCGCCTCGGCCTCGCGCCCAGCACGGTCTCCGAGCACCTGTCGGTGCTCGCGGAGGCGGGCGTCGTGACCCGCCACCGGGTCGGACGCTCGGTGTACTACCAGTTGACGGACACCGGCCGTTCGCTGCTCGCGCTGCTCGCCGGCGAGGGCGTCCTCGCGGCCGCGGCCGCGGCCTGACGACGGGCCGGTTCTACGGCCGGCAGGGGTCGTCGGACCGGCCGTGGCCCGAGGATTCGGGGCGTTCCGAATCGATGGCCGGGCCCCTCCCCGGGCTCCTACCGTCCGGCGCATGCTCGCAATCGAGGCGGACGCGCTGCGCCGCACCTTCACCGGCAGGACCGTGTGGCCGAAGTCCCGGCGGACCGAGACCGAGGCCGTCCGCGGCGTCACGTTCGACGTGGCGCCGGGGGAGCTGTTCGGGCTCCTCGGGCCCAACGGCGCCGGTAAGACCACCACCATCAAGATGCTCAACACCCTGCTCCTGCCGACCTCCGGCACGGCCCGGGTGTTCGGCCACGACGTCGCCCGCGACCCCGTCGCCGTACGTCGCAGGATCGGGTACGTCTTCGGCGGCGACCGGGGCCTGTACGACCGGCTCTCCGCGCTCGACAACCTCCGCTACTTCGCCGAGCTGTACGCCGTCCCGGCCCGCGAGCAGAAGCGCCGCATCACCGAACTCCTCGACCTGGTCGGCCTCCTGGGCCGGGAGAAGGAGCGCGTCGAGGGCTACTCGGGCGGCATGCGGCAGCGCCTCCACATCGCCCGCGGCCTGCTCCACCGCCCCGATGTCCTCTTTCTCGACGAGCCGTCCATCGGCGTCGACCCCGTCGCCGCCCGCGATCTGCGCCGTACGGTCGCCGACCTGGCCGCCGCCGGGACGACCGTCCTGCTCACCACGCACTACATGGCCGAGGCGGACGAGCTCTGCGACCGGATCGCCGTCATCGCGGGCGGCCGGATCCGCGCCCTCGGCACCCCCGACAGCCTCAAGTCCCTCGTACGGGACCGGGATGTGCTGGAGATCGAGGCGTACGGCGTCGACGACGAGCGGCTCGACCGGCTGCGGCGGGTGCCGGGCGTGCGGGGCGTGTCCGCCGAGGACCGGGGCGCGCTGCAGACCGTGACCGTGCAGGCCGGGCGGGGGGCCGCCGAGCTGCACGGACCGGTCCTCGCCGCGCTCGACGGCGTACGGATCGGGCGGGTCACCAGCCGCGAACCGTCCCTGGAGGACGCGTACATCGCGATCGTGGAGGACGCGGCGGGCACCGCGAAGGAGGTGTCGCCGGCATGAGCGGCCGTACCGTCGACCCGCGGCGCGTCCCGCGGCTGATCCTCGTCGGAGTCCGCACGCACGTCTCGTACATGTCGCGCTCCCCGATCGAGATCACCTTCGCCGTCCTCGTCCCCCTCGTCTACGCGACGCTCGCCGTCTATCTGTTCCGCGCCGCGGGGGACCCCGACAGGCTGCTGACCGCCTCCGTCGGGGCCGGACTCATGGGCATCTGGGGCTCGGTGCTCTTCGGTTCGGGCGGGGCGGTGCAGAACCAGCGCTGGCTCGGCACCTTGGAGACCCTGGTCGTCGCGCCGACGCCGCTCGCGCTCGTGCTGCTCCCGATCACCCTCGCGACCGCCGTCATCGGCACGTACGCCATGGGCGCGACCGTCCTGTGGGGCGTCCTCCTCTTCGACGTGCCCCTGGACCTCGCGCACCCGCTGCTCTTCCTGGTCGCCGTCCCGGTGTGCGTCCTCGCGCTCGGCATGACCGGGCTGCTGCTCGCCGCCACGTTCGTGCTGCTGCGCAACGCCAACGCGCTCGCCAACCCGCTCGACACCCCCGTCTGGCTGCTCTCCGGGCTGCTCGTGCCGGTCACCGTGCTGCCCGCCTGGACCCACCCGGTCTCCTGGGCCCTGCCCACGACCTGGGGCGCGCGGGCCGTGCACGCGGCGACCTCGGGCGGCGACGTGCTCACCCCGCTGCTGGCCGCCGCCGCGCTCGGCGCCGGGTACGCCCTGGCCGCCGTCCTCGTCCTCGGGCGGGTGGAACGGCGGGCGCGCGCCGCCGCGACCCTCGCCCTCACGTGAGACCGCCGAGAACCCCCACCCGTCCCAAGCCGGCCCCACCCCCACCCGACCTTCGAGAGGCACGACAACCATGTTCCGTTTCCTCGCCACCGCGCGGCTCGTCGTCGTCGGCGGGGCGATCTCCTACCGGGCCCTCTTCAACTGGACGACCCCGCCGATGTTCATCGGAACCCTGCTGGTCGGGCCGCTTCTCCAGGTCTTCTTCTTCGTCTACCTGGGGCGCGAACTGGGGGTCGCCGACGACCGTTTCCACCTCGTGGGGAACGCCGTCCTCGCCGCTTCCGCCTCCGGTGTGTACGGCGGCACGATGGCCGTCGCCAACGAGCGCCGGTACGGCACGCTCGGCGCGGTCCTGCTCTCGCCCCGGCACCGGATCCCGCTCTGGACCGGGCGCGCCCTGCCGTACGTGCTCAACGGGCTGTTCGTCAGCGCCTTCGTGCTCACCGCCGCCTCGCTCGTCCTCGGGCTGCCGGTGCCCGCCGGGGCGCTGCCCGGCCTCGGCCTCGTCCTGCTCGTCGCGGCCGGCGCCTGCTCGGCGTTCGGGCTCGCGCTCGGTGCGCTCGGGCTCCGCTTCCGTGATGTGTTCCTGGTGTCGAACGTGGCCAGTTCCGTGCTGCTCCTGCTGACCGGCGCGGCCGTGCCACGGGAGACGCTGCCGGAGTGGATGCGGGCCGCCGGTGAGCTGCTGCCGCTCACGCACGCGGCGGACGCGGCGCGCGGGCTGACCGCCGGCGGTGGTCTGGACGGTTCGCTGCTCGGGGCCGAGCTCGCGGTGGGCGCCGGCTGGGGGCTGCTCGCCGTCGTCCTGCTCGGTGTCTTCGAGCGGGGCAGCCGCCGCCGGGCCACCCTCGACACGATGTGACGGACGAGACGGGCGGGCAGCCCGGGCAGTACGAGAACTGCGAGAAGTGACGAGTGGGTCACTACCGGCCATCTTCGTGAAACCGTACGGGATGCTCCGCGGCGTTCACCCGGAATTCGCACCCAGGACGCCGGGAGGTGTCAGCCTCGGCTGCGGGAGACCAACACCGCACGTGGACGGAACGGGGTACGGGCATGGAGAGCGGGCCGGCGATCTTCGCGGGGGCGGCGTTCACGCTGTTCGGAGGCGCGCTGCTGCTGTGGACCACCATGCGGACACTGCACGGCGAGCCCGTCGCCCACGGGGTCGCCCCTCGTGCCGCCGTCGCCCTGACGAGCCTCTCCGGGACCGTCTTCCTCGCCGTCGGCGTCTGGTGCTTCGGCCGCCTCTGACGCCCTCGCCGATCCCCTCCTGATTCTGTCGCGCCCCGCCCGACCGGGAGTCCGGGCGGCAGGAATGCCAGGACTCGGGTTACCGTTCGAGTGGCCGTTGCGGGCTTTCGCCGTTTGACACGGGGGCGGGTTGTACCGTCACACTCCGCAGCGACGGGAGCGTCACCGTCCGTGCCGCTGCCGTGCGTGCCAGCGCCGTACGTGCCAGAGAGTGTCGATCCGGAGAGAAGAGCGAAGTTGTCCCCGACCAGCGAAGCCGCACACGGCGGCCGCCGACTCGTCATCGTCGAGTCGCCTGCCAAGGCGAAGACGATCAAGGGTTACCTCGGCCCCGGCTACGTCGTCGAGGCGAGCGTCGGGCACATCCGAGACCTCCCCAGCGGCGCCGCCGAGGTGCCCGAGAAGTACACCGGCGAGGTGCGCCGTCTCGGCGTCGACGTCGAGCACGACTTCCAGCCCATCTACGTCGTCAACGCCGACAAGAAGGCGCAGGTCAGGAAGCTCAAGGAGCTCCTGGCCGAATCCGACGAGCTCTTCCTCGCCACCGATGAGGACCGCGAGGGCGAGGCCATCGCGTGGCACCTCCAGGAAGTCCTGAAGCCCAAGGTCCCGGTCCACCGGATGGTCTTCCACGAGATCACCAAGGACGCGATCCGCGAGGCCGTCGCCAACCCGCGCGAGCTGAACCAGCGCATGGTCGACGCCCAGGAGACCCGCCGCATCCTCGACCGCCTCTACGGCTACGAGGTCTCGCCGGTCCTGTGGAAGAAGGTCATGCCGAAGCTGTCGGCGGGCCGCGTCCAGTCGGTGGCCACCCGCCTCGTCGTCGAGCGGGAGCGCGAGCGCATCGCCTTCCGTTCCGCCGAGTACTGGGACCTCACCGGCACCTTCGCCACCGGCCGCACCGGTGACGCCTCCGACCCGTCGCAGCTGGTCGCGCGCCTCGCCGCGGTCGACGGCAAGCGGGTCGCGCAGGGTCGCGACTTCGGCGCCGACGGCCGGCTGAAGAGCGAGAGCGTCCTCCACCTGGACGAGACGAACGCCCGCGCCCTGGCCGCCGCGCTCGCCGACACGGCGTTCGCGGTGCGCTCGGTCGAGTCGAAGCCGTACCGGCGCTCCCCGTACGCCCCCTTCCGCACCACCACCCTCCAGCAGGAGGCGAGCCGCAAGCTGGGCTTCGGTGCGAAGGCGACCATGCAGGTGGCGCAGAAGCTGTACGAGAACGGCTTCATCACCTACATGCGTACGGACTCCACGATCCTCTCCGACACCGCCGTCTCGGCGGCGCGGGCGCAGGTCACGCAGCTCTACGGCGCCGACTATCTGCCGGAGAAGCCGCGCGTCTACGCGGGCAAGGTCAAGAACGCGCAGGAGGCGCACGAGGCGATTCGCCCTTCGGGTGATCGTTTCCGCACCCCGGCGGAGACCGGTCTGACCGGCGACCAGTTCCGGCTGTACGAGCTCATCTGGAAGCGGACCGTCGCCTCCCAGATGAAGGACGCCACCGGAAACTCGGTCACCGTGAAGATCGGCGGCCGGGCCGCCGACGGCCGCGACGCCGAGTTCAGCGCCTCCGGCAAGACGATCACCTTCCACGGCTTCATGAAGGCGTACGTCGAAGGCGCCGACGACCCGAACGCGGAGCTCGACGACCGCGAGCGGCGCCTGCCGCAGGTCGCCGAGGGCGACGCGCTGACCGCCGACGAGATCACCGTGGACGGTCACGCGACCAAGCCGCCGGCCCGCTACACCGAGGCCTCGCTGGTCAAGGAGCTGGAAGAGCGCGAGATCGGCCGCCCGTCGACGTACGCGTCGATCATCGGCACGATCCTCGACCGCGGCTACGTCTTCAAGAAGGGCACGGCCCTCGTGCCGTCCTTCCTGAGCTTCGCCGTCGTCAACCTCCTGGAGAAGCACTTCGGGCGGCTCGTCGACTACGACTTCACCGCCCGGATGGAGGACGACCTCGACCGCATCGCCCGCGGTGAGGCCCAGTCCGTGCCGTGGCTGAAGCGTTTCTACTTCGGCGAGGGCGAGGCCGGTACGGCCGCGTCCGGCGGTGCCGCGGACGCCGGCAACGGCGACGGGGACCACCTCGGCGGCCTCAAGGAGCTCGTCACCGACCTCGGTGCGATCGACGCCCGCGAGATCTCGTCCTTCCCCGTCGGCAACGACATCGTGCTCCGCGTCGGCCGCTACGGCCCCTACGTCGAGCGCGGCGAGAAGGAGGCCGAGGGCCACCAGCGCGCCGACGTCCCCGAGGAGCTCGCGCCCGACGAGCTGACCGTCGAGCTCGCCGAGGAGCTGCTCGCCAAGCCGAGTGGCGACTTCGAGCTGGGCGCCGACCCGGTCAGCGGCAACCAGATCGTCGCGAAGGACGGCCGCTACGGCCCGTACGTCACGGAGATCCTGCCCGAGGGCACCCCGAAGACCGGCAAGAACGCGGTGAAGCCGCGTACGGCCTCCCTCTTCAAGTCGATGTCCCTCGACACCGTCACCCTGGAGGACGCGCTCCGGCTGATGTCCCTGCCCAGGGTCGTCGGCGCGGACGCCGAGGGCGTCGAGATCACCGCGCAGAACGGCCGCTACGGCCCGTACCTGAAGAAGGGCACGGACTCGCGGTCGCTCACCGAGGAGGACCAGCTCTTCACGATCACCCTCGAAGAGGCGCTCGCGATCTACGCCCAGCCGAAGCAGCGGGGCCGGGCCGCGGCCAAGCCGCCGCTGAAGGAGCTGGGCACCGACCCGGTCAGCGAGAAGCCCGTGGTCGTCAAGGACGGCCGCTTCGGCCCGTACGTGACGGACGGCGAGACCAACGCCACCCTGCGGACCGGCGACAGCGTGGAGGAGATCACGCCGGAGCGCGGTTACGAGCTGCTCGCGGAGAAGCGGGCCAAGGGGCCGGCGAAGAAGGTCGCCAAGAAGGCCCCGGCCAAGAAGGCGACCACCGCGAAGAAGACCGCCACGAAGGCCGCGGCGAAGAAGACGACGACGGCCGCGAAGAAGACGGCCGCGAAGACGACCACGACGGCCAAGAAGACGACCGCCGCGAAGAAGACGGCGGCCGCGAAGCCGGAGTAGTCCTCGCAGGGGAAGGGCGGGGTGGAGGCACGCGCCTCCACCCCGCCCTTCCCGTTGTCACAGGCTCGTCCGGATGTTCGGGCGGAGGCCACGGGGAGCAAGGCCGTCCGGATAGGGTGGACGGATGACGCGAGCAGAGCAGCCAGACCGCCTCGGCGATTCCGACGCCGCACTCGTCGCGGATTCCAGGGAGCGCGCCGTACGCGCCCTCTTGCGCCACCAGCCGCTGCGCAGGTTGTGGAGCGCCCACTCCGTCGGCGGCACCGGCGACGCGCTCGCCCTGCTCGTACTCGTCCTCCTCGGCCTCCAGGCCGCGGTGGCCGAGGGCGCGCTCGGCGGGGGCGAACGGGGTGCCGCGTTCGCCGTGGCCGCCGTCGTCGGCGCCCGGCTGCTCGCCTCGGTCCTCTTCGGAGCCGTCCTCCTCGGCCCGCTGACCGCGCTCACCGGACCCGGCGGCGCGCTCGACCGGCGCTGGACCATGATCGGCGCCGACGGCGTCCGGATCGCGCTCCTCGTCATCGCACCGCTGTGGATCGACTGGACCCCCGGCAGCGCCCTCTGGTACCTGCTCGGCACCGTCTTCGTCACCGGCGCGGCCGAGCGGCTCTGGACCATCAGCCGGGAGGGCGCCGCGCCCGCGCTGCTGCCCGCCCCGCCGATCGAGGGCGGAGCCGTACGGCCGCTGCCCGACCACCTCGGCCCGCTGCGCCGGCTCTCCCAGCGCACCACCTTCCTCGCCGTCCCGGCCGCGGCCGCCGTCCTGCTCGTCGCCACCCTGATCGGCAACCTGCTCGGCGCTGGAATCAACTGGTTCTCGCTGCACCAGGCCGCCCTCGGCTCGTACGTGGCCGCCGGCCTGTTCGCCGCCTCCGTCACCGTCCTGTACGCGATGACGCTGCCCGGCGGGGACACCCCCCGGCCCCGCTCGCCCCTGGAGGGGCTGCGCCGGCCGACCGGGAAGGGTGCCGAGGGCAGCGCAGAGAAGGGCCGTACCGGAGCCCTCTCGCTGCTCGTCCTGACCTGCGCGACGGTCGCCGGAGCCATCGCCGCGGCCGCCTCCGTCGCCGTACTCCACGCCTACGACCTGGGCGGCGGGCCCGTCACGTACGCGCTGCTCGTCCTCGCCCTCAGCGGCGGCACCGCCGTCGGCATCCGCACCGCCCGCTCGGTCCTGCCCGTCCTGTCCCGGCGCCGGCTGCTCGCGCTCGTCACCGCCGTCACCGGCGTCGCGCTGATCGCGATGGGCCTGGTACCGGACACGGCGACCGTGCTGCTCCTCGCCGTCCTCGCCGGATACGCCGCCGGGGTCGCCGCGAACACCGGGCACACCCTCGTCGACCAGGAGACCGAGGAGCCCCGCAGGGCCCGCACCACCGAGCACCTCCAGGCCACCGCCCGCGTCGGCATGGCGATCGGCGCGCTCGCCGCGCCGCTGCTCGCGGCCGCGATCGGACCGCACCGGCTCGCCTCCGACTCGGGGACCTTCCTCTTCGAGCACGGCGGCGCCGCCTTCACGCTCGCCCTGATCGGCGCCCTGCTGCTGCCGGTCGCCGCGCTCGTCCTCGCGAAGACCGACGACCGGGCGGGCGTCCCGCTCCGCCGCGACCTGCGCGACGCGCTGCGCGGCTCCGACCCGGTGCAGGCGCCCTCCCCGACCGGCTTCTTCATCGCCCTGGAGGGCGGCGACGGCGCCGGCAAGTCCACCCAGGTCCAGGCGCTCGCCGAGTGGATCCGGGCCAAGGGCCACGAGGTCGTCGTCACCCGCGAGCCCGGCGCCACCCCCATCGGCAAGCGCCTCCGCTCGATCCTCCTCGACGTGTCGTCGGCGGGGCTCTCGAACCGCGCCGAGGCCCTGCTGTACGCGGCCGACCGCGCCGAGCACGTCGACTCCCTCGTCCGGCCGGCCCTGGAGCGGGGCGCGATCGTCCTCTCCGACCGCTACATCGACTCGTCCGTCGCCTACCAGGGCGCGGGCCGCGACCTCTCCCCGACCGAGATCGCCCGTATCTCGCGCTGGGCGACCGACGGGCTCGTCCCGCACCTGACCGTGGTCCTCGACGTCTCCCCCGAGACCGCGCGGGAACGGTTCACCGAGGCGCCCGACCGCCTGGAGTCCGAGCCGCCGGAGTTCCACGCGCGCGTACGGGCCGGATTCCTCGCCCTCGCGGCCGCCGACCCCGGCCGCTACCTCGTCGTCGACGCCGGGCAGGAGCCCGAGGCCGTCACCACCGTCGTACGCCACCGGCTCGACCGGATGCTGCCGCTCTCCGAGGCCGAGGTGAAGGCCGTCGAGGAGGCCCGCCGGAAGGCCGAGGAGGAGGCGCGCCGCCGCGCCGAGGAGGAAGCCGCCCGCAAGGCCGAGGAGGAGCGACTGGAGCGCGAGCGCCAGGAGCAGCTCGCCAAGCTCCGTGCCGAGGAGGAGGAGCGCAAGCGGCGCGAGGAGGAAGAAGCGCGCCGCCTGGAGGCCGAGCGTCAGGCGGAGGAGGCGCGGCGCAAGGCCGAGGAGGCCCGCCTCGCCGCGGAGGAGGAGCGCAGGCGCCTCGCGGCCGAGGAGAAGGCCCGCAAGGAGGAAGAGGAGCGGCTTCGCAAGGAGGCCGAGGAGGAGGCCCGGCTGCGGGCCGAGGCGGAGGAACGCCGCCTGGAGAAGCAGCGCAAGGCGGAGGAGGCCCTGCTCCGCGCCGAGGAGGCCCGCCGGATGGCCGAGGCCGCGGCTGCCGCGAAGGCGGCGGAGGAGGCCGCGGCGAAGGCGGCCGCCGAGAGGCTCGCGGCCGAAGCCGCGGCCAAGGCGGCGGCGGAGCGTGCCGCGGCCGAGCGTGCCCAGGCGGAGGCCGCCGCCGCCCTCCGCGCCGAGGCGGCCAAGGCCGCTGCCGAACGGGCCGCCGCCGAGAAGAGGGCGGCGGCCGAGGCGAAGGCCGCCGCCGACGCGAAGGTCGCGCGGGAGAAGGCCGAGGCCGAGGCGGCCGCCGCCGCCGAGCGGGCCGCGCGTGCCGCCGAGGCCGCGGCCGTCGAGCTCTCGGCCAACGAGGTCACCCAGGCGACCCCGATCGTGAAGCCGGACCCGCGGATCGCGGAGCCGGGCACGACGCGGGCCGGGACGCCGGCCCGGACCTCGACCGGGACGTCGGCCAAGGCGCGGGAAGGGAAGCCGGCCGCCGAGCCGGACGAGCCGACCGTGTCGCCCGAGGAGGTCACCGTCGCCACGCCGATCGTGAGGACCACGAAGCCGGAGGCGGAGACGAGCGTCCTGCCCCGGATCGGCGAGGAGCGCGCGGCCGACGAGACCGCCGTCCTGCCTCCCGTGCGGGACACCGAGTCGACCGCCGTGCTGCCGTCCGTCCGGGACACCCCGTCGTCCGACCCGGTCGACCGGGTGCCGCAGGGCATCTTCCGGGACGCCGGCCCCTCCCGGCAGCAGCCGCAGGGGGCGAACGACCGGACCCGCGAGCTGCCCCAGCTCGACGAGGACGGCCGGCCCCGCCGCCGCTCCGACTGGGCGGAGGAGACCCCGCTCGACGATCTGCCGACGCTCGCGGACGAGCTGTTCGGACCGCACGACGACGAGGACGAGGGCCGGCGGCGCCGCCGCTGACCCTCTGCCTCTCCGGCGGGGGTGGAGCTAGCTCCACCCCCGACCGGGCAGCCAGCCCCATACCGCTCTGACCTGCTGTTTTCTAGCGTTGTCGGTATGACGACGACAGCAGTGACGGAGAGCGGTGCCGCCCGCGCCCTGGACGCGGCCCTCACCCTCGACAGGGTGGGCCGGACGTACGGGCGCGGTGCCCCCGCGCTCGACGGGGTGAGCCTGACCGTGCCGCGCGGCCGGTTCGTGGCCGTGATGGGCCCCTCGGGTTCCGGCAAGTCCACCCTGCTGCGGTGCGCCGCGGGACTCGAACGGCCGACGACCGGAACGGTACGGATCGGGGGCACCGACCTCGCCACGCTGAAGGCCGCCGGACTCACCCGGCTCCGCCGCGACCGGATCGGCTTCGTCTTCCAGTCGCTGAACCTCGTCTCCGCCCTCGACGTGCGCGAGAACGTCACCCTGCCGCTGCTCCTCGCCGGAGCCCGGGAGGGGCGGGAGCTCGACGCCCGCGCGCTCGCCGGTCTGGCGGCCGTCGGCCTCGCGGACCGGGCCGGGGACAGGCCGGAGAACCTGTCCGGCGGTCAGCGCCAGCGGGTCGCCATCGCCCGCGCCCTGGTCAACGAACCCGAGGTCGTCTTCGCCGACGAGCCGACCGCCGCCCTCGACCCGGTCACGGCGGCCGGCGTCCTCGCCCTGCTGCGGCGCGCGGTCGACGAGCGGGGGACCACCGTCGTCCTCGTCACCCACGACCCGGTGGCGGCCGCCTGGACGGACGAGGCCGTGTTCCTCGACCGGGGCAGGCTCGCCGGACGCCTCGACCGTCCGGACGAGTCGGGCGTGCGGGAGATGCTGGGCGCGCACCTTCCGGGCGCCGCTCACGGGTTCCGCCGGATGGCGGTGGCCGGATGAAGCCGCTCGGGAACCCCGCTGTCCGGCTGCTCGCAGCCCGCTCCCTGCGGGCGCACCGGAAGGCGTGGGCGGCCGTGTTCGCCGCCGTCGCCGTCACCGCCGTGCTGCTCGGCGCCCTGGCCCTCGCCGCCGGCTCGGCTGGCCTCGGCCACGCGCGCGTGGAGCGGTACGCGGCCGCGGCCGTCGTCGTCGCCGGTGACCAGGAGGTCCGCTGGACGACGAAGCCGTGGGGGAGCGAGGCGCAGACGCAGTCCGCAGGACTGACCGAGCGGGTACGGATTCCGAGCGCGACCGTCGACGTGGTGCGGGCGGTCCCGGGGGTCCGGGCCGCGGTGCCGGACCACACCTTCGTCGTACGGGAGCCGGGCACGGGCGCTCAGGCGGACCCGAAGGCCTACACAGGGCGGTCCTGGGAGGCCGCCCGGCTGGCCCCGTACCGGCTGGTCGACGGGCGCGGGCCGCGCGGCGCCGGAGAGGCCGTCATGGGCTCCGGTGCCGGGGCGCGGATCGGGGACACCGTCGCCGGGCGGAAGGTCGTCGGCCTCGCGGACGGGCCCGCCGCCCTGTACGTCACGGCGGCCGAGGCGCGGAGGCTCGCGGGGCACCCGGGCTCCGTCGACGCCGTCGGCGTGCTCGCCGAACCCGGCGTACCGGTGGACACCCTCCACGCGCGCGTGCGGGCGGCCCTGGACGAGGCCGGACTCAAGGACACCGCCTCCGGGCAGCCGCTGCGGGCACTCACCGGCGACGGCCGGGGCGGTCCCGAGCACCTCGCCGCCGCGCCCGCGCGCACGGAGCTCCTCCAGCTCCTCGCGGCGATCTCGGGGACCGTCGTGCTCGTCGCCGTCCTCGTGCTCGCCTCGCTCGTCGCGCAGGCGCTGCAGCAGCGGGCCGCCGAGCGGGAGTTGCTGCTCTCGGTGGGCGCGACGGCCCGTCAGGTCCGGGCGGCGGCGGGCCGGGAGGTGACCCGGGTGGCGGGGCTCGCGGCGCTGTGCGGCGCGGTCGCGGCCGTACCGGTGTTCCTCGGGCTGTGGGCGGCGCTGCGGGCCCGTACCGGAGTCGTTCCCGAGGGGCTCGAACTCCCGGCACCGCCCTGGCTGTTCGTCGCCTCGCTCGTGGTCGCCGCCGTGGTCGTGGGCATCACCAGGCTCGTCGTCCTCTTCGCCGCCCGGCAGCCCCGGCGGCCGGGGAAGGGCGGCGCGCGGCGGGTCGTCGGGATCGCGCTGATCCTGCTGGGCGTGGCGTCGGCCGTCACCGCCACGGCCCAGGGCGGCGAGGCCGCCGGCGCCGCCGCCGGAGCGGCCACGGTGACACTGGTCGCCGGGTGCGCGGTGCTCGGCCCCTGGATCGCCGGGGCCGCGATGAAGGTCCTCGACCTGCCGTTCCGCCGGCTCGGCGGCGCGCCCGGACGGCTCACCGCCGCGGGTGCGAGCGCCCACTCGCGGCGCCTCGGGGCGGCGCTCGTACCGGTCGTCCTCGTCACCGCCTTCGCGCTCGTGCAGCTCTCGGCGGGCACGACGATGGGGCGGGCCGCCGACGAGCAGGCGCGGACGGCGACGACCGCGGACCTCGCGCTCACCGGGACGACGGCGGAGCAGGCGCGACGGCTGCCGGGGGTCGACGCGGCCACGGACGTGCTGCGTTCGACGGTCGTCCTGGCCCGCACGGAGGCCGGGACGCCGCGCCTCGACCGGCTTCCGGTGCTCGGCGTGGACGCGTCGGGCCTGGCGGGCACGCTCGACCCCGGGGTCGTCACGGGTGACCTCGCCGGACTCGCCCGCACGGGCACGGTCGCGGTCGGCGCGGACATGGCCGACTCGCTGGACGTACGGCCCGGTTCTACGGTGGACCTGCGGCTCGGGGACGGCACCCCGAAGCGGCTTCGCGTAGTGGCGGTGTACGAACGCTCGCTCGCACTCGGCGAGTTCCTGCTCCCGAAGGCCGAACTGGCCCCGCACATGAGTGATCCGTACCCCGCGCGCGTCCTGGCGTCCACGGCGAGGGCGGCCGCGGGTTCCGCCGTGCCGCCCGAGCAGGTGAGTCCGCCGGGCGCCGCACTCCACGGCATCGTCTCGGCTGTCATCGTCTCCGCGATCGGCGGCCTCACCCTCCTCTCCGTCCTCAGTACCCTCACCCTCATCGGAGCGGGACGGCGCGGCGAACTCCACCTCCTCGGCCAGGTGGGCGCGTCGGCCGGTCAGCTGCGCCGGATGCTCGGCCTGGAGGCGGGATTCCTGACCGCCGCCGGACTGCTCGTCGGCGTCGTGGTGGCGGCGCTGCCACTGACCGCCTTCGCCTGGTCGCTCACGGGCGGGCTGCCGTACCTGCCGCCCCAGCAGGCGGCCCTGATCGCCGGCACGGTGGTGGTCACCGTGGTGGCGGGCGTGTTCCTGCCCTCGCGTCGGCGGACCTGATCCCGCGTGGCTCAGGCGTCGAGGTAGGCGAGGACGGCCAGGACCCGGCGGTGGCCGCCGCTGTCGCTCGGCGGCAGGCCGAGCTTCAGGAAGACATTGCCGATGTGCTTGTGCACGGCCCGCTCGGTGACCACCATCGAGCGGGCGATCGTGCCGTTGTCGTGCCCCTGCGCCATCAGTTCGAGGACCTCGCGCTCCCGGGGGGTGAGGGAGTCCAGCGGGTCGTCACGGCGGCGGGAGAGCAGCTCGGTGACGACCTCCGGGTCCAGGGCCGTACCACCGGCGGCGACCCGTTCCAGGGCGTCGAGGAACTCGTCCACCCGGCCCACCCGGTCCTTCAGGAGATAGCCGACGCCCCGCGCGCCGCCGCCCAGGAGTTCGGCGGCGTACGTCTCCTCCACGTACTGGGAGAGTACGAGGACCGGAAGGTCCGGCAGCTGCTCGCGGGCCGAGAGCGCCGCCCGCAGCCCCTCGTCGCGGAAGCCGGGCGGCATCCGTACGTCGAGGACGGCCACGTCCGGGCGGTGCTCCAGGAGCAGCGGCAGGACCTCGGGACCGGTGGCCGCGACCCCGGCGACCTCATGCCCTGACGAGGTCAGCAGCAGCACGAGGCCCTCCCGCAGGAGGGCGTTGTCCTCGGCGATCACCACACGCACGGAAGCTCCACTTCGATCACGGTCGGGCCCCCTTCGGGGCTGGTCAGTCGTACGGTGCCGTCGAGCGCGGCGACCCGCCGGCGCATGCCGAGGAGCCCGGAGCCGCCGCTCTCGCCGGCCTCGGCGCCGCCCCGGCCCTCGTCCGCCACGCGCGCGCGGAGAGCGGTCGGTTCGCGGATGAGGGCGACGGAGGCGCGGGTCGCGCCGCTGTGCTTGGCGGCGTTGGTGAGGGCCTCGGCGACCACGAAGTAGGCGGCGGCCTCGACGGCGGCGGGGGCGCGGGGGGCGGTCGCGGCGGCGCTGCCGAGCTGCTCCGGCCCGGCTCCGGGGGTTCGGGCGGTGCCGGGCTGCTCCGGCCCGGCTCCGGGGATTCGGCCGGTGCCGAGCCGATCCGGCCGCCCGCCGGAGGTGCCGGGGGCGGCGAGCCGGTCCGGCCCGTCGCCGGGAGCGTGGTCGGCCAGGCCCGTCACGGACACCTGCACCTCCAGGCCGCTGCTCGCGGCGAGGGCCCGCACCGCCCCGGTCAGGCCCCGGTCGGTGAGGATCGGCGGATGGATGCCGCGCACCACGTGCCGCAGCTCGGCCAGCGCCTCCTCGGCCTGCGTCTGCGCGTCGTCGAGAAGCTTCCGCGCGGCCACGGGATCGGAGTCGTACACCCGCTTGGCCAGGCCGATCCGCATGGAGAGGCTCACGAGACGGGCCTGGGTGCCGTCGTGCAGATCGCGCTCGATCCGGCGCAGCTCGGCGCCGTGCGCGGCGATCGCGCCCGCCCGGGTGGCCGTCAGCTCCTCGACCCGGGCGGCCAGCGCGGCGGCCCGCGCGGCCGCGGGGGTCGGCGTGAGCAGCGCGCGCGACCACTCGGCCCCCAGGTCGGCGAGCCGTCCGATCAGCGGCAGGACCACCGGCCGTCGCCCCGCGAGCCCGGTCACCACCCCGTCCACCAGGAGCGCGGGCGGCCACAGCACCAGCGAGGCGCACCAGACCCCCATGCCGTACAGCAGCTGCGCGGCCGCCCAGACCAGGTCCCGCCCCGTGCCCGGATCGGTGACGGCGGTCCGCACGCGCGCGGGGAGGGGGCCGTCGAGCGGCAGATACGCCTCCGGGACGGGCGCGCCGGTCCAGGCGGCGGTCCGGCGCCGCTCCCAGCCCGCCAGGCGGCGCAGCAGCAGCACGCTCTCGGGCAGGACGCCCGCGCCGACGACGGTGGCGGTGAGGAAGGCCGTGAAGAGGGCCAGGCCGGCCATCAGGTAGCAGAGGAGCGCGATCGCGGCCCCGCTCAGGAGATGGAGCGACGCCCGGCCGGATTCCCTGATCGCGTCGCGCATACCCACCAGGTTATGCGGGCGGACCCGAGGGACTCGGTGGAGCAGGCACCACCATCGGTTCGGGGGCGGGCACCGCTGTCCCGGAGCGCCGGGCGGGCCAGGATCGAACCAAGCTTCGTCGGCCGGTCCGACGAAGACCGGACCACCCTCCCCGACTCCCCACCCACGGAGATCACCATGCGTTCCCTGCTCTGGCTGCTGCTCACCGCGAGCGTCCTCGGCAACGCCTACGTCAACACCTTCGCCGGCTGGACCGGAGCCACTCAGATCGCCGCCAGCGTGTGCACCGGCGTGGTACTGCTCGGTTCCGCCGCCGGTCTCTGGCTCACCCGCCCCCGCACCGAGGCCTGAACCGGGCGTACGGCTCCGGCCGCCCGACCGGGGTTGTCAGAGGACTGCCCCACAATGGAGGGCGTACCTGAGGAGGGGCAGACATGGCCGTATGGGACGACCTGGTCGGACAGGCGAAGGTCGAGGAGCAGCTCGCCGCGGCCGCGCGGGACGCCGACGCGCTCGTGACCGCCCATGCCGCCGGCGAGCCCGACCCCGAGGCCTCGACGATGACCCACGCCTGGCTCTTCACCGGCCCGCCGGGGTCCGGGGTCGAGACCGCCGCGCGGGCGTTCGCCGCCGCGCTGCAGTGCGTGAGCCCCGACCGGGCGCTCGGCGGGGCGCCCGGCTGCGGGTTCTGCACCGGCTGCCACACGGCACTGGTCGGCACCCACGCCGACATCACCACGGTCGCCGCCGTCGGTGCCGTGGTCAGGGTCGAGGACATGCGCGATACCGTCCGCAAGTCGTACACCGCGCCCGCGAACGGTCGCTGGCAGGTCATCCTGGTGGCAGACGCCGAGCGGCTGAACGAGAAGTCGGCCAACGCGGTGCTGAAGGCCGTGGAGGAGCCCGCTCCACGCACCGTCTGGCTGCTCTGCGCGCCCTC
Source organism: Streptomyces sp. NPDC088707 (assembly GCF_044752725.1). Lineage (NCBI taxonomy): Bacteria > Bacillati > Actinomycetota > Actinomycetes > Kitasatosporales > Streptomycetaceae > Streptomyces > Streptomyces sp. NPDC088707. Next base: position 110,024 of record NZ_JBIVLV010000003.1, on the reverse strand, counting down.
GATCGAGGACGTGCTGCCCACGATCCGCTCCCGGTGCCGCCACCTGAACCTGCGGACGCCCCCGGTGGACGCGGTCGCCGACGTGCTCGTACGGCGGGACGGCATCGAACCGGAGACGGCCCACGCCGCGGCCCGGGCCACCCAGGGCCACATCGACCGGGCCCGGCGGCTCGCCACCGACGAGCGGGCCCGTGCGCGCAGGGCCGCCGTCCTCAAGGTGCCCCTGCGGGTCCACGACGTCGGCGGCTGCCTGAAAGCCGCGCAGGAGCTGATCGACACGGCGACGGAGGACGCCGACCAGGTGGCGGAGGAGACCGACGCCAAGGAGACCGAGGAACTGAAGGCGGCTCTCGGCGTCGGCCCCGGCGGGCGGATGCCGCGGGGCACGGCCGGTGTGATGAAGGACCTGGAAGCCGACCAGAAGCGGCGCAAGAAGCGCACGCAGATCGACAGCCTGGACCTCGCGCTCACCGAACTGACCGGCTTCTACCGCGATGTCCTGGCGCTGCAGCTGCGTTCGCGCACGGCCCTCGCCAACACGGACGTGCGGGACGCGATCGAGCGGATCGCCCACGACACCACGCCGGAGCGCACCCTGCGCCGGATCGAGGCGGTCCTGGCCTGCCGGGAGGCCCTTGAGCGGCAGGTGGCGCCACTGCTCGCGATGGAGGCGATGACCTTGGCGCTGCGGGACTAGGAATGCTGCGGCGGCGCGGGGGCGGACGGCGTGGACGGGGCGGGGCCGGGAGTCCGATTGGACACGGTGCGTACCGCTCCGGATACGCTCCGGGAATGGACTCCAGGCGCTTGCTCCGTACGTCCGCCACGGCCCTCGCGGCCGCCGGACTGATCCTCTCCGGCTGCTCGGGCGGAAGCGACGCGGCGGCGTCCCGCACCACGGCGGCCGCCCGGCAGGCCTCGCCGTCCTCGTCGCCCTCCGCTTCGTCCGAGGCGCTGAAGAAGTTCTACGGGCAGAAGCCGACCTGGCGCGACTGCGGTGTCACGGGTTTCCAGTGCGCGACCCTGCGGGCCCCGCTGGACTACGCGAAGCCGGACGGGCAGCAGATCGACCTGGCGGTCTCGCGGGTCAGGGCGACCGGCCCCGGCAAGCGGCTCGGTTCGCTCCTGGTCAACCCGGGCGGCCCCGGCGGCTCCGCCGTCGGCTACCTCCAGGGGTACGCGGGCGTGGGCTACCCCGCACCCGTCCGCGCCCGCTACGACATGGTGGCCGTCGACCCGCGCGGAGTCGCGCGCAGTGAGCCGGTCGAGTGTCTGACGGGCCCCCAGATGGACACGTTCACGCAGGTCGACCAGACCCCGGACGACACCGCGGAGGTCAACGCGCTGAGCGCCGCCTTCAAGGCCTTCTCGGCGGGCTGCGCGAAGAAGTCGCGGGCGATCCTGCCGCATGTCTCCACGGTCGAGACGGCCCGTGACATGGACATCCTGCGGGCGGTGCTCGGCGACGAGAAGCTCAACTACGTGGGCGCCTCGTACGGCACGTTCCTCGGTGCCACGTACGCCGAGCTGTTCCCGGACCGGGTCGGCCGCCTCGTCCTCGACGGGGCGATGGACCCGTCGCTGCCGGCGATCGACCTCAACCGCGACCAGACCGCAGGCTTCGAGACCTCGTTCCGGGCCTTCGCCGCGGACTGCGTGACCCAGCCGGACTGCCCGCTGGGCACCGGGTCGGTCGAGGCGGCGGGCGAGGCGCTGAAGAAGTTCTTCCGCGACGTGGACGCCGAGCCGGTGCCCACCGGCGAGAGCCGGGCGCTCGGCGAGTCCCTCGCCACCACCGGCGTGATCGCGGCGATGTACGACGAGGGCGCCTGGCCCCAGCTGCGAGAGGCCCTCACGCAGGCGATCGGCGGCGAGGGCTCGGGCCTCCTGGCGCTGGCCGACAGCTACTACGAGCGGGAGGCGGACGGCACGTACGCCAACCTGATGTTCGCCAACGCGGCCGTGAACTGCCTCGACCTGCCGGCCGCCTACAGGGGTCCCGCCGACGTCTCGAAGGCCGTCCCGTCCTTCGAGAAGGCCTCCCCGGTCTTCGGCAGGGGCCTCGCCTGGGCGGCCCTCAACTGCACCTCCTGGCCGACCCCGCCCACCGGCGGCCCCCACCGGATCACCGCCGAGGGCGCCGCCCCGATCCTGGTCGTCGGCACCACCCGTGACCCGGCCACCCCGTACAAGTGGGCCCAGTCCCTGGCCGGTCAGCTCTCCTCCGGCACCCTTCTCACCTACGAGGGCGACGGCCACACCGCGTACGGCCGGGGCAGCGACTGCGTCGACACGGCGATCAACACCTACCTCCTCGACGGCACCCCTCCCGCCGAAGGAAAGCGCTGCTCATAGGCCCTCTCGGGGGGTGGTCGGAGCACCCCGGGAAACTGTGTAGACTTGGCGTCGCTGCTGCACCCACCATGGGTTCGGACGGCGTGCCGCCTTAGCTCAGTTGGCCAGAGCAACGCACTCGTAATGCGTAGGTCTCGGGTTCGAATCCCGAAGGCGGCTCGGATCAGCCCCAGGACTCACTCGCCGTGACCTGGGGCTTTTTCATGCCCGGATACGGGGATTGCCGTCCGGGGCCCGGAGGTCGTACAACTCCGGAGGATCTTTGCGTCGGGTGAGTACCTGGGGGAAGCATGAGCGGCGGCGGCACGGACACGGTCGGCGGGGACGAGGTGACGGCCGTCACCGAGCGGACCCGGTTGCGGAGGATGCGGGAGCAGGGCAGCCATCGGCGGGCCGATCTGGACGCCGTGCTCGGGGCCGGGTTCCTCTGCCATCTCGGCGTCCCCGTCGACGGGACGACGATGGTGGTGCCCACCGTGTACGGCGTCGAGGGCGACCGGCTGTACCTGCACGGGTCCGTCGCCAGCCGCAGCCTCGTCCAGGCGCCCGACGCCACCGTCTGTGTCACCGTCACCCACGTCGACGGGCTGGTCCTGGCCCGTTCCGTCTTCGAGCACGGGGTGAACTACCGCTGCGCGATGATCTACGGCGTCCCGCGCCTCGTGACCGACCCGGACGAGAAGCTGCGAGGCCTGCGGGCGCTCACCGAGCAGAGCGCCCCGGGGCAGTGGGAGTACGTACGGCAGCCCAGCCGCAAGGAACTGGCGGCGACCGCCGTGCTCGCCCTCGACCTGACCGAGGCGTCCGTGAAGACCCGCGGCGGGCCGCCGGACGACGGTGACTCCGAGGACGCGGCGCTCGGGCTGTGGGCCGGGGTGCTGCCCGTGGTGACCACCTTCGGTGAGCCCGTCACCGATCCCGTGCTGCCCGCCGACGTCGTACCGCCGGCCCATGTGGCATCCCGCGCGGGGCGCGTCCTCGGCGAGTGAGCCGAGAGGGGGAGTGGGCTGGGGAGTGGGCCGGGTCCGCTGTGGTGACCGGAGTGCGGAAGGGGCTCAGAGCTGGAGCCTCAGGCGGCCGAGGTGGTCCGCGTCCGACAGGGCGTCGATCGCCGTGATCCGGTCATCGAGGACGGTGAAGGCGAACACGAGCACGGGGTCGCCCTCCGCCGGCCAGGCCAGCCCCGCCGCCCCGTCCACCAGGGCCCTTCTGGCCGTGCTCACCCGGCGGGCGATCGCCTCCGCGACCGCCCCGGGCCCGTGCGCGGCCGCCGCCCCGGCCCGCTCGGCCGCGGCGTCGGCCCGCAGCACCACGTCGGGGTCGAGGAGCTCGCGCACGGCGGTGGCGTCGCCGCTCCGCGCGGCCGTCAGGAAGGCCGCGACGACGTCCCGCTGGCGGGGCAGGTCCGGCTCCGGCATCTCCTCGGCCTCCCGCAGCCGGTAGCGGGCGCGGCCCGCGAGCTGGCGGGTGGCGGCCGGGGTGCGTTCCACGATCGGGGCGATCCGCTCGTACGGGACGGAGAACTCGTCGTGCAGGACGTACGCGAGCCGTTCCGGGGGTGTCAGTCCGTCGAGGGCCGTCGGTGGGGGCGGTTCCTCGGGCCCGTTCCGGTGGTTCGGCATGCCCGAGGCCCAGGGGTCCCAAGGGTCCCAGGGGTGTTCACGGTGGGTCTCGCGGGACCGGAGCCGGTCCAGGCAGGCGCGGGCGACGGCATCGGTGGGGTCGTACGGGGCCGGGACCGGGCCCGGGGCGATCGGGGGGAGCCGGGGCCAGGTCCTCCGTACGTCCTCCACCGCCTCGTCCGCCTCCTCGGGGGTGCCGAGGAGGCGGTACGCGACGGCCCGCAGGTGCGGTCGGAGCTCCTCGAAGGGAGCTGTGGGGAGGGCTCCCGCGAGCCCTCCCGGGAGCGTTGCGGGGACAGCGTTCTCATCCACGGGGCGTGGCCTCCGTCGGCGAGCAGGGCAGGAGGAGTTCAGTCGCCGTGACCCGTGCCTCCGCTGCCGAAGCCTCCGCTGGAGATCCCGCCCCACTTGCGCTTCTCCTCGGTCGGCGGGTCGGGTGACGCCTCCGAGCCGTCCTTGAGCTGGTAGGGCATGAGCCGGTGTTCGCCGTCGGTGTGCGGCATCTCGGTGGGCCTGCGGTACCCGGACGCCTCGCCCGGCAGGCTGCCGTCGTCCGGCCGGTGCGGCTGCTCCTCCGGCGTGGGCGGATTGGATTCACGGTTGCGGACCCGGAAGCCCAGCCAGAACGCCGCGATCAGTACGGCCACAAGGACGAGGCCGCCCAAGACCTGGCCGAGGCCCGACTGCCAGACTCCCGCGGCCAGGGTCTGGGCTGCGCTGAGAGTGTTCATACTCCAGGATTACCCCTTTTCTCCGCTTTTGGACGCACCTGGCGAAGACGCCTGCAGATTCCCTCGAAGACGCTGAAACATTCTTCCCTCCCCGTCGCGTCAATGAGGTGTACGGCGACCACGCCACGTGACCGCGAGGGAGAGGAGGGGCATGAGAAAGTCCCGCGCGGACGAGTTCCTGGAGTTCGCCGCCGCACGCACGGGCCCGCTGTTCCGTTCGGCATGCCTGCTGACCAGCGGGGACACCCACCTCGCCGAGGACCTCACCCAGGAGACGCTCGGCAGGATGTACGCCCGGTGGGGCCGCATGACCCGGGTAGGGAACCCCGCCGCGTACGCCCAGACCGTGCTCGTCCGCACGTTCCTGAGCCACCAGCGGCGCAGGTCGGCCACCGAGCGCCCCCTCGGCGAGCTACCCGACCGCGCCCCCGACCACGGCGAGGACCCGGCGCTGCGGATCGCACTGCTCGACGCGCTGGCCGGACTCGCCCCCAAGGACCGGGCGGTCGTGGTGCTGCGGTACTGGGAGGACCGCAGCATCGAGGAGACCGCCGACGCCCTGCACGTCAGTTCCGCCGCGGTACGCACCCGCTCCGTACGCGCCCTCGCGAAACTGCGCGAGCGACTCGGCGGCAGCATCACGGAGTTCGCCGCGCGCTGACCGCCGCGGGCCCCCGCCGGCCCCACCACCCCGCCCCCACGGGGTCTTCTCCTCCACGTTTCCCCTTCCACCCCACGCTTCCTCATCCCCCGACCGGAGACGGTGAATTCGACATGCCTCAGAACGAAGACCCCCAGCACGAAGGGTTCGAGGACGAGCTCGGCGCGATCCTGCGCCACACCGGCGACGCCTTCGCCGCCGACGACCGGCGCGAGCTGGTCGAGGGCGGGCTCCGGCGAGGCAGGCGGCGCCTGGTCCGCCGTCGCCTCGCGATGACCGGCGGCGCCCTCGCGCTCGCCGCCGTCGGCATCGGCGGTGCGTACGGCGGCTCGCTGCTGCCGTCCGCCGCGGACGCGCCGGACACCTCCGTGGCGGCCCCGCCCAAGTCCACCGCCACCACCGACCCCGTCCCCGGGAAGCAGCTGCCGGGCGGGGCGAGGATCCCCGTCAAGGACATCGCCGCCGCCCTCAGGGCCAACACCCCGGCGGGGACCTGGGAGATCGACGGCCTCGACGGCTTCGGCCAGTCCGCCGGCGGTGTCTTCGACGACGGCAAAGGCAAGGCCGCCGTCACCGTAGGCCTCTTCCGCACGGGCACCGGCGAGGCGGGCGAGGACCAGGTGGCCTGCCCGGACAAGGTCGCCGTCCCCTACGACGACTGCACCGAGGAGAACCTGGCGGGCGGCTCCCGGCTCATGATCCTCCAGGGGTACGAGTACCCCGACAAGCGCGAGGAGACCAAGGCCTGGCGTGCGGTCCTGCTCACCAAGGACGGCTTCCTGATCGACGTGAGCGAGTACAACGCCGCCGCGGAGAAGGGCGCTCCGGTCAGCCGTGAGAACCCTCCCTTCACCCCCGCGCAGCTCAAGGCACTCGTCACCGCCCCCGACTGGGGTCCGCTGGTCGCGCGGCTGCCCGAGAGCGTGGACATGTCCGGCGGCGGCGAGGGCGGCCAGGGCGGTGGTGCCGGTCAGGGCGGCCAGGACGAGCCCCCGCGGCACGTGGAGCCGAACGGCGCCGCCGTCCAGTCCACCCTGCGCTCCCTCCTGCCCGAGGGCCTGAAGGTCGCCGACAAGGGCGGCGAAGGCGAGTACGCCTACGTGGTCGTCGACGACGGCAAGGGCAGGAGCCTCGTCCAGATCAACGTCCAGCCGAACATGTCGGACGTGGCCGGCGACCTCTTCGGCAGCGGGGACGTCACCACGCTCCCCGACGGCCGCAGGGTCAAGCTCACCCAGCAGCCGGGCGAGAAGGGCGGCGAGGGCGTCGTCTGGTGGACCGCCGACACCATCACCCCGGAGGGCTTCCGGGTCGTCGTGTCCGCCTTCAACGCCGGCACCCAGCACGAGGCGGCCACCCGCGCCGAGCCCACGCTGACGATGCAGCAGCTGAAGTCGATCGCGCTCAGCCCGAAGTGGCAGAAGCTGCCGCTGAAGTAGGCGGCCGGACGGACGAGAGGCCCCGCACGCACAGGCGAGCGGGGCCCCTCCGCTTTTCCCGCGCGGCTACCTCGCGTCCGTGTGCCGCTCAGCCGGGGTCACCTCGCGTCCGTGTGCCGCTCCCCGTCGCTACTTCGCGTCCGCGTACCGCTCCACCGTGGCCACCGTGAACGGGAACCGCACCGGAGTGTCCCCGAACGCGATCCGGCCCGCCTCGTCCCCCGCCGCCCGGATCGCCGCCGTGACCGCCTCCGCCTCCTCCATGGGGCAGTGCACGATCACCTCGTCGTGCTGGAAGAACACCAGCTCCGCCCGCATCCCGGAGAGCGCGCGCCGCAGTGCCGCGAGCATCAGCAGCGCCCAGTCGGTCGCGCTGCCCTGCACCACGAAGTTACGGGTGAACCGGCCCCGCGCCCGCGCGTTCCCGGACGCGTACCCGGGGGTGAACTCGCCTTCCTCCGCCGCCGGTTCGCCACCCTCCTGCGGCAGGCCCGCCTCCTCGTCCTCGCCCGAGCCGACCGCCCGCGGGCTGGTCCTGCCCAGCCAGGTCCGTACGAGCCGGCCCTCCTCGCCCGCCTTCGCCGCCTCGTCGACATAGGCCACCGCGCGCGGGAAGCGGCGCCGCAGCGCCGCCAGGTTCTTCAGGCCGTCGCCGCTGGTCTGCCCGTAGATCGCGCCCAGGAGCGCGATCTTGGCGTGGTCGCGGTCGCCGGAGAAGGCCCGGTCCGAGAGCCGGGTGTAGAGGTCGTCGGGGTGCCCCGCGACCTCCATCAGGCCCGGGTCCCGGGAGATCGCGGCGAGCACCCGCGGTTCCATCTGGTCGGCGTCGGCCACGACGAGACGCCAGCCCTCGTCCGCGACCACCGCGCGCCGGATCACCTTCGGGATCTGCAGGGCCCCGCCGCCGTTGGTCGTCCAGCGTCCGCTGACCGTGCCCCCGGGCAGGTACTCCGGCCGGAAACGGCCGTCCCGCACCCAGTCCTGCAGCCACGACCAGCCGTGCGCCGTCCAGATCCGGTACAGCTTCTTGTACGCGATCAACGGCTTCACCGCCGGGTGGTCGAGCTCCTCCAGCTCCCAGCGGCGGGTCGACCTCAGCCGCACCCCGGCCTGCGCGAAGGCCTTCACCACATCGGCGGGCAGATCCGGCCGGACCCGGCGACCGAAGGCCGCCGACACCTCGTCCGCGAGCTCCGCGAGGCGGCGCGGCTCGCCCCCGCCCGCGTACCGCTCGCCGAGCAGCTCGTGCAGCAGGTCCCGGTGCACGTCCGCCCGCCACGGCAGGCCCGCCCGGTGCATCTCGGCGGCCACCAGCATCCCCGCCGACTCGGCGGCCGTCAGCAGCCGCATCCTGCCCGGGTGCTCCGCCCGCTCGTGGCGGCGCAGCTGCTCCGCGTAGACCGCGAGGAGCGCGTCGAAGGGGACGGAGACGACGGGGCGCGGCTCGAACAACGAGTCCTGCGAACCGGGCTCGGCGCCGCGCTGCGGGGGATCGGGTGGCACCGGGGCGTTGCGCAGGCGCGCCCAGGCCGCCGCCGCGGAACGGGGCTCGCCGAGCCGTCCCTCGTGGCCCAGGAGCAGCTGCTCGGCGTCCTCCATGTCGTAGCACCGCTCGACCCGTACGCCGGCGGCCAGCAGACGGGGGTACACCTCGGCCGTCGACCGCCACACCCAGCGGGCGACCTCGGGCCTGGCGCGCACGGCCGCGACCAGGTCCGGCTCGCGCCGCACGTCTCCGGCGGGCAGCCCGTCGGGGCCGAGGGGGACGAGCAGTGCGCCGTCTCCCTCGGCTTCGGCTGCGAGGGCCCACCGCTCGGTCATGGGTGCGAGTCTGGCACCCCCCACTGACACCCCCCGGCCTCCGCCGCGCCGCCTTTCCCCACACCGTTGTGGGCAGGCGCCCGCCGCTGCGGAACGCCGGCGCGGCCCCCGCCGCGCGGCCCCCGGCGCTGGAGCTACGCCGCCGCGTGGAAGAGGGCCGCCGCCTCGCCCCGGGAGTCGACGCCCAGCTTGTTCAGGATGTTGGCGACGTGGAACTTCACCGTCGACTCGCTGATGTGCAGCTCCTCCGCGATGCGCCGGTTGCGGTGGCCGAGGGCCAGGTGCCGCAGGACCTCCACCTCCCGCTCGCCGAGGCCGGTCAGCGGGTGCGCCGCCTCGACCGGTGCGGCCGGTGCCGCCAGCGGGACCACCGCCGTGATCGTCGTGCCCCAGCCCGGCACCGGGTCCATGTCGAGCCGCCCGCCGAGCACGTCGAGCCGGTCCTTGATCGTGCCCGCGCCCAGGTCGCAGGGGGCGAGCGCGCCCGCCCCGTCGTCCCGTACCGCGACCCGCAGCTCGTGTTCGGTGAGCTGCCAGCCGACGTGGATCCGGTGCACCGACTCCTGTTCGAGGACGATCAGGAGGAGGGACCGGACGATCGCCCGCGCGCTGTGCGCCACGTCCGCCGCGAGCGAGCGGTCCGAGTCGGGCGCGCCCAGGTCGAGCCTGACCTGGCTGTGCCGCAGCATCGGCCGGAGTTCGGCGGCGAGCCGCTCGAAGGCGTCCTGGGCCGGCTCCTCCGCGAGCGCCCGGTCCCGCCGCTGCGCCGCCCGCATCTCGATCAGCGCCGACGCGGCCAGGTCGGTCGCGGTCGCCCGGGCCGTCGTGTCGTCCAGGGCCCGGCTGCGCAGCACCCCGAGGACTCCGGAGAGGGCCGCGGAATGGGTGGCGGTCAGCTCCGCGATCACTCGCGCCCGGGTGTCGGCCGCCGCCCTCGACCGGGCCAGGGCTCCCGGCAGGGCCTCGGTCGCGAACCGGTCGAAGTGACTCGCCACCAGGTCCCACAGGGCCTGCGCCACGGCCAGCTCGGCCTCGCCCGCCGGGGCGCTGCCGTCCTCCCGTACGAGCACGAGGACGGCCCCGCGCACGGTCGCGTGGCTGGTGACGGCGACGACCTCGCGCTCCAGGCCGCCGATCGTCGCCACGCCCTGCCAGGGGCTCCCGGGCACGCCGGCCGCGAGCAGCGGGGCCAGTTCGGAGGCGGTGAGCAGCTCCGTACCGCCGAGGGCCTTGAAGGGGGAGTGGGCGCAGTGGGTGGAGAGTTCGGCCGCGTCCACGTGCGGGACGAGCGGGGCGAGGGCGGCCGAGACCTTGGGGAGGATCTCCCCGAGGGGCTGCCGGATGATCTCGTACGCGGTGGTCAGCGTCTGCGCGTCCATGCGGGGGAGCGTACGCGGGGAGGGGTGGGGAGCGGCCGGTCTTTCGGCCAGGTGGGACTGGCCGTTGGGAGGGCGGGGAGGGGGTGGCCGTGGCCGCAGGCTGGGTCTCGTCGAAGTGAACGGGCGGCTGTGGAGGCTGAGATGGAAGCGATCGTGTACGAGGAGTTCGGCGGTCCCGAGGTGCTGCGCCACACGGCGGGTGCCGCCGTGCCGGAGCCCGGCCCCGGCGAGGTCCGCGTCAAGGTGGCGGCCGTCGGGGTCAACCCGGTGGACTGGAAGCGCCGTTACGGCTGGGTCGAGGAGTTCTACCCGACGACCTTCCCCGCCGTCCCCGGGCTGGAGTTCGCCGGCACCGTCGACAGGCTCGGCGAGGGCGTCACCGGTCTGGCGGTCGGTGACGAGGTCCTCGGCTGGACGAAGACCGGCGCCTACGCCGAGTACGCGATCGCCGACATCGTCGTGCCGAAGCCCGCCGGGCTGCCCTGGGAGACCGCAGCGAGCCTCCCGGTGGCCGGAGAGACGGCCCAGCGGGTCCTCGACCTGCTCGGCGTACGGGCCGGCGAGACGCTGTTCCTGCACGGCGCGGCCGGGGTCGTCGGCTCGGTGGGCGTCCAGCTCGCCGTCGCCGCCGGGGTCACCGTGATCGGCAGCGCGTCCGCGTCCAACCACGCCTACCTGCGGGAACTCGGCGCGATCCCGGTGGCGTACGGGGAGGGCCTGGCCGACCGGGTGCGGGCCGCCGCTCCGGACGGCGTCGACGCGGTCTTCGACGCGGCCGGGCACGGGGTGCTGCCGGTCGCGATCGAGCTCCTCGGCGGGGTGGGGCCCGGCGGGGTGGGGCCCGACGGGGACGGGCCTCACGGGGACGGGGCGGCGAAGGAGCGGATCGTGACGATCGCGGACGCGGACGCGGAGAAGTACGGAATCGTGTTCTCCGGGTCCCTGGGCGACCCCGACGCCGTACGGGCCGGACTCACCGCCCACGCGCGCGGGGCCGCGGCCGGAACCCTCACGGTCCGGCTCGCCGACACGCTTCCCCTGAAGGAGGCGGCGCGGGCCCAGGAGCTGAGCGAATCGGGGCACGTGCGCGGGAAGTTGGTCCTGATCCCGTGACTCATGGGGCTCTCGTGGCTCCTCTTAACTCCCGTGACTCCGGGTGCGTGGTGGGGGAAGGTGGGGCGACCCCTCCGCCGTGAGCGGCGGTCCCGACCTGGAAGGCGACGACGATGTACGCGACACCCCTGGGAGACGACGGCGCGGAGCTGCGCCCGCTCGAACCGTGGCAGGCGGAGGAGTTCCTGGCGCACATGGACCGGGGACGCGAGTTCATCGGCGCGCGCAACGGCCTTCCCGACGTCGTCACCGACCTGGAGTCGAGCCGGGCGTTCCTCCGGCTCTACGCCGAGAAGGTCGCCGCCGACTCGGGCCGCATCCACGGCATCTGGTCCGACGGCACCCTCGTCGGCGCGGTGATCCTCCGGCAGCTGGACACGAAGAACGGCACGGCCGAGGCGGGCTGCTGGCTGGAGCCGGCGGGCGTCGGCAAAGGCCTGGTGACCCGGGCGGCCCGGATGCTCATCGACTGGGCGATCGAGGTGCGCGGGATCCACCGGGTGGAGTGGGTGGTGTCCTCCGACAACGAGCCGAGCATCGCGGTGGCCCGCCGCCTCGGCATGAGCAGGGACGCCGTCCTCAGGGCCAGTCACCCCTACCGTGGCCGGCGTCACGACGAGGAGGTCTGGGCGGTCCTGGCCCCGGAGTGGAGGGCGGCGAAGTCCGCGTCCGTGACGGCGGGGGCAGAGGAGAGCGGGGCCTGAGTCGGGCCCGGGCGGGGATGGGGAGGGCGAGGTCCGAGTCGGGCCCGGGCGGGATGGGGAGGGCGGGGTCCGAGTCGGGCCCGGGCGGGGGCAGGGGCGGCACGGGGGTGCGTCCCGGTCCCTTTCAGCCCGTGTCCGGGTCTCCCTTTCCGTCCGTGTCTAGGTCTCCGTGGGCGCCGTGAGCGGCGCGGCAGGGTGCTCCTCGGGGGCCGGGTGAGGGGTGAAGATGCTCAGTCGGTACGTCGTCGGGTGCGTCGAGCGTCCGCAGAGCATGTCCAGCCTGACCACGTCCCAGTCGAGGCCGGGCTCCTCGGCCCGGAGCCGCCGGAGCTCCGCCTGCCACTCGACTCGTCCTCCGTCGTGTAGCGGAGCTCCCAGCGCCCCGCGTCCGGGCCGAACCGGTCCGCCTCGCCCGAGAGGTCCGCGAGCTCCCGCTGCCGCTGTCTCTGCCGCTTCCGCTGTCCCGGCACAGGACCGATGATCGCCGTCCCCCGTTGCGCCCCGCAAGGCGTTTCACACGGACACACGGACGGGCCGACGGGCCACGGGCTGGCGGACGGGCCGACGGGCTGGACGGCTGGACGGGGCGGTGACCCGGCTCCGACCCCGGTCACCGCCCCGTCCGTCCCACCATCGCCGCTCAGCGCGTCAGGCGCCACGCGGGGAGGGCCGACGCGGCGATCGCGACCGCCGCGCACACGCCCGCCGCCGCGCCGACCGTGCCCCACGGGAGGGCCAGGGACACCGGGGCGGAGAGTGCGGCGAGGCCCGCTCCCAGGGTGCCGAGGACCAGCGCGGTCACCGCGAGGCCGAGCAGGGCGCCGATCGCCACGGCGAGGGTCGCCTCGCCCGTCACCACCCGCAGGATCTGGGCCCGGGTGGCACCGGCGAGCCGGAGGGAGGCCAGTTCTCCGCCGCGTACGGAGGTCGCCATGAGCAGGGTGTTGGCGAGGCCGATCACCGTGTAGACGAGGGCGATGCCGAGGACCAGGACCATGCCGAGCCGGGCCTGCCGGCCGCCGCTCGGCGGGCGCTCGGCCTCGGCCCACGCGTCGGCCGTCCTGACGGTCCCGCCGCTCGCCTCAAGGGCACGCGCCGTGGCCGTACCGCCGCCGCGTGCGTCGATCCGGTCGGGTTCGGAGCCGGGGGCGTTCGCCCGGGTGACGTACGGGCCGTTGTCGCCGGTCCCGAGGGCGAGGACGGCAGCGACCCGGAGCCGTACCGGACCGGTCCCGTCCGCCCGCCAGACCTCGACGGTCTCGCCCACCCGGCGCCGCTCGAACTCCTCGTTGACGACGATCGACCGGTCGTCGAGGTCCCGGGGATCGCCGGCGACCACGGGCAGCCGGGCGAGCTCGGCGAAGGCCGCGGGATCGGTGACCGCCCGCGCCGCGTACTTCACGACGGCCGCGTCCCCGTCCCGTACGAAGACCGAGGTCGGCCCCGTGGGCGAGACGACGGCCCCGGCGGGCGCCGTCACCGGCCGCAGGGCCGGGCCCGCCACGACGTACTCCGCGACCGTCTGCTCGCGCCCCTCGGCGCCCTTCGCGCGCGTGACGCTCGTCGCCGAGCCGAAGAGCGTCCCGGCGAGCGCCACGGTCACGAGGACGGGGGCGGCGACGGCGGCGGTACGGCGGACCGAGGCGGCACTGTTCTCCCGCACCAGCGTCCCCACGGCCCCCCGCAGCCTCAGCAGCCGGGCCACCGGCCGGATCAGCAGCGGGGAGAGCAGCGCGATGCCGGTGATCAGGAGCATCGGGAGGGTCGTGTACGTCTTCCGCTTGAGCAGCGCGGACGGGTCCGTGGCGTACGTCCAGACGAGGAGCCCGAGGCCGCCCAGGAGCAGTCCCGTACCGAGCAGGGCCCGGCCGAGGGGCAGGGTGTCGGCGTCGACGTCCGCCTCGCGGAGCGCGGCCGCCGGGCCGACCTTCCCGGCCCGCCGGGACGCGGCGGTCGCCCCGGCCAGGGCGACCGCCACACCCGTCCAGAACGCGGCGTGGAAGGGCCAGACCGGGCCGCCGACCGTGAACCACGCGGGCGCGAGGCCGCCGTCGACGAGGGTCCGGGCGAGCAGCGGCGCGCCGGCCGCGCCGAGCGCGCACCCGGCGGCGGAGGCGAGGACGCCGAGCGCCGCGGCCTCGGCGAGGAGGAGCCGGCGGATCTGTCCCGGGGTGGCTCCGGCGGTCCTGAGCAGGCCGAACTCGCGGCGCCGCAGGGCGACGGCGAAGGCGAAGGTGGAGGCGACCACGAAGACGGAGACGAAGGCGGTGACGCCGCCCGCGGTGCCGAGGAGGGCGTTGACGCCCACGAGCGCGTCGGCGTCCCGGTCGTGGTCGGGGTCGGCGCGCCGCCGTTCGTCACCGGTGAGGACCTGGGCACGATCGCCCACGAGGGCGCGGACCTCGGCGGCGGGGGCGTCGACGCCGACGGCGTCGGGGCCGCCGGAGGGGGTGACGGTCCAGCGGGTCTCCAGCTCGCGGAGCAGTTCGTTGTCCACAGGCTGTGGACGGTCGAGCCGCTGCGCCACGGACGCGGTTCCGGGTCCGCGCCGTACGTCCAGTGTCAGCCGGTCCTGGCCCTGCACCACGACGGGTGAGGAGGCGAACCGCTGCGGGGAACGCTCGGGCGCGTGGAAGGTCGCGGACAGCCCGAGGCCCATGGTGGCGAGCAGCCCCACGCCGAGGGCGAGGGCGACGAACCCGCCCAGGAAGGAGGCCCAGCGGGCCCGGAGGCCGGAGAGGACGACGGTCAGCACGGGACGCCCCCGGTGGGGGAGGCGACGGCGCCGGCCGGACCCGGCTCCGCCCCCGGCGCGGCCGGACCCGGCTCCGCGACCGGCGCGGCCGTGTTCGGCGTAGTCGTGTGCGCCGGGGGCGTCTCCGGGGTGGTGGTCCGCGCCGCCACCGTTTCCAGCGCGGTCATCCGCGCCGCGACCGTCTCCACCGTCGGGGCCGGAAGCTCGCCCGCCACCCGCCCGTCGACCAGGAAGACCACCCGGTCCGCGCGGGCCGCCGCCACCGGGTCGTGGGTGACCATGACGATCGTCTGGCCCTCCCGGTCGACCAGCTCCCGCAGCATGTCGAGCACCTCGCGGCTCGTCGTCGAGTCGAGCGCGCCGGTCGGCTCGTCGCCGAAGAGAACGGCCGGCCGGGTGATCAACGCCCGTGCGATCGCGACCCGTTGCTGCTGTCCACCCGACAACTCGCCCGGTCTGTGCCGCTCCCGACCCGCGAGCCCGACGCGGGCCAGCGCCTCCCGGACCTCGGCACGGGACGAGCGGCGGCCGGCGAGCCGGAGGGGCAGCGCGACGTTCTGCGCGGCCGTGAGCGAGGGCAGCAGGTTGAAGG
Organism: Streptomyces sp. NPDC088707; assembly: GCF_044752725.1. NCBI lineage: Bacteria > Bacillati > Actinomycetota > Actinomycetes > Kitasatosporales > Streptomycetaceae > Streptomyces > Streptomyces sp. NPDC088707. Next base: position 94,852 of record NZ_JBIVLV010000003.1, on the reverse strand, counting down.
ACTGGAAGACGAATCCGATCCGGTCCCGCCGCAGCAGGGTCAGCCGCCGCTCGCTCAGCCCTTCGAGGGCGACCCCGCCGACCTCCACCCGCCCGGAGGTGGGCCGGTCGAGCCCGGCCGCGCACTGGAGGAGGGTGGACTTGCCGGAGCCCGAGGGGCCCATGACGGCGGTGAAGGTCCCGGTGCGGAAGTCGAGGTCGACGCCGTCGAGGGCGCGGACGTCCCGGTGGTGCCGGGTGAGCCCGCGGAGTCGTACGGCGGCGGTGAAAGCCGTCGCGGAGGTCGGCGCGGTGCTCGGCGCGGAGGTCGTGGTGGAGGTGGCGGCCGGGGTGTTGGGGAGCGTCGGGGTCATGGCTCAAGCGAACCGTTCTCACGGCCGCCGATCACGACCACTGGCGGGCCTCCCGGGGGTATGCCTGGCCCTACCCCCGAGCCGGGTCTAGCCCTGCCGTACGGCCTTCACGAACACGTCGAGCGCGTCGAGCGGTTCGCGGCCGGCCAGCAGCGCCCGCAGGTCGCTGTCCACCCCCGTACCGTCCATGAAACCGTGGGCGATCGCCGAGTACGTGCTCGCCAGCATCGGCACCTGGAACGGCACCGCCCCGGACGCGGCGATCGCGGCGCGGGCGTCGGCGAGCGTGCCGGGGGCGTACGTGGCGCCCAGGGCCTCCGCGAGGTCGGCGCCGCCGAGGGCGCGCTCGCCGACGAGCTCGTACACCCGGTTCCGGTGGGCGGCCGGGTCCGTCGCGACCGAGACGGCGATGTCGGCGAGGTCCGCGCGGGCGACGGCGGCGAGGCGGCCCTCGCCGAGCGGGCCCGTGATCCGGTTCTCGGCGTCGGGCGCGGCGATCCAGGTCAGGAACTCGGCGTAGAGGCCGTTGCGGAGGATCGTCCAGTCGAGGGTGGCGGAGCCCCGCAGCCGCCGCTCGGTCCAGCGGTGGGCGAGCGCGTACGTGAGGTGGTCGCCGTCGCCGGAGAGGCTGGTGTAGACGACGTGGCGCACGCCCGCCGCCTCCGCGGCCGATATCGCGGCCTCGTGACGGGACACGACCGTGTCGTCCTCCCCGTAACCGGCGGAGACGAGCAGCAGCGTCTCCACCCCGGCGAAGGCGTCCGGCAGTGTCTCGGGCGCGTCGAAGTCGAGGCGGCGGGTGCCGGGCAGCCCCGCGCGCGTACCGAGGACGACGTCCTCGCGACCGGCGAGCCGTTCGGCGACGAGCGAGCCGAGAGCGCCGGATACACCGGTGACGAGCAGCATGTTTTCCCCCTCGGGCCCTGGGGCCGCGGTGACGACGTGGTGGCTGAGACCATCGTGGGGGGACGGGGAAGATCGCGTAAGGAGGCACATTCATGTCCGAGGGGCACACGGAGGTAACCACCGAACCCCTGGTGAGCTGCGCGGAGGACTGCGGGGTACGCGACGTCCAGGACCGGCTCGGCGACAAGTGGACCGTGCACGTGGTCGTCGAACTCGCGGCGGGACCGCGGCGGTTCAGGGAGCTCCAGCGGCTCGTCACCGGGATCTCGCAGCGGATGCTGACCCTGACGCTGCGCCGCCTCGAACGCGACGGACTGGTCTCGCGGACGGTGTACCCGACGACCCCGCCGCAGGTGGAGTACGCGTTGACGGAGACCGGGCACAGCATGACCCACCTGATCAAGCAGCTCGTCGACTGGTCGCTCGACCACCGCTCGGTGATCGCCCGGTCGCGCGAGGCATGGGACACGAGGACGGCGTGAGCACGAGCAGCACCGGCAGCGGTGGCGGCACCGGCAGGACCGGCAGCACGGTCGACAGGGCCTTCGAGGCGCTCTACGCGAGCGACGACGGCTCCCTCGACACGGCGGCGTCGCTGCTGGCCGCCGACCGGGCCGCCGACACGGAACTGGGCCGGCGCGGCGAGGAGTTCGTGCGGACCCTGTGGGAGCGGGGCTGGCAGCCCGCGGACCTCGTACGCATCGCCCGCCGCGATCTCTCCGACGCGCACCTCCGGGTCCTCACCGGCCTGGTCCTGACAGAGACGGCCCGCTACGAGACGCTGCCGCACCGCTGGCGTGCCCAGCTCGACGACCTGGACGCGTCGCCGGGCCGTCCGACGGACCGCTTCTCGTACGCGACGACGGTCCTGGAGCTGTACCGGCTCCTGGTGCGGCTGCCGAGGCTCGACGCGGTCGGCCCGGTGCCGGGGGAGGCGCTGCCGCCGGCGACGGCCGGGGAGCCGCGGATGCTGACCCGGATCCGGGCGCTGCTCGCGAAGGCGGAGGCGACGGGATACCCGGAGGAGGCGGAGGCCCTCACGGCCAAGGCGCAGGAGCTGATGGCGCGGCACAGCCTGGACGAGGCGACGCTCGCGGCGGGGGCGCCGTCGCCGGAGACGCCGGGGGCGGTCCGGATCGGGGTGGAGCCGCCGTACGAGCAGGCGAAGGCGATCCTGCTCGACGCGGTCGCGACGGCGAACCACTGCCGGGCGGTGTGGAACGAGACGTACGGCTTCTCGACGGTGGTCGGCTTCGAGGCGGACCTCGACCCGGTGGAGCTGCTGTACACGTCGCTGCTGGCGCAGGGGACGGCGGCGATGACGCGGGCGGAGGCGGAGCAGCGGGCGGGCGGCCGCAAGCGGACGAAGTCGTTCCGGCAGTCCTTCCTGCTGGCGTACGCGAACCGGCTCGGCGCGCGTCTCGCGGCGACGTCCCGCCGGGTGGCGTCCGAGGCCCCGACCCTCCTCCCGGCCCTCGCCTCCCGGGACCTGGCGGTCACCACCCGCACGGACGAACTCTTCCCGGAGACCCGCGCCACGCGCGTGCGTGCCGCCTGGGACGAGGAGGGCTGGACACACGGCGCCTCGGCGGCGGACCGGGCGGGGCTCGGGCCGGGGCGGCGCGGGGTCGAGGACGGCCGGAGCCGGCCGGGAAGCTGAGGACGGCCCCGACAGGAGCAGGCCGAGTGCGCGGGCGCCTTCCCAGGCCTGCCGCCGTCAGGCCCGGGGTGCGTCGCGGCCCCTCCCCGGGCTGCTCTGCCGGGCTCGGGGTCTGCCCGTGCCCTTCCCCGGCCTGCCACCGTCGGCCCCGGGGCGCGTCGACGCCCCTCCCCGGCCTGCCGCCGTGGACCCGCGCCCGACTCCTCCGGCCCGCCCGCGTCAGCGCCCCTGCCGGGCCCGTCCCTCGGCCGGCAGCGCCCGGCGGGCCAGTCGGACCGCGAACGTCTCCGGGGGCTGCCAGACGTTCCGGTCCTCGTACGGCCAGGCGTAGACCAGGGAGCCGTCGCGGACGCAGTCGAGCAGGCCGGGCGCCGCGAGTTCGTGGGCCGACCACTCGTACAGCCGCTGGAGGCGCGGCACGATCACGCCGAAGTCGACGAGGCGGCCGAAGCCGACCTCGCCGCGCAGATAGGTCCTCACGCTGTCGCGGAGCGGGTACTCGTCGGGGAGCACGCGGGACAGCTGGAGGAAGACCCCGGCCATCCCCAGCCTCGGGTCCCCGAGGAACGGCGCGAGCGGGCGCAGCCGGCCGAGTGAGAGGCCGGGCGCGGCGACGAGGGCGTGGGAGTAGAGCACGCGGCAGAGGACGACGTTCATGAAGAACCGTTCGGCCTCGGTCTCGGCTTCCGCGAGGTCGCGGTGGCCGAGGTAGCCGGCGACCACGCTCCCGTTGTGCGCCCGGTACCAGGCGCGGGCGGTGGGGTAGTGGACGAAGGACAGCCAGTGGTGGACCGAGGGGGACGAGGACCGCCCCGGAAGCCCCCCGCTCAGCCCCACCGCCTCGCCGCCGTCCCGCAGGATGCGCTCGTTCACCGCCCGCCACCACGGGCTTCCGGGCCGGTCGGCGAAGCCCGGCTGGAGCACGCCCCGCCGCAGCTGCCAGCGCATGAACGACATCGCCGCCCGGCGGAACGGCAGGTGCTGGGGCGCCGTGCCGAACGGGCCGTAGTAGCACCGTTCCATCAGAGCCATCCGCCCGGCGGGGTCGTCCCGGACGGAGGCGACCTGCCGCACGGCCCAGTCGGCGGCCGTGACATCGGACGTCATGCGCACAGAATCCCACGCGCGGGATCCCGTGCGCAGGCGGAATGGGCGTTATATCCTGGTCGCGGATACGCTCGGTGCATGAGCTGGCTCCGGGCGTTGAAGGAGACCGCCCGCTCCGGGCTCACCGTCGAGCGGCGGCGGCTCGACCCGGCCATCGCCGCCCGCGCCGCCCTCGGGCTCGCCCTCGTCGTGGGCTTCTCGCTGGCCGTCTTCGGCCCCGCCGTCGCCGCCTCCTCCGCGTTCGGCGCCTTCCAGGCGGCCATCGCGACCTTCCAGCGTTCCTGGCGTCCCCGCCCCACCCTCGCCCTCGCCTCCGGCGCCAGCCTCGCCGTGTCGACCTTCCTCGGCTATCTCGTCGGCGCCGAGGAGATCTTCTTCCTCGCCCTGCTGGTCCTCTGGACCTTCCTCTCGGGCCTCGCCTGGGCCGCGGGGCCCACCGCCGGGATGATCGCCTCCTCCAACGTGGCGATCATGCTGGTGACCGTCACCCTCCCCACCTCCGTCGCCACCGCCGCCGGCCACGCCGTCATGATCTTCGCGGGCGGTGTGGTCCAGGCCGCCCTGGTCGTCGTCCTCCCGGTCCGCCGCTGGGGCGCCCAGCGTGACGCCCTCGCGGACGCGCTCGCCGCGGAGGCGGACTACGCCCGCCGCCTGCGCCACGACCCGGTCGCTCCGTTCGACCCCCTGCCCCTCATGACCGCCCGCAGCGCGGCCGCCGTGACACCCGGCCAGGCCCGTCGCCGCCCTGCGGAGCTCCACGGCGCCCGCGGCCTCGCCGAGCGCATCCGCCCGGTCCTCGCGTCCCTCGCCGACCCGGCCGTCGGCGTCCCGGAGGAAGGCCCGGCACGCGCGCGCGTGCGGGATCTGCTCGGGGCGGCGGGCACCGTCCTGGACGCCGCCGCGCACGCGATCCGGCACGGCGAACCGGCCATCATCCCCGCACCCGCCGTCGCCACCCTCCACGCCCCCGACACCCTCTCGATCCTGCACGGCCCGCCCCGCCGCGCCGCCATCCGCCTCACGGCGCTGCTCGGCGACGTCGTCGACACGGCCGACCCGAGGACGGAGACCTCGGGCCACGGCGCCACACCCCGGGAGCGCCCCACCCTCGTCCGTCTGACCCCGATCGTCGTGGCGAAGGTGCGCGCCGAGCTGCGCCGGGACTCGCCGGTCCTGCGCCACGCGATCCGCGTCTCGGCGGTCACGGCCGCCGGCTACCTGCTGGGCACGGTGCTCCCCCTCGGGCACGGCTACTGGGCGCCGATGGCCTCGGTCATGGTGATGCGCCCGGACTTCTCGCAGACGTACGCGCGCTCGGTGGCGCGGTTCGGCGGCACTCTCGTCGGGGTGGCCCTGGCGACGGCGGTCGTGCAGTCGGCCCACCCGGGCGTGTACCTGTCGGCCGGGCTAGCGGTCGGGTGCGCCTTCGCGATGTACCTGCTCATCCGGACGGGGTATGCCGCCGGTCAGGTCTTCGTCGCCGCGTACGTCGTCTTCCTGCTCGGCATGGAGGGCGTCGGCGTCGGCCAGACCGTACGGGACCGGGTGACGCTGACCCTGCTCGGCGGGGTCCTCGCCATGCTGGCGTACGCCGTCTACCCGGCCTGGGAGACGCCCCGGCTGCGCGGCCGGCTCGCGGACTGGCTGGCGTCCGTCGGCGGGTACGCGGCGGTCGTCGTCGCCCGGTACGCCGACCCGGTCGGTCCCGGCAGCCCCGATGTCCGCGAGGCGCTCCTGAACACCCGCGCGGCCCGCGTCGCCTGGCAGGAGGCGGTGGAGAGGGCGACGCACGAGCCCGTACGGCACCGGGGCCTCTCGCACGCGGCGACCGAACAGGCCGACCACGCGCTCGCGGAGTTCGGGCGGGTGGCGATGCTCATGGAGGCACACCTGCCGGAGCCCGGCGCCCCGCCCGTGCCGGCCGCCGCGACCCTCGCGGAATCCCTGCGGCGGGCGACGGAACGGGGCGCCAAGGACATCCGGGAGCGCAAGGAACCCGGCTGGGACGACCTGCGCGAGACGGTCGACGCGTGGTCCGACGACGCACCGGACCACTTCCTGCTGCACAAGGGCGCGGTCCTCCTCCTGGAGGCCCTGGACGAGGTCACGACGGCCCTGACGGACTCCACGCGGGCGCGTGCGCGGTAGCGCCGCCCGCCCCTCCTGATGACGGCAGGGACACCCGTCCCGTACGAATTTCGCGAGCATGTCATCCGGCACGCGGCCGGGAGGAGTTGGTAGGGGAAGAGGGGCGCGGACGTACGCGGTCCTCCACCGACATCCATCCCAGGAGCACCCGCATGAAGAAGTACTGGCTGGCGGCGGCCGGCGTCGTGGCCGCGGTGGCGATCGCGGCACCGTCGGCCGTCGGAGCGCCCACCGAGACCGCCACCGCCTCCACGGCCTCCACCGCTTCCACGGCCTCCACGGCTTCCACGGGTTCCCTCGCGACCGGCACCGCGGCCCGGACCGAGCCCGCGAAGGTCACCCCGGCCAAGGCCGCCGCGCCCGCTCCGAAGCCGGTCCGTACCGTCCGCCCCGGCCGGCGCGTGGACGCCGGCGGGGGCTTCACCGTGTGGCTGACCCGCGACGGCAAGCACTGGACGGGCCCGGACGGCTACGAGAACTTCCGCAGCGTCGTCGACGGCAACATCGACCGCTCCGAGCCCGGCGTGAGCCACCAGAGCGAGGGCGACGCGACCGGCGTCTTCCACTCCGGCCTCTACTACGGTACCCGCGAGGCGGGCCGCGTCGAACTGAGCGACGACGAGGGCCACAAGACCGTCGCCACCCTGATCGCCCTGCCGGGCCGCCCCGACTGGGGCGTCTGGTACGCCCACACCGTGCCGGTGGACGGGAATGGCGGCAGCAGCCTCGGCGTCACTCTCTACGACCGCGCGGGCAAGCTCCTGGCCGAGCTCCCGGGCTTCGAATTCCCGGCCGGCCGCGGCTGACCCGGGCGGAAACGTGGCGGGGCCCGGCACGGGGCGGGCCCCGCCGCCTCACCCACCCACTCACACCCACCCACTCCGCTCCACGGCTCCGTCGAGCCACCGCCCCCCGACCGATCGCGAGGTCCGACACCGTGCCGCACGAGTCCGTCACCGAGGCCGTCACCGAGGCCGTCGAGGTCGCCGAGCGCACCCGGGTCGCCGCGGTCAGGGCGGGCGCCGAGACCGCCGGGTCGACAGGGACCGCTTGGGCGACCGGGACCACCGGGGCGAGCGAGGCCGCCGGAACGGCCGCGATCACGAGGACGACCGCGACCACGGCGACGACCGCGACCTCCGAGGACGACGGCTTCACCGAGTTCGCCGTCGCCGCCTGGCCGCGTCTGGTGCGTACGGCCCAGCTCCTGACCGGCGACTTCCACGAGGCCGAGGACCTGGTGCAGACGACGCTCGCGAAGGTGTACGCGCGGTGGCGGCGGGTTCCGCGCGGGGAGATCGACCTCTATGTGCGCCGGGCCCTGATCAACAACAACCTCAGCAGGGTCCGCCGGAAGCGGGTCGTCCATCTCCTGACGCCGGTCCTGCCGGAGTCGCTGCGCCACACCTCCGCGGGTCATGCGGAGGCGGTCGAGCAGCGCACCGCGCTCCTCGCCGCGTTAGCCGACCTGACCGCCCGTCAACGCGCGGTCATGGTGCTCCGCTACTGGGAGGATCTGACCGAGCTGGAGATCGCGAGCGTGCTCAACTGCTCGATCGGCACGGTCAAGACCCACGCCCGGCGAGGTCTGGCCGCGCTGCGCGCCCACCCGGGGCTCGTCACCGCCCCGGCCCCGTCTCTCCCCGCCCCTACCGGAGCCCGACGATGACCCCGCCAAGGCCGACGACACCCCCCGACCCCCAGCCCGAACCCCCTCTGCACGCGATGTTCGCGCGGGCCGCCTCGGACATCACCCCCGGGCCGCTCCCGCTGGAGGCCGTCCGGCGTGCGGGCCGGGCGCGACGCCGGCGCCGTACGACCGCGCTGTCGGCCCTCTCGGTGCTCGCGGTCGCGACGTCCGTGGTGGCCGTCGTCGTCGCCCTGACCCCCGTACGCCCGTCCCCGGCGGCCCCGGGACCGGCCCCCGTCGCCGTCCCGCCGACCGTCGTCCCGACCTCGGCGCCGTCGGTCCGCACGAGCGACCCACCGCCGACGCCGGACCCGACCCCGATCAAGGTCGTGGCCTCCGGCGAGCGGGTGAACGCCGGGAAGGGCTGGAAGGTCTGGCTGACGGCGGAGGGCAAGCACTGGGTCGGGCCGGACGGCATCGAGAACGCCCGCAGCGTCACCGACGGCAACATCGACGTGGCGGAGCCGGGCGTGAGCCATCAGAGCGAGGGGAATCCCAAGGGCGCCTTCCACTCGGGGCTCTACTACGGGACCCGCGCGGCGGGACGCGTCGAGTTGAGGAACGCCGACGGCCGCAAGGTCGTCGCCACCCTGCTCGAACTGCCGGGCAGGCCGGGCTGGGGCGTCTGGTACGTGCACACCGGGCCGGGAATGGGCGAAGTCGGCACGGCGCTGTACGACCGGGCGGGCAGACTCCTCTCCGAGCTGCCTCTGATTCCCAGAAGCGACCCCTCCTGAGCGGGGACGGCACGGGGACGGGGGGCGACGGTGGCTTCCCGGTCTTCCCCGCCGCCGATCGAAGATCGGGACCCGTAGGGTGAGGGCGGGCGCGGCGCCGTACTCGCCGGTAGCACGCTCAGTCGCGTAGCCGCTACGCCACCCCCCGTGCACGTGCATCTGCTCATGCATCGGCATATGAACACAGCTATGATCCGAGGAAGTTGACACCTGCACCAAGCAACTCGGGGAGCTACCAGTGCATCATGCGCATCGCGCGTACAACGGCATGGCGGCCACGGAGCTGCGAGGCGTCGTGTGGCAGAAGAGCAGGCACAGCAACTCCCAGGGCTCCTGCGTGGAGTTCGCCAAACTGCCGGGGGGAAACGTTGCCGTACGCAACTCGCGTCACCCCGAAGGCCCCGCCCTCGTCTACACGCCCGCGGAGATAGAGGCGCTCCTCCTGGGTGTCAAGGACGGCGAGTTCGACCACCTGGTGTGAGCGCGGCCGCGAGCGGGCGCGGGTGCGCGGCCCGTCAGGCCCCCGGCCACAGAGATACGAAGGAAGGGCCCCGGCCGATGCGGCCGGGGCCCTTCCTTCGTCATCCGTGCGTACGGAGTGCGGCGCGGCTACTCCGGACCGATCCGGAACAGCGCCCACACCACCTTGCCCCGCAGCGTGCCGGCGAGCGGATGCCACCCCCAGCTGTCGCTGAACGAGTCCACCAGGAACAGTCCGCGTCCCGACTCGGCGGCGAAGTCCTCCTCACCGCCGCGCGCCTCCGGGCTCTCCCCGCTGGGGTCGCGCACAGCGCACACCAGGCGTGAGGACCAGCGCATCAAATGCAGGCGAACCGGTGGATTCTGGCCTTCTTCCTGGGGCGCGTCCGCAGGCACCGCATGGCGCAGCGCGTTGGTGACGAGCTCGGAGACGACCAGGGCCACGTCGTCGAAGCGCTCGGTCAGCTCCCAGCGGTCGAGCGTCGCGCTGGTGAACTTCCGGGCTCCGCGCACGGCTTCGTACCGCGCGGGCAGCGCGCACGAGGCGGAGGTGGAGACGGCGCCGGGATCGATCGGCGGAAGGCCCTGCCGTAACGGCTCGAGCACGGTCGATCCATTCGTCCCCATGCGAGGCACTCCCGGGAATCGCGACTGTGGTGCGACAACACGACAACACGAACGAGTACGCGGCTGCGCGGGGTCCATGCTTCCGAATGCGACCACTGGATGCAAGGGCAGATGCACGTGCACGCGCCGGACCTGTCCGTCCCCGTGCCTAATCTGTGCATAAGTCGTCCGCCGCTGGAGGGGAACTTTCCGCGACTGCCCGGAACTCGCCGTCTTTCCGTAATCGAATGTGTACGCGCTGAAGCGTTTGGTGGCAGAATCCGGGGCTCGACGGGGGCTCGACACCGTAAGGGGAGGCTGGGAGCCGTGACCGCAGGCGAATCGGGCGGAGCGAGCGGGAGTGTGGTGCGGCGCATCCTGCTGGGCTCACAGCTGAGGCGGTTGCGCGAGTCGCGCGGGATCACCCGCGAGGCGGCCGGTTACTCGATCCGCGCGTCCGAATCCAAGATCAGCCGCATGGAGTTGGGACGGGTGAGCTTCAAGGCCAGGGACGTCGAGGATCTGCTCACGCTGTACGGGGTCGGGGACGAGGCCGAGCGCGGCTCGCTCCTCGGGCTCGCCCGTGAGGCCAACGTCGCCGGCTGGTGGCACAGCTTCGGCGACGTCCTGCCGGGCTGGTTCCAGACGTACATCGGCCTGGAGGGCGCCGCGTCCCTCATCCGCGTCTACGAAGTGCAGTTCGTCCACGGCCTGTTGCAGACCGAGGCGTACGCCCAGGCCGTCGTCACCCGGGGCATGCCCGGCGCCCCCGCCGCCGAGATCGACCGCCGCGTCGCGCTCCGCCTCGAACGCCAGAAGGTCCTCGTCTCCGAGCGCGCCCCGCAGTTCCACGCCGTCCTCGACGAGGCCGCGCTGCGCCGCCCCTACGGCGACCGGTCCGTCATGCGGGGCCAGTTGAGGCATCTGATCGAGGTCTCCGAACACCCGGGCGTCACGCTCCAGATCATGCCCTTCAGCTTCGGCGGGCACGCCGGCGAGAGCGGCGCCTTCACGATGCTGAGTTTCCCCGAGTCCGACCTCTCCGACATCGTCTACCTGGAGCAACTCACCAGCGCCCTCTACCTCGACAAGCGCGAGGAGGTCGCCCAGTACCAGCGCGTGATGGAGCGGCTGCAGAAGGACGGGCCGGATCCGGCCGAAAGTCGTGACCTTCTCCGAGGACTCCTCCAACTCATCTGACACATCAGTACGATGACGTGACATCAGTTCCGACGTTTCGGCGTTTCGACGTCACTTCTGTCATCCGTGCGGAAGTAGAGCGGGTAGAGGGGTCTCGATCCATGTCGCACTTCACCGACCTGGCCCACCAGTACATCGACGGCGAGTGGAAGCCCGGCAGTGGCTCGTGGGACATCATCGACTTCAACCCGTACACGGGGGAGAAGCTCGCCTCGATCACCGTCGCCACCGCCGGTGAGGTCGACCGCGCGTACCGCGCCGCGGAGCGCGCCCAGGCCGAGTGGGCCGAGACCAACCCGTACACCCGCCGGCTCGTCTTCGAGCGGGCGCTGCGGATCGTCGAGGACCGCGAGGAGGAGATCGCCGAGACGATCGTCGCCGAGCTCGGCGGCACCCGTCTCAAGGCCGCCTTCGAGCTGCACCTCGCCAAGGAGTTCCTGCGCGAGGCGGTGCAGCTGGCGCTGCGCCCCGAGGGGCGCATCCTGCCGTCCCCGGTCGACGGCAAGGAGAACCGCGTCTACCGCGTCCCGGTCGGCGTCGTCGGCGTCATCTCCCCCTTCAACTTCCCCTTCCTCCTCTCGATCAAGTCGGTCGCGCCCGCGCTGGCCCTCGGCAACGCCGTCGTCCTCAAGCCGCACCAGAACACCCCGATCTGCGGCGGCACCCTCGTCGCCAAGGTCCTGGAGGAGGCCGGTCTGCCGGCCGGTCTGCTGAACGTCGTCGTCACCGATATCGCCGAGATCGGCGACGCGCTCCTGACCCACCCCGTGCCGAAGGTCATCTCCTTCACCGGCTCCGACAAGGTCGGCCGCCACGTCGCCACGGTCTGCGCGCAGAACTTCAAGCACGCCGTCCTCGAACTCGGCGGCAACAGCGCCCTGATCGTGCTCGACGACGCCGACGTGGACTACGCGGTCGACGCGGCCGTCTTCAGCCGCTTCGTGCACCAGGGCCAGGTCTGCATGGCCGCCAACCGGATCCTGGTCGACCGGACGGTGGAGGAGGAGTTCACCGAGAAGTTCGTGGCGAAGGTGAAGACCCTGCGCGTCGGCGACCCCGCCGACCCCGCCACCCACATCGGTCCGCTCATCAACTCCCAGCAGGCGGAGGCCGTCTCCTCGCTCGTCGACCAGACGGTCGAGGCCGGCGCCACGGCGCTCCTGCACGGCACGGTCGACGGCAACCTCGTCTCCCCTTCCGTCCTCACCGGCTTCGCCCCGGACGCCCCGATCCTGGGCCAGGAGATCTTCGGCCCGGTCGCCCTGATCGTCCCGTTCGACGGCGAGGAGGAGGCCGTACGGATCGCCAACGACACCCCGTACGGGCTCAGCGGCGCCGTCCACACGGGGAACGTCGAGCGCGGTGTACGGGTCGCCAAGCGCATCCACACCGGCATGATCCACATCAACGACGGCACCGTGCACGACGAGCCGATCGTGCCCTTCGGCGGCGAGAAGCACTCGGGCGTCGGGCGGCTCAACGGCGAGGCCATGGTGGAGAGCTTCACCACCCAGAAGTGGATCTCGATCCAGCACGGCCGGAGCCGTTTCCCCTTCTGACCCCCTGGGGGAGCCGGCCCCTCGGGGAAGCCCGCCCCTCGGGGAAGCCCGCCCCTCGGGGACCCCTCGGGGAAGCCCCCTGGGGAAATCTCCTCCTGAGGTTCCTTCTTGAGGACACTCCCTGTCCGCAAGTCTCCGTAGCGTGGTCGGTGTCGAGAAGGTTCAACCACGGAAGGCGGACATCATGGTGGCTCTGGTTCCCACGGAGGCTCACGGCGACGAGCGCGGCGCGCTCCTCAACTTCGTCGAGGCCCAGCGCGCCGCGATCCGACGCTCGCTCCTCGGGCTCACCGAGGAGCAGGCGGCGAGTCGCCCCAGCGCCAGCGAGCTCAGCCTCTCCGGGCTGCTCAAGCACGTCGCCGAGGTCGAGCTGAACTGGCTCCGGCTGGCCCAGCAGCGGCCGAACGAGCGGCAGCGCTCGCAGGAGACCTGGGGCGAGGGCTTCCGGCTCGTGGACGGGGAGACGATCCCCGAGATCCTGGACTTCTGGGCGGGCGTGGCGAAGGAGACCGAGGAGTACGTCCGCTCGGTGCCGAGCCTGGACGACACCTTCCCGCTGCCCAAGGCGCCCTGGTTCCCCGAGGACGGGCGGGTCTCCGTCCGCTGGATGCTGCTCCACCTGGTGCAGGAGGCCGGCCGGCACGCCGGGCACGCGGACGTCATCCGCGAGTCCCTGGACGGCAAGGGCTCCTTCGAACTGATCGCGGCGGAGCAGGGGCGGTGACCCCGCGCGCGTACCCTGGTCAAAATTGACTAGGAGGTACGTGGGATGTCGGCGATCCGTCTTCTCGTCCTGGGCGCCGTCAAGCAGCACGGCCGTGCCCACGGCTACCAGGTCCGCAATGACCTGGAGTTCTGGGGCGCGCACGAGTGGTCCCACGCCAAGCCCGGCTCGATCTACCACGCGCTGAAGCAGATGGCGAAGCAGGAACTGCTGCACGCGCACGAGGTGGCGCCGAGCGCGGTGGGCGGGCCGCCGCGCGTCGAGTACGAGCTGACGGAGCGCGGTCTCGAGGAGTACTACGCCCTGCTGCGCGAGGCGCTGACCACGTACGACCAGAAGATGGACGTCCTGTCCGCGGGCATCGGCTTCATCGTGGACCTGCCCCGGGCGGAGGCCGCGGAGCTGCTGCGGCAGCGGGTGCGGGCGCTCGACGAGTGGCGGTCGGCGGTCACGGAGTACTACACGCCCGAGGGCGGCCCCGGTCAGCTCGGGCACATCGGCGAGATCATGCACATGTGGGTCCACTCGGCGGACGCGGGCAAGGAGTGGACGCTCGGCCTGATCGAGCGGATCGAGGGCGGGGCTTATGTGTTCGCGGGCGAGGGCGAGCCCTTCGTGGGCGTGCTCGCGGAGGGCGAGGAGAACCCCTTCGCGACCTGATCGCGGGCAGGCCCGATCGACTCGTCTGAAGCGCCCGGCTAATCAAGTTTGACTAACCCCTCTGGAGGGCATACGTTGCTCCGTCGGTGGCTACTGGTCAAATTTGACTACGATGATTTCCGGAGGAATCGACATGGCAGCGGTGACTGGGGACGCGATCCACGTGGAGGGTGCGCGCAAGCGGTACGGCGAGAAGGACGCCCTCGCCGGCCTCGACCTCTCGGTCCGGCGCGGCACGGTCCACGGCCTGCTCGGGCCCAACGGCGCCGGCAAGACGACGACCGTACGGATCCTGGCCACCCTCCTCCGGCACGACGAGGGCGTGGTGCGGGTGGCGGGGCACGACGTACGGACCGAGGCCCGCGAGGTACGGCGGCGGATCGGACTGCTCGGGCAGCACGCGGCCCTCGACGAGGAGCTGGGCGGCCGGCAGAACCTGGAGATGTTCGGCCGGCTCCACCACCTGGGCGCGCGGCGGGCCGGCACGCGGGCCGACGAGCTCCTGGAGCGCTTCGGCCTCACCGACACCAGCCGCAAGCCGGTCAAGCAGTTCAGCGGCGGGATGCGGCGGCGGCTCGACCTGGCGGCCTCGCTGATCACCGAGCCCGAGGTGCTCTTCCTCGACGAGCCGACCACGGGACTCGACCCACGCGGGCGTGGCGAGGTCTGGGAATCGGTCCGTTCGCTCGTCGGCGGAGGCACCACGGTGCTGCTGACCACGCAGTACCTGGAGGAGGCCGACCAGCTCGCCGACCGGATCTCGGTCGTGGACCAGGGGCGGGTCGTGGCCGACGGCACGGCCGACGAGCTCAAGGCGCGCGTGGGCGTGGACCGCATCGACGTGGTCGTACGGGACGGGGCGCGGCTCGAAGAGGCCGCCGGGCTGCTGCCTGTGCCGCGGGCCGAGGTGGGCGTGGACATCGACCGGCGGCTGCTGAGCGCGCCGGTGGCGGACCGGATGGCCTCGCTCACCGAGACCGTGCGGGTGCTGGCGGCGGCCGGGATCGAGGCGGAGGACATCGCCCTGCGGCGGCCGACGCTGGACGAGGTCTTCCTGCATCTGACGGGGGCGTCGGACGCGTCGGAGGCGGCGGGCGCGGCGGGTGCTGCGAGTGCGACGGGTGCTGCGGGCGCGTCGGGTTCGGCCGGCGCGGGCGCGGCCGGCCCGCGTCAGGACAAGGAGGTGGCGGCATGAGCGCGGCGTACGTGGTGAGCGACTGCTGGACGATGACCCGCCGGGAGCTGGCGCACTGGGCGCGGCAGCCGGTGCAGGTCCTGGTCGGGCTCGTGTTCCCGGTGATGATGCTGCTGATGTTCGGCTATCTGGTCGGCGGCGGGCGGAGCGTCGACGGGGACTACGTGGACTTCCTGGTGCCCGGGATGCTCACGCTGACCATGGTCTTCGGGCTCGAAGGCACCATGACGGCGGTGACGCAGGACCTGAACAAGGGCGTGATCGACCGGTTCCGGTCGATGCCGATGACCGACGGCTCGGTGCTCGTGGGGAGGGCGGCCGCCGACATGCTCCAGTCGGCGGTGGGGCTGCTCGTGATGGTCGGCGTCGGGTACGCGATCGGCTGGCGGTCCGACGGCGGACCGTGGAGCACCCTGGGGGCGCTGGGGCTGCTGCTCCTGCTGCGGTTCGCGATGCTGTGGATCGGGATCTTCCTCGCGCTGGTCGCGGGGCGGGCCGAGCTGGTGCAGGCGGTGCAGATCCTGGTCTGGCCGGTCGGCTTCCTCTCCAACGCCTTCGCCTCGCCGGACTCGATGCCGGGCTGGCTCGGCACGTTCGTGGAGTGGAACCCGATGTCGGCGACGGCGACGGCGGTTCGTGACCTCTTCGGGAATCCGGGCGGCGAGCCGGGGCACGTCTGGGCGGCAGTGGTGTGGCCGCTGGTGCTGCTCGGGGTCTTCTTCCCGCTGGCGGTACGGAAGTTCGGGCGGCTCGGGAAGTAGCCGGGAAACCGGTGGCGCGGAGGTGGGAACCCGAGGGCGGTGAGCGGTGTATTGAAAGCAGCGGTTCACCGCGGACCGTCCGAGGGAGGACAGGGGGAGTGCGATGCGCAGGCCCGTGGGAGGAGTGGCCGGCGCCGTCGTGGCGCTGGTGTTGGTGGTGTTGAGCGGGTGTACGGGGGCGAAGCCGGCTGTGGAGTCGGGCGGTTCGGGGGCCTCGGGGAGCCCGGGAGCTTCGGGGAGTCAGGGCGCTTCGGGAGGGGGAGGCAAGGGGCCGGTGGCGCGTCCGGATCCTGGGCTGTTCGGGGCGCCGCCCCGGATCCCGTCGGCCCCGGGGCTGCCCGGCTGGGCGCACAGTCTGGGCTTCGCGCGGGACGGCAGCGGGTTCGCGCTGCTCGCCTCGTGCGTGAGCGACCCTGCGGCCCCGGAGAACGGCTTCTGCAGGCAGCACGTGGCCGTGCGGGACGCCGGGGCGAGGGAATGGGTGCTGCGGAGGTCCCCGCTGCCGCGGGTGTCGGGGACGGACGGCATATCGGCGAACCTGCTGCCCCTCGGCCCCGGCCGGGCGCTCGTCGAGGAGGGCGGCGCCGGGCCGGGCTCGCGGACCTGGTTCACCGAGGACGGCGGGCGCACCTGGCGGGCGGGCGACCGGCGCACGGTCGGGACGACCCCCGAGATACCCGAGGGGGCGGTGCTCGGCACCGACTGCGCCGAGCCCTCCGCGGCTCTGCCCGAGGACTGCGGGCGGGAGCGGCTCGTGGTGGTCTCGCCGCGGGACGGGCGGCGCCGGGCGCTAGCCCGGGTGCCCCTTCTGGGGGCGCATCCCCGGCCCCAGGAGCAGCCGGAGCCCGACGGGTCCTGGTGGGTCTCGGGCACGGACCCGCTGTCGGGGCGGGCGGCGGTCGCCGTCTCCCGGGACGGGGGGCGTGGCTGGACGGTCAGCAGGCTGCCGAGCCCCGTCGCGAGCCCCGGGTGGCACACGGCGGTGGCGGTGGGCAAAGACGCGGTGTACGCGGCGGAGATGGGGGAACTGGTGGGCGGCGAGCCCGTCAAGAACCCGATGCGGGCGCTGCACCGTTCGGTGGACGGCGGGAGGACCTGGCAGCGGATGTGGACGACGGGGCCGAGCGAGCAGCCCCGCACCTTGCTCGGCCTGCCGGTCCCGGGGCCCGGTGGCCGGGTGGGGATCGGTGCGGAGCTCGCGGGATACGAGAGCGTGGACGGCGGCCGCACGTTCGCCAGGCTCGACGACGGTTCGTACCACACCCGCCGCACCCCGCTGGGCCTGCTGCGCGAGGGGTCCCGCTGCGCGTACGCGCTGACCGCGGACGGGGTGCGCTGGTCGGAGTTCCGGCTGGCCTGCGACGACCCGGCCGGCGACTGACCGATCGGGGTGCCGCAGGCGCCCCGGGGCCCGCGGCTTGTCGGCGGCGGACGGGTGCTCCCGGTGGGGGGAAGGAGGTCGCCGCCGATCCGCGGCGGATCGGCGGCGGACAGGTGCCCCTAGTGGTGGAAGGAGGTCGCCGCGCCTGTGTCCTGGGTGAACGGCTGGGACTGGTTCCGGAGTTCGGGCAGCAGCCGGGTCAGGTCCTCGATGAGGAGTCCGGCGAGGTCGGCGGAGAAGCCGTTGCGGCAGACCACGCGCAGCACGGACAGGTCCTCGCGGTTGGCGGGGAAGGTGTAGGCGGGGACCAGCCAGCCCTGTTCGCGCAGCCGCCGGGAGACGTCGAAGACGTTGAAGGAGGTGACGTCGGGGGCGGTGGTGAAGGCGAAGACGGGCAGTTGGTTGCCGTGGGTGAGGAGCTGGAAGTCGCCCATGGCCTCGATCCGTTCGGCGAGGCCGCGGGCGATGTCGCGGGAGGTCTGCTGCACCGCCCGGTAGCCCTCCCGGCCGAGCCTGAGGAAGGTGTAGTACTGCGCGACGACCTGGGCGCCGGGCCGGGAGAAGTTGAGGGCGAAGGTGGGCATGTCGCCGCCCAGGTAGTTGACGCGGAAGACGAGTTCCTCGGGGAGTTCCTCGGGGGAGCGCCACAGGGCCCAGCCGACGCCCGGGTACACCAGGCCGTACTTGTGACCGGAGGTGTTGATGGAGGAGACGCGGGGGAGCCGGAAGTCCCAGACCAGGTCGTCGTCGACGAAGGGGGCGACCATGGCGCCGGAGGCACCGTCGACGTGGACGGGGATGTCGAGACCGGTGCGTTCCTGGAGGGCGTCCAGGGCGGCGCAGATCTCGGCGACGGGTTCGTAGGAGCCGTCGAAGGTCGAGCCGAGGACGGCGACGACGCCGATGGTGTTCTCGTCGCAGAGCGCGGCGGCGGTCTCGGCGTCGAGATGGAAGCGGTCGCCCTCCATGGGGACGAGCCGGGGCTCGACCTCCCAGAAGTTGCAGAACTTCTCCCAGCAGACCTGGACGTTGACGCCCATGACCAGGTTGGGGCGGGCGGTGCCCGGGTAGCGGTCGGCGTTCCGCTTGGTCCAGCGGCGCTTGAGGGCCATGCCGGCGAGCATGCAGGCCTCGCTGGAGCCGGTGGTGGAGCAGCCGACGGCGGTGGCCGGGTCCGGGGCGTGCCACAGCTGGGCGAGCATGGCGACGCAGCGGCGCTCCAGTTCGGCGGTGCGCGGGTACTCGTCCTTGTCGATCATGTTCTTGTCGCGGCACTCGGCCATCAGGACACCCGCCTGGGGCTCCATCCAGGTGGTGACGAAGGTGGCGAGGTTGAGCCGGGAGTTGCCGTCGAGCATCAGCTCGTCGTGGACGAGCTGGTAGGCGCTCGACGGGGGCAGCGGCCCGTCGGGCAGCCGGTGGTGGGGCGGGGCCTCGGTCATGCCGCCGACCGGGTTGGCGGCCTCCCCGAAGAACGGATTGAGGGCGAGCCGGCGGGTGGGCTCGTCGGGGGAGGCGGCGGGACCCTTGTGGAGCGGCATGGTGACTCCTTCTGTCCGGTGGGGAGGTTCTCCGAGGGGCGGGGGTCAGTGCAGGGACTTGCCCTGGGCGTCGAGTTCGAGCTGGGGGCGGCCGGTGACGATCAGCCAGGCGGGGAGGGAGGCCAGGCAGAGCAGGGCGAACACCGCGGGCGAGGCGGCGAGGACGCCGCCGACGAAGAGGCTGATCCAGCCCTGCCGGGTGGTGGCGAGCAGGACGCCGAGGACGGCGGAGGGGACGGCGACCGCCGGGTGGACCTCGGGGACGAGGGCCTGGGCGAGCAGCCCGAAGGCGGCGCCGATGAAGACGGCGGGGAAGATCCGGCCGCCCCGGAAGCCGCAGGAGGCGGCGACGAGGAGGGCGAGGAGTTTGACCACGGCCATCCTGGCCAGCTCGCCGGAGGACCAACTGCCGACCGAGGAGGTGAGCTCCTTGACCTGCTCCAGGCCCTTGAAGAGGGTCAGGGATCCGCCGAGGGCGCCCAGGAGGCCGAGGACGAGTCCGCCCAGGGGCAGCATGAGCATGGGGTGCCGCAGGCGCCGGAAGGCGGCGTGGACGTAGGGGAAGAGGTAGCAGGAGCCCAGGCCGAAGACGGCCGCGGCGGAGGCGATCACCAGGGCGGCGAGCAGGTCGCCCCAGCCGGGGTCGGTGAGGGGCGGGAGCCCCGTGTCGAAGGTCGGTTCGGCCAGCAGCTGGGTGGTCATGGCGCCGGCGCCGGCGGCGACGAGCGGGGCGAAGAGCCGGTCCCACAGCGAGCCGCGGCCCGGTACGCCGACGAGGGCCTCGGAGATGACGAGGGCGGCGGCCACCGGGGTGCCGAAGAGGGCGCCGATGGTGGCGGCCGAGGCCAGGGAGACCCAGAAGGCACCGGGGACGGTGGGGGCCGCCTTGCGGCCCAGCCAGTAGGCGAGGGCGATGTTGGACGCGATGATCGGGTTCTCGGGGCCGAGGCTGACCCCGCCGGCGAGCGCGAGTGTGCTCGCGAGCAGGAGGCCCGGGATGACCCCGGGGGCGAGCGGCGTCCCCCCGAGGCCCTCGGAGGCCGGGTCGGGACCGGCGTGTCCGGGGACCTTCCAGATGAGGAGGCCCACGGCGATGCCGGCCGCCGTGAGCATGCTGATGATCCAGAGGGAGGAGTAGTCGCCGACGCCGAGGGCGCCCGGCAGGTCGTGCCAGAGGACGTCCTCGAGTTCTTCCGAGAGGGCCTCGATCCCGAGGAACAGCAGGCTGGCCGCCACTCCGACCACGAGCGCGGGGAGCACCTGGGGCAGCAGGACCTGTACCGGGGACGCGTCGCCGGCGGGGGGAGAAGGCGGAGCATGATCGGAGGCCACCGCCCCACCATAAGTGAGCAAATGCCGCACAACATCCCGAGATTCGGGTCGAACGGACGTGCACCTCACACCGCGTCAGGCCCGAGGGCCACGTGCGTACCGACCACGGCGCGATCCACGCGGGCCCGCCCGAGCACCTCCACGCCGCCGTCCGGGCGAACGTGCGACGCCCGGGCACCTGACCCGGGGCCCGGCCTCCGGAGTCCGCCCCCGGAGGCCGGGCCCCGAGGCCGGGCCGCAGGCTCAGGCGTGTGGCGCGATCACCACCGCCGTGCCGTACGCGCACACCTCCGTGCCCACGTCCGCCGCGTCCGTCACGTCGAAGCGGAACATCAGCACGGCGTTCGCGCCACGCGCCCGAGCCTGCTCCACCAGACGTTCCATGGCCTGGTTCCGGGTCTGCACGAGGGTCTTCGTCAGACCCTTCAACTCCCCGCCGACCATCGACTTGAGGCCCGCGCCGATCTGGCTGCCCAGATGGCGGGAGCGGACGGTGAGCCCGAAGACCTCACCGATCACCTGCCGGATCTCGAAGCCCGGCACGTCGTTCGTCGTCACGACCAGTACGTCGGGGTGCGACCCCTGGCCGCCTCCGTACTCCTCGATGCCCATCGGCATACACCTCCTGGCCCACAGCCTCGGGGGAGCGGGCCCTCTCCGCATCCCGTGGGCCCCGGGTGGAACCGGCCGGGTTCAGCTCACGTTGATAGCTTGGGGCCAGCCGTCCCCCATGCCCCCATTGACCGCAGGAGCCCGGAACCCGTGAACACGCTTGCCCTCGGACCGAGCTGGTTGGACCCGGACTATCTGATCCAGACCTTTGGTCCGATCGGTGTCCTGGCCATTGTCTTCGCCGAGTCCGGCCTCCTCATCGGGTTCTTCCTGCCCGGCGACTCGCTGCTCTTCACCACCGGCCTGCTGATCACGACCGGCAAGCTGGACATGCCGCTGTGGCTGATGTGCACGCTGATCGTGGCCGCGGCCGTCCTCGGCGACCAGGTCGGATACCTCTTCGGACGCAAGGTGGGCCCGGCCCTCTTCAAGCGCCCCGACTCGAAGCTCTTCAAGCAGGAGAACGTCGAGAAGGCGCACGACTTCTTCGAGAAGCACGGCCCGAAGTCGCTGATCCTGGCCCGCTTCGTCCCCATCGTGCGGACGTTCACGCCGATCATCGCCGGCGTCAGCCGCATGAACTACCGCCTGTTCATCACGTACAACATCATCGGCGGCGTCCTGTGGGGCGCGGGTGTGACCATCCTCGGCGCCCTCCTCGGCAAGATCGACTTCGTGCACCAGCACATCGAGATGATCCTCGTCGGGATCGTCCTGATCTCCGTCGTGCCGATCGTCATCGAGGTCCTGAGGTCCCGCTCCCAGTCGAAGAAGGAGCAGGCCAGGGGCGACCAGAGCACCCCCGGTGACCACGACGCCCCCGGCACCCCCAACCCGCCCCGCGGCCGGCACGCCAAGCGCTGACCCCCGGACCCGTCCGAAGCACCGGAAGGGCCCCGCACACCCGTGCGGGGCCCTTCCCTGTGCCGTCCCGGTCCGAACGCGGCCCCGGCCGGGCCCCTCACGCTGGCCCGACCGGGGCCCCACGCGGGCCCGTCCCGGTCCATGCACGCGGCCGTCCCCGCGCGGTCCGCCCCGCGCGGGCCCTAGAAGCCCCTGGTCCGCTTGGCCGCGCGACGGGCCGCCGCGGCGCCGGGCGCCTGCATGAAGAGCCGGGCCAATTCGCCTCCCAGGTTCACCCCGATCGCGATCGCCAGAGCGAGGGCCGCCGCCTTCGCCAGCGAGGCGAAGCCCTGGTCCAGGTTGTTCTGCGCGATCGCGAGCACCCCGAAGTACGTCGCCGAACCCGGCAGCAGCGGGCCGATCGCCGCCGTCACGTACGGCAGCGACGAGGTGTGCTCGTAACGGGCGATCAGCTGCCCGAAGAGGCCCACCAGACCCGCCGCCACCGCCGTCGCCATGACCGTCGACCCCTCGGCGGTCACCGCTATCGACGCGTAGATCACCCACGCCACCCCGCCGTTCAGCGTCGCGAAGAGCACCGTCGCCCGCGACTGCTGCAACAGGATCGCGAAGGTCGCGCACAGCACCATCGACGCCAGGATCTGCGTCACCGGCCGCTCCACGGCCCGCAGCGCCCCCTCCGGATTCAGCTGCGCGTCGAACTGCACGGCGATGTACAGCACCGACAGCACGCCCACCACGATCGCGACGAAGAAGTACGCGACCTCCAGGAGCCGCGCCGAGGCCGTGATGTAGAAGCCGGTCAGACCGTCCTGCACCGCCGCCACGAGCGCCCGCCCCGGGATCAGCGCGAACAGACCACCGGTGATCACCGCCGACGGCCGCAGATCCGCGTGCAGCATCGTCAGGAGCACCCCCATCGCCGCCGGCGGCATCGCCGCCACCAGGAACTGGTAGAACTCCGGCATCCCGCGCCCGGCGAACAGCCACGCCAGCCGGTCGCCGAGCACCGCGCCGAGCGCCGCCACGAAGAACACCGTCGGACCGCCGCCCAGCAGCACCGAGGCCGCGCCGGCGAGCACACCCGCCGCCGCCGTCAGGACCCAGCCCGGATACGGGTGCCGGTTGCGCCGTATCTCCGCGAGCCGCCCGTACGCCTCCTCGGGCGTCACCTCGTGCGCCCGCGCGTTGATGTCCGCGAGCAGCGTGTACACCGCCGCGAGCCGCGTGTAGTCCGTGCCCCGGCGCCGTACCGTCCGGTTCGCCGTGATCGGATCGTCCACCAGCGACGGCTGGTACGTGACGGACAACAGGGTGAACGTCACCGTCGGCTCGACCCGGTCGAGACCGTACGAGCGGCAGATCGCGAACATCGCCGCCTCGACGTCCTCCGCGCCCTCCCCGCCCGCCAGCAGCAGCTCGCCGATACGCAGGGTCAGGTCGAGCACACGCGGCACCGAGGGACCGCTCTCGTCCTCCTTGCGCTGCGCCTCGGGCACCGGCCGCTCACCCACCGGCAGCCGCAGCATCGTCCGCATCCGGTCCTGCCACGGCGCGTTCTGCGACAGGCGCACCAACGGCACCCCGTACGCGGGCGTGAAGGCGGGCGGCGAGTTCCTGGCCGTGTACGTGGCGGGCGGCGCGAACGCCGACCCCTCCTGCTCGGCCGGCGGCTCCGCCGTCAGACCCGGCGGAAGGGCGAACTCGGAGGTCGGGTGCTCCTCCTCCGGCGGCGCGGGCTGCTCCACCCCGACCGGCGGCACGAAAGCGCTCCGCGCCTCGTCCGACACCGGCTTCCGATCCTCCGGAGAAGCCTCCCCCGAAACATCTCCCGAGGCCCCTTCCGAAGCCCCCGGAGAGACCTCCGCGGAGACCTCCGCGGAGTCCTCCGCGGAGTCCTCCGCGGAGTCCTTCGAGCCGTCCGGCTCCGCCACCACTCTGTCCGCCTCACTTCCCGGGAACCGTGGATTCCAGTATGAACGTGCGACGGATGTGCGAAAGGCGGTGCACCCAACGGGTGCACCGCCTTCACACGCTCAGAACAGAACCGGCTCAGTGACCGCCCTGCTCCTTGGCACGCGCGTACGACTTCTCGATCTCTTCCTCGGCCTCGGCGCGACCGACCCAGTCGGCGCCCTCGACCGACTTGCCCGGCTCCAGGTCCTTGTAGACCTCGAAGAAGTGCTGGATCTCCAGGCGGTCGAACTCCGCCACGTGGTGGATGTCCCGCAGGTGCTCCATGCGCGGGTCCGTGGCCGGGACGCACAGCAGCTTGTCGTCGCCGCCCGCCTCGTCCGTCATGCGGAACATACCGATCGCGCGGCACTTGATCAGGCAGCCCGGGAAGGTGGGCTCGTCGAGGATGACGAGCGCGTCCAGCGGGTCGCCGTCCTCACCCAGGGTGTTCTCGACGTACCCGTAGTCGGTCGGGTAGGCCGTCGACGTGAACAGACGACGGTCCAGACGGATGCGACCCGTCTCGTGGTCGACCTCGTACTTGTTACGCGATCCCTTGGGGATCTCGATGAGAACGTCGAACTCCACGGGTGGCTCCTCCTGAATCAACACAACTGAATGCTCGCGACGACGCGCGGTGATTAAGTGTCCCTCACGCACGTGTGTGATCGCGAAAGGGGCTGGTCAGCAATGCCCGAGCCGAGGATGTGGCAGCTCACGGCGGGCTCCGCCGCCCTCGGACTGGCCCTGGCCGCCGTGGCGGTGACCACGGCCGGTCCGTGGGACTCGGGTCAGCGTACGGCCGAGCGGGCCCGCGCCGCCGCCCCGGCGGCGGGTGGCGCGCGTCACGCCCCGCCCCCCGCCCCCGCCCCGCCGAAGCGCCCCGCGCCCGCCCCGAGCGCCCCCGGCGTCCTCACCGCCCTGCACGCCCCGGCCCCCGCCGACCGCCCCGCGGACCTCACCGCCCGCCTCGTACCGCTCCTCGCCGACCCCGGGCTCGGCCCGCTGCGCACGGCCTCCGTCGTCGACACCGCCACCGGCAGACAGCTGTACGGCGAGGGCGCCCGCACCCCCATGCCCCCCGCGTCCACGGTCAAGATCGCCACCACCGCCGCCGCGCTCTCCGCCCTCGGCCCCGACCACCGCATCGCCACCACCGTCACCGTCGCCCCCGACGGCCGGACCGTCACCCTCACCGGCGGCGGCGACCCCACACTCGACCCGGCCCGCCTCCAAACCCTCGCGGCCGACACCGCCCGCGCCCTCACCGCGCGCGGCCACACCTCCGTACGCCTCACCTACGACACGAACCTCTACCCGGGCCCCTCGACCCACCCCATCGGCCCCAACGAGAACCTCGCCCCCGTCGTCGCCCTCATGACCGACGAAGGACGACTCGACGACAGCGAGAGCGGCCCCGCACCCCGCACCGGCGACCCCGCCGGCGACACCGCCGCCGCCTTCGCCGCCCACCTCACCGCGGCCGGCATCAAGGTCACCGGCGACCCGGCCCCCGGCCGCACCCCGAAAGCCGCCCCCCTCGCCCGTACCTACTCCGCCCCCCTCGCCGACCTCGTCGAGCGCACCCTCACCCACAGCGACAACGACCTCGCCGAAGCCCTCGCCCGGCAGACCGCCCTCGCCCGCAAGAAGCCCGCGAGTTTCGACGGCGCCGCCCAGGCCGTCCGCGAGGAACTCGCCCGCCTCGGCCTCCCCGTCGCCGGCACCCGCTTCGCCGACGGCAGCGGACTCGACCGCCGCGACCGCGTCTCCGCCGCCCTCCTCACCGGACTCCTCACCCGAGCGGCCGACCCCGCCCGCCCCGCCCTGCGCCCCCTCCTCACCGGACTGCCCGTCGGCGGCTTCACCGGCACCCTCGCCGACCGCTTCGACACCGCACCCGCCACCGAGGGCGCCGGACTCGTCCGCGCCAAGACCGGCACCCTGACAGGCGTCAACACTCTCGCCGGAACCGTCGTCACCGCCGACGGACGCCTCCTCGCCTTCGCGTTCCTCGCCGGCAGCACCCTCTCCCCGTACGAGGCACAGCCCGCCCTCGACCGCCTCTCCGCCGCCCTCGCCGCACAGGACTGACCACCGCCCACCCCGGCACCGCCCCGACCCGCACCGAAGCCGTCCCGAACCCACCCCGAACAGCCTTCGAGACCGTACGGTTGACGCATGACGAGCATCGGTGGCGCAGGCACATCCGGGATGGTCGACTGGAACCTCGCGGTCGCGACCGCGACCCGCCTCGTGCGGCCCGGACCCGAAGTCAGCCGCGACGAGGCCCGCGAGGTCGTCGCCGAACTCCGCAAGCACGCCAAAGCATCGGAGGAACACGTCCGGGCCTACACCCGGATGATCCCCGAGGGCATGGAACTCCACGACACACCCGTCCTCGTCGTCGACCGGGCCGGCTGGATCAAGGCCAACGTCGCCGGCTTCCGCGAACTCCTCACCCCCCTCCTCGGCAAGATGCAGGAACGCCGCTCCAGCACCCCCGGCAACGCCGTCCTCGGCGCCGTCGGCGGCAAGGTCACCGGCGTCGAACTCGGCATGCTCCTGTCGTTCCTCGCCTCCCGCATCCTCGGCCAGTACGAGACCTTCGCCCCCGCCACCCGCGACCTCCCCGCCGGCGCCGACGGCGGCGGACGCCTCCTCCTCGTCGCGCCCAACATCGTCCACGTCGAACGCGAACTCGAAGTCAACCCACACGACTTCCGGCTCTGGGTCTGCCTCCACGAGGAGACCCACCGCACCCAGTTCACCGCCGTCCCCTGGCTCCGCGACCACCTCCAGGGCGAAATCCAGTCGTTCCTCGCCGCCACCGACGTCGACCCCGGCACCGTCGTCGAACGCCTCCGCGAAGCCGCCCAGACCCTCGTCGGCGGCCGCCCCGAAGGCGAGGAGGGCGAACCCGCCCCCTCCTTCGTCGAACTCGTCCAGACCCCCGAACAGCGCGAGATCCTCGGCCGCCTCACCGCCGTCATGTCCCTCCTCGAAGGCCACGCCGACTACGTCATGGACGGCGTCGGACCCCAGGTCGTGCCCTCCGTCGCCGAGATCCGCGAGAAGTTCCAGCAGCGCCGCGCCCGCGGCGCCTCCCGCCTCGACCTCGCCCTGCGCAAGCTCCTCGGCCTCGACGCCAAACTCCGCCAGTACCGCGACGGCGAGCGCTTCGTCCGCGCCGTCGTCGACCAGGTCGGCATGGACGGCTTCAACCGCGTCTGGACCTCGCCCAACACACTCCCCACCAAGACCGAGATCGCCGCTCCCGCCGACTGGATCGCGAGGGTGCACCGTAAGGCAGACTCCTGAGACTGGTGCGGCACACGGCACAGGAACACGTCGCAACACCCCGCCAATCACCCATCCGAGGGACCCTGGGCATGGGGTGAGGCGTGCAATGCTCGGGTAACGGCCGGGTTTCTGTCACCATCGACGCACTCTGAGTGACCGAACCCCCCTTTCCGACCGTTAAGACTCCGACCGAGGCACCCCACCCCATTCACGAAGGGCACCGGACATGGGTCCCCATCCTGCGGTCGCGGCGATACGCCTGGCGGTCCGCCGCGTACTCCACGACGTCCTCACCGAGCACCAGACCGACCCCGCCCCCGCACACGACGCACACACCCCCCTCGTGCTCGTCGCCTGCTCCGGAGGCGCCGACTCCATGGCGCTCGCCTCCGCCCTCGCCTTCGAGGCCCGCAAGCTCCCCGTGCGCGCCGGCGGCATCACCGTCGACCACGGACTCCAGGACGGCTCCGACACCCGCGCGAGCGAGGTCGTCGCACGCATGACCGCCCTCGGCCTCACCCCCTCCGAGGCCGTCGCCGTCACCGTCGGCCGCGAAGGAGGACCCGAGGCCGCCGCACGCGACGCCCGCTACGCGGCCCTCGACGCCGCCGCCGAACGCCACGGAGCCGCCGCGATCCTCCTCGGCCACACCCGCGACGACCAAGCGGAAACCGTCCTCCTCGGGCTCGCCCGCGGCTCCGGCATCCGCTCCCTCTCCGGCATGGCCGCGATCTCCGGCGCCTCCGGCCGCTACCGGCGCCCCTTCCTCCAGCTCGACCGCCAGACCGTCCGCAAGGCCTGCGTCGCACAGGAACTCGCCGTCTGGGACGACCCCCACAACAGCGACCCCGCCTACACCCGCTCCAGGCTCCGCCACGAAGGCCTCCCCGCCCTCGAGAAGGCCCTCGGCAAGGGCGTGGTCGAAGCCCTCGCCCGAACGGCCCAACTCTCCCGCGACGACGCCGACGCCCTCGACACCTGGGCCGCCGACGCCGAGACCCGCGTACGCGACGAGGCGGGCGCCCTGGAGTGCGCCAAGCTCTACGGCCTGCCCCCCGCCGTACGCCGCCGCGTCCTGCGCCGCGCCGTCATCGCCGAGGGCGCACCCGCCGGCTCCCTCTTCGCCCGCCACATCGAAGAAGTCGACCGGCTCATCACCGGCTGGCGCGGCCAAGGGGCCATCAACCTGCCCGGCCGCGTCGAAGCCCGCCGCCAGGGTGGCAGACTGGTCATCCGGCAAGGCTGACGCACGCTGCAACGAAAGTGACCCGGGTGAACGAGAAGGACATGGGCACCGACCTCCAGTCGGTGCTCATCACCAAGGAAGAGATCGACGCCAAGCTGGCAGAGCTGGCCGCGAAGATCGACGCGGAATACGCGGACAAGGACCTGCTCATCGTCGGCGTCCTCAAGGGCGCGGTGATGGTGATGGCGGATCTGGCTCGCGCCCTTTCCACTCCCGTCACCATGGACTGGATGGCCGTGTCCTCCTACGGCGCCGGCACCCAGTCCTCGGGCGTCGTCAGAATCCTCAAGGACCTCGACACCGACATCAAGGGCAAGCACGTCCTGATCGTCGAGGACATCATCGACTCCGGCCTGACACTGTCCTGGCTCCTGTCGAACCTCGGCTCGCGCGAGCCCGCCTCCCTCGAGGTCTGCACGCTGCTCCGCAAGCCCGAGGCCGCCAAGGTCGCGATCGACGTCAAGTGGATCGGTTTCGACATCCCCAACGAGTTCGTCGTCGGCTACGGCCTCGACTACGCCGAGAAGTACCGGAACCTTCCGTTCGTCGGCACGCTCGCCCCGCACGTCTACGGCGGCTGAACACCAGCGCCGTACGGGGAACCCGCACCGCCTTCCCCCCGTTGAACCATGGGAAGGCGGCCGCGGGCGACGATGCTGAGGTACCGTCCGAAGAACAGCTTTTTCACACAGCAGCTCTCACAGCAGCATTTTCCTACGGGCAGGAGGGACGGGGCGTTCTCGCTCCGTATGGATGGACGTGAAGCGATACTTCCGTGGGCCGGTCATGTGGATCGTGCTGGCCGTCCTCGCCGTGGTCGTGCTGATGCAGGTCGTCGGCTCGTCCGAGGGCTACAAGACGGTGGACACCGGCAAGGTCGTCCAGGCGATCGACAAGAACCAGGTCAAGCAGGCAAAGGTCACCACCGGTGACGAGCAGATCATCAAGATCGAGCTCGTCGACGGTCAGAAGATCGACAACAGCAGCAAGGTCCAGGCCAGCTACATCGGCTCCCAGGGCGTCGACGTCGCCGACAAGCTGCAGGAGAAGTTCGAGGCCGGGCAGATCGAGAAGGGCTACACCGTCTCCCCGACGAAGCAGTCGCCCTTCGTCTCGATCCTGCTCTCCCTCCTCCCCTTCGTCCTCATCGTGGTCGTCTTCCTCTTCCTGATGAACCAGATGCAGGGCGGCGGCTCCCGCGTCATGCAGTTCGGCAAGTCCAAGGCGAAGCTCATCACCAAGGACACGCCGAAGACCACCTTCGCCGACGTCGCCGGCTCGGACGAGGCCGTCGAAGAACTCCACGAGATCAAGGAGTTCCTCCAGGAGCCGGCCAAGTTCCAGGCCGTCGGCGCCAAGATCCCCAAGGGCGTCCTGCTCTACGGCCCCCCCGGAACCGGCAAGACGCTCCTCGCGCGCGCCGTCGCCGGCGAAGCCGGAGTGCCGTTCTACTCGATCTCCGGCTCCGACTTCGTCGAGATGTTCGTCGGCGTCGGCGCCTCCCGGGTCCGCGACCTCTTCGAACAGGCCAAGGCCAACGCGCCCGCCATCGTCTTCGTCGACGAGATCGACGCCGTCGGACGCCACCGCGGCGCCGGCCTCGGCGGCGGCCACGACGAGCGCGAGCAGACCCTCAACCAGCTGCTCGTCGAGATGGACGGCTTCGACGTGAAGGGCGGCGTCATCCTGATCGCCGCCACGAACCGCCCCGACATCCTCGACCCCGCCCTCCTGCGCCCCGGCCGCTTCGACCGGCAGATCGCCGTCGACCGACCGGACATGCAGGGCCGTCTGGAGATCCTCAAGGTCCACCAGAAGGGCAAGCCGGTCGCACCGGACGTCGACCTCGGCGCCGTCGCCCGACGCACCCCCGGCTTCACCGGCGCGGACCTCTCCAACGTCCTCAACGAGGCGGCACTCCTCACCGCCCGCAGCGACCAGAAGCTGATCGACAACGCGGCACTGGACGAGGCGATCGACCGAGTGGTCGCGGGCCCGCAGAAGCGGACCCGGATCATGTCGGACAAGGAGAAGAAGATCACCGCGTACCACGAGGGCGGCCACGCCCTCGTCGCGGCGGCCTCGCCGAACTCCGACCCCGTCCACAAGATCACCATCCTGTCCCGCGGCCGCGCCCTGGGCTACACGATGGTCCTGCCGGACGAGGACAAGTACTCGACCACCCGCAACGAGATGCTCGACCAGCTGGCGTACATGCTGGGCGGCCGTGCGGCGGAGGAACTGGTCTTCCACGACCCGACCACCGGCGCCGCCAACGACATCGAGAAGGCCACGGCAACGGCCCGCGCGATGGTCACCCAGTACGGCATGACCGAGCGTCTCGGCGCGATCAAGTTCGGTGGCGACAACACCGAGCCCTTCCTCGGCCGAGAGATGGCGCACCAGCGCGACTACTCGGAAGAGGTCGCGGCGCTGGTCGACGAAGAGGTCAAGAAGCTCATCGAGACCGCGCACAACGAGGCCTGGGAGATCCTCGTCGAGAACCGCGACGTCCTCGACAACCTGGTCCTCGCCCTCCTGGAGAAGGAGACGCTGGGCAAGGAGGAGATCGCCGAGATCTTCACCGCCATCACCAAGCGCCCGGCCCGCCCGGCCTGGACCGGCTCCTCCCGCCGTACCCCGTCCACGCGTCCGCCGGTGCTCTCCCCCAAGGAGCTCGCCCTGACGAACACGGCGAACGGCTCGGCGACCCCCGCGGTCGACACCACGAAGGGCATCGAGATCGCCCCGGTGGACACCCCGGAGGACTGACCGTCCCGCACCCCCGGAATGGCTGCCGCGCCCCCACAGGTTCTAGCCTGTGGGGGCGCGGCATTTCGCGCACATCAGTCAGACGGAACGAGGCACAGAGATGACCGACCCGGTGACGCTGGACGGCGAGGGCACGATCGGCGAGTTCGACGAGAAGCGCGCCGAGGCCGCCGTACGCGAGCTCCTCATCGCGGTCGGCGAGGACCCGGACCGCGAGGGTTTGCAGAAGACGCCTGCTCGCGTTGCGCGTGCGTATCGTGAATTGCTGGGTGGAATGCGACAGGAGCCCGAGGATGTCCTGACCACTACTTTTGATCTCGGGCATGACGAAATGGTGCTCGTGAAGGACATCGAGCTCGTTAGCTTCTGCGAACATCATTTGCTCCCGTTCCACGGTGTGGCTCATGTGGGCTACATTCCGGCCGAGACCGGCAAGATCACGGGTCTGTCGAAGCTGGCGCGTTTGGTCGACGTCTTCGCGCGTCGCCCGCAGGTCCAGGAGCGTCTGACGACGCAGATCGCCGATTCGCTGATGCGGATTCTCGAAGCTCGCGGTGCGATCGTCGTCATCGAGGCCGAGCACATGTGCATGTCGGTGCGCGGCATCCGCAAGCCGGGTGCCAAGACGACGACCTCGGCGGTACGTGGTCAACTTCGTGACGCTAGTACACGCGCTGAGGCCATGTCCCTGATATTGGCTCGCTAGTAGCGGGCTGTCCGTCACGCTCCCTACCGTCCCCGATCAGTGGAACCGATGGCTGATCAAGGGGACCGGTATGGGGTACGGGCTGACCAGCAAGATGCTGGTGAACCTGGTGGGCGGCTGTGCCCAGGCGAAGAACGTCGTCCCGGGCAGCACCCTGTGGACGCTGGACGGGGACCGGACGGTGCAGACCACGGTCGTGGACGTCGCGGCGGTGAAGGCGCGTGCCGCCGTCGACGTGGTCACGGACCACATGACGTTCTCCGCCAGTCCCGACCTGCTGCTGGCCACGCCGGACGGCTGGACGCACGCGGCGGACGCGGCAGGGAAGACGGTTGCCTGGACGCCCGCGCGGAAGCTGCGCCGGGAGCGGCCGGCAATCAGGCCGGGGTACGAGTTCGGCTACCTCGTGGGCGCCACCTGCGCCGACGGCACGGTGGGCAAGAACTACGTGTCGCTGGTCGTGAACGAGGAGCGCTTCGCGGCCCGGTACGCGACCGCACTCACGTCCTGCACTGGGCTCCCCGCCCGCCTTGAGGCTGTGACCCGGCCGTCCGGCTACCTGAAGCGGGACCTGCCTGGTTTCCGTGTACGCGTGGTCTCCTCGTACCTCTCCGACGCGCTGCGGCACTACGTAGGCGGGGACGCTCATCACATGCGGCAGCGCTTCCCCAGGGTCGTCCTGCGGGACCTCGATACGTTCGAAGGTTTCCTCGACGGCTACATCGAAGGTGATGGTTGCCGTCTCAAGCACTGGAACGGGCGCATGATCGCGAGCGCCAATGCTGCCTTCCTGGCCGAACTCGCCCCCATCATCGGGGCGCGCTTCACTCCGAAGGCCCATGGGGCCTCACAGCTCTGCGTATCGGACCGCTGGAGGACACGGGGCACCTTCACTCCCGAGTACCACCCCGTCCGCCCGCCCGAATTCACCTGGATCAAGGTCCAAGAGGTCCGTCCCCGCCCCGCTCTGGGGGCGAAACCCTTCACCTTCTACAGCTACCGGCTCGCCCCGTACCCGACCTTCCTCGTGAACGGGCACCTCGTGCGTGAGCCCTGGTAGTGCCTGGGTCGGGCCGGCGCCCGGTGGTGTCAGTGGCGGCGGCTAGCCTGCGCGGGTGATCGAGACGTTCGGCGGCGACCGCCGCTTTCCTGACGCGTTGGCCGCTGTCGCCCGGGTCGAGTTCGACTACGGCGAAGAGGGCGAGGGCGTCGACTTCGAGCCGTACGACGCCTTCGAGTCCGCCGAGGAGACGACCGACTGGCTCCGGCACTGGACGGGCAACCACGCGCTCGACGGCGGTGACTACCGCGTCTTCGGGCAGGACGGGACCGGCGGTCTCGCGGCGATCTGGTGTGTGCGGCCGGGCCGGCCGCTTGCCGAGCAGCCCGTGGTGTTCATGGGGTCGGAGGGCGAGCGCGGTGTGGTCGCCGGGAACCTGTCCGACTTCCTGTGGGTGCTCGCCGACGGCTACGGGCCGATGGAGGCCGCTCTGTACGTGGAGCGGGAGGCGCGCCCGGATGCGGACCTGGCCGATCTGGCGGGGCGGTACGCGACCACGCCGCGCCGGGGTGCTCGGGAGATCGTCGGGGAGGCGCAGGCCGAGTTCGCGCGTTTCTCGGCGGATCTCGACGCGCTCTGCCGCTGAGTGGGAGGTCCCCTACTGGGCCCGGGCCTTGTCCGGGCCGCTCTCGTCGTCGTCTTCCGGGAGTCTGCAGACGCGCTCCAGGAAGAGGGCGGCCGCGATGACGGCGATGCCCGCCGCTACCGAGAAGGCCGCGTAGAGGGCCTGGTCGCGGCGGGCGGGGACGTCGAGGGAGCCGAGGAGGTAGACGCCCGTGCCGCCGTACATGCCGGCGACGAGGGCGGCCACCAGGGCGCTCGCCTGGCCGAAGACCACCGCGCGGGCGGCCATCAGGGGTTCGACGCCCTTGGCGCCGGGGCGCCGTTCGCGCTGGGCCTTGAGGCGGGCGCGGATGGAGAGGGCGGTCGCGGTGAGGACGGCGGCGATCACGGCGAGGACGATGGGCGCGGCGATCGGCACGCTGGGCAGGGTGCCGACCGCGTCCCAGAGCCGTGCGGCGCCCCAGGAGAGGATGCCGGCCACGAGGAACAGTCCGGCGAGCACTTTCAGCCGCAGTTGTTTCACCGGGTGTCCTTCTCCTGGTCGTCGGGGTGCTCCGCTGTGCGGTCTGCCACGAAGCGTAACGACTACTCGGGCAGACGGAGTTCCAGGTCGGCGCGGCGGGCGATGCCCGCGTCGCCGAGGCCGGCGAGGAGTGCTGCGACGGTGCCGTGGCCGGGGAGCTGGGCCTCGGGGTCCACGTCGTGCCACGGGGCGAGGACGAAGGCGCGCTGGTGGGCGCGGGGGTGCGGGAGGGTGAGGACGGGGTCTTCGGAGACCACGTCGGCGTAGGCGACGATGTCGACGTCGATGGTGCGGGCGCCCCAGCGCTCCTCGCGGACGCGGTGGAAGGCCTCTTCGACGGCGTGGGCGCGCTCCAGGAGGGAGGAGGGCGG
This sequence comes from Streptomyces sp. NPDC088707, assembly GCF_044752725.1. Lineage (NCBI taxonomy): Bacteria > Bacillati > Actinomycetota > Actinomycetes > Kitasatosporales > Streptomycetaceae > Streptomyces > Streptomyces sp. NPDC088707. The sequence goes on along the minus strand of NZ_JBIVLV010000003.1, from coordinate 60,836 downwards.
GAGTGTCGTCTTCACGAGCGCGACGGCGTTGAAGTACGAGGGCTGGCTCTCGGGGTCGACGCCCCAGGGCTCCGTCTCGTACACGGGGGAGACGGCCTTGACCCGGAGGCCGGGGGTGTCCGCGAGGGCGTCGACGGCCCCCTGGAGGGTCTCCAGGCGGTTGCCGAGGTTGGCGCCGAGGGCCACGACGGCCCAGCGGGGGTTGGACAGCGTCGTGTCGGCGGCGTCGACGGTGGCGACGACGGAGGCCGGTACGGGCTGCACGGTGGGGTCGCTCTGCATCGGCTTCATCGTCGGCTCCGGGTGATCGTGATGGTCACGTCGTCGAACGGCACGGTGATGGGCGCGTCCGGTTTGTGGACGACGACCTCCACCTCTTGTACCCCGGCGTGGCTGAGGCATTGCTGGGCGATGCGCTCGGCGAGCGTTTCGATGAGGTCGACGGGCTCGCCCTGGACGACGTCGACGACCTCTTCGGCGACGATCCCGTAGTGCACGGTCTTCGCCAGGTCGTCGTCGGCCGCCGCCGGGCGGGTGTCCAGGCCGAGGACCAGGTCCACGATGAAGGTCTGGCCCTCCTCGCGCTCCTTGGGGAAGACGCCGTGGTGGCCTCGGGCCTTGAGGCCGCGCAGCGCGACACGATCCACGCGAATCACTCCTGCTGTCGTAGTTCGGTGGCCACGCAGCCGGGTGCGGACGGCCGGGTGTCCAGCATCGAATCTACCTGCGGGGACCGACAGGGCTTGCCTGCGGGGGCCGTGGGCGGGTCCGGGGGGTGGGTGGCGGGGTGGTTACGGGGTGTCGCCGCCGGGCTCTTCGTCCGGTGTTTCCTCGGTGTCGGTGAGGACGGGGGAGGCGTGGTGGGACCAGATGCGCCAGCCGTCGGGTGTGTGGCGGAACACATTGGTGGCGACGACGAGCTGTCCGACGAGGGGGCCGAGCTCGGCGCCGTCCTCGGCGGGGCCGCCGCTGAGGATGTTCTCGGTGCAGGTGACGACGGCGGTGTGGTCGGCGAGGGAGATCTTGAGGTCGGTGAGGAAGAACTGGATGTACTCGGTGTTGGCCATGATCAGGGCGTACGAGCGGAGTACTTCGCCGCGGCCGGTGAGGACGGGCCAGCCGGGGTGGACGCAGGTGATGGGGGTGGCTCCGTCGTCGAGCCAGAGTGCTGAGACGCCTTCGAAGTCGCCGGTCTCCATCGCCTCGTAGAAGGCGGTGTTGGCGGCTTCGACGGCCGCTTCGTCGGCGTTGCGGCTCACGCGGCTCCCTCGACGGCGCGGGCGACGCGTACGGCGTCGGCGGTGGCCCGGACCTCGTGGACGCGGACGGCCCACGCGCCCGCGTGGGCGGCGAGGGCGGAGACGGCGGCGGTGGCGGCGTCGCGTTCGCGGGCGGGCGGGGGTGCGGCGCCTTCGCGGGCGAGGACGTGGCCGAGGAATCGTTTGCGGGAGGCGGCGACGAGGAGGGGGTGGCCGAGGGCGCGGAGTTCGGGGAGGTGGGCGACGAGGGCGAGGTCGTGGGGGGCGAGTTTGGCGAAGCCGAGGCCCGGGTCGACGACGATGCGTCCGGGGTCGATGCCGCCGTCGATGACGGCTTCGAGGCGGGTGCGGAGTTCGCCGACGACCTCGGTGACGACGTCGTCGTATACGGCGAGGCTGTTCATGTCCTGGCTGAATCCGCGCCAGTGCATGACGACGAAGGGGACTTCGGCGGCGGCGACGGCGGGGACCATGGCGGGGTCGGCGAGGCCGCCGCTGACGTCGTTGACGAGGAGGGCGCCGGCTTCGACGGCGCGGGCGGCGACGCGGGCGCGCATGGTGTCGACGGAGACGGTGACGCCTTCGGCGGCGAGGCCGCGGACGACGGGGACGACGCGGCGGAGTTCTTCCTCCTCGTCGACGCGGCTGGCGCCGGGCCGGGTGGACTCGCCGCCGACGTCGACGAGGTCGGCGCCCTCGGCGACGAGGTCGAGGCCGTGTTTGACGGCGGCCGTGGTGTCGAACCAGCGGCCGCCGTCGGAGAAGGAGTCGGGGGTCACGTTGACCACGCCCATGACCGCGCAGCGGTCCCACTCCGGCAGGCCTCGGGCGGTGCCCCGGTCGATCGTCGTCCTCATGCGTCCAGCGTAGGGCCCAGGGGTGGCATCAGGCCGCTCGGACCTCGCGCTCGGCGGGGGCGGGGACGATGTGGGCGCAGGGGCGGGGGGTCGGGGCGGGGCGCTTGCGGGTGAAGGGGCGGGGCAGTGCGAGGCTCACGAAGCCTTCGGCCTGCATGGCGGCGAAGCCGATGCGGGGGAGGTCGCGGCTCTTGCGGTAGACGACGAAGCGGGGTTCCCAGCGGGGTCGGAACTTGGCGTTGAACTTGTACAGCGACTCGATCTGGAACCAGCGGGAGAGGAAGACGAGGAGGCCGCGCCAGACGCGGAGGACGGGTCCGGCGCCGATCTTCTCGCCGCGGGCGAGGGCCGAGCGGAACATGGCGAAGTTGAGGGACACGCGCGCGATGCCGAGGTCGGGGGAGGCCTGGAGGGCGGCGACGATGAGGAGCTCGTTCATGCCGGGGTCGGCGGAGCGGTCGCGGCGCATGAGTTCGAGGGACATGCCGTCCGGGCCCCAGGGGACGAAGTGGATGATCGCCTTGAGGTCGCCGTAGGTGGAGTCGGGCGTGTCGTCCGCGTCGGTCTTGTGGGCGGTCGCTATGACGGCGTCGCCGTCGCCGGGGGCGCCGATGCGGCCGAGGGCCATGGAGAAGCCGCGTTCGGTGTCGGTGCCGCGCCAGTCGGCGGCGGCGCGGCGGACTTGTTCGAGTTCGGCGTCGTCGAGGTCACGGACGCGGCGGACCTGGGTGGTGTAGCCGTTGCGTTCGATGCGTTTGACCATTTGGCGGACGTTGCGCATGGCTCGTCCGGAGAGGGAGAAATCCGCGACGTCGACGACCGCCTCGTCGCCGAGTTCGAGGGCGTCGAGGCCGGTCTCGCGGGTCCAGACCTGGCCGCCGGTCTCGGAGCAGCCCATGACGGCGGGGGTCCAGGAGTGGGCCTTGGCCTCGTCCATGAAGCGTTCGATGGCGCCGGGCCAGGCCTCGACGTCGCCGATGGGGTCGCCGCTGGCGAGCATGACGCCGGAGACGACGCGGTAGCAGACGGCGGCTTTTCCGCTGGGGGAGAAGACGACGCCCTTGTCGCTGCGGAGCGCGAAGTGGCCGAGGGAGTCGCGGCCGCCGTGCTGGTCGAGGAGGGCGCGCAGGCGGACCTCGTCTTCGTCGGTGAGGCGGGCCGCGGGGTGCTCGGGGCGGAAGGCGAGGTAGATGGTGGTGAGGGCGGTGAGCATGCCGAGGGCGCCGAGGGAGTAGCCGACGGTCCAGTCGACGCCGTTGCTGTAGCCGACGGGGCCTTCGACGCCGAAGAGTCCGTACAGGACGTGTTCGAGGCGGTCGGTGAGGCTGGGGCTGCCGATGACGCGGCGGGGGTGGGCGCTGACGATGACGAGGCCGAGGGCGATGGATCCGGCGCCCATGACGACGAAGTTGGCGAGTGCGCGCCAGCGGCTGCGGGGGTCGGGCAGGGCGGCGAACTGGCCGCGGTGGCGTAGGAGGAGTGTGAGGAGTACGAGGGAGAGGAGGGCGCCGAGGACGGAGTGGCGCCAGACGAACTGGGCGAGGGCGCCGAGGGGGAGGAGGACGACGGCGGCGCGCCAGGCGCGGCGCTTGTGGCGCTTGAGGCCGTGGGCGAGGAGCAGGAGGAGGACGCCGGCGCTGAGGGAGAGGGCGGCGGAGAGGGGGCCGAGGGTGCCGGGGAGGACTTCTGCCATGGCGTGCATCCGGCTGGCGCGGAAGCGGGGGAAGACGCCGGCGGCGATGTCGATGAGGCCGATCAGGGTGCAGGCGGTGCCGACGAGCGCGGGGACCTTCTCGGGGCGGGGGCCGCGGAGAATCCGGCGTACTCGAACCGGAACCAATCCTGATTTGTCCCCATCTACTGTGACAGACATGGCTTCCCGTGCTTCCCGTGGTCCTGCGAAGGGTCCTTGACTCCGGTCGGGCCCTGCGGCGCGTTCGGCGGGCCGTTCCGGTTGGTGCGCCTTCTAGGACGGAGCCGTGCGGAGTCGGGTTCATCGGTCCACAGGAAATTCTCAGAAAGAAGGCTCGGTCGTCCCATGGGTCTCACCAGCAACAAAGTCCTCGTGGTGGCGGTCGTGCTTGCCGTGGCGCTGTTCCTCGTCACGGTCTGGGTGTGGCCTCGGCTGGCGCGGCGTGGTTGGCGGGCGGTGGTGGGGCGGATCGGGCTGCTGCTGGTGACGCAGCTGGCGCTGTTCGCCGCGGTGGGCCTGGCGGCGAACCGTTCCTTCCTCTTCTACGGCTCGTGGGCCGACCTGTTCGGGCAGGAGCAGGACATGGGCGTGGTCGTCGACCACGCGGCCGGTTCGAAGGACCTCAAGGTGGTGGGGAAGCAGGGGCTCGACGTGCCGGGCGGCGGCCGTCCGACGACCGCGGGCCAGATACAGAAGGTCGTCGTGGCGGGGGAGCGGTCCGGGATCGTGTCGCCGGCCTATGTGTACCTGCCGCCGGAGTACTTCCAGGCGAAGTACGCCGAGCGCACCTTCCCGGCGGCGGTGGTGCTGACGGGGTACCCGGGCACGGCGGAGAACCTGATCAAAGGGCTGAAGTACCCGAAGACGGCCTACCTCCAGGCGAAGGAGGGCCGGATGCAGCCGATGATCCTGGTGATGCTCCGCCCGACGGTGGCGCCGCCGCGGGACACCGAGTGCGTGGACATCCCGGGCGGCCCGCAGACGGAGACGTTCTTCGCGGAGGACCTGCCGAGGGCGGTCTCGGAGACGTACCGGGTGGGCACGAAGCCCCGCAACTGGGGCTTCATGGGGAACTCCACCGGCGGGTACTGCGCGCTGAAGATCGCCCTGCACCACCCCGACCGGTTCGCCGCCGGAGCGGGATTCTCCGCGTACTACCGGGCGGCGGAGGACGTGACGACCGGTGACCTCTTCCACGGGGACGACGGCCTGCGCAAGCGGGGCGACCTGCTGTGGAGCCTGGACCACCGGCCGCAGGGCGCGTCGTCGTTTCTGGTGACGACGTCGAAGCAGGGCGAGGGCAACCGGCGGGGCACGCTCGACTTCATCAAGAAGGTGAAGAGCCCGGCGAAGGTCTCGTCGATCACGCTGGAGAGCGGCGGCCACAACTTCAACACGTGGAACCGCGAGATCCCGCCGGGTCTGGTCTGGATGAGCGGCAAGCTCAGCGCGACCTGAGTCCGAGCCGCGCTCAGGAGGCCGGGGCCGGGGCGGAGGTCGATGCCCGGCGCAGGGCGCGGTGGACGCCCTCCGGGGTGAGGACGCCGAGCGGGCGGCCGTCGTCGCCGGTGACCGTGAGCCGGCCGGTGTCGTGCTGGAGGAGCACGGCGAGGGCGTCCTTGAGCGAGGTGCCGAGCGGGACGGGGTCGGGGGCGCCGTCCCGGTTCCCGGCCTTGTCGAGCGCCGCGGTGCCTCCCGCCGGTACGGGTTCGAGGTCGGCCTCCGTGACGGGCGTGACCGCGAGCCGCTTCAGGCCGCGGTCGCTGCCGACGAAGTCCGCGACGTACGGGGTGGCGGGGGCGCCGAGGACGGTCGCGGGCGTGTCGAACTGCTCGATGCGGCCCTGGCCGTAGACAGCCATGCGGTCGCCCATGCGGACGGCCTCCTCGATGTCGTGGGTGACGAGGAGGACGGTCTTGCGGACGGTGGCCTGCAGGGCGAGGAACTCGTTCTGGAGGCGCTCGCGGACCACCGGGTCGACGGCGCCGAACGGCTCGTCCATGAGGAGGACCGGCGGGTCCGCGGCGAGGGCGCGGGCCACGCCGACGCGCTGGCGCTGACCACCGGAGAGCTGCGCGGGGTAGCGGGAGCCGTAGACGGCCGGGTCGAGACCGACGAGGTCGAGGAGTTCGGCGGCACGCGCGCGTGCGGCCGCCTTCTTCCAGCCGAGGAGGGCGGGGACGGTCGCGGTGTTGTCGAGGACCGTGCGGTGGGGGAAGAGCCCGACCTGCTGGATGACGTAGCCGATCTTGCGACGCAGGGCGACGGGGTCGACGCCGGCGATGTCCTCGCCGTCGACGAGGACGCGGCCGGAGGTCGGCTCGACGAGCCGGTTCACCATCATCATCGTGGTCGTCTTGCCGCAGCCGGACGGCCCGACCAGGGTGACGAGTTCGCCCTCCGCCACCTCGAACGAGAGGTCGTCGACGGCGGTGGTGCCGTCCGGGTACCGCTTGGTCACGTGCTCGAACCGGATCATGGTTCCCCATTCTGGCCCCTGGACGCCGGGGGTGTGTGAAGGGCGTGTTGCCGCATTGTGGCGGGTCTCGGGGATTGTCGGTGGCGGGGGTTAGGGTCGTCAGACATGCGTTCGGAAGATCGACGAACCGGGGGGAGGGACGGATGAGCGCGCCGAACTGTCTGGTCACGAACGACTGGATCTGCGGTGAGTATCTGCGCACCCGCTCCCGGGAGTTGACCGACGCCACGCTCCAGCATGTGGGAATCACGGTCGTGTCCGTGCTGATCGCGCTCGCCGTCGCGGTGCCGCTCGCGCTGCTCGTCCGGGCCAGGCCCCGCTTCGCGGGCCCCGTCCTCGGACTGACCACCCTGCTCTACACGGTGCCGTCGCTCGCCATGTTCTCCCTGCTGCTGCCCCTGTTCGGGCTCTCGTCGGCGCTCGTGGTCACCGGCCTCGTGCTGTACGCGCTGACGATCCTCGTGCGGAACACGCTGGCGGGACTCGCCGCCGTGCCCGCCGAGACCCGGGAGGCCGCCCGGGGCATGGGGTACGGCTCGCTGCGCCTCCTGTGGCAGGTAGAACTGCCGCTGGCGCTGCCGGTGCTGATGGCGGGGATACGGATGGCGACGGTCTCCACGATCGCGCTGACGACGGTCGGTTCGGTCGTCGGCCGCGGCGGTCTCGGCAATCTCATCGAGGACGCGCTGCCCACCTTCTTCAAGGCGCAGATGCTCGCCGCCTCGGTGCTGTGCGTACTGCTCGCCGTCGCCGCCGACCTGCTGCTCCTGGGACTCCAGCGGCTCCTCACGCCGTGGACCCGGATACGGACCGCGCCGGGAGGTGGGTGAGATGGGCGTAGTGACGGATGCCTGGGGCTGGCTCACCACCGGCGCGCACTGGACGGGCGAGGAGGGCATCGGGCAGCGGCTCGCCGAGCACGTGTACGTGAGCGGGGCGGCGCTGCTGATCGCCGCGGCGCTCGCGCTGCCGCTGGGCCTCTGGCTCGGCCACCTGGGCAAGGGCGGTGCCCTCGCGGTGAACGTGTCGAACGTGGGGCGGGCGATCCCGGTCTTCGCGGTCCTCGCCCTGTTCATGGTGTCCCCCCTGCGGAACGCCGGATACGTGCCGACCGTCGTGGCCCTCGTGCTGTTCGCGATACCCCCGCTCCTCACCAACGCGTACGTGGGGATGCGGGAGGTGGACCCGGCCGCGGTGCGGGCCGCGCGGGGCATGGGGATGACCGGTGCGCAGCTGTTCCGGCAGGTCGAACTGCCGCTGGCCCGGCCGGTGGTGATGACCGGAGTGCGCTCGGCGGCGGTGCAGGTGGTGGCCACGGCGACGGTCGCGGCGATGGTCGGCCAGGGCGGTCTCGGCCGGATCATCACGGCCGGCTTCGCCACGTACGACACGGCGCAGGTCGTCGCGGGCGCGGTCCTCGTGGCCCTGCTCGCCCTCCTGGTGGAGGGCGTCCTGGTGGGCGCGGACCGGCTGCTCTTTCCACGCTTCGAGCGACGGCTCGACCAACGATTCGATCAACTGGGCAAAAGCTGAGTGGGGATGGGTGATCTCGTGAACAGGGTCTCGCGTATCGCGGGCGCGGTGCTGGGGACGGCGGCGCTGACCGTCGCGCTGGCCGCGTGCGGCGGTGACAGCCTGGAGGAGGGCAAGAAGAAGGGCTCCGGAAGCTCCGGGGACGCCGGGAACTCCGGCGGCGCGGAGAAGGGCTCGCTGGTCGTCGGAGCGGCGGCCTTCACCGAGGCCAAGGTGCTCGCCGAGCTGTACGCCCAGGCGCTGCGGGACGCCGGCTACTCCGTATCCATCACCACGGTGAAGAATCGCGAGCTGTACGAGCCCTCGCTGGAGAAGGGCGAGATCGACGTCGTCCCCGAATACGCGGCGACCATCGCGGAATTCCTCAACGCGAAGGTGAACGGGCCGAAGGCGCCCGAGGACAAGCCGGTCGCCTCGGGTGACGCGACGGCCACGGTCGAGGCGCTGCGGAAGCTCGCCGAACCGCGCGGCCTGAAGGTGCTCGCGGTCGGTGAGGCGGTCGATCAGAACGCGTTCGCGGTGACGAAGGAATTCGCCGCGAAGAACAAGCTGAAGACGCTTTCCGATCTCGGCGGTTCGAAGCTGAAGGTGAAGATCGCCGCCGGTGACGAATGCGCGGTGCGGCCGTTCTGCGCGCCCGGCCTGAAGAAGACGTACGGGATCGACGTGACCGGGATCGACCCCAAGGGCGTCGGCACCCCGCAGGCCAAGCAGGCGGTGAAGGACGGGGTGGACCAGCTGGTCCTGACGACCACCACGGACGCCACCGTCGACAGTTACGGCCTGGTCTTCCTGGAGGACGACAAGAAGCTGCAGAACGCCGACAACGTGCTGCCCGTGGTCAACGCCAAGGACGCCGGTTCCCCCGAGATAGCCGCCGCCCTGGACAAGATCACCAAGGTGCTGACCACAGCGGATCTCGCCGAACTCAACCGCAAGGTCGACGCCGAGCGGGCGAAGCCGGAGGACGTCGCCAAGGAGTATCTGGAGACGAAGGGGCTGCTCAACAAGTAGGCATCGGGTGAGGGGCGTCGGCCCGAAACGGAACCGGAACGGTGGATATCCACTTCTGGTGACGAGAAGTGGCCAAGAGATTGCCGGGCCGACACCCCACACGGCGCCTACGCACGGTAAATTTCAGGCCATGCCACGTGGACGCCACCGCCATTCCCCGCCTCTGCACAAGCTGCTGCCGCCCTCCGCGGTCGCCGGCGCCGCGGTCGTGTGTGCCGCGGCCGCCTGGCTGCCCGGTGACCTGGTCGTCGTACGGCTGCTCGCGGCCGCCGCCGCGGCCGCGGCCGTCACCGGTGCCGTCCTCATGCGCAGTTGGGACCGGAGCGCCGGACTGCGGGTCGCCGAGCTCGACCGGGCCCGCACCGCCGACCAGTGGAAGGCCGAGGAGCGGGTCGCCGAGCTGGAGTCCGACCTCGAAGAGGCCCGCGCCCTCCGCTCCCGCCTCGACACGAAGCTCCGCGCCAAGCGGGTCGAGCTGGCCGGGCTCCGCGGCGAGCACGCCGATCTGCTTCGCCGGTACGCCACGGCAGAGACCGAGCGGGCCAGTGCCCTGGAAGGCGCCCGCGTCCTGGCACTGGAGTCGGCGACCGGTACGGCCTCAGGTACGGCCGGCGACGTCAAGGCACTGCCCGCCGGAGGCTCCACGCCCACGCCCGAGGCCTACCGTCGCGCCGCCCAGGCGCTGCGCGACCTCCCGCGCAACGCCGCGGCCCAGCAGGCCCGCCGCACCACCGAGGCCGCCCGCGCGCGCGACCTCGCCGAGCGGGCCCGTGAGACGGAGGAGCCGCAGGGGAAGCACGCGGCGGCCGCCGGAACCGAGCACAGCCGGCCGGCCGCCCCCGCCCTCGCGCTCCCGCCCGCGTCCACGAAGGTCCCGGCGGTGCCGACGGCGTCCGCGATCGTCCCGTACGCGGCCCGCAGGCCCGTCCCGCGGCCCGAGGGCGGCTTCGACTTCTTCGGTACGCAGAAGGCGGCGGCCGCGATCGAGGCGGTGCAGCACACGGACCTCGCCGACGTCGTGGGCGAGGAGGTCCTGGAAGAGGCTCTGGCGACGCAGGCGGCGCTCGGCACCCCGCTGCTCACCCCGGTCAGCCCCACGGGGACGCCGGGCAACCCGCCGGCTCCGGGACAGACGAAGACCCAGGCGCAGGCGGTGGGCCAGGTCATCGACCTGACGGCGCACGACGAGACCGAGCAGCTCGATGTGGCCGAACTGCGCGGAGCGGTGAACTCGTGACGTACCGCCTCACCGACCTCCCGGCCGGTGAGGCCGCCGGTCACCGTGACGAACTGCTCACCCTGAGCGCCCAGGCCTTCTGCGGTGCTCCCTGGCACGAGCCGCCGCTCGGCGCCGTGCGCACCGTGGACCGGCTGCTCGACTCGGCCGCGCGCAGGGACGACTTCACCGCGGTGGTCGCGCTCGACGACGACGGCGCCCTGCTCGGGTTCGCGGCCGGCTGGACCGACACCGTCCTGACCGGCGCCGGGACCGCCTTCGAACTCGCCGAACTCGTCGTCGCCCCCGGTCACCAGGGACGCGGCATCGGCCGCGGCCTCCACGACGCCCTGCTCGCCGCGGGGAGGCCCGGGCCGGCCCTCCTCATGACCCTCGACGTACCGGAACTGACGGACCGGTACGCGCGCTGGGGCTGGACGGTCGTCGACCGGCGCCGCCCCGGCAAGGAGGAGCGGGAGTACGTCGTGATGCGCCGGGAGCGCTGACCCCGGGGCAGGGGTACGGCCGGGCCCCGCTACTTGTCGATGTCGCCGACGACGAAGAACAGCGAGCCCAGGATCGCCACCATGTCCGCGACCAGCGTCCCCGGCAGCAGCTCCACCAGGGCCTGGATGTTGTTGAACGACGCCGAGCGCAGCTTCAGCCGGTACGGGGTCTTCTCGCCCCTGGACACCAGGTAGTAGCCGTTCACACCGAGCGGATTCTCGGTCCACGCGTACGTGTGGCCCTCCGGCGCCTTGAGCACCTTCGGCAGCCGCTGGTTGATCGGCCCCGGCGGCAGCTCCGCCATCCGGTCCAGGCAGGCGTCCGCGAGGTCCAGGGAGTTGTGCGTCTGCTCCAGCAGGCACTCGAACCGGGCCAGGCAGTCGCCCTCCTCGCGCACCGCGACCCGCAGGATGTCCTGGAGCTCCGCGTAGGCCAGGTACGGCTCGTCGCGGCGCAGGTCGAAGTCGACACCCGAGGCGCGGGCGATGGGCCCCGACACCCCGTACGCGTGGACCGCCGCCGGGGACAGCACGCCGACCCCCCGCGTACGGCCCCGGAAGATCTCGTTGCCGAGGACGAGCCGGTCGTACACGTCCATCCGCGAGCGGACGTCGGCGACCGCCTGGCGGGCCCGGCCCAGCCAGCCGGCGGGCAGGTCCTCCTTGAGGCCCCCGACCCGGTTGAACATGTAGTGCATCCGGCCGCCGGAGACCTCCTCCATCACGACCTGGAGCTCCTCCCGCTCCCGGAAGGCGTGGAAGACCGGGGTGATGCCGCCCAGTTCGAGGGGGTACGAGCCGAGGAACATCAGATGGTTGAGGACCCGGTTCAGCTCGGCGAGGAGCGTACGGGTCCACACCGCGCGCTCCGGGACCTCCATGCCCAGCATCCGCTCGACGGCCATGACCACGCCGAGCTCGTTCGAGAAGGCGGAGAGCCAGTCGTGACGGTTGGCCAGCATGATGATCTGCCGGTAGTCCCGCGCCTCGAAGAGCTTCTCGGCACCGCGGTGCATATAGCCGATCACCGGCTCGGCCTGCCGCACGACCTCGCCGTCGAGCACGAGCCGGAGCCGGAGCACACCGTGGGTCGAGGGATGCTGCGGCCCGATGTTCAGCACCATGTCGGTGCTCTCCGCCGCGCCGCCGATGCCGACCGTCGTCTCCGTCATGCGGTCAGTATCCCCCCTGCCCCGGAGGCCTCGTAGCCCCGCCCGGGACCCACCGGGTCAGCCAGAGGAAGTCGCCGAGACCGCCGCGGGCGGTGAGCTCGGCGGCCTCACCGGCGGAGGAGAGGGCACGGACGTACGCGACGGGATCGGTCGAGGCGAGCGAGAGCGGCGGCCGCCCGCCGGACACCCCGAGCCGCCCCAGCGCCTCCCGCTGTGTGACCAGCTCCACCCGGCGCGGCCCGTCCTCGCCGCTGCCGCCGGCTCCGCCGCTGGCGCCTCCGCTGCCGTCGGCTCCGCTGCTGTCGCTGTCGCCTCCGCTGCTGCCGGCTCCACCGCTGTCGCTGTCGCCTCCGCCACCGCCGACGTCCCCGACTGCCGCCGCGCACGCGTCCAGCGCCACGTGCGCCGTCAGGTCGCAGCTGCCGTCCGGCACCGGCGGGACCTCGCGGCCCGCCCGGAAGCCGGTCAGCGAGCCGAAGGGCGGCCGGGCGTCCCGTACGTGCGCGTAGTCCACGGCCACCGCGCGACCCGCCGACAGCGAGGCCACCGCAGACGCCCACGCCTCGTCGCGCGGCCGGCCGATCTCGGCCCGCGCGCCCGGCTCCCGCAGCGGCCACCAGCGGGCCAGCCACTCCGCGTCCGCGCCGGAGACGGGCCCGCCGAGCCGCTCCGCGCCGTCCCCGCGGACCTCCACGTACCGGGCCGTGCCCTCCGCGTCCGCCTCGGCGACGTCGACCGGCACGTTGTCGAGCCACTCGTTCGCGAAGACCAGCCCCCGCACGCCCCGGGGCAGCCGGTCGGTCCACTCGATCCGGGGATCGAGCCCGGCGGGCCGGTCCGCGCGCTCGACGGCGTACGCCCGGACGCTCAGGCCACCCGGGACGGCGCCCGCGCCCCCGCCCGCACGCCCGCGCGGGACGCCGCCGCCGATCGCGGTGAGTACTCCCGTGAGCAGTTCCCCCCGCCCCGCGCCCACGTCGACGAGATCGACCTCGGACGTTCCCAGCTCCTCCGCGACCTCGGCGAGCAGCCGGGCCACCGCCGCCGCGAACAGCGGGGAGGCGTGCACCGAGGTGCGGAAGTGCCCCGCCGGCCCCTCGGGCCGCAGATAGAAGCCCCCGGGGCCGTACAGCGCCCGCTCCGTGGCCTGCCGCCACCCCTGCCACTGACACGTCTCATCCGTCACGCGCCCCAGTCTCCACCTCGGGGAGTACGGGGCCCTCGCCAAGGATCGACCCCACGGTTGATCCCTGCACCTATCTCTCTTCCCTACTCTGGGTGACGTGCAGCGCCTTTACGACTTCATCCGCAGACACCCGACGGGCGTCGACACCTTCTGGGCGGTCGTCCTCCTGGGGTTCTCCATGCTGTGGGTGGTGTCGGCGGGCACCGACTCGGTGCAGGGCCACCCCGTCGGGTACGCCCTCGTGGGTGTGCTCTTCTCCCTGGTCGTGGCCCTGAGGCGGCGCGCCCCGGAGAAGATGCTGGTCCTCACGGTCGGCCTCGGCCTGGCGCAGCTCGCCTTCGGCCTGACGCCGTTCCTGGCCGACTTCGCCATGCTCGTGATCATCTACACCGTCGCCGCGCACGACGGACCCCGCTGGGCGTCCCGGCTCGCGCTGGCCGGCGGACTCTCCGCCGCGACGCTCTCGCAGCTGAGATGGCCGGTGGACGGTCCGCAGTCGGGCGCGGCCCAGGTCTTCTTCACGATCATCATGACCGTGCCGTTCGCGCTCGCCTGGGTCCTCGGCGACTCGCTCCGCACCCGCCGCGCCTACTTCGCGCAGTTGGAGGAGCGGGCCTCCCGCCTGGAGCGGGAGCGCGAGGCCCAGGCCAAGGTCGCGGTCGCCGCCGAGCGGGCCCGGATCGCCCGCGAGCTGCACGACGTCGTCGCGCACAACGTGTCGGTGATGGTGGTGCAGGCCGACGGCGCCGCGTACGTCATGGACTCCTCCCCGGAGACCGCCAAGCAGGCCCTGGACACCATCTCCACCACCGGCCGGCAGGCGCTCGCCGAGATGCGCAGACTGCTCGGCATCCTGCGGACCGGTGAGCACCAGGAGGCCGGGGAGTACGTGCCGCAGCCCGACGTGCAGCAGATCGAGGACCTGGTCGAGCAGGTGCGGGGGGCCGGTCTGACCGTGGACTTCGCGATCGAGGGGAGCCCGCGCCCGCTGCCCAGCGGCGTCGAGCTCACCGCGTACCGGATCGTGCAGGAGGCCCTCACCAACTCGCGCAAGCACGGCGGTCCTGACGTCGGGGCCAGCGTCCGGCTGGTGTACTTCGACGACGGCCTCGGACTGCTCGTCGAGGACGACGGCCGGGGCGCGCCGCAGGAGATGTACGAGGACGGGGGTGCCGACGGCCGGGGCCACGGTCTGATCGGCATGCGGGAGCGGGTCGGCATGGTCGGCGGCACGCTGGACGCGGGCCCGCGTCCCGGTGGAGGCTTCCGGATCAGCGCCCTGCTCCCTCTCAAGCCCGCTCACTGACGACCCCGAAGGAAACTGATGTCCATCCGCGTGATGCTTGTCGACGACCAGGTGCTGCTGCGCACCGGCTTCCGTATGGTGCTGGCCGCCCAGCCGGACATGGAGGTCGTGGCGGAGGCGGGCGACGGGGTCGAGGCGCTGGAGGTGCTGCGTTCGACGGCGGTCGACGTCGTGCTGATGGATGTGCGCATGCCCAAGCTCGACGGGGTGGAGACGACCCGGCGGATCTGCTCCCAGCCGGACGCGCCGAAGGTGCTGATCCTGACCACGTTCGACCTCGACGAGTACGCGTTCTCGGGGCTGAAGGCGGGGGCGAGCGGCTTCATGCTGAAGGACGTGCCGCCGGCGGAGCTGCTCGGTGCGATCCGCTCGGTGCACAGCGGTGACGCGGTGGTGGCGCCCTCGACCACCAGGCGGCTCCTCGACCGCTTCTCGCCGATGCTGCCGTCGTCGGGCAAGGAGCCCGAGCACAAGGAGCTGGGACGGCTCACCGACCGGGAGCGCGAGGTGATGATGCTGGTCGCGCAGGGCCTGTCGAACGGCGAGATCGCGGCCCGGCTCGTCCTCTCCGAGGCGACGGTGAAGACCCATGTGGGCCGCATCCTGACCAAGCTGGGCCTGCGCGACCGGGTCCAGGTCGTCGTTCTCGCGTACGAGACGGGCCTGGTCAGGGCGGGCGGCGGCGCGGCGAACTGAGCGGGGATCCCTCGATGCTGCTGTGGGTCAACGGTCCCTTCGGCGGGGGCAAGACGCAGACCGCGTACGAACTGCGGCGCCGGCTGCCGGGCAGCGTGGTGTGCGACCCGGAGCACATCGGCTTCGGGCTGCACCGGACGCTGCCGCCCGCACTCAGAGGCGACTTCCAGGACCTGCGGGCCTGGCGGCAGGGCGTGCACGAGGTCCTCGACCTGGCCCTGCGGGAGTACGGGGACGGGCCCGTGATCGTGCCGATGACGCTCACCGACCCGGCGTACTTCGCCGAGATCGTCGGCCGGCTGCGCGTGGACCACGGCGCGGACCGGGTCTGCCACGTCGCGCTGCTCGCGGAGCGGGAGACGGTCCTGCGGCGGCTGGTGGAGCGCGGCCTCGGGCGGGGGCTGAAGCGGGAGAGCTTCGCCGTGGCCAAGCTGGACGAGTGCCTGGAGCGCCTGGCGGCCCCCGAGTTCGCCCACCACCTCCGTACGGACCGGCTGACGGTCCCGGAGGTGGCCGACCGGGTCGCGGAGCTGGCCGGACTGCGGCCCGAGCCGGACACGGACGGGCCGTTGCGGCACCGGCTGCGGCGGATCCGGGTGGGCCTCTCCCACCTCCGCTTCGACTGAGGCCTGACAGAGCCGCTGAGGCCCGGCCGAGCCACTGAGGCCTGAGACAGCCGCTGAGGCCTGACAGAGCCGCTGAGGCCCGGCCGGTCACTCCCTAGCGGAGCACGCTCTCCAGGAAGTCGCTGCCGAGGCGGGCGACGACGGCGACGTCCAGCTGGTGCAGCACGTAACGGCCGCGCCGCTGGGTGGTGATCAGACCGGCCTTCTTCATGACCGCGAGGTGGCGCGAGACCTCGGGGGCGCTGATGCCGTACGTGTCGGCCAGCTCGCTCGTCGAGTACGCCCCCCGGGCGAGGCTGCGGCTCAGCCGCATCCGCATCGGGTGGGCGACCGCCTCCATGCGCAGCTTGACGGTGTCGACGGGGGCGCCGCCGCCGAGGTCGCGGGCCGGGACCGGGTACTGGATCACCGGCTGCCAGCCGGGGGCGTGCAGAGCGAAGAGGTGCGGCCAGCCGAAGGCGGTCGGCAGGAACGTCACGCCCGTGCCCTCCGCGTGGGTGCGGCCCTGGAGCAGCTTGTCGACGACGATCCGTGAGCCCGCCTCGTCCTCCTCCAGGACCATCGCGGAGGACGCGTCGGCGACGGCCTCGGCCAGTCCCTTGCGGCGCATCAGCTCCGTCTTGTGGCGGGCGTCGGCGGAGAGCTGGACCCGGACGCGGCGCCAGGTGTCGGCGAAGAAGGCCTCGTCGCAGTCCTCCATGAGCCGCCGGACCCACGCGCGCGTACCGGGCGGATCGGCGAGCATCCGCTCCACGAACGCGGCCTGACGCGGCCCGCGCGCGGCGGCCAGTTCGAGCGCCCGGCGCCGCATCCGCTCGTCGGCGAGCGGCGAGGGGGCGCCGCGCGAGTAGCGGCTGGCGCAGGAGATCTCCAGGGCCGAGCCCACGTACTTCTCGTCGTCCATGCGGTCGAGGTCGTCCAGCTCCTCGGCGAGGGTCGCGCGGGGCTGGGCGGGCAGCAGGAAGTCGGAGCGGGTGGACCGCCACATGAAGTCGGCCTCGTGCAGCCGGTCCGCGAGCTCGGGCTTGAGCGCGGCGGCCGTCGTGGTCGTCCATGCGTGGAGCCTGGCGTGGTGGGCGGGCTCGGCGAGGGCGTGCAGGGCGGCGCCCAGCTCCGCCAGCGGCGAGGGGCAGAAGGTGATCCGCTCGCGCGGCAGTCCGGTGATGTCGATGGTCACGCTCACCCCACCATGGTGGGGGGCGGAGCGGGGGAGGTGTCGCGACGTTTGACGAGGGCCGTCAATCGACGTGACGGCGGGCCCGGGACCGCCGTTTGACGGGAGCCGTCAAACGGCGCGCCAGGTACCTGCGGCCGGGCCCACGGTGAGGGCATGAACGCGCTGCATCAGTACCTCTTCGACACGTACCGCGCCGCCCGGCTCGGTGAGCCGACGCCGCCGGCGCCCGGCACCCACGACGTCGCCGTCCTGCGGTCGGTCCGCGACCGGCGCCGCTTCGAGCGGGTCCTGGCGGGCCGGCCTGCGCGGGGCGGTCTGCGGGCCGCCCTGCGACGCCGGCTGCGCCCGCGCACGCCCTGAACCCCCGCGCACGCCCCGAAGCCCGCCCGCCCGGAACCCCCGCGCACGCCCCTGAACCCCCGCGTACGCCCCGAAGTACGCCCGCCCTGAACCCGAGCGGTCCCCCGCACGCTCAGCCCAGCCGGGACAGGAACTCCCGTACCGCCGCCTTCACGTCCTCCGCCGTCCACTCCAGGCCCGGCCCCGCCACGGTCAGCTCCGTCACGGCGACCCCGGGCGCGGGCGGGCCGCCCGCGCCCGGGGTGAACCAGCGGCGGAAGAGGAGCGTGCCGGTGGCCTCGGTCTGGGCGAGGGACGCCGCCGTGAGACGCTCGGCGTCGTACGGCAGCCAGACCTGGAACTGGTGGGTGTGCGGGGTCTCGGGGTGGACCCGGAACCACCCGGTGTCCGCCTCCGCGAGCGCCTCACGGACCGCGTCGGCCACCACGCGCGCGTGGGCCACGTACGAGGGCAGCCGGGGCAGCTCCTCCTCCAGGCCCCGGAGCGCGGACAGGGCCGCCGGGTACTGCTGGAAGACCTGGCCCCCGTACCGGTGCCGCCACACCCTCGCCTCGGCCATGACGTCCTCGGGTCCGGCGAGCACGGCGCCGGAATGCCCGCCGAGCGACTTGTAGAACGAGAGGTAGACGCTGTCGGCGAGCCCGGCGATCTCCGCGAGCGTGCGGCCGAAATGCGTCGTGCACTCCCAGAGCCGCGCCCCGTCGAAGTGGACCACGGCGTCGCGCTCGCGGGCCGCCTCCACCACCGCGGTCAGCTCCTCCCAGGACGGCAGCACGAAGCCGGCGTCCCGCAGCGGCAGCTCCAGCATCAGCGTCCCGAAGGGCTCCGGGTGGTCCCGTACCTCCTCGGCCGTCGGCAGCCGGGGCGCGTCGGTCGGGTGGACGGTACGGAGCCCGGAGACGGCCCCGAACGCCCCGCTCTCGTGGACCTCGGGGTGGGCGAGCGGGTGGAGGGCGACGACGGGACTGCCGGTCCGCCCGGCCCAGCAGCGCAGGGCCACCTGCTGCGCCATCGTGCCGGTGGGGAAGAAGACCGCGGCGGGGAGGCCGAGCTCCTCGGCGACGCGCCGTTCCAGCTCCTCGACGAGCCCGTCCCCGTAGATGTCGAGCGGCCCCTCGCCGTGGCCGGAGGACTCGGTCCAGTCGGCGAGTTCACGCAGCCGCGCGCCCACCGTGCCGTCCACCTGGGTGCGCCACAGGGTGCGGTCGGCGCCGCCCCAGACCTTCGCCCGGTAGAGCCGGGCCGCTTCCTCGTCCACAGGGTCCACAGGATTCATGCACCGATCATCACACCACCGCCCACACCCTGTGGACAGCCACGGAGCACCACGAAACGCTGGCGTAGCATGACCAGAAATCGTCCGGTACCCGCCGAGGACTGGAACGGAAGGCCGCCCCCACCGTGAACGCATCAGCAGCGCCAGAGCCCCGAGCCGAGGACCGACCCGCCCGGCTCACCGTCGGAGTCGTCGGCGCCGGCCGCGTGGGTCCCGCCCTCGCCGCCGCCCTCCGGCTCGCCGGACACCGCCCCGTCGCCGTCTCGGCGGTCTCCGACGCCTCCCGGCGCCGCGCCGCGGAGCTCCTGCCCGACGTCCCCGTCGTGGAGCCCGCGCGCGTCCTCGCCCTCGCAGACCTGGTCCTGCTGACCGTGCCGGACGACGCGCTGCCCGGTCTGGTCGAGGGCCTCGCCGACACCGGAGCGGTACGGCCGGGACAGCTGATCGTGCACACCTCCGGGCGGTACGGGGCCCGGGTCCTCGACCCCGTCCGGCGCGCGGGCGCCCTGCCGCTCGCCCTGCACCCCGCGATGACCTTCACCGGCACCCCCGTCGACGTCCAGCGCCTGGCCGGCTGCTCCTTCGGGGTCACCGCGCCGGAGGAGCTGCGGCTGGCGGCCGAGGCCCTGGTGATCGAGATGGGCGGCGAGCCCGAGTGGATCGCCGAGGACGCCCGCCCGCTCTACCACGCGGCCCTGGCGCTCGGCGCGAACCACCTGGTCACCCTGGTGGCCCAGTCGATGGAGCTGCTGCACAAGGCCGGGGTCGCCGCCCCCGACCGGATGCTGGGCCCGCTCCTCGGCGCCGCCCTGGACAACGCGCTGCGGTCCGGTGACGCGGCCCTCACCGGCCCCGTCGCGCGCGGGGACGCCGGCACGGTCGCCGCCCACGTCGCCGAGCTGCGCAAGCACGCGCCCGGCACGGTCGCCGGCTATCTGGCGATGGCCCGCACGACCGCCGACCGCGCGCTCGCGCACGGCCTGCTCAAGCCCGAGCTGGCCGAGGACCTGCTGGGCGTGCTCGCCGACCCCTCGGCGGGCGCGACCGGCACCACCGGAGCCGCCGGAGCGGCCGACGGGCCGCAAGGAGACGACCGATGAGCCTGTCCGCCCGTGACCGCGCCGCGAGCGGCCGGCCCGTCCGCCACCAGCCGGCCGAACTCCTGCGCACGGTCGAGGACCTCCACGACGCCGCGGCCCACTTCGGGCCCCCCGGCGGCACCGCCGTGGTCATGACCATGGGCGCCCTCCACGAAGGCCACGCCTCCCTGGTCAGGGCCGCGCGCGAGCGTGTCGGCGACAAGGGCTTCGTCGTCGTCACCGTCTTCGTCAACCCGCTCCAGTTCGGCGCGGGCGAGGACCTCGACCGCTATCCCCGCACCCTCGAAGCCGACCTGGAGGTGGCCTTCGACGCGGGCGCGAGCGCCGTCTTCGCACCCTCCGTCGACGAGGTCTACCCGGGCGGGGAGCCGCAGGTCCGGATCACCGCGGGCCCCATGGGGGAGCTCCTCGAAGGCGCCTCCCGGCCCGGCCACTTCGACGGGATGCTCACCGTCGTCGCCAAGCTGCTCCACCTCACCGCCCCCGACCTGGCCTTCTTCGGGCAGAAGGACGCCCAGCAGCTGGCCCTGATCCGCCGCATGGCCCGCGACCTGAACTTCCGGGTCGAGATCGTCGGCGTGCCGACGGTCCGCGAGACGGACGGCCTCGCCCTCTCCAGCCGCAACCGCTACCTCTCGGCCGACGAGCGCCGGACGGCCCTCGCGCTGTCCGGCGCGCTGTTCGCCGCCCGTGACCGGCTCGCCGCCCAGGAGGCGCTGCGCGCGCGTGCCGCGGCCCTGCCCGGCACCCAGGACCGCGCCGACGCCCTCTCCCGGCTCGGCGAGGCACGGGCCGCCGCCGACGCCCACGCCGTCGCGCAGGCCGCCGAGGGCTGCGCCGCCGGTGCCGTACGGGCCGCGGCCCGTACGGTGCTCGACGACGCGTCGAGGGCCGAGCCGCCGCTCGTCCTCGACTACCTGGCCCTCGTCGACCCGGCCGACTTCACCGAGGTCGCCGACGACCACGACGGGGAGGCGATCCTCGCCGTCGCCGCGCGCGTGGGCGCCACGCGGCTGATCGACAACATCCCCCTCCTCCTCGGAGCCACCATGTCCACCACGTTCGGAGCCACCCAGTGACCGGAATACGGCTGCACGCCCCCGCCCCCGGCTGGGACATCGAAGCCGACGTCGTCGTGGTCGGCTCCGGCGTCGCCGGCCTCACCGCCGCCCTGCGCTGCACCGCCGCCGGGCTCCGCACGGTCGTCGTCACCAAGGCCCGGCTCGACGACGGCTCCACGCGCTGGGCCCAGGGCGGCATCGCCGCCGCCCTCGGCGAGGGCGACACCCCCGAACAGCACCTCGACGACACCCTGGTCGCCGGCGCCGGGCTCTGCGACGAGCGGGCCGTCCACGTCCTCGTCACCGAGGGCCCCGACGCCGTCCGCCGGCTGATCGCGACCGGCGCCGACTTCGACAAGACCGCCGACGGCGAGATCGCGCTGACCCGCGAGGGCGGCCACCACCGCCGGCGTATCGCGCACGCGGGCGGGGACGCGACCGGCGCCGAGATCTCCCGCGCCCTGGTCGAGGCGATACGGGACCGGGGCGTGCGCACCATCGAGCACGCCCTCGTCCTGGACCTCCTGACGGACGCCCAGGGCCGTACGGCGGGCGTGACCCTGCACGTGATGGGCGAGGGCCAGCACGACGGCGTCGGCGCCGTCCACGCCCCCGCGGTGGTCCTCGCCACCGGCGGCATGGGGCAGGTCTTCTCCGCCACCACCAACCCGGCGGTCTCCACCGGCGACGGCGTCGCGCTCGCGCTCCGCGCCGGGGCCGAGGTCTCCGACCTGGAGTTCGTCCAGTTCCACCCCACGGTGCTCTTCCTCGGCGCCGGCTCCGAGGGCCAGCAGCCGCTGGTCTCCGAGGCGGTACGGGGCGAGGGAGCCCACCTGGTCGACGCCGACGGCGTGCGCTTCATGGTCGGGCAGCACGAGCTGGCCGAGCTGGCGCCCCGGGACATCGTCGCCAAGGCGATCACGCGCCGCATGCAGGAGCACGGCACCGAGAACATGTACCTCGACGCCCGCCACTTCGGCGCCGAGATGTGGGAGGAGCGCTTCCCCACGATCCTCGCGGCCTGCCGCTCGCACGGCATCGACCCGGTCACGGAGCCCGTCCCGGTCGCCCCGGCCGCCCACTACGCCTCCGGCGGCGTCCGCACCGACCTGCGGGGCCGGACGACCGTCCCGGGCCTGTACGCCTGCGGTGAGGTGGCCTGCACGGGCGTCCACGGCGCCAACCGGCTCGCCTCGAACTCGCTCCTGGAGGGCCTCGTCTTCGCCGAGCGGATCGCGGACGACGTCATCGCCGCCGCCCCGCGCGTGGCGGGCGCCCCGGTGCCGCACGCGACCCCGGTGACCCTGCCGCTGCCCGTGGCCGGCGCCCGGACCCGCATCCAGCGGATCATGACGGCCGGGGCGGGCGTGCTGCGCTCCGAGGACAGCCTGCGGGAGGCCGCCGAGGCCCTCGACGCGCTGCACAGCGACGCCGTCGCCGGCGGCACCGACGACACCAAGGCGGGCGAGCCGGGCGTGGACTCCTGGGAGACCACCAACCTGCTCTGCGTCTCCCGGGTCCTGGTCGCCGCCGCCCGCCGCCGCGAGGAGACCCGCGGCTGCCACTGGCGCGAGGACCACCCGGACCGCGACGACACGGAATGGCGCAGGCACCTCGTCGTACGCCTCACCCCGGAGCGGACCCTCGACGTCCGGGCGACCGGCACGCATGACTTTCCCCCCACCTCCGAAGCCCCCAGGGAGCCGTAAGTGACCACGCCCGAGGAAGCCCGTCCGAAGCCCGTGGACGTCCCTCTCATCCAGATCAACTCGGTCTCATCCGACGAGGAGGCCGGTGGCTGCGGCGACGGCTGCGGCTGCGGTGGCGGCGGCGAGGAGTTCGAGTGCGGGCTCGACCCCGCGCTCGCCGAGCTGCTCGCGGACGCCGGCCTCGACCCCGTACAGGTCGAGGACATCGCCCACCTCGCGATCGCCGAGGACCTCGACGGCGGCGTCGACGTGACGACCGTCGCGACCGTCCCCGAGGACGCCGTCGCCACCGCCGACTTCACCGTCCGCGAGGCCGGTGTCGTGGCCGGTCTGCGCGTGGCCGAGGCCGTGCTCTCGATCGTCTGCGACGACGAGTTCGAGGTCGAGCGGCACGTCGAGGACGGCGAGCGCGTCGAGGCCGGGCAGGTGCTCCTCAGCGTCACCGCCCGCACCCGCGACCTGCTCACCGGCGAGCGCAGCGCGCTCAACATCCTGTGCCGCCTCTCCGGCATCGCCACCGCCACGCGCGCGTGGGCGGACGCCCTGGAGGGCACGAAGGCCAAGGTCCGCGACACCCGCAAGACGACGCCGGGGCTGCGCGCCCTGGAGAAGTACGCGGTCCGCTGCGGCGGCGGCGTCAACCACCGCATGTCGCTCTCCGACGCGGCCCTGGTGAAGGACAACCACGTGGTGGCGGCCGGCGGCGTGGCCCAGGCCTTCAAGGCCGTGCGCGAGCTGTTCCCCGAGCTGCCCATCGAGGTCGAGGTCGACACGATGCACCAGGTCCGCGAGGTCCTGGACGCGGGAGCCGACCTGATCCTGCTCGACAACTTCACCCCGGCGGAGACCGAGGAGGCCGTCGCCCTCGTCGCGGGCCGTGCCGTCCTGGAGTCCTCGGGCCGGCTCACCCTGGAGAACGCGGCCGCGTACGCCGCGACCGGCGTGGACTACCTGGCGGTCGGCGGCCTCACCCACTCCTCCCCGATCCTCGACATCGGCCTCGACCTGCGCGAGGTGCGGGCCTGATGCTGCTCACCATCGACGTCGGCAACACCCACACGGTCCTCGGTCTCTTCGACGGTGACGAGATCGTCGAGCACTGGCGGATCTCCACCGATCCGAGCCGCACCGCCGACGAGATGGCGGTCCTGCTCCAGGGCCTCATGGGCATGCACCCGCTGCTCGGCGTCGAGCTGAGCGACGGCATCGAGGGGATCGCCATCTGCGCGACGGTCCCCTCGGTGCTGCACGAGCTGCGCGAGGTCACGCGGCGGTACTACGGGGACGTTCCGGCGGTCCTGGTGGAGCCCGGCGTCAAGACGGGCGTGCCGGTCCTCACGGACAACCCCAAGGAGGTCGGCGCGGACCGCGTGATCAACGCGGTCGCCGCCGTCGAGCTCTACGGCGGCCCGGCGATCGTCGTCGACTTCGGCACGGCGACGACGTACGACGCGATCACCACGCGCGGCGAGTACGCCGGCGGTGCGATCGCGCCGGGCATCGAGATCTCGGTCGAGGCGCTCGGGGTCAAGGGCGCCATGCTCCGCAAGATCGAGCTGGCCCGGCCGCGCAGCGTCATCGGCAAGAACACGGTCGAGGCGATGCAGTCCGGCATCGTCTACGGGTACGCGGGCCAGGTCGACGGCGTCGTCGCCCGCATGAAGCGGGAGCTCGTCGGCCCGGGCGGCGACCCGTCAGACGTGACCGTGATCGCGACCGGCGGCCTGGCGCCGATGGTCCTCGCCGACTCCAAGGAGATCGACGAGCACGAGCCCTGGCTGACCCTGATCGGCCTGCGCCTGGTGTACGAGCGGAACGTCTCCCGCATGTGAGCGCCGGGGGCGGCCGTGCCGGCCCCGGCCTCGTCCGACCCCCGCTCCCGCGCCCCAAGGCCGTTGCCCAGGACCTCGCGCCCCGGCCTCCCGGCCGCGCCCCGAGCCCCGGCCGAGCCCGGCCGTGCCGGCCCCCGCTCGGCCATGCCTGACAACCCGCGCCCCGAGCCCCGGCCGAGCCCGGCCCCGGCCCGCCCGGCTCCCGGCCTCCCGGGCCGTGCCGGCCCCCGTGCCCCGGCCGCACCCCCGCCCTGGCCGTGCCCCACCCCGTGTCCGGGCCGTGCCGGCCCCCGGCCCCGCCCGGCCCCCGGCCTCCCGGGCCGTGCCAGCCCCTGGCCCCGGGCCTCCCGGCCGTGCCAGCCCCCGGCCTCCCGGCCACGCCTGGGGACCCGCGCAACGCTCCCGGCCCGGGACCCGGGACCCGGTCGTCGTCGGCGCGCCGGAATGATCGCTAAGAGGAAATTGTCCGATTAGCGCGTATCGTCGGCCCATGCCCACGCCATACGGATCCCGCGGCGGCATGGCGTTCAGCGCGGACGAGCTGCGTGTGCTCCGCCGTGCCCTCGCCGTCGCCCTCCACCCCGCCCCCCTCCAGGACGAGGACGTCCAGGACGCGCTGCTCCTGGCCGAATCCGTGGACGAGGCCGTACGCGAGGCCGGCCGACTGCGCGCCTTCCTCCTCGACGACCTGGCCCGCTACCGCGAGGCGCTGCCCGGGTCGCTCAGCGGCTATCTGGAGCTCCTCCAGGACGCCCTCGCCGCCGGGTACGACCCCGCGGCCGACGACCTCGCCGCCCTGCGCGCGCTGCGCCGCAACCCCGCGGCCGCCGCGCTGCTCGCCCGCTGCCAGATCCTCGCCGAGCGCTCGGTGCGGGCGCGCCTGGCCCGGGTCTCCCAGGCCACCAGCACCCCCGTGGCCGCCACCTCCACGCCCAGGGCCCGGCTGCTCGCCCTCCCCGGCGGGCGCGCCGCGGCCGGCGACCCCAAGCCGACGCCGCCGCCTCCGGCCGAGCGTCCGGTGCCCAAGCCGTCCGAGGTCTTCCCGCCACGCCGGAGGCCGGTACCCCCGCCCCCGCCCGAGGAGCGGGTCGCCGGATAGCTAGTCTGGGCGTCATGGACTACGTATCCGCGCTCGTGCCGCCCGTCGTGATGGCCGTCTTCTTCGCCGCTGTCGTCGCCGTCATCATCAAGAGCCAGGGCGGGCCGAACAAGGCCAAGGAGGACGCGATCGTGGACGCCGCGATCGCCCGCGCCGAGGCCGTGCGCCAGCCGTCGGACAACGGCGGCAGGGACTGAGGTCCACCGCGGACCACGCACCACCGCGGACCACGCACCACCGCAGACCACCGCGGTACCCGGGACGTACGACCCTTCGAGGTCGTACGTCCTTTTTGTTGCGTTTCCTTCCCTCAATGGCCCGTTATTGACTCTTTGCGCACTAAAGTGACGTTGTGCCCCGTCGTTTGGGAGAGCTCGAAGACGCCGTCATGACGCGCGTCTGGCAATGGAACCGCCCGGTGACCGTCCGGGAAGTTCTCGAGGACCTTCAGCAGGAACGGTCCATCGCCTACACCACCGTCATGACCGTCATGGACAATCTCCATCAGAAGGGCTGGGTCCGCAGAGAAGTCGAAGGCCGCGCCTATCGATATACGGCGGTCTCCACCCGCGCCGCATACGCGGCCGCGCTGATGAACGAGGGATGGGCCCAGAGCGACAACCCGGCCGCCGCCCTCGTCGCCTTCTTCGGGATGATGTCGCAGGACCAGCGCGAGGCCCTGCACGACGCCATCCGTATCGTCCAGCGCGACAACCCGCTTCCCCCTTCCGCCCCCGCCGCGCCCGAAGAGGGAACCGGGACGGGCGGAGGGACCGGGGGAACCGGGGCCCAGGAGCGATAACCGCGCCCCGGGGGCGATAGCGTCCCCCCATGTCGCCGTCCGCTTCCCCGGCCGCCTCCGCGGCCTCCGCCAAAGCCGTCACCGTACGCAGGGCGCGTACCGGAGATGTCGCCGCGGTCCGCCGTCTCGTCGATCCCTTCGTCCAGCGCGGGATCCTGCTCGACAAGGCGACCGTCACCCTTTACGAGTCCATCCAGGAGTTCTGGGTGGCGGAACGCGACGAGGACGCCACCGTCGTCGGCTGCGGCGCTCTCCATGTGATGTGGGAAGACCTCGCGGAAGTCCGTACTCTCGCCGTCGATCCCGACTTCAAGGGCGCCGGCGTAGGACATCAGGTGCTGGACAAGTTGTTGCACACGGCCCGATGGCTCGGCGTGCGGCGGGTATTCTGCCTGACCTTCGAAGTCGACTTCTTCGCGAAGCACGGCTTCGTCGAGATCGGTGAGACCCCGGTCGACGGAGATGTCTACAGCGAGCTCCTCCGTTCCTATGACGAGGGAGTCGCCGAGTTCCTCGGTCTCGAACGAGTGAAGCCGAACACCTTGGGCAACAGCCGGATGCTTCTGCACCTGTGACACGGAACGCCGCGGAACCTCGTGGAACGCCGGACGGAACCCCGCGGGGAACCCCGGCGGAACCCTATGTCCGAATCGCGCACGTTTCCCGCGTGGTCGGGGTTCTGAACCTCTGCCAGGGGTTTGTGTTTTTCCGGGAAAAGCGGTTTCCTTTCCGCGTACTGCATTTTCGATGAAAGGAAATCCGGTGGCACAGAAGGTTCAGGTCCTTCTTGTCGACGACCTCGACGGCGTCGAGGCGGACGAGACCGTGACGTTCGCGCTGGACGGCAAGACCTACGAGATCGACCTCACCACCGCCAACGCGGAAAAGCTCCGTGGCCTGCTCGAGCCGTACACCACGAGTGGCCGTCGTACCGGTGGCCGTACCACCGGTGGACGCGGCAAGGGCCGCGCCGTGGCGACGGGCAGCCAGGACACCGCGAAGATCCGCGCGTGGGCCAAGGAGAACGGCATGAACGTGAACGACCGCGGTCGCGTTCCCGCCGACATCAAGGCTGCTTACGAGGACGCGAACCGCTGAGGCGACAGCTGCTGAGCCACCGGCCCCCGGGCCCGGGCACTCAGCAGCCGCACCCGGTGGCACTCCGCCGCGGCGGCGGCCACGAGGCGCACCAGACACGGGGCGGTCCCCTCGCCCCACGGCGCGGACCGCAGCGCCGGCAGCGAGGACTCGACCTCGCGGCCCGGTGCCGGGGGCCGCAGCCACACGGCTGCGCCCGGCGCGCCGGATCCGCCCCGCCCCGGGGGAAGGGGCGCGGTCATCCGGCCGTCGGTGCCCAGCGCGGCGAGGTCCAGCGAGATCCCGCCCCATTCGAGCCAGTCGAGCAGTCCCGGCAGCTCCTCCGCGCTCCCCGCGGCCACGAGCAGCCGCATGCGGCGCCCCAGCAGGGCCACCGGACCCGTCGCCGGGCCCATCCTGCGCAGTACACCGTGGCCGGCCGTCGCGGGCAGCTCCAGGACGTCGAAGCGCAGTCCCGTGACCAGCTGCACCGGCGGGCCGGGCACGGTCGCCCAGCCGAGCCCGTGCTCGTACCACCGTGCGAGACCGCCGTCGATCGGCGTACGGGGAAGCGGGACGCTGAGGGGCATGCCCGGGGAACTCCCGGAGGGGTGCGTTGGTTACGCCCGAGAGGGCGCGACGACGGCCCGGCCCTGCGTTCCCGGTGACGCACGGTCCCCCTCCGAACGCGCAAGGTGTCCGTGATGGGGCGTACGAGTGCATTCGGCAGCGCAAGGGTGTTCGCTGGTAGCGGAGGGAACCGGGGTGCGCCGCATGGACTGTCAGTCCTTACGGGTAAGACATTCCTAGTGGAGAGGGGCGACTCGCGGGCTTCGGCGTCTCACGTTCGCCATCGGCGTACTGATGGCACGGGTAACTACTTGGCCTGCGGGAACATCGTCTCGCACCATCGGGTTGGAGCATTTGTCGGCTGTTCGGCAGCAGGTCTCCCCGCGGAAGAGGGGGTGATCCGGACGGATGTCGGCAGTTGGAATGAGCGGTCCCCGCTTGCGGGACTAAGCTGCGGAAGGACAGGGAGGGGATCGACCCCT
Organism: Streptomyces sp. NPDC088707; assembly: GCF_044752725.1. NCBI lineage: Bacteria > Bacillati > Actinomycetota > Actinomycetes > Kitasatosporales > Streptomycetaceae > Streptomyces > Streptomyces sp. NPDC088707. The sequence goes on along the minus strand of NZ_JBIVLV010000003.1, from coordinate 32,748 downwards.
AACTGACTGACCGCTCTGAGGAGCGATTAACGATGTTCGAGAGGTTCACCGACCGCGCGCGGCGGGTTGTCGTCCTGGCTCAGGAAGAAGCCCGGATGCTCAACCACAACTACATCGGCACCGAGCACATCCTTCTGGGCCTTATCCACGAGGGTGAGGGTGTCGCCGCTAAGGCCCTGGAGAGCCTCGGGATTTCGCTCGAGGCGGTCCGCCAGCAGGTGGAGGAGATCATCGGGCAGGGGCAGCAGGCCCCGTCCGGGCACATCCCCTTCACCCCTCGCGCCAAGAAGGTCCTGGAGCTCTCGCTCCGTGAGGCCCTCCAGCTCGGCCACAACTACATCGGCACCGAGCACATCCTGCTCGGCCTGATCCGCGAGGGCGAGGGCGTCGCCGCCCAGGTCCTCGTGAAGCTGGGCGCCGACCTCAACCGGGTGCGGCAGCAGGTCATCCAGCTGCTCTCCGGCTACCAGGGCAAGGAAGCCGCCACGGCCGGCGGTCCTGCCGAGGGCACCCCCTCGACGTCCCTGGTCCTCGACCAGTTCGGGCGCAACCTCACCCAGGCGGCCCGCGAATCCAAGCTCGACCCGGTCATCGGGCGCGAGAAGGAGATCGAGCGGGTCATGCAGGTGCTGTCCCGCCGCACCAAGAACAACCCGGTCCTCATCGGCGAGCCCGGCGTCGGCAAGACCGCCGTCGTCGAGGGCCTGGCGCAGGCCATCGTCAAGGGCGAGGTGCCCGAGACCCTCAAGGACAAGCACCTCTACACCCTCGACCTCGGCGCGCTGGTCGCCGGCTCCCGCTACCGCGGTGACTTCGAGGAGCGCCTGAAGAAGGTCCTCAAGGAGATCCGCACCCGCGGCGACATCATCCTGTTCATCGACGAGCTCCACACCCTCGTGGGTGCGGGTGCCGCCGAGGGCGCGATCGACGCCGCCAGCATCCTCAAGCCGATGCTGGCCCGCGGTGAGCTCCAGACCATCGGTGCGACCACGCTGGACGAGTACCGGAAGTACCTGGAGAAGGACGCGGCCCTCGAGCGCCGCTTCCAGCCCATCCAGGTCGCCGAGCCGTCGCTGCCGCACACCATCGAGATCCTCAAGGGTCTGCGCGACCGGTACGAGGCCCACCACCGGGTCTCCATCACCGACGAGGCCCTCGTCCAGGCCGCGACCCTGGCCGACCGGTACATCTCGGACCGCTTCCTCCCGGACAAGGCGATCGACCTGATCGACGAGGCCGGCTCCCGGATGCGCATCCGCCGGATGACCGCGCCGCCGGACCTCCGCGAGTTCGACGAGAAGATCGCCGGCGTCCGCCGCGACAAGGAGTCCGCGATCGACTCGCAGGACTTCGAGAAGGCCGCCTCGCTCCGTGACAAGGAGAAGCAGCTCCTCGCCGCGAAGGCCAAGCGCGAGAAGGAGTGGAAGGCCGGCGACATGGACGTCGTGGCCGAGGTCGACGGCGATCTGATCGCCGAGGTCCTCGCGACCGCCACGGGCATCCCGGTCTTCAAGCTGACCGAGGAGGAGTCCAGCCGCCTGCTCCGCATGGAGGACGAGCTCCACAAGCGCGTCATCGGGCAGAAGGACGCCGTCATCGGCCTCTCGCGGGCCATCCGCCGTACGCGTGCCGGTCTGAAGGACCCGAAGCGCCCCGGTGGCTCGTTCATCTTCGCCGGTCCGTCCGGTGTCGGTAAGACCGAGCTTTCGAAGGCGCTCGCCGAATTCCTCTTCGGCGACGAGGACGCGATGATCTCCCTCGACATGTCGGAGTTCAGCGAGAAGCACACGGTTTCCCGTCTCTTCGGTTCGCCGCCCGGATACGTCGGCTACGAAGAGGGCGGCCAGCTCACCGAGAAGGTGCGCCGCAAGCCGTTCTCCGTCGTCCTCTTCGACGAGGTCGAGAAGGCCCACCCCGATATCTTCAATTCCCTTCTCCAGATCCTGGAGGACGGTCGCCTGACCGACTCCCAGGGCCGGGTCGTGGACTTCAAGAACACGGTCATCATCATGACCACCAACCTCGGGACCAGGGACATCTCGAAGGGCTTCAACCTGGGCTTCGCCGCCCAGGGAGACACGAAGTCCAACTACGAGCGGATGAAGGCCAAGGTCAGCGACGAGCTGAAGCAGCACTTCCGCCCGGAGTTCCTCAACCGTGTGGACGACATCATCGTCTTCCCGCAGCTGACGCAGGATGACATCCTCCAGATCGTCGACCTGATGATCGGCCGCGTCGACGAGCGCCTCAAGGACCGGGACATGGGCATCGAGCTCTCCCAGTCCGCGAAGGAGCTGCTCGCCAAGAAGGGCTACGACCCCGTGATGGGCGCCCGGCCGCTGCGCCGGACGATCCAGCGCGAGATCGAGGACTCGCTCTCGGAGAAGATCCTCTTCGGTGAGCTGCGCCCCGGTCACATCGTGGTCGTGGACACGGAGGGCGAGGGCGACGAGCGCACCTTCACCTTCCGCGGCGAGGAGAAGACGGCTCTGCCGGACGCCCCGCCGATCGAGGCGACGGGCGGCACGGGCCCGAACCTGTCGAAGGACGCGTAACGCTCCGCTGAGCCGGTAGCGCACTGAAGGGGCGGCCCCGGGACCTGAAACGGTCCCGGGGCCGCCCCTTTCGTGTGCCGGTCAGGTGTGGATCGTGACGGTGGGGGCGCGCTGCTCGATGCCGGCGAGCAGGGTGCCGCAGGCGACGGCCGAATCGAGCTGCGGCAGGGACGCCAGTGGCGCGAGGCCGTGGGCCGAGCCGGCGGTACCCATGAGGGCCGGCCGGCGCAGGCCAGGGAAGACCCGTACGACGGTGTCCAGCGGCGCGCTGGGGCCGTCGTGGAAGGAGGCCCAGTACCTTCGCCGACGGAAGCCGCAGCGAGGCGTCAGGCCGTGGCGTAGGTCCGGCCGTGCGGGACCTTCTCCGACCGGACTGCGAGACCCGCCTCCGGACCCCGGCTGACCAGCGGTTTTGCCAGGATCGAGCCGGTCGCGGCCGAGGCGGGGCGCGTGCCGATGAGTGCCGGTTCCCCGCGTGGCCCCCCGTGGTCCCCGAAGCCGTCAGCGGAGTGCGGGACGGGCTTCAGGGCGGCTCGGTTGCGTGACCCAGGTCCCATTGGCGGGCGGTGCCTGGTGACAAGGCGCACAGGGGTTTTGGGGGGTACTAACCGGAATAGTGGCGACCTTTGGTGCTGATTCGGGACGTTCAGGACCGAACCGTCGGGACTTTGGTCCCTGGGGGTCCCGAACCGGACGCCAGACGGCGTTTTGCGCGGTTCCGGCTCCCTGTGACATGCGGATAAACCGGTTCTCTTGTGCCGGTATGTCCGATTTCGAAGGTGGCGTCGTGGGTCGTCAAGAGCGGAACTTCCCCGGAGATCGCTACGACCTGATGTCGTAGATGGGGTGTTTTGGGCTGGATGGGGGTCCGGGTTACCAAGGATGAGCAAGCCCGGCGCAGAGCACCGTTCGCGTCGGGTCCCGTACTTCCCGGAGGTTTCCCCCGTATGTCGAAGCGCATGAACCCCGCCGCCCGTGTCACCGTCGTCGCTCTTGCCGCCGCCGGCCTGGGAGCGACGATGGTGACCGGAGCTGGGTCCGCCTTCGCCGCCGAGGGCAAGGCCGTCACCGCCCCGGTCGCGCTCACCGCGTCCGCCGCCGTCGCCGCCCAGGCCGACGCCCAGGCGCACGTCGCCGCCCAGGTGAAGGCCGCAGCCGCGAAGGCCACGGCCGTCAAGCAGGCCGCCGCCGTCAAGAAGGCCGTCACCGTGAAGCCGGTCGCCGCCAAGAAGGCCGCGGCCTGGGTCAAGCCGGTCACCGCGTACACGCTGAGCGCCAGCTACAACCAGGGCGGCGCCATGTGGGCCCACAAGCACTCCGGCCAGGACTTCGCCGTTCCGGTCGGCACCCCGGTCAAGGCCGCGGGCACCGGCACCGTCGTGAAGGCCGGCCCGAACGGCGGCGGCGACGGCCCCGCGTACGGCAACGCGATCGTCGTCAAGCACGCCAACGGCACGTACTCGCAGTACGCCCACCTGTCGAAGATCAAGGTGCACATCGGCCAGAAGGTCCTCGTCGGTCAGCAGATCGCCCTCTCGGGCAACACCGGCAACTCCTCCGGCCCCCACCTGCACTTCGAGATCCGTACGACCCCGAACTACGGCTCCGCCGTGAACCCGGCCGCCTTCCTGCGGTCCCACGGCGTCTCCATCTGAGCCGTACGAGCAGACTGACCAGTGCGGACAGGCTGAGCCGTACGAACAGACCTCATGAGGCCCGGTGGGCCTGATTGAGCAGATCGAGGGCGACCTCGAGGGTGGCCCTGTGCTTCTCCTCGGGGTCGCCTTCGAGGTTCTGCATGAAGAACGCGCCGGCGTGCAGCGTGAAGATCGCGCTGACGCAGCGCACCTGGTCCACCATCGCGAAGTCCGGCTCCTGGATCAGGCCGGTCAGTGCGAGCATCCGCTCCTTGAAGGTGAGGCCGACGCTGAGCTCGCGGACCGTCGCCTGGTTCTCCTGCATGAAGCGGAAGAGCGGGGCCGCGGCGCGCAGGGCGACCTGGTAGCGGCGCAGCACCTCCTGGCGGGTCTCCAGGGTGCGGGGCTGCTCCTGGGCCCAGGCGATCAGGTCGTCCATGGGCCGGGTCAGGTCCTCGAAGATCCCGACGAGGATGTCTTCCTTGGTCTTGAAGTGGTAGTACAGCGCCGCCTTCGTGACGTCGAGGCGTTCCGCGATCTCGCGCAGGGACGTCTTCTCGTAGCCCTGTTCGGCGAAGAGATCGAGGGCCACGTCCTGGATGCGCTGGCGGGTGTTGCCTCGGGCCATGACTGCCCTCCACTTTCCAAAGAACTTACTTGACGACCGGCAAGTTACGGGTCTACCGTCCCCAGTGTAGTAACTAGCCGGGCGGCAAGTAAGGGAAGAAGATGACGACGCAAGCCACAGCGACACCGGCACAGGGGGAGACGGAACCGCAGCCACGCAGCGTCCGCGTCGTCCTGCTCGCCCTGATGATCGCGATGCTCCTCGCGATGCTGGACAACATGATCATCGGCACCGCGATGCCGACCATCGTCGGCGAGCTCGGCGGCCTGGAGCACCTCTCCTGGGTCGTCACCGCCTACACCCTGGCCACCGCCGCCTCGACCCCCCTGTGGGGCAAGGTCGGCGACATGTTCGGCCGCAAGGGCGTCTTCCTCACCTCGATCGTGATCTTCCTGATCGGTTCGGCGCTCAGCGGCATGGCCCAGGACATGGGCCAGCTCATCGGCTTCCGCACCGTCCAGGGCCTCGGCGCGGGCGGCCTCATGGTCGGCGTGATGGCGATCATCGGCGACCTCATCCCGCCCCGCGAGCGCGGCAAGTACCAGGGCATGATGGCCGGCGTGATGGCGCTCGCCATGATCGGCGGACCGCTGGTCGGCGGCACCATCACCGACCACTGGGGCTGGCGCTGGTCCTTCTACATCAACCTGCCGCTCGGCGCCGTCGCCCTCGCCATGGTCACCACCGTCCTGCACCTGCCGAAGAAGAAGCGCGCCACGGGCACCCGGATCGACTTCCTCGGCGCCGCGCTGCTGACCGTCGGCATCACCGCGATCGTCCTGGTCACCACCTGGGGCGGTACGGAGTACGCCTGGGGCTCGGCCACCATCGTCGGCCTCGCCGTCGGCGGAGCGCTCTCGCTCGCCGCCTTCCTCCGGGTGGAGACCCGCGCGAGCGACCCGATCATGCCGCTGCACATCTTCCGCAGCCGCAACTTCACGCTGATGTCCCTGATCGGCTTCATCACCGGTTTCGTGATGTTCGGTGCGGTCCTCTACCTGCCGATCTTCCAGCAGTCCGTCCAGGGCGCCTCGGCGACCAACTCCGGCCTGCTGCTCCTGCCGATGCTGCTGTCGATGATGGTCATCTCGCTGGTCGTCGGCCGCTTCACCACCAGCACCGGCAAGTACAAGATCTTCCCGATCGTGGGCGGCGCGCTCATGACCGTCGGTCTCTTCCTGCTCTCCACGATGGACACCGACACCTCGCGGCTGATCTCCGGCGTCTACATGGCGGTCCTCGGCGCCGGCATGGGCTTCCTGATGCAGATCACCATGCTGGTCGCCCAGAACAGCGTCGAGATGAAGGACATGGGCGTCGCCTCGTCGTCCACCACCCTCTTCCGGACGCTCGGCTCCTCCTTCGGCGTCGCGATCATGGGCGCGCTCTTCACCAGCCGCGTCCAGGACGAGATGGCGGCGCGCGGCGGATCCGGCCTCACCGAGCGGACCGCCCAGCTCGACGCGGCCAGCCTGGCGAAGCTGCCGGAGGCGCTCCGCGAGGCCTACCAGCACGCGGTCTCGACGGGCACGCACGGCGCTTTCCTGGTCGCCTCCGCGGTCTCCGTCCTCGGCCTGGTCCTCGCCTTCTTCGTCAAGGAGGTGGCGCTCCGCGGCGCCGGACCCGCGCCGGCCGCGAAGGCCGCCGAGGGCGACGACAAGGTGAAGGTCGCCGAGACGGTCTGACCACCTCCTGAGAGGTGCGTGCGTGCGGCGGTGGGGCCGGTCCTGACTCAGGACCGGCCCCACCGCCGTACCACCGCCGCGGCGGCAGGCATGTTCAGTCGGCCGGCCGCAGGATCGGGAAGCTGCCCGTGTTCGTCGGCGCGTGGTCCGGCAGCCACAGCACCGCGATCGCCCCGCCCACCCCGTTCGGCGCCGCCTCGGAGGCCACGTTCCGGAAGGTCAGCCGCGCGCCCAGGACCCGCGCCTGGCCGGACGCGATCGTCAGGCCCAGGCCGTGGCCCTGGCCCGCGCGGTCGCTCGTGCCCGTACGGAAGCGGCTCGGGCCCTCCTTGAGCAGCGCCTCGGGGAAACCGGGACCGTGGTCGCGGACCCGCACTACACGGCCCTCGACGGTGACCTCCACCGGTGGCTTGCCGTGCTTGGCGGCGTTCGCCAGGAGGTTGCCGAGGACGCGCTCCAGGCGCCGCGGGTCGGTGTTCACCCACGAGTCGTGGACGACCCGGACGACCACCTCGGGATCGAGGGCCCGCACCCGCCGCTCCACGAACTCCCCGAGCGCGATCTCCTGGAGCTCCGCCCGCTCCGAGGCGCTGTCGAGCCGGGCCACCTCCAGCACGTCCTCGACCAGCGTCCGCATTGCCTGCGCCCGGTCCCGTACGAGCTCGGTCGGACGTCCCGGCGGCAGCAGCTCGGCCGCCGTGAGCAGCCCGGTCACCGGGGTGCGCAGCTCGTGCGCGATGTCCGCGGTGACCCGCCGCTCGGCCTCGATCCGCTCGTTGAGGGCGTCGGTGAGGGCGTCGACCGCCCACGCCAGGTCGTCGGTCTCGTCCCGTACGACCCCGCCGACGGCCTCCCTGACCCGGACGTCGGTGTTCCCCTGGGCGACCCGGCCGGCCGCGACGGCGGCCTTCCGCAGCCGCCGCGAGAGCTGGCCGCCGATGAGCACGCCGAGGGCGCAGCCGCCGAAGACCACCGAGACCGAGCCGATGACGAGGGCACGGTCCAGATCGTTCATGATCGTCGCGCTGCGGTCGGCGAAGGGGATGTGCAGCGAGAGCACGTCGCCGTTGGCGAGCGGCACCGCGGCCCACACGTCGGGCGGCCCGCCGTGCCGGTGCTCCTGCACGAACGTGCCGCGCCGCTTGTCCCGCATCAGCTGGTCGAGCTGGCTGGGCAGCGACGGGTCGTTGATCTTGGTGCCGAAGCGCGGTTCCTTCGGCTTCGACGTCTCGTACATCCGCTGCGCGAAGAGCAGTCGCTCCATCTGCACCTCGCGCGCGTTGTCGAGCATCGAGATCCGGGCGGCGTTGTGCACGACGATGCTCAGGGTGACCGCGATCAGCGCGCCGACCGCCGCGATGGCCACGGCGATCTTCCAGCGGACGCCGGTACGGAGGGGAAACGGCTTCACCGGTACGTACCCGTCTCGGGGGGTGTCGTGTGGATCATGCCGCCCTAGCTCTTGAGCTTGTAGCCGAAGCCGCGGACCGTCTCGATCCTGTCCTGGCCGATCTTGGCGCGCAGCCGCTGGACGTGGACGTCCACGACCCGGGTGTCGCCGCCCCAGCCGTAGTCCCAGACCCGCTCCAGGAGCTTGTCGCGGGACAGCACGGTGCCCGGCGCCGACGAGAACTCCAGGAGCAGCCGCATCTCGGTCGGCGTCAGCGCGACCGGGGCCCCGCCCTTGCGGACCTCCATGCCGTCGGTGTCGACCTCCAGATCGCCGAAGGCGAGGAGCCCGCCGCCGTCCGGCCCCTCCTCCCCGCGCTCACCGGCGCCGGGACCGCCCGCGTGCCCGAAGCGGCGGAGGACGGCGCGGATCCGGGCCATCAGCACGGCGCCGTCGAAGGGCTTGGTGACGTAGTCGTCGGCCCCGGCCTCCAGGCCGAGGACGACGTCGATCGAGTCGGCGCGCGCCGACAGCATGATCACCGGCACCGTCGACTCGTCGCGGATGCGGCGGCAGAGGCTGACCCCGTCCATGCCCGGCAGCATCACGTCGAGCAGGGCGATGTCCGGCCGCTGCGCCCGGAACGCGTCCAGGCCGGAGAGTCCGTCGGGCATGGCCGTGACCCGGAAGCCGTCCCGCTCGAGGGCGAGCTGGGTGGCCTCACGGATGACATCGTCGTCCTCGACGAACAGGACATGGGTTTCGGCCATCGTGCGTGCCCTTCGGATCTCTCTGCTGGTGGGGGTGTACGGCTCAGTTGGCGGGGGGCTCGCTCGGCGCGGGCTCGACGACCTCGCCGTCGCCGACGGCCCGGCTGTAGTCGTTGTGCACCCAGTCGTGCTGGGTGAACCTGTTCCCCGACCAGCGGTACGTGATCACGTCCTCGCCCGAGGGATACGCGACCGGGTCGCCCTTGGCGTACACCTGCTTGGTGACGACGAGCTCGCCCCGGTCGATCGTGGCGTAGACGGCGGCGTCCTCCGCCATGAACACGTTCTCGTACCCGCCGTTCTGCCTGCGGTAGACGTATGTGCCGATGCCGACGGCATCACCGCAGGTCATCACGTTGACGACGACGTCGGGCGCGGGTGAGTCCGTGAGGTTCCCGTACGAGGCGTCGACCGGGTACGCGTCCGCGACACAGGGCTTCAGATCGGTCTTGAACCGGTCCTCGATCTTCGGATCGGCCTTGAGCAGCTCGATCGGATCGACCCGCTCGGCGGACCGGAGGTCGCCGTCGGCCGAGGGCGAGGGGGTGGGCGCCGCGGCCACGTCCCTGGTGGCGGCCGCCCCCTCGTCCCGGGAGCCGGTGCCGCCGGTGGAACAGGCGGCCATGGACAGCCCGACGGCGACGAGCCCGGCCGTCGCCGTGATGCTCGCCGCCTTGGCGGTACGGCGCCGGCGGCGCCGCCCGGTTCCGTACCGGTCGTCGCCGCCGGGGCCGCCACCGCTGTCGATGTCGCCTTCGCCGTCGTGTCTTCTGCCGTCGGCTTCGCCGTCTAGGCCGCGCACCGCTCCCGCCCCCGTTCGTCGCCTCGTACGCTCGTCCGCTCTCCGGTCCGCCCCAGGGCGCGGGCGTCGAGATCACGGCTCTCCAGCTCCTGGCGGAGCCGGGCGAGCGCCCGGTGGAGCGTCGACTTCACGGTACCGGTCGACATGCCGAGCGCCGCCGCCGTCTCCTCGGTGCTCATCTGTTCCCAGTGCCGCAGGACGACGACGCTGCGCTGCTTCGGCGCGAGGACCTTCAGGATGTCCATGAGGAGGGCCCGGTCGGCGTGCTGTTCGGTCGGGTCGTCGACGCAGGCGTCGGGCAGCTGCTCGGTGGGCACCTCTTCGAGCTTGCGGGAGCGCCACCACTCGGTCCGGGTGTTGATCATGACCCGGCGGAGGTAGGCGTCGGCCAGGGACTTGTCGGCGATGCCGTCCCAGCGGCCGTACGTACGGGCGAGGGCCGTCTGCAGGAGGTCCTGGGCGTCGACGGGGTCGGCCACGAGACGACGTGCACTGCGCAGCAGCGCGTCCTGCCGCGTGCGTACGTACTCCTCGAAATCGAGCACCTCGCCATGCCTCATCCGAACCGCCTCCGAACCCCGTGACCTGCTTCGTTCCTCGTGTCGTCGATGACGCTACGGAGCGGTTGTCACGGGGCTGTGCGGGGCAGCCGTCGGTGGACGCACGGCTACCCATCGGTTGTGTAACAGCGGGATGAGCGGCGGTCGGCGCCCGGATCAGGCGACGGGCAGCCGGTAGAGCCCGTCGTCCAGCGGTTCGACCAGGCCGTCGGCGACCAGGCCGTCAAGGGCCCTGGCCCGCTGCACCGGCTCGTCCCAGACCTTGTCCAGGACCGCCTGCGCCACCGGTTCGGTCGACTCCCGCAGCACCGCCAGGAGCCGCCCCCGGACCTGCCGGTCGGTCCCGGCGTACGTCTGGCCGCGGCGCGGCGGGCCGTCGTGCGCGGGCTTCCCCGAGAGCCGCCAGGCGCACTGCCCGGAGATCGGGCAGCGGCCGCAGTCCTCGTTCTTCGCCGTGCAGACGAGTGCGCCCAGTTCCATGGAGGCGGCGGCCCAGCGGGAGGCCGTCGCCTCGTCCGCCGGCAGGAGCGCGCGGGCCAGCCTGCGCTCCGCGGCCGTCGTCGCGTTCGGCGGGTACTGGACGCCCGACGCCGCCCGCGCGAACACCCGGCGCACATTGGTGTCCAGGACGGCGTGCCGCTGCCCGTACGCGAAGGAGGCCACCGCGGCCGCCGTGTACTCGCCGATGCCGGGCAGCGCGAGCAGCTGCCCGTGATCGCGCGGCACGTCGCCGCCGTGCCGTTCCTTTATGGCCACGGCCGCCGCGTGCAGCCGCAGGGCCCGGCGCGGATAACCGAGCCGGCCCCAGGCGCGGACCGCCTCACCGGGGGCGTCGGCGGCCAGATCGGCCGGGCGCGGCCAGCGCGCGAGCCACTGCTCGTACACCGGGAGCACCCGGACGACGGGCGTCTGCTGGAGCATGAACTCGCTGACCATGACACCCCAGGCCCCGGCCTCGGGGTGGCGCCAGGGCAGGTCGCGGGCGTGCCGGTCGAACCAGGCGAGGACGGGCCCGTGCAGCTCGGCGGGGGGTGTGGGAAGAGCGGGGGCCTCGAAGGCCGCGGAGGCCGCGGGGGCCTCGGCGTCATCCAAGGCCCCGGGGGCTTCGGCGGCGGCGGGGGCGGCAGGCGTGAGAGGAGCGTCGATGGAAGTCATGGCACCTCCGATCCTGGCACGTCCCCGACGCGATCAGTACGCGCCGTGGCGGGCGCGCGGGGGGTCCTCGGCGCGCGCGGGGGCGTGAGCCCGGGGCCCGCGCCCCGCGCACCACACCACGGCCGAGCTCCGGCTCGACCGGGCCGTCTCCACGAGGGCGCCCACCGGCCGCACCGCCGCCCGCATCACGAGGAAGGCGACCAGACCGCCGAGGAGCAGACCGACGGTCACGTCGTGCGGGTAGTGCACGCCGACGAAGACCCGGGAGAACGCCATGAGCAGCGCCATCGGCACGGTCAGCCAGACGATCCCGCGCCAGGAGAGGGCGAGCGCGATGGCGGCCGCACCGGCGATGGCCGAGTGGTTGCTGGGGAAGGACCAGTCGCCGTACGGCGGGCACGTGACGAGCGAATCGGGCGCCCCGAGGACGGCACGGCACGGACGTTCCTCGTCGACCAGCGACTTCAGCGACTCGCTCACCACGTACCCGGTCGCCGTGGCGAGCGGGGCGAGCAGAGCGAGCGCCATCGCCCGGCTCGAACCTTCGCGGGAGCGCCACCAGCCGGCCAGGAACAGCGCGCCGAACAACAGCAGTCCGGCCTCGGTCCAGACCTCGGCGAGCCACTGGAACCAGTGGGGGGTCGCGTGGGCGAAGTCGGCGACATCGAGATAGAGCCGGTCGGAGAGGTCGAGGAGGGTGTTCATGGTGGAAGACGCTAACCGGAATCCGGAGTCCGCCGCCCCGGGCCAACGGCCAGAGCTACCCCCGACGAAAGTGGGGGTGCTCGCGATTCGCTCCGGTTCCCGCCGGTTTCGGGTGGGCCGCGCGAGTTCCGGAGCACCCTTCCGGGAAAAGTTCCCGGAACCGACGGATGTGATCATCGGCAAAACTTGATGTCTCGGGCGGCGGGTGGGGCGGGAGTTGGGCCGGATCTCTCGTAAGGTTCGGGTCGTGGGATCTTTGCGCAATCCGGTCGGGCCGCTTCCCTCCACCATCTACTGGCGACGGAGGGCGGTGGCGGCGTGCCTGGTGGCGCTTCTGGCGCTCCTCGCCGTCTGGGCCGTGACCTCCGGCGGCGGGGGTGGCAAGAAGACGAACGACGGGGCCAACGGCGCCTCTTCCACTCCTCCCTCCATCACTCCGGGCCCCTCGGGCACCGGGGAGGCGATCAGCCAACAGCCGGGCGGGCGCGACGAGTCGGACGACTCCGGCGACAGCGGTGACACCACCGGCGGCAGCGCGGGACCGGGCGACTCGGCCGGCTCCGGCACGGACCCGGGATCGGGCACCGACGCCGGTACGGACGCGGGTACGGCCGCCGGAACCGACGGCGGCGGAAAGAACGGCGACACCGACGGCGCAGGGGGCGACGGAGGCGCGGGCACCGGTGCGGGACAGCAGGTCCCGGCCGACTCCCCGCTCCCGAACTGCCCCGCCGGAGCACTGCAGTTGACGCTCCGCAGCGCCAAGGTCAGCTACGAGGCGGGGGAGAGGCCCCGCTTCCACCTCGTCGCCAGGAACACCTCGAAGGCCGCCTGCAAGGCCGACTTCGGGCCCCGCGCCGCCGTTCTGACGATCAGTGACAAGCAGGACGACGAGGTCTGGTCCTCGGCGGACTGCCCGCGCCCCGGAGACCCGGTCCTGCTGCGCGTCCCCGCGGGCGCCACCGTCACCCACACCGTGGAGTGGGACCGGGGGCGCAGCGCCCCGCAGTGCGCCACCGCCCCGGCGGGCCAGGCCGCCCCCGGCACCTATCTCGTGGAGGCGACGATGCCGGGCGCGAAGGTGCTCCCGGCCTCGTTCACGCTCGCCAAGGACTGACCGGCCGACGCCGGCGAGGTGCCGAGCGGTCGGGGGTCGAGGTGCCGAGCGGCCGAGAGGTCGAGCGGTCGAGGTGTCGAGCGGTCCGTCCTAGACGTACCGCTCCAGGATCGAGGACTCCGCCAGCCGGGACAGGCCCTCGCGCACGCTGCGGGCGCGGGCCTCACCGACGCCGTCCACGGTCTGGAGGTCGTCCACACTGGCCGCGAGCAGCTTCTGCAGCCCGCCGAAGTGCTCCACGAGACGCTCGATGATGGCGCCCGGCAGCCTCGGCACCTTGGCGAGGAGCCGGTAGCCGCGCGGCGAGACGGCCGAGTCCAGGGTCTCGGGCGAACCGCTGTAGCCCAGCGCCCGCGCCACGACCGGCAGTTCGAGCAGCTCGGTGTGGGTCAGCGCGTCCAGCTCGGTGAGCGCCTCCGCGACGGTCCGCGAGCGCTTCGCCGTGGGCTCCGGCACGTAGTCCCGGATGACCAGCTCGCGCTCCGGCTCCACACCCGCGATCAACTCGTCCAGCTGGAGCGAGAGGAGCCGTCCGTCGGTGCCGAGCTCGACCACGTACTCGGCGATCTCGGTGGCGATCCGGCGGACCATCTCGAGCCGCTGCGCGACGGCGGTGACGTCCCGGACCGTGACCAGGTCCTCGATCTCCAGCGCGGAGAGCGTGCCGGCCACCTCGTCGAGCCGGAGCTTGTACCGCTCCAGGGTCGCGAGCGCCTGGTTGGCCCGGGACAGGATCGCGGCCGACTCCTCCAGGACCCGGCGCTCACCGTCCACGTACAGCGCGATCAGCCGCATCGACTGGGAGACGGAGACCACCGGGAAGTTGCACTGCTTGGAGACCCGGTCCGCCGTGCGGTGCCGGGTGCCGGTCTCCTCGGTGGGGATCGAGGCGTCCGGAACGAGCTGCACGCCCGCGCGGTGGATCTTGGTGATGTCCTTGTCGAGGACGAGCGCGCCGTCGAGCTTGCACAGCTCACGCAGGCGCGTGGCGGCGAACTCGACGTCCAGCACGAAACCGCCGGTGCACATCGAATCGACCGTCTTGTCGAGGCCGAGCACGATGAGACCGCCCGTGTTGCCGCGGAGGATCCGCTCCAGGCCGTCACGCAGCGCGGTGCCGGGCGCGACGGCGCTCAGCGCGGCGCGCATCAGCGCTTCGTTGCCGGAGCCCGCGCCGGACTTTCCAGGAGCTGCTGCCCCGTCCTTGGCTGCCACTGCTCTCCTCCGGCTCGTACGGATGGGCGAGACCAGGGCAAAGTCTAGCGACACCACCCCGCCGCCCTCCGCCCCCGACCGATCGCGGTGGTCCGAAAGGCGTCCCCGCCCCGACACGGACCTAACCCTCCGCGTCTTTGCGAAGCGTACGGAGCGAACCGTCCGCACGGTGTGAACATTCGGCGTCGACCGCTCCGGGTCCCTCCGGCCGGGGCCTCCGACGAGGGCCGAGCCGCCCGTACGCGCTGGCGCGTCCCCTACTTCTCCGCCCCCTCCGGCGCCTTCGCGCGGCGGCTGCGCGGGAGCACCCGCAGCGCGTCGCCCATGTCCGCGACCTCCGTCACCTTCATGCCGGGCGGCACCTTGCCCGGGTCCGAGGGGACCAGCGCGTGCGTGAAGCCCAGCCGGTGTGCCTCGGCGAGCCGGCGCTGGACGCCGGTCACCCGCCGGACCTCGCCGGCGAGGCCGACCTCGCCGATCGCCACCAGGTTCTTCGGCAGCGGGGTGTCGCTCGCCGCGGAGGCGAGCGCCAGCGCGATCGCCAGGTCGGCGGCGGGCTCGGTGAGCTTCACGCCGCCCACGGTCGCGCTGTAGATGTCCCGCTTGCCCAGCGCGCTGATCCGGCCTCGCTGCTCCAGGACCGCCAGCATCATCGAGACCCGGGAGGTCTCCAGACCGGAGACGGTCCGGCGCGGGGACGGGATCTGGCTGTCCACGGTCAGCGACTGGACCTCGGCGACCAGCGGGCGGCGGCCCTCCAGGGTGACCGTCAGACAGGTGCCCGGCACGGCCACGTCACGCCGGGTCAGGAAGAGCCCGGAGGGGTCGGCGAGGCCCGTGATGCCCTCGTCGTGGAGCTCGAAGCAGCCGACCTCGTCGGTCGCCCCATACCGGTTCTTCACGCCCCGGACCAGCCGCAGGCGCGCGTGCCGGTCGCCCTCGAAGCTCAGCACGACATCGACCAGGTGCTCCAGGAGCCGGGGGCCGGCGATCGCCCCGTCCTTGGTGACGTGGCCGACGAGGAGCGTGGACATGCCGCGATCCTTGGAGGCCCGGATGAGCGCGCCGGCGACCTCGCGGACCTGGGCCATGCCACCGGGCGCGCCGTCGATCTCGGGGGAGGCGACGGTCTGCACCGAGTCCATGATCAGCAGTGAGGGCTTCACGGCGTCGAGGTGTCCGAGGACGGCCGACAGGTCGGTCTCCGCGGCGAGGTACAGATGGTCGCTGAGGGCGTTGATCCGGTCGGCGCGCAGCCGGACCTGGCTCGCGGACTCCTCGCCGGTGACGTACAGCGTGCGGTGCTCGTCGCTGGCCGCCTTGGCCGCCACGTCGAGCAGGAGCGTGGACTTGCCGACGCCCGGCTCGCCCGCGAGCAGCACGACGGCGCCGGGCACCAGGCCGCCGCCGAGGACCCGGTCCAGCTCGTCGACCCCGGTCGAGCGGGCGGTCGCCTGCCGGCCGTCGATCTGCCCGATGGGGAGTGCGGCGGTGGAGACCCGGCCGGCCGCGGTCGTCCGGACGGCGGGCGCGCCGTACTCCTCGACCGTCCCCCAGGCCTGGCACTCGGGGCAGCGGCCGAGCCACTTGGCCGTCTGCCAGCCGCACTCGGTGCAGCGGTAGGACGGCCGGTCCTTGGTCGATTTCGTACGGGCAGCCATGTCGCCACCGTAGCGGCACCCACCGACAGCCGACGCCGAGTCTCCACCAGCCCACGGAATGTCAGATTCCTGTCCTCTTTCGAGCGATACCTTCACCCGTAAGAATGAGAAGAACGCAACCGGTACGAAAAGCGCCCCCTGTGCTGCCTACGGTCGACCGGTGACGAGCAGCAGGCTGGAATCCCCCGCACGCACCACCGGCGCACACCGCGCCACGGACCAGGGACCGCGCACGCTCGGCCGGAGGCCCCCCGCCCGCTACGAGGCCGCCCTCGACGGTCTCTTCACGTACTGCCTCTCCGTGCTCTGCGACCACGACACGGCCACCGCCGTCCTCGGCGACGTCCTCGCCGTGGCCGAGCGCCACCACGGCCGCTGCCCCTCGGACGAGGACGGCCGTACGGCCTGGCTGTACGCCCTCGCCCGCTGGGCGTGTCTGCGCAGCCTCGGCGAGCAGCGCCGCCGACGCCAGGGCGCCCACACCGGGCGCCCCGCCGTCACCGCCCCCGAGCCGCCCCGGGTCCCCGAGGAGACCGCCGAGCGGCGCCGCACCGAACTCGCCAGGCTCGCCTGGCCCGAGGCCGCCGGCACCACACCCGAGCAGCGCGAGGCCCTGGAGCTGGCCGTACGCCACGGTCTCAGCCACCGCCAGGTCGCCGCCGTGCTCTCCCTCGACCCGCTCGCCGCCCGCGAGCTCCTCGCCACCGCCGGCTGCGAGGTCGAGCGCACCCGCGCCGCCCTCGCCGTCGTCGAGACCGGCAGCTGCCCCACCGTGGCCCGGCTCACCGGCGACCACCAGGTACTCCTGTCGGCCGCCCTGCGGGCGGAACTCGTCCGGCACGTCGACGACTGCCCCCGCTGCCGGAAGGCCGCCGAGCGCGTGGGCGCCGCCGGCCCCTGGCCCGGCGCCGGAGCGCTGCCGCAGGCCCGGCTGCCGCTCGTCGAGGCGCCCAGGGCGGCGGCGTACATGGCGATGCTGCACGTCCCCCGCGCGCGTGCGGGCGCCCCGCGCTTCTCGCCGACCGGCTTCCCGATGGACCCGAAGGACCATGTGGCCCGCCGCGACCGGCTGCGGGCCCGCGCGGTGACGACCACCGTCGTCGCTGCCGTGGTCGCCGCACCCGTCCTCGCCCTGTGGACCTCCTACCGTGGCGCCCCGGTCGCCGACACGAGCGCCCGCGACGGATCCCGGATCAGCGCGCGCGAGGCCGACGAACCGGACGGCCCCGACGGCCGCCCGTACGACCACTACGAGAACGCGGGCAACGCCCGCACCACCCCCGAGCCCCGCTTCACCCGGGGCAGCCGCGCCCCCGACGTCTCGGTCGAGGTGCTCAGCCCCGGCGGCCCCACCGGCCCCGCGGGCCCCGGCGCACCGGGGGACCCCGGCGCCGGCTGGATCACGGTCTCCGCGCGCGGCCACGGCGATCTGACGCTGCTCACGCTCACCGCCTCCGGCGGTTCCCCCGTCGACTGGTCGCTGTGGACGGACGCGCCCTGGCTGTACGTGAGCCGGGCCTCCGGCACCCTCCGCCCCGGCGAGACGCTCACCGTCACCGTCCGCGTCGACCACGGCCGTGAACCGCAGGGCGCGTGGAGCGCCCGGATCGGGGTGAACCCCTCCGGTGCGGTGGTCAGGATCGACGGACGCGGAGAGACCGCGCCGCCGCCGGTCGTCGTCGACCCGGTGACACCCCCGCCGACCACGACCGAGCCCACCACCCCGCCGACGAGCCCGCCCACGACGGAGCCGACCACGCCGCCGCCGACGACGGAGGAACCGCCGCCGACGACCGAGCCGACTGACCCGCCGACGAGCCCGCCGACCACGGAGCCGACCACGCCGCCGCCGACCACGGAGGAACCGCCGCCGACGACGGACCCGGGCCCGACGGAACCGACCACCCCGCCCCCGACGACGGAGGAACCGCCCCCGCCGTCATCGTCCTGAACTCGGCCGGGGCTCCGGACGGGGCCCGTCCAGGACTCCGTCCGGGACTCCGGACAGCGCCCCGGCCGGGACTCCGTCCGGGACTCCGGACGGGGCCCCGGCCGGGACTCCGTCCGGGACGCCCGACAAAACCCCCGGCCCGGCACCGGCGCTTCGAGACGCTAGCGCTTCGGGTCGGCCGGGTGCGGCGCCACCAGCGGCAGCTGCGAGGAGAGCCGCGCCTCGCACAGCCCGGCCAGGACCTCGTACGCCTCCCTGCCCATCATCTCGGTGAGCTCGGGCCGGTACGTGACGTAGACCGGCTCCCCGGCCCCGTGCGCCGACGTCGCCGACGTGCACCACCAGTGCAGGTCGTGACCGCCCGGACCCCAGCCCCGCCGGTCGTACTCACCGATCGACACCTGGAGGACCTTCGTGTCGTCGGGCCGCTCGATCCAGTCGTACGTGCGTCGCACCGGCAGCTGCCAGCAGACGTCCGGCTTGGTCTCCAGCGGCTCCCTGCCCTCCTTCAGGGCCAGGATGTGCAGCGAGCAGCCCGCGCCGCCCGCGAACCCCGGACGGTTCTGGAAGATGCAGGAGCCCTCCCAGCGCCGGGTCTGCCGGTCGCCGTCCTCGTCGAGCTGGGTCCAGCCCGAGTCCGTACCGACGTCGTGGAACTGCCACAGCTCCGGCGTGAGGCGCGCCACGTGCGTCGCGACCCGCTTCTCGTCGTCCTCGTCGGAGAAGTGCGCGCCCAGCGTGCAGCAGCCGTCGTCGGCCCGGCCCGCCTGGATCCCCTGGCAGCCGCTGCCGAAGACGCACGACCAGCGCGAGGTCAGCCAGGTCAGGTCGCAGCGGAAGATCTGCTCCTCGTCGGCCGGGTCGGGAAACTCGACCCACGCGCGCGCGAAGTCGAGGCCCTTCTCGTCCGGCTCCACGCTCCTGCCCTGCTTCTTGGCACTCATGACCGCACTGTCTTTGCCCGGTTTCGCCTTTTTCGTCTTTGGCACAAGTCCAAGCGTATGCGGGTCGGCGCAGTAGCGTTCCGCCCATGAGACTCGGAGTCCTCGACGTCGGTTCGAACACCGTGCACTTCCTGGTGGTGGACGCCCACCCCGGCGCCCGGCCACTGCCCGCCCATTCCCGCAAGGCGGAACTGCGGCTCGCCGAACTTATCGACGAGAAGGGCGCGATCGCGCCCTTCGGCGTCGAACGGCTCATCGCGACCGTCCGGGACGCGCTGCTCGCCGCCGAGGACAAGGGCTGCGAAGAAGTGCTCCCGTTCGCGACCTCCGCGGTCCGCGAGGCGACCAACGCGGACGCCGTCCTCGCGCGCGTGAAGGACGCGACGGGCGTCGACCTCCAGGTCCTCACCGGTGAGGAGGAGGCCCGGCTCACCTTCCTCGCGGCCCGCCGCTGGTTCGGCTGGTCCGCGGGCAAGCTGCTCCTCCTCGACATCGGGGGCGGCTCCCTCGAAGTCGCGTACGGCATCGACGAGGACCCCGGCACGGCGGTCTCCCTGCCGCTCGGCGCGGGCCGGCTGACCTCCGGCTGGCTGCCGGGCGACCCGGCCGACGCCGCCGACGTGAAGGCGCTCCGCCGGCATGTGCGCGCGCAGATCGCCCGTACGGTCGGCGAGTTCAGCCGGGCCGGCCGGCCCGATCACGTCGTGGCCACCTCCAAGACCTTCAAGCAGCTGGCGAGGATCGCCGGCGCCCCCGGCTCGGGCGAGGGCCTGTACGTCGCGCGGGTCCTCACCCGCGCGTCCCTGGAGGAGTGGGTCCCGCGCCTCGCCGGCATGACCGTTCCCGAGCGCGCCGCGCTGCCGGGCGTCTCGGAGGGCCGCGCCGGACAGCTCCTCGCGGGCGCGATGGTGGCGGAGGGCGCGATGGACCTCCTCGGCGTGGAGGAGCTGGAGATCTGCCCCTGGGCCCTGCGCGAGGGCGTCATCCTGCGCCGCCTGGACCACCTGCCGGAGGCATAGGGCGAAACGGCGAGCCCCGGCCGGGCGTGACCGGAACCACCCCCCGGCCCCCCGGCGGGCCCCGTACCCTGTCTCCGTGGCAGAACCAGTGGTGCGCATCCCGGATGCGAAGGTCGCCCTGTCGACGGCCTCGGTCTATCCGGAGTCGACGGCGACGGCCTTCGAGATCGCCGCGCGCCTCGGTTACGACGGTGTCGAGGTCATGGTGTGGACCGATCCGGTCAGCCAGGACGTCGAGGCACTGCGCCGGCTCTCCGACTACCACCAGGTGCCGATCCTGGCCGTGCACGCCCCCTGCCTCCTCATCACCCAGCGCGTCTGGTCCACCGACCCGTGGGTCAAGCTCCAGCGCGCCCGGGCCGCGGCCGAGAGCCTCGGCGCGTCGACGGTCGTCGTCCACCCGCCGTTCCGCTGGCAGCGCCAGTACGCCAAGGACTTCGTCACCGGCATCTGGCGGATGGCGGACGAGACCGACGTGCGGTTCGCCGTCGAGAACATGTACCCGTGGCGGTACAAGGACCGCGAGATGCTCGCGTACGCCCCTGAGTGGGACGTCACCAAGGACGACTACCGGCACTTCACCGTCGACCTCTCGCACACCGCGACCGCCCGCACCGACGCCCTCTCGATGATCGACCGCATGGGCGACCGGCTCGGCCATGTGCACCTCGCCGACGGCAAAGGCTCCGCCAAGGACGAGCACCTGGTCCCGGGGCGCGGCACACAGCCCTGCGCCGAGCTCCTGGAGCGCCTCGCGCGCACCGGCTTCGACGGGCATGTCGTCATCGAGGTCAACACCCGCCGCGCGATGTCAGCCGCCGAACGCGAGGCCGACCTCGCCGAGGCCCTGGCCTTCACCCGGCTCCACCTCGCCTCCGCGGCCCCCCGCCCGTCCCGGGTGCCGCGCCCGTGACCGAACCGGCCCCCCGCAGGCGCGGCCGCCCGTCCCGTACCGAGGAGGAGAGCGGACCGGGCGCGCGGGAGCGGATCCTGGAGGCGGCCCGCGCCCAGTTCGCGGAGCGCGGCTACGACAAGACCTCGGTACGCGGCATCGCCAAGGCGGCCGGCGTCGACGCCGCTCTCGTCCACCACTACTTCGGCACGAAGGACGAGGTCTTCGCGGCGGCGATCGAGGTCTCCTTCGAGCCCGCGGCGGTCGTCCCGGCGATCGTCGGCGGCCCGCGCGAGACCATCGGGGAGCGGCTCGCCCGCTTCTTCATCGGCGTCTGGGAGAACCCGGTCAGCCGCGCCCCGCTCCTCGCGATCGTCCGCTCCGCGCTCACCCACGAGGCGGCGGCCAAGGTGCTCAGGACCTTCGTGCTGCGACGGCTCCTGGAGCGGATCGCGGACGAGCTCGACGTACCGGACCCCCGGTTCCGCGCGGAGCTCGCCGCCTCCCACATGATCGGGATCGCGATCCTGCGGTACGTCATCCAGGTCGAGCCGATGGCCTCGGTGGACCCGGAGGAGATCGTGGCCATGGTGGCCCCGACCCTCCAGCGCTACCTGACCGAGGCCTGAGGCCCACCGGGCGGCACTGACCGAGGCCTGAGGCCCGCCGGGCGGCACTGACCGAGGCCTGAGGCCCACCGGGCCGCCACTGACCGAAAGCTGAACAGTCAGTCCGCCATGCGGACGCGCTGTCCAGATCTTGGTCCGTCGGCGTACGCTCGAAAGCAAGCACCCCCGTCACGAGGAGCGAGCGACGATGCCCGAGCTGAGGTCCCGCACAGTCACCCACGGCCGCAACATGGCGGGCGCACGCGCCCTTATGCGCGCCTCCGGTGTACCCGGCGCGGACATCGGCCGGAAGCCGATCATCGCGGTCGCCAACTCCTTCACGGAGTTCGTCCCGGGCCACACCCACCTGCAGCCCGTCGGGCGGATCGTCTCCGAGGCCATCACGGCCGCCGGCGCCATCCCGCGCGAGTTCAACACGAT
The DNA here is from genome assembly GCF_044752725.1 of Streptomyces sp. NPDC088707. Lineage (NCBI taxonomy): Bacteria > Bacillati > Actinomycetota > Actinomycetes > Kitasatosporales > Streptomycetaceae > Streptomyces > Streptomyces sp. NPDC088707. The sequence continues at coordinate 11,013 of NZ_JBIVLV010000003.1, read as the reverse complement.
CGCCGTCGACGACGGCATCGCCATGGGCCACGGCGGCATGCTCTACTCGCTGCCCTCCCGCGACCTGATCGCGGACAGCGTGGAGTACATGGTCGAGGCGCACTGCGCCGACGCCCTGATCTGCATCTCCAACTGCGACAAGATCACCCCCGGCATGCTGATGGCCGCCCTGCGCCTCGACATCCCGACGGTCTTCGTCTCCGGCGGCCCGATGGAGTCCGGCCGGGCGACCCTCGTCGACGGCACGGTCCGCACCCTCGACCTGGTCGACGCGATCTCCGACGCGGTGAACCCGAAGATCTCGGACGAGGACATCGCCCGCATCGAGGAGAACGCCTGCCCGACCTGCGGCTCCTGTTCCGGCATGTTCACCGCCAACTCGATGAACTGCCTGACCGAGGCCATCGGCCTCTCCCTGCCGGGCAACGGCTCGCTGCTCGCCACCCACACCGCCCGCAAGGCGCTGTACGAGAACGCCGCCCGCACGGTCGTCGAGATCACCCGGCGCTACTACGACGAGGACGACGCCTCCGTCCTGCCGCGCTCGATCGCGACCCGCGCGGCCTTCGAGAACGCCATGGCCCTCGACATCGCCATGGGCGGCTCGACCAACACGATCCTGCACCTGCTCGCCGCCGCCCAGGAGGCCGAGCTCGACTACGGCCTGCCGGACATGGACGAGGTCTCGCGCCGGGTGCCCTGCCTGGCCAAGGTCGCCCCGAACGTCGCCAAGGACCGCACGTACTACATGGAGGACGTGCACCGGGCGGGCGGCATCCCGGCCATCCTCGGCGAGCTCTACCGCGCCGGCCTCCTCAACGAGGACGTCCACTCCGTCCACTCCCGCTCCATCAAGGAGTGGCTGGACGCCTGGGACGTGCGCGGCGGCTCCCCGACCGACGAGTCCGTCGAGATGTGGCACGCGGCCCCCGGCTGCGTCCGCTCGGCGACCGCCTTCTCTCAGTCCGAGCGCTGGGAGGCGCTCGACGTGGACGCGGCCGGCGGCTGCATCCGCGACGCGGCCCACGCGTACTCCAAGGACGGCGGCCTCGCCGTGCTGCACGGCAACCTCGCCGCCGACGGGTGCGTCGTGAAGACGGCCGGCGTCGACGAGTCGATCTGGACCTTCGAGGGTCCGGCCGTGGTCTGCGAGTCGCAGGACGAGGCCGTCGAGAAGATCCTGAACAAGCAGGTCACGGACGGCGACGTGGTCGTCATCCGCTACGAGGGCCCGCGCGGCGGCCCCGGCATGCAGGAGATGCTCTACCCGACCTCCTTCCTCAAGGGCCGTGGCCTGGGCAAGACCTGCGCCCTGGTCACCGACGGCCGCTTCTCGGGCGGCACGTCCGGCCTGTCCATCGGCCACGCGTCGCCGGAGGCGGCCTCGGGCGGCACGATCGCCCTCGTCGAGGACGGCGACCGGATCCGTATCGACATCCCGAACCGCTCCATCGAGCTCCTCGTCGACGAGGCCACCCTGGCCGCCCGCCGCGAGGCGCTGAACGGCGTGTACGAGCCGAAGAACCGGACGCGCAAGGTGTCGGCGGCCCTGCGCGCGTACGCGGCGATGGCGACGAGCGCCGACAAGGGCGCGGTCAGGGACGTCTCGAAGCTGGGCTGAACCGGCGGACCGGCGCTGCAGGACCGGCGCTGGTGAACCGGCGTTGCAGGACCGGCACGGTAGGACACAGGACGGCGGGGAGCGGGCGGAGACGCCCGCTCCCCGCCGTCGTTCCTCAGTCGTCGTTCCTCAGTCGTCGTTCCTCGGTCGTCGTTCCTCAGCCGCGGTTCACCAGGAGGCCGGGTCGCGCGCGTCGACCGCGAACACCGATCCGTCCGGGGCCGTGCCGAACACCCGGTCACCGGCGACCACCGGAGCCGGCACCAGGGGCGCGTACTCGAGCCGGCCGTTGAGCAGCCGCGGCCTGGTCTGGCCGATCAGCGACCCGCGTACGGTGTCGACGGCGAGCAGCCGCCCGTCCTGGACGGAGAAGTACAGCCGGTCGCCGGGTCCCATGACCGGCGTGGACACGTTCCCCGCGCCCGTCTCCAGCTCCCACAGCACCCGCCCCTTGGGCGCCGCGGTGTCGAAGGCGGTGAGGTGCCCGTCGGCTTCGAGGAGGTGGACGACCGCGCCGCGCACGGCGACGCCCCGGACGTCCAGCCGGTGGGGCAGGGGCAGCTCGCGCACCGCGCCGCTGCCGGGATCGAGCACGATCAGCCGGTCGAAGAGCGAGGCCTGGTAGCGGGAGGCGAGGAGCACCGAACCGTCGCCGGTGCGGCCCAGCGGGTCGAGGTCGCCCGCCATGTTCCGCTGCCAGGCCTGCTCGCCGGTCCTGGGGTGGATCTCGGCCACGCGCGTGTGCGTCCCGTCGGCCGAGGTCTCGGAGACGGTGAGGAGACCGGACGGTGCGTCGTACGGTCCCTGGCGCGGGACCCCGAAGCCGTCCAGGCCGTGCCGCCAGAGTTCCTTCCCGTCGACGCTGCCGACGGCCCGTACCCCGCCCCGCCCGTCGGTCAGGACGACGGCGGAGCCGGCCGGCGCGTACAGCTCGGGGGGCTTCGACGGTCCGGCGGTCCAGCCGGGGGCGCCGTCGGCGGCCGCGTGGGCCCGCAGCGGGTCCGCCGGGGCGGCCGCACCGACCAGGCCGTCCCCGAGGAGGAAGGGCGCGACGGGCGACTCCGCCTCGACGGGCCCGGTGCGCGACCAGACGACCTTCCCCGTGACGGCGTCGAGCCGGGCCAGGCCGACACCGCGGGCCGCGCAGAACAGCGCGCCGCCGCCGTGGGTGCACGCGGGCGCGGCGGTGGGGCCGTGCATCTGCAGGGTGGTGTGCCAGCCGGTGAAGGCGGTGGCCACCTCGGCTGGCCGGGCGGGGGGCTCGGATCCGCCGCCGGCCGGGGGCCTCGTCGCCGCGTACAGACCGGCCCCGGTAAGGGCGAGCGCGGCGGCGACGGCGAGCGTGAGGCGCGGCCTGAGCCGCACCCGGCCGAGGCGGGGGCGGCGGCGGGGCGGGAGCGGCGTGGTGGCCCGGACGGGCGTGTCCGCGTCCCACGCGGGCGCGGGGCCGGGCTCGCCGTGGGCACGCTCCTCGCCGTGCGGCAGCGCGGGCCGGCGCCGCTGCGCCGGTATGAACGCCTCCGCCGCGTACGAGGGAGGCAGCAGCGCCGCCATGATCTGGTCCGGGGTCGGGCGCTCGCCGGGCTCCTTGGCGAGGCAGCGCGCCACGAGCGGCGCCAGCTCCGCCGGCACACCCGACAGATCGGGCTCGTCATGGACGACCTGGTACGCCACGATGTACGGGCTGTCGGAGTCGAACGGGCCGTGCCCGGTGGCCGCGTGGACCAGGACCGAGCCGAGCGCGAAGACGTCCGCGGCCGGCCCGACCTCGCGCGGCCGCTGGAACTGCTCGGGCGCCATGAACGGCGGCGAGCCGATGAGCTTCCCCGTCTCGGTGTGCAGATCGCTGTCGACGGGCCGCGAGATGCCGAAGTCGATGACCTTGGGGCCGGTGTCGGTGAGCAGGACGTTGCTGGGCTTGAGATCGCGGTGGACGACACCGGCGCGGTGGATGTCGCGCAGGGCCTCGGCGAGCCCGGCGGTGAGCCGGCGCAGCTCGGCCGGGGCCAGCGGGCCGTTCCGCTTCACCTGGTCGGCGAGGGTGGGCCCGGGGACGTAGAGGGTGGCCATCCAGGGGCGTACGGCATCGGGGTCGGCGTCGACGACCGGCGCGGTGAAGGCCCCGCTGACCCGGCGGGCGGCCGCGACCTCCTGGCGGAAACGCGCCCTGAACTCGGGGTCCTCCGCATACCGTGCGTGCACGACCTTGACCGCGAGCCGCAGCCCTGAGGCGGAGGCCGCGAGGTGCACGACGCCCATGCCGCCGGCGCCCAGACATGCCTGGAGGCGGTAGTCGCCCGCGTACTCGGGCTGCTCCGCATTCCGGTCGGCACCGGTATTGCGCAACGGCGGCATCGCCCACCCCCGTGTGATTCCCCGTCACCCGCGCGCACCCCGCGCGAACCCGACGGAGCCTAGTCCATGACCCCCACGAAGTCGGTGGGGCTTGCTAGCCTGCGCGTCGCGGAGAGTGAAACTCGGCGGAGCGCTTTTGCGCCAAGGGGGAGGACAGCATGAGCACGGACGAGAACATGACGACGGCGATGGCGAGCACGGCCACCCGCTACACGGTCGCGCCCGGCTACCGGGTCAATGTGCGCTCGGGCCCGAGCACCCAGTACCCGATCGTCCGGGCGCTGCCGCTCGGCGCCACGGTGGCGATCGCCTGCCAGAAGTACGGCGAGTGGATCAGCGGCCCGTACGGCACCACGAAGATCTGGGACAACATCGCGCCGGGCGAGTACATCTCCGACGCCTACGTCCGCACGGGCAGCGACGGCTTGGTCGCACCGCGCTGCGCCTGAGGCCCTCTCCGTCGCCCCGGGGATAATCGACATCGTGAGCGACGAAGAGCAGACCCCCAGCACCACCGGCGGCCCGGCAGCCGGCCCGACCAGCGGGACTCCTGCCGGGCCTCAGCCCGAGGAGATCCGTTTCTTCGGCACGAGCTGGGTCGACCACAGCGGCACGTACACGCTGCGCCGCGTCGGCCTGGCCGTCGGCTCGCTGGCCGCCGCCGTCGCGGCCTGCTTCGTGCTGCGCTTCGCGTACCAGGGCCTGGAGATCGCGGCCGTCGGCGGCATCGTCAACATGCTGGTCGTCCTCATGTTCGCGGTCTGCAGCGCCATCGCCTTCCGCAAGACCTGGGAGGGCTTCGGCCGCAGGCCCGCCGACCCGGCCCGCGAGGAGTCGCTGCGCAGCCTGAAGGCGATCGGCTTCATCGGCTCGCTCCTCGCCTACTGCGCCCGCTGCTTCGTCGAGGCCCCGGGCGAGAAGCTCCGCCGTGCCGAGTACGACACGGCCCGTGCCCAGTACGAAAAGCGCCGCGGCACCCGTACGGGCAACCCGGCCGCCCGCAAGAAGCCCAAGCGCAAGTAGCCCACGCGCAAGAAGCCCAAGCGCAAGTAGCCCAAGCGCAAGTAGCCCACGCGCCAGGAGCCCACGCGCAAGAAGCCCAAGCGCAAGAAGCCCAAGCGCAAGTAGCCCACGCGCACCCGGCCCCGTGCACCCGGCCCCAGCGCACGTGGCGGGTCGTCGACAGCCCCCGCGAGATCCCTTCTCGCGGGGGCTTCGTCGTTCCCTCCCGGGCCCACCACGACCGCACGCCGGAACCCGCCGGGTGCTTGACGGCCGGGACCGCCGGGAGGACTATTCATCGCATGATGAATTACCCGGCAGGTGAAGCCCCCGACCAGGCCGCAGCCAGGTCCGACACCGCCGTCGCCACGCCCGGCTCACCCCCGCACCACCCCGCCGGCCCGCCCACCGCGGCGATCGCCGCACACGGACTCACCACCGTCCGAGGCGACCGCACCGTCCTGCGCGGCCTCGACTTCACCGTCCACGCCGGCCGCATCACCGGCCTCCTCGGCCCCTCGGGCTGCGGCAAGACCACCCTGATGCGCGCGATCGTCGGCACCCAGGCCAAGGTCGGCGGCACCCTCCAGGTCCTCGGCCACCCCGCCGGCGACCCCACCCTCCGCTCCCGCATCGGCTACGTCACCCAGGCCCCCTCCGTCTACGACGACCTCAGCGTCCGACAGAACCTCGACTACTTCGCCGCCGTCCTCTTCCCCGGCCGCGCCCACCGCCAGGAACGCCGCGCCACCGTCGACCGGGCCATCGACGACGTCGACCTCGCCTCGCACGCCGACTCCCTCGCCGGCCGCCTCTCCGGCGGCCAGCGCAGCCGCGTCTCCCTCGCCGTCGCCCTCCTCGGCACCCCGGAACTCCTCGTCCTCGACGAACCCACCGTCGGCCTCGACCCCGTCCTCCGCCGCGACCTGTGGAACCTCTTCCACCAGATCGCCGCCGACCGCGGCACGACCCTCCTCGTCTCCTCCCACGTGATGGACGAGGCCGAACGCTGCCACCGCCTCCTCCTCATGCGCGAGGGCGAGATCCTCGCCGACGACACCCCCGAGGCCCTCCGCCGCCGCAACGACACCACCACCGTCGAAGAGGCCTTCCTCCGCCTCGTCGACGCCGCCGCCGCCCGAGCCGCCCACGAGGAGCCCCGGTCATGAACCCCGCCCGCACCCTCGCCACCGCCGCCCGCGTCCTGCGTCAGCTCCGCCACGACCCGCGCTCGATCGCCCTGATGCTCCTCGTGCCCTGCGTGATGCTCTTCCTGCTGCGATTCGTCTTCGACGGAAGCCCGGGCACCTTCGACAACACCGGCGCCTCCCTGCTCGGCATCTTCCCGCTCATCACGATGTTCCTGGTGACCTCCATCGCGACCCTCCGCGAACGCACCTCCGGCACCCTCGAACGCCTCCTCGCCATGCCCCTCGGCAAGGCCGACCTCATCGCCGGCTACGCCCTCGCCTTCGGACTCCTCGCCGTCGTCCAGTCCGCCCTCGCCACCGGCCTCGCCGTCTGGTTCCTCGGCCTCGACGTCATCGGCTCCCCCTGGCTCCTCCTCCTGGTCGCCCTCCTCGACGCCCTCCTCGGCACCGCCCTCGGCCTCTTCGTCTCCGCCTTCGCCGCCTCCGAGTTCCAGGCCGTCCAGTTCATGCCGGCCGTGATCTTCCCCCAGCTGCTCCTCTGCGGACTCTTCACCCCACGCGACCGCATGGCCCCCGCCCTCGAAGCGATCTCCGACGTCCTGCCCATGTCGTACGCCGTCGACGGCATGAACCAGGTCCTCCGACACCCCGACGTCACCGGCGACTTCGTCCGCGACGCCCTCGTCGTCGCGGGCTGCGCCGTCCTCGTCCTCGGCCTCGGCGCGGCCACCCTCCGCCGCCGCACCGCGTGACCGCCCCTCGGACACCCGCACACCATGCGGCCCCCCGGTGAAAGGATGACCACACGTACCCCCTCCGGCGAGGTGAACAGAGCCATGACCCAGACCGTCGCAGTCCTCGGCACCGGCAAGATCGGTGAAGCGCTCCTCAGCGGCATGATCCGCGCCGGCTGGCGCCCCGCGAACCTCCTGGTCACCGCCCGCCGCTCCGAACGCGCCGAGGAGCTCCACGCCCGCTACGGCGTCGAGACCGTCACCAACGCCGAGGCCGCCAAGCGCGCCGACACCCTCATCCTGGCCGTCAAGCCCCAGGACATGGGCCGGCTCCTCGACGAGCTGGCCCCCCACGTCGCCGCCGACCGCCTGATCATCAGCGCCGCCGCCGGCATCCCCACCTCCTTCATCGAGGACCGGCTCACCACCGGCACCCCCGTCGTCCGCGTCATGCCCAACACCCCCGTCCTGGTCGACGAAGGCATGTCCGTCATCTCGGCCGGCAGCCACGCCACCCCCGCGCACCTCGCGCACACCGAGGAGATCTTCGGCGGCGTCGGCAAGACCCTCCGCGTCCCCGAGTCCCAGCAGGACGCCGCCACCGCCCTCTCCGGCTCCGGCCCGGCGTACTTCTACTTCCTCGTCGAGGCCATGACCGACGCCGGGATCCTCCTCGGCCTGCCCCGCGCCCAGGCCCACGACCTGATCGTCCAGGCCGCCATCGGCGCCGCCGTGATGCTCCGCGACAGCGGCGAGCACCCCGTCAAGCTCCGCGAGGCCGTCACCTCCCCGGCCGGCACCACCATCAGCGCCATCCGAGAGCTGGAGAACCACGGCGTCCGCGCCGCCCTCATCGCCGCCCTCGAAGCCGCCCGCGACCGCAGCCGCGAACTCGCCTCCGGGAACAGCTGACCCCCGAGGTCACCGGACCCCGACGGACGCCCCCTTCGCGACCTCCTCCGTCGTCACGACCTTCGCGAACCGTCCCCCGTGCAGGGACACGGCCGTCGCCTGCGACAGCTCGTCCGCGCTCCGCGACCAGCCGAACGGCCCCTCCAGATCGAACGTGTGCATCGCGTCCAGCGGGAACACCACCTCGTACCCGAGGTTCCCGCCCATCCGCGCGGTGGTCTCGTTGCACATGTTCGTCTGGATCCCGACGATCACGATCTGCACCACGTCGAGCCCGGTCAGCCACCCGTCCAGCGACGGCTCCCCGTAGAACGCGGAGTTCACGGTCTTCGTCACCAGCAGCTCAGGACCACCGCCCTTGCCGCGCCGCTCCTCGACGAAGTCCTTGAAGTCGTTCCCCTCGTACCCCACCCGCAGCGGCGAACGAGACCCCTCCACCGAGTCGTGCCGCACGAACGCGACCGGCCGTCCCGTCTCCTGCCACAGGTCGATCAGAGCCGCGATGTTCTCCTCTGCGGCCGGATTGTTCCGCTTCCCCCAGAACTCCTCCTCGAAGCCCTTCTGCACGTCGATGACTACCAGCGCTGCGTTCTCGGCGATCTCCATACCCACGATCCTGCCGCCGACCGAGACCCTCTCCCAGAGGGGTGAATGACAGCGATCGATGGTTTACTGCCATCCATGCCGCCTGTGTCGCAGACGCCCGCGCTCCGCCCCCAGCGCATCGCCCTCCTCTCCTTCCCGGGCATCCGAGCCTTCGACGTCTCGGTCGTCACCGAGGTCTGGGGCAGCGACCGCACCCTCCGCGGCGTCCCGCCCTTCGAACTCCGCAGGACGGCCACCGACCCGGACACCCCCATCCCCCTGCGCGGCGGTCTCTCCCTCACCCCCGACCGCCCGCTCAACTGGCTCGACGACCTCACCCCCACCGACCTGGTCCTCGTCCCCGGCATCGAGGACCCCGACGCCGACGTCCCGACCCAGGTCCTCGACGCCCTCCGCCGCGCCCACACCGCGGGCACCCCGGTCGCCTCGCTCTGCGCCGGCGCGTTCGTCCTCGCCCGCGCCGGACTCCTCGACGGCCGCCGCGCCGTCACCCACTGGCACCTGGCCACGACACTCGCCGACCGCCACCCCGCGATCCAGGTCGAACCCGACGCCCTCTTCGTCGAGGACACCGGCGTCTGGACCTCCGCGGGCACCGCCGCCGGTATCGACCTCTGCCTCCACCTCGTCCGCACCGCCCACGGAGCCGAGGCAGCCGCCGCCATCGCCCGCGCGATGGTCACCGCCCCCTTCCGCACCGGCACCCAGGCCCAGTTCATCGAACGCCCCACCCCCCGCGCCGACCGCGACGCCGACGCCCTCGCCGACATCCGCGCCCACGCCATCGCCCACCTCGACGAGCCCCACACCGTCGCGACCCTGGCCGCCCGCGCCGGCATGTCACCCCGCTCCTTCGCCCGCCACTTCCAGGCCACCACCGGAACCACCCCCCTGCACTGGCTCATCACCCAGCGCGTCGCCGCCGCCCAGAAACTCCTCGAACTCACCGACCACCCCCTCCCCGAGGTGGCCCGCCGCGCGGGCTTCGGCAGCGAGGTCACGATGCGCCAGCACTTCGCCTCGCACCTCGCCACCAGCCCACGCGACTACCGCAACGCGTTCCGTCACCCGGCAGGCAACAACCCGATCGCCCGATAGGCCCGGTCCACCACGGGCCGCGCCGTCTCCCGGGCCCGCAGGGCCCCGTCCCGTAGCACCTGATCCACCTGGCCGGGGTCCGCCGCGAGCCCGGCATGCCGCTCCCGCAGGGGCCTCAGCAGCTCGACGACCGCGTCCGCCGTGTCCTTCTTCAACGATCCGTACGTTTCATATACACCGGCCAGCGCCTCGGGGTTCCCACCTGTCGCGGCGGCCAGCAGATCGAGGAGATTCGCGACGCCCGGCCTGCCCTCCCGGTCGTACTCCACGTCCCGCCCGCTGTCGGTCACGGCCCGCATGATCTTCCGCCGCACGGTCTCCGCGTCGTCGAGCAGATAGACGATCCCGGCCCCGTTCGCGTGCGACTTCCCCATCTTCGACGTGGGGTCCTGAAGGTCCATGACCCGCGCCGCCACCTCGGGCCGCGTCGCCCGCGGCACCGTGAACGTATGGCCGTACCGCTGGTTGAACCGCACCGCCAGATCCCGGGTGAGCTCCACATGCTGCGTCTGGTCCTCACCCGCCGGCACCTCGTCGGCCCCGTAAACCAGGATGTCCGCCGCCATGAGCACCGGATAGGTCAGCAGCGACAGCCGCACACCCTCACCCGCGGCCCGCGCCCGGACGCTCTTCTCCTTGTACTGGATCATCCGCCGCAGCTCGCCGTCCGTGGCCGTGCACTCGAGCAGGTACGACAGCCGCGCGTGCTCGTCCACATGACTCTGTACGAACAGGGTGCACCGCCGCGGATCGAGCCCCGCCGCAAGCAGCAGCGTGGCCGCCTGCCGACTGAGCCGCCGCACCCGCGCCGGATCGTGCTCCACGGTCAGCGCGTGCAGATCGACGACGCTGAACAGCGCCTCCGCCTTGTGCTGATCGACCTCGACCCACTGCCGTACGGCCCCGAGGTAGTTCCCGAGCGTCAGATGCCCGGTCGGCTTGACCCCGCTGAAGATCCTCGTCATGGCGTTCGTTCTCCCTCGTCTCCTGAGCGCCGACCCGACGGCCGGCTCCCGGAGGGGGATACGCGAACGGCCGCCGATTCGGCGGCCGCTTGCTGCATGCGCGAGTGGTGGGCCGCCGTCAGGCGGCCCACCACTGGGTGGTGTGCGCACGCGTAGTCATGCGCAGAGACTACGCCCGAGGACCGGGGTTGACACGGGATTGACGGATCCGTAAGGTTCTCCGAGTTGTCCGACGTGAGCACCGACCCCGGTCGGCCCCGGACAGCCATCCCGCAAGATCCACAGAAGCCGATGGCGCTTTGCCGTGCCGTTCTGCTTTCCGTGCGCTTTTGCGAAATGAGGAATCCGCGTTCGAAACCCGAACGCAGCCCCCGATTAGCGTCGGAGGCAGGGAATCCGCTAAAGTCTCACTCGTCGGAACGGCCCAACAGCCGGAAAGACAAATCCCGCTGACTGGGAATCAGACGCCGAAAGGATCTGATAGAGTCGGAAACGCAAGACCGAAGGGAAGCCCGGAGGAAAGCCCGAGAGGGTGAGTACAAAGGAAGCGTCCGTTCCTTGAGAACTCA